>JAYPPO010000003.1:0-190122 GCA_038131485.1 Alphaproteobacteria bacterium
ATAGCATTCCGCCCGTTCCACCGGGTCGGATGGTATGAACTTCCCGAACTTCTCGGCGAGATAGAGCATGATCGCGCCGCTCTCAAACACCCGCGTCGGCGGATCGGTGCTCACGTCGAGCAGCGCCGGAATCTTGGAATTAGGGTTTATCGACACGAAGCCGCTGCCAAACTGGTCACCTTCTCCGATACGGATCAGCCACGCGTCGTATTCCGCTTCCTTCACGCCGGCCGCAAGCAGCTCCTCGAGCAGCATCGTCACCTTGATGCCGTTGGGCGTGCCGAGCGAGTAGAGCTGTAGCCGATGCTCGCCATGCGGCAGCTCCTTCTCGAACTGCGCGCCGGCCGTCGGCCGGTTGATCGAGGCAAACTTGCCGCCGGTCTCCGCGTCGGGTTTCCAGACCTTCGGAGGCTTGTAGCCTTCGGGCAGGTAGGTATCGGGCATGTCGTTTCCTCCCTGATGGGGCAATCTTGGTCGTCGGTTGGTGCGACGGCAGTGCTTCGGCCTTCCAGCGTCGTTATCGCCGAGTGTCTACGTCTCTTGCGCGCTGCCTTAAAGGGAAAGGCTCAGCCGAACGGGTTGCCGAACTTCTTGATCACCGCCGCCTCCAGCTTGTCTGAGTTGCGGACGACGGCCGGAAAATCGCGGTTAAACGGCTTGCAGGCGTCTACAATGACGCGCGAATTGCGGCGGTCGTCGTGGCTGTAGCACATCGGGTCGAGGTGCGTGCTCCAGCCGCCGTCGATGATGTCGAGCCCCTCGCGCGGATCGTGACGGGTGCACATCGCCCAGATCACGTCGTTCATATTCGCGGGATCGATGTCCTCGTCGACCACGATCACCCAGCGGTTCGCGTAGGCGCCAGCGTGGCAGTGCGCCGCGACCATACCGGCCTGCTTCGAATGGCCGCCGTACATCTGCTTGATTGAGACCGTCAGCCACATACGGCTGCCGCCCGCCTCATGCGCCCAGACGCCCTGGACGCCCGGGATGCCAGCCGCCTCTAGCTGGTTCCACACCGCGCCGCAGCGATAGGTGCCGCGGTAAAAGGTGTCGTCGTTTGGCGGCACGCCCGGCACGGCGCCGAGCAGGACCGGATTATCTCTGTGCATGAAGGTCTCGATGCGGATGGCGGGTTCGCGGTGCATATCGCCCGCATAGTAGCCGGCCCATTCACCGAACGGACCCTCGTCGACGAAATCGTTCTGGTCGATGAAGCCCTCAAAGGCTATCTCGGCGTTGGCCGGGACCGGCAGGCCGGTCTTCGGCATATTGATGATCTCGACGCCCTCGCCCAGTAGGCCACCGGCGCAATCATACTCGTTCTTGCCGTAGGGCATCTCGAGGCCTGAAATCATGAAAAGCGCCGGGTGCATACCGGCGACGACTGCGATCGGGCATTTCTCGCCGCGCTCAAAATATTTACTCATAAGCATGTTGCCATGCTTGCCCTTGGAGACCATCACGGATGCGGTCTTGGCATCGTGGGCCTGCACTCGATAGGCGCCGTAATTGATCCAGCCGCTGTCTGGGTCCTTCATGACGACCATGCAGGCGGTGCCGATATAGTAGCCGCCGTCGCGCTCGTGCCACTTTGGCGACGGGATGGTCATTATGTCGATGTCGTCGCCTTCGAAGACGTTCTCGATCAGCGGGCCGCCATTGACCTCGACGGGGTCGTGCACCGGCTGGTCGCGCATGTATTCGCGCCAATAGTTCACAAGCTCGATCTCGGGCGTATCAACTGGAAGGCCCAGAGCTATGTTGATACGCGGCACCGAGGTCAGGATGTTGGCGAGGACCCGGTGGCCCTTCTTGTATCCGGGAATGTCGTCAAACATGACGGCTGGGTTGGTCTTCTGGCGCATCGCCATATCGACGATCCCGCCGATTTCCGTCTCGCGGTCGGCGCCGGCGAAGCTCTTTACCTGCCCCGCCTTCTCCAGCTCATCAATCCAGTCTCTGAGATCCTTATTCGGCACGTATGACCTCCTCTGTATTTTAGCATTCCGTGGCGGCTAAAATATAGGAAACGCTACACGGGACAATCGCATGGCACTAACTTTTGAGCCGGTCACTGACGATTTCGTCGCCATCGCCGCCGGCATCGACCTTCGGGACGGCATCGACGCGGACACCGCCACCGCCATCGAGGGCGCGATGGACCGCTATGCCGTGCTCGTCTGGCCGGGCCAGCCACTCGACGACGACCAGCACATGGCGTTCACCCGTCAGTTTGGCCCACTCGACGAGGGGCTCCTCAACGTCACGAAGAAAAAGAAGCGCTTCACGCATGAGGGCTTCGTCGACATCGCCAATGTCGACGCCGACGGCGAGGTGATGGCACGTGACAACCCGGCGATCACCTCTTCCATCGCGAACCGGTTCTGGCATTCCGACTCGTCATTCATGCGGACGGTCGCGAAATATTCGATGCTGTCAGCGCAGACAATCCCGGCCGAGGGCGGCGATACCGAATTCGCCGACCTCCGCGCCGCCTGGGACGCACTGACAGACGATCTCAAGGCGGAGGTGG
The DNA here is from genome assembly GCA_038131485.1 of Alphaproteobacteria bacterium. Taxonomy (GTDB): domain Bacteria; phylum Pseudomonadota; class Alphaproteobacteria; order MPNO01; family UBA830; genus JAYQUR01. Next base: position 2,537 of record JAYPPO010000003.1, read on the forward strand.
AGGATCTAGTCGGCCACCACCATGCGCTCCATTCGCGTACCATGCTCGGCAACATTTACTCAGACGAACAGATCGCGGCACTACCGCCCGCAGAATGGCCGCTGGTCCGGACGCATCCAGGGTCGGGCCGCAGGATCCTGTTCGTCTGCATCCACATCGCATACATCAACGGCATGAGCGTGCCCGAAGCCCGCATGTTGGTGAGCGAGCTGATCGAGCACGCGACGCAGCCGCAGTTCGTCTACCGGCACCGCTGGGCGCCGGGCGATCTCGTCATGTGGGATAACCGCTGCACGCTCCATCGCGGGCGCCGCTGGAACCTCGCTGAGCGCCGCGAGCTGCGCCGGACAACGGTGATGGAAGGGCCTGCCGGCATCGCCGTTTCGTGACGCGTCTTTCCATCCAGATCGGCGGCGCGTTGTGGCTGATTACCCTAGCCCACATCCTTTTTCCGGCTCTGCCACTTTCCGCCCCGATGATGGTCCTGCTCGTCGCGTTCGTTGCTCTGGCGGTTCCGCGGCTGGCGGCGCACAGTGTTATACTGTGCGCGGTTCTCTCCGCGGCGATCGCCGGGCTCGGCCTCGCCTATGGAAAATGGGACGCGATCCTGACCGGGCTAACACGGTCCGCCATCTTCCCGGCGTTTCTCGCGACCATCGTGCTACTGCGCGCTACCGCCGAGCAGCGGCCCGAAATCGCATCGGCCCGCGCGCTTTTCGGCGCGCTCGACCGGAAGAGGCGCGACAGCGGCATCGTCGTCGGCGGATTGCTGATCGGCTCAATCCTGCAGGTCGGCGTGTTCGCCATCCTCGCGCCGATCCTCGGCCGCGACGCGCCGGCGAACGAACGGCGCGACGTCTTCACCACCGCCGTCCGCGGCATGTCGATGGTTCCGTTCTGGTCGCCCTTCATTGTCGGCATGGCGGTCGCGAGCCAGTATCTGCCGTTGGTGCCGCTGTGGCAGATCATGTCGCTCGGCCTCTGCATGACGGCGGTAGGCATTCTCGTCTCGCTGGTCGGCTTCGACCGGCACGGCGCGCTCGGCGCGCTGTGGCGGTCGCTAAAATCCTTCACGCCGATCGCCATCCCGGTGATCGTCGCCGCGCTGGTCGTCGTGGGCACGACGTCGACCTTCGGATTATCTACCCTGCGGGCCCTCGTGATATCGCTACCGCTCTTTTGCCTCGCCGGAGTCCTGCAGGTGCGCACCGATGCGGTCCGGCCCGTCGCGCGCCAGACGCTTGTCGGGCTCGGCCGGATCGGAACTGAGACTACGATCCTCACCTTCGCGATGACGCTGGGTGCCATCTTCGAGGCTTCGCTGCCGCAGACCGGCTTGCTGCCATGGCTCGAGAGCTTGCAGCTAGCGCCAGTCGCTACGATCTTCATCGTAGTCATGGCGATGAACTTGGGAGGACTGTTCGGGCTTCACGCCATCGTGACCGGCACCTTCCTGCTGGTGATCTTCACGGGGATCCCGACCGGTGTCTCGGACCTGATACTGATGCAGGCTCTGCTCGCGGGCTGGGGGCTGGCGAGCGGAATTTCGATCAGCAGCCTTAGCATAGCGACCGGCTCGGTGATGTTCCGCCTGCCGCCGACACAGCTCATTCCGCTGAAGAATATCGTTTACGTGTTCACGCTGGGCGCAGTCATCGCAGCGATCCTGTCGGTGCTGAACGGATTGTTCATCTGATTATTATCCGCTGAGGCTGTATCGCACCGGTCCGATGCAGCCCACGATGATTCTGCTCCCATCAGGCCACCTTTATCGACCGTCGCTTGCGCAGCGGGCCGAAGCGCTTGCTGAGCGTGCCGAGGTCGCGCAGTTGCGGCGCGACCTTCTTCGCGAACAGGCTCATGCTCTTCTCGACCGTGCCGAAATCCATATCGCCGGAATGGAACATGGCAATCAGGTGGCCGAACCCGCCGACCTTGCCGTAAAGCGCGCGGATCTGAGACGCGACATTGTCGGGCGTGCCGTAGATCGCGACATGGTTCTCTCGGAAATATTCCATGCCCTGCGTTCGGATCGCGTCCGTCCGCCCCCCGGTGAACTTGCCGGTCAGGAAGTCGGCATAGAGGCTCGTCTCAACGTAGCCCGGCGGCGCACGGTGCTGCGGCTCCGCCTTGTTGTTGGTGACGTACCAGAAGACCTGCTCGACGACCTCGCGCGCCTCCTTCTCCGTCTCGCCGACGGCGACGAGCGGCATGAAGGCGAATTTGTCGTCGGCCGGCTTCTCGTAGCCGTTGTCCTTGCACCAGGCGCGGACACCCTTGAACATCTTCGCCAGGCGATCCGCCGGCGTCAGGAACATTGCGAACGTGTGGCCCTTCGTCACCGTCCGGCAGGCGTGCACGAGGTCGCTGCCGCCCGTAGTCCACACCGGCGGGTGCGGCTGCTGATAGGGGCGCGGCCAAACGTTAACCTGGCGCTTGTGGATCCACTTGCCCTCGTAGTTGAACGGGCCATTATGCGTCATCCACGCCTTTATGATCAGCTCGATCGTATCCCACAGCCGCTCGCTCGTCTCGGTCGGGTTACGATTGGACGCGAAAAGCTCGTAGGGCACGCCGCGCACGAAGCCGCATTCAAGCCGGCCGTAAGATATGTTGTCGATCATCGCCATCTCCTCGGCGCAGCGGATCGGATCGGCGAGGTTAGCCGCCGGGTTGCCGAGGATGAGGATGCGGGCGTTCTTCGTCTGGCGCGCGATGATCGCGAGCGGCACGACACCCGATGGGTTGAGGCACGTCGCGGTTTGGTGGTGCTCGTTCACCATGCAGTTGATGCCGAGCTCGTCGGCCAGCACGTACTGGTCGAGTATCATGTTGTAAAGGTCGGCGCCCTTTTTTGGATCGTAGACGCTGCTCGGCAGGTTGAGGCGCATCGACGTGAACTGGTCGTCGGACGGCAGATGCGGCCAGGCGAATTCAGAGAAGTGGTAGAAATCCATGCTCAGAACCCTTTGCGGCCCGCCAGGAACGCGTCGGCCTTTTTTAGAAAGGGCGCGGGCCGTTCGACATGCGGGAAATGGCCTGCATTTAGGATGCCGGTGAACTTCGCTCGCGGCAGCTTCCGCGCGAGCGAGCGTCCGTAGACCGGTTTCGTTAGCCCGTCCTCGCGCCCGGCGACGACGAGCGTTTCCATCCGCACCCTGTTGAGGCGATGCGTCAGCGACGGGTTGTGGAAATACGGATCCCAGAACAATTTAGCGACCGCCTCGCGTTCCTTCGCGTAAGCCAGCGCGCGCCGCTTTGAAAGCCCCGACAGATCGGCGTGCGGGTCCGCCGCCGGATCGTGGAACCTCATCGCGCGCACACGGTCGGTAGGATGGAAATAGATGTCCTCGATGTCGCGATCATAAGCACCGCCGAACTTGAGGCCGAGCGGACCCGAGAGCAGGAGCCGGTCGAACGGGTCGGGGTTCTTGGTCGCTAGCTCCAGCGCCAGCCAGGCGCCGATAGAGAATCCCGCGACGCGGACGCCTTTGAGCCCGTAACGGTCGATCAGGTCGAGCCACAGATAGGCAATATCGTCCATCGAACGGATGGATTCGGGCAGCGTCGACTTGCCGAAGCCTGGAAGGCGCGGCGCGAAGACCTCGTATTTTTGGGCGAAATGCCCGATCAAGCCGCCTTCGAGCTCATAGCCATCCTCGCTATGTAGGAACAGCAGCGGCGCACCCTTGCCAGCGCGCTGCACCTCGATGCGCGCCTGCTGAATTTTCAGAATATCGGTGTCGGCGACGCGGTACGCGCCTGCGGTTTGCAGCATGTCGCCTAGCATAGGCGAAGCGCCGGCCTCTAGTCGACATGCGCGCGCGCCTGCTGCATCCTGCGCGTCCAAACAGGGGAGCGAACCGCGCCATGCTTAAAATTCTCGGACGCAAGACGTCGTCCAACGTCATGAAGGTACTATGGGCGTGCGTCGAACTCGGCATCGAGTACGAGCGTACCGATATCGGCGGCAAGTTCGGCGGCAACGACACGCCGGAATATCTGGCGCTTAACCCGAACGGGCTCGTGCCGACGATCGTCGAGGAGGACGGGTTCACGCTGTGGGAATCGAACAGCTGCGTCCGCTATCTCGCCTCGAAATACGATTTCGGCGGTCTCTATCCAGATGATGCGAGGACGCGCGCCAGCGCCGAGCGCTGGATGGACTGGCAGATCGGCATCCTCAGCCCGGCGCTGCGTCCGGTATTCCGAGGCTTCGTACGCACGCCGGAAGCCGAGCGCGACCTCCCGGCGATGATGGCGTCGCGCGACAAGCTGTCCCACGCGATGTCGATCCTCGACCGCTATCTAGCGAACAACGCCTTCGTCGCCGGCGACGGTTTCACGGTCGGCGACATTGCGGTCGGCATCGGCACGTGGCGCTGGTTCAATCTGCCTATCGAGCGGGAGAAATACCCGAACCTTGAACGCTGGTTCGAGCGGCTGCAGGAACGCCCCGGCTACCGGGTACACGTGATGCTGCCGATGGCTTAGCGCCGGCGAGCTCTCCTTACCCCTTCTGCGGCTCGAGGATCACCTTGCCAACGCCGGGGGTGTTCTCCAACAGCTCATGCATCGCGGGCGCCTCCGACAAGGGTACGATGCGGTCGATCACCGTCCTGAGCTTGCCCTCGGCGGCCGCGTCGAAGCACGGCAGCGCGTCCTGCGGGTTGGAGCGCGGGTTGCCCATGAGGGTGAGCTGGCGGTCATAAACGGTGTGAAAGTTCACCGGCACGATCGGTCCGCCGTGCGAGCCCGCCGTCACCATTTTGCCCTGCCGCTTGATGCTGGCGATCCCGAGCGGGCAGATCTCTGGGTTGGCGATGTTGTCGTAGAACAGATCGACACCTACACCTTCGGTGATCTCGCGCACCGCATCTTCGAGGTTCGCGCTATTGTAGTTGATTGCGTGATCGGCGCCGAGGTCGGTGCCGACGGCGGCCCGGTCGTCGCTGCCGGCCGCCGCGATCACCATCGCGCCCGCTGCCTTGGCGAGCTGGATGCCGATTGAGCCGAGATTGCCCGAGGCTCCCATGATCAGGACTGTCTGGCCAGCCTCGAGCTGGCCCATTTTAAACAACAGGTTGTAGGCGACCGGCCCGTGGCGCGAGATCACGGTCGCGTCGGGAAAGCCGACTTCGTTGCGCACCTTCACGCAGCACGCCGCGGGGGCCTTGGTGAATTCTGCGTCGCCGCCCCAGCACGCCATGCCGTAGAGCTTGCCGTTGGGCATCCCCATGGTGACAGCGGCGTGGTCGCCGACCGCGAAATCCGTCACGCCCTCGCCGACGTCGGTGACGATGCCAGACGGATCGACGCCCGGCACATGCGGGAGCTGCACGCCGTAATGCGGCACGGAGCCCGCGCGCATCGCGACGTCGAGAACACGGTTCACCGAAACTGCATGGACCTCGATCACGATCTCTCCAGGACCCGCGACCGGATCGGGCACCTCTTCGTAGTGTAGGACGTCGGGCGGGCCGAACGCGTTGAGCATCATCGCCTTCATTGCAGCATCACCCTCCGAACAGCGCCAGGATGCCGCCGGCCCTGGCGAACAGGTCGGCATCCTCGTTACGGAAGCCTATCACCTGGAGGCCGAGCGGCAAGCCCTCGTCCTGCAGCACCGGCAACGTTACCGTCGGCATGCCAATCAGCGAGGTCGGCACCGTAAACAGCGGATCACCCGTCCAGCCAAGGCCAACCGGCGCAGCGCCGGGCGCCGACAGGGTGACGCAGACGTCGAACTTGCCGCGGATGCTGTCATATACGCCTCGCACACGTTCACGCTCCGCGAGAAGCCCGGCGAACTGTTCCTGCGACATCGACTCTGCTTGGGCGAGCCGCTTGTGCGCGGTATCGCTCATCTTCGATCCGTCCATGTCGCGGTTATAGGCGTTAAGCGGCCAGCGGCCTTCCCATGCGTTGATGTCCATCGACAGCTGCATCGCGTTGGCGATGGCCTCCTCAACCGCGGCGACGCCCTTGTCGGTCTCGGCGTCGGCGACGTCGATGGCAGCATTTGTAAGCACCTCGCGGGCGCGCACCCATTCCGCCTTCGCGCCGTCGGATGCATTGGCCCATCCCGCGGTCTTCAACATGGCAACCTTATGCGGCACGGTTGCCGCGGGCAGCGTCATGGGTCCGGTGACGCCGAGATAGCCCGCGTCGCCGCCGGCGCGCGAGGTGATTTCGCGCGTCGCTGACCAAACCTCCGCCAAACCCGCCGCGAGAATGCCGGTGCAGCTCTGGCTGAAGCCGTCGAAGCTGCCGCCGCGGTTGATGCCGCCGACGCTCGGCTTGTAGCCGTAAACGCCGCAATAGCCAGCGGGTCGGATGATCGAGCCGATGACCTGCGAGCCGAGCCCGGCAGAGATCATGCCCGCCGCCGTACCCGCCGCCGAACCGCTGCTGGAGCCACCGGGCGTGCGCTCTAGGTCCCACGGGTTGCGCGTCGGGCCAGGGTGCGTCGCCGCGAATTCGGTCGTAACCGTCTTGCCGACGATCACAGCGCCCGCCTCGCGGAGCGCCACAACGGCGGCGCAGTCGCGGTGCGTCGGCCGGCCCTCGAAGAGTGCGGAGCCTTCGGCCGTGGGCATGTCGGCGGTTTCCATCACGTCCTTCACGCCGACGGGCATGCCGTCGATCGGCGAGATTGGCGTGCCATTCTTCCAGCGTGCCGTCGCGTCGTCGGCGGCCTTGCGGGCACCGTCTGGATTAGTGACGACGAACGCTTTGATCGCGCCGTCGAGCCGGTCGATGTCGGCAAGGCATTTCTCGAGGAAATCGCGCGGCGTCTCCGAACCGTTCTTGATCGCTTCGGCAGCAGCGAACCACGACCGCATTTCAGGCTTGCTCACTTTCTCGTCCCTTTCCCTTATTTCCCGCCATTTCCTCTGTGTTAAGACCGTCCGGTCATCTGGAGACCGACGTCGAGGTCGTTGTAGGACCGCGTCGGCGCGGCCATCAGGAAGCGGTATCCCTCGTCGATCAGCCGCTGCATGTTCTTCGACGTCGCGTGCGGATGGCCGACGATGACGTCGTGCTGCTTGCAGATATCGGCGACCTGCGCCATTGCATCCAGCAGGTTGGGATGCTCGTACTGGCGCGGGAAGCCGAGTTCCTGTCCAAGATCGCCCTCGCCGATCAAGACGGCGCCGATGCCCGGCACTTCCTTCAGCATGTCAGGCAAATTGGTGATGCCCCTGGTGTCCTCGATCTGGATGACAACGAAGATCTCGCCCTCTGGCGCGAGCGGCCAGACGTCGGCGCGCGCGTAATATTCCTGCTGCGTCACGCCCCAGTAGCGCGCGGCGCGCACCGGCCCGTCGCCACGGATACCCTGCGGCTCATATAGCGGCTTTTCCGAGAGGCGCGGATAGCGGCAGGCGGCGACCGCGTTGTAGGCCTCCTCCACCGTGCTGATATGGGGCCAGACGATACCGTAGACGCCGGTATCGAGCGCCTGCTTGGCGTGCCACTGGCCCTTCTCAACGCCGTTGACCGGCACGCGGGCCAACGGCGTGATTGGCGGCGCGACCGAGCCCGACTCGGCAATCTGCTTGCGGTCGAGCATGAACTGGAGTGAATCCCGAAGCTCTACGATGTCCCACGGCTGATGCTCGCCCTCGAATACGACGCCATCATATTTTGTTCCGGAGATCGCGATGGTGTTCTGGACGTCAATCGGCACGAACGCAGTGAAGGACGTGCCGCCGTTCTCGAGCGCGCGGATCACGCCGTTCAGTCGCGGAAGTGAAACCATGGATACCCCCTTAGAACCATCTATATCGAGTGTGTTGGAGAGCAATATGACGGATGACCGCGCTTAGCGCCATGGTTGGACAAGATCGAAATACGCTCAGGGGCAGGCCATAGACCCACACCTACGAATGACAGATTGTCCGAACCATTGACCCTTAATGATCGCTGCGGTGAAGGATGCTGCCGGCGAGGCCGGTGTCGTAAGCCTGCCCGTCGGGCGTCAGCGAGATCGCCATCGGGAACATCGCCTTGACGAGCCCCTTGCGCTCCAGCGCCCTCCATACCGCCTCGTTCTTAAGCCCGGTCGCGTCTCGGCTCATCACCACCGCGTCGCCGCAGTGGAAGTGATTGCCATGCGGATGCGGCAAATTCGAAATGAAAACGTCGCCCGACTCGGCGTCGCGCGTCGACGACTCCGGGAAAAGCGCCAGATGCTGGAAGATCGTCAGCGTCTTGAGCTGCAGCGGGTTGAGTTTGAGGGGGTTTCTCTTCGGAGGCATAGCGGTGTTTTTAGGACCAGCCGAAGCGCGCCGCAAGCGGGTTTCGGAGATTACGCGTTCAATAGTACCTCGCCCGCGACGCCTACGTCATAGCCGCCGAGGGCATCGGCACGTGTAGCGAACTCCGGGCGGGCGAGAAACTTCATCAGGGCCTGCGGGCCGGGCTCGAAATAGGTCCGCCGCCGCATAGCCAGGTCGAAGCGTTCCCAGGCAAGTGGCACGAAGCCAAGGCCGTACGTGTCGGCGACCGCTCGGGTCGCGATACCCCAGTCGGCAGTCTCCGCGCGGATCGCTAGCGCGAGATCCTGGCCGGTTGCCGCCTCGCCCGCGATTACCGTCAGCGCAGTCTCGTCGAGGCCGATTTCGTCCAGTAGGCGAAGCAGCAATTGCTGGGCGCCGGCGCCGGACTGCCGGAGGACCGCCCGCGCGCCGGATCCGGCAGCCTGACCGACGGTCTCGAGCGCCAGCGGATTGCCGGGCGCGACCAGCAGCCCCTGCTCGCGCCGCGCGAAGGCGATGGCGACAGCATCGTGCAGGCCGGCCGTCCCAGTCACGGCCTCGAGGTTCGCGGACGCATCGAGGTCGTCGTGGTACCCATCATAGATGGGCCGGTGCATGTGGATCGCGGCGATGGCGATCTCGTCGTTCGCCAGCCGCCGCAACCCGGCCTCGCTGCCCTCGGGCAAGCTAGCGAGCCCGGCGCCCGACTGACGCACCGCCCACTCGAGCAGCGGGTCAGTCGACCCGCCTATGACCGCGGGCGGCAGCGCGTGGGTAAAGCCGTCAGGCCGCGCGAGTCCGGTCTCGACCCAGCGGTCGAGCGCGGCGCGCGGAAACAGCCACTTCCCGGTGACCTTAGAGCACGGGATCGCTCCCGCCGCGGCCAGCTCGTAGACCTTGCGCGCCTTTAAGCGGAGATACTCCCCAGCCTCCTCCGTCGTCAGATACTTCTCTTCCTGCATAATAATGCGTATATTTGCATTAATTTTTTCAATTGTCGAGACAAGAAAAAAAACCGTATATCTGCGTCTAAGAACACTGTTTAGGGAACCATCATGGATGGCGCCTTCGCGCAAGCCTTTAAACTGATTCTGGGCTTAGACGCCGAGTTTCTTGGCATCGTCGGGCTGTCGCTATGGGTGACGCTCTCGGCCGTCGCGATCTCGGCAGCAATCGGACTGCCGCTTGGCGCGCTGCTCGCCGTCTGCCGGTTTCCAGGACGCGGCGCGCTGATCGTCTCGGTCAACGCGCTGATGGGCCTGCCGCCGGTGGTTGCGGGGCTGCTGGTCTATCTGGCGCTGTCGCGCGCGGGCCCGGCGGGCTTCCTCGGCATTCTATTCACGCCGGCGGCGATGATCGTCGCTCAGACCATCCTGGTTCTTCCCATCGTTATCGCGCTAACGCGCCAGGTCGCCGAGGACATGTGGGCCGAGTACGGCGACCACCTTGCCTCGCTCGGCCAGACCGGGCGAGCAGCGATCAGCACGCTGCTTTATGACGGCCGCTTAGCGCTCGCCGTCACGCTGCTGGCGGGCTTCGGGCGCGCCGCCGCCGAGGTCGGCGCGGTGATGATCGTCGGCGGCAATATCGCCGGCTACACGCGCACCATGACGACCGCCATTGCGCTGGAGACGTCGAAGGGCGACCTCGCGCTGGCGCTTGGGCTGGGCATCGTGCTGCTTGCGCTGACGCTCTCTATCAACATGATCGTGTTCGGAGCGACGCGCTTGTGGCATCACCAGTTGAGATGACCGCCATGCGCGACCGCCCCAGCATCCTCCCCCTCGCCGCCTACGGTCTCCGTTTCGAGATGGCCGGCATTCGCCTGATCGACGGCGTCGATCTGGCGGTCGGGAGCGGCGAATGCGTCGCACTCCTCGGCCCGAACGGCTCGGGGAAGACGCTGACGCTGCGCCTCCTCCACGGGCTCGATGTGCCAACCTCGGGCACGGTGCGCTGGGCGACAGGGTCAGATAAGGTCGCGGGCCGCAAGCGCCACGCCATGGTGTTCCAGAAACCGGTAATGCTGCGGCGGACCGCGATCGCCAATGTGCGGCATGCCCTTGACGCCGCCGGCTTTCCGCGCGCCGAAATCACCGAGCGCGCCGCCGCCGCCCTGGCCCGCTTCGGGCTGCAGGACCTCGCCGCCCGCCCGGCGCGCGTGCTATCTGGCGGCGAGCAGCATCGCCTCGCCATCGCGCGCGCTGCCGCGCTGGAACCCGACATATTGTTTATGGACGAGCCGACCGCCGCGCTCGATCCCAGCGCGACGCGCCAGATCGAGGCCATGTTCGCAGAACTGAAACGCGTCGGCATCGCGCTCGTCTTCTCGACCCACGACATCGGCCAGGCGCGCCGCGTCGCCGACCGCGTCGCCATTTTCGGCAAGGGCCGAATAGTCGAGGAGGGCCCCGCGGAAGAGATCCTCGCCGCGCCGCAGACCGGCGAGGCGCGCGCCTTCATCGCGGGCGATCTACCGTGGTGACGCTACGAGCCGCCCTACCGCAGTTTTCGGCCGCCGTACTGCTCGCCCTAATGGTAGCTTTCCCCGTTCGGGCGGCCGACCGCTTCATCACCGTCGCGTCGACTACCTCGACTGAGAATTCCGGCCTGTTCGAGGCAATTCTGCCACAGTTCGCGCGTTCCACCGGCATCGAGGTCCGCGTTGTCGCGCAGGGCACCGGGCAGGCTCTCAGGACCGCGCGCAATGGCGACGCCGACGTGGTGTTCGTCCATGCGAAGGCGGCTGAGCAGAAATTCGTCGCCGACGGCTTCGGCGTGAATCGCAACCCTGTCATGTTCAACGATTTCGTGATCGTCGGCCCCAAGGCGGATCCAGCCAAGGTCGACGGTATGAACGACGCCCCAGTTGCTCTGCGCCTTATCGCTTCAACCGGAGCGCCGTTCGCCTCCCGTGGCGATGATTCCGGCACACACAGGGCCGAACGCCGCCTGTGGCAGTGGGCAAAAATTACGCCCACCGGCAGCTGGTACAGAGAAACCGGCTCCGGCATGGGCGCGACGCTAAACATCGCCGCCCAGACGAATGCCTACGCCCTCGTTGATCGTGCAACATGGCTCGCTTTCATGAACAAGGGCCAGCTCGCCATTGCCGTCGAGGGCGACAAGCGTCTGTTCAACCAGTATGGCGTCATCCTAGTGAACCCCAAGAAGCACCCGCATGTGAAGGCAGCGGACGGGCAGGCATTCATCGACTGGCTGACGCGGCCCGAGGGGCAAAAGGCCATTGCGGGCTTCAAGGTTGGCGGCCAGCAGCTTTTCTTTCCGAACGCGGGGGAGCCAGGGGCTTGAGCTAAACCGCCCTGAGCCGCCCTTCCGCCGCCTCGTCAGCGATCAGCTTTTCCATCAGCCGCTGTACCTGCAGCATCCCGGCGTCGGCAGCGACGTCGGCATGCTCACGGGTAGGATCCCAACGGGCGTGCTGGCCCTCAATGATGGCGATGTCCTCGTTGAAGGCCGTCAACGAGGCTTCGTAGATCGCGTCCTCCTGCGCCTCGGTCAGCGCACCGACCTCGTTCGCGGTGCACCAAAAATAGCTCGTGGTCTGATCGGTCTCAGGCATCACGACGTGGAGCGTGTGGCGATTAAGCAGCATGGATTCGGGTAGGGCTTCGCGGCCGCCGGTCCCTGCCCGGGACGATCCGACCTGTAGCCAGACGAAACCGGGCGGCGAGAACGTGATGACCTGCCAGCGGTCGACTTTTCCATAATAGTCCGTCGCCGCGGCCTGTGCCGGCGCGGGCGCTATATTTTCCATGTAGCGCGAAATCGTCACTTTCTCGCCGTTGCGCTCGACCCTGGTCACCGCCTGTTCGGAAACGCCCGGCGCTCCGATTGTTGTCGGGTGCGCATACGGCAAGTGCGTAAGATCCATCAGATTGTCGACCAGCAGCCGGTATTCGAACTTTCCATGGAACTTCGCGTAACGCACTCGCCAGCTGGCATCGGACGCGAACGGAAAATCGTAGATTAGGCTCTCGTCGGCCGTAGCAGGATCGCCCATCCAGACATGTAGAAAGCCCTGACGCTCGCGCACCGGATAGGCGCGAACGCATGCTGCGGGCGGGATCTGCGTCTGGGTCGGCACGCGGACGCATGCGCCGGAGCCATCGAATTCAAAGCCGTGATAGCCACACCGCAGCCGGTTGCCGTCGACCGTGCCCAGAGACAGGGGCGCCTGGCGGTGGGCGCAGCGGTCTTCCAGCCCGATAGCCTCGCCGGCCGAGTTGCGATAAAACACGATTGGTTCGCCCAGTAGGCTAGCGGCCAGCGGCCTGTTCTGTAGGTCTTGTGCCAGGGCTGCGACGTACCAGCGGTTTTTCAGATAGGTTGCTTTCGACATCATCCCGTCATTTGATCGTCATCTGAAACTGAACCCAAGCGCAGGTTGTTGACATCCCGTCTTCGAGACGAATCTATGGCTTCGGGTCCAGGCATTTCTCGACCAGTGTATTATCGGAATTGCGACTGCGCACGACTTTTGGCGCTGTGGGATTTTTATCGTGCGGCAGCTAGTCAAAGGCGAGCTCCGTCATTGGCCCGGCCGCGATCTCTGCGACGCCCCCGAACGCGGCGGCAAGCGTCTGCAAAGCCGCATCGTCTCGGCTCGGCACCAGCAGGCCACGCGTCAGTCCAGCGGAAAGTCCCGCCTCGATATCGGTCGCGACGTCGCCCGCGATGACGCTTCGCGCTAGATCGACCCGGAGATCCTCGGCCGCCCGCAGGAACATGCCGGGCGCAGGCTTGCGCCAATCCGACGTTGGCGGCCCACCCGCGTCGGGCGGCGCGTGCCCGGCGGCATAGACAGCGTCGAATTGAGCCCCTCCGATGGCAAACAGCTCGTACATCCGCGCCTGAACAGCGGCGACGTCGCCCCAGTCGTATCTGCCGCGGCCGACGCCCGATTGGTTAGTCACGATAACCACTGGCCAGCCCGCGTCGTTAGCCCGGCGAACCGCGATTACCGCGGCGGCGATGGGTCGCACCCGCGCCGGATCGGTATTGTATGGGACGTTCTCGATCAGAGTACCGTCCCGGTCGCAGAACAGCGCCGGTCGGCCTGCAAAAATAGCCGAAGGAATATCCGGATTCAGGATTTCCCGCCAAAGACCGTCAGCGATCACCTCGCCCATGTGCCGTCCCCGTTCATGTTAGGATTATAACCGCGCGAGCGATTCCCGGCTCGCTTCCCGCGGGCTGCGCTATCATGGCTTTGGAAACGGGAGATAGTCATGAGGCTTGAAGGTTCTTGTCACTGCGGCGCAGTGCATTTCAGTGTCGAATCGCATACGCCATATCCTTACAACCGCTGCTTCTGCTCGATCTGCCGCAAGACGGCGGGCGGCGGCGGGTATGCCATCAACATCATGGGCGACGCGGAATCACTAAAAGTAATTGGGGAGGAGCATCTCTCGGTCTATCGCTCGGCGAAGAACGACCGCGACGATTACGAGGAAGATGGGCTTTCGAAGGCGCGGCGCTATTTCTGCTCGAAATGCGGCTCCGCGCTTTGGGTGCACGGAACCGACTGGCCGGACTGGATCTATCCGTTCGCGTCAGCCATCGACACGCCGTTGCCTGCAGCGCCCGAAAGCACGCACCTGATGCTCAACCACAAGCCATCGTGGGTGCCATTGCAGACGGAGCCGCACGACGCGAAATTCGACCTCTACCCCAACATTGGGATCGAGGACTGGCACCGCAAGCGCGGGTTGTTCGACGAAAAATAACGGAATCTTCTCGCCTAATGGAGCGTGCATTCCGGTGTCATGCGTATTTCCGGATTTGTGGTCTAGTCAGACTGTCTGAAACAACCGACGGGTGGAGCAGAAACATGGCGCATCGCGAGATCACGCTCAAAATTCCTGAAATCCAAGACCCTGAAGTTCTCTCAGACCTTGATCTCATCGAAGACGACAATCTTCCGTCGAACCTAAGTGGGAAATACGCCGGTCTTTCCCTTCAGCGTGCGAGACCGCCGAGTCGAGCAGGCGCAGAGCGTGTGCCGGAGCCGCGTTGCGGCATCTTTGGCAGCGCAAAGCCCTGCTGATAGCCGGCCCGCATAATAACAGTAAGTTTCCATAACACGCCGCCGGAGACGGCGAATGCGCCCGCGATGGCCAGCATCGAGTAGCTGAAGGCGCCGGCGAGCGCAAACAGGATGAGCGGCGCGAAATGCCCCATCAGGCGGAGCATCGGCGTGATCCGATGCAGTTCCTTGCGTGCCAGTAGTGGGACACCTTGGGGCTTCGCATAGTCAATGTAGCGCTGCCACACAAGCGCGTTAATCAACGCGAGGCCAGCGCCCCAGTAAGAGATGAAAGTCATTGACACCTCTAACCGCCAAGAGGCGAGGCTGCTCGCAATACCCAGCAGCCCAACACCCTCCAGCAGACCAGTCAGGATCAGCATCGCCGGCATGAGGTTGACGCGCCATGCGGGAATGCCCTTCGCCGCGTGCAGGATGCGCGCTTGACTGTAGAGGAACGCCAGCGCCGCGAATGCTACCAGCAGATGCAGCCACTTGTTCGGCCAAATCGCGGTGGCGGCAAGCGCAGGATAGAAGACGGCAACGGCGTAGCTCTCGCGCGTCATCCACGAGCTTTGCGGACGGAGTAGGACGCGCCAGAACCGCATCTTTCTGCCGATCTCGAAGAAAACGAAGCCGAGCCCGACTGCCATTCCAGCACCGCCGGCAACGGTCAGGTAGAGCAGCGCCGTGTTCGGCAGCCCGGCAACAAAATGTGCCAGCGTCGCCGCGATCACGAGACCAGCCGACATTCCGCCCATCGTAAAATTCATCGCCGCCCGAATATCCCAAAACTTCTGCAGCTCGCCGTTGAGCGGATCCGTAGGATCTAGCAGACGTTCATCCTCCGTGTCTTCTGGGTAGGGGTCGCGACCGGGCATCGAGTTGGGAACCTCATAGAGGTATTTGATCTGCGGGTCGGTGCCGAGGTCTGCATGCATCTGGAAGGAATTGTTGTCGGCAGCCAGCCTCGAGACGTTGCTGGCGGGATCGGCGAAATCACCGAAATGGATCGCGGTCGCGATGCAGGCCGACGAGCACGCGGGCGTGTATTCGAGGTCGATACCGGGCACCTTGCCCTCTTCCTTCGCCTCGTCGATGCGCTCGACGCAGAACGTGCACTTGTTCGCCACGCCCACGCGCTCGTCGTGATAGACGTGCGCTTCCTGCGCCGTCTCCCCGCCGTAATACCAGTTCTTGTGGTGGACGATGGTGCGCGCCTGATAGGGACATGACACCGCGCAGTAGGCGCAGCCAATGCAGGTGTCGTAGTCCATCGTCACCAGCCCGTCGGCCCGCTGCTTCGTCGCGCCGGTCGGGCAGACGGGCACGCAGGGCGGCTCGGCGCAATGCTGGCAGCCCACCACCATAAACAGCCGTTCGACGTCGGGGAACGTACCGCGCTCGACATCCAGGACCCTCCGCCACTGCACGCCCGGCGGCGTGTCGTTGGCGTGCTTACAGGCGATAGTGCAGGTCTGGCAGCCGACGCACTTGTTCAGGTCAACGACCATGCCGTAACGGGGGGTATGTCCTCCCTCCGGCGTCACGACGCGCGCCGCTCCCCGGCGGTCTTGCGGATGCGGACGCGGGCGAGGTCCGCGCTCGAACCAGTGGAGTCGGTAAGCGACAGCGATAGCGCCGTCACCGAATTGAGGCTCGGCAGGTTCAGATCCTTGGCGTAGGGCGTCGCCCAGTGATCGAACTGGCCGATCATCAGCACGGTGTCGGGCCGGATGCCCTCACGCAGGACAGCGTAGCCGCGCGTCGCACCGGTCGCGCTCTCGATCTCGACCGGGTCGCCCTCCGCGATGCCGAGCTCGCGGGCACGCGTGCGGTTGACGATGACGCCCTTGTGACCAGCGATGTTGTTGGCGACCTCATTGATCAGCGGTATGCCAACGTTGGCGCCCCATGAATACTGCATCGAGCGCGCCGTCAGCGCGAAGAACGGGTAGTCGTCGGGATCGCGACCGGCTTCGCGGACGAACTCGGTCCAGATATCGGGGAACCGCTCGTAGCCCGGCAGCGGATCGTATTCCCCGAGCTGCTTATCCCACCACTCGACGCCGATCTCGTGCAGCCGGTTAGCGAGCTGAGCGCCGTGGCGCTTGATGCGCTCCTGGTACGGCATCTCGAAGCGCAACCCCTGGCTCTTCAGCGCCGGATACAGATACCACTGAAGCTGTGGAAACGGCTTGAGCATGAACCCGTTCTCACAGAACCAGTCGAGGTCGTGGACCTCCTCGCCGTCCGATAGCGAATGGCTTGCGGCCTTACAGACCGCGTTCCAGATTTCCTCGCGCGGGTGCGCGCTCGCCAGGTCGATGCCGTAATCGTAGGTTCCGTCGCGGTCCTGAAGGCGCGCGCCCACCGCGCCACGGTTGATCGCCGCATTGTAGCTCTCGAGGATGCCGACGCGCTCGGCAAGCGCGGTAGCGATATCCGTCAGGTCCATCGCGTCGACCTGCGGATCGACGACGGGCTGGCGAATTGCCCAGCCTTGGTTCTTCCAGAACTGCTCGGTGAACTTGGTCGAGCCGATCTGTATCAGCTGCAGGCTCTCCAGGTCGGTGCACTCGGGCAGCAGGATGTCCGCCATGTGATTGGTCTCGTCGCGGGTGTAGGCAAATGAGACTGTGAACGGAAACTCGGCGATGCGCTCGGCAACCTCGGGCGCATTCCACGACGATATCGCCG
This sequence comes from Alphaproteobacteria bacterium, assembly GCA_038131485.1. GTDB lineage: Bacteria > Pseudomonadota > Alphaproteobacteria > MPNO01 > UBA830 > JAYQUR01. The sequence continues at coordinate 19,550 of JAYPPO010000003.1, forward strand.
GGTTTGTGCGATAATTAATCCACATCTCTGGCTTGGTCTGTCGCGGCCAGTTGTCCGGCTGCTTTTTCTGAAAAAGCCAGGGCAGGTGCGCAGGCCCCAGCGCCGGCGACCACGCCGAATCCGCCGAGAGTGGCACCAACGTCTTATAGGCATTACGGATATGCGGGTTGGCTTGCCATTCGTTGTGCGACGTCGGGTTGAACGGGTAGTCCATGATCCCGTCAATAGTCGGCCGCACAGTCGTTAGCCGGTTGTCAGCGGGCCGGTTAAGCTTCACCGCAGTCCCCAGCGTCCCGCCAGGCACTTCGAGCGCGCCGACGAGCGAGGCGAGCATCGTCCGCGCCCAGCATGTCTGGTAGCCGCCCCAGCCGTTGTTTACACCCTTGCCGAGCATGACGGCGACTGGGCGGAACGGCATCTCGACGCCATCGATCTCAATCGTCTCGCCGATGCACGCGTGCGCTACGTATTCGTCGGCGACCTGGCGGATCTTTTCGGCAGGCACGTCGCACTCGGTTTCCGCCCAGTCGGGCGTGAAATGGGCAATGTGGTCGAGCAACATCTGGAATGCTGGCCATGCGTCGACCGCCTCGTGCTCCCAGATCTGCCCGTCGGGGCCCTCTTCCACACCGGAGACCATGTAGGTGCCTTCAAGCGCGGCGTCGCCGATGTCCGCGTCCCAGACCTTGATCGTGCCGTCCGCGAGATCGCGGATGAGCGGCTTCCGACTCACCGGATCACGCATGTAGTATCCGTTGGGCCCGATCAGGTAGGGCGAGGTTGTGTCTTCCTTAAGAAATGGGACGTCGCAGGTCTCGCGCCAGCTACGCTCGACGATCATCCGGTGGATCAACGCGAATAGAAACGCCGCGTCGGTCTTCGGCTTGATCGGGATCCATTCTGCCGACAGCGCGCCCGTGATCGACAGATGCGGCTCGACCTGCACGCGCTTTAGTCCGCGCACGCGAGCGTCGGCCTGACGCCACACGCCGGCGACCCCGCCAGACGCCTCGACGTTGTTGCCGCAGTTGATGACATAGTTGCAGTAAGGCGTATCCGGCGAGACGATGAAGGCGCGGTGCCAAAGCTCGCCATAGAGATGCTCGGAGTGGTAGCACTTCACGCCCTGGCCGCCGCCAAAGCCCATATCGATCTCGCCCCAGGCCGACAGAAAGGCTGGGAACGTGCCCATGTACTGCGTCGGCGTGCCGCCGCCGCCGAACGAGACGGCGAGCCGCGGGAAGCCGCTCTCGTCGGTTAATCCCTTCTCCCGCATCTCACGCATTTCCCCTGCAACGATGTCGAGCGCCTCGTCCCACGTAATCTCGACGAAACCGGGATCCTCGTTGCGACCCTTCAGTGGATTGGTGCGCTTCATGGGCGCACGCACACGGTTAGGGTTATAGGTCTTCTGGATCAGCCCGTAGGCCTTGACGCAGACCCTGCCGCCCCCGGGATGCAGATCGGTGATCTTGAAATTGGATTCGATGCGCGTCGCGACGCCGTCCTCGACTTCGACCTGCATTAGATCGGGCCCAGCCACGCACTGGTAGCAGTACACCGGAACCTTCTTGCGGTCTTTTATCCTCGGAGCCATCGTCGTTCCCGAAGCCTTTGTATTGGGCGAAAGGTATAGGGCAGCTATGGGGCGTTCAAGCGCCTCGGTTCAGCCGACGGGGTTCGAGCGCCACGGGGCGACTCAGCCGCTGGCGATGCCGCCGTCGGGGTCAACCACCACCGCGGCGCGAATATAGTTGACCCGCAGGACCGTCCAGGTTTCCGCTACCGCAGCGGCGGGAAGATCGTTTTCAATCCCTTCGAGAGCCGGATTTTTCAAACGGATTGCTAAAATTTCCCTTGATCGCCATCTGACGTTAGATTGTCGGCGCATCAGGCTCGAAAGGATCGATTTTTCTGAGCTTTACGCTTTTTTAAGAGGAATATTCGGATCATGGAGAGAACTGTCGATTCTAAGAAGAGCTCAGGGCGGCCCACCCGCGAGGAGGCGGAAGCAGCCGTCCGGACGCTTATCCGCTGGGCCGGCGACGATCCAACGCGCGAGGGTCTGCTGGAGACCCCGGCCCGCGTCGTGCGGTCGTACGACGAGTTCTTCGCCGGCTACGAGCTCGATCCCGAAGAAGTCCTGACGAAGACGTTCGAAGAGACCGGCGGCTACGACGAGATGGTGCTGGTGCGCGACATCGAGCTGGAATCCCACTGCGAGCACCACATGGTTCCGATCAACGGCAAGGCGCACGTCGCCTATATCCCGAACAACCGCGTCGTCGGCATCAGCAAGCTCGCCCGCGTCGTCGAGATTTTCGCGAAGCGCCTCCAGATCCAGGAGAAGATGACCGTCGACATCGCGACGACCATCGACCGCGTGCTGCAGCCGCAGGGCGTCGCCGTGGTGATCGAGGCGAGCCACCAGTGCATGACGACCCGCGGCATTCACAAGCCCGGCGCCGACACCGTGACGAGCCACATGCTTGGCGCGTTCCGCACCGATCCGTCGACCCGTCGCGAGTTCCTCGCCATGATCCGGAACGACTGACATGCCGCCCGACGCGGCCGGCATCGCGTTTTCCGACGGTCTGGGCAAAGCCGACCTCGAAGAGGGAACGGATTTCGCGCCACGGTTCGACGCCGACGGGCTGATCCCCGCCATCGCCACCGACGCCGGGACCGGCGAGATCCTCATGTTCGCTTGGATGAACGCCGACGCGCTGAAACACACGCTGGCGACCGGTGAAGCGTGGTACTGGAGCCGCAGCCGGAACGAGCTGTGGCACAAAGGCGCGACCAGCGGCCAGATCCAGAAAATTACCGAAATCCGCACCGACTGCGATCAGGACGTCATCCTGCTCAAGGTCGTGTCGGAGCGCGAAGGGGCGTGCCATGTCGGCTACCGCTCGTGCTTCTACCGTTCTGTTCATACGGACGAAGACGGACAAACCCGTCTCGTTTTCGAGGAAACAGGGAAGGTTACGTGATGTCCGAGAAGCTTCTGCCCACCACCGTCGTCGGCAGCTACGTCCAGCCGGAATGGCTGGTCGACCGGGACAACCTTAAGGGCCGGCTGCCGCCGCGCGTGCGCGCGCTGGAGATGTGGCGCGTCGCGCCGGAATTCCTCGAGCAGGCGCAGAACGATGCGACGCTTCTGGCCATCCGCGACATGGAGCGCGCCGGCGTCGACATCATCTCCGACGGCGAGGCCCGCCGCGAGAGCTATTCCAACCGCGTCGCCACCGCGCTGGGTGGCATCGACATCGACAATCCCGGCACCGCCATCGCCCGCACCGGCCATCCGAACCCGGTGCCACGCATCGCGGGACCGATCAGGCGCGAGCGCCCGATCGAGGTCGACGACGTGAAGTTCCTGCGCGCGAACACCGACCGCAGGATCAAGATCACCCTGCCCGGCCCGTTCACCATGACGCAGCAGGCGCAGAACGACCATTATGACACTGACGAGGCCGCGGCGATGGACTACGCCGCCGCGGTGAACGAAGAGGTGAAGGACCTGTTCGCCGCCGGCGCCGACGTCGTCCAACTCGACGAGCCCTACATGCAGGCGCGGCCGGAGGTCGCCAAGCAGTACGCTGTGAAGGCGATCAACCGCGCGCTCGAGGGCATCGACGGCGAGACCGCCGTGCATCTCTGCTTCGGCTACGCGCACGTCGTCCATGCGCGCCCGGAAGGCTATTCGTTCCTGCCGGAACTCAACGACTGCGTCGCCAAGCAGATCTCCATCGAGACCGCGCAATCCGGCCTGGACGTGAAGGTGCTGGAGACGCTACCCGGCAAAAAGATCATCCTCGGCGTGCTCGATCTGTCGACCAACGAGATCGAGAGCCCGGAGACCGTCGCCGACCGCATCCGCCGCGCCCTCGACGTGATCGGCCCTGAACGCATCATCGTCGCACCCGACTGCGGCATGAAGTACATGGCCCGCGAGGTCGCGTTCGGAAAACTGAAGGCGATGTGCGACGGCGCGGAAATCGTGCGGGGCGAGCTTTAGACCCTCCGCACGGGAAGGGTGTCATCCCCGCGAAGGCGGGGATCTCTAACGGCGCTCCTCGTCGGCATGAGACCCCCCACCTTCGCGGGGTTGACGTGCTCTGGCGCGGGAGGTGACGCTCTCCGTTTCAGGCCCAACTAAGTCCCCAAAAAGTAACGATTCCCGTGTATATTCCGGGGTTTGTGTGCGTCTAGCACCCACGTAACCGGAGAAAAACCGATCTCGACCGGCATGACATCCGCGGAGCGGGAACGCTTCCACAATCTCCTGCTGATGGCCAAGGAGAGTCCGTTCGAGGGCGAGCGCCACAACGCTCTCGAGGCGGCGCAGCGCATGGCCGAACGGCACGGGATGACTCTGGAGGAAGCGGCGCGGACCGGCGGCGAGGCGATGCAGCAGCCGGGCGTGCAGCAAGCCCCGGACCGGCCGCAGCGCCGACCCAAGTCCGGCTTCGACCGCGCAGCCGCCGAGGCGGCAGAGCGTGAACGCGCCTTCGCCGAAATGTCGCAGTTCGTGCGCAACGCGGAAGTGCGCAACCGCGCCGACAAGGCGCGCTACGACGAAGCGCTCAAGGCGGCCTACGCCCGCGGCCTCGATTCAGAGGAACGCAAGGCCGCCGAGCGCCGCAAGAACCGCGACTGGATACCGCGGCGCAATTCGCGCCGCCGCAACCCGGAAGTCCACGCGCGCGTGCTCCTGAAGGAAACCCGCCTGCCGCTACGCGAAATCGCGTCGATCTGCGGTCTCGACGTCTGGACGGTTGCCGGTCTCAAGCTCAAAATGCGCGAAGAAACGGTCCGGTCTTAGCGCACCGGTCAAAAGTCCGCAGGGGGGAGAGAGGGGAATGCTCGAAGACAAGGTCGTCATCGTCACCGGCGCGGGCCGCGGGCTCGGCCAGGCCTATGCCATCGACGGCGGCACGGTGATGTCCTAGATCATGATTTGCTTCCGCAAAATCATGCCTGAGACTGGAAACATGGAAATCTGTCCCCTCGGCGAGACCTTCGGCACGGAGATTACCGGCCTCGACCTGTCGCAACCGCTGGACGACGCGACCTTCGCCCGCGTCTACGACGCGTTCCTGAACCGCCAGGTCCTCTGTTTCCGCGGCCAGAAGATGGAGCCCGGCGCTTTCGTCGCGTTCTCGCGCCGCTTCGGCGAGCTCGTGCCGCACGACAACCGGCAATTCCGCCTCGCCGCGCATCCAGAAATCCTCGTGCTGTCGAACGACGTCGACGCAGACGGCAACCAGATCGGCGTGATCGATGCGGGCGACACGTGGCACAGCGACCACCAGTTCAAGGAGCGGCCCGGCAAGGCGACGATCTTGCTCTCGCTGAAGAACCCGTCGCAGGGCGGCGACACGGACTTCACCGACCAGGTCGCGGCATACGACGCGCTGCCCGCGGAGACCAAGGCGCGCATCGGGGGACTGCGCTGCATTCATTCGATCAGCAAGCTGAAGAACAAGCGCGCGCCGATCTCGGGCGCGCGCAAGGGCGCAGAGGCATTCTACAAGCGCCAGGAGATGGAGATTCCCGACGTCACGCACCCGCTGGTCCGCATCCATCCGGAGACCGGCCGCAAGGTGCTCTACTGCTCGCCGCGTTTCACCATCGCCGTCGACGGCATGGACGAGGCCGAGGGCGACGCGCTGCTCAACGAGCTGATCGCGCATTCGTTGAAGAAGGAATTCCGCTACCGCCACAAGTGGCGCGACGGCGACCTCGTCATGTGGGACAACCGCTCGGTCAACCACCGCGCGACCGGCGGCTACGAATACCCCGACATCCGCCTCATCCATCGCACGACTTCGGACGGGGAAGCGACCTGATTCTGGGTCGCTCTGCCCAAATAGACGTTCCCCTTACCGCACCCCAGCTCGTTCCAGCCGCGGCAGCACCGTGTCCCTGAAATAGGGCAGGTGCTCCAGATAGTTCGCGAAGCCCATCGCGAAAGCGTCGATGCCGGCCGCGTTCAGCCTGACGAGCTGCTCCGCCACCTGGTCCGGGTCGCCGACGATCGGGTACGCGCCATTGCCGCCGGCGGCGCGCTGGCGCAGGTTGCGCTTCATCTCGTCCGGCAGGTGGTCGAACATACCGCGCCGCGCGCGCCGCTCCACCAGCGCCTCCACCGCACCCTCGTCGGCCATCTCGACGGCATAATAGTGATGGTATTCGTCGGCTTCCTTCGCGGTCGGACGGCACACGACGTAGCAGTTGGTGAACATGCCGATGTCGCGGCCGTGCACTGCCGCCAGCGCCTTCAACTGGGCGACGTCGGCGCTCACCTCGTCCTCCATCGTTCGGATCCCGGTGAACATCATGTCGGAATTGCGCGCAGCGAACTCCCGGCCGCGATCCGAATTGCCGGCGCTGACGATCATCGGGCGCTTTGCGGACGCGGGCTTCGGCTTCAACAGCGTGCCGGTGACGGCGTAATGCGCGCCCGCGTAGTCGAACGGCTCATCCGACGTCCACGCACGTGTGACGATGTCGACCCATTCCTGGCCCTGTTCGTAGCGCGCCCCGTGGTCGTTCATGTCGACGCCGGCCATGGCGAACTCGTCCACGTTCCAGCCGCAGACGATGTTGAGCCCGAACCGTCCGCCGCCGATCTGATCGGCGGTGACCATCTGTTTGGCCGCAACGATGGGATTGAACAGCGCAACGTGGACGGTGCCGAACGCCATGATGCCTTCGGTCGCCGCCAGGATACCCGCCGCCCAGGTCAGCGTCTCCAGACTGCCGCCGTTATGGTCGTGAACGCCGCCGTATCCCTTCCAGCGGCCCAGCGGCAGCAGGAAATCGAGCCCTGCTGCATCCGCCATCCTGGCGGCCGCGAGGTTCTGTTCCCACGTGCCTTCCCACCGCTCCGGCGCCCGCGTTGCCGACAGACCGCCGGAACAGTTCATGCCGAACAGCCCGAGTTTCAGTTTGTGACGGTCGAAGTGGCGCATGAGACCGCCCCTCCCCGGTTGACCCGCAGGTTCTAGCGCGCGGCCTGCAGCGCCGCCCATACCCGCTCCGGCGACGCCGGCATCTCGATGCTCTCGACGCCCGCCGAGCGCAGCGCGTGCTCGATCGCGTTCATCACCGCCGGCAGCGCGCCGACCGTGCCAGCTTCGCCGGCGCCCTTGACGCCGAGCGGGTTCTGCCTGGTCGGCACCGGGTTCGATTTCACATCGAACAGCGCGAAGTCCTCGGCGCGCGGCATGGCGTAGTCCATGAACGATCCGGCGACGTTCTGGCCGCTGGCGTCATAAACCGCGCGCTCCATCACCGCCTGGCCGACGCCCTGCGCGACGCCGCCATGGATCTGGCCCTTGAGCAGCAGCGGGTTCAGGACCGTCCCGACGTCGTCGACGATGACGTAGGCGAGGATCTCGATCTCGCCGGTCTCGGGGTCGATCTCAATCTCGCAGGCGTGCGCGCCGTTAGGATAGTTCGCGGCCTTGGGCGCGAACGTCGCGCGCTCGTCGATGCCGGCTTCCACCCCGTCCGGCAGCTTGCCCGGCGTGTAGGCGGACTTCGCGACCTCGTCGAGGGTCATCGTCCGGTCTGTGCCGGCGATGGAGAACGTGCCGTTCGCGAACTCGATATCCTCGACGCTCACCTCCATCTGGTGGGCGGCGAGGATCTTCGCCTTGGTTATTGCGGCCTCCGCTGCGCGGAACACGGCCGAGCCGCCGCAGGTCGCTGAACGCGAGCCGCCGGTGCCGCCGCCAATACCCTGCAGGTCGGTGTCGCCTTCGCGCACCCGGATGCGGCTGACGGGCACGCCCAGCGCCTCCGAGACGATCTGCTTGTAGACCGTGTCGTGCCCCTGCCCCTGGCTGATCGTGCCGGCCAGCACCATCACGTTGCCGGTCTTGTCGAGGCGCACCGTCGCCTCCTCGATGGACGGCGCGCCGGCGCGTTCGATGGTGTTCGAGATTCCGATGCCGCGCAGCTTGCCGTCCACCTGCGATTCCAGGCGGCGCACCTCGAAACCGGCGTAGTCGATCATCTCCAGCACGTCGTCGAGGTTCTTTTCGAACTCACCGCAGTCGTAGGTGAAGACGAGGCCGGTCTTGAACGGCATCGCGTCGGGCGGGATCGTGTTCTGGCGTCTCAGATCCGCCGGATCGCGGCCGAGCTTCTTCGCCGCCTCTTCGACCAGCGTCTCGATGATGTAGGCGGCTTCCGGGCGTCCGGCGCCGCGATAGGGAGACGTCGGCGTCGTGTTGGTGAACACGCCCGATACCTCCACGTGGATCGCGGGCGTCCTGTAGGTGCCGGCCAGCGTGCCGAGATTGTTGACGGGCGGCCGTTGCCGCCGGTGCTCACGAACGCGCCGAGGGCTGCCAGGGTGCGCACGTGCATGCCGAGGAAATTGCCGTTCTTGTCCATCGCGAGCTTCGCGACCGAGTAGTTGTCGCGGCCCTGAAAGTCGGTCAGGTGCGCCTCGGAGCGTTCGGCGGTCCATTTCACCGGCTTGCCGACGCGCTTCGACGCCCACAGCACCAGCAGCTGTTCGGGATAGACGCTGCCGCGCAGCCCGAAGCTGCCGCCGACGTCGCCCGCGATCACGCGCACGTGCTCGGCGATACGGAAGACCTGCGTCGCGAGCTGCTCGCGGATCTTGTGCGGGTAATGGCAGCCCGTATAGAGCGTGTAGCGCTCGTCCATGGGGTTGTAGTCGCCGAGATAGGCGCGCGGCTCGATGGTGTTGGTGATGGTGCGCGTGATGTTGAAGACGCGCTCGACGACGATGTCGGCCTTTTCGAACGCCGCCTTCGTCTCCTCCGGATAGCCGCGCTCGATGAAGAAGCACTCGTTGTTCGGCCGCTCGTCCCAGACGGCGGGCGTGCCTTCGTCCATCGCTTTCGCGGTCACCGTGTTGGTAGGCAGGATGTCGTAGTCGACGACAATGGCTTCCGCCGCGTCCTTCGCACGGTCGATCGTATCGGCGACTATCAGCACCAGACCTTCGCCAACATGGCGGACGCGCCCCAATGCGAGCGGCGGGTTCGGCGGCTGGTACTGGTTCTCGTTCCAGCGCGAGCCGCATTCGAGATCGCCGAGCCCGTCGGCGCGGTAGTCCTCCGCGGTCAGGACGGCACGGACGCCCGGCATCTTTTCCGCCGCCGCGCTGTCGATGTATTTGATCTCGGCATGCGCGTGCGGCGAGCGCAGCACATAAGCGCGGAGCTGGTGCGGCAGGTTGTAATCGTCCGAATAACGCCCGCCTCCGGTCAGCAGCCTGGGGTCTTCCGTGCGCGGAATCGGCTGGCCGACGTCGAACTCTCCCATCCTTGCTTTTCCTTCGAATTCTAAGTTTATTGAGGGCGTTTATAGATCAATCCCGGTAACGGGAAAACAGGGAGGACGGGATGACGGAAGGTGGGGTCAAGCTCGCCGGCAAGGCGGCGGTCGTGACAGGTGCGGGACGCAATATCGGCGAGGAAATCGCACGAGCATTCGCGCGCGAGGGCGCCAGGGTTGCCGTCGTCGACATGGACCCGGGTCGCGCCAACGCGGTCGCCGACGCGATCAAGGCCGACGGCGGCGAAGCAATCGCCATCGTCTGCAACGTCGCCGAGGCCCGCCGACGTCGCGAAGATGGTCGCCGCCGCCGCCGACGGGCTCGGCGCCATCGACATCCTCGTCAACAACGTCGCCATCTCCGACAACCGGCACTTCCTCGAAATCACCGAGGAAGAGTGGCGCCGGACTATCGACGTCACCCTATCGTCGCCCTTTTTCGTCTCCCGCGAGGTCGCGAAGTGGATGATCGCCAACGACCGCACGGGCAAGATCCTGAACATCGGCTCGACGTCGGGCTTCAAGGGCCGGCTGACCGCCATCGCCTACACGGCGGCCAAGGGCGGTGTATTCAACCTGACCCAGTCGATGGCCGTTCAGCTCGCGCCCTACGGCATCGTCGTCAACCAGATCTCGCCCAACATGACCGGCTCGCCGGTCGGCCAGGGAGGAGTTCAACCCAAACCGGGTCGTCTCCAACCTCGTCGCGCGCGTCGGCCTGCCGCAGGAAACCGCCAAGGCCGCGGTCTTCATGGTGTCGGACGACGCGTCGTTCGTCGCCGGCGCCAACCTATTCGTCGACGGCGGCACGATGGCGATGGCCTCGTTCGCGAAGCCCGCCGAACGCCTGGACGGAAAGCCGACGCGCGGACCGGCAAGTAGGGGCCTGCAACGAATGAGCGGACCCTATCGCCTCAGCGTCGACGTCGGCGGCACGCACACCGACCTCGTCCTGCTCGACGTCTCGACGGCTCCATCGAGATCGAGAAGGTCTCGTCGACGCCGGCCAACCCGGCGCTCGGCGTTCTCGACGGCGTGAACCGCTTCATCGCCAAGGGCAAGCAGCCCGACGCCATCGAGTTCTTCGCGCACGGCACGACGATCACGACGAACGCACTGCTGGAGATGCGTGGCGCGCGTCGGCATGCTGATCAACAAGGGCTACCGCGCCATCCAGGAGATCCAGCAGCAGGCGCGCGACGGCAATCCGTTTGACTATTTCTTCCAGCGCCCGACCCATCTGGCGCCGCAGAGCGTCACCCACGACATCGGCGGCCGGTTCGACCACGAGGGCAACGAGCTTAGCCCCTAGACGAAGACGCGGTGCGCGCCGCCGCGCGATCTCAAGGCGAGGGACGTGAACTCCATCGCCGTCGTCTACCTGTTCTCTTTCATGAACCCGTCGCACGAGCAGCGCACCGCGACATCATCCTCGAGGAATGGCCGGAGGCCACGTCTCGCTCTCGTCCGACGTGCTGCCACGCATCCGCGAATGGCCGCGCATGTCGACGACGCTACTCAACGCCTATCTGGAGCCGGTCCTAGTTCACTACATTTCCGACCTGTCGGACGGGCTGGATACGGGCGGCGTCGAGACGCAGCAGCGCTTCCTGATGCAGTCGAACGGCGGTGTCATGCCGTTCCGCGCGGCGGTAGCCGGCGCGAAGACGGTCCACACGCTGTTCTCCGACCGGCCGCGGGCGCTCAGGCCGCCGCCTATCCGCCGCCGAGGACGCCAGGAAGGGCCTTGTCACGCTCGACATGGGCGGCACCTCTTGCGACATCGCCTTCATCGAGGGCGGCGCGCCGCTCGAAGTGACCGAGGGCGAGTGGCGCGGCGCAGGCTCGACGTGCCAGCGCTCGACCTGACGACGATCTCCGCCGGCGGCGGCTCCATCGCATGGATCGACGGCGGCGGGCTGCTCGCGGTCGGCCCGCAGAGCGCGGGCGCCGACCCAGGCCCCGCCTGCTACGGCAAAGGCGGCGAAAACCCGGCCGTGACCGACGCCGACATTGCCTGCGGCTTCCTCAGCCCGGACTATTTCCTCGGCGGCGCGCAATCGCTCGACGTCAATGCGTCGTGCAAGGCGCTCAAGAGAAGGTCGGCGCGCCGCTCGGCATGTCGGCGCTCGAAGCCGCCGCCGGCATCCGGCGCATCGTCGACATGCGCATGGCCGACGAGGTCCGCATCTTTGGCGCCAAGCGCGGCGTCGATCCGCAGGAATTCACGCTACTGCCGTTCGGCGGCGCAGGCGCGGTGCATGCCGCCGCCGTCGCCGACGAGCTCGCGATGACGCGCATCCTGGTGCCGCCGCGCCCGGGCGCGTTCTCGGCGCTGGGTCTCCTCTGCACCGACGTCGTCCACGACTACATCCGTTCCGAGCTGCGCCCGCTCGACCAAGTGCCGCCGGAGCATGCCGAGGCGATCTTCCGCGAGCTGGAAGAGCGCGGCTGCGCCGAGCTGGAGAGCGAGGGCATGGACCCCAAGGCGGCCCTGTTCGCCAGGGAGATCGACATGCGCTACACCGGCCAGGGCTACGAGCTTCGCGTCCCGCTGGACGGCATCGGCGGAAGCGGCGGCATCGATGCGGCGGGGCTAGACGCCGCGCGCGAACGCTTCGACGAGATCCACGCTCGCATCCACGGTCACGCCGCGCGCGAGAAGCCCGCCGAGGTCGTCAGCTACCGCGTCCGCGCCCGCGTGCCAGTGCCGAAATATGAGCCGGTCCCGGAAGCGGACGTAACGAAGTCCCCCGCTCCCGATACCGCCTACAAGGGCAGGCGCGAGGTCTGGTTCACCGCCGACACGCCGACCGAGACGGCGATCTGGTCGCGCGACGATTTGCCGGTGGGCGCGTCGCTTAACGGCCCCGCCATCGTCGAGCAGCTAGACTCCACGACGGTGGTCCCGGCCGGCTGGCGCGCGCATGTCGACGGGTTCCTGAACCTGATCCTGACGCGGGAGAGGTAGGGATGGATTGCATCAACATTCGCACGCTCTCGCCGCCTCCCGGCGTCATCCCGGACTTGTTCCGGGGTCCGGTCGACGTACCGCGCGGCTGCAGCCACTCCGGATCCCGGAACAAGTCCGGGATAACATCCGAGGCATGGTCCGAAGGGCAAACGCGAATTCTCCTCGCTTCCCCGCCCACACTGTCACCCTCGGGCTTGACCCGAGGGTCCTTGGGTGCCGCCGGAATAGATCCTCGCCTCACGGCAGAGGATTACGATCTTGCGGATTTTTTGGCCGGGGGAGTCCGACCATGACCCTCGATCCGATCACCGTGCAGATCCTCAAGAACAAGGTCTCCAGCCTCGTCGACGAGATGCACTATCACTTCTACCGGTCCGGCTATTCGACGATCATCCGCGAGAGCCGCGATTTCTCCTGCGTGATCCTTGATCGCGGCGGCCGGCTTATCGTACCGCCGCCCATGTTCTTCCACGCACCGTTCTACAAGCACTTCGTTGACCGCACGCTGGAGATCTACGGGCAGGACGGTCTGAAGGACGGCGACGTCGTCGTCTCGAACCATCCCTACGAGGCGGGCGTGCCGCACGTCTCCGACATGGCGTTCATCGCGCCAATCTTCGCCGAAGGCGAGTTGGTCGGCTTCTCGGGCAGTTGCGCGCACAAGGCCGATATCGGCGGCATGAACCCCGGCTCGACGTCGGCCAACTCGACCGAGATCTATCACGAGGGCCTCGTGCTGCCGCCGCTCAAGATCACGTCCGAGGGCGTCTACGACGAGGATCTCGAACGCCTCATTCTGACCAACAGCCGTCAGCCCGAGCTGGTGCGCGGCGACGTGCGCGCCCAGATCGCGGCGACCGCCATGGGCGTCGGGCGCATGCAGGACCATTGCGCGCGCTTCGGCACCGAGACCGTGACCGGCGCGTTCGCCGCCATTCTGAAGAGCGCCGCCGACGAGATGCAGGCCGCCATCGCGGCGCTCCCGGACGGCGAGGCGTCTGCCGACGGCTACATGGACGACGACGGCGTCGAGATGGACAAGGGCGTCTATTTCGCCTGCACCATCACCAAGCATGGCAGGGACATCACGTTCGACTTCTCGAACTCGCAGCCGCAGGCCAAGGGACCGGTGAATCTGCGCCCGTCGATGGTCGAGGCTTGCGTGTTCTATTCGCTGATCGGCTGCCTAGGCCCGACGATGCAGTTCAACGACGGCATGCGCGACGTCGTGAAGTTCGTCTACGCGCCGCGCACCATCACCAACGCGGAGAGCCCGGCGCCGGTCTCGTCTTACCAGAAGGCGAATTTGCGCCTGACAGACGTGATCCTCGAGGCGCTCGCGACGTTCAATCCGTCGCGCGCCATCGCCGGCTCGGGCTCGTCGGGCTCGCTCTCGATCAACTGGCACCAGGGCGGCAAGCCCGGCCACAACTCCCTGCAGTACGAGATCCTCGGCTCGGCCTACGGCGGCGGCCAGGGCAACGACGGCTGCAACGCCACCGCGACGCACCTTTCGAACCTCCACGTCACGCCCATCGAGATCATCGAGAGCGAGTATCCCTGCCGCATCACCGAGTTCGACATGGTTCCGGATTCGGGCGGCGCCGGCGAGTTCCGCGGCGGCGTCTCATTCCGTCGGCGCTACGAGGTGCAGCAGGACTGCACCGTGGTCCGCCGCTACGACCGCTGGAAATACCCGCCGCCCGGCGCCAAGGGCGGCGAGAACGGCGGCGCCAGCAAGTTCGTCATCCGCGCCGGCACCAACGAGGAACAGGAAACGCCGGCGGCCGGCAAGTTCGAGCTGCAGGCGGGGCACATCTTCTATCTCGAGAGCGCCGGCGGCGGCGGCTTCGGCGACCCGGCGGCCCGCGACCGCGACCGCCCGCTCGCGACATCGACGAAGGCTACGTCAGCGAGACAGCGGCGCGGGAGAAATACGGGGTATAGAGGCGAACGCCGGGTCACCCTCCCTCATGGGAGAGGCCAAAGGAGAGGGGGCGGCACCCCAACGGGAACGGAAGGGAGAAAACCATGGCACAGGACCGCGTCGGGATCATTGGGCCGGGCCGATGGGGCTAGCGATGCTCAAGCATCTGAAGAAGCACCAGTACGAGGTCACCGCCTACGACATCAGCGAAGAGCAATTGGCGCTGGCGGAGGAAGCCGGCGGCAAGCGCGCCGCCAGCCCTCGGGAGCTGGCTGAGAACAGCGACTACGTCATCGTAGGCGTCGGCTTCGAACCCGAGGTATACGCTTGCCTCGAAGGGCCGGACGGGGCGCTGGCGGGGCTTGCGTCGGGCACCGCCATCGCGGTGTGCTCGACCATGTCGGTGGGTGGCACGCAGGACCTCGCGGCCAAATGCACCGGAACGCGGCATCGGCTTCCCCGACGCGCCGATCGCCCGCGGCCGCTGGGCGGCGGACGAAGGCACGCTGCTTGCGCTGGTCGGTGGCACCGACCAGGTCGTCGAGCGCCGCGCCGATCTCACGAAACTTCGCCTGATATCGCGCGGCGATTTACCGGCCAGCGCCAGGTTTGCGCTAAGACAAAAAACAACCATCTCCTTAGAACGGCTGCGCCCTGATCGAGGCGGGGCGTCTGGCGGAGGCCACCGGCATCGACCTGCCGAAGCTGCGCAAGGCGCTGATGATGAGCTCCGGCGATTCCTCGGCGCTCCGCAACTGGGACCGCATGACCTTCACCTGGGCCCTCAAGGACATGCAGATGATGGAAAGGCCTGCGGATAGCGAAAACATGACCTTCCCGCTCGCCGGCCTGATCAAAGAGCTTGTCAAGGACGGCCGCAAGATCATGACCAACCCGCCGGACTGGTCCGGCGAGGGGCGGCACCACCGCATGGTAAGGCGCGGCCTCGTAGAAGGCGTTCTGTCGGCCAAAACTTTGACCTCTAAGCATCTCGGATTTATGATCCGGACTTCATTCTAAGGAGGGTTTTGTATGGCGGAAAACCGGATAACGTCGGTAGCGTCGAAGCAAAAGAGGCCGACGCCGGCTCAGCCACAACCAGCCGAAAGAGGTCGTCTGGGAGCGCTGGCAGAAGAAACGCACGTTCGTCCGTGCGCTCAAGGCACCTACGGCGACCAGCAGGGGCTGATGGACCAGCCCCGCATTTACAAATCCACCGACTGCAGTGGAAGGGCGGGCCGCAGTTCTTCGACAAGCCGATCGTCAATCCGCAGCGCACCGACATCGCCCAGTCGATCGAGACCCACCTGTCCTGCATCGCGCCCGGCGGCACGGGCCAGCGCCACGGCCACATGAACTCGGCCCTGTTCTACGTCATCCAGGGCAAGGGCTACGACATCCACGACGGCAAGCGCTACGACTACGAGGCCGGAGACATCATCATCGTCGAAAACGGCTGCGTACATCAGCATTTCAACGCCTCGGACGAGGAAGATCTGATCTGCCTCGTCATGAAGGCCAAGCCGTTGTTCCTTTTCATGCACATGCTGTTCCAGAAGGTCGCGGCCTACCCGCCGAAGGAAGCCCCGCCCGGCTGGGAGCACTGGGAGCCGCCGACGGATCTCTGATCCGCGCGATCCCCCCGTAATCCCAGCTACTCAAGGACGAGAGACATGACGACACATGAACGCGACTTCGCGCATATCGGCGCCAACAAGTGCAGCTGGTACGCCGAGGAACTTCAGGAATCCGCGGATTTCCGAAAGGAATACCGCCAGCGCATGGGCGTGATCAAAGCCGCCGACATGCCTTTCGAGCATTCGCCGGACGGGCTGATCAAGCACATGGTCAACGAGCGCATGAACTCGACGGAAAACTGCGTCGAGGCCTACATGCAGTTCATCCCGCCGGGCAGCCACACCGGCAAGCGCCGCATCCTCGCCGAGCAGATCCTGTTCGTGCTCGACGGCCACGGCTACGACCTACACTGGGACGTCGAGTACGAGGTCGACATCGACTTCACGTGGACGTGGAAGGAGGAACCCCGCAAGTTCGAATGGGAACGCGGCGACTTCATCTTCGTGCCCGCCTACTGCACCCAGCAGCACTTCAATGCCGACCCCGACAACGAAGCGCGGATCATCGTGATCACCAACCGCATCTTCAAGGCGATGGGCCTCAACTGGCTCGAGCAGATCGAGAACGCGCCGGACTACGAGGGCGACATGGAAACCATGCTCGCCGGCCCGGGCTGGCTGCCGGATACTCGGGATTAGGTCGAGGCCATTCGTTCCATTCTGGTTGTAATTCTGGACTTGTTCTCGGGTCCGGAAGATCCTTCGTCGCACGGGGCAAAGACTACTCCCCGAAAGGGCCTACCTACTACTTGATCCGGAGTCTGGGGCAACACCACGGTGAGGGCAGCCGGGCAAACGAGACGCCAAGCAAGCCGGGTTCTGTTGGGCAGCAGAGATATAACGAACCCGTTGGATAGGCGGTTTTATTAAGCGGCGTCCGCACACCGTCGAGATGCTGGGGGCCGTCAACGAGGCCACGTTTCTCCCGGAAGGATGGGTTCGCTTTGCCGGTCTGGACGGCGATGGCTTACCCATATTTACGTTACCATAATTCTTATCCTCATCCCCGGATCAAGTCTGGACAAGCTTGGGGCCAAGGATCAATCAAGGAAAACCGGGCTTCAGCACGATGGCCCCTCGGCTCAAGGCCTAGGGTGAAAATATGAATTTGGAGGCGCTGGCGGAGAAAACCCTAAACCCTCAATCCCGCACACGCGCATCAAAGCGCTGGACCGCATCGACATCGAATTTCTGCGGGTTCACATCGACCCGGTCGTTTCTGACGTCCCGATCGAAGGCCACGACCTGGAGAAGCTCAAGCTCCTCGTCTCCGCAGCTTTCGAACCAGTACTGCGTGTTACGCGGCGTCACGATACCCTCGTGGACTCCGAACTCACCTAGTACCTCGTCGCCCGTCCCGTAGAACCGGACCCGGCCCTTAAGCACCATCCAGAAGCCGTCCATGCCGGTGTGCGAGTGCAGGTTATTATCGCCTCCAGCGCGCAGCACCTGCACGGCACCACGGATGATATCGGTCTGGCATAAAGAAACTATGGCCTTGTCGGTCTCCTGCCGCATAGGCTTTGTGTAGGAGAATTTAAGCGGCGCGCGCGGCGGTGCACCCTTGGCACGGGCGGACTTGCGTTGCGGCTTCTCTACGACCTGGGCCATGGCGGGTTCCCTCTCAGGCCCCGAGGCGGGGCTGTTAGAATGCTGAGCCGCGCGCATTTTCCAGCTCTGCGGCCTTCGCGCATAACGAATGAAAATCATAGGTAACCTATGCCGGAAGCGTCAAATGGCAAAACCGGACGACCGGCCCAATGATAACCAGGAAACGCCGTTCAGGACCTGACAGGGATCGCTATTTCGACCTGCAGGCCGCCTTCGGTCGGTTTGCGCCAACGATCCTGCCGCCGAGAGGCATCTCGATGGTAGCAGCGGCCAAGAACGTGAACAGCGCCAAACGCGGACAGGTCAAACTCATTCCATAACACATTGATTTGAAAGATATATTCAATCCTTGCCCACAGCGCCAGCGAAGCTATGCTGGTTGTGGCTTTCAAGGGTGGATCACTTGGCCGCATACATCATCACTAACGCCGAAGTTTTCGACAACGAGGCCTATGGCGAGTATGGCAAGCTTGCGCCCGATGCGATCAAGAAGTACGGCGGGGAATTCCTGACGCGCGGTGGCAAAGCCGAAGTGCTGGAAGGAAGCTGGCGGGCGCACCGCGTCGTTGTAGTGAAGTTCGACACGGTCGACCAGGCTAAGAAAATGTACGATTCGCCCGAATATCAGGCTGCCAAGGCCAAGCGCGAAGGTGCTGCAGACTTCAACATGATGGTCGTCGAAGGGCTTTAAGCGCCACGATCCTCAGCCCGCGATCGCGAACAGATACATCGAGACCGCTGCGAGGATCAGCCCCGCGTTAAGAGGCCAAAATCCGCGCTTTCGGGCGACGTCATCGCGTGTCTTGTCGGTCAACGTCCTCACGCCCATGAAGATCAGCAGGATGCCAGCGCCGAGCAATCCTCCGAGAACGGCCGGTTCCGAGCTCATTCCTTTTCGTCGTCGTGATGTGACTGCGACTGCGCCTTCGACAGATCTTCCTCGACCGGGTTCCCGCCAAGATCTCGCAACGCCTGCATCAGTTCGCCGATCACCTGCCCGAGGCGGTCCGGATCGGTGCCGCGCGCAACGACGGAAACTCGAAAGCCAACGTCCCGCATCTGCGGGTAGGACCCTATATCCACTTCCTTGAAGCGCGCTTGGACAACGGCGAGCGGCTCCGCGATGGTGCCTTCGGGAAGGTCTACGACGAGACCCCGCGACTGCACCTTCTTGCCGCCCTCGAGGTGCCTCTTCGCCTCCTCAAACATCGCCTGCATGATCCGTGGCACGCCTGCCATTACGAAGACGTTGCCGATCATGTAGCCCGGGGCGGCGCTTACCTCGTTCTTCAGCAGGACAGCACCCTCGGGGAATGTGGCCATGCGCATCCGAGCCTCATTCATCTGCGAAGTTCCGCCGCGCCGCTGCATGTAGGAATTCAGTAGGTCGACGATTTCTTGGTCGCGGTACATACCGACGCCGAACGCCTCGGCGACGCACTCGGACGTGATGTCGTCGTGCGTCGGCCCGATGCCGCCCGTGGTGAACACGTAGTCAAACTCGGCACGGCAATTGTTGATGGTCTCCACGATCTTTTCTCGGATGTCAGGTATGACCCGCGCCTCGCGCATCTGCACGCCGATGTCATTCAGGCCCGTCGCAAGGTAGGAGAGGTTCTTGTCCTGCGTCCGCCCCGACAGGATCTCGTTGCCGATAAGGATCAGACAAGCGGTTACGGTATCTTTTTCAGCCATTTTTGTCCCCGGAATTCGCGTCCCTGTATAGCGGAGCGGACGGGCCGTTGAAAGCATCCCGAGACCTCATTAGGTTGCCGCGATGGAATTCCCCGACCCCCTCGTTCGCGGCACGCTGGTGAAGCGCTACAAGCGGTTCCTTGCCGACGTCGCTCTCGATACCGGCGAGGAAGTCACCGCTCATTGCGCGAACACGGGCACGATGCTCGGCTTGCAGACTCCTGGTTCGGAGGTCTGGCTATCGCCGTCGCGAAATCCCAATCGGAAACTGAAATTCACCTGGGAGATGATCCGCATCAGCGACGGGCTGGTGGGCATCAACACGCAGCATCCGAACAGGATCGTGGTCGAGGCCATCAAGGCGGGCAAAATCGCGGAGCTGGTTGGTTACGCAAACCTGCGGCGCGAGGTGAAGTACGGCAAGAATTCCCGCATCGACATCCTGCTGGAAGACGACGACAAGCCGGACTGCTATGTTGAGATAAAGAATGTGCATCTGATGCGGGAGGCGGGCCTCGCCGAATTTCCTGATGCCGTGTCGGCGCGCGCCGCGAAGCACCAGGGCGAGCTTGCCGACATGGTCGGCGCCGGCGCCCGCGCGGTAACGTTCTATCTCTGCCAGCGCGAGGATTGCGACCGATTTCGGCTCGCGGGCGACATCGACCCCAGTTATGCAGCGGCCGTCTCGGAAGCCCGCGCCCGAGGCGTCGAGGCGCTGTGCTACAGCTGCCGGCTGACGACGGACGGCATCGGCATCGACCGCCGGCTCGATATCCTGACATGACCCGCCGACAGCAAAGGACGCCGACGTGCTGACCCTTTATCACGCCAACCATTCGACCTGCAGCCAGAAGGTTCGCATCTGCCTCGCGGAAAAAGGTCTCGACTACGACAGCAAGCTGATCGACCTCGCCGCCAAGGAACAGCTCGACCCGGACTATCTCGCCATCAATCCCAACGGGGTCGTGCCGACGCTGGTCCACGACGGCAAAACCGTGATCGATTCCAGCGTGATCTGCGAATATCTCGACGACGTCTTCCCGAGGCCGCCGCTCAGCCCCTCCGACCCATACGGCAAGGCGCAGATGCGCGCCTGGATGCGCTACTTCGAGGAGGTTCCAACGGCAGCGGTACGCTTCCCTTCGTTCAACATGGCCTTCCTGCCGCGCTACGACGGGCTCAACGACGACGCTTTCCAGAAGGAACAGGCCGACGTCCGCCCGCTGCGCAAGGGCTTCTTCCAGCGCATGACGCGTCAAGGCTTCCCCGACGAGGACATCTGTGCGTCGTTCGAGCAGATCGAGAAGACCGCCGCACGCATGGACGCGGCCCTCGCCGACGGGCCGTGGCTCCTAGGAGAGACTTATTCGCTCGCCGACATCGTCGTCACCCCGCTGATCGACCGGATGGCCGATCTCGGTTTCGCGGGCTTGTGGGAAGGGAGTTACCCCCACATGACGGACTGGTACGCCCGCATGCAGACGCGGCCCGCCTTCAAGACAGCGTTCTATCCGAAATCCCGCCTGACGGAGTTCCTGGAGATCACGCCATGGTCGAAATCCGGCGCGAGAAACGCCACCTGAAGAATGGTTAACTGGACCGAAGGGTCTATCGCGCCGTATATATGCCTGAACAGCGAAGCGAAGCCTAATTGATGAACGACACCTTCACTGCCTTCAGCGAATCATCGGTCGGCGCGCCAGCAGGCATCCTCCTGCACGGCCCGGACGAGTTCGACGCCATGCGGAAGGCGGGACGGCTGGCCGCCGAGTGCCTCGACATGATCACCGAGCATGTCGTGCCCGGCGTAACGACCGAGGAGCTAGACCGGATCTGCCACGAATTCACGCTCGACCACGGTGCGACGCCAGCACCACTCGGCTATCGCGGATTTCCGAAGTCGATCTGCACTTCGGTCAACCACGTGGTCTGCCACGGCATTCCCGGCGACAAGGTTCTGCGCGAAGGCGACGTGGTTAACATCGACGTCACCCCCATCGTCGATGGCTGGCACGGCGATTCGTCCCGCATGTATCCGGTCGGCCGGATCGGCGTGAAGGCGCAGCGCCTGCTGGACGTCACGTACGACTCGCTGATGATGGCCATCGACATCGTCCGGCCCGGCGTGACGCTCGGCGATATCGGCCACGTCATCCAGACCTACGTCGAGGACAATCGGTTTTCCGTGGTCCGCGATTTCTGCGGGCACGGCCTCGGCCGCGTGTTCCACACCCCGCCCAGCGTTCTCCACTACGGCCGCCCAGCCGAAGGGCTCGCGCTACGCGAGGGGATGTTCTTCACGATCGAGCCGATGGTGAACAGCGGCCGCCCGGAAACCAAGATCCTCGCCGACGGCTGGACCGCCGTCACAAAGGACCGCTCGCTCAGCGCCCAGTTCGAGCATTCGCTAGGGGTAACCGCCGACGGGTGCGAGATCTTCACCCTGTCGCCTAGGGGCTTCCACAAGCCGCCCTACGACGTCTGAGACGCTGCGCCGCCGCTTCGGGCGGTAATCAATGCCCCTGGAGGAAAACGACCTCCGGCTTCTGAGGCATGTTCCGCAGGCTGACATTGATCGTATCGCTATCGTGCCGGCGAACGGTCCACTTTTCGCTGGCGCGCGCAACGAAGGCCTCGACGCCGGACATCGATCCGAAATGCATCGGAATGATCAAGCGCGGGCGAATATCGCCGAGCACGCGGAAAAGCTCGTCGTGGCTCATCGTCCACATGCCGTCAATCGGCGCGAACGCGACGTCAATCTGGCCCAGCTCGCGGATCTGGTGCTTCGACAGATAGTGATGCAGATGGCTGATATGGGCGACGCACATGCCAACCGCCTCGATGACGAACATCGAGTTGCCGTTCGACAGCCTGCCCTCCCCTAGTTCCACGAAATTTGTTGGCACGTTTCGCACGCGGATGTCGCGGAACGTCAAATTGTGCCTGGCGACGCCGCCCCCCGGATCCCAGCCGCGCAGCACATGGGGAATGGACTTTTCGGGGCTAACGGAAAAGTGCGAATCATGCGCGTTGTTCATCGTCACGATATGCGGCAACCGCGCACTCCGGATGTAGTCGTTGTAGTCGGTCTGGACCAGCGCGCCCTGCGGGCTCTCAACCTCAAACGTTGAGTGGCCAACGAAACGGATGCGGAGCTGTCCGGCCGGCACCTTCTGAACAGCGTCTCTCGAGGCGGCCAGCATGAAGTAAGGGGGCGGCCCGCCGTTCGGCAGGGGCGGGGGGCCAAGCGCCATACCGGAGCAGGACGCAAGCGCCGCCTGGCCCGAGAAGACAGCGCCCGCCGCACCGAGCACGATCGAGAGCAAGAGGTCTTTCATCCATCATTCTCCCCAGAACGAAACGAAACGCTCGACTTGTCGATACAGTTAACGATAGCACGAGCGAGCGAGCGATCCATCGACGCCCCCACATAGCGGAGATAAACAGAGTGGTAGGTCGGTAGCGCGGAGAGGGAAGATGGTGGAAGTCCGCACATGTTGGAAGCGGACCGCCACTACTAGCGGCCCCGCGTTCCTTGCGGCACATTGAAGCCTTGCGACCCAACTAGGGCAAAAAAAGAGCGGCCCAGCGGGGCCGCTCTATATAGATCCGCCTCAGCGACCGGTTCGCGCAAGGCTGGTGACCCAGCCCTTCATCCGGTCTTTGGCATTCTTGATCTGACCGTCCGAGAACCACTTTTCTAACGAAACCTTGTCGATCGCGTAAACCGGCCGAAGGAAGTCGCTCTCGTAACCATAGGGCACCGTCGCGTCGATGCACATCCCGCCCTCGAATCGGGTGTTCGACGCGGTCCACTCCTTATCGCCCGCGGTCATCCGTTCCGCTGGCATGAAGGTTTGGCCTCGACCTCCCGGGATCGGGTTCAGAATATCCGTGGGCGTATTGACGCGCGTCGTGAGGTTCCACATCACGTCGTCCATATCATACGGATCCGCATCCTCCGACAGAGCGATACACATGCGCGCGCCCTGAGACGTCGCCACAAACGCGCCCATGAAGTTGCGCTGCCAGCCCTCGTCGATTTGGTTGCGCTTCTTCACCTGAATGATCGCGCCGCCCCAGTCCGTCATCGCAT
Organism: Alphaproteobacteria bacterium; assembly: GCA_038131485.1. Lineage (GTDB taxonomy): Bacteria > Pseudomonadota > Alphaproteobacteria > MPNO01 > UBA830 > JAYQUR01. The sequence continues at coordinate 42,820 of JAYPPO010000003.1, forward strand.
AGGGAATGACCACATCTTGGACAATGCCGGGCTGCATCCGCTCGCACAGCGCAAACAATGCGGCCTCGCGGACCGTCGTGTCGATGTTATGTTCGTCCAGCGTATGAACGGCCAGCGCAAAGATGATCGGCTTGGATTCCCGGCTTCCGCATCGTCACCCCTGTGCAGTGGAAAGTCGGCGCCTTGTAGGCCTTGCCCATGTAGCCCGCCCACTCGGGATGGAAGTGGAAGCGGCCCTGGACTCCCGCCTCTTCCGACTCAGCCGTCTCATAACGACGGTCACGCGGATTTACGTAGCCTTCGAGCACCACTTCACAGTCAGCTACCGCGTAGGCGTCAACGGTGCGCGCCTTAACCATGCGAACCGGCGAGCCCTGGACCGCACCCGCAATGCCGATTTCATCGCAGCCTTGCGGCAGGATCACGTAGTCAAAACCCGCACCAGCAAGCAGCGTGCAGCTCGGCGGCAGGCCGAAGCACATGGTGATCGGCACGGGCTCATCGTCCTTATAATGCTTGGAGACGACCTGCCACATGTGCGATCCGGGCGAAATTTGGAACGTACCGACATTGCCCCATCGGAAATTCATCCTGTTATAGCCGAGGTCCGTGCCGCCGTCGAAATACTTGCTCGCTACGACCCGGTTACCAGAGCCCACCGTGTGTTCCGGTTCGAACTCCGTATGGCGGATGGGTACGATGTACTGGTTTACGTCTGTCGGGTTCTCGATCACCACTTCCTGGCACGGCGCCTCGTCTTGGCCTATTTCAACAGGAGCCAGCGGGTGCTCAAGCGCATAGGCGAGCTTCCGCGTGCGGTCGGTGTCGTCCTTCCAACCGAACATCTTGTTGATGACGTTCATGTCGCCGAACAGGTTCGAGACCACCCGGTTGTTGGGCCGTCCCTTGATGTTGTTGAACAGAATCAGGCAACCGCCGTCGAGATTCTTTTGAATCGCCGCGATTTCAAGATCTGGATCGACCTCGGCATCGGTTTCGATCAGGTCGCCTTCCTGCTTGAGCCACTCAAGCGTGCCCCGAAGGTCCATGATCAGCTCGGACGCCATGCCCGGCGTTTCAATTTTAGCTGCGCACATAGGAGTCTCCTTTCGCCGTTTCGCACCCGCGTTTGTCGGCGGGAAAACGGCAGGGATGCCGCATTCGTCAGCGGCGAATATGGTCGTTCCAGGTGCGCCACCCGGAAAACCGCTTATGTGCTTGATAAGACGTCGAAATTCGAAGTCATTCGGCGGCCGCAAGACCGCGAAAACTGGCCCAAGCCTCCGCGCCGTCAGGAATTTGTCATCCCGTTGACGCACCCGTTTCCGCCGCGACTTATATCGCGGAAATACGTAGATATTCAACCAAAGGGCCAGACGGCCCCTTTTAAAGTAGGCCGCGCAAGCGGATAGCCCGGCTTAATGCTGGGGACGGCCCGCCATCATACGGACGGCGCGATACTCGATCACCTTGTCGCCCTTCTGGTTCAAAACGTTGTTAATTGTGGTGACGATACCACGATTGCCCTTGCTGGTCGGGCGCACGGCGGTCACCTCGACTTCGGCGTGGATCGTATCACCCGCGAAAACGGGACCCAGCACCTTCTTCTCAACCTCGAGCAGCGCGAGGCCGGTGGTCTGCATTGTTGACTGGACAAGCAAACCCTCAGTGAGGGTGTAGACGAGCGCCGCTGGCGCGACGCGACCGCCCATCGGGCCCCCGCCGTGATCTCCGAAGGTTAGGTCAGTGAACAGCGTTTCGACCATGCCGGTCACGCCGATAAAGTTCACGATGTCCGGTTCAGTGACTGTGCGGTTGAGCGTTTTAAACCGCTCACCCACCTCGAGGTCGTCCCAATAAAGCCCGATGCCAAGGGTTTTCATTTTTGCATCTCCTATCGAAATTTTAATTTTCTTCCCCTAGAGGGGTAGGGTCAGGTAGGCAGTGACCTCTCTTCAAAAATTCGTTCTGGCGACAGGCCTTTTCGCTCTCCCGCGTCCTCTCACCTCGGCGGAGAGAGGATGACTTCCGTCTGATTTGGCTAGTTAAACCGTCGCGCCACTCGCCCTAAGCGCATCAATTTCTTCGTCGCTTAGTCCAGCCTCTCGCAGCACCTCGGCGCTATGTTGACCAAGCTTCGGCTGCAGCCGCTCGACGACGCCGGGGGTTCGGTCGAACTTCACCGAAAGCGTGGGCACCAACACGTCTCCCTCTGTCGGGTGTATGCGGGTTTCGAAATAACCGACCGCGCGTAAATGCTCGTCCTTAGGCAGGTCTTCCAGCCGCACCATCGGCCCGCCGGGAATGTCGAGACGCTTCAGCGCCTCCAGCCAGTCCGCGGTCGTTCGTTCGGCAACGAAATCAGAGGCGAGCTTGTAGACCTCCTCGATGTTGTCGGCACGGCTCGCGAGGCTGTCAAAACGCTGATCGTCCTTCAGCTCCGGCCGGCCTACTTCTTCCCAGAACCTTTCCCACTGGCCGTCGGTATAGACCAGCATGCAGATGAATCCATCCTTTGTTCGATACGGCCTACGCGACGGCGCGAGAACGCGCGAATAACCCATGGGGCCGATCGGCGGCACGAACGTGTGGCCGAAAATGTGATCCGCCATGTTGAAGCCGACCATGGTCTCGAACATCGGGATCTCGATGGCCTGTCCCCTGCCCGACGTCGCGCGCTCCAACAGCGCCGCAAGGATGGCGTTCACGGTTACCAGCCCGCAGGTTTTGTCGGCCATGATTGTGGGCATGTAGCGCGGTTCACCGACGAGGCGCGCCATTAGGTCGGTCGAGCCGCTGAGGCCCTGGATAACGTCGTCATAGGCCGGCTGACCGGCATAGGGTCCGTCGGAGCCGAAGCCAACTATGGCGCCGTAGACTAGACGCGGGTTGCGCTCACGCACCGCCTCGGCCGAGAAGCCGAGCCGGTCAACGGCAGGCTGCCGGATTGAGTGTAGCAATACGTCAGCCCCGTCAATTAGCCGCCACAGCGCATCCTTCGCGCCTTCCTGCTTGAGGTCCAGTACGAGCGAGCGCTTGTTTCGGTTTAACCCCATGAAAAGCGCCGACATGTCGGCCGAGCGCTTCGGGCCTGTATAGCGAGTGGTATCGCCGGCCGGCGCCTCGATCTTGATTACGTCGGCGCCCATGTCGCCGAGTATTTGGGTCGCTAGCGGTCCGAGTACGACCGAGCTGAGATCAAGGACGCGCAGCCCGGAGAGTGGTCCCGCCATTCAGAGGTCCCGGACGCGCGGCAAGATCTTTTCGCCAAAAATGCGAAGCGACTTCATGATTTCGTCTTGGGATAGCGATCCGTAATCAACGAGAAACGACACCTGCGTGATTCCAATGTCGCGCAGTTCCGCCAAACGGTCGATGACCTGATCTGGCCCTCCCATAACGACGCGGCCGGGGAAGTAGCGCTCGAAATCAAGCTGCTGCTGGCCCGCCTCGCGTCGGTCATAGCCTTTGTAGGCTTCTGGGTCTGGCGGCTTGCTCGCCGCCTCGATACCGGCGGCGGCATATTCCGACATCGGTCCGTCGACGATTCTCTTGAGCTTAGCGTTGTTCTCGTTCTCCATGAAGTAGGCATGGTAGACGCAACACACCTCGTGATCCTCGACCTTACGGCCGAATTTAGGCAGCGCGTCGCGGTACCACCCGATGCGCTCGGTCGCGACCGGGTGGTCGACATGGTAGGCGACATAGAGGAGGTTATGGCCCTCCTGCGCCGTCCACTCAAAACTTTCCGGCGACATCAGGCACGCATTCCAGATCGGCGGATGAGGTTTCTGATAAACTGGCGGCAGTACGCTAAGGCCTGATATCTTCGGACGGAACCTGCTATCGAACTCCAATGGTTCGCCCGTCCACGCTTTGCGAACCAGATCGACTCCCTCTTCGACGCGCTCTCGGCTCTCTTTCATTGGCACGCCGAAGGCATCGAACTCGTCCTTGATGAAGCCGCGGCCGACGCCGAAGTCAAGCCGGCCGTTGGACAGCTGATCAAGCGTCGCAGCCTGCCCGGCTACGCGCACCGCATCGTTAAGTGGTAATACTGTCGCGCCGGTCCCGAGCCGGATATTTTTCGTCCTCGCTGCTAGATAGCTGAGGAATGCGTAGTTCGCGGGCAGGAACCCGCCATGGCGCACGAAGTGGTGCTCGACCATCCAGGCATAGTCGATTCCATCTCATCCGCGTACTCCACCTGCTCCACGATGTTGTGCATGTGGGTGTGAACGTCCCGCTGACCGGGCAGATACGTAGGCAGATAGAACAGGCCGAACTTCACGTGACTCCTCGGACTCGAACGCGGCAGTCTTTGCCGCACGCCGACTAACTAATACAATCGTTCGGGAACAACACCAATGCCGGAAGGCGCGTCGGGGGACTCATGACGGACAGCGAGCAGGTACTGCGCGAAAACTCAGCATTTCTTGGCGTTTCTTCTACGGCCGCGGATTCGTCGACGGCTTTGGCCAAATCCGCGCGCGCACCCAGGATCCTAATATCGTTCTGATGACACCGCACGAGCTCGGCAAGGTATCCCACCCCGAGAATTTCCTGCTCTGCGACCTCGACGGCAACCAAATCGGCACGAACGTGAAGTTGCCAGGCGAGCTACCGATCCATCTCGAGGTCTTCAAGGTCCGTCCGGACGTTAACGCGGTGGCGCATTTCCACACCCACAACGCGACAAGCTTCTCAATGTCAGAACACGACCTTGAGCCGACCTACTTTATGGCGTCGATCTTCAAGGGAGGCATACCGGTCCATCCGGACTCCCGGCTGATCATGACGGAGGAGCGCGGACGCGAGATGGCGAAGACACTCGGCGACCATCGTGCGATGCTGCTGCGCGCGCACGGGATCGTGGTGACCGGCGCCGATATTGAAGAGATGACGGCCGGCGTCTATTTCATGGAGGACAATGCAAAGCGCACGGCCATCGCAGCCTCGATGGGCAAATACGAAGTGCTGGGCGAGGAGGAGATGGAAGAGATCGCCGAAGAACTCCTGCGCACGCGGGGCCCCGTCGGGCGCGTCTGGGCGCTGGCGGAGATAGAAGCGGCGGAGATGGACAGATAAGCCCGCCTCCGCCGGTTCAATGTTGGATCAGGCAGCTCGTGCCCTGACGACCTCTTGGTGCGCCTCTTCGAACAGGTAGGTGCCTTGCAGATATTCGCGCATCGCCGCCTTGTCCTTGTCAGCGACTGGCTTGAAGGGCGGGTAAGGATTGCCGAGCGGAAGCCCGACGATTTCCATCGCCGCCTTGAGGGCCGGCGCGAGGCCGTAACCCATCCAGCGTGCCGGCCAAAGCGCGAACTGGCGCTGCAGCCGAGCCGCCTCGGCGTGGTCGCCGACGTTGAACGCGTTGATTATTGCATTCGCGATATATGCGCCGGGCGGCGGCATAGTCGCGCCGCTGCCACCGAGCTGGATCGAGGCCAAAAGCATCTGCATCGTCGTAAAGTAGCGGGCGTGGCCGCCGTGATCGATCTCTTCGATTAGACGCGAGACCCGCGCAAGGTCGCGCGAGCTCTCCTTCACGTACTTGACCCGGTCGAGCTTCGCTAGCTCCAGCGTCCACGCAGGATTTACCTCGGCGCCGGGCCCCGGATTCAGATAGAGCATAATCGGCATCGACGTATCGGCAATAATAGCATTGTAGTAGGCCAGCAGATCGTCGAGGGTCGGCGCGCCTCCGAACGGGCGTAAGGGCGCTAGCACCTGAAGGCCGTGTGCGCCGAGATCGCTCGCCAGACCTGCCAGCTCGATCGCCGTTCTTACATTGGCATGCGAAATACCGACGACCACAGGCACCCGCCCGTCGACGAATTCAACCGTCCGCCGGATCAGCTCCTTACGCTCATGGTAAGAGAGGAAGTGATATTCCGTGGTCTCGACGCCAGCGGCGGAGACCATCATCGCGCCGCAATCCTCGACGATGTAATCGACTTCGCGCTTCAGAGCGTCGTAATCCACGGAAAGGTCGTCTTTGAACGGTGTCAGCGGCGGAACTACAAGGCCGGGTGTCTGCATGGGATGTCTCTCTTTGTTTATTTTTCTGCCAACGGAATTTTGGCTAAATTCTTATCACTTTTTTCCGCCCTAAAAATGCTTTTAAGCCTGACAGGGAATTTGAATTTCGCCGCTGGTATGGCGACGAGTTGCGAAGTCCGGTGCTAGGTGCCCTGCATGATCCAGCTGTTCTTCAAAAATTTTGGCGACGGCGGGCGACCGCTCGTAATTCTGCACGGGCTTTTCGGCTCGGGCCGCAACTGGGCGAGTATCGCGAATACGCTCGCCGCGACCAACCGTATTTACGCGCTCGACCTCCGCAATCACGGCGCCTCGCCGCAGGCCGGGACGATGACTTACGCCGACATGGCCGACGACGTCGCTAGATTCATCGAGAGCCACGGTATCAAGGCCCCCATCGTCCTGGGTCATTCTATGGGCGGCAAGGTGGCGATGCAGCTCGCGCTTGAGCGTCCCGACATGACGGCTAGCCTGATCATAGTCGACATCGCGCCCGTCACTTACGGTCACGACATGACGGACTACGTCGCAGCGATGCAGATGCTCGACCTTTCGGGGAGCATGCGGCGCGGCGAGCTGGAGGAGGAACTACGCGGCAAGGTCGCGGACCCGGGTGTCACCGCCTTCCTTATGAGCAACCTGGAGCGCACGAAAGAAGGTTTCCGGTGGCGCATTAATCTCACCGCCATCGCGGCGGGGATGAGCGGGATCGCAGGATTCAGCCCGCCCGAAGGCGCGACCTTTAGCGGCCCCGTCGCATTTATCAAGGGCGAGCACTCCGCCTATATCCGCGACAGACATAAAGCGAAGATTGCGGAACTGTTTCCTAAGGCGCGGACTGTGACGATCAAGGACGCCGGGCACTGGGTCCACGCGGACCAGCCAAAAGCGTTTCTGAAGACCGTTCAGGCGTTTATCGGCGCCATTGGCTGACGCCTCCGGGGAAGGCGTATTTCCGCAACGGCCCATTTTCGAACAACAAATCTCCGAGGATTTTGCTCGCCTCGAACAATAAATTAACACCGAACTCGGGCCCAAATAGCCAGGCCGCGGGCGCGCCTACCGCCCGCACGACATCCTATTCATCGAGAACTGCCGCCTATGGCCTGACGATCAGGACTATCGGCAGAAGGCACAGGAAAGCAACAAACCTTATCCCACTTTGCTTTATCATGGGGGCTTACTCAGCCCGCGGTAACTTTAGCTCGTCAAGCGGCGGCAGGCCGTAATCATCCCAGTTGTCCGCGATTTTGCGCATCGTCTCGAGCGGCGGCAGCGAGATCGCCGGGTAGTCCCACTTCCTCGTCGCGTCAATAACCATCTTGGCTCCCGAAATCTCGGCCTGCGTCTTGCCGGGCTCGAACGACGAGGGGTCGAGTTCGACCGAGGCGGTAGCGGGGATAAGCTTTATGTCCTTGTCGGGCCGCACCCTCCAGGCCATAACCCAGTCGCGCATGAATGGATCGTTGATGTCGATGTCGTCATCGCAGATCACGATCCACTTGAAGTAGCTCATGCCGAAATGGCCCATCGTGCCGAAGGCCGCCTGATCGACGTGGCCGGAATACATCTTCTTCATGCTGATCCACAGCGTCGCTGTGCCACCGCCGGCCTCCAGCACGTGCACATCGTGAATGCCAGGCAGGTTGAGGTCCTCGCTGAGATGCTTCTTGAGCCCGGCTTCGAGAAGCGCTCGCTTGATCATCGAGGATTCGGACGGCGGAAACTGGCTGATCACGCCCATCACGATAGGATCCTTCCGGTGCGTGATGCATTTGACTCGGAAGACAGGGCCTTCGCGGCCGCCCGCCATGTAGCCAGTGAACTCCCCGAATGGGCCCTCGGGCTCCGTGTGGTCTATCAGTACCTCGCCCTCAATGACGATCTCGGCATGTGCCGGAACCTCGAGATCGACGGTCTCGCATTTTACGAGCTCGATCGCCTCGCCGCGGATACCGCCGGCCACAGCGAGTTCGTCCGCGCCATACCGCGCCGGCGCTACGAGATACTGCACTGGATCGCCGCCAATGAAGATCGCGGCCGGCATGTGCTCGCCCCGATTTTTCCATTTCTCATGGTGTATGGCCCCGCCGCGATCGGGCGCGCCGAAAAGGATACCGGTCGTGTTCTTGCCTTTCACCTGGCAGCGGCGGATGCCGATGTTTCGGCGACCGGTGTCGGGATCCTTGGTCACCCAAAGCGGCGTCAGGTACGGACCGGCGTCCTTATCGGGCGTCCAAATTGGAACAGGCAGCTTGGTCAGGTCGACATCTTCTCCCTTGAGGATGACTTCCTTACAAGGCCCGCTATCGACGATCACCGGTTCGATCGGGGCGTTTATGCCGGCGGTAACGCGGTCGTGGATCGCCTCCAGAGAATTGTCGCAGCCGAGCGCCGTAGCGATCATTTTGCGCGAAGCGGCGACACGCCGGACGATGCGGCCGCCCTCGTAATCCTTGATGTTGCGGAAGCCGATGCCAGGCGGTTGTCCCTTCCGTCGCTTCGAAGATCATCCGAGGACGGCACCGACCTCCCAGTCCTTGTCGACTTTTGTCGACCCACTTGAACATGCCCTGCTGCTCCAGCACCTGAAGCCACGGCCGCAAACTCTCGTACGCCATCTTTCCCTATATCCCGTCACGTTAACATGACTGCAGAAAAAGCGATCGAGCGAACCTTTACAAGCCGACGGACGAGAAATCGATGGATGGGACCGTGTTGGCTAGCGAATGCGGCATGTCATGCTGCGCTTCGCTGCAGGCCTCTGCTCCGCCGGTCTTGTGCTTTTGAGCTGGCGTAATTTTCGAAAAAACGCCAGCACGACTCTTCAGCGAAATCGAAGCCGAGTATCTTCCGCGCGTCGATGAGCTTGATCTGCCCGAGCGGCGCGAGACCCTCTCGGGCGCAGGCCTGCCGGTAGAATAGACGCGAACGGGATCACGCGCGGACCCAGCCTCCGTCAACATAAATCGTCTGAGCTGTCACCATCCTCGCATCGTCGCTCGTCAGATACGCTAGCGTCCCGACGAGGTAATTCGGCTGCATTACTTCCTTGATAGCCTGATGATCGGCGACCATCTGGAATCTCTCCTCGGTCCGCGGCTCTGTCTCCGTCGTCCCGGTTGTGCGCACGAGGCTCGGCGCGATTGCATTCACAGTTATCCCGTACGGCGCGAGATCGGTCGCAAGCGCCCGCGTGAACCCGACCACGCCACCCTTGCTCGGAATGTAGTGCGCATAGCCCGCGACGGGGGTCGCGAAGGTGGATGACGACATGTTGACGATCCTCCCCCAGCCACGCGACTTCATGTCTGACACGAACGCCTTGGCGGTGAGGAACAGCGCATCGAGATTGATAGACATGACGCGCCGCCAATCCTCGAAGGAAATATCATCGAACGGCAGGTTCGGATATATGCCGGCATTATTGATAAGAATATCGCAACGCCCAAAATCAGCGATCACGGCGGTACCGAGCTCGGCAACCGAGGCGGGCGAGGCTACATCGCACGCGTATGCGCGGGCCGTTCGCCCGGTTGCCTCGACGGTTGCCACCGTCTCCGACGCATCAGAGACATCCGCGATTGCAATGTCGACCCCTTCCTCCGCCAACCGTTCGGCATAGGCTCGGCTGATTCTGCCGCGCCGCCGGTGATCACCGCGACCTGCCCTCATGTCCCTTGCCCATGTTTTTCTCCCGAGGGTTTCGCGCGATAACGCGCTTGTTATTGCTAATCAAAGCATCGTTAGCGATATCGTGCAGGAAACCGGGAGCATAGAGCCATAAAAAAATTCGTAATCACGAGCGTTCTTGCCCTAACCACCGAGATTGCGACGACCGTTGAGACCGCTTTGGATTTCTATCCGGGCAGAGACCGGCGTCAGGTTAACCAAAGGACGAATCCGCTCTGCGCTAGGTTTTACCGGTGGAGCTGCAACCCCAACCTGTATGTGCGAAAGGCTACCGGTCGTCAGAATGCGGGATGTCGGGATTCCTATGAAAATCTTTATGACAAATCAGGTGCAACAGAAACCTCGCATAATTTCAAGGTTCGCCTCAATCGCATAGTTCAAAAGCACGCTCTGCCACACTACGAGCTAACACCGTATGAAGGCACAAATGGTAAAGATTATTTGGCGTTTGTAAGGCGTACGAGTTTGATGATAGCCATCCACGCAAAGAGATAGAGTTTGCCTGGGTCGGCATAAAGGTCATCACCATGATGGGGTTAGTTTAGGTGGACGGTCAGCAACCTTGAAGGTCGCAGCGAAATATGAAGTTCTGAGTCCCGTTGGGGCGCAAACGATCTGACGTGTGAAAAGCTTGGTAAAAAATATAAAGGGCAAGGCATACCCCGGGATATATGTAAAAAGATGGACACAGGACCTTTGTATAAATTAGTGAAAGAAAATACCGAAAAGAAAGCAGCCATCACATTTGATGGCACGGCCTGCAAATTAATAAAGTTCCCTGTTGAGTGAAGAAATATATTGTAATTCTTCTCGGAGCTATCTCTGTTTATTTTTTTAGTGTGAAACTAGTTCCAACTTGTGATCTGCGGTTTCTAGATCAGCGTGTCGAACAGATCTAGTGCGAAAAGGCTCATTTTGGCGTACCTAAGACTGGTTATTTCCGGCCGGAAGATCCTGGCCCCCATTTTCCGCCTTTCATCGCTCCGCCAGACGCGCCCGGCGTCGCAGGCATATCATCGATAAGTGTTACCCTTGTAATCCGATAACGCATCGACGATCGCGTTAACGACAACGGCGAGCGCAGGCGTGGCGCCACCCTCGCCACCACCCCGCACCCCGAGCGCATTGGTTGGCGTCGGAACCTCCATCAGATCAGTATCGAAGGACGGGAAATCACCGGCCCGCGGCAGCGCGTAGTCGAGCAAAGAGCCAGCCACCAACTGGCCGTCAGTGGGTTTGCACTGTTAAGCCGAACATCGTTTGTCTATGTTCTGACCATCCCACCGTGCGTCTGGCCGTGCAGGATCATTGGATTGATGGCGCGGCCGACGTCATCGACCGCCGAATAACGCACCACCCTCTGACGTGGCGCCGGTGTTGGGATCAACTCGTCCTCGCAGTGACCTGGTGTCTGATAGGGATAGCCTGGATGCTGCATTAGTTCCTGGCATTCGGCGCCGAGCGGTCCCTGCAAATCCTGTGGTAACCCGTCGCCCTTCTCCCGCTGCCGCCGCAAACTCCTCAAGATGCTGAGCACCTGTCGGTGCCTGATATCTCAAAACGTCCAGTAGCAAAGACGATATCACTGGGCGCAGCTTCGAGCAGGTGGGCGGTGATACGTTTCCCGCGCTCTACGATCTCCTCCGACGCCTTCCCCATTACTATGCCTGCCATTCGCATCGAGCGAGCCGAGTGCGACCCGCCGCCCTCCTTCACTACATCCGTATCGCCGGTTAGCAGACGGATCGCCTCAAACGGCACACCGAGCCAGTCGGAAACGCACTGCGCGAAACTTGTCTCATGCCCCTGGCCGCTGGACGTCGTGCCGATGATGACGTCAACCCCGCCTTCGGGTCGAACGGTAATTTCTGTGCGCTCCATGGGGAAGCCACTGGTAATCTCGATGTAGTTCGCGAACCCGATCCCAGCTTCGCCGTGGGCTCTTTGCCGCCTCCTGTTCTGTAAAACTGGTCCCGTCGCCCATCTCGAGGACACGCGCCATCGCCGTCGGGAAATCGCCGCGTCATATTCCCAGCCCAAGTGCCGTCCGGCAGGCGGTCAGTGCCGATGAGACGCTGGCGCAGCCCGATCGGATCGAACCTGAACCTCGCGCCGCGATGTCAACAAGTATGTTTGGTGATAAACATCGCTTCGTCTACCAGCGTTGGTAGGGCGCGGTGGGGCGAAGTATTGCTCGCCACCGACGCCGCGTACCGCGCCGCGGGAAATGATAGATCGGGCAGCAAGCTCGGTCGTTCCTGGTTAGCGGCACGGAACGCGATGGTAGGCGCCGACATTGCTGGTGATGTCCGCCTCCAGCGCAAGAAAGCCGCCGTCGGCGTCAAGCGCGAGCGTCGCCTCAGCATAGCAGTCGCGGCCGTGATAGTCGGACAAGAAGGCCTCGCTGCGGCTCGCCTGCCAGCGGACAGCGACCTTCAGGCGCCGCGCCGCCCAAGCCGCGATCGCGTATTCGGGATAAGTCCAGTTTCGCGTGCCATAGTTGCCGCCAACATCGCCTGCGATCGCCCGAATGCGGTCCTCGTCGATTCCAAGCGCATGGGCGATGTCACGCTTTAACCTAACGGAGTTGTCGCCGCCGCAATAGATCGTCAGCCGGTCGGCCTCCGCGTCGTAGTCGCACAGCGCAGCGCGGGTCTCCAGCATCACGCCGGTCGCCCGCGGGATCCATGTTTTTAAGGAAACAACGTGAGCCGCGCCGGCGATGGCTGCCTGCGCCGCCCGTGCATCGCCGAAACTCCGTCGAGGCAGACGTTTCCGGATGTGCGGCCATAGTTCGGGGACGTCTTCCATTAAAGCGTGGGCGTAGCGGTGATCGAGGGCAGCGGCGTGTAATCGATGTAGACCTTCTCCGCGGCGTCGAGGGCAGCGTCGGGCGTCTGAGCGACGACGGCGGCAATAGGATCGCCTACATAGCGCGCTCGCTCGGACGCGAATAGCGCATGTGGCGTAGCTCTTCTTAGGCGAACCGTCGCTGTTCTGAAGGTCGAGGTCGACGATGCCCGGAATGTTCGAATAGCTGGCAGCAGCTCGTTGATCTCAACAGTGGTCAACCGCTGCCGTTGGCACCAGCATCACACCGGGGCTCGCTGTCGCAGACGCCGTATCGATCCTGCGGACTAGCCTTATGCATGTCGAGCGGACGACGACCATGTGCGCCTGTCCGGGTATCGCACGTCGGCGTAGCGGCCATGCCGGTAACGAACCGCCGGTCTTCCTTACGCTTGGACGGGCCGGCCGATGCCGCCCGTCTCGATCGTCGTTCCTCCATGCCGCGCCTGCTCTCTTTTTATCTTGGTTGCCGGAATATCGCCAGTCGCGGTGGAAGCGCTACTTCTCTGTCGGGTTCGCGCTCGGCTCGCGGTAGCTGACGTACAGGTGCTGGCGCAGACGCGACGGCAGCGCCGAGCCACGTCCTGCTGTCGGCTGACTGCTCGAAGATCAGCCAGGCGAGCAGCGCGGGAATGATCGGAAGCCGTACGTAGTTCACGATAACGACAAGGGCTTGCCTGCGCCGCCTTGAACGCGCGGGTCTGGCACTGCTGAGCGCCGACAGTGCAGACGCCGAGTGCCAGCAGGAGCGGAATGTCTGCAACGCTCGGATTATGCCAGTCGAAATAGGCCGCCACGGCCGACAGCGGAATCATGAGCGTAGAGATAAAACACCATCGCGTTGGGGTTTTCCGTCGCAGTCAGCTTCTTGGTGCCGACGAGCGCGGCTGAAAAGGAAGCGGCGGCGAAACAAAGCGGGCAGTGATATTTCGATCATGCCGGGGCGCAAGATGATCAGCGCGCCGGCAAACCCGACGACAGTCGCCCCGATCCGGTGAACACCGGGTCTCGGCAAGCCATATCATGAGTAACGATCGTGAAGAGCGGCATCGTGAACATCAGCGCATTCGCGTTGATGAGTGTCGGTGATGCCGTACATCCACGCCACCGCTGATATAGCTGACCGCCATACGCCACAAATAGAGACGCATCTGCGTAGGGGTCCTTAACGCCGACAACGCTGACAGCAGCGATCCACGGTATCATAAATACATCCAAGAATTGCCCGGAAGAAATACGATCTGGTTGACGGGAAATATCTCCGATAGACCGCGGACAACGACGATATCAGCGCATAGAATATACTGGACGCTCCCATCCATAGGATGCCCCGCACCGGGCCTGACAGGCCGGCGTCGCCGGTCATATCTGTGGCCGATCGTGTTTGAAGCCGCGCGCGACGAAGGATAGCCCGGGGCCGTGTTTAGAGATTATTCCCGCCCGGATCGATTTCAGCATCATGGAAAACCGCCCTTTGGGGCGCTTAAAACATCTGGTGTCGGCCGATAGAGGCGAAATGCCCCCAAATAAGAGCCATAACGACCCCCGTGCCGGAATGGAAGAGAGCGCTTGTTCAGGGGGCTAAAGGCCGGTCGTCATAGAGGATCGACTGGTTTTATGCACCGAGCGCCTGCCCGCGAATAGTGTAGCGCCGCATCCGGGTCTGGTCCCGGAAATCCAGTTCGAGCATGGATCGTGCACCAGTTGTCCAACATCAGCAGATCGCCGCGCTGCCATTTGTGGTCGTAGATCACGTCCGACGATTTATCGTGGTCATTCACCGCATCGATAATCCTACGGTCGTCCCCGTCGTAGCCGTCGATCAATGCCGAGATGGAGTTTGTTGGATGTGGAGTGTGCGACGCCCTGTCTTGGGATGCGTGATGACGATGGCTGCCACCGGTGATCGTAGGTTGATGCCGTTCTTTCGGATTGGGACTGGTTCACGGCAGATACTTGTAGATTTGAAGCACCTTTCGGTCGTCGATCCTCGACTTCATCGCCTGGGCAGGTCTCTAATGCTTCGTACATATTCGCGAATAGCGTGTACGCCAACCTGTGTCACCTCTGATAGCGTAGAAAGTATGGTGCCCCAACGCTGGTTCAGCCGCGTAGCACTTATCGTGATGGAAGAACATCTCGCCGTCCGGTAACGAGCCGATCGGCAATGCCGTTCTTGCGGACGCAGTAACCAGCATAAGTTCTCCGACTCCGCACCTTCGACGCTCTTCGGGCTTCCTCAGGCGGCCGCCAAGCGGGCCAAACTGCTCGCAGAACTTGCGCTGCTGTTCCGGCGTCAACTCCTGGCCGCGAAACAGCAGAATCAGGTGGTCTAGCCACGCTTGGACCAGCGCGCCACCGTGTCTCCCCTCATCGAACGGTTTCGAGTCAAGTCCGCGCACCTCGGCGCCGAGCGACTGTAGAGGGTGCAATGAAAATTCTTTCATGCTTTTTTATAGGGCGCGGCAATTCGCAGGGTCAATAAAACACTATGATTGCTAACAATTGCGCCGACGACATGTTTTAGCGCATTGCCAGCCGCGCTGTTCGCACCATGTTCTCGGCGGAGTTTTGCCCAATGTCACAAAGCGTAAAAACCGATACAGTCCTCGATCCTTGTCTGCGGGATGACGGTTGACCCGCAAAAACGCGCCATCATTACACGGGAAGGTACGGAATCGCACTTCTGTTCCGGACGGTGCCGAGCGCCTTCAGCGCGGCGCCGGACGTCTATCTGCGCGGCGAAAAGCCAGAAATCAAAAGACAAGTCGGGCATCTTTACATGTCCGATGGATCCAGAGATCGTGCAGGACGGGCCGGGCGACCGCCCGATTTGCGGGATGGCGCTTGAAATCCCGCTGGCGTGTCTTTGGAAGCCGGGCCGAACCCCTGAACTGGTCGACATATGAAGCGCCGATGCGGCATTTCGCTATGCTTTCTAGTGCCGCTGATGATCCTCGTTATGGGCAATCATGTTCCTGGCGTCGATACGGGAACGATCGTCCCGCCCGAATATAATCCATGGGTCCAGCTCGTTCTGGCAGCGCCGATCGTGCTCTGGGGCGGGCAATCGTTCTTCAGGCGCGGCTGGTCGTCGATCGTCCGACGGCAACTCAACATGTTCACTCTGATTGCCATCGGCACCGGGGTCGCCTTCCTCTATTCCCTGGTCGCGTTGCTTGTGCCGGGCATTTTCCCGGCCGAAATCCGCAGCGCACACGGCGTGCCAGTCTATTTCGAGGCGTCAGGCGCGATTATTGTCCTCGTCCAGCTCGGACAGGTGTTGGAGCTCCGCGCCCGCGAGGCGACCGGGCGGGCGCTGCGCGCGCTGGTCGATCTTGCTCCGGCGATGGCCCGGGTCATACGCGCAGACGGAACCGAAGAAGACATCCCTCTGACCCACGTCGCTGTCGGCGACCGGCTCCGCGTCCGCCCAGGCGAGAAGGTGCCCGTCGATGGCGTCGTCGAGGAAGGCGCGGGCGAGGTCGACGAGTCAATGATCACCGGCGAGCCGATCCCGGTCGACAAGAAACAGGGCGACACGGTCATCGGCGCCACCCTCAACGCGAACGTTAGCTTCGTCATGCGCGCTGAGCGGATCGGCGACGACATGATGCTCTCGCGGATCGTGGATCTCGTTGCAGACGCTCAGCGCTCGCTGCGCGCACCCATCCAGCAGCTCGCCGACGTCGTCTCGCTGGTTTGTGCCTATCGTCTTCGGCGTCAGCCCGGGTGTTCATCAGCCGGATCACCATCGCAACTTTATCCTTCGCGCTGGTCGCCGCAGTCTCCGTCTTGATCATCGCCTGCCCCTGCGCGCTTGGCCTCGCGACGCCTATGTCGGTAATGGTCGCGGTCGGACGTGGCGCCCATGCCGGAATCTTGATCCGCAACGCGGACGCACTGCAGACCCTCGACCGCGTCCAGACGCTGATCGTTGACAAGACTGGCACGCTGACCGAGGGCAAGCCGGCAGTGACGGCCATCGTCCCGGCAGATGGTTTCTCAGAGAACGAGGTGCTGTCGCTGGCAGCTAGTCTCGAACGTCACAGTGAGCACGCGCTCGCGACTGCTGTCGTTCGGGCAGACGACGAGCGTGGTACCTCGCGAACAGACGTCGCTAATTTCAAGTCCGAGACCGGCTCAGGCGTGTCCGGCGAGGTCGGCGGCAAGCGACTCAAGCTGGGAAATGACTATTTTGTCTCGCCATCGGACAGCCTCGCCGCGCGGGCCGACGAGCTGCGCCGCGTCGGCGCGACCGTGGTCTTTCTCTCCGTCGACGATGCCCCGGCCGGCATCATCGCTATCGCGGATCGGATCAAGGAGACAACGCCAGCGGCGCTCGATGCGCTGCGCTCCGACGGGCTCGAGATTATTATGGCGACCGGTGACAACCCGGTCACCGCCGCCGTCGTCGCCGCAAAACTCGGTATCGACCGCGTAGAAGCGGTCGCGACGCCGGAACGCAAGGCGGAGCTCGTCGCCTCGCTGCAGGCGGTAGGCAAAGTAGTCGCGATGGCAGGCGACGGCATCAACGACGCACCGGCGCTGGCGAAGGCTAATGTCGGCGTCGCCATGGGCACCGGTACAGACGTCGCCATCGAGAGCGCGGGCATCACGCTGGTGAATGGCGATCTCGCAGCCATCGCGCGGGCGCGGCACCTGAGCCGAGCGGCGATGAGCAATATCCGCCAGAACCTATTCCTGGCCTTCGTCTATAATACGGTGGGCGTGCCCATTGCGGCGGGCGTGCTGTACCCGCTGACGGGAGTGCTGCTCAGTCCCATCGTCGCGGCGGCTGCGATGAGCTTGAGCTCAGTGTCGGTTATCGGTAACGCTTTACGCCTCAGGCTCGCGAAGCCCTGATCTTGCCGCGCCGGCCGACCACGGTCAGACCCACGACCGCTAGCAGCAAGATTGCCGCCCGCATAGAGCCCGCCCCTTTACGTCACCGATCGGCACTGAGAAGTCACCGAAGGTCAGAACGCTGAAATCGCGGAGCAGTCCTGCGGAAGCGCGCTGCGACACAATAATCAGAATGCGAGCGGCCCGAAAAGATAGCTCTGAAAAGCAGAGACGGCAGGAAAGGACATGTTTGTTGGAGATTTCCGACGGACTTTAAGGTCAGTTAACGGTCTGCCCACCGTCAACCATCATCGACGTGCCATGCACATAGGACGCCGCGTCAGAAGCGAGGAACGCTATCGCGTTGGCGATTTCTCGCATTCGGCCAGCCGGCCCAGAAGAGCGAGTTCTTCGACGATGCTGGCATCGACCATGCCCGAATCCATATAGCCCTTCACCCGCGGCGACAACGTGGCGCCAGGGCACAGACCGTTCACGCGGATGTTCTCCGGCCCGTAATCTATGGCGAGCTGGCGCGTCATTGAGAGGACGCCGCCCTTGGCCGCGCAGTAGACGGGCATATCGGGATGGCCAATCACGCCAAAGGTCGACGCGACGTTGACAATAGACGGCCCGTTGGCCTTTCTTAGGAGCGGCAGAAACGCGCGGCACATGTAGTAGATGCTATTTAGATCGATGCCGATGATTCGATGCCAATCAGCCGGCTCAAGGTTCTCAAGCTTGCTTACGAAGTTGGTACCGGCATTGTTGACCACTGCCTTCACGCTGTCATGGCGTTCAGCAACCCTGGCCGCAAGCGCTTCAACCTCCTCTAAGCTGGAGACGTCAGCAACGTGGCCTTCGCAGAAAGCGCCCGCCGCTTGAAGAATCGCGACGGTTTCGTCCACGTTGGCTGCGGTCTTGCTGACGACAATCACGTGGGCCTCCCGAGCTCGGCGAGCACCTCGCACGTCGCGCGGCCAATCCCTGGCCGCCACCGGTGACGACCACGGGCGCGCCCGCGAACTTGAGCCTGTCGAGCATACTCCCTATTCCGCTGCCGCCGCCGCGGGTTCGAAGCCGCGATAATCGGCGTCGCCGAGCGTCCTGATATGCGGCACAACCTCGCCAGCAAGCAGGCGGATATTCTTTTCGGTTAGGTCGGCGGGCAGCGTGCCGAAATGCGGCATTAGTAGGATGTTGCCGAAGCCCGCCTGCGCATGTCGTTCCTCGATCTTGCGGCGCACCGTATCCGGGCTTCCGACGAGTATAACGCCACTGTCGATCATGCCCTCCATCTGCTGGCCGCCGCGGATGGTGCGCTTGTGCGCGAAGATCTTCTTCATCGAGTCCGCCGTCATGTAGCCTGGCGGCACGAACATCGCCTGCGAGATCTTCGGAAGGAAACGTATTGAACAACGCCTCGATATGGGGCTTCGCCTCGGCGCGCGCCTGCTCGTCGGTCTCGCCGACATAAACGGGCACGCTCCAGCCGATCTGGCTCGACTGCGCCTCATAGCCGTGGTGCGCGGCGACCGATCGATATTGATCAAGGTAGCGGACGACCGAGTCGAATGGCGAATAGGCCTGCAGATAGGTATATTTGCGGTCGGGATGCGCGGACCACTCGATGGTCTCCATAGAGCCCTGCGACGGCGTCCAGATTTCCGGGTGCGGCTGCTGAAAAGGGCGCGGCCACACGTTCACGTACTCGAAGTGGTAATGCTTGCCCTCGAAGGCGAATGGGCCCTCCTCGGTCCATGCGCGTATGACGAGGTCGTGCGCTTCTATATGGCGTTCGAGCGAATGCGCCGGGTTGACCGCCATCGAGAAATACTCGCAGCCCACGCCACGGACGAAGCCCGTGATCAGCCGCCCTCCGGTGATGCAGTCGATCATCGCGTGCTCTTCGGCGAGGGTCAAAGGGTGGTCCCTCAACGCAAATGCGTTGCCGAGGATGGCGATCTTGCAAGTATCTCTGATCCGCCGTGCCAGGGCCGATGCCATCACGACCGGCGACGGCATCAGCCCGTAGGCGGTCTGATGATGCTCATTGACGCTGATGCCGTCGAAACCAAGCTCGGCAGCGAGCTCCAGCTCGTCGAGATAGCGGTTGTAGAGCTCGTGGCCGACCTTGGGATCGAAGTAGCTGTTAGGTAGCTTAAGCCACACCGAGCTATACTTGTCTGCGTAACCCATATCGAGCGCGCCGTAGGGCATCAGGTGGAAGGCGAAAACTCTCATCTCTGTCTCCGGTTTTAGCTCAGGCGGCGAGGACCGACACGCCCAGATCAAGCCCGTCGACGCAGGCGCTAAATTTACGGTGAGCGAGCGATTCGAGCGACATCGCCATCATGAGCTCACTGGATCGTATAGCCGCCGTCAACGGCAAGCGACGTGCCGTGAACGTAGGACGCGGCGTCGGAAGCGAGAAAGATCATCGCATCGGCGATCTCCAAGCATGTGGCGGTACGGCCCAGTGGGACTTTCTTCGTCAGGCGCTCTTCGCTGGTTTCGCCGCGCTCGATATATCCGCGCACTCGGGGAGACATGGTCGGGCCGGGACAGACTGCATTCACGCGGATATTCTCCTTGCCGTAATCGCAGGCAAGCTGACGCGTCAGCCCAAGAACGCCACCCTTCGCCGCACTGTAGACCGGCATCAGAGGATTGCCGACGAGCCCGAAGATGGAGGCGTTGTTGACGATTGCAGCACCCCCGGGGTGTTCCCGCAACAGCGGCAGGAACGCCTTCGTCATCAGGAACACGCTGGTCAGATCGACGTCTATCAGACGGCACCAATCCTCCTGGGATAGGTCCTCGATCTTCGAGCGGAAGTTGTCGCCGGCGTTATTGATCAGCGCCTTGACGCTCCCGTAGGTCGTCTCGACGTGGCTTCTTAGGGCCTCTACCTCGTCGGCGCGTGTGACATCCATCGCAAAGACATCGCACTCGTGGCCTGCATCGGCGATCAGTCCCGCCGTATCCTCCAGCGTGTCACGCGTCCGTCCCGTCGCAATTACCCGCGCGCCCAGTTCGGCGAGACCTATGCAGCACGCTTGTCCGATCCCAGTCCCACCACCGGTCACGACGACAGCGGCGCCGTCGAAACGAAGAGCATCGAGCACCCGTTCCTCCCCTTTTGGTTGAAGCCATTGTACGCTCGCGGAGAGAATTGAAAAGCGCGACGAGCCATATCGTTCGCATACAAATGATTTGCGTTGACCGGTATTTCGTCGATGCCTATCGTTTTGAGAACGCCTAATAAGAACCGTCGGTAGCCTCGGAGAGGGAGGGCAACATGGCTTATATCGACGCCGACTCGCACGTTTACGAGGTAGAAGAGACCTGGGACTATCTTCCGAAAAAATACCGTAGCCGCCGCCCTGTCGCGGTTACAATCCCGCCGAAGGACGCCCCCTACATGGGCGTCGACAACTCATTCTGGCTGGTCGACGGCAAGGCGATGCAATGGACTTGGGGGCCGGGCACGATCCAGATCGGCTGCCCGCTTACATCAGTCCACGCCGGCATGAAAGAGTTCTCGGTGGGCAACCAGTCGCTCATGGACGTGCCCGCGCGCCTAGAGGACATGGACCGGGCTGGCGTAGACGTGCAGGTCATTTATCCGACGCTATTGTTCGCGCCGATGACCGTCGACGACGATTTCCAGGCGGCGCTCGAGATCAGCTATAATCGTTGGGTTGAGGAACGCTGCGCAGAAGCATCGAGCCGACTGAAATGGTCGGCCTCTCTTCCGCTGCGTAGCCCGAGGGCTGCCGAAAAGGAAGTCTACCGCGTGAAAGACGCGGGCGCGGTCAGCCTCATGTGCTACGGTACTGTCAACGACACCATGCTCCACGACGCTCGCTACGACCGCGTCTGGGCCGCAGCCGCGGAGTGCAACCTACCCATCGCCGTTCACGTCGGCTGGCCGGGGCCATTGCGCCAGATGTGCGACGAGCATTCGTCTTCACTGAACGTCTCGTTCACGCTGCCGCTGCTGATCGGCTTTTACTCGTTCGCTGGCGGCGGCATCCTCGACCGTCATCCGAAGCTGCGGGCGATCTTCCTCGAAGGTGGCGCGGGCTGGATTCCGTGGTATCTGGAGCGGATGGACCATTACTACCCGGTCGGCGAGTTCTTCCGCTCGTCGTTCGGCCTCGAGCCTATCACTTCGAAGAACCCGGAAAGCTACAAGAACCGGATCTATGCGACCTGCGAGGCGGGCGAGCGGCTGCTGCCTCAGGTAATCGACTATCTTGGCGAGGACAACATCATGGTGTCCGAGGACATGCCGCACCTGGAGGCGCGCGAGGGCTCTGGCGACGATCTGTCAGCCCGCCGCGACGTCTCCAAGCGGCAGCGCGAGAAAATCTTGTCCGACAACCCTGCGAAGTTCTACGGCATCAAGGTGCCCAAAAAGGCCAAGGCGCCAAGCCGCGAACAGGCGATTGCCGCGGAATGAGCGGTGAGCCCTTACAGCCAAACCACCCGACACAGGGCGTCGCGCTGGTCACGGGCGGCGGCGGTGGTATCGGGGGGGCCACTGCGATACGCCTCGCCGCCGGCGGCGTCGCCGTGGCGGTCGCGGATTTCGACGCGACATCGGCGGAAGACGTGACGCGGCAGATCGTCGATGCCGGCGGCACGGCGCTAGCCGTCGCGCTCGACGTGGCCGACCCGGCGTCGGTCGCGGAGGCGGTCGCGAGCACGGAGGGTGCCCTCGGGTCGGTCGACCAACTCGTCAACACTGCCGGATGGTTCGAATGGGCCCCCGCCGAGGATATCTCTGACGAGGCGTTCGAGAGGATGTTCCGCGTTCACGTCTTCGGCATGCACTCGGTCTGCCGCGCAGTCCTGCCCGGCATGCAGGCCCGCAAGGCGGGTGCGATCGTCAACGTAACGTCGATCCACGCTATTCGAGGCCAGACACTGACGGCGCACTATTCAGCGGCCAAGGGAGCAATACTCGCCTATACGAAATCGTTGGCCCGCGAAAAGTCACCACTCGGCATCCGCGTGAACGCCGTCGCTCCGGGGCCAATCGATACGCCGCTGTGGCGCGGCGGCATGACCGAGGCTGAGGCCGACAAGACGATGTCCGAACGGTCGAAGGTGATCCCGCTTGACCGGCTGGGAACGCCGGAAGAGGTCGCGGCGGGTATCGTTTTCCTGCTGTCGCCGGCAGCTAGCTACCTGACCGGCCACATTATGACCATCGACGGCGGCGAAGTGATGAACTGAGAAGCGCTTGTGTGAGCGGTTCCGACCTGAACCGAAGAGCCTACTCCGCCGCTGCGGCGGAAGGCGCGAAGCCCCGGTATTCCTTGTCCGACAGGCCCTGCAACGTCGGCATCACCTCAGTCGCAAATAACCGGATGCTCTTTTCGGTAAGGTCCGCCGGCAAGGTACCAAAATGCGCCAGCGCGACGAAGGTGCCGAAGCCAAGCACCTCATGGCAGTCGACGATCTGCTTGCGGACCGTGTCGGGGCTGCCGACGATGACGACCCCGTCCTCGATCAGTCGCTCCATCTGCGCGCCTCCAGTAATGTTCTTCTTGTGAGCCGCGACGCGCTTGTAGGATTGCGCCGACATGTAGCCGGGCGGGAAAAGCATGTCGAAGGGCAGGTAGAGGAACTTGTTGAACAACGCCTCCATGTGCTCAGTCGCCTCGGCGATGGCCTGGTCGTCGGTCTCGGCGACGTAGACAGGCGCGGTCCAGCCAATCTGGTCGGACGATGCCGCGTAGCCGTATTTAAAATGCGCCACTTCGCGATACTGGTCGAGGAACTTACAGACGTTCTTAAACGGGCTGTAGTTCTGCGCGTAGACGTATTTCCGATCCGGGTGCGCCGCCCATTCGATGGTCTCGGTGGAGCCTAGGGACGGGCACCAGATCGGCGGGTGCGGCTGCTGATAGGGCCGCGGCCAAACGTTCACGTATTCGAAGTGATAGTGTTTGCCCTCGAACGCAAACGGCCCCTCCTCCGTCCATGCGCGAATGACCAGATCATGCGCCTCCATATGGCGTTCATGACTAACTGTCGGGTTAGCCGCCAGCGAGAAGAATTCGGCACCGATGCCGCGCACGAAGCCAGTAATCATCCGTCCGCCGGTGATGCAGTCGATCATCGCATGCTCTTCGGCGAGCGTCAGCGGATGCTCTCTCAGGGCGAACGCATTGCCGAGGATAGCGAGTTTTGTGTTTTGGGTCCTGCGTGCGAGTGACGACGCCATGACCACGGGCGACGGCATTAGCCCGTAGGCGTTCTGGTGGTGCTCATTGACCGCGACGCCGTCGAAGCCGAGCTCGGCGGCCAGTTCCAACTCGTCGAGATAGCGGTTGTAGAGTTCATGACCGACCTTCGGATCGAACTGGCTGTTCGGGAACGTGACCCAGGCCGATGGATGCCGGTCACGCTCTTCCATATTGAGCGCCGCGTACGGCATCAGGTGGAACATGAACACCTGCATGTCAGGCGGCCTTCGCGAGGAAGCCGTTCACCGCCGCGACGAACGGTTCGGCCTTCTCAACATGCGGCAGGTGACCGGCCTTCTCGATGATGGTGACCCTTGCGCCATCAATTACCTTGCCGAATTCCTCGGCATAGGCGGGATCGATGATCTTGTCAGTATCGCCCCAGATGACGTGCGTCGGCACCTTAATCCGGTGTAACCACTTCCTGAGCGACGGGTTGAACAGCCGCGGCTGCCAGCCAAGGCGCGCCGTCGACACGCGGTTCTTCAGCTGGATGTCGATCTGCTCCTCGGTCAGGTTCATGCTGAGGATGTTGTCAGCGAAACTCTGGTCTACGAAGATTTCTCGCGTAAGATCCGCCGGATCCATCATGAAGATGTCCGCGATCGGCTTGCCCTTGATTCGGATGCCGGCGGCGCCGACTAGCGTCAGGCTCTTTATGCGGACGCTGTTGCGCACGGCGATCTCTAGCGCAAGCCAGCCGCCCAGCGAGTTACCGACGAGGTGCACGCCATCGAGGTCCATCTCGTCGAGGAAGTCGAGATAGAACATAGCCATGTCTTCCATGTTGTCGAGCCACTCCGGCTCGTCGGACTGGCCGAAGGTCGGATGATCGGGAACCATCAGGTCATAGCTGTCGGACAGGGCCTGGAACGTCGGCATCCAGCCGGCGACGCCGCTGGCGCCGTGCAGGAACAACATCGGCTCACCGGATCCGCCGCGGCGTAGGTGAACTTTGCAGCCACGGATATCGGCCTTGGTTTCAGTGCAGTCAGCCATTGTTAATGGATCCCCTTCAGGCTTTTTTTCGCGATCGAGATTTGGAAGCCGCCTTTTTGCGACCGACCTCCCGTTTTGCTGGCTTTGCATCATTACTGCCAAGGCCAGGCTTGTATTTCTTGTCGAGGAAATCACCGATGCCCTCATCGCGGAAGGCGTCGTTTTGGCGTTGCGTGTGCCAGGCCTGCATCGCGCCGGCGTAGCTCATCGCCGAATCCCAGTCCATATCCATCGAATGGAAGAACGCTTCCTTGGTCGCCCGCAGCGCCGAGCCGTCCTTAGCGGCAATTTCGCGCGCCAGCGCCACCACGTCTGCGCGCAGCTTCTTGCGCGGCACAGCGTAGTTCACGAAACCAATCTCTGCGGCCTTCCTGCCGTCGAACGGGCGCCCGGTCAGCGCGTAAAGCATGTAGTCGCGCTTATTCAGGAGATTGCCCATCGACTTTGAGACGCTGCCACCCGGGAACATCTTGAAGTTGATTTCGCTGAGCCCCATTTTCGCGTCGTCCGCCGCTATAGCGAGATCGCAGGATTCTACGATGGTGAATGCACCGCCGAAGCAGTGGCCGTTGACCATCGCGATCGTCGGCTTCGGGAACAAGCGCAGCGTGCGTCCGCGCCATTCGATGGCCGTCCGCGACGCGCGGTCATATTCGGCCGGCTTGTCGCGGAGGTCCATAAAGAATTCCTTCAGGTCCATCCCTGCACAGAAAGACTCTCCCGCGCCCGTGATTACCAGAACCTTGCAGCGGTCGTCGTTGCGGAGCCGTTCGAGCGCGTCCGAGACCTCTTCGCCGAGGGTAGGGCTCATCGCATTCCGCTTTTCTGGCCGATTCAGCGTCAGCGTCGCGATACCGTCATCGAAATCGACGAGAATTGTCTTATATTCCATGGTCGGTTTCTTCCCCACCCTGCCACTCTTTTTCATCGGTTTCGTGAATTGTTAGATTACTAACTAAGTGTCGCCCTGCATCCCGCGGGAGTCAAGGCGAATGGCCTTGCTCTGATCCGCAACCGCGTGTAAATCCGACGGATGTCTGCATTGGAATTTATGGATTCGGAAGAGACGATTGGTTTTCTTCTTTGGGACGCGAACCGCTCTATGTGCCGCGAATTTTCCGACCGCATCGCGCAGCACGGCGTGACCCTTGGCCTTTGGCCATTTCTACGGGCTCTGTGGGACGACGACGGGCTGACGCAGCGGGAACTCTCAGAGAAGGTGCGCATGAAGGGCCCGACGACCGTCGCTGCACTCAATAAGCTCGAAGACAAGGGGCTCGTGCGCCGCGAGAGTAACAAGAACGACGCGCGGAAGATAAACGTCTTTCTTACGTCCGAAGGCCGCAAGATCTATCGCCTCGTGATGCCCGACGTGGAAGCTGTCAACAAGCAGATGCTAAACCAGCTCAGCGTCGCCGAACAAAAAACCTTCCGCGACCTGATCAAGCGCGTCCGTAGCAACGTTACCGCATCCTGATTGGCCGGCGGGCCCGGTGGCGGAGACACCATGACACGCGGGCAATACGCCCTCCTTGCAGGTCTGCTCGGCCTGCTACCGATGCTGCTGCCGCTCTCGGTCGACGGATCGCTGTCGTCACTGCCGGCGACGGCAACTTGGTTCGGCTCCACGACGGCAAAGACGCAGTTCAGCTTCACGGCGGTCGTCCTGGGAATCGCGGTAGGCCAACTGGTATACGGCCCGCTCTCGGACAGGTTCGGCCGCAAGCCGGTCATTCTCGCGGGCGTCGCGCTCTACGCGGTAACGTCAGCGGTCTGCGCCCAGGCGGGCTCCATCGAGACACTTATCGGCCTCCGGTTCCTTCAAGGCTTGTTCGCCTGCTCGGGCGTGATCGTGGCTCGTGCGATGATCCGAGACCGCTTCGACCGCGAGGCCGGCGCGCGCCTGTTTGCGCTTATGATGGGCATCC
Source organism: Alphaproteobacteria bacterium (assembly GCA_038131485.1). Lineage (GTDB taxonomy): Bacteria > Pseudomonadota > Alphaproteobacteria > MPNO01 > UBA830 > JAYQUR01. The sequence continues at coordinate 69,440 of JAYPPO010000003.1, forward strand.
ATGGGATAATGCCGACGATCGCGCCCGGGGTCAGCGGCTGGCTGGTCCAGTCGGCCGGATGGCACGCGGTCTATTACTCGATGGCGGGATTTGGCGCTGCGACATTCGTCATCATGCTGTTAGGCCTGCGCGAGTCCAACGACGCGCCACAGCTGGACGCGTTGCGCCCAGGCCGTTTGCTCGCCACATACGCAAGCATCCTGCGTGACGGCACGTTCCGGTCCTACGCAACCTGCGCATGCTTCATGTACGGCGCGCTGATGGCTTACTTCGCGGGCGCTCCGGTCGGGCTGATCCAGTATCTCGGCCTCGAACCGGCGGTGTTCGGCATCGCGATGGCACTGCCGATGGCGGCCTATGTGATCTCCCAGATCTCGGTCGCACGCTACGCGCCCCGGCTCGGCATGAACCGGATGCTCGCGATCGGCGTCTCCCTTGCCTCGGCCGCAGGAATGGGAATGCTCGGGCTCGTTCTTGCAGATATCGTCAATCTCTACACGCTCATCGGGCCGGTCACCGTGGTACTGATTTCGCTGTCTTTCATAACGCCGAGCACGACGGCCGGTGCGATGTCCCCGTTTGCACACAGCGCCGGTGCGGCGTCGTCGCTGCTCGGCTTCATCCAATTCGGCGCGGGCGCCGCAGCGACCGCCATCGTCGGCAGCCTGAATGATGGCACGCCTCTGCCAATGACGGTGGTCATCTGCGGCTCAGTGCTGTGCTCGCTAATCGCTTGGGCAACGCTTGTCCGGCGCCTCCACGCACCCCGCACATGAAAACCTTCGAAAATGCCGGCGTCGCCGCGTTGATGGCGCTGACTACTGTCGCCACCGTCATGGGAATCGACGGCACACTCCCAGCCATGCCGGAAATTACACGGACGTTGGGGGTCGACAAAGCCGCGACCCAGCTGAGTCTCAGCCTGTTTCTGGTTGGCATCGCCGTCGGCCAGCTCGTCCACGGCCCGATTGCCGACCGTTTCGGGCGGAAGAAAGCGCTCGTCGCGGGCCTTGCGTTGACGATTATCGCAACCGCGGGGTGCGCGACGGCTAACACCATCGAGGCGCTTTCGGCCTTTCGATTCGTTCATGGCATCGCGGCGGCGACAGGCTGGATCGTCTCTCGCGCCGTCGTCCGCGACATGTTCGATCGACAGGAAGCGGCGCGCGTCATGTCAGTAACGCTTTTCTTTCACGCCCTGTCGCCATTATTCGTCCCGATCCTCGGCGCCTATCTGACCGTGCACTATGGTTGGACGGCAGTCTTCTGGTTTCTCTCTGCCTACTCCACTGTGGTCATGCTGGTATTCGCCCTTCTATTCCAGGAGACGATCCACGCCCGCAACCCCGCGGCGCTCCGCCTCGGCCCGATGCTCCGGAATTTTGGGGAGGTCGGCCGCAGCATGGCGTTCTGGGGCTATACCGCCTGCGCGGCGGCTGCCTACGGTATGCTGTTTTCGTTTCTCAGCGTCTCCGCCGACGTAATCATAGGCTCGTTCGGCGAGTCGGCGACCGACTACAGCTACATGTTTGCCGCCTGCATGGTCGGCAACATAATCTGCATGCTCGCCTCGGCACGGCTCGTCCACCGTTTCGGCGTAGATGCGCTGCTGCGTTTCGGCGTCTATTCGGGCGTCGTCTATAGCCTGGTGATCGCGGTTTTCGCGTGGGCTGGCGTACATCACTGGGCGGCGATCATCGGACCGATGACGCTATGCCTGTCGACCTTCGCTTTCATCTTTCCGCAGTCGGTTGCTGGTGCTCTGCAGCCCTTCCCGCAGGTCGCCGGCGCCGCGTCGTCGCTGATCGGCTTTGTCCAACAGATGACCGGCGCCATCACTGGTATCGTCGTCGCAGCCTTGACCGGTGGCACTCAGCTCTGGCTCGCCAATGGTATTCTGTTCTGGGCAGTATTCGGCCTCGCCGCTTACCTGCTCGTCGTGCGCAAAAATCGCACTATCTGATTTCGGCCACTATCCGATTTGCGCTCGGGGCTGATTCTGATAAACCCGACGCATGGCCATTCTGAGATATTCGCGGCCCCGGATGGCGGAAATCTGGGAGCCCGAGAATAAGTTCCGTATCTGGTTCGAAATCGAAGCGCACGCTTGTGATGCGCAAGCCGAACTCGGCGTAATCCCCAAGGAGGCGGCGAAAGCCGTGTGGGATCGTGGCGCGTTCCAGATCGACCGCATCGACGAGATCGAGCGCGAGACAAAGCACGACGTCATTGCGTTCCTTACCAATCTCGCCGAGCATGTCGGCGACGAAGCGCGTTTCGTACATCAAGGCATGACGTCGTCCGACGTGCTCGACACTTGCCTCGCGGTGCAGCTAACCCAAGCGACCGACATCCTGATCGAGGATATCGACGCGCTACTTGCGGCGCTCAAGACCCGCGCCGAAGAGCACAAACTCACGCCGACTATCGGGCGAAGCCACGGCATTCATGCCGAGCCGACGACGTTCGGGGTAAAACTTGCGGGCCACTATGCAGAGTTTGCGCGCAACCGAGACCGGCTCGTCTCTGCTCGCGCCGAGATCGCGACCTGCGCCATCTCTGGCGCCGTCGGCACGTTCGCGAATATCGACCCGCGCGTGGAAGAACATGTGGCGAAGGCGATGGGCCTCGCTTCGGAGCCCGTATCAACGCAGGTGATCCCCCGGGACCGGCACGCGATGTATTTCGCGATCCTCGGCGTGATCGCTTCGTCGGCGGAGCGGCTGGCGGTCGAGATTCGGCATCTGCAGCGGACAGAGCTGCGCGAGGCCGAGGAGTATTTCTCGCCGGGCCAAAAGGGCTCTTCGGCGATGCCACACAAGCGCAACCCGGTGCTGACCGAAAACATTACAGGGCTAGCTCGCATGGTGCGGTCCTATGCCATGCCCGCGATGGAAAACGTCGCGCTTTGGCACGAGCGGGATATTTCGCACTCCTCGGTCGAACGCATGATCGGCCCCGACGCGACGATCACTCTGGATTTCCTCCTTGCGCGCCTAACTGGCGTAATCAACAAGCTGGTCATCTACCCCGACCGGATGCAGGAGAACCTGGATGCGCTCGGCGGCCTCGTGTTCTCGCAGCGCGTTCTGCTCGCGCTCACGCAGGCGGGCATGAGCCGCGAGGGTGCCTACGCAGCTGTGCAGCGCAACGCTATGGAGTCGTGGTCGACGGGGAAATCATTCCTCGATTTGCTTAAAGGCGACCCTGAGGTGTCGCCCAAGGTCGAGGCCACAGTGCTAGAGGAGATGTTCGACCTCGGATATCACACAAAGAACGTGGACGCGATCTTCAAGCGGGTCTTCGGCTAGCGAACAGCCCAAGAAGGAACCGGTCCGTTCCTTGTTGGAGGGTGCGTTCAGACGAGTTCCTAATTAAGCAGAAATTCAGGACTCAGCGTTGATCTGGCTCTCGGCCTCTTCGAGAAGCCGGACCATTTCCGTGCGCAACGTTTGTTCATCCATCGGAACGTTGCGCTCCGCGAAGTCTTTGAGCACCTTGCGGACGACGTCGTCGTCGCCGGGCTCTTCGAAGTCAGCCAGAACGACATCCTTCGCGTAATCCAGCGCCTGATTGTCGGGCATGCCGAACAGGTTGGCCACCCAGAGGCCCAGTAGGCGATTGCGCCGAGAAGTGATTCGGAAAAGCTTCTCCTGATCGCGCTGATATTTTGCCTCGAAACTCTTTTCGCGCTCGTTAAATGTCGTCATTACGTGTCCAGCTCCTCCGGGATTTCTGTGTAGATTGGCTATTCGACTAGAAATTTCAAGCGCGCCGTTAGCGTGATATGGCTGCACCACTCCGAACCTGCTATCGAAAGGTTATGTGTACAGTCGTATTGCTACGGCGGCCTGACTGCGACTGGCCGCTCCTTATGGCCGCGAACCGTGACGAAATGGCCGGCCGGCCATGGGATCCGCCGGCCCGCCATTGGCCGGACCGGGAGAACGTTATCGCCGGGATCGACCGGCTGGCGGGCGGCACCTGGATGGGCCTGAACGACGAGGGTGTCGTCGCGGGGGTACTGAACCGGCGGGACTCCCTCGGCCCCGACCCGACGCTGCGCTCACGGGGCGAGATCGTTCTTGAAGCGCTCGACCACGCGGACGCTGCGGACGCGGCGAACGCGCTCTCGCAGCTCGATGGCAGGGCCTATCGCTCATTCAACCTCGTGATCGCCGACAATCGCGACGCTTATTGGCTGAAAAGCCTCGGCGCGGCGGGCGGCGGACGCATCGAAGTCCATGAAATTCCGGAGGGCCTCTCGATGCTGACGGCCTTCGACATGAACGACTCCGCATCTCGGAGAACAGCCTATTTCAGGCCGAAATTTATTGAAGCCCCACTCCCCAACGTCGAAGCGGGCGACTGGACGGGTTGGATATCCCTGCTGTCAAGCGAGGAACACGGCGCGGATACCGACTCACGGGATGCCATGCGCATCCGCACCGATTTCGGCTTCCGCACCCTGTCAAGCTCGCTGGTTGCGCTTCCCGCGATCGGCTCGGACGGCCGCAAGCCGGTTTGGCTGTTCGCCAGCGGGGCGCCGGGCGAGGTTCCCCACGAGCCGGTAGACTTCACGTCTTGAAAAGCGGCCGTCTAAGCGGGCCGTGGACCATCCTTGGAACCTGAGCAAAGCCAGATCAGGAAGGCCGAAATCGGCAAAAGGACAATCAGAACGCTCCTCAGCACTTTCGAACCGGTTTCCACTGCGCTGCCGAGAATCTTCACTATCGCCGATATATCGAGGATCAGAAGGACAAGGCCAAAAATACGGCTCAGCACGCCGAGCCCTCTTTTTGGTTAACGCCGGTTGAGCGAGACGGATTCGCCCCTTTGACCCAGCCTGCGGATTCGCTATACCTCGTCGGTAAGCGTGCCTAGTGTGGCACTCTCCTCCCTCAAAGCCGAGGCAAATTATGGCCCGCCGCAGACGCATATACGAGGGCAAGGCGAAGATCCTTTTCGAAGGACCGGAGCCAGGCACCTCGTCCAGTATTTCAAGGACGACGCGACCGCCTTTAACAACAAAAAGAAGGGCGTCATCACTGGAAAGGGGGTGTTGAACAACCGTATTTCCGAATACCTGATGATCAAGCTCAGCGAAATCGGTGTGCCGACCCATTTCGTCCGCCGCCTGAACATGCGCGAACAGCTCGTACGCGAGGTCGAGATCATCCCGGTCGAGGTCGTTATTCGTAACGTCGCCGCGGGCTCGCTGACCAAGCGTTTCGCCATTGAGGAAGGTTCAGCGCTGCCACGTTCGATCGTGGAATACTATTACAAGTCCGACGAGCTTGACGACCCGATGGTCTCGGAAGAGCACGTCACGGCCTTCGGCTGGGCATCGCCGCAGGAGCTTGATGAGATCATGCACATGTCGCTTCGCGTGAACGATTTTCTTACCGGGCTGTTCCTCGCAATCGGCATCCGCCTCGTCGACTTCAAGCTTGAATTCGGCCGGCTTTGGGACAACGACGAGATGCGAATCGTTCTCGCCGACGAAATCAGCCCTGACAACTGTCGCCTGTGGGACATCACGACCAACGAGATCATGGACAAGGACCGTTTCCGCCGCGACCTCGGCAAAATCGAGGAAGCCTACCAGGAAGTCGCGCGCCGTCTCGGCATCCTGCCGGAGAGCGGCAGCCCGTCAGACCTTGCCGGCCCAGCCTTGATGCAATAAGCGGTTGTTCGCCGGACGTATTTATATCTCGTATTACCCTGTCTTTAGACAACGGCCCCCGGGTTAGGGATCATCCCGCGCGTGCTGAATCTTCCCGCACGGCACGACATCGCATCGATCCTCTTCGTTCTCGGCCTTAAGAAGATCACGAAGTCGCTCCGCACAAGCGAGTGGATCGGGCGCATTCCAAGGGCCACTAGATCGGCAACCCCTCCCGGACGCACTAGATCCCGCTGGGGCTGAACGCCGATGCGGGTGCGCCAGAGGCAGAAGTCAGCGATACGCAAGGCGTCATCGGTTCTCTCGCCCATCCCGAACGCTTGTTCCCTTCCTTCGATCAGAGCAGCGATCTGGACGGTCGCATCCTCAGCCCGGCGGCTCGCGACCACCTGATCGACGGCGGCTACGGCTGCGTTCTGCGGGGTTCGGTGCCGGACGACTTGAAGCCGGGCGCTGGCTGGTTTGACAACACACTCGAAGATGCGGCACTCGACGACTGGACGCTCAAGTTCCACCACGAGCTGTCGTACGCCCCCATCTGCATGCTCAACGATTTCTTCAATGCGCCGCGTGATAGGGACAACTTGATCATCCAAGAGTTCACGCCGTCCCGCATGCCGATCACCCGCGGCGACTTCGTTCCGTCGGACTCAATGCTGCCGCTGTCGGGCACATCTTAGAAAACCCGCTTAGAAAAACACAAACGTCCTCGTTTCGATGCTCTCCCGGAATGGTGCGTCCGCCGCCGTGTTCGGGTCCACAAACGCCGAATGTGCAGTAAACCGCGCCACACTCTCGTCCGAATCGTAGCATTTGATTAGCATCGCTTCGTCCGGCTCCATGTCCGGCACGTAGTACCAGTGCGTGTCCGGATTATAGACCATGTGCTGTATCTCCCCGATACGGTCCTTCGCTCGGCGTTCGGTGGAAACGAGGTCGGCGTCGTCGATGGTGCGCGCATCCGCGATGGCAAGCGGCATCGATTTCACCGGCTTCCGGTTACCGCGCCAGACATTCACGATCGCCATCCGGCCTTTCAGCAGCTCCTCAGCCTCCGCGTCGCCGACCTGGTCGCGCAAGCGCTGAGGGCCCGACCGTGCTGTGTAGTCGTTATGAACCATCTCGACCGGCTCGCGGACGACGCGCTTCACCCGTGTCTCGTCGTCGCCGGCGCGGAGGGTGTGATCGAAGACGATGACCTTTTTCGCGCCGAGTTCCCTCTTCAGTAGCGCCTCGACCTCGCGGTCGTAGACCTGCGTCCGTTGTTGCTCGTTGTAGAAATCGACGTCGGTGTGGTGACGAACGATGGCGAAGCCCTCTCGGTCAAGCGAGATCTCACCGAGGCGCGGCCGCGCGTTCTCGATGCGGACGACATGCTCCGCATGCTCGCCCTCGTATCGGTGAAGCTTCAGAACGCCTGGCTCGTTTGGCACACTGACGGGTTTCGAGCCGCTGACGACAAATTTGAGCAACGCGGTGACGGTCTCGATTTGGGCAATGTCGGGCATTTCCGTTTCCTCTAGCTCGCTTGAACATGGATATGCGACCGATTTAACCTTTTCAGCAGGCGATACAACCGGCAAAAGGTTCAAATCTCTCCTAAGGTTGCCGAAAGAATTGCCGAGGTCGCCTGGAAATCCTCGAATCCGCGTGAGATTCGGCTGCAGTCGGGCTAAATATCGATAATGAGGGCTCGCATTCACATCACACTCAAAAATGGCGTTCTGGACCCGCAGGGCAAGGCCATCGAGCATGCGCTCGGCGGTCTCGGCTTCGGCGGCATCAACCAGGTTCGCCAAGGCAAATACATCGAGATCGACCTCGCGGAGACCGATCCAGCCAAAGCCCGGACGGTGCTTGAGGAGATGTGCGAAAAGTTGCTCGCAAACACGGTAATCGAGAATTACGAGATAGACCTCGGCGAATGAAATCGGCCGTCATTGTCTTTCCGGGTTCCAACTGCGACCGCGACGTCCAGGTCGCGCTGCGCGACAGCGCGGGTTCGGAGCCGGTGATGCACTGGCACGCAGATGCGAACCTGCCTGAAGTCGACCTCATCGTGGTCCCCGGCGGATTCTCTTACGGCGACTATTTGCGCTCGGGCGCGATGGCCGCGCATTCTCCTGTGATGCGCGAGGTCGTTTCAAGGGCCAACGCCGGCGTGCCAGTCCTTGGCATCTGCAACGGCTTTCAGATCCTGACCGAGACCGGCCTGCTGCCGGGAGTGCTGATGCGGAACGCCGGGCTCAAGTTCCTCTGCCGTGACGTCAACCTGCGGGTTGAATGCAACGATACGGTCTTCACGCGCGACTACAGCGACGGCCAGATCATCCGCATCCCCATTGCCCATAATGAGGGTAATTATTTTGCCAACGACGAGACGCTGGCTCAGCTGGAAGGCGAGAACAGGATTGCGTTCCGTTATTGTGACCCGCAAGGGAACGTAACGGTGGCGGCAAACCCCAACGGTTCAGCGCAAGGCATCGCGGGCATCCTAAACGAAACGCGCAATGTGCTCGGTATGATGCCGCATCCCGAACGCCTCGCCGAAGCGGTCCTCGGTGGAACGGACGGCCGACCGATGTTCGACGGGCTGGTCGAAGCTCTGGCCAACGCGGCATGAGCGCCATCACGCCGAACATTGTCGCCGAGCATGGCCTTTCGGCGGAAGAGTACGAGCGTGTGCTGCGCATCATGGGGCGCAGGCCCAACATGACTGAGCTCGGCATCTTTTCCGTGATGTGGTCGGAGCATTGCTCTTACAAGTCGTCGAAGGTGTGGCTGAAGAAACTGCCGACGTCAGCGCCGTGGGTCATCTGCGGGCCCGAGAGAACGCGGGCGTGATCGACATTGGCGACGGCAAGGCCTGCGTCTTCAAATGGAAAGCCACAACCACCCATCCTTCATCGAGCCTATCAGGGCGCAGCGACGGGTGTCGGCGGCATCCTACGCGACGTCTTTACGATGGGCGCGAGGCCCGTGGCCAACATGAACGCGTTGCGCTTCGGCGTTCCCGACCATCCGAAGACTCGCCATCTCGTCGGCGGCGTGGTCTCCGGCATCGGCGGCTACGGCAACTGCATGGGTATCCCGACAGTCGGCGGCGAGGTCAATTTCGATCCAGCTATAACGGCAACATCCTAGTCAACGCGATGACGGTGGGTGTGGCCGACGCGGACCACATCTTCTATTCGGCGGCGGCAGGCATCGGTAACGCCGTCGTCTATGTCGGCTCAAGACCGGGCGCGACGGTATCCACGGCGCGACGATGGCGTCGGCCGAATTCGACGACGCATCCGAGGAAAACGCCCAACAGTTCAGGTCGGCGATCCCTTCACGGAGAAGTTGCTGCTGGAGGCCTGTCTCGAGCTCATGGCAACCGATGCCATCGTCGCGATCCAGGATATGGGCGCGGCCGGCCTCACCTCTTCGTCGGTCGAGATGTCCGATAAGGGCGGCGTCGGCATTGAGTTCGACCTCGACCTTGTGCCGATGCGTGAGGACGGCATGACCCCTATGAGATAATGCTGTCGGAAAGCCAGGAACGCATGCTTATGGTCCTCAAGCCGGGACGCGAGGACATGGCGCGGGCGATCTTCGAGAAGTGGGAGCTCGACTTCGCGATCATCGGCCGCGTAACCGACACCGACCGGCTGGTTCTTAAATGGCAGGGCAAAACTGTGTGCGACATCCCGGTGCCGCCGCTCGTCGCCGAGGCACCCGAGTACGAGCGCCCGTGGGTGCCAACCGAGCCGCCGAGGCGCTCGCCGCTGGGGATGCGCTGGCCGGGATTGACGCGGATCCCGTCGCGGCGCTGCGCAGACTGATGGCCGATCCCGATCTCTGCTCGCGCCGCTGGGTGTGGGAGCAATACGACCACATGGTGATGGGTGATACCGTTCAGCGCCCGGGCGGCGATGCCGCGGTGGTCCGCGTCCACGGGACAGAACGTGGCCTCGCCATCACCACCGACTGCACGCCGCGCTACTGCATCGCCGATCCAGTTCAGGGCGGTCGACAGGCAGTCGCCGAGGCATGGCGCAACCTGACGGCGTCGGGTGCGACGCCGCTTGCGGTCACCGACAACATGAATTTCGGCAATCCCGAACGGCCCGAGATCATGGGCCAATTCGCAGGCTGCATCGAGGGGATGGCGGAAGCGTGCACGGCACTCGACTTTCCGGTCGTCTCCGGCAACGTCTCTCTCTACAACGAGACAAACGGCAAGGGAATTTTGCCGACACCCGCGATTGGCGGCGTCGGCCTTATCGAGAACGTCCGCACCCAAATGACCACGCCGGCCTTCGCGGCGGAGGGCGAAACGATCCTCGTCATCGGCGAAACGCAAGGCCATCTCGGCCGCTCCCTTTTCCTGCGCGCGATAGCCGGACGCGACGAAGGCGCACCGCCGCCGGTCGATCTCGCCGCTGAGCGCCGTAACGGCGACTTCGTGCGCGACATGATTCGGGCGGGCAGCGTCAGCGCGTGTCACGACGTCTCCGACGGCGGGCTTCTGGTAGCGATTGCGGAAATGGCACTCGCGGGAGGCATTGGCGCCGATATCGACCTGTCGGACGGCTCAGTTCCGGTGCCCGCCTGGCTGTTCGGTGAGGACCAGGGCGCTACGTCGTAACGACGGTGGATCCGGTTTCGATTCACGCCCTGGCGAGACGGCGGGCGTTCCCATTGCCGAAGTCGGCCGCACCGGCGGGCCCGGTTGACCGTCGGTCGCGGCAATTCTATATCCCTCTCAGATCTCGGAGAGTTGCACGAGGGCTGGTTCCCGGCCTATATGTCAGCCCCTGACATCCGGCCACCTTTCGTTGAACTCGTTTTGGGATCGCACGAGACACACGATACAAACTGCGAACCCAGACGGGAGCGAAAACATGCCTATGGATCCCGGCCAGATCGAAAGCCTTATCAAGGAAGGCCTGCCGGACGCTCAGGTCACCATCCAGGATCTCGCGGGCGACGGCGATCACTTCGCCGCACTGGTCGTTTCCGCCGCGTTCCAAGGCAAAACCCGCGTACAACAGCACCAAATGGTATATCAAGCGCTACAGGGCAGGATGGGCGGTGAGCTGCACGCGCTGGCTCTCCAGACGAGCGTGCCAAGGCTCGACCGCTGAGTCGCCACAACTTCATAAAGGAATTACCGCCATGAGCGAGCATCCCGTATTCGACCGCATCAAGACCGAAATCGGCGACAACGAAGTCGTCCTGTTCATGAAGGGCACACCCGTTTTTCCTCAGTGCGGTTTCTCGGCGGCGTGCGTACAGGTCCTCAGCAATCTCGGTGTCCCGTTTAAGGGCGTCAACGTGCTGGAGGACCAGGAAGTGCGCGAAGGCATTAAGGCTTTCTCTAACTGGCCGACCATCCCGCAGCTCTACATCAAGGGCGAGTTCGTCGGCGGCTGCGACATAGTGCGTGAGATGTACGAGACGGGAGAGCTTACTGAATATCTCAGCACCAATGGCATCAACGTCCAGCTCGCCAACCCTGAGTAATACGCGACTCCGCTCGTGGATACGCGCGGCGACAGGCCTCGTCGGCGCGTTGCTCGTATGCTCCGTTGGGCGCACCTACACCAATTTATCAAGGTATCGATTCACTCGGCGTTTTCACAAAACACCGTCCCTATATCCGCCCATTGCAAGGCGCCCTCGACGTAGCGCTTGTTGAACGCTACCGGTTGCGCCTTTCCGTTGCGGAAGGCGTGTGCGCACCCTTGAACTTCTACGCCACCAGTTTGCGAGCAGTCACGCGAGCGTCCCCGCGGCCTCAAGACAGACTTGCGGCGTTTTCAGGGTGGAGGTTCGGAGAATTTATAACCTGTCCCTCGTGTAAGTCCCCCTTTTAGCGCAAAAGTGCTGCGCGTTGCCCGCTATATGGTAATCCATACGCTGGGCGACTATTTTCTCCGGAATGACAACAAACAGGCTTCAAGCAGCAATGTTGGGGAACAATACTGTCCAGCGGACGCGCCGGAGCATCCTTGCGGCTATCGCGATATTCGTGCTCTCGGGCTGCGGCGGCGGCGCCCCCTTCCCGGTTCCTCCCGGCGTCAATACCGGGCTCCATCTCGCCTGCCAGACTGTGGAATGCGAATGCGTGGCCGGAAAAGGTGGCATTTTTGATTCCAAGGAAAAGGCCGACATCAGGTGGAGCAAAAATGGCGACGCAAGCTGTCCTAAAGGCTTCGAGCTGCAGCGCATCCGCCGCGATATTCTCGGCCGCAAATTATAAACCCCAAAAAAATGCCCCGGGGCATGCCCGGGGCGTCTTCCGTTCGCCGATATCTTAGAGGATCAGCGCGAATAAAATTCGATAACCAGGTTCGGTTCCATCTGGACCGGATATGGCACCTCGGCGAATTCGGGGACGCGCACGAGCGAGCCTTTCATCTTGCCGAAATCGACCTCGATATATTCGGGTACGTCGCGCTCCGGAAGCTGGATCGCTGTAAGCACCAGCGGGATATCGCGGGACTTCTCTCGGATCTCGATTACGTCACCCGGCTGAACGCGGTAAGAAGGGATGGTCACGCGGGTGCCGTTAACGCGGATGTGTCCGTGGCTGATGAACTGGCGCGACGCGAAGACAGTGGGCACAAACTTCATGCGGTAAACGACGGCATCGAGCCGCTGCTCCAGCAGGCCGATCAGCACTTCGACTGTATCTCCGCGGCGCGAGACCGCTTCCTGGTAGATACGGCGGAACTGCTTTTCGGAGATGTTGCCGTAGTAGCCCTTTAACTTCTGCTTCGCCATGAGCTGCAGGCCGAAATCGGACGGCTTGCGGCGGCGCTGCCCGTGCTGACCCGGCCCGTATTCACGAGTGTTCCACGGGCTTTTCGGGCGTCCCCAAAGGTTGCACCCCAGGCGTCGATTGATTTTATATTTCGAGCGCACGCGTTTCGACATGCGGCAGTCTCCTTATTCTTTCTGTTTGTCCCGGTAGTCCAGTTCCGGACCATGCCGGTGGCGGAGTGGCGCGAACCTCAAAGGGCGACACCCACATTCTCGGGAATGGCGGCGGAGTATAGGCATCGCGGCCGCGATGTCAAACATTTGGAGCCGTGTTTTCTCGGTGTCTGGACAGCGGGACGGATTTAACTAATTTTTTGAATTTAATGACACTTCTCGACCCCTTTGGTCTTCTCGCGGTCACCCTGATGCTGCTGTTCTTCGCGCTGGAGAACCGCCATCGGCATTATTTGCTGGCTTTTGCCTCCGCTTGCCTGCTGGGATCGGCATACGGATTCCTGCAGGGCGCTTGGCCGTTCGGCGTCGTGGAGGCGATCTGGGCGGCGGTCGCGGTGAGGCGATGGATTAAACTCAACGATTCCGGGTCCGCGGCCGTGTAAGCCCTGCGACGATGCCTCGGAGGGTCTTTACCTCCTGATCGGATAGGCCGGCGCGAGTAAAAATGTTGCGGATGTTGCGAACCATGCGCGGCCGTTTTTCCGGCGGGAACAGAAAACCGCAGTCGTCGAGCTCACGTTCCAGATGCTCGAAGAAACCGATCAGCTCCTCGCGCGTCGCGGGCTGGCCGCCCTTACGGCTAACCTCGGCGATGGTCTCGGGCGCGCTCGCTTGGAACCACTCATAGCCGATCAACAAAACCGCCTGCGCCAGGTTAATCGAGCGGTGCTCGGGGTTTACCGGCACCATGATTATCGCGTCCGAGATCGCGACGTCTTCGTTGTGGAGACCCTTCGCCTCGCGGCCGAACAAAATGCCGGACTTCTCGCCCCTCGCGAAGTTCTCGCGAACGACGCCGGCGAGCTCTTTCGGGGCCAGCACCGGCTTTTCCATGTCGCGGACGCGCGCGGTCGTCGCATAGAGCCTCTGCAGGTCGGCGATCGCCTCCTGCGTGGAATCGAAGATCTTCGCCTCTTCAAGGATCCGCTCGGCTCCCGACGCGGTATTGATCGCCTTGTGGTTCGGCCAATCGCCTTTTGGCCGGACTAGCCGCAATTCCTGCAGGCCGAAATTCATCATCGCTCGCGCCGCCGCGCCGATGTTTTCGCCGAGCGTCGGCTGAACGAGGATAATCGCCGGAGGCGTCGAGGTCTGGTAATCGCTCATGATGGCGGTCTTAAGCCGCCTTCGCGCCGTCGCGATAGAGCTTGTAGGTGATCGAGTCCTGCAGCGCGTTATAGGACGCGTCGATGATATTGGTTGACAGACCTACGCATGACCAGCGGTGATCCTCATCGTCGGCGCTCTCTATCATCACGCGCGTAATTGCACCCGTGCCGTCACCGGGCGTCAGGATGCGCACCTTGAAGTCGACTAGATGCATATCCTCGAGCTCGGGATAGGATGGCTGGAGCACCTTGCCAAGCGCATTGTCGAGCGCGTTGACCGGGCCGTTGCCCTCCGCGACCGCCATGTGGTTCACGTTGCCGACGTCTACCTTCACAGTCGCCTCCGACAGCGTTACCAGATCACCACGCGCGTTCCAGCGGCGCTCGTCGAGGACTCGAAACGACTGTAGCGCATAGTATTCCGGCACGCCCTCGAGCGTGCGGCGCGCTAACAACTCGAAGCTAGCCTCGGCACCGTCGTAAGCATAGCCTTGGAACTCACGCTCCTTCACCAACTCCAGCAGCCGCGGCACCTTGGGATGGTTAGGATCGATGCTGAGACCGATCTCGCGGAACCTGGCGAGGATGTTCGATTTGCCAGACTGGTCGGATACCACGATATGGCGCTCATTGCCGACACATGCCGGATCGACGTGCTCATAAGTCCTGGGGTCCCTCTCCACCGCCGAAACATGTAGCCCACCCTTGTGCGCAAACGCCGACAGCCCAACATAAGCCGCGCTGCGCGCAGGCGCTCGATTGAGACGCTCGTCCAGGAGCCGCGAGACGTGTGTCAGGTGGCGGAGGTCTTCGTCCGTCATCCCGGTTTCGAAGCACATCTTGAGCATCAGGTTGGGGATGATCGAGGTCAGGTTGGCATTGCCACAGCGTTCGCCAAGCCCGTTAAGCGTGCCTTGGACCTGGCGCGCGCCGGCGCGGACTGCGGCGAGCGAGTTCGCGACCGCGTTCTCGGTGTCGTTGTGGCGGTGGATGCCGAGATGGGCGCCGGGAACCTTATTGGTGACCGCGCGGACGATCTCGTCCACCTCGTGCGGCAGGGTGCCGCCGTTGGTATCGCACAGCACCACCCACCGCGCACCCGCTTCGTAAGCGGCGGCAACGCAGGACAACGCGTAGTCGGGGTTCGCCTTGTAGCCGTCGAAGAAATGCTCTGCATCGAACAATGCCTCACCCTTCACGGCCGCAACGTGGCCGACGGAATCAGCGATCATCTCGATGTTTTCCTCGCGCGGAATGCTAAGTGCGACGTCGACATGGAAATCCCAGGTCTTACCGACCATGCAGACCGCTGCGCTGTCGGAATTAAGGAGCGCCGAGACGCCGGGATCGTTCTCAACCGACCGCCCGGGGCGGCGCGTCATCCCAAACGCCGTCATCTTCGCGCGCTTCAGCTTCGGCGCATCTCGGAAAAACGCGTCGTCGGTCGGGTTGGCGCCGGGCCACCCCTCGATATAGTCGATGCCGATCCCATCGAGTGCGCGCGCGATCGCCGCCTTGTCGGCCACAGTAAAGTCGACGCCTTGGGTCTGCGCACCGTCGCGAGCGTAGAATCGAACAGGTAAACGCGGTTGTCGTTTTCCGCCATAGCTTTGATTTTCCGTTCAAAAGCCCGGAATTCTATCAGAGAGACCCCGCGCCGTAAACTTTTACGATCTTATTTCGGCTCCGGCCCGCTCTCCCTTTCGGCCACTTCAAAATCTTGGAGGATCATCCTTATCGGGGCTACGGGGAAAACGGGCCGGAGCCGCAGATTTTATGATTTGCCCTGAAAAGCATTCACGATCGGGTAGCGCCGGTCGCGGCCGAACGAGCGGGCGGTGATCTTCACGCCAGGCGAGCGCCTGGCGGCGCTTGTATTCGGCGCCAAGAAGCATCCGCCAAACGCGCAATACCAGGGACCGGTCAAAGCCCAAGCTCACCACCTCGTCAATGCTCATGTCCTTCTCGTTGAGCCCGATCAGGATCGCGTCGAGGTCGTCATAAGGCGGAAGCGTGTCCTGGTCCTTCTGCCCCTGGCTTCAGCTCGGCGGTCGGCGGCTTTACGATGATGTTCTCGGGTACGACGACGCCGGCCGGGCCCCAGAGCACCTGTCGGTAGGTTGTCGTTCCGCCAACGGCACAGCTCGAACACCTTGGTCTTATAGACGTCCTTCAGGACCGAATAGCCGCCGCACATGTCGTTGCAGAGCGTCGCATAGCCGACTGACATCTCTGACTTGTTGCCGGTGGAGACAACCATCGCGCCCGTCTTGTTCGACAGCGCCTCAGCGTCAGTCCGCGCGACCGTGCCTGGATGTTCTCTTCCGTGGTGTCGGCATCGGTGCCGGCCAACGCCTCTTCCAGCATTTCGCCGAACGCTCATCGCCGCTCGATCGAGACCGAGTCGAGGCCGGACGCCGAGTAGCCGGGCCGCTTCCGCCGCGTCATCAAGGCTTTCCTGTGACGTGTAAGGCGACGGCATCATCACGCAGCGCACGCGGTCGGGGCCGAGCGCATCGACGGCAACCGCCGCCGTGAGCGCGGAATCGATACCGCCTGACATTCCTATTATGATGCCGGGGAATCCGCTCTTCTCTACGTAGTGCGGAGGCCCAGCATCATCGCCGAGTAGATCGCTGCGTCGCCCTCAGGCGGCAGCGAGAGGTCCCCTTCGGCGCAGACCCATTTGTCGCCATCGCGCGTCCAGTCGGTCGTCTGGTTGCTCTTCCAGGCTGGCGACTGCACGCGGGCTGACGCGTCGGCGCCGATCACGAACGACGCGCCGTCGAAGACGAGCTCGTCCTGGCCACCGACTTGGTTGACATAGATCAGGGGCAGACGGCACTCGGTGGCGCGCGCCACGGCAAGATTGAGCCGCCGGTCCCACTTGTCCTGCTCGTAGGGTGATCCGTTAAGGACGACAAGGATATCGGCGCCGGATTCTTCGAGGCACTCGGCGACTTCCTCGGTCCACATGTCCTCGCAGACCATGACACCGAGACGGACACCGCGAAAATTTACAGGACCGGAAGCGGTCCAGCCGAAAAATGCGCTTTTCATCGAATACGCCGTAATTCGGAAGATCGTACTTGTAGCGAACCGCCGCAATCTCGCCGTCCTCGAGAGGGAGGGCCGCATTGTACAGAATGCCGTCCTCGAGCCCAGGTCGTGCCGGCGAGCACCGCGGGGCCGCCGTCGGCCGTCTCGGCGGCGAGGGCGCGCACCTCGCGCTCGATCTGTTCTGGACGATGGGCCGGACAACGAGATCTTCGGGTGGGTAGCCGCAGACGACCAACTCGCTCGCGACGACGAGATCTGCGCCCGCAGCGGCCGCCTCGGCGCGGGCCGCGCGAAGCTTCTCTATGTTGCCGGAGATGTCGCCGACCTTGGGATTAAGCTGCGCGAGCGATATCTTCAGCGTGTCGGTCATATCCTCGGACGGAAACCTCTACTCCGCCGCAGCAAAGGGCGGCGCGGCGAACCGCTCGCTGTCGCGCTTCGACTTCGAGGTGTTCGCCAATGAGGAACGCGAGTTCCAACGACTGCGAGGCGTTGAGACGCGGATCGCAATGCGTGTGATAACGGTCGGAAAGGCCTTCGTCTGTGATCGCCTGCGCACCACCGGTGCACTCGGTCACATTCTGGCCGGTCAGCTCGATATGTACGCCACCGGCATGGGTGCCCTCGGCCTCGTGGACGGCTATGAAGCCCTGTACCGCGCAGGATCCGTCGAACGGCCGCGTCTTGTAGCACGCTTTGCGCCTTGATCGTATTGCCGTGCATAGGATCGCAGGTCCTGACGACCTTATGACCTCGCGCTGGGATCAGCGCGAACAAGCGGCGGCAGCTTCTCCTCGACCTGGTCGTTACCTGCGGCAGCTGATGAGTACTAAGCCGGCCCGGATCGTTAGTCGGGTTGAGGAGGTCAATGAGCTCCAGCAGCTTGTCAGGCGTCTGCGACGGACCAGTTTTAGGCCAATCGGGTTGCATGGATGCCGCGCATGAACTCGACGTGCGCGCTGTCGGGCTGGCGCGTGCGATCGCCGATCCACAGCATGTGGGCCGACGTGTCGTACCAGTTACCGGACGTGGAATCGACGCGCGTCATCGCTTCCTCATAGCCGAGCAGCAGCGCCTCGTGGCTCGTGTAGAAGTCAGTTTCGCGCAGCTGCGGCGCGGCTTCCGACGATCAGACCGCAAGGCGGCGCATGAAGGTCATTGCCTCGTCGATGCGATCGGCAAGCTTGGCGTACCGCTCATCCCGCAGGCCGGTAGAGACGAACTCAAGGTTCCAGCGATGCACCTCGTGCAGGTCGGCGTAGCCGCCTGGGCAAAGGCGCGCAGCAGGTTCAGCGTCGCCGCCGACTGGTTGTAGACCTGCACCATGCGCTCCGGATCAGGCCGGCGGCCCGCCTCGTCGAACGCCATGTCGTTGATCATGTCGCCGCGGTAGCTCGGCAGCGTGACGCCTTCCATTTCCTCGATGTCTGAGGAGCGCGGCTTGGCAAACTGGCCCGCCAGACGGCCAACCTTCACCACCGGCTTGCCCGACGCAAAGGTCAGAACGACAGCCATCTGCAGAAGGACGCGGAACGTGTCGCGGATGTTGTTCGGATGGAACTCGGCAAAGCTTTCTGCGCAATCGCCGCCCTGCAACAGGAAAGCCTTGCCCTCGGAAACGTCGGCGAGTTGCCGGCGCAGCTTGCGCGCCTCACCCGCGAACACCAGCGGCGGGTAACCGCGCAGCTTGTTTTCGGCGGCCACGAGCGCTGCCTGGTCTGGATAATCCGGGACCTGGATGATGGGTTTGTTTCGCCAGCTTTCTGGCGACCAATGCCCAGTCATGGCCATCCTCTCTCAATCATCTAAAGTAACCGCGTATACGCCCTTTGACCGACATTTTCCAGGCATTCCGGGAGTTTATAACTACTCCGCAGCCTGAGCCTGGGTCGGATCGGGCACTGGCTCGCGCATGGTGACAAACTCTTCTGCCGCCGTCGGGTGGATGCCGACCGTAGCGTCAAACTGCGCCTTGGTCGCGCCGCACTTGAGCGCGATGCCGAGGCCCTGCGTGATCTCGGCCGAATCCGGCCCAACCATGTGACAGCCGAGCACTCGGTCGGTCTTCCGGTCCACGATCAGCTTCATTAGCGTCTGCGCGGCGCCTCCGGTCAGCGTGTCCTTCAGCACCCGGAACGTGGAGCGGTAGATATTAACCTCGCCGTACTGCGCTCTGGCGTCCTCTTCCGTCAGGCCGACCGTGCCGATAGGCGGGTCGGAGAAAACGGCCGTCGGAATATCCGAATAGTCCATCTTTAGCTGAGTGCCCTTGAACATGTTGGACGACAGCTTCATCGCCTCGCCGATGGCAACCGGCGTCAACTGGAAACGGTCGATGATGTCGCCGAGCGCGTAGATATTGTCGACGCTAGTGCGGAAATAGTCATCGACGACAACTGCGCCATTCTTGTCCATCTCTACGCCAGCCTGCTCGAGGCCCATGTTTCGAGTGTTAGGCACACGGCCGATGGCATAAAGAACCTGGTCGTATTGGGCCTTCGTAGTATCGTTGAAAGAGACGTCCAGGCCGCCGTCGACCTTGTCGATGCGGTCGATTACGGTATTCCAAATCAGCTTAACGCCCTTCTTCTCCATTTCCTGCGCAAGGTGCGTGCGCACGTCCATATCGAAGCCTCGCAGGAACAGGTCCCTTCGGTACACCAGCGACGTCGCCGCGCCGTAACCGTTGAAGATGCCGGCGAACTCGACGGCGATATAACCGCCGCCCACGACCAGAACGCGGTTCGGGCGCTCTCTCAGGTAAAACGCGTCGTCGGACACGATGGCATGCTCGGTCCCGGGCGTGTCGTCTCGCGACGGCTTTCCACCGGTCGCGATCAGGATCTTATCGGCTGTCACCCGCTCGCCGCCGACATCTAGCGTGTGCGCATCAATCAGCGTCGCACGGGCCTCGTACAGCGTCACGCCTGCATTTTCGAGCAAGCGTCGGTAGATGCCGTTCAGCCGTTCGATTTCTTTATTCTTGTTGCCGATCAGACGCGACCAGTCGAGCGTCGGCTCTGCGAAGTCCCAACCGTAGGCCGCTGCCTCTTCCGCCGCCTCGGGATAGTGCGCGCCGTAGGAGAAAAGCTTCTTAGGAATGCAGCCCACGTTCACGCAGGTGCCGCCAAGAAAGCGCTCCTCCGCGACGGCCACCCGGGCGCCGTAGGATGCCGACATGCGCGACGCCCGCACCCCGCCGGAACCGGCGCCGATGACAAACAAGTCATAATCGTAACTGGACATATATTCCGCCTACTCGTGGTTTCGGCGGAAGATAGTTGGCCACCACCAAAATGTTAAGAAGATAGGAATGCCCGACACGTCGATCGACCGCGGATCCCGCGCAAACGTTTTCCGCTGGCCGCGATGGCGCAGGCGCTTGCCTACTCGACCGTTATTAGCAATCCAAGATTTGCGGTTGGTCTTTGTATTTTTTGCCCAACTCATTTTATATGGTTTATCGCATCATTCTTTTTATAAAAGTTCTTGAGTGGTAATAGGTATTTTTGATCATCTCTAAGGGAAAACAATCCATAAATATTATAACTCATATTCCACCCCATAGTGCCCCCACTATAGTAACCAATTGATATCAAATAAGACGTCAAGCATTCCCCCTGAACATGTGTCGCAAGATTTCTACACTTGTCTGTGGGTATTTCCGCCAAAATAGTGTAAGCAAATTTCGTACACACATCCTTTGAGGAGCAGATCTCTGTTTGCACTGACCCATCCTGGGTTGCAGTTGTGGGGAACCCAATATTCTCCACCACGCCGAAACGTAAAGCACCCTGAAAACATTTTTTCATTGAGGTCGCCAGGTAAATTTCAGCGTCCCAAGACGAGATAATTGGGTCAAAATTTGTTATTTCTTTGCCAAAATAAAGACCAGGGTTTTTCGCGAAATTGTGATAATTGTTTATCATAAATTTATCAGCAAAATCTTTGTAATTATCACCAGACATCCATTTCGTAGAAAAGCATTGTGGGGGTATCAATTTTCCATCAAATTGCCAACCAATTGGCATATCACTGTCAATTATTTCTTGATTTTCTTCTAAAATTGAAAAAATATGCCACGTGTCTTTTTCTTTATTTTTGCTGTACCAAATCGACCCGCTAGCTAGCATAAAACCGCGCCACCCTACTGGTGAGCAAGGCGACACACTCGCCAGCAAACCTTGTCTCCATTTATCCGAGAAAACATCAGAAAACTCTTTTCCTTGAACAAATTCTCTCCTTGGTCCGGAAGATAATTCGCCATCAACAAGATCAAATAAACCCCTAAGGTTTTTTGCTTCGACTAATTTTTTTATGGTCTCACCAAAATCAAAAGCTTCTTCGGGACTATAATAATTCTGCCAAAAATCAGCGGATTCTTTGTCCTCCTCGGTGCATGGACCCGCTAGCGTAGCGGGAATATAAAAAGAGATGACAATAATGAGGCAATAAACAATTCTTAGTATTTTCATATCGATACTCCGATCTCTTTAACATAAATATTTTTAATATTTACTCATACAAGGCAATTGAATTCGATATTTTTACGATCGGATCTTAGGCGAGATCAGATAAATTATTTTATAAAACCCGGTTTTCACGTATGACTTCATTACTCTAACCACATTTTTGAATAGATTAGAGGATATTGCAAGTTCCTATCTCGCAAGCGCTCCTGCCTCGCGCTCTAACGCTTAATTACCGAGCAGACATACGCACTAGACTGCTTCTTGCCGGAAGCAGTAATTAGACCCTCTTAATTTAATAAATTTGCGATGCGTCGATAACCAAGTCCATCCTCACGATATGAATGGATTATTCGATAGGTAATTTCCTGAACTTCAGAATACCTTCCGCGTTCAACACTAAGGTTGTTAAATTGCACTGAAACAGTAAAACACAAGAAGATTTCAGAGGTAATTTCTGAAAAGAAA
Organism: Alphaproteobacteria bacterium; assembly: GCA_038131485.1. Taxonomy (GTDB): domain Bacteria; phylum Pseudomonadota; class Alphaproteobacteria; order MPNO01; family UBA830; genus JAYQUR01. The sequence continues at coordinate 91,219 of JAYPPO010000003.1, forward strand.
AGACTGTTCTTACCTACTCGACGGTCACCGATTTGGCGAGGTTGCGCGGCTGATCGACGTCGGTGCCCTTCAAGACCGCGACGTGATAGGCGAGCAGCTGGACTGGGATCGTGTAGAGGATAGGCGCGACGAAGGAGTTTACCTCTGGCAGCTTTATCGTCGCGGCCGCCATGTTGCCGAGTCTCTCGCACCCCTTTGCGTCGGACAGAAAAATCACTCGCCCGCCGCGTGCGATGACTCCTGCATGTTCGACGCGGTCTTGTCGAACAGCTCGTCGGACGGGGCAATCACAATTACCGGGACATGCTCGTCTATCAGCGCGATTGGGCCGTGTTTCATTTCCCCGGCGGCATAGCCCTCTGCATGTATATAGCTGATTTCCTTGAGCTTTAGCGCGCCTTCGAGGGCTATTGGATAGCCGGTGCCTCGCCCTAGATAGAGCACATCGCGAGCCTCCATCACCTCTTGGGCGAGCTTCTCGATAGCACCGTCGTGGTTGAGCACGTCGTTCGCCCGCGAAGGCACCTCGGTCAGCGCGAGGCAGAGCTCAGCCTGCCGATCGCGGTCGATGCGCCCACGCGCCGCAGCCAACCCGATCGCGAAGCAGGCGAGCGTCGTCAGCTGCGTTGTGAACGCCTTGGTGGAGGCGACACCGATTTCCGGGCCCGCCTGCGTGCGCATCACGAGGTCGGATTCGCGCGCCATCGAGCTTTCTTGCACGTTGACGACGGAGACGATGTGCTGGCCCTGCTGTTTTGCATAGCGGAGCGCAGCGAGCGTGTCGGCCGTCTCGCCCGACTGCGAGATGAACAGCGCGAGCCCGCCCTTCTGCATGTCAACGGTGCGGTAGCGGAATTCGGAAGCGATATCGATGTCGGTCGGAATACCGGCGATCGTCTCAAACCAGTACCGCGCTACCATGCCTGCATGGAACGACGTGCCGCAGGCTACGACGGTGATGCGCGGGATCTCGGCGAGATCGAAGGGCATCTTCGGCAGGGTGACGATTTTGTCCAACGGATTCAGGATCGACTGCAGCGTGTCGCCAATCACCGCCGGCTGTTCGTAGATCTCCTTAAGCATGAAGTGCGGGAAGTTTCCCTTGCCGATCATCGCACCGGAGGCCGAGGTCTGCTGGATAGCCCGTTCGACGATTTTGTCCATCTCGTCGTGGATAATGGCACCGCCAGGCGTGATCTCCGCCCAATCTCCTTCTTCGAGATAGGTGATCTGCTGCGTCAGCGGCGCGAGCGCAAGAGAGTCCGAGCCGATGAACATCTCGCCGGCACCGTAGCCGATAGCGAGTGGGCTGCCGCGACGTGCCGCGATCATCAGGTCGTCGTGCCCGGCGAACAGGATCGCCAGAGCGAAAGCGCCGTCGAGCCGCTTGAGCGCCGCGGAAACTGCCTTCGCTGGCGACTTGCCGTCCTTTAGATACGAACTAATCAGGTGAACCACCGCCTCAGTGTCTGTCTCAGTCTTGAACACGTGGCCAGCCTTGGTCAGCTCCGCGCGAAGCTCCTGGAAGTTCTCGATAATTCCATTATGGACCAGCACGACGCGGTCGTCGGCGTGCGGATGCGCATTCTCCTCGCTCGGCGAGCCATGCGTCGCCCAGCGCGTATGACCTATCCCAATATGGCCGCGCAGCGGATCCTTGTGAATCAGCGCATCGAGACTACTGATCTTGCCTTTCGCGCGGCGTCGATCTATGCCCCCGTCGACCAGCGTCGCGATCCCGGCAGAGTCGTAGCCGCGATACTCGAGTCGCTTGAGGCCTTCGATAAGAAGAGGCGCCGCGTCCGCCTTGCCGATAATTCCGATAATGCCGCACATCTACTCGGATCCGTCTTGAAGTCGTTATTATTTCTTCGAGACATTCTTGTCGGCTTGGCGTCGCGTTCGGAAGCTTTTTGCCCAGCCGCCGATATTCCGCTGCTTGCCGCGCGCAACGGCGAGTGCATCAGCCTCAACCTCGTTCGTTACCACCGAGCCAGCGCCAACGATGGCGCCCTCGCCAATCTTCACTGGCGCCACAAGCGCGGAATTCGAGCCGATGAATGCGCCTGCGCCGATATCCGTGATTTCCTTGAAGAAGCCGTCATAATTGCAGGTGATCGTGCCGGCGCCAATATTCGCTTTCGCGCCGACACGTGCATCGCCGATATAGGATAGGTGATTGACCTTCGCGCCCTCCCCGACGAGGGCCGCCTTGATCTCGACGAAATTACCGATATGAGCTTCGCGCCCAAGCTTTGTGCCGGGGCGCAACCGGGCAAACGGCCCGATGATGCTGCCGCTTTCAACCTCTGCCCGTTCGATGTGGCAGAAGGCGCGGATCTCAACGTTGTCGGCGATCGTTACGCCGGTGCCGAAAAAGACGTTGGGCTCTATTGTTACGTCGCGGCCGAGCTTTGTGTCAGCAGAGAGCCATACAGTCTTCGGGTCGGTCATCGTTACGCCGTTCGCCATCGCATTGGCACGGAGCCGCGACTGCATCGCCTCCTCCGCCTGAGCAAGCTGCGCGCGGCTGTTCACGCCGATTACCTCGACGGGGTCGTCCGCCTCGACGGCAACACAGGCAAGCTGGCGACTGCGCGCGACCTTAACAATGTCGGTCAGATAATATTCGCCCTTGGCGTTGTCGTCGCCGACGGCGTCTAGCAGCGAGAAAATCACCTTGCCGTCTATCGCCATGATGCCGGCGTTGCACAGTCCGATTGCACGCTGCTCGAGGGTCGCGTCACGGTACTCGACGATGGCCTCGAGGCTGCCGTCGGCATTGGTGACGAGACGTCCGTATTCCGCCGGATCGTCGGGCCGGAAGCCGAGCACGACGACCGCGGGGTCATTCGCCGCGCGCCGCGCCTCAACCATCTTATGCATGGTTTCGGCCGTCAGCAGCGGCGTGTCGCCGAAAAGCACCAAAACGTCGCCCGCGAAGTCCGCCAACGCGTCGCGCGCGGCGAGGACGGCATGCCCGGTTCCCAGCGCCTCGGCCTGGATCGCAGTCGCCACAGGTGCCACTACTCTGGCAACCTCTTCCATTCCTCGCGCCACGACCACGACCGTTCGCTCGGGCGAAACCGCTTCCAACGTGGTCATTATATGAGAGATCATCGGCCGGTTCGCGACCAGATGCAGCACCTTCGGCAAGGTGGACTTCATCCGCGTTCCCATGCCGGCGGCGAGAATGATGGCCGCACACGCGCTAGAGGTCATCGATCTGAAAACCCGCTCAGTTTCAATCGTCAACGAATGCCGGCACGCGGGGAGCTGCGCCTACCAGGTTCACGCGGGAACTTGCCATAAACGGGCCTGGAGCGCCAAGCGAGATATCAAAAAGAGGAAGCGCCGCGAGATTAATCCGCCTGCGAAAGCTCCCGACGGTTCTCGCCAGAGACGATCGTCGCCCTGTTGAGATGGGCGATCAGCGCGCCGAACGGCGTGTCAAAGGTCAGCCGGACGGGTACCGGCGGTGAATAGTCGAAGGCGCGGCCCATCCAGACGCGTGCCTTGCGCTCGCCATCATTCCAGCCGGAAGGATCCTTCTTCTTAAAACCTGCCTTCTTGTCCATCCAGACAACGCAGTTGATGGTCTCCCCGCCGAACGGCGAATAACGGTTCGGCTTGAGCGTATCGGAACCATCGGGCTCGACGACGAGATCGAATCGACGGCGACCGTCGAACACGGGGATCTGCGCCGCGCACTCAGCCCTCGAATCCATTCGCGTGATGATCGTCATGATCGCTGTCGTGAGATCCAGCGCACCGGTGCGCAGGTCTTCCGACACCCGATCGCGATCGTCGGCCTCCGGCGGAGGCTGAATACGTTTCACACGCGCGATGCCGTTCTCAAAGCTAAGATCTATGAAGCGCTCCTTGCCGCGCCAATTGTTAGTCTGGCCCGCGGCGACCGGGTTCACCCCGCCGCCATAAGCGAACTCGCCGTTGGAATAGGCCTTCATCGACCAGGGGAATATGCGCCCGATCATGCCGGTCGACCTGATGTTAGCCTCGACGTCGAACTTGCGCGGACGCAGCACGATATCAAAATGAAGGTCGCCGACGTGAAAGCCGCCGACCAAGACCTTGTAGTAGAGCCCGACATCGGCATCTCGCGCCAACGCACCGGCCGGCTCTGTACAAAGGGTGACCGCCAACGCAGCGAAGGCGGCAACTTCGACTCTGAGGCGTCTGTATATCGACAAGAGTGTGGTCCTCTCGACTGGTAAGCGAAACGAGCCCCAATCGGATGTTCTTTCCCGTGTAAGTGGTGCACGCGGCCCACATTGACAAGCCGCGTCGTGCCGCCTTATATGCGCCGCTTCACCGGACGGGCCTCGGAAACTTATCACTTTTTTCAAGGTCCAAAAGGTCCGGGCGCGTAGCTCAGCGGGAGAGCACTCGCCTCACACGCGAGGGTCGCTGGTTCAATCCCAGCCGCGCCCACCATTTTTCCAGATGAATGCCTGATCGGGAGTCCCCGCTGGAAGTCACGGGGTGTCTTTCGCGAAGTTATCAACGGCAAAGGGCGCCGCCAATGCGGCGTCGGTGAAGATGATGACCGCAGATGCGGAACCCTCGGGAAGGGTCAGCGGCGTTATCGTGCGCAGCCGAATCTTAGCGGCGGGGGCGTGAATGTCAGGAAATACGGCGGCATTACCTGATTGACGGGCGCAGACCCGCCAGCCTAGCTTCCCTGCCAACGCCGCAAAAAACGCATTACAAAACACCGTAAGGAGCACATCATGACTGACGGACCCGTCCGCATCCTTGAGATCCCAGAGAACGAACTGACTGACGAACAGAAAAAGGTTTTCGACGATCTCGTCGCCGGACGGGGCCGGCTGTTGACGCCATACAAAATCTGGATCCACTCGCCTAAGCTTGCCGCGGCGATGGAGACGATCGGGACGTTCCTAAACAAGAAAGGTGCTCTGACTGAACGCGAGGTGGAACTCACCATCGTGGTCATTGCGACGCACTGGCAAGGCGCCTACGTGCAGGCTGCGCACGTGAAGCGCTGTCTTGAGCTGGGCTACCCGCAGGAGGCGATGGACGCGCTGAAGGCCAGCCAGGTACCGGATCTGCCGGACTCTCGCGAAAAGGCGGTCTTCGATCTCTGCCAGATCGCGATGGCACCGGGCGGCGGCTCGGACGAGGTCTACGATAGGGCGGCGGTCCTACTGGGCCGCGACGGGCTTGCCGAGGTGCTGGGGTTGCTCGGCTACTATTCCGCGGTCGCAATGGCGATGAAGATGCACCGCGTACCGATACCGGCGGCCTAAGGACGTATAGGCCTTCCCGCACCGGCGTGAGAGCCCATCCATCGCCCCTGCCTGCACATCCAGTCTGCTGTCGGATATTGTGCAGTCGCGATGGCGGTGTAACATTAGTCGTGTGGACGCCTTTGATACAGGCACGCCGTCTACGAATGTTAGCAAAAAGGGATAGATGCGAGATGGGTGCGATAGATCAATTCGTCGAAGCCGTCAGGGACGTTTTTGCTAACACGTCGGACGCCCGCTCGCAGGCGCGCGGAATCGCAACGGAGATGAAAACGCTGCTCGCAGCGCCCGGCCTGCTTCATGAAATCACGGAACGCGGCGGCGGCAGGCCGGGCCGCATCGACCTCCATATCGACGACCAGTACGGTCATCCTGGCCCGGGCTTCTGCCTGATGACGTCGCTCACACCCCGCGGCAAGGCGACCGGCGGAGCGCGGGCGCATGACCATGGCGCATCATACGTCGTCTATGGCGTCTTCAAGGGCGCCATCGAACAGACAAAATATAACTGGCGCTACAATAAGGACGGCGACCTGAAGTCGCCGGAACTAGAGGAAAGTGAGCGCTTCGTCCAGCGCGAGGGAGACATCGCCTTTTTTCTGCCCGGCGAGATCCACACGACCAGTTCCGCCAGCGACGACCCCCCGATCGTGCTTAGGCTTGAGGCACAACTACTCGACCGGGTCAAACGGCATACCTACGGCCTCGACGAGAACGATGCACGGCTCTACGGATAAGGCCCGATCCCAAGAAAGACGATGGCTGTAACTCGAACGGTGTCGCCGAGTGGGACAGCGCCAAGGCCTTGATAGCGAGTGCCTTCAGCGACAGCCCGTAGCTCACCTCGACGCTTCACGGTCGGCACGGACAACTTCCGCACCGGCGCCTCGCCCTCTAACGCCGACGTCGTTGTTACGCCTGCCGGGTCGCCCGGCAGCAATTTCGTGCGACTTCGTAGCCCTGCCGCCCTTAAGAGCGCCACATTGCTATAGGCAAAAGCCTCACCCCGGCCCACCGCTTGGTCTGGTTGTCGGCAAATCATAATTGACGAGCGATATACGCAGATGCCCAGGCAAATTATGGCGATGGGTCATGGCTTCTCCCAGCGGGATATTCGCTCTGGGTACGCCCTCAATCGATAGAGGCCTAACCGGGATCCTAGATCAACCTGCGCCGCGCACGCGATCGAGGATTTCGCCCGGTTCGCCCGCATCATTGCCACGCCATGCGACGTGGCCGTCGGGTCGAACGAGCACGAGCGGCCGCCCATACACCCCACTTGCTTCCTCGTCATCAACCGATGCTACCTGCAGCGGCACACCGCGCTCAGCCGCAGCTCTTTCCATCGCGGCCGTGTCGCCGTCCCCGAAGTTCAATAGCATGAAATTCCTGCCGAATAGGTCGAGCGTCGACCGGCCATCCGCCAGCCAGAAATGCGGCGCGCGGGCACCAGGGCGGGCGGACGGAATTACGTTGTCAGGCGGGTCGGCGACTGGATCGGTTCCGTCAGGCACGCAGATGGGCGAATCATCGTAACGGTAGCCGAGTTGTAGCCCGATGGTACGGAACTCTCGCCCAACGTGGTCTATGAGCATGGCGCCGACCTCTTTCCGCAGCATGGCAGCAGCGGCGCCATCCTCTTCAAGTCGGCCGAGCCCGTCGCCCCAGCCGAACTGCAGGAAATGAAAGCTCGTCGCGAAGCGAACGGCCCGGTCGCCGACCGGGCGCCGCTCGGCGTCGTAGCTGTCGAGCAGCGTGTCGCCGCCCCAACCCTGAAGGACGGCTGCGAGCTTCCAGCCGAGATCAACGGCGTCGCCGAGGCCGGTGTTCATGCCCATCGCGCCGGTCGGCGAAACTTGATGCACCGCGTCACCGGCTAGGAAGACCTGGCCCCTGCCGTAGGACGCTGCCAGTGCGCTCTGGCGTCGCCAGATGTTGACGTCGACCCAGTCGACGTCAAGGTCGTGGCCGACGCCGCGGCGCAAATATGCATTTCGATCGACAGTCTCCACAGTCGCGTCGTCGTCGGCTTCGTTGATCATCATGCGCCACAAGCCGGTCTGCGGCTCGATCACGCGGATATTACACCACGCCCCATCCTCGTCGACGGGAATGAAGAATGTCCCTGGATCCTTGCCGCATGCGCCGAGCAGGTCGGGCGATCGAAAGAACATATTTATCGCGGTTCCCAGTGTGCCCTCCCCCTCGAGCGGGATGCCGAGCGCACGGCGGACCATACTTCCCGCTCCGTCGCAGCCGACGAGGTATTTCGCGGCGATATGCTCGCCGCCCTCCAGCGCCCCAATAACGCCTTCCGCCGTCTCTTCGAACGTCTCGAGATTACAGCCATAGCGCAACGTCACCGTCCGGAAAGATTCTGCGAATTGGCGGAGGATCGGATCGAACCAGTGCTGCGAGCAGATCTGCAGGCTCTCCGGGCTGAACTCGGAAGCTCGCACGCGACCCGCCGGGCGCCTGACGCGGCCGAGTTCATAACCACCCAATGTGGTGACGAACACCACGTCCTTTGGCCAATCCTCGGGGAACGGCGTCTCCAGCACGCGGTCGACGATTCCCCAACGGCGACAGAACTCCATGGACCGTGTGTTCACCTCGTTCATCTTAGGCGTCTTGACAGTCCCGTCGCCGCGCTCGACGAGCATGCAGTCGATGCCGTGGAAGCCGAGTTCGCAGGCAAGCGCTAACCCAACCGGCCCGCCACCGACGATAAGAACTTCAGTCTTTGTAATACGATCTATCACAGCGACGTCTCTGTACCACCGAAGGCGCCTCGGGAGAGCGCGGCAGGTGGCGGCAGGCGCGTTAGGCCGAGATTGTCGCGCAACGTCGTGCCCTTGTATTCGGTTCGGTAAATGCCGCGGCGCTGAAGCTCTGGAACCACAAGGTCGACGAAGTCGTTGAGGTCCACCGGGAATACAGGTGGCATAATGTTGAAGCCGTCGCAGCCCCCTTCGGCGACCCACTGCTCCATCATATCGGCGACCTCCTCGGGCGAGCCGATCACCTCCATATGGCCGCGCGATCCCGCCACCCGGCGATAAAGATCCTTGATCGTCAAATTCTCACGCTCGCCGATCTCGACGAATAGCTCGCGGCGGGACGATACGGTCTTGTTCTCAGGCATTTCGGGTAAAGTTCCGTTTTCGTCGTAGCCGGTGAGATCAAAATCGAGCCGCTTCGACAGCAGCGCCATGCCCACCCCGGGGTCGATCAGTTCCTGCAGGCGCTCGTATTTCTCAACCGCCTCGTCGTGCGTGCGCCCGACATGGACCGACAGGCCTGGAAGGATCTTGAGCCCGTCCGGATCGCGGCCGAACTTCGCCATACGGCCCTTTACGTCGGCGTAGAATTCTCTCGCGCCTTCCAACGTCTGCTGTGCGCCGAAGATTACCTCGGCGGTTTCGGCCGCGAGCTCGCGTCCGTCCTCCGACGCACCCGCCTGAACCATGACCGGCTCGCCCTGCGGCGACGGCGCCACGTTGAGCGGCCCCTTGCATCGGAAGAATTCGCCGTCATGCTCGAGGATGGAGATCTTTTCGCGGTCGAAGAAGAAGCCAGTTTCCTTATCATGTACGAACGCGTTGCCTTCCCAAGAATTCCATAGGCCTCGGACGACGCAGGCGAACTCGCGCCCGCGCGCATAGCGCTCGGCCTTCTCGATGTGCTTCTCGAGGCCGAAGCTGTCAGCTTCCGCCTTGTTGGCCGACGTCACAAGGTTCCATCCCGCGCGCCCACCGCTAATTAGGTCGAGCGAGGCGAACCTGCGGGCCAGCATGTAGGGCCGGTCGTAGGTCGATGTTGAAGTGCAGACGAGGCCGAGATGCTTCGTATGCTGCGACAGTGCGCACATCAGGGTGTAGGGCTCGATCCAGGTGCCGTAGGAATCGCGCTCCATTGCTTCGAGCGAACCACGCCAGAAGGTGACGGTGTCGGCCATGAAGAACATGTCGAACAGGCCGCGCTCGGCGGTCTTGGCCAGCTCTATTAGGTGCGGGAGGTTGGAGCCCGAATCTGGCACGCCGTCGGGATGGCGCCACGCGGCGATGTGATGGCCGCACTGCCAGTAGAACATGCCGAGCTTCATCTCACGCGTCTTGCCGGTCATCCGCTCTCCTTCCCTCACATTTTTAGAAATGGTATCGCGGCTGACAGAAAGGCGGAAGGAGTCAGTACCCCGCCGCCTTCGCGAGCAGACGGAGGCCCAGCAAGGTCAGGATGATCTGGAAGGTGAGGCGGAAGGTCCGTTCGGGAATGCGGTCGAGGACCGGCCTGGCGAGCCAGGTACCGACGAAAGATGCCGCAATCATGGCTGCCATCAACGGCACGTAACTTCCGAACTGCACGCCGATCAAACCAAATACCACTAGCTTGGCGACGTGGACGACGACCATCAGGCTACCGAGGGTCGCGATATGGTTACGGCGGTCAGGTGCTGCGGCGACGGTGAACGCAGCCAACATCGAGCCGGTCGCGCTGATGAACACGCCGAGGAAGGTCGTCAGAAAGCCAACGAATAAGAACCGACCGCGCTCTGGTCCGAACCGCGCAAGGCCGGGAATCCAGGTCAGGATCAGGATCGATAGCGCGAGCAACACCAGCAGCAGATTTTCCGGCAGACTGACGAAGATGCGCCCGCCGATAGCGGCACCAATCGCCGCACCGATGGTAAACGGCAGCACTGTCTCTCGCATCAGCCAGCGCCAGCGCGACAGCGCCATGCTGGTCGCCGCGCCGAGCTGGACGACCGTGTGCAGCGGGATCAGCAGTGACGGCGGGAAGATAAATGCCATGCCCGCGATCAAGATCATGCCGCCCGCCGTGCCCGCGACGCCGGCGACAAACGCCGAGCCCACCGCCAGCGCTGTCAGCCATGAAAACGTTACAAGGTCGATCCCAGCCATGCCGAGAAACGCATCGCTCATCCCTTCTCCCACTACGCTATCCCTACCCGTCGTGAAAATTCGTCAAGAACGTCGTGCGTTCGATTACCTTAGCCGATCGAACAGCTCGAACGTGCGCTGGTGTGCGAGTTTGGCAGCAGCCTCGACATAATAATCCTCGGGACGGTGCGAATTCGCGAAGGCGTGGCCCGCGTCGTAGACCAACACCTCGGCATGCGGCACATCGGCAATGGCCTGGGTAAGCCGCTGCGTCAGGTCGGCCGGCACGCGGTCGTCTGCGTCGCCGTGATGCAGGATGGTGGGGCATTTGATCTTGCGCCCCTTGTCGTAGAAATTGTGGATGTTGGTGCCGTAGTACGGCGCCGCTGCATCGAGGTCGAGCCGGCTGGCAGCGAGATAGGCGAGCGTGCCGCCAGTGCAGAAGCCGGTGATTGCAACCTTGCCGTTGCAGTCTCCGCGTGCCTTCAGCAGTTCCACGCAAGCCTGCAGATCCTCCATCGCCTTGGAATAATCGATGCGCGCCTTGTAGTCGCGCCCCTCCGCCGTGTTCTCAGCGCTCGTGTGGTCGCCCACGAATCCCGGCCGCATGCGCCAGAACATGTCGGGCGCGACGACGCAGTAGCCGTGCGCCGAGAACAGGTCGGCGGTCTCACGGATCCACGGCGTCACGCCGAAGATCTCATGGCACATGATGACGCCCGGTCCTGGTCTGCCGTCCGCGGGCTGCGACAGGCAGGCCATAAAGCTGCCCGAGCCGTCCGATGCGCGCACAGTAATATCTTCGCCCGCCATTGCGCACTCCTTACCTCTTAATCGAGTTTAGTATTTTCTTTACGGCTGCAATTTTCAGAAAAACAACGCGCTTTATTAAGGATAGTTTTTCCACCAGTTGTCCGTTTTTAGCGATCCGCATCCTTATCGTGAAGACCGAGTACGCAACTGCACATCATATATTTCCAATCAATAAGAACAGGAATCACGTTTCGTTCTTTGGGGTAAATGTGCGTTTTTCATCTCAGGTCTCAGCACCATCATTCCGATGCAAAACATAGCTGAAAATTTTTTTCTCTCCGCTCTATACCTGTAATTCCTGTGCTTCCCTGCATCACTGAACGATCCTATTCATTCAAATACCTATCCCTTCCCTCTTTAAAGTGCACCATACGGGACAACCCACCTGAAATTTGGAATGCTGATTCTGCGGTTATCTGGCCGGATCTATATCCGCCGCCATTGACGTCTCGCGCCCTGTCGGGAAATCTGGGTTCCAGCCTGCGTAGCTCAAGCCCAAGGACCCTCCGCCATGCCCGCCGACGCCTCTAACAACTCCACCACTAAATACGACTACATTATCGCTGGCGCGGGCTCGGCGGGGTGCACGCTGGCCTACCGCCTGTCGGAGGACGGCAGCGCGAAGGTGCTGGTGCTGGAGGCAGGCGGCAGGGACCGCGACCCGTGGATCCGCATCCCGCTCGGCTGGGGGAGAATCCTGCAGAAGCGGCTGCACGACTGGATGTATTTCGCCGAGCCATCAGCCACCATGAACGGACGCGCGATCGAATGCGCGCGGGGGCGCGTGCTCGGCGGCTCATCGTCGATCAACGCTATGGCGTACTACCATGGCCATCCAGCTGATTACGACCGTTGGGCGTCCTATGGCTTGGCGGGCTGGACGTACAACGAAATCCTGCCATATTTCCGTCGCTCGGAGGACTGGGAAGGCGGCGCCGACGAATACCGCGGCGCGGGTGGGCCGCTGTCGGTCACTAAGGGCACGTTCCAAGACGCGATTTGCGACGCTTTCCTCAACGCTGCGCGCGAGCGCCAACATCCGTTCACCGACGACTACAACGGCGCGCAACCGGAAGGGTTTGCGCGCATGCAGATGACTTTAAAGAACGGCAGGCGGTGGAGCGCTGCGTCGGCCTATTTGCGGCCCGCGATGGCGCGGCCTAACGTCACGGTGGAGACCGGCGCACTCGTGCGAAGGGTTGAGCTGGACGGAAATCGCGCAACGGGAATTACCTACACGCAGGACGGCAAAACGATAACGGCGCACGCGGCGCGGGAGGTCATTCTCTCGGGCGGCGCGATCAACTCACCGAAAATGCTGATGCTGTCGGGCATCGGTCCGGCCGATCATCTGCGCGAGCACGGAATTGACGTGACGCTTGATCTACCGGGCGTGGGACAAAACCTCGCCGATCATACCTCGGCCTCGGTCGCCTACCGGCGGAAATCAGGCGGTACGTTCCAGAAGTATATGCGGCTTGACAGGCTGGCCGTCGCGTTGCCGCAGTGCCTGGCCGGCATGGGCGGGTTCGCCTCGGACCTGCCGTTTGGCATCACTGGATTCCTGAAATCGGGCCCAGAGCAGCCGATCCCCGACATACAGATGTTATTCTGGATGGGCGCGACGACCACGGCGCAACCGTATTTGCCGCCCTTCAAGCGTGCGTTCGACGACGGGTTCAACGTGCGCATCATGCCGATGCGGCCGAAGAGCCGCGGGCACCTGGCACTGGCCTCGTCAAGCCCGGCGGCAGCGCCGCGCATCCACCAGGGCTTCTTCGAACACGAGGAGGAATGGCCGACGATCCTCCGTGGCTTGCGCATGGCGCGCGATCTGGTCGCTTCCACCGCGATGAAAGACTACGCCGGCCATGAACTACTTCCCGGCAAGGACGCAACGACCGACGAGGATCTGAAAGAACACGTGCGCAAGACTATGATCACGATCCACCACCCGGTCGGCACCTGCAAGATGGGCGCCGATGGAGACGGCATGGCGGTGCTCGACGCAGAATTGAAGGTGCGCGGGATCGACAGATTACGGGTCGTCGATGCGTCCGTGATGCCTGACCTTATCGGTGGTGCGACTAACGCGCCGACCATCATGGTAGCCGAGAAGGCCTCCGACATGATACTCGGGCGCACGCCGTTGCAGCCGGCAGCGGTGCATTAGGTTCCCGGTTTTTCCTCGGTTACGCTGGTCCCCAAAAATTTCCAGGTTAGGCTCAGTTCGATCCGAAAGTTTGGCGCTAACCTCTCTTCAGTTGTCATCATCGGGCATTAGCCGAGCGTCTTTGGGAAATGCGGTCTAGGTGGGTATATGGATCCTCGGCTTATCCTCGAGGATGACATTATAATGGCTGAAAAGAAGTAGCGCCCTCTCGGCTAGATGCGGTTAATTTGCGCTCCTAGAAACCAAGCTTCAGGCCGTGAACCTATACGGCTGCGGCCTGGACGATGCTCTCGCCCGCGATCAGGCCGATAGCGAAGGCCTTTATCAGGCCACCAACATAGCCAACGCGCGGACCGCCCTCGATGCCGCCGACGGCGGACCCAGCAGCGTAGAGGCCTGGGACGGGCCAGCCGGCGCGGTCACAGACCCTGCCCTTGCCGTCGACCGACAGCCCACCCGAGGTCACCGTTATCCCGGCGCACAGCGGCACGGCGTGGAACGGGGGCTTAGCGATGGGGAGCGCTTCATAGACGGCGGTGTTGCGTTTCGGCGCGAGAGCCGACATGTCGCCCGCCGCGATCGCGGAGTTGTAGGCGGCAACGGTTTGGGCAAGCCCAGCCGGATCGATCTTCGCCGCAGCAGCGAGCCCCTCCAGCGTGTCGGCCGAAATCAGCGTCCCGCCGTTGTCAGTCATGGACGGATTGGGCGGCACGATATCGGCGGTCTTCGCATCCTCCCATCCAGCTGCGTCGAACACGGCGGTGGCAGATAGCGGGTCGTCGAGGCCAGCGATAGCGTTTGCGAAAAACACGCCTCCGTTGCCTTCGTCCGCAAAGCGGCTGCCATCGGGCGTCACGACAATGGATTTGGCACATAACACGTCGAGCTGCGGATAGGGCCACAGGCGGTCGTCCGTCATCGCATCGCGGCTAAGCACATGGCCATAGAACTTGTCCATACCGACGGTCTCGGCGCCGATGGCCGTCGCCATACGGATGCCGTCGCCGCGACCGGTCTGCGTGTTTCGTTGGCGGATCCGGTCAGGGGCGGGGTGGATATGCCGGGCGACGAGGTCGGCGTTCGCCTGGAAGCCACCGTCGGCGACCAAGACGGCACTCGCGAAGACTGTCTCAGTTCCCTCGGCAGTCTCGAACTCGATGCCGGCGACGCGACCGGCCTCGGTGAGGATTCGCATCGCGCGGGCACCGCGCCGCAGCTCGCCGCCTTTTTGCGCAAGCCGCGCGACGAGAAGCTGCAGGAATTGGTTGGGGCCGCTGTCCTTCCAGTCGAGCCCGGCGCGCATCTCTCGCAGCGGGGAGAGCATGGGTACCCCGCTGACCCGGCGGGGGTGCGCCTCGAACTCGGCGCCGCGCTCGCGCATCCAGTCAATGGTGGCGGCCGCGCGGTCGGCGATGGCGCGCATCAGATCCTCGCGTACGGCACCGTCAGACGCTTTGCTGGCCGCATCGAACAGCTTGTCTGCGGGCTCCTCCGGACTGAGATAGGCTACGTGCAGCGCGCCGGTGGCTACGCGAGAGTTGCAGACGTACAGCTCGTCCGCCCCAGCTTCGAGCACCAGCGGGCGAAGACCGCTCTCCGCGATGCGGTTCGCGGCGGTCAGACCGGCGAAGCCGCCACCGATGATCGCAACGTCGTAGGTCATATCCGAAGTCATGCGGCATTCCTCTGGCGGTGTTCCGTCAGCTTACTATATGGGTAGGGATCAAGGCGATAACCGTTAAGAATAAGACCAGCAGAAGCTCGACGATATCGGGGGCGAAGAACGTCCAGATACCGCGAAAAATGGTCGACAGAGGCGCGTCGGGCAGCATCGAATTTAGAAGGAACACATATAGGCCGATGGCGGCGTGATCAGGCTAGTCTCAATTACAATCACCATGATGATGGCGAAGCAGACCAGGTCTAACCCGAGGGTGATGAGGATGAGGATGATGACTATGGCCACCGCGCGAGGTTCTCTTTTGTCGAAAATCAGGGGCGAAAACGCCTTTTTGTCCAGAATTTGCGCACAGGGCTGTTGGTAAATCGCCCGACGCCCTCGCCCCCCATTGGCAATTCGGCGGATATGTTCTGCTAATACAGTCGCTTAGTTTCCACCCATCGTTACGCCAGCTTTCCACAAGAAAATCGCGGAATTCCGCAGTTTCCAGTTGCTCTTGGTGCCAGTCCATATATAGTAAGCATGCTAATAAGACATACTGCATATAGCGCATGCCGTGTGGGTAGGCACAAAGGCGACTAAAGGCAAAAGTACAAGGAGGATTGGCGATGCAGTGGAGCCCCGAAAGGGTCGAGACGCTTACGCGGCTATGGGCCGAGGGACTTTCCGCACGTCAGATCGCTGAGAAGCTGGGCGGGGGCGTTACGCGGAACGCGGTTATCGGCAAGGCACACCGTTTGAATTTACAGCGCGGCACTGAAATCCCGAAGAAGGAGCCGGAGCCGGAGCCCGTGATTTTCGAAGAGCCCATTTTTCATCATCCGTCGGCGGACGTGGAGCCGTGGATGTGTCGCTGGCCGAGCGATTCTGCCGGTAAGTTCGGACTACATATTTGCGGCAAGACAGTCCAGCCGGGTCGGCACTACTGCGCTGAGCATTGCACGCAGCATTACCTTCTGCGTAAGCGCGTGACCGTGGCGGCCTGACGCAATCGACTACATGCCCGCAGGGGCAATCTGAGAGGGCGCGCTGTGGTGCGCCCTTTTGGCTTTTGGGAAAGACAGTGCACCGGCTGAAGTAATGAGCAGCGATGCAGAGAAATTCAGGGCGCTGCTCGAAGAACGGCAGGCGGAGCTTGCACAGCTAATGTCGAGCGCCGCGGACTCGTCCGCCCCTGTCGAACTCGACCAGCAGGTCCAGGGACGTCTGTCGCGCATCGACGCGTTGCAGGGCCAAGAAATGGCCATAGCCACTGCCGAAAGGCGCAAACTAGAAATCGCTCAGATAAATGCCGCGCTCAAAAGGATAGACAAAGACGACTTCGGTTATTGCGTCGTCTGCGGCGAGGAAATCGCGGAGAAGCGCCTTGAGATCAACCCCGCCATCGCGCGGTGCGTCGACTGCGCAGGCTAGAGTTCCACCCCGTATTTATGGCGGGCCACTTTCGCGCTCACATATCCATTCCGGACGTCTTCGCGCACCTTGTCGGGATCGCGGTCTTTGGGGTCGCCGTATCCGCTGCCGCCGGTCTGCGACAGCCGGACCACGGTGCCGGCCGGCGCTTCTCGGGTATCGAGCGCCGACAGCTCAATCGCGTCGGGCCCATCAGGGTTGATCGCTGTAACACAGACGGGCGGCCCCTCGCCACCCGCAAGGCCCCAGCCAGGCTGCTCGTGATTGGCAGTGCGCGCGGTCAGCATCACGTCCGTTAGCATCTCGTATTCTCGGACATAACCGATCCCACCCCGCATCTTCCCCACCCCTCCCGAATCCGGCCAGATGTCGAATTTCCGGATGCGGATCGGATATTCAGTCTCCACGATCTCGACCGGCGTCGAGGGCGTGAAGTGGCACATGCCCATCACCATCGGAGTGCCATCATGCTCCGCCGTGCCACCGAGGGAAGTGGTCATCAGCTCGTACTGCACCGTCGGCCGGCCATTCCGTCCCTCCCGGTAGCCGATCGCGATGGCGCCGTTGCCGAGCCCACCCGGCGCCACGGCACGGGCCGGATTTAGCTTTCCGAGCGCCGCAAGTACGCAGGCATAGGCTAGATGCGACGTTGGGAAATAATGGTTCACCGTCGCCGGATAGACCGGGCTCACGACCTTGCCGTTGGGCAGGACAACGTCGATGGCCTCGAAGGCGCCGGCGTTGACCGGGATCGTCGGATCGGAGGCGGCGATTGTGGCGAGCAGCGTGACCGCCTTGCAGGTCTGCGTCGGCGTATTAATCGGCCCTCTTGTCTGCGGGTCGGAACCTGAAAAATCGAGCGTCAAGCGGTCGCCCATCTTGGTCGCCTTGACGTGTATCCGGACAGGTTTCGAAGTATCGGCACCGTCGTGATCCATGAAACCCTCGGCGTCCGCCTCGCCGTCGGGCCAGGATGCGATTTCGGCCCTGAGGCGGTCCCGCGTGCGCTCTATCAGGCTCGCCATGGCGCCGGTCAGCGTGTCGACTCCGTACTCGTTGGCAAGAGCGATCATGCGCTCCGCACCAAGGCGGGTTGCGCCGACCTGGCCGCGCAGATCGCCGACCACGACATCGGGCACGCGGCTGTTGGTGCGGATGATGTTCTCGATCTCCGGAACGACGCCGTCCCGGGTCCAGTAGCGGACGGGCGGAAGGCGGAGCCCGTCATGGAAGATCTCGCGCGCCGCTGCACCCGACGACCCAGGCACGAGCCCCCCGACATCGGCCTTGTGCGCCACCGAGACACCGAACGCGATCCGCTTGCCGTCGTAGAAGACAGGCGTCGCCACCACCATGTCGGGTACGTGGCTGTTGCCCGCCTGGTAGGGATCGTTGCAGATGAAGCTGTCACCTTCACGCATCGCGTCGCCGGGATAGGCAGCGAGTAGGCTCTCCACCGACTTCGTATAGAGCATAGAGTGATACTGGATGCCGCCGCCGACTGTAATCACGCGGCCGTTGGTATCGGTGAGGCCCGCGGTGCCGTCCTGGCTCTCTCGCAAGATTGGCGAATAACCGGAATGGAACAGCGCATGCGCCATCGCGTCGGTCGTCTCGCGGACGCGCGACAGAACGACTTCTGTGGTGATCGGATCGAGGCTCACCTGCCCGCTCCCGTGTCGATGATCAGGTTACCCCAAGCATCCACCTCGCACGACATCCCGTCGAGAACAACGGTGGTGGAATCAAACTGCTGGACGATGGCAGGTCCGTCGAACCGAGCGCCCATTGTCAGTTTCGAGCGATCGTAGACGGCAGCGTCGAGAAAATCTGCGGCGTGGAGATCGAAGAGCGGCCGCGTCGAGATCTGCGCCGCCGAAGCATCGCTGCCGAACGATATCTCTGGCAGTTCCAGCCTCGGCACGGCGATCTCGGCGATGACGCGGAACGTCACGACCTCCGCATCCTCTTCGGGCGCGCTGGCGCCATAGATACGTTGGTGTGCGGCATCGAACGCCACCTTGAGGATGGGCTTACTGTCCTCCGTAAGCGATTCGGCAGGACAGTCCACAGGAAGCTGGTAGCCCTGATGCTGGTAACGCATGTCGACCTGGCGGTGGAGCTGCACCCGCTCCGGCGTGAAGCCCTCTTCGCGGACGTCCTCGGCAGCGCGGGCCTCGAGCCCATCGAAGATCTCGTTCATGCGCGCCGGCGCGATTTTCGACAGGCGCGCCACCGACGACCGCAGATAGACGTGGCGGACCGACGTCTGCAGCAGTCCCATCGCGCTGTTCAGGCCCGGATAGAGCGGCGCAACCACAGTCGGAATCTTCAGATCCCGCGCCAGCAGCGCCGAATGCAGCGGTCCCGCGCCGCCAAAGGCCGCCAGCATATAGCGCCGGGGGTCCTCGCCGCGCGACTGGAAAGCGAGGCGCAGGTCGACGGCCATGTTGGTGTTGACGATCCGCAGGATGCCCGCCGCCGCCTCGACTACGGAAAGGCCGAGCGGATCGGCAACATGCATCTTGATCGCCGCTTCCGCTGCCGTCTTGTCGAGCGTCATGCGACCGCCGAGCACGTTGTCGGCTGCCAGCGCGCCGAGGACTAGATTGGCGTCGGTTACCGTCGGACGCTCGCCACCGCGACCGTAGCAGGCCGGGCCGGGGTTGGCGCCGGCGCTTTCCGGACCGACCTTGAGAAGTCCGTCGGGGCCGATGAATGCGAGTGTCCCGCCTCCCGCGCCCAGCGTGCGGACCTGCAGCATCGGCGTGCCGATATCCTGGCCCGCGATGCGGCCCGCATCCGTCTCGTCGGCCCTGCCGGCGACGATCATCGCGATGTCGGTCGACGTACCGCCCATGTCAAGCGTGACGATGTTCTCCCGCCCCGTCAGCCGGGACAGTTCTTCTCCCGCGACGACCCCGCCCGCGGGACCGGAGAGCAATGTCTGGTTGGGAAAGCGCGCGCCGATGGTGATGCGCATCAGCCCACCGTTCGACTGCATGAGGAACACCTGCGGCGTGCCCACACCGCCGTCCTTGAGGCGGTCAGACAAGCGTTCGAGATAGCGCTGCATGATCGGCCCGACATAGGCGTCTATCACTGTCGTGGATTGACGCGGATATTCGCGGATCGTCGGAAGAACAACCGACGACAGCGAGACGCGCCAGTCGGCGCTAGCTTCCGCCAAAATTTCCGCCGTGCGCTGTTCATGCGATGGGTTCTGGAAGCTGAACAGGTAGCATACCGCGACGGACCGCACGCCGTCGGCCTTGAGCGCGGCCGCCGCGCCGCGCACGGCCTGCTCGTCGAGCGGTTCGAGTTCGTTGCCCTGATAGTCGATGCGCCCCGGAATGCCGTGTGTCAGCGATTGCGGACTGAGAAGGGGCGGCTTGCGATAGAATGGGTCGATCAGATCGTCCGGCTCCGGCCGCGCCCAGCCGCGCGCCTCGTAGACGGCGCGAAACCCGTCGGTGATCAGAAGGCCGGTCTTAACGCCCTTGCCTTCGAGGATCGCATTGGTCGCGACCGTCGTGCCGTGGACCAGCGACACGACGTCTTTCGGCGCAACGCCGGCGGCGAACAACTCGTCAAGCGCCGCCATCACCGCGTTCGACGGGTCCTCGGTATCGGATGAGACCTTAGCGACACGAAGCTCGCCGCTGCCGATTTCGAACGCGATCAGATCCGTAAAGGTGCCGCCGGTATCGATACCGACCATCCATTGCGCCATGAAACGATCCTTAGGCGGTCGCAGCGGCGTCGATATGGACATGCACGGCTTCCGGCCCGTCTTCTATTTCGCGGCCCAGCACCTGCACCGCTTTTTCCGCCTGATCGACAGTATATTGATGAGTGCACAGCTTGGTGAGCAGATTGCCCTTGCGGCGAATAACGTCTATCGCTTTTTCGACGGACGACCAGCTCGACGACAACACGCCCAGCATCGCGATTTCCTTGGTGATCAGCTTGTCGGAGATGAAGTTCGGGATCGGCTTATAGCTCTTGAGACCCGCGACGACCACCTTGCCGCCAGGCCGCACCATGTCGATCGCCTGCGTGATCGGCTCGGTCGCGAAGGCGGAGACGTCGACCACGATATCGGCGAGCCTGCCATCGGTCGCGTCGATCACGCGCTGAACGGGATCGTCCTCATCGATGACTACCGTCTCGTCAGCGCCTAGCTCGAGGGCGAGCGACAGCCGCAGCGTATCACTCTTCGTGCCGGTAACGATGATTTTGCCGGCTCCCGCCTCGCGCGCCGCGACGACCGCGAGAAGCCCGCGCTGTCCTGGGCCTTCGATGACAACGGTATCCCCGATGCCCGTATCCGGACGCTCGACTGCCCATCGGATCGCGTTCGACATCGGGTTGAAAAGGCTCATAACGTCGGTCGGCACGTTTGCAGGCGCCTTGTGAAGCGTCGCGCCGGGATGGAGATACATATGCGTCGCGTAGCCGCCCCAGAGATGCGGCGGATTGTCGAAGCCCATGCGCAGGCCATAGCCCATGCCGTTCTTGCACAGCACCGGCCGGCCGACCTGGCACTGGAAGCACTGGCCGCAGGGAATGGAGGCTTCGACCGTGACGCGGTCGCCCTCCTTTACGTCCCAGCGCTTTGCGGCCTCGGGGCCGACCCTCTCGACCCAGCCGAGGATTTCATGGCCCGGAATGATGGGACGCACTGCCCACGGCGTTTTGTCCAGATGTCCGAGATACTGCTCCCAGTCGGTGCCACAAAGTCCTGCCGCTTCGACTCGCAACAGGCCGTCGTCGGGCCCGATTTCGGGTATGTTGATCTCGCGATAGTCGAATGTGCGCGGATCGGTGAGGACCGCGACTTTTGCCTTGTCCGACATCCTAGTTCCTCCCTGCCGACATCGCGCTGATAATTAGATTGCTAATGATCCTGCCACCGGGTGTTGGCCCGCGCAATCCCGCCCTGTAGGCTTCAGGCATCTTTTCGGAGGAAACCATGACGAAACCATGCCCCGGCCCCTTCCCAGCTTCCCCGCCCAAATTCAAAGCGCCGGCCAACGCCTGCGACACCCACATGCACATCATCGGGCCGGTCGCGACGTACCCGCTGAACGATGACCGCAGCTATACGCCACCCGACTCGCCGCTCGAGGACTTCCTAGCCTACCAGGAAGCGCTGGGGCTGGAACGCGCGGTTATCGTCCATCCGAGCTGTTACGGCACTATAATGGACGTGACGATCGACGCGGTTCAACGAATGGGCGACCGGGCGCGCGGCGTCGCGGTGGTTGAGCCGACGATCAGCGATGCGGAGCTCGACAAGCTGGACGAGATCGGGTTCCGGGGCCTCCGCTTCACCACGCTGCTGCGCGGCGGCGCAGCGGTCGACGACATTGCGGCGATGGCGAAGCGGATCGAACGGCTCGGATGGCATGTCCAGCTTTTCATCGACGGCGCTAACCAGCTCGAGGGTATGTCGCCAGCACTCAAGGAATTGCCGGTCGACATTGTCATCGACCATATGGGGCATTTCCCGATGGACTGCGGTGTGGATCATCCCGGCTTCCAAGCGTTGCTCGACCTAGTCAAGACGGGCCGGTGCTGGGTCAAGCTATCGGGCTCCTACCGCATGTCGGAAAAGGGCGCACCCTTTGACGACATGCCTCCCTACGCAGAAGCACTGATCGCAACCGACGCAAACCGAATGGTTTGGGCGACCGACTGGCCGCACGTCATGCTGTGGGACCGGCCGGTGCCCGATGGGGCCAACCTGCTGGACTGGGTCATGTCCTGGGGCGTGGACGATGTGACGATGCACAAGATTCTCGTGGAGAACCCGGAGAAGCTTTACGGCTTCTGAAGCATCCGGCTTCCGGCGCTCAAGCCGCGGTGAGCGGTACAAGGCACTCCGCGTCGTCGTTGCGGACATTGTTCACCCGAGCCGTAACCCGGTAGAATGCCATGTCATCAGGCGGAAACGGGCGCAGCAGCTCTTCCGCGTCGTCTGGATTTCCTGTCAGCCAAGTCTCGTAATCGTCCGGCGACACGATCACCGGCATCCGATGATGGATCGGCCGCAGCCTTGCGTTTGCCTGGGTCGTAACGATTGAGAACGTTTCCCACGTCTCGCCCGTATCCACCTGGCCGTCCGGAAGCGTCCAGCTTCCCCATAGACCAGCAAAGGCGAAAGGCGCACCACCCTTGAAGCCAATCCGGAACGGCTGCTTCTTGCCGTCTTCCGTCCGCCATTCGTAGAAACCGTCTGCGGGGATCAAGCACCGTCGCTCGGCGAAGGCCTCGCGGAAGGACGGCTTGTCCGCCACCGTCTCGCCACGGGCATTAATCAGCTTGGAAGCGACGGACGCATCCGCGGACCACCCCGGAATGAGGCCCCAGCGCAGTAAGTCGATCCGCCTGCCGCCGTTGTCGGGACGCACCGCTGGTGCCTTCTGTGTGGGCGCAATGTTGAAACGAGGCTGAAGATTAGGCGTGAAGACGAACCCGAACAGTTGCCGTAGCAGCTCAGGCGTCACCGCCAGCGTGTATCGTCCACACATGATCGAAAGATTAACCGAATCGGTGTGATTCCGACCTTGATTATAGCAAATAGGCGCTTTACTTGCTCTCGCACTGTACCAAGGATTGACTTTTGAGCTATTCGGAGACCGAACGCCGCGACCTGCTGCACGCGATAACAGATATCGCGGACCATGCGGGAAAGCTGGTCATGGAGGTTTATGCGACGGATTTCGACGTCCGCCGCAAGAAAGACGCGTCGCCGGTGACCAATGCGGACGAGCGCGCCGAGGCACTGATCCTGCCGGCGCTGCGCGACCTGCTGCCGGGGGTTGCCACGATCGGCGAGGAAGCGGCAGCGCAAGGAAACGGCGAGGCCGTCACAGGAACGTCGTTCTGGCTGGTCGATCCGCTCGATGGCACGAGGGAATTCCTGCTTCGCAACAACGAATTCACCGTCAACATCGCGCTGATCGAGAACGGCGCGCCGGTCTTGGGTATCGTCGCAGCGCCGGCTCTCGGCCGCGCCTTTCGCGCCTTCGGGCCGGGCACGGCGGAGAAAAGGGAGGAGGACAAGGCCTGGACCGCGATCTCCGCACGCGACGTTCCGGACACGGGCGCGATCGTCGTCTCCAGCCGGTCGCACGGCGACAAAGACAAGCTCGAAGCGCTGCTCTCGGACATGAAGGTTGGCGGCCACTTAACTATCGGTAGTTCCCTCAAATTCTGCCTCGTTGCAGCGGGAGACGCTGATATTTATCCCCGCTACGGGCCTACCTGTGAATGGGATACCGCCGCAGGCCATGCAGTCCTGATCGGTGCCGGCGGCAGCGTTCGTACGCTGGATGGCGCCGATCTCAGCTACGGAAAGTCCAGCGACTGGCTGAACCCCGAATTCATTGCCCGAGGGCGGGAATGATCCTTGCCGCGAGCTCCGATGCGATCCGCCAGGCCGCCTGCACGCTGAGGGCCGGGCGGCTGGTCGCATTCCCGACCGAAACCGTATACGGGCTCGGGGCCGACGCAACTTCCGACAGCGCTGTCGCTGCCATCTTTGAGGCCAAAAAGCGGCCGAGCTTCAACCCGCTAATCGTCCACGTCACCTCGCTCGCCGCTGCGCACGCCCTAGTCCGCCTTGACCCGCTGTCCGAGGACCTGGCGGCGCGTTTCTGGCCGGGCCCGCTGACGCTGGTGCTACCCCGTCTCGAAGGCTCGCCGGTCTCACTGCTGGCGAGCGCGGGTCTTGAAACGATAGCGGTCCGCGTCCCTGCAGACGACGTCGCATGCGCGATCATCGACGCAGCCGGCGTTCCCGTCGCCGCGCCGAGCGCAAACGCGTCCGGATCCGTCAGCCCGACCCGCGCGGAACACGTCGCGCAATCATTGGGAAACGCCGTCGAACTGATCGTCGATGCAGGCCCCTGCCCGGTCGGCGTGGAGTCGACGGTGGTCGCCTGCGACGGGGACACGGCGACGATCCTTCGACCGGGCAGCGTGACTGCCGAGGAGCTAAGCAGCGTCGCCGTCCGCGTCGAGATCGCGACCGAGAACTCGGATAGACCCGCCTCGCCAGGTATGCTGGCAAGCCATTACGCGCCAGCCGCGACGGTCCGCTTGGAGGCAACGTCAGTTGCCGCGGGAGAAGCGTTGCTCTCTTTCAGCAACCGCACTTTCTCCGGCGCTACCGAAGAGCTGAACCTTAGCCCACGCGGCGATCTGCGAGAGGCGGCAGCCAACCTTTTCGCCTTTCTGCGCGATCTGGATAGCCGCCACGACAGGATAGCCGTCGTTCCGATCCCAGAAGAAGGCCTTGGGCTTGCGATCAACGACCGGCTGAAGCGCGCCGCCGCGCCGCGATAATCTCCGCTCCACCGTTGCCTCGCAGATAGCCATCCAGTAATTCTCGAAGCGTACAAACAGGACGACCGGTCATGAACGCAACAGCCGTAAAACAGATTGACAACAGTATCCTCGGACGGATTTGCGCGGTCGTCGGCGACGCCGGCATCATCGTCGACGACAAGGACAAGGCGCCTTATCTGCACGACGAGCGCGGCTACTACGTCGGCGCCTCGCCAATGGTCGTCCGCCCGGCTTCTACCGAAGAGGTCGCCGAGGTCGTCAAAATTTGCAATGAGACAGGCACCCCCATCGTCCCACAGGGTGGAAACACGGGTCTCTGCGGCGGGGCGACGCCCTACGAGCATGGCGGAGAGATTCTGCTGTCGCTCACCCGCATGAATAAGGTGCGCGAGCTCGATACGCTCAACTACACGATCACGGTCGAGGCCGGCGTCATCCTAGCCGACGTCCAGAAGTTCGCGGACGAGGCGGATCGCTACTTCCCGCTCAGCCTCGGCGCAGAGGGCACCGCCCGGCTGGGCGGCAATCTGTCGACCAACGCGGGCGGCACGGGCGTGTTGCGTTACGGCCCAGCGCGCGACCTGTGCCTCGGCCTGGAGGCGGTGCTGCCCGACGGGCGCATTTGGAATGGGCTGACGGGCCTCCGCAAGGACAATACCGGCTACGATCTGAAACACCTGCTAATCGGTGCGGAGGGTACACTCGGGATCATCACGGCCGCCTGCATGAAGTTGTTTCCCAAACCAGCCGACATCCAGACCGCGTTCTGCGCTGTGCGCGACGAATATGCCGCCGTAGAGCTTCTGGCGCGAGCCCGCTCCACGACCGACGATCGGGTTATTACGTTTGAATATATGCAGCGGACGGCGATCGCATTTGCTCTCGAACACATTGCTGACACGCGCGATCCGCTGTCGGATGTTTACGACCATTACGTAATGATCGAGATCGCGGCCGGCAGAGGCGCGGCCGCCGGTTTGCGCGAGATGCTCGAAGCCGTGCTCGGCGGCGCTATGGAGGATGGGCTGTTGCTCGACGCGGTATTCGCCGAGAGCAGCCAGCAGGCGAAGGATTTCTGGCGCATCCGCGAGACAATACCGGAAGCGCAGAAATATGAGGGTGCAAGTTCCAAACACGACGTCTCCGTGCCGGTCTCCAAGGTGGCGGATTTGCTGGTGGAAGTCAGTGCCGAGCTTAAGGATCGCATTCACGGCATCCGCCCCTGCGCATTTGGTCATGTCGGCGATGGTAACGTCCATTTCAACATGAGCCGGCCCGAAGATATGAGCGACGACGCTTTCAAGGCGTTGGAGCCCGACATTCACAAAATCGTCTACGACCGCACGGTCGCCATGGGCGGATCGATCAGTGCCGAGCACGGCATCGGCAGGCTGCGCCGCGGGGAACTGGCACATTACAAGTCGCCGGAGGCACTCGACGTGATGCGTGCGATCAAGGCGACGCTAGACCCGAACGGAATCATGAACCCGGGCAAAGTTCTCTAGGAGACAAATGATGGCAGAATACAAACCGCCGCTGCGCGAGATGCAATTCGTTATCGAAGAACTCGTCGGCCTAGACCAAATCACGGCGCTGCCAGGCTGCGAGGAAGTAACACCCGACCTCGTCCGCGCCGTTCTCGAGGAAGCTGGCAAAATGGGCCGCGACGTTCTGTCGCCGCTCAACCGCGGCGGCGATCTCGAAGGCTCACGCCTGGAGAACGGCGTCGTCGTCACCCCGACCGGTTTCCGCGAGGCATACGAGGTCTATGTGGACGGCGGCTGGAATGGCCTCCAGTTCGACCCAGAAATCGGCGGTCAAGGCCTGCCCCTCCTCGTTGCGACGCCCGTCTTCGAAATGTGGGACTCCGCAAACCTCGCCTTTATGCTGTGCCCGGTGCTCACCATTGCCGCGGTCGAGTGCCTCGAGCTTTTCGGCTCCGACACGCAGAAGGCGAAATGGATGCCGAAGCTCGTCACGGGCGAATGGACGGGCACGATGGTGCTGACCGAGCCGGCCGCCGGCTCCGACGTAGGTGCACTTCGGACGCGCGCAGTGCCCGAAGGTAATCACTATCGCATCACCGGCCAGAAGATTTTCACGACCTGGGGCGAACACGATATGACGGACAACATCGTCCACATGGTGCTCGCCCGAACGCCTGAAGCGCCTCCCGGCACGCGGGGCATCTCACTATTCATCGTGCCCAAATTCCTCGTCAATGACGACGGATCGCTCGGTGACCGCAACGATCTCCGCGCCGTGTCGCTGGAACACAAGCTCGGCATTCACGGCAGCCCGACCTGTGTTATGCAATTCGGCGAAAACGAGGGTGCCATCGGCTATCTGGTCGGCGAGGAATGCCGCGGCATGGAATACATGTTCGCGATGATGAACAGCGCACGGCTCGCCGTCGGGCGCGAGGGCGTGGGCATCGCGGAGCGCGCCTATCAGCATGCTGCGGACTATGCCCGCGAACGCGTGCAGGGACGAGACCCGGCCGACCCGGCCGCAGGTGACGTCGCCATCATCCGTCACCCTGACGTGCGCCGGAACTTGATGCTGATGCGCGCCCAGACCGAAGCATCCCGGGCGCTGGGCTGCTACGTCGCGGCAAAGCTGGATATCGCGCACCGACATTTGGACGACGACATACGCGCCGCGGCGCAACGGCGCGTCGACCTGCTCGTCCCCATCGTCAAGGCGTGGTCGACTGACAATGGCGTTGAGACCGCCTCGATCGGGGTGCAGATTCACGGCGGCGCCGGCTTCATCGAAGAGACGGGCGCGGCGCAATACTACCGCGACTGCCGGATCACGCCGATCTACGAGGGCACCAACGGCATCCAGGCGCTGGACCTCGTCGGCCGCAAGATCCAGCGCGACAGCGGCAAAGCGCTGGCGGAACTGATAGACGAAATGCGGTCTCTGGATATATCCGATTCGTGTATTGCTCAGGCGTTCTCGTCCGCGCTCGACGCCTTCGCCGAAGCGACCGACTGGCTTCTTGCCGATCCGGGCGACGATCCGCGGCGCTCGCTGTCCGGGGCAACGCCCTATCTTAAGGCGCTGGGGCTGCTGACGGGAGGCTGGATGATGGCGAAATCGGCGAATATTGCGGCAGAAAACGCTGGAGCCGGCGACTTTTACCGCGCAAAACTTGCAACGGCTCGCTTCTACGCAGCAAATCTGCTGCCTCAGGTGTCGGCCAACACTAAGGCCGCGACAGCTGGGCCGGACGACATTATGGCGCTCGCTGACGCCGCGTTCTGATTTTCGTATAAGGCCCGAGTTTCTTCACAATTCTGCTTGCATTGAAGGGGCAAAAACGCGATAAGGCCGCGCTTTTTTCTTAACTCGTAAACGTGCGCGTGCGCACGCCAGGAGGCCCTATGGATGGACAAATCCGCTTCGTTGATTGAGTCGGTTTCGACGGCATGTGCTCACGATGACACCCATGCCGAGGGATCATTCGCGTTTCATGAGCATTTGCGATCGAAACCCGCTGACGAAATGCGGGATTATCTCATCCATAAAGACGGTTTGACCTTCGCGGGCTCACACCTTCTCGTCGACTACTGGGGCGCGTCGCGCCTGAACGACCCAGACCTTATGGAAAAAGCTCTCTGCGAAGCAGCCGAAACCGCGGGCGCCACCGTTCTGCATGTTCACGTGCACGAATTCGGCGGCGGCGGTGGCGTCTCTGGCGTGGCGGTGCTGGCCGAAAGCCACATCAGCGTCCACACCTGGCCAGAGTTGGACTATGCGGCATTCGACGTCTTCATGTGTGGCAATTGTGAACCGGCTCGGGCGGAGGAGATTCTCAGTGCCTATTTCAAGCCGGCACGCAAGGAAGTCTCGGAGCAAAAACGGGGTATTGTCGATTGACGAATCGCGGCAAAAGCTGGATCACAGAAACGCTCCATCCCGGAATTCAGCAGCGCTTCGAAGCATCGGAGATTCTGTACCGGTTGCAGACCGAGTTGCAGGACCTGATCATTTTCGAAAACCCATTCTTCGGGAGGATTCTGGCGCTGGACGGCGTTATCCAGACGACCCAGCGCGACGAGCCCTGCTATCACGAAATGCTCTCGCACGTGCCGATCTTCGGCCACGGTGACGTGAAGGAGGTCCTGATCGTCGGCGGCGGCGACGGCGGCGCATTGCGCGACGTGCTGCGCCACAAATCGGTGGAGAGGGCGACGATGGTCGAGATCGATGGCAGCGTCGTCGATATGTGCCGGGAGTACTTACCGACGCTCAGCGCAGGAGCGTTCGACGACCCGAGGGCCGACGTGGTGATCGCCGACGGCGTGAAGTACGTTGCCGAGACGGACCGTCGCTTCGACGTGATCATCATCGATTCGACGGACCCGATGGGACCGGCGGTTCCGCTGTTCTCCGACGAGTTCTACGGCAATTGCCGCGACCTGCTGACCGACGACGGCGTGCTGGTCAGCCAGTCGGGCGTCGCGTTCGTGCAAAGCAGCGAAACAAAGGGAACGCTGGAACGCCTCAAGCGCCTGTTTCCTGACCCCGCCCTCTACGTGACGCAGGTGCCGACCTACGCGTTCGGATTCATGACGCTGGGCTGGGGCGCGAAGAGCGACAAGGCGCGTACGACTAATCCCGCCGTTATCCGAGAGCGGTTCGAGACCGCGAATATCGAGACGTTCTACTACACCCCCGGCATCCACCAGTCCTGCTTCAACCTGCCGGCCTATATGACTTACTGACTGGCGGACGCTGATCTTTACCGAGCCGGCGCCCCGAACATGACCGTCCAGTAGTGATCGTATCTCGACTGCCGCTCTCCCCGCGACGGGCGAGCATAGCCGACCCCAATTTCTGTGAAAGCCGGGCTCAGGATGGTGTCCCGGTGTTTCGGGCTGATCATCCACTCGTTGACCACGCTATGCTCTGACGACTGGCCAGCGGCGAGGTTCTCGCCAATCAACCGCCACTGGTACCCGGCACGATCAGCGCGGTCTGCAAGCTGCGAACCATCGGGCGATCGATGATCGAAGAATTCTCGCCTCGCCATGTTCTCAGCATGTGCCTGGGCGGCTCGGTTCAACCTTTCGTCCGAGACAAGGGGTCTCTGAGCGTTCAGGCTGCGCTGCTGGTTCACTAACTCGAGTATGCGGTCCTGGATCCAGCGGATATCAGGTTGTTGAGCGAACGCTGGCGTAACGGTCCACGCCGACAGGATCAAAACGAGCGCCGCGGCGAGTCTACAGCGCACTGCCCTCTTCCCGAGCGATCTCGACCGCCTGCGCTTCGAGGGCGCGACGGTCGATTTTGTTGGTGCCGCTGAGCGGCAGCGCATCGACGAAGATCACGCGGCGCGGATGGGCGTAGACGGGGCCGTTCTTGAGGGCGTACTGCTTGACTGCCTCTTCGTCGATGTCGGCTTCCTCGCGCGCGACGACCCAGGCAAAGGGCACGTGCGCCTTCAACTCGTTCGGAGCGGGCACCACTACGGCCTGCATGATGTCCTCATGCCGTTCGAGCATGGATTCGACTTCGCCTGGATAGATGTTCTCGCCGGCGCAGACGAACATGTCGTCCGCGCGGTCGACGAAGTAGTACCAGCCGATCTCGTCGCGCCTCAGGATGTCACCGGTGTCCACCCAGCCGTCCTCGCTGAGGACCTTCGCCGTCGCTTCGGACAGGTTGTGATAGCCCTTCATGACGCCCGGGCTTTTCACGTGGAGGACGCCGTGGTTCTCGTCGGGCCCACCGACCAGCTTGATTTCGACCCCTTCGATCGGGAATCCGACCGAAGTCCGCGGGCGCGGCAGTCTGTCCGGATGGGTCCAGGCGAACAGGATCGGTCCGCCTTCGGTGATGCCGTAATTGAGGTTGAGTTTGGCGTCCGGAAAGCGGGCCGCGAGATTGTCGAGCAGGTTTGAGGAGGCAGGTGCGGAGCCCATCGAACAGTTGCGCACCGACGACAGGTCGGTCTCGTCGAGGAGCTTCTCCTCCTGCAGGATCAGCGCGTACATCGTTGGCACGCCGGTAAGCATCGTCAGCCGGTAGCGTTCGATCGCGCCAATATACTCCTTTGCGTCGAACCGCGAGAACAGCACTATCCGTCCGCCCGCCGAAAGCGCCGACTTGACCGCCAGCAGCGCATTCTTGTGGTAGAGAGGCGCCGAGATGACCGAGCAGTCGTCTTCGCGGATGTCGCGGCTTTCGACGATCTTGCCGATCATCCAGACTTGGCCGACATGGTCGAGCAGCACGCCCTTCGGCCGCCCGGTCGAGCCCGAAGTGTAAGGCTGCTCGGCGATGTCGCCCCGGCCGGGAAAGAACGAGGGGAATTTCGTGTCGGAGGCGACCTTGAACGCGTCGAACGCATCCTCGCCGCCGTCGAAGGTGACCGTACGCACGCCGGCGGGCACGCGCGCCGCCTGATCGCCGTCGCTGAAGACGATCTTCATGCCCGCATCGCCGACGATGTAATGCACCGTCTCGTCGGGCAGCTTCAAGTTGATCATCACCGGCACGCAACCGGCGCGCATCGCGCCGAATAGCACTTCGAGGAACTCGACCCGGTTGAGCGCGAGGATTCCGACCCGGTCGCCCGGCTCCAGTCCGGCGATCAGCAGGCCATTGGCGACCGCGTCGCACGCGCCGCTGAAGTCGCGGTAGCTGTATTCCCGCGGATTCTTGACGTCGAAAAGGTCGACAACAGCGATGCGGTGGGAATCCGCATGCGCCGCGAAAACATCGCCGAGGTTGCCGGATTCCGAGGGGTTCATAACGTTTTCCGCTTACGGGGTGATAACGATCTTTCCAATCACCTCGCGGTCGCGGAGCTGGCGCACCCCTTCCGCCGTCTGGTCGAGCGGCAGCACCGTGTCGATCACGGGCTTGAGCCTCTCCTCGGCGATCAGCTTCATCAGCGTTTCCAGATCCTCGATCGCCCACGAGTTTGACCCCAGAATCTTGAGCTCGAACGTCCAGATATAGCGGAGGTCTTCCGTAGGATCGAAACCGGCCGTCGCGCCGCAGGTCAGGATCTTGCCGCCGCGCTTGGTCGCCTTGAGCGACGGCACCCAGGTCTCGCCGCCGGTGAAGTTGATGACGACGTCGACGCCGCCCTCGTACTTGCGGCGGTGCGGCTTGCCGAACAGTCCGTAAATCTGCTTTTCGAAGTCGGTGTAGTCGATCACATGGTCGGCGCCCCACGCCTTGAGCGCCTGGAGCTTCTCCGGGCTGGAGCCGGCGGCCACCACCTCGCAGCCCATCATCTTGGCGAGCAGCACGCAGCACGAGCCGACGCCGCCGGATGCGCCTAGGATCAGGACCTTCTCGCCGCCCTGCATGCCGCCGTTGGTGATCATCATCCGATGGGCCGTGCCGTAGGCGACCGGTAGTGCCGCCGCCTGCTCATACGAGCAGCCGTCGGGAATACGGATCAGGCGCGTCGCATCCACGGCGCACAGCTCTGCCGTGCCGCCGTCGAGCATCTCGCCCATCAGACCCTTTTCCGGGGTGATCGGGTCGAGCGGGTTGATCAGGACGCGATCGCCGACCGACCATCCGTCGACGTTAGAGCCCACCTCAGCGATTTCTCCGGAGATATCGAGGCCGATGACGATCGGCAGCGGCACCTTGATGCCCGGCATACCCTTAGTCGTGAAGACATCGTGAT
Source organism: Alphaproteobacteria bacterium (assembly GCA_038131485.1). GTDB lineage: Bacteria > Pseudomonadota > Alphaproteobacteria > MPNO01 > UBA830 > JAYQUR01. Next base: position 123,512 of record JAYPPO010000003.1, read on the forward strand.
AGTTCAGCGAGGTCGCTTTGACGCGAATGACCACCTGGCCTTCGCCGCATTCCGGATCGGGGTAATCCTCGTGCAGGGTCAGGTTCTCAATATCGCCGTGTTCGTGCAGAACGACTGCGCGCACTTTTCTTCTCCTTTATGACGCTGGGCGCAATTCCGCCGAGTGCCAGGAAATTCCGTAACGGCGGATTAGCGCATTACTTCGGCGGACGTCAAGCGAGGGCGGGCTCTACCTCTTTGTAGACCCGGCCGACATTGGGGCCGATCTTCGCCATGTTGCCGCCGTATACGTGGATCGAGACCGAGGCCCGATCCGTGGGATTGTGTATTCTATGGATATCGCCCGAGCCGAGCGGAAGCGCACCCGCTTCGCCTGCGGTCCACGCTCGGATCGATACCGGCGCCGCCGACGGCCTGTCGCCTTCGGCTTCGACCGCACGATACCGGGTTTCCGCGACGACGCCGTCATAGACGCCGAACGCGCACCACGTGTTGTGATCGTGGATCGGCGAGGTAATCCCCGCGGGCCAAACCACGGCCAGAACCGTGAATCGGTCGTCGGGGCACGTGAAAAAATCGTGCCGGGCATAGCCTTTTTCGGGAATCGCCATCTGGTCGGGGGCGAGGAACGTCGGATCGGCGAGAAGCGCCGGCATCAGTTCCGCGACCTTCGCGGGCACTGCCTCTACCAGGTTTTCGTCTACCAGGCGCCTGACCCGGGCGCAGAAATCCGTCATGTCCATGTTGCTCACCGTTTGTCGACAATCGCCGAAAGGCGTGAGATGATAATGCAGTAATAACCACGAGATTTGTTTGCGTATTTTCTAATGTTTTCCATCTAGCCGGAATATGTTTCTATTAAAAACTGCTAGATTAGGATTGCATACCAATGGATGATATTAACAAGAAAATTCTGAACATCCTTCAGGACGACGCCACCTTGGCCGTGGCGGAGATCGCCAAGCAGGTCGGATTGTCGACCACGCCGTGCTGGCGGCGCATCCAGAAGCTGGAAGAAGCGGGGGTCATCCGCGCCCGGGTCGCGCTACTCGACGCGGACCAGCTGAACGCCGGGGTGACGGTTTTCGTCTCCATCAAGACCGACAAGCACGATGCGGGCTGGTACGAGAACTTCTCCCGCGCCGTGAACGCCTTTACGGAGGTGGTCGAGTTCTACCGGATGTCGGGGGATATCGACTATCTGCTGCGCGTCGTGGTCCCCGATATCGCGGCCTACGACCGGTTCTATCAGCGCCTCATCGCGGAGGTGGAACTCTACGACGTTTCGTCGTCGTTCTCGATGGAGCAGATCAAGTACACGACGGCGCTGCCGCTGGATTACGCCTGACGGTCCGGCGAGACCGTTGCGACACATTCCGCAAGCTGAAACACGTGCGGATCGTCCGCACCGATCTCGCGCAACGCGCGCGCCAGTTCGACGACATACTCGACGTTTCGGCCCGACGGTCCAGTCGATCCGCGAACCTGCGCGGCAATCTCTTCCATCGGCGCCTCGCCAAGCCAGTTCGGATTGCCCAGATTGGCGATATAGATCAGGCCTATCGCCTGCTCGCCGACATGGTGCGGAAATGAGATATCGACATCGTGCAGCGAATAGCCGCCCTTCTCGCGGTAGTCGAGATGGGTGATCACCTCGTCGCGGCTCGCGGCTTCGATCAGATAGGCGCGCCCCCAGCAGACGGCCGCCGGCGCTTCGACGAGGGTGACGACGCGTCAGGCGCCTCGGGAACGCCGCGATGGTCGGTCGAACCCTGCCAGAAACGGCGTTCCCAGCCCGAAATCGTGGCGATGCGGAGTCCGCAAACGGAAAGTCCGGCCGCCAGACAAGGGAGCCGTAGCCGAATACCCAGACGTCGCTCATACCGCGTGTACGGGGGTGCTCATCTGGCGATCATCCGGCGAACGGGGGAATGCCGGCGTCGTGAAGGATGAACGCCGCGCCCATGCCGGCCTCCGGCGGCACGATCACGCGGCCGTCGTCGGGCCTCGCCATTGTAACGCCCCGGCCGGCGAGAAAGGCGGCTGTCTTGTCGATGTCGGCACTGCGGATGGCTACGGCGGGCATGAAAGGTAAATCGGGAATTTCTACATCCGGCAGCAGCCGCCGGCAGGCATCGGGCCCGCAGATCGCGAGCCCGCCCCGGTCGAGCGCGATTTGGTAGACACCGTCGGCGAAATCCGCCCGGTGGCCGACGAAGGACGCATAGCGCTGCGCCGCCTCGCTCGGATCCGCAACGCACAGCAGTATGCCGGACAGCATATCGAGCGCATTCTCGTCGGCGGTCACCGACAGCTGCCGAACGGTATCGGGCGTGTCCTGCGTCAGGATCTGGATGCGCCCCTCGTCCATCGCGCCGTCGGGAAACCGGATGACGGAAAAAGCCGCCGTCCCCTCGCCGCCGTCGTCGAGCGGCATGGGCCGGCGCAAGGCAATGGGCGGCTCCGGCTGGAAACCCGCAACCTGCAACCTGCCCACCGTCGAATCCGCATCCCCCACGGTGAACGCAATAAGGTGCAGGCCCGTATAGCGAGAGAGGCCGGTGCGGAGCTGTCGGGCAATGGCCGTATCGACGTCGGGCACCGAAACCAGCACTTCCAGATAACCGCGCCGGATCATGGCGCATCTGTTGGCGGTTCCCGACGGCACGCGGCTGCCGTCCGCCTGCTCGTTCGTGTGGACCGTGAACGGCGTCATGGGGAAGCCGAGCTTTTCGAATGCCGCATGTGCCGCGTCCATGTCGGGCACGAACCAACCGACGTGATCGAGGAAAATCTGGTCGCCGCTGGGCGTCTGGGGCTCCAACGTCATGGGCAGCGGCCTCTCAGTCCAGATCGACGCGGACGATCACTGCCGCCGTCGCGATGGCCGCGACGTCGTCGCGGTTGTCGGTTGGCACGTCGAGACCGCCGGCCACGGCGTTGACCGTGATCTGGCCGTAGGGAAGCACTTGCGCGACGCGGTCCGTGTCCACAAGGTCGGGTTTGGCCACGCCGACCGTCACCTCGACATGCATCTGTTCGCGCGAGATGCCAAGCGTATGGATCATCGTCAGAGAACTGTGATGGATCGCATCCTCGACGGCACGGATCGCCGCCTTCGTGTAGTCGCCACCATGAAGATCGTTCCCCATGCCGATTTCGAGCACCATGCGCTTCGGGGCCATGTCATTCTCCGGTTGTTGCGCCCAGAAATTAGAACATAATCCGCTTTGACGGAAACGCACCGGCCCTCTCCCCCTCCCGGCCACCCACGGGATCGTCGCAATGGGTGGCCGGGAGGGGGGAGCGGGCTGGCACCGTGACGATCATTCCTACCATTACGACGGCCGGACGCGACGCAATCGCTCAGGGCCGGCGCGGCGGATTGAACACCGCGCTGAGGCCGAGCGACCGGCGTTGCGACTCCGACATGCCGATGTCGTCGCGGCTGATCCGCGCGATGACCCCTCCCAGAACGTCGAGACGCGCCTCCGGGAGGCCAGTGCCGAACATGACGTAGCGCAGGCCGCGCGCAGTCCAGCCGAACGCGCCGTCGCGAAACGCGGCGCGGTCTCCGTCGCGCGGGGGCAACAGCGCGACCCGGTCGAGCGTCAGGAACGCGACCTGGAGGTCGGGAATGTACGGCGCGGCACCGAAGCGGGGGACTTCGGCCAGGTAGCGGCTTTCCTCGATCCGGCGCTCGCCCTCGATCCCGCCGGCCGCCGACCATTCCGCATGGACCACGCGCGCCCCGCGGATCCAGCCCTGCTCGAAGACGATGGGGTAGAAATACCAGACCGCCAGCGCGATCCCGACCGCGATAAGGCTGATCCCGGGCGCGAAAAGCTCTATGCCGAGCTGTTCCCTGTCCATGACGCATCGGATTTTTTCACAACCCGCCGCCGCATATCATGCGCGTTGCGATACACTTCGTCGGACAGGATGGGAGGAACCATGAGCGACACGATCGCACTTGAAGCCGGTGACGGGCATCGCTTCGACGCGTATCTGGCGGAGCCCGACGGCCCGCCGCGCGGCGGCATCGTCGTGGGCATGGAGATGTACGGCGTGAACGCCTACCTGCGGAGCACCTGCGACGATTTCGCGAAAGCCGGATATCTGGCCATCGCGCCTCAGCTCTTCGACCGGTTCGAGCACGCACTCACCCTGCCCTACGACGAAACCGGCAACATCAAGGGAAAGAACCTTTCCGCCCGGATCGATCACGCGCACACGATGGCGGACGTCGCCGCCGCCGCGGATCGCCTGAAAAGCCTCGCGCCAGGGATCCGCGTCGCGATCATGGGGTTCTGCTTCGGCGGCACTGTCACGTGGCTCGCCGCCTGCCGCGGCACGTTCGACGCGGCGATCGCCTATTACGGCTCCGACATGTGCGACTACCCGGACGAGATCCCGAACTGCCCGGTCATCTGTCACGTCGGCCACCTCGATACCGCAGTACCGCCGTCGGACGTCTCGGCGTTCAGCGCCAAACGGCCGGAGCCCCTATGGTACGTCTACGAAGGTGCGCCGCACGGCTTCGACAATGCGACCCGCCCGCTGCGATACCACGCCGAGGCTGCGTCACTCGCCCGCCAGCGGACCCTCGCGTTTCTGGCCGAGCATATCGGCTGATCGGCCGACTGGCCCGGGGCCGCTGGCGTCGCGGCGGACGATCCGTGTAAGCTTTCCGGCAAGTTTCGGGGCAACGAACGATAAAAGGGGAGCCGTCATGAGCGTCGAGCCGCTTCTTCCGGTCGAACTGGGACCGGGCCGCGTCCGTTACGCACAGGGCATCAAGGCGGGCCGCTGGGTCTTCGCGACCGGCATCATGGCCCAGGAGTACGGCCACGGCCTGTCCGGCAATGTTCTTGCGGAGAGCGCGCCGCACGCGGGCCTGCCGAAGCGCGAGAAGGAAGCCGCGCTGATCTTCGAGCATCTCCAGCGCGTGCTGGAGGCAGGCGGCACCACCATCGAAAACGTCGTCCGCACCGACCAGTACTACACCACGGTAGAGGCCGTACCGCCCTATCAGGCGCAGCGCCACCAGGTGCTGAAGAGCATCATCCCGCCGTCCACTTCCATCGTGCAGACCCATCTCGGCCTGCCGGAAGCCGACATCAACCTGCAGGCCATCGCTGCCGTACCCGGGGACGGCTTCACGCCAGAGCACCTGCGCCACGATCACATCAAGTCGATGAAGACGTCCGGCTATTCGTCTGCGCTGACCGTGGGTGACTACGTGTTCATTCCGGGCTGCACCGCGATGGCGATGGCGGGCGAGCCGCAACGCAACGGCGTCGCGGCCGCAGCCAGAATCCCGGAGGGCATGCAGTGGGGCGGCCAGCCGATTATGCTGGAGACCGACTTCATCGTCACAGAACGCCTCGTTCCCTCGCTCGAGCTCGCCGGCGCGACGCTGAACGACGTCGTAAAGGCCCAGGTCTATCTCGCCGATCCGCGCGACTATTCAGCCTTCAACGAGACGTGGCGCAAACATTTCCATGACGGCGGCCCGGCACTGACTGTCGTTTCCTGCGCGCCGCACGCGCTCGCTCCCTACGACGGGCATATAGAAATCAACATCCTCGCGCTCAAAACCGGCGCCGAGACCGAACGCCGGACACTCGACGCAGGCGTCGTGCCAGGCCTGCGCGACCAGGCGCAAGCGGTCTGGGTGGGCGACCTGCTGTTAATCTCGGGCCTGATGGCGACCGACCAGTGCGGCGCACTGTGCGAAGGGTGCGGCACGGATCCCCGCCAGCCTTATTACGGCTCGACCGCCGAGCTTCAGGCTGAGCGCATCATCGATCACGTCGAAGCGCTGTGCGAAGCCGCCGGCACGTCGCTCGCCAACGCCGTCCGCATCCAGCAGTTCCATACCAATATTTCCGAGATGTACGACGTCTACAAGGTATGGGAACGCCGGCTCGACGGCGCGCCGGTTCCGTTCGGCGCCGTCGAGGTGCCGGCGCCGCTGACGGTGCCGGGAGCGTCCCTCCTGATGGACGTCTGGGTCTACGCACCCTGAGATGATGAACCGCACATGACCGACGACGACGCGCAGACCTACCGCGCAGAATGGGTGCACATCGCCTATCCGGAGGCCGCCGGCTTCGGGGAGGTATACGGCTTCGCCGGCAGCCAGGGGTTGGTGAACATAGAGGGCATCCGCTACGTGCCCGACCGACCGTCGCAGACGCTGCTGATCTACATGCACCCGGCATCGACCCTGCAGCTCCTGCCGATGCCGCGGGCGATGGCGGCGCGGGGGATCCACGTGCTGTGCGCAGCGAGCCGATACGCGCGCAACGACACGCCGCTGATCATGGAGAAAGTGATCCTCGACCTCGGCGCCTACGTGCGCCACGCGAAGGAGGTCTGGGGCTACCAGAAGGTCGTCATCGTCGGCTGGTCGGGCGGCGGCTCGATGACGCTGTTCTACCAGTCGCAGGCGGAGACGCCGACGGTAACCGAGACCCCGGCGGGCGATCTGGTCGACATTCCGGGCGCGGAGCTTATCGCGGCCGACGCGATGATCTTCCAGGCTGCGCACATCTCGCGCGCGCTGCTGCTGTCGCAGTGGATCGACCCCTCCGTTCTGGATGAAGACGATCCCGAAAAGCGCGACCCCGAGCTCGACCTCTACGATCCCGCCAACGCCAACCGGCCACCCTACTCCGCCGACTATCTCGAGCGCTTCCGCGCCGCCCAGCTCGCACGCGTCAGGCGCCGTACAGAGTGGGTGAAGGACAAGCTGGAAGACCTGAAGCGCCGCGGCGGCAAGGAGATGGAGCTCGGCTTCATCACCCACCGCACGATGGCGGAACCGCGCTGGCTTGACCCGACGATCGATCCCAACGACCGGGTGCCGGGCACCTGTTTTCTCGGCCATCCGGAGACTGTCAACAGCGGGCCGACCGGCGTAGCGCGCTATTCGACGCTCCGCGCATGGCTGTCTCAATGGTCGCTCGGCGATTCCAACGCGGACGGAGAGAAATGCGCGGCCGGCGTGACGGTGCCGATCCTGTCGATCGAGAATACCGGCGACGACGCCGTACCGGCACCCCACGTGCAGCGCATCCACGCCGCCGCCGCCAGCGCCGACAAGACCTACGCCCGCATCGAAGGCGCGAATCACTATTACGCCGGACAGCCGGAGAAGCTCTCCGAAGCGGTAGAGACGTGCGTTGCATGGCTCGCGGCGCGCGGGCTGTTCGACGACTGAGCCACCTGCGACATCTGCGCCGTTTCCCACCGCGGTCCAGCCGTACTAAAATCCAGCCAACCCGAGCGAGGAAACGATCATGACCGATTACTGGCTGAGCAAGATGTTCTTCGATCTACAGTCGCCGCCGCTGTTGAAGCGCTGGAAGGAGGATCGCGATGCCGTGCTGGGCGAATATCCGCTGAAGCCGGAAGTCCGCCAGGAGGTGATTGACGGCGATCTCGGCGCACTGTCGAAGCGCGTGAACGCCTATCTGCTGCGGTTCTATTGCACGGTGACGGGCATGAGCGACGCGGAGCTGCTAGAGCGGCTGCATGCGCTTAAGCCGGAAGCCCAGAAAGAGGAGGCCTGATCATGGGACAGCTCGTCGGCGCCTTCGCCGCCTCGCACGGTCCGCTGATCGCCCGAGAATGGGACGTTCTGCCGGCCGATATCAAATCCGGATTTGAGACTGCATTCGGCGAGGCAGGGCGACGGCTGGAGGCGGCGAAGCCGGACCTGCTTGTTATGGTCTCACCCGATCACTGGGTGAATTTCTTCATCAACAACCTGCCGAGCTTTTGCGTCGGCATCGGCGAGGAACACGACGGCCCGCCGGAGCCATTTATGAAGAAGGTCTACCCGCACGAGACGCTGGCAGGCCATCCTGAATTCGGCCGCCACATGCTGAAAACGGCGCTCGAAAGCGGCTTCGACCCTTCGCTGTCGCACCGCCTGGCGCTCGATCACGGCTTCTGCGTGCCGTGTGGCGCATGGGCGTCGACCCCAGCCTTCCGATCGTACCGATCATAGTCAACGACCTCGAAGCCCCCTTCCCACCGCTCAAGCGCTGCGTCGAGTGGGGCAGCATGATGCGGAAAGCCATCGAGTCGTTTCCCGCCGATCTGCGGGTGGCCGTGCTAGCGACGGGCGGGCTGAGCCATTCGATCGGCGAGCCGACTATGGGCGAAATCGATGAGCCGTTCGACCGCGCCTGCATTGAGCTATTTCGGCATGCTTCAGACGACGACCTTGCCGCGGAACTTGAACGCCGACTGCCTAACACCGGCAACGGCGGGGCCGAGGTGCGCAACTGGGTAATCGTGCACGCCGCTGCTGGCAGCCAGGGCTTCGACCTGATCGATTACGCTCCGGTGAAAGAGGTCTATATTGGCTGCGGCGTAGCGGAGTGGAAGTTGGCGGCGTAGCTCCCTCGAAAACCTGCGAAACCAAAAAAAACCCGTCGGAAAACGACGTATTTTTCATGCCCGGTCCAGAAACTAAGGCTTACGCCCACACCTCCTCCCAACTTCCCTGGGTCGCGGCCTTAGAATATTCCGTGGCGCGGTTCTCGAAGAAGTTGGTGTGCTCAGCGCCGTTGAGCATCTCGTCCATCCACGGTAGCGGGTTCTTCTCGATGCGGAAGATTGGCTGCAGGCCGAGCTGGCTGAGGCGGCGGTCTGCGATGTAGCGGATGTACTGCTTCACCTCAGAGCCATTGAGGCCTTCGACGCCGCCCATTTCGAAGGCGAGGTCGATGAGCGCGTCCTCGTGCTCTACCATTTCAGAGCAGATGAGGTAAAGCGCCCGCTGGAAGTCGTCGGTCCATACCTCTGGGTTCTCATTGGTGAAGGTGCGGAACAGCTGATGATCGATTCCGTATGCAGGCTCTCGTCGCGCACCGACCACGAGACGATCTGGCCCATGCCCTTCATCTTGTTAAACCGCGGGAAGTTCATCAGGATCGCGAAGCTGGCGAACAGCTGCAGGCCTTTCGGTGAAGCCGCCGAAGACAGCGAGCGTCTTGGCATGATATTCTCGTTGGTTTCGACGTTGAACTGCTGGAGATAGTCGAACTTGTCCTTCATCTCTTTGTAGCGGAGGAAGGCTTGGTACTCAGTCTCCGGCATGCCGATCGTGTCTAGTAGGTGTGAATAGGCTGCGATGTGGACGGTCTCGATGTTCGAGAACGCCGACAGCATCATCTGCACCTCGGTCGGCTGGAAAACGCGCGAGTAGCGCTTCATGTAGCAGTTGTTCACCCCGATGTCGGACTGCGTGAAGAACCGGAAGATCTGCGTGAGAAGATTGCGTTCCTCGGCCGATAGCTTGTTGTGCCAATCTTTGACGTCGTCGGCGAGCGGCACCTCTTCCGGCAGCCAGTGGACACGCTGCTGCATCAGCCACGCGTCATAGGCCCACGGATATCGGAACGGCTTGTATATCGGATCGGCTTCGAGCAGCGACATTTCTTGAATTTACTCCTACATATCTCCCCGCCGCGGTATCGGTGGGGGCCTACGCGCCAGAGTTACCCGGAGTATCCTACTGGCAGCTCAGGCATTCCTCGTAATCGTTTTCGTTCTCGGACGAAGCCGCAAGCGGCAGCGGCCTCCGACATTGGCCGGCACATCGGTGCCGTAGGCCGTCGCGCCCGTCACCGACTTCGACGCGTGGCTCTCGGCACGCGCCACCGACTTGAGCGGCAGTAGTAGAGCGACTTCACGCCCTTCTGCCACCCGCCAGTGCACGTCGTGCAGCGTCTTCTTGTGCACGTCGGCCGAGAGGAACACGTTCAGCGATTGCGATTGGCAGATATATTCCGCCCGGTCCCCAGCATGGTCAATCAACCAGCGCTGGTCGAGCTCGAACGCAGTCTTGAATACATCCTTCTCGTCCTGCGTCAGGAAGTCGAGATGTTGGACTGAGCCCTCGTTAACAGTGATCGACGACCAGGTGTCGTCGTCGTCCATGCCCTTCTCAGCGAGAAGCTGCTTGAGGTACTTGTTGCGGACGCTAAAAGAGCCGGACAAAGTCTTGTGAGTGTAGGCGTTTGCTGCGTTAGGTTCGATGCCCGGCGACGAGCCGCCGCAGATGATCGAGATCGACGCTGTCGGCGCGATCGCCATCTTGTTCGAGAAGCGCTCCATGAAGCCGTATTCGGCAGCGTCCGGGCACGAGCCACGCTCTTCGGCGAGCGTGACCGACGCGGCGTCTGCACCTTCGCGAATATGCTTGAACATCCGCTTGTTCCAGACCTTGGCCATCACTGACTCCATCGGAACGGCCTGGCTCTGGAGGAACGAGTGGAAGCCCATTACACCGAGGCCGACAGAACGTTCGCGCATTGCCGCGTAGCGCGCGCGACATAGAGTCCGGCGCCTTCTCAATGAAGTCCTGAAGGACATTGTCAAGAAGCGCATCACGTCCTCGAGGAACGTTGGATGTTCGTGCCAATCGGGTATTTCTCGAGGTTGAGCGAGGACAGGCAGCAAACCGCAGTTCGCTGCTCGCCGTCCTTGTCGACGCCGGTCGGCAGCGTGATCTCGCTGCAAGGTTCGACATCTTGACCTCGAGGCCCGACAGCTTCTGATGCTCCGGGATCGCCTTGTTGACGTGGTCGATATAGAGGAAATAGGGCTCGCCGGTCTCGATCCGGGTCGAAAGCATGCAATCCAAAGGCTTCGGGCGGACACCTTCCGGATGATCGCCTGGTCCTTCGGGCTCTGAGCGCCCATTCCTCGTCATTCTCGACTGCGCGCATAAATTCGTCAGGGATGATAATCCCGTGATGCAGGTTGAGCGCCTTGCGGTTGGGATCGCCGCCCGTCGGTCGACGAAGTTCAATGAATTCCTCGATTTCCGGGTGGTCGACGCGGATGTAGATTGCCGCCGAGCCGCGCCGCAGCGACCCCTGCGATATCGCTAGCGTCAGTGAGTCCATGACCCGGATGAAGGGAATGATGCCGGAGGTCTTGCCGTTCGCGCCGACCTTTTCGCCGATCGAGCGTAGATTGCCCCAGTAGGAGCCGATGCCGCCGCCGAGAGAGGCCAGCCAGACGTTCTCATTCCACAGTTCAACGATGCCGTTCAGGCTGTCGTTCGCCTCGTTCAGGAAACAGGAGATCGGCAGGCCACGCTCCGTGCCGCCGTTCGAAAGCACCGGCGTGGAAGGCATGAACCAGAGATTGGAAATGTAGTCGTACAGGCGCTGGGCATGCGCCGAATCATCCGCGAAATGGCACGCTACCCGTGCGAACAGATCCTGATATTCCTCGTCCGGCATCAGATATCGGTCGGACAGAACGGCCTTGCCGAAATCGGTCAGATTTGCGTCGCGGCTGCGATCTATTCTGACCTTGATACCCCGTTTGGACTGGAAGAGATCATGTTCCGTCTGTACAAGATCTAACACACCCAACCTCCATTTATACACTTCAGGGGGCAGTTCAGGGTTCCGGCGCAGACCCGCCCCCTGGGTCCTATCTACGTCGGTTGGCAGGCTTTAAGGCTGAAAGGCGAATCGGTCTAAAAACTACCGTATTCCAACGCTTTAACCTCGCCCCGCGGCCCATTCGACTTTTCCACAAGCGGCTGTGGATAAGTTATCCCCGATAACCACGACTGTGGAGTTTGCAACAACATCTAGGGTCGGTCAACCACATTCCCCACAAGATCATGAATTTTCCACAACATGTTGTGGAGATCCTGTGAGAAGCCCAAAAAACGGCAGTTTTGAATTATGGGGAAAACGGGTAATCTGGGGTCCATGCCTTCTCGCCGAAACCCCAACGGATAGGCTCACGATATAGAATTGATTCGCTGAATAGAATAGGCAACCGGAGTTCCGCCTCAGCGCCCATTCAAGAACCGTTCGAATGCGGCCAGCGTCTCGCCCGACACATGGTGCTCGATACCCTCGGCGTCCGCCCGCGCCGTCTCCTCGCTGACGCCAATCGCAGTAAGGGTATCCACCACCAGTTGATGGCGGCGGCGAGAGGCCTCGGCGATCCGCCGGCCCTCGCCTGTTAGAAAAATGGCTCGGTAGGGCTGGGTCTCGATCCAGCCCGAGTCCTTCAGTCGGCCGATCATACGCGCCACCGTCGGCGTAGTAACGCCGAGCCGTTTGGCTATATCGACCGATCGCGCCTCGCCGGTGGAATCGATCAGGTCGGCAATCAGCTCGACATAATCCTCCATTACCTCCGTCTGGCGCGCCTGGCGCACCTGCCGATGATGATCGGCCTGCTTGTCCGGCTCCGGCAGGACCGGCGCAACGGGCGGGCGTTTCTCGGCGGGATCAACGTTGAGCTTTCCGACCATGGGATCACTATGCCCCATCGGCCCGCGAGTGCCAATATTCCACACTTTCGAGGCCGACTCAGTGACATCATGAAATTTCTCGGGATCCAGACCTGCATGCTCGATACCGTGCGATCAGGCGTCGGCGCCGCGCTCGTAGCGTCCCTCGAACTCGACGATGTCGTCGAAGCCCATCAGGTCATTATAGGCGGCGAATGGGAAAAGCTCGACGCCACCCAGCTCTGCATCGCCTGTTTCGAGGAGCGCGCCGTAGACTGAGTTAAGCGCCTCGCAGGCAGCGAGCACGCCCGCCGACGGGAAAATGGCGATGCGGTAGCCGAGCTCGGCCAGCTCCGCGGGCTTCATCACCGGCGTCACGCCGCCATTTACCATGTTTGAGAGCAACGGCACTTCGGAGCCGAACCGGCGGCCGATCTCACGCATCTCGTCGACGTCGGCTGGTGCCTCGTAGAACAAGATGTCGGCGCCTGCCGCCACGTACATTTCGGCGCGGCGCAGCGCCTCTTCCCTGCCGACGGCCTTGCGCGCATCGGTGCGAGCGATGATTAGCGTGTCGCCGGAAAACCGGCTGTCGAGCGCAACCTTGATCTTGGTCACCATATCCTCGGCTGGGATTAGCTTTTGGCCCGACAGGTGGCCGCATTTCTTTGGGAAATCCTGGTCTTCGATCTGGATCGCTGAGACGCCCGCGATTTCGTAGCCACGCACCGTCTCGCGAACGTTTATTGGCCCACCATAGCCGGTATCAGCGTCTGCGATCAGCGGCGTCTGCGTGCCCAACGCGATGCGGCCTGCGCGCGAGACCATGTCGGTGTAGGTCGCGATCCCGGCGTCGGGTAGGCCAAGATGTGAGGCTACCGTGCCGGAACCGGTCATGTAGAGCGCATGAAAGCCCATTCGGTCGGCGATTTTCGCGGAAATCATATCGAAAACGCCGGGCGCAACGACGAAGTCGTCGCTATTACGGATCTTGTCGGCCAGCGTGGAGGATTTGGATGTCATGTCTGGGCTTCCTTATGGTATGGCGGAGCAAATTCCAACGGAATTATCTGGCGCGATAGGGCGGCACGCCCTGATCGGGAATCCAGATGTCTTCAGGCGGTTTGCCGGACTGCCAGAACACGTCGATCGGGATGCCGCCGCGCGGGAACCAGTAGCCGCCAATGCGGATCCAGCGCGGATCGATCGTCTCCTTAATGTGCCGCGCGATTGCGACCGTGCATTCTTCGTGGAAGGCGCCGTGATTACGGAACGAAGCCAGGTAAAGTTTCAGCGACTTGGATTCGAGGATCCAATCGCCGGGCACGTAGTCGATCACCAGATGGCCAAAGTCGGGCTGACCGGTCACCGGGCATATCGACGTGAACTCGGGACACGAGAAGCGAGCGACGTAGTCCGCGTCCGACTGGTTGTTGGGCACGCGCTCCAGCACCGCATCTTCAGGAGAGGCGGGTATGCCGGTCGATGCGCCGAGCTGGGTCAGGTTTTCATACTTTTCGGTCATACCATCGTTTCCCTCAAAATCTCGGATATGTCCGCCGCCCGCGCGATCAGGGCCGCGTCGTCGCCTGGCCCGGCCGCGAGCTGGACGCCGACGGGCATTCCCGCGGGGCCGGTCGTTACCGGCAGCGTTATTGTCGGGCCGTGCATCAATGTCCACATCCGGTTGAACGAAGACATGGTGGGGCTGACAAGGTCCGCCGGCGCCTCGCCCGCTGTCGATAGCGTCAGCAGGACGGGATAATCGTCGTAGAGCGTCCTCATCGCGCCCCGCGCTTCCTCCGCGACGGCCAGCGCCTTTGCATAGTCGTCGTGCGACCAACTAGACTCGCCGGTATCACGCATCCAATTGTTCATCAGGTCGATGTTATCTCTAAACTCCGACGCAAGGGCGCGCTTGCCCTCGTAGTTGGAAATCACTCGGAACGGCCCCTCTATGCCGTGAAGCGGAGGCGGCAAATCGACATCGTCTACCTCGAAGCCCGCTTTAGAGAGCGCGCCCCCCGCTCGTTCGAGCGCTTGTTGCGCGCATGGCTCGGCCTCGTCCCACATGGGCGTCCGGCACAGCCCGATCCGCGGCCGGCCCGATGCGTGAACCGAATCGCCCGTGACCGTCGAGTAGACCAGCGCGATATCCTCGACCGAGCGCGCGAACAAGCCGAGCGTATCTAGGGAGAGCTTCAGCCCGGCGATGCCGCCCCTGTCGAGCCTGTCGAGAGAAGCCTTATAACCGACTACGCCGCAGAACGCCGCAGGCAGGATCACCGAGCCACCCGTCTGCGTCCCGTTTGCGAGTGGTACCATGAAATCGGCGACCGCGGCAGCCGAGCCGCTTGACGACACGCCGGGCGTCCGTTCGGTGTCATGCGGATTGCGGACGCCGACCGGGATTGGGCTCGCAAACTGAGTGGTCGTCGTCTTGCCGAGCAGCACCGCACCCGCCCGACGCAACGCCGCGACACAGGCGGAATCGGCGGCGGGCCGGTGACCACGATAAATCTCGCTACCGTATTCGGTCGGCATGTCGCGCGTATCCAGCACGTCCTTGATGCCGACCGGCACGCCGTGCAGCGGTCCCACGGGCGCATCGGCCGCGTCGCAGGCACGGGCCTGCTCAAGTGCAAGATCTGGGTCAACGAACGCCCAGGCATGCAACGCCCCGTCACGCGACTCGATGCGCGCTAGGCAGTCCAAGACCAGCGCCTCGGACGTGAGCTCGCCCGCGGCAATCCTCGCGGCGGCCTCGCTCGCGGTCAGCAGGTTCAGGCTGCCCGGTCCCAACATCTTTAGTGACGCCATCGTCGTTTTTCCTCAATCGGATACGGATCATAGACGCCCCTGGAGCTCCTGTGCACGCGGCTTCCCGCTGAACGGGCGCTCCCCCCTAATCTCATCGAGGTGGACGGCGAGCCGCTGTCGAGGGCGAATTTCGTTTTTCACGACACCGCGGGCCGGCTGTAGATCACCGTCAAGACCCGCTCGAACCGCTTGCCGGAGGCGACGAGCGGCCTCGGTGCGCCGAAACGCGCCGACCGGTTTGTCCGCATCGAGGATTCGGACGGCGCGCGCATCGCTGCAGGCAACGTCGAACGTTAGATCTTTTACAAGCCTAGCGCCGAGTTGTTGCTCGACATCGCCAGCGTGAGTTTCGGCGGACCCGATTCCAAAATCGTCTATCTGCGATCGCTCACAGGCAACAGCCTCGTGGGCGTCCGGTCGCCTTTCGAGGGCGTATCCCTCTCGCACTGGTAAAAGGGGCTCCGGTTACCCGCCCTTCTTACTCGCCGGTGCGGGCAGATTCCTGGGCATAATGCGGATCGGTATAGCGCGCGCTCGCCTCGCGGATGTGCGCCATGGCGAGTGGATCGCGGTCTTTCGTCGGCACCGGATCGTCGTCCCAATAGCCGTACTCGTCGACGCCTCGCACGAGGCCGGCCGGGCGGCGGCCGATGGTTGATTTCACATAGGTCGGGAAATAAAAGAACGCGAGGCCGATGCGCGTGGCGTCGGTATCGTTGGCGGCCGAGCCGTGCACGATGCGCTCGTGGTGGCATGAGAACTGCCCGGCTTTGAGAACGAGATCGGCGGCCTTGCTGTCGTCGATCTCCTCGATGGTCTGCCCGCGCGCGAGCAGGTTCTTCTCGTCGAATGTCTCGACATGGCTGTGCGCCTTGCCGCGGTGCGAGCCGGGAATCACTCGGACGCAACCGTTTTCCGGCGTGCTGTCGGTCAGCGCCAACCATACGGTAACCAGATCGTTGGGCTCGAGTCCAAAATAGGCTGAATCCTGATGCCAGGACACGTAAGAGCCGTCTCGTCCCGGTTTCATCCAGAACCGGGAGGACAGGACGCGAATGTTAGGACCGATCAGGTCCTCGACGACGCCGAGGATCGCCGGATGGCAGCAGAAGTCGTGTGCCCGCCGAAACGCTAGATGACCTTTGACTACGAGACGGGACGGGGCCATGCCTTCCGCCTGTTCGAACGCCTCGATGTCGCGGCACATCTCCGCCGCCTCTGCAGGGTCGACCCCGTCGAACGGCGCCATGTAGCCGTTCTCGCGGTAGCCCTCGATCTGGGCATCGGTCAGAATGCCGGACATCTCGCTACTCCCCTCGCCGCGCCGCGCCGGTCAGGCGCGCAGCTTGAACCGCTGGATCTTGCCAGTCGCCGTCTTCGGCAGGTCTTCGACGAAATTGAACCAGCGAGGGTATTTGTAGCGCGCCAGACCGGTCCTGCAATGCTCCAGAAGTTCGCCGGCAAGCGCTTCAGACGCGTCCGAATGATCCTTGAGGATGATGTGGGCCTCCGGCTTTACCAGGCCGTCGTCGTCCTCGCGGCCAACCACGCCCGCCTCCAGCACTTTCGGGTGCTCAATGAGACGCGATTCGATCTCGATTGGCGAGCACCAGATGCCGCCCACCTTGATCATGTCGTCCGACCGGCCGCAATAGACGAAAAATCCATCCTCATCCTGGGTATATGTATCTCCGGTATTCAGCCAATCGTCGCCGAGCATGGTCTGGGCAGTACGATCGGGCTTGTTCCAGTAATACGCCGCCACGGATTCGCCCTGCACGAGAAGGCGGCCGACATCGCCCAGCGGAACGTCGTTAAGGTCGTCGTCAACGATACGGGCCTTGTAGCCCGGGAGAACGCGCCCGCTCGTACCCGGTTTCGCGTCGGGCATCCTGTTGGAAATGAATATATGGGTGGCTTCGGTCGAACCGACCCCGTCAAGCGGCGGATGACCCACCTTTTCCTTCCAGCGCTCGAATATTGGCGCCGGCAACGATTCGCCTGCGGAAATGGACAATCGGAGGCTCGACAAATCCGGCGTTTCCGTCTCTAGCGCCCTGCATTGGGCGGCATAGAGCGTCGGCACGCCGAAATAGATGGTCGGACGGTATTTCTCGATTATCCGAAAAGTCATTTCCGGCGTCGGACGTTCGTCGGACAAGACCGTAGAGGCGCCATAGGTCAACGGGAAGTTCATCGAGTTTCCGAGACCGTAGGCGAAGAACAGCTTCGCCGCGGAGAACATGATGTCGTCTTCGGTGATCTCGAGGACAGGATCACTGTAAAGGACCGCGTTGACCAGCAAGTCTCGCTGACGGTGGACCGTGCCTTTCGGGCGCCCGGTCGAACCAGACGAATAAAGCCAGAAGCAATCTGCAAGCGGACTCGACGGATACGGCTCCAGCCGGTCCAGGGCGGCGGCTATGCGTTCACCAATCCCTCCGGCGCCTTCCGTCAAAGACACGAATCGGGGCTTATGCGGCGATTCCGAGAGGGCAGGTTCAACCTCCGCTGCAAATTCCGGGGAGTAGACCAGCGCAGCAGCCGCGGAGTCCTCGATCATGTACGCGTAATCATGCGCGCGCAAAAGCGTATTGATGGGGACAGGAACGATGCCAGCCTTCACAGCGCCGTAGAAGAGATAGACGAATGCGGGACAATCCTTGACGATCATCAGCAATCGCTCGCCGGGGCGCAAACCGGTTTCAAGGAGCGCGTTGCCGCACCTGTGCACCCGCTCGCACAATTGCTCGTAGGTCACCTCCTCGTTACCGGCAATATATGCCATACGTTCGCCCCGGCCCTCGGCGATATGCCGGTCGATCATATGGACCGACACGTTGAACGAATCGGCAAATGAGAAAGCAGGCGCATCGCCCGAACGGTCGATCGTGACCGTATTCCGATCCATCTTTCCCTCCCTTCACCCGTCCGACCTAACGGCGGTATCGGTATCTGTTTTACCCGTTGCTCCGGAAATGCGAAAGCCGCTGAAAGGGCCGCCGGATGCCGTTCGGGAATCGC
This sequence comes from Alphaproteobacteria bacterium, assembly GCA_038131485.1. Classification (GTDB taxonomy): domain Bacteria; phylum Pseudomonadota; class Alphaproteobacteria; order MPNO01; family UBA830; genus JAYQUR01. Next base: position 141,645 of record JAYPPO010000003.1, read on the forward strand.
TCAGTTGAACTTGACGTATTCGTACTCGAACGGGTTGCCGTGGATGCCGCGCGCCGGCAGGGCGATCCAGCCGGCCACCTTGCCCGGCTCGTAGCACGGTTTCATCAGCGACCTCACGAACTCGCGGTCGCTCTCGGTCGGCAGCCAGTCGTTTAGGTTTTTGGTCCACTCTGCCTCGGTTATGACCTTGCCTTCGGGCGAGACCTTGACCTCTGCGAAGTTGCCGATCGCGCGATGGAAAGCGCGGTGCGGCAACTCTAAGCGGAAATTGTAGCCGTGCTTCTCGATGACCTTGTTCCAGCGATTTAGGCCACGCTGGCAGTCGTCGATATAGTCCTGGCGCAGCTTCTCGTTGATCGCGGTCAGAGCCGACTGGTCGCGCTCGACGACCTTCTCTCCCTCCAGCATGAAAACGGGATACAGGTCGTCAACGAGGCAATGATCATCGTCGATCTTCTCCTCGTGGAAGCGGCCCTTGAGGCTCTGCGTGTAGTAGTTGGCGGCGTTGGTCGAAAGCTCCTGACCGAACAGGTCGACGGAGACCGAATAGTGGAAGTTGATGAACCTCTGCATCGTCGGCAGGTCGATGGCGCCGGCGCGGCGGATCGCTTCCGGGTCGTCGGTCTTGAGCTCGTCCATCACTTCGCATGTGCGCTTGACGATGCGCATGACGCCAGATTCTCCGACGAACATGTGATGCGCTTCCTCGGTCAGCATGAACTGGCAGGTGCGCGCCAGCGGATCGAACGCGGATTCGGCGAGCGACGCGAGCTGGTACTTGCCGTCGCGGTCGGTGAAAAACGCGAACATGAACATCGACAGCCAGTCGGGCGTTTTCTCATTGAACGCGCCGAGAATGCGCGGCCGGTCGGGATCGCCCGAGTGGCGCTCCAGCATCGCTTCCGCTTCCTCGCGACCATCGCGGCCGAAATAGGCGTGCAGGAGGTACACCATGGCCCACAGGTGGCGACCTTCCTCGACGTTAATCTGGAAAAGGTTCCGCAGGTCGTAGAGCGACGGGGCCGTCAGGCCGAGAAGCCGCTGCTGCTCGACCGATGCCGGCTCCGTGTCGCCCTGGGTGACGATCAGGCGGCGCAGCGTCGAGCGGTACTCGCCGGGCACTTCCTGCCAAACGGGCTCGCCCTTGTGGTCGCCGAACGAAATCTTGCGGTCGGGCACAGGCTCGTTGAGGAAGATGCCCCAGCGGTATTCCGGCATCTTTGTGTAATCAAAATGCGCCCAGCCGTCTGAGGTCACGTCGACCGCGGTGCGCAGATAGACGTCGTAGCCCTGAGTGCCCTCGGGGCCAAGCTCGTCCCACCAGCTCAGGTAGTTAGGAAGCCAGGACTCGAGCGCTCGCTGCAGGCGGCGGTTCTCGCTGAGATTCACGTTGTTGGGGATGCGTTCGTTGTAATTGATCGAAGCCACAGTCGTTCTTCCTCTCTCGCGTGTCTCTGACGCGTGTGTCTCTCTGTTTTGTTCAGGGAGTCAGGCGCGTTTCAGACACGCTGCTTGTTGTAGGATGCCTTCTGACCTGTGCCGTAAGCCTTTAGCGCACCGTCGTCGCCAGCGGCATTCGGCCGCTGGAAGATCCAGTTTTGCCAGGCCGACAGCCTCCCAAAAATCTTCGTCTCCAGCGTCTCCGGCCCCGCGAAGCGCAGGCTCGCTTCCATGCCCGTTAGCGCGTCGGGGGAGAAGCTGGCGCGTTCCTCAATGGCGAGGCGCACCTCGTCTTCCCAGTCTATGTCGTCGGGAATGAAGGTGACGAGACCGAGCTTGTCGGCGTCTTCCGCCTCAAGCTCTACGCCGATTTTGTCCTTCGCCTTTTCGGCCTGGTCAGGGTCGTTAAGAAACCGGTGCGCGATGCGGGTAAGCCCGTTCGGCATGGTCAGCGGCCCGAAATTCATCCCCGTCAGCGCAACAGTGGCCGGCGCCTCGTTAGAGTCCTCGAACGTGCCTTCGAGCATGAAGGAGCGGTCTGCCGCGAGGACGAGCTCCAGAAGCGTGCCGGTGAAGCAAGAACCCGGCTCGACAAGCGTCACGATCGACCGCGACGAGACGTCGATGCGCTTAAGCGTCCGCTTAAGATAGAGCGAGACTTCGCGGACGAACCAGTTGTCAGCATTATCAAGCAGCGCCTTGTCTGCAGCCTCGACCATTGCGGCGTCGCCTTCGGACTTGAAGATCCAGGTGCCAATATCCTTCTCGTTGCTGCGAAGCTCGAGAACCGCGTCATCGAGTTCGCGGGCCAGATTCATCGGCCAGAACGCGACGCCTTCAGCCTCAACCGCTGCGGCATCGGCCGGCGGCGCCATCTCCGGCGCGTTGATCTTGACCGTCGCCGTCGCATTGTCGCGGTTGATATCGACGGTCAGCGTTGAATAGACGATGCGGCTCTCTTCGATCGTTTTATCGAGCGGCGTGAGCGCGATGCCCTTGGCACCGTCGGGCCGGTGGGACGCGGCGGCGAACTTGGCAGCGCGTTCGGCGACCTCCTCGTCGAACCTGGACCGCGGGATGATCTCGTCGACAAGATTCCAGTCGGTCGCCCTTTTGCCGCGGATACCCTCGGATGTGGTACAGAAGAAATCGGCTCGGTCATGACGCACCTTGCGCTTGTCGACCAAGCGCGTGAGACCACCGGTGCCTGGCAGCACCGCGAGCAGAGGCAGCTCAGGCAGCGAGACCGTTGACGAACCGTCGTCGATCAGCATTATGTGATCGCAGGCGAGCGCGAGTTCGTAACCGCCGCCGGCGCAGGCGCCGTTGACCGCGGCGACAAATTTCATGCCGGAATTGTCGGTCGCGTCCTCGATGCCGTTACGGGTCTCGTTGGTGAACTTGCAGAAGTTTACCTTGTGCGCATGCGTCGACTGCGACAACATCCGGATGTTCGCGCCGGCGCAGAACACCCGTGGCTTGTCGGACGTCACGACGACCGCGCCTACTTCAGGGTGCTCAAAGCGCAGCCGCTGGATCGCGTCGTACAGCTCGATGTCGACACCTAGGTCATACGAATTGAGCTTGAGCTCGTAGCCCGGGACCAGAGTGGAGTTCTCGTCGACATCCAGCGCGAGTCGCGCAACGCGTTTATCGATCGTGAGCTTCCAGTGACGGTACTTGTCTGGACTAGTTTGGAAATCGATGCGGGGTTCACCCGATGCCATCTGAACTACCGCTTCGCTCGACATGTTGCCTCCCAAAATATTCCGTTCCGGGAATGAATAAACGGTCGAAAAACCGCTAAAAATTGCCGATTCTTTTCCGTCGGGATAATACTGACTATTTGGATAGTATGTTAATGAGTCGAAATTTTCAAGGGAAAAATACAACCAAAGCAAAAATTTTGAACGCTCGGACGCTAGTTTCAGGGGACTATCGGATTCGATGGCCTTCTCGGCCAATTGATTACACACCTAATCAATCAACACGCGATAGGAACGCACAACGGTACGTCCGGAGACCAGTACTAGGTTCTTCGGCTGGTTATCTCGCAATGCGCTCGACTGCTCGGGCTAGAAACCCGTTCGCTCGCTCGATCAGTGCCGCGGGATCACGCACGGCGAACCGTTCAACCTCACTTACCTAGCCAGAAACTTCCGCTTAGCTCAGGTTTTTTATTGTGCACGCCGCAACTTTGCGAGCAAAGGATGTCAGACCCCTGCGCCGATGAAGGCCGTCGCCTCTACTTCCACCTTGGCGTTGGGATCAGCTAGTGCACTAACCGCCACCAGCGTCGAACACGGCATCCGCCCGGAGAAAAACTCGCTGCGCGCCCTGCTGAATTCCGCCCGGTCTGCCATATCGGTGAGGTAGACGTTGAGCTTCGCGACGTCTTCCATTCGGCCGCCGCCCGCCTCGATAAGCCGCTTGATACGACTGAAGCAGGATACGGCCTGGTCGTAAATGGCAGCGCTGGTGTCTTCAGCAAGCATACCAGACAGGAACATCTGGTTCCCCACGCCGATGCAGTTGCTGTAGGTGTTGCCAGCAGGTTCCGGCACTCCCGGAACCGAAAGTTTCGTAAGCTTGTCCATCTACACTCCCCTCTTGCTTTTGGCGATGCGTTTTGTCGGTGTTTCCTACAGCGAAGACGCGGCATGTCTTCGCGCAATGTCCCGTCTTATCTTTCAGTTCAAGCACAACGGGTCGTTGCGCTTCAAGCAGTTTATGCGGCAACTAGGCATCCCAGGGAACCAGCACGGTAGCGCCGATGAGTCGTTCGTTCAGGAGATCGTAGATCGCCCCGTGGGCGTCGGCCAGCGGAAAGGGCGAGACCGACGACGAAAGTCGGGGCGAAGTCTCTGATCAGCGCGGTGATCTAAGACGCCAGTCTATCTTCGGAGGCAATGCGTTTTAGCCCTTCGGACGCTGCCGATCCTCGCCGTTCTTCTCCCACTTCTGCGACGCTCCTGCGAGGAGCGTCACGATGAGCAGGTGAAGACGAGCCCGTGGTCAATCATTCCGCCGCCACAGGATCCCTCTCGGCCGCGATACGCTCGTCGAGCACGCGCCGGAACTGCAGGGGCGCATTGTCGATATTGACGTCGACGACTGGACGGCCGCCGACCTTCTTCATGGCCTCGTGCTGGGCCTCGAGCACTTCGACATCCTCCATGAATGTCTGCATCCCGCCTTTCACCAGCACGTCCGTCACTGAATCGTCGTCGAGCGCGTAGTTGCGTGCGAAGCACCAGTGATAATGCGTTGAGTTCTCGGTCTCCGGCGTGATGATGTGGTTTGACCACATCGAGATGCCGTGCGAGCGGTCGCCCTCCGGCGCGCCGGTGCCAGCGTCGGCGCAGCCGATATCGAGCGTCACAGTTGACGGAGCGCGCCATTTAATGAGCTGCCAGCGGTCAACCGCGCCCTCGAACTTGCGAGCCTTGTCGTACATCGGCGGCGCCGAGAAGCCGAGCATCCAGCGTTCGACCCGGATACTGTCGTGTTCGCGCGTCGTCTCTACCGCCACCAGCGCTTCCTTCGGATCGCCCGCCAGCGTCTCGCGGTGGATATAGCTCACATGAGTTAGGTCGAGCAGATTATCGATCAGGAGGCGGTAGTCGGCCTTCAGATGCAAATAACCACCAGCCCGCGTCCACTTCGGATGGTCGAGCCACCAGAGATCCGGCACAAGCGCATTATTGGCAGCCGACGCTTCGCCGGGCCACACCCAGATCACGTTGTGGCGCTCGCAGACCGGCCACGACGCGACGGAGGCGCTCGGCGGCACCCGCGACTGCCCAGGCACGCGCACGCAGACGCCGGTTGGGTCGAACTCCAGCCCGTGATAGCCGCACTGGATGGTCGGGCCCGTGACGCGGCCGAGCGATAGCGGCAGGTGGCGGTGGCAGCAGCGATCTTCTAGCGCGACAGCAGCGCCCGCATCCGTCCGCCACAGAACCATCGGATCGCCGACTATCGTTTTCGCAAGCGCCTCGCCGGGTTTCAAATCTCCCGCCCAGCAAGCGGCGTACCAAGCGTTTCTGACGAAGGTCATCCTCCCTCTCCCGATTTCCTTTTGCGCCTTAATGCATGATCATGCCACCGTCGACGATGATGGCCTGACCGGTCACAAAATCGGATTCTGGAGACGCGAGGAAGACGAGCGTGCCGATCAGATCGTCCGGCATCTGCTCACGCTTCATCGCGCGGCCCGAGAGGCTCAGATTTACATAGAATTCGAGCTTGTCGCGCTGCGCTTCGATCTGATCGGACATCGTGAAGCCTGGTGCGATGGTGTTTACGCGGATGCCGTCACCGCCGAGCTCGCGCGCGAGCGCCTTGGTCATAGCATCGACCGCACCCTTCGACGCGACGTAATGCAACATCAGGGGCACGCCGGAATAGATCGTGCTCGACGAGATATTAACGATCTTGCCATAGCCCTTTTCCTTCATTGTAGGCGCCGCGGCTTTTATACAGTTGAACACGCCGCGGGTATTGACAAGCATTACGCGATCCCACTCGTCGCCGCCAATGTCGAGGAAGCTCCGGCGCTCAAGGGCCGCGAACAGGGCCGCGTTGGTCACGAGGATATCTGCGGAGCCGAATGCATCGACCGTCTCGGCGACCATTTTGTCGCAGGCGGCCTCGTCGGTGACGTCGGTCTTCATGCCGATGGCTGAGCCGCCGTCGGCCTCGATCGCTGCAACCGCGGCGGACGTATCGATAATATCGGACAGGCAGACACTCGCGCCTTCCGCTGCCAGCGCCCGGGCGTAAACCGCTCCGATCCCTTGCGCAGCGCCCGTCACAATTGCCACTTTCCCCTCTAACCGCGCCATCTCCCCCGTCCCTTCCGGTTGCATCCCTAAGCTTCGGCGAGCATACAACAGGCGGGTAAACAAGCGAAGAACTCGAGGGAGAACAAGACATGTCGGAACCCTACGTCGCTGCGAAAGAGGAGTGCCTGTTAGGCGAGTCGCCGATCTGGTCAGTCGAGGAGCAGGCGCTTTATTGGGTCGACATCCGCAATCCGATGATCCACAGGCTCGAACCCGCTACTGGCGAGCGTAAGAAGATCCGCGTCCAGACGGAAATCGGCTCCATCGGCTTCGCGACCGACAACCGCCTGATCGCGGGCACCCGCATGGGCTTCGCCTTCATCGGCCTCAGCGACGGCTCGTGGCGCGATATCGCGGATCCGGAAGGCGACGGGCGGCTGAACCGCGTGCGGATGAACGACGGTAAGGTCGACCGCAAGGGCCGCTTCTGGTGCGGTGGCATGGACGATCCGCAAATGGAAGAACTGGCATCCCTGTGGCGGCTCGATACCGACCGATCGGTGCACAAGATGGAAGGACCGGTGAAGATCTCGAACTGCCTATGCTGGAGCCCGGACGACACGATCCTGTATTTCGCGGATTCCCTGAAGCATCAGGTCTGGATGTACGATTTCGACCTCGAATCCGGCACCATCGAGAACCGCCGCACGTTCCTCGAGGTGCCGTCGGAGGAAGGCGTCCCAGACGGCGCAACTGTGGATGCGGAAGGCTTCGTCTGGATCGCGCACATGCGGGGTGGCATGGTGCGGCGCTACGACCCCGACGGAAAAGCGGAGCGGGAGTACAGGTTCCCCGCTTCCCTCACCTCGTGCCCGGCGCTCGGCGGCGCCGACCTGACGACGCTTTACGTCACGACCGCATCGACACGCTTCACCGAAGAGGACTTCGCGCGCGAGCCGGATGCGGGCTCGATCTTCGCGGTCGAAACGGAGATCAAAGGCATCCCCGAACCGGTTTTCCAGGGCTGAGGGCAAAACGATGAGCGAGAGGGAATTCCGCCCCCGCCGCAGCCTGCTTTTCGTCCCGGGCCTCCGGCCGGACCGTTTCGAGAAAGCGCTGGAAAGCGGCACGGACATCGTCTGCGTCGACATCGAGGACGCCGTGCCGCTGCCGCGGAAAGACGAGGCGCGCGAACTGACGTTCCCGTTATTCGAAAAGGACCGGCCAGGCGACGTCGAGACCATGGTCCGAATAAACCCGCTTTCGACGCCCGAAGGCCTTAAGGACATCCTCGCGCTCCGCGACTGCGCGCGGCCGCCAAAGGCGCTGCTGCTCGCCAAACCTGGCTCGGCCGCCGAGATTCGGCTTTACGACGAGCTGCTGCAGGGCAAATGCGCCGATATTCGCTTCCACGTCATCATCGAGTCCACCGACGGGCTGGCCAACGTGATGGAGATCGCGAACGCGTCGCCCCGCATCGACTCGCTGCTCTTCGGCGCCGTCGACATGTCCGCCGACCTGCGCGCCGAGAAGACGTGGGAGACAATGTTGTACGCACGCTCGCGCGTCGTTCACGCCGCTGCCCGCTACGGTCTCGACCTCTTGGACGTGCCCTACCTCACCCTCGACGACGAGGCGGGGCTCAAGCTGGAAGCCGAGATGTCGAGCGCGCTGGGCTTCACCGGCAAGGCGTCTATCCATCCGAAGCAGATCCCAGTCATTAACGGCGTGTTTTCGCCGTCGCCCGACCTGATCGAGCGGGCGAAGCAGATTCTAGAGGCGTTCGAGAGAGACTCGACAGGGCTTCTGTTGGTAGGCGGCGAGCTGATCGAGCGTCCGGTCATCCGATCGATGCAGCGCGTGCTAGCGATCGCCGAACGTCTCGATGGTCGAGAGGAGCCGACGAAGGCCGGGTTGTAGGCCGCTCTGAAGCTACCTGAGCGATCCGATCATCGCCGTGCACCACGGCCGGATCGTCAAGCGCACAAGACTTAATCATATGTATTCCTAGTATCCCGCGTCGGGACGCTCTCTCCAGATAGTTGAATGCTCCTCCGTCGACCCCGACCAATCTTCCTCATCGGGACGGCCGTTAGAGAAATAGTACAGCGCGATTGATTTTCGCCGCAATTTCGGAGGGCCGACGATGGGCTCCGGTTGTCCATGCCAAGAAAAACTCGTGGTAGAAAATATGACGGTCCGGTTAAAGACCGGCAATACGCGCTTTACACAAGCCTTCATCTCGCTGTCCCAAAGTTCTAGCCAGCCGGCGTTCTTTTCCGTCCAACCTTCGTTCAAGTACGTCAGCAGGTTGAGGCGGCGGTCCACCTTCCAAATAAGATGCTGGTTGTAGTCGGCGTGCACCGCCAGCCGCCCCCCTGATTGGGTGGCATGAAGGCCTCCGCCCAACAAATATGGATCAGGCATAAGGCCCGGAATACCTGTGGCCGCTTCGAGGGCTTGCAAGAACTGAGGCCCGCCCAGCTCGGAGAAATAACCCAAAGTCTGACGTCCGAATTTAGTTCGCCAAGTCGTGCCGATCTTTTTCTTCACATAAGTCCCGTCATCATGGGTCTCGTGGGTCTTCGGGTCTTTTTCTGGCCACTCTCGCAGAATGACCCGAAGTGCCTCGGGATTAAACAGGCCGTCGAGCACGAGATGTGGATATGGCTCGGCCTCGCGATAACCCTTGTAATCTGCGAGCCGGTCGAGCGCGTCAGAGGCGAAAAGAGGAACGCTCGAAAATCGCCATGGTCTTCCAATCACTTGCGGAGGGTCCTTATAGTATTCCGTGGGTGTTAGAAATTAGTAGTCAAAACCCTGCCCGAGCTCAACCTCAGGTCGCGCTGGATGGCCCTTGCCTTCACGCTCTGCTGATAGCGCTAGTGTTTGCTGATCTTCGTCACGCGAACCGTCTCTGATGCTTGGCGTCTTTTTTCCAAACAATGGCCATTGAGGGTCAGCGTCATCACGACCAAGACGAGGCGCACACCGTCGCCTGGGGAGTATGCTGAGAGGCTGCTGCATGGGTCTCGAAATCCTAGACCCTTTCGTCGCCTACGCGGCGGGACGCGTGAGCCCCAAGGATCGGACGGCTTTGCTCGACGTCTGAGAAGCGCGTCTCGCAGAGATAGCGGCGGGCCAGACGCGCTCTACTTCGACCACTTGGTCTCCAGCTTGGTCATTTCCCGGCCGTCGACGAAGACCGAGTCAACCTTCTCGTTGTAGAAACACATCAGCCCTTTGATCTTCGGGCATTCCGGCACCGGGTTCTCATAGGACCAGACGATATCCTCATAGGTCTCGCCTCCGACAGTCGCCGACCAGTAGAACGCCGCCCCCTTGTAAGGGCACTGAGTCTGCGTATCCGTCGGCGTCAGAAGGTCCATGCGGACGTCCTCACGCGGGATATAGTAGCGCGTCGGCAGATGCGTCTCGAACAGGAATCGGGCGTTTTCCGTCTCGGCCACCGTCTCGCCGCCAAGCACGACCTTGACCGGTCGATGCGACAGCATCGTGTCGACGCGATTATACGGATCGCGCGGGTGACAAAAGATTTCCTCGTCCTCCTCATACCAGCGATCGACACGGTCCCAGTAGAACGCACAGTAGTCCTGCAGATCTATCGCCGCCATCTCGTCGAACGGCTCCTGATAGGCCCAAACGGCGTTCTCCGCCGTCTTGCCGCCAGCCTCGATGGTCCAATAAGACGCGTCGCCCTTGTAGGGGCAGTGTGTCGAGTGCTCGGTCGGATGCAACCGGTCGAGGCGGACGTCCTTCACCGGGAAGTAGTAGACCGGCAGATGATTGACCTCGTAGAGCAGCATCATCTCGGTCGAGTCCGCGATCCATTCGTTGCCGAACTGCACGCGGACGCGCCGCGGCGACGGTTCCATGCGGATATGGTAGTCGGGGTTCTTCTTATAGCCGGGCGCGGGGTTCGCCATCGCTTCTCTCCCTCGGTTCCCGCCGATTGTCGCGTGGCCGGGTTAGGTGTGCAACGGGGCTGGAGCGGGCGCGGCCGAACGCCTAATATTTGTCCCTCAGGGAGGAACAAATGGCCACATCGCTAAAGAACGACCCGGTTCCCGATCTCGACGCCTTCCGGCTGCGCACCGCGATCGACGCAATGATCGAGGCCGGCGAAGTAGACGTCATCGACAGCAAGGTAGATCTCATCGACATGGCGGCGAAGATGGACGGCAATCCGAAAGCGGTCCTGTTTAAGAATGCCGGCCCCGACGGCGCCGAAGTCGTTGGCAGCGTCACCGGCGGCCGCCGACGCATGGAGGTCGCGTTCGGCGTGGAGTCCGGCGGGCTCCTGCAGGAGGTCCTCAAGCGCCTCGCCGTGCCGCAGGAGATCGTCGAGCTCTCGTCGGAGGAAGCGCCGGTTCACCAGGTGATCCTCGAAGGCGACGACGCCGACCTTACGAAGCTCCCGGTCCACCTGCAGCACGCGATGGACGGCGGACCCTACATCTCGTCGTCGCTCGACTACGTCATCAACCCCGAGACCGGCTGGACGAATACCGGCGCGCGGCGCCTGATGCTGCGCGGCAGGCACGAGACGGGGATCGATCTCGTCGCGCCGAGCGACCTTCGTTCAATATATGAGAAATGCGCAGCCAAGGGCGAAAAACTGCCGGTCGCGTTCACTGTTGGCGCGCACCCGTGCGACCATGTCGCCGCAGTAATGCGCCTGCCGGTCGACGAGCTGCCGCTGGTCGCCCGCATGCGCGGCGCGACGCTGCCGGTCGTCAAGTGCGTCACCAGCGACATCCGCGTGCCGGCCGACGTCGAGATGGTCCTTGAAGGCTATATCGACGATGGCTACACGGAGGCCGAAGGCCCCTACGGCGAATTCCTCGGCTATTACGGCGTGATGAAGCGCAATCCGGTGTTTCATCTCACCGCGATCGCTCACCGCAAGGATGCGCTGTTTCAGACCTCAACGATTTCGGGCGAGCATATCGGCCGGACTGACACGACCCAACTCAACGCGATCCGCGCAGAGGTGACGATCTGGCGGGCGCTGGAAACAGCGGTGCGCGAGCCAGTCGCCGTCTCAGCCACCACGTCCTCGGGCGGATCGTTCAACGCCCGCGTCGCCATCCGCCAGCGCGTGCCCGGTGAAGCGCGCAACGCCATCGCCGCTGTCATGGGCTGTATGTCGAACGTGAAGCACGTGTTCGTCGTCGATCCCGACATCGACATCTATTCCGACACGCAAATGGACTGGGCGATGGCGACCCGGTTCCAGGCCGACCGCGACCTGATCGTCGAGACCGGCTTCCGCACCATCCCCCTCGACCCGTCGCTCGGCGGCGGGCACACCGGCGCCAAGGCGGGCTTCGACCTGACCATGCCGCTCGGCGCCAAGCCGCTGGACCATCAAGTACCAACGGTGCCCGCGATGGGCGAAAAGACGCACGAGACGGTCGAGACGGCGCTTTCGGACGGCCCGAAATCGTTCGGCTCACTGGTCTCCGCCGTCGGCTCGCGCGACGGGCGCGAGGTCGTACGCGCGCTCGACAAACTGCGCAAGGCGGGACAGCTTAACCGCACCGACGACGGTCTATACGCGCTCGAGAACGCATGACATCAGACGGTGGCACTAAGAAGGGCGTCGGCGCGCCGCTGCGCAGGCGCGAGGACCTGCGCCTGCTGCGCGGTCTTGGCGAATATTCCGACGACATAAACCTGCCGGGCCAACTCCATGCCGCCATGGTGCGTTCGCCGCACGCGCACGCGAAGATTGGCGACATAGAAACGTCGGCCGCCACGTCTATGCCTGGCGTCGTCGCCGTGCTGACCGGGGCGGATTACGTCGCGGACGGCATCGGCGATCTCGCTCACGTCGCGAACCCAGCCGGCGCCGTCGACTGGCAGAACCCGGCCTTCGTCAACCGCGACGGCAGCGCGCCTTTCGATGCGCCGCAGCCGCCGATCCTGCGCGATAAGGTCCGCCACATGGGCGAGATCCTCGCCGTGGTCGTCGCGGAGACGGCGACGCAGGCACGCGACGCGGCAGATCTCGTCGCCGTCGACTACCATCCTCTTCCCGCGGTGACCGACGCGCTCGCCGCTCTCGAGCCGGACGCGCCGCAGGTGTGGAACGCGTGCGCCGGCAACTTGCCGCTCGATTCCGAGATGGGAGATTCGGCTGCGGTCGAGTCCGCTTTCGCGAAGGCCGCGCACGTAGTCGCGGCGCGGTTCTTCAACAACCGCATCGTAAACTGCCAAATGGAGCCACGCGCGGCCCTCGGCGACTGGGACGCGGCCGCCGGCAAGCTATCGCTCCACGCCGGCGGTCAGGGCGTTCACCGACACAAGCAGATCCTATGCAAGATGTTCGGCCTAGAGCCCCCGCAGGTCCGCGTCACCTCCAAGGATGTAGGCGGTGGGTTTGGGCCGCGCAACCTGCTCTATCCAGAATTCGTGCTGGTGTGTTGGGCGGCAAAGCGGCTCCATCGTCCCGTAAAATGGACAGGTGACCGGGCAGAATCGTTCGTCACCGACTACCAGGCGCGCGACCTCCATACCGAGGCGGCGCTCGCACTCGACGCGGAGGGTAACTTCCTTGCGCTGCGCGCCGATCTCGTTGGCAATGTCGGCGCACATACGGTCTCGTTTGTGCCGCTATCGAACGGTCCGCGGTTGCTGCCGTCGGTCTATAAAATCCCGGCGTGCTATGCTCGCATCCGGGGCGCCCTCACCAACACCGTGCCGACGGGCCCCTATCGCGGCGCGGGTCGGCCCGAGGCGATGCACGTCGTCGAGCGGCTGATCGACATGGCGGCAGCCGAAATGGGCCTCGACAGGATCGAACTGCGCCGCCGCAACATCATCACGGCCAACGGATTCCCCTTCGAGAACCCGATGGGGACTGCTTACGACTGCGGCGAGTTCGAGGTCGCCATGGACAAGGTGCTCGTCGCGGCCGACTGGCTGGGCTTCGAGGCGCGACGGACCGAGGCAGCCGCGCGCGGAATGTGCCGCGGTATCGGCTATGCCAATTATATTCAAGCGCCGGTCGGAGCACCGGTCGAATATGCAGAGGTGCGGGTGAACGCTGATGGCACCGTGGATGTCCCCATCGGCACCCACTCGAGCGGCCAGTCGCACGAAACAGTCTTCCCACAGCTTGTCTCCGAGCTCCTTGGCGTGCCGTACGAGGCGGTGCGAATCGTGACCGGCGATTCGGACGTCGTCCCGGTCGGCGGCGGCTCCCACTCGGACCGCTCCATGCGGCTAGGCGGCATCGTCATGCGAGAGGCCTCCGAAGAGGTGATCGAAAAAGGCAGGGAACGCGCCGCCGCGCTGCTCGAGGCCGCGGTCGAGGATATTCTCTTTTTGGAAGGCGTGTACCGCGTCACGGGAACCGACCGGACTGTCACTATCTTTGAGGCTGCGGCCAGCGCAGAACACGGCGTGCTAACCGCAAACTCGCTGTTTCGAGGGCGTTCCGCCGCCTACCCTAACGGCGGCGCAGTCTCGGAAGTCGAGATCGACCCGGCAACCGGCAAATTGACAATCGTGGCCCACGTGACCGTCGACGATCCGGGCCGGGCCATCAATCCGATGGTGTTGACGGGCCAGGCGCACGGCTCAATCGCGCAGGGCGTAGGTCAGGCGATCATCGAGAACGGCCTCTACGACCTTGAGACCGGCCAGCTAATCGCGGGATCGTTCATGGATTACGGGCTGCTGCGCGCCGACGATTTGCCGTCGTTCGGAACGCTGCTGCACGAGGTCCCGACCGCGCTTAATCCGCTTGGCGTAAAGGGCGGCGGCGAGGGCGCGACCGTTTCTGCTACCGCGGCCTTCATCAATGCAGTGTGCGACGCGCTAAAGGACTTCGGTGTCCGAGACGTCGAGATGCCGGCGACGCCGGAAAGGCTTTGGCGGACAATCTCTATTCCGGCGACCAATCAGCGTTAGGACTCGAAGGTGCGTGGAATATCGGCCAAGCTGAGAGGTTTTTTCACCCGCTAAATTTATTTTCGGATGCCGAGATAGCCTTAGTGCGCGATCATGCCGATGCCTCTGGGCGCGATACCGGGAAAGCAGGCTATATCGGCGATGGTCACTGCGGCGGCGCATGCACTCCATCTAGCGGGGAGCGGCAGCGCCCAACAGATCAACGAGGTGGCGATCCGCGTGGCGATTTCGGATAGTCTCGACGGAAACGAGCCATACTCGGTCGAATAGCGGGGCAAACCAGGGGGAACACCACGATGAGCAATAATGCGACGATGACGCAAGAGTCCGGCGTCGCGGCGGCAGACTATACAGCTATAGACGCGGACGGTCATGTTCACGAAGAGGACGTGATGTTCTTGGAGTATCTCGAACCCGCCTTTCGCGACCGCACTCAAGGTTGGGGACTGAATGAAGATAAAAACCGCCGATTTTTCGTTGGTGACTGCCAGCACCCGCCGTTCCCAAAGGAAATTTCCGTTCGCAAGCCGATGCCACCCGACAGCCGCATCAAGGTGCTCAACAAGGAACGCATTCGTCTCGCCGTCCTATTCCCGTCGGCGACGCTGGTAGCGGGATACCAGGAGGCCGATTTCGCTCACGCCATGATGCGGGCCTACAACAGCTGGATGGCGGACTGGTGCGGCGCGTTTCCCGACCGACTCAAGTTCGTGGCGCCCATTGCGCTCTTCGATATCGACGAGGCGATCCGCGAGGCGCAGCGGGCCGTTGGCGACCTAGGTGCCGTCGCGGTTTGCTTACGCCCCAATCCGGCCGCGGGCAACGGCTGGATCACCCCGACCGCGAACCATTTTACGCGGCTGTAGAGGAGCTCGGCGTGCCGCTGGTGATACACGAGTCAACGGGCGACCCCTCGACTGCCGGCGGCGACCGCTATGGCGGCATGACCGTACCGGAGAGCTATACTTTCCATCACGTCATCGCACCCGTTCGAGCAGATGATGGCGATGATGGCGATGATCTGCGGCGGCGTATGCGAACGTCACCCGTCGATGAAAGTTGGCTTCTTCAGGCAGGCTGCTCATGGGCGCCATACTGAATTTCGCGTCTCGACGATCATTTCGAGCATCCTAAGCTGGGTGGCTACATGAAGGGCCTGATGCGCCCGACGAGTATTTCTACCGGCAGTGCGCGGTGACGTGCGACCCGGGTGATCCGACGATCCCGCTCGCCGTCAGAAGAGCTGGGCGCGGAAAAATCCTGTTCGCCACCGATTACCCCCACTTTGATTCCGGCGCGGGAGCCGTTAACGACTTCCTATCCGCAGCCACCGTCGGCAAGAAACGGCGGCGGCAGATCCTATGGGACAATACGCTTGAATTTTATGGGCTCGACGCGTGGACTGAACGGCACCGACACACTTGCTTCCTCAGCATTTTAACTTTAGTAAGCAAGAATTCCGACATTCCGACCGGCAAGAATCTGCCGTGCACAACGACATCGCTTCCGGTTTCGGCGGCGTAAATTCAGGTGCGATCCATACCGCACTAGACCAGGTCACATCCGTCTTCCAAGCCGCCACGGTGGAGATGGCGATCTTAGATAGCGCGGAAATCTAGAATGCGACTTCCTCGGCACGGCTAAACGCCCAAACTTTCAGGACAAAGAAATTCCATGGAATTGAAACGCCTCTCAGCAGCAGGCTATCGACCCAGCCTCGCTAATAGATCACGACAACTCAGGCAACTCGGTCGACTAAAGTGCAATTTCACACGAGGAGACCATTGATCTGAATTTCGCCAGCATAGCGACTCAACGTCCTCGAACGTCAATCTGGTGCTGCATGACCGCCAAGAGATTCAGATTAACCCGGTGCGCGAACTGCAGGACTCCGGCGTCATCTGGCCGGTGAACATCGGCTCGTACAATTCGATCTCGAGCGAAAACAGCTCCAGGCGATTAATGCCTCTACGGCTGACGCGGCCAGATTACGGTCGTCGGGCAGCCCCTAGTGATATCAGATTTTAGACATCCTGTGTCCGCTCTTGAGAGACTGGAACGTCTCGGCACGATCGTCAGTCATCGTCCCGCTTGGTCCTCTCCAGCCTCTCGCGACGCTCCTGCGCTTCTAGGCTGAGCGTCGCCATGGATGAGCTTCGAGACGTTTAACGTCTATCGGATCGCCGGTTGCCTCGCAATAGCCATAGGAATTTTTGTCGATGCGATCCAGCGCCTCGTCGATCTTGGAAATCAGTTTCCTAGCTCGGTCCCGCGTCCGCAATTCGATTGACCTCCGGTTCCGTCGACGCCCGGTCCGCCGCATCTGCCTCCTCCAGTTCTCTTCCTGGAGGTTTTCAGCGTCAGGTTCGCATCACGCAGCAACTCAGTCTTCCAGCTCAGAAGCTTCTGGCGAAAATATTCGAGCATTACCTCATTCATGAACGGCTCATCTTCCGACGGCCGGTAATGGGGAGAGCGTGGACGTCATGTCAGCCAGAAATTTTTATAATTCAGCGCGGAGTATGAATGCGATTCCGCACCGGCAAGCACCTCGGCATATGAAACCGCCGGAGTTTCGCCCGTTCGATAGCGGCTCGGGGCTCAATTTCTCGAAAATCTCGCGAAGGCGCAGATCTGGATTCGCTGATTGCCGGCCCACAACTGATCGCGCAGCCGGCTGCACGCTGTGGCATTGAGCGGTCCGCCAGCAGGGAATCGAGGATCGGGTCCAGCCGGTCGAGCAGCTCTTTGCCATATTCACGCGTTTCCCGCTTGCCGCGGCTGTCAATTTTAATTTCCTGCAAGAGAAGAGCGCGTCGATGCTCCCCCCCCTATCAGCGCCAATACCTTAGAATGCGCGACGCCGCCTATATCGTGGTATAAGGTATGTGATATTGTCTGCTTCGGTCGCAACTTTGCTAAGGTGCGTCCTTCCAGCTGCAATAGAGCATATTTTCTTGGACAAACGATAACGATTGATTAGGGAGATACCGAATGCACAAGTTCATAGTAGGTGCGCTTGCCTCCATGTCGCTGGCAGCACTCGCATCACCGGCCCTTGCCAAGTGCGATCCGGGTGAGATGCACATCCAAGTTCAGTCACGTCACCAATGCGGTAAAGCATCCGAAGGGCATCGCCGCGGCGCTTGTCGCCGCAGGTCAACGAAGAAATGAACGGCGTCGCATGTATGACCGTCTATCCAAACTCGAGCCTCTACAATGACGACAAGGCCATGGAGGCGCTGCTCAACAATGATCTTCAGCTCGCCGCGCCGTCGCTGTCGAAGTTCGAGCAGTTCACTAAGGTTTTCGGATTTTCGACCTGCCGTTCCTGTTCAACGACATCAACGCGGTGGACCGTTTCCAGAAATTCGCCGGCCGGTCAAGAAAATGAAAAGATTCGATGAAGCGTCGCGGGCTTCAGGGACTTGCATTCTGGCACAACGGCATGAAGCAGATGTCGGCTAGTAAGCCGCTCATCAAGCCGGAAGACGCCGCGGGCCTGAAATTCCGCGTCCAGCAGTCGGACGTATTGGTCGCGCAATTCCAGCAGCTCAAGGCCAACCCGCAGAAAATGGCGTTCAGCGAAGTCTGGCGCCCTCCAGACCAAGGTCGTCGACGGTCAGGAAAACACCTGGTCGAACATCTACGGCCGCAAATTTTTCGAAGTGCAGGACGGCGTGACCGAAACCAACCACGGCATCATCGACTATCTCGTCGTCGCCGGCGGCAATGGTGGAGCGGCCTGAGGCCCGACGTCCGCAACAAGCTGGCGAAGATCATCAAGGAAGTCACGGATGAGCGGAACAAGAGTCTACCGCCGTGAACGAAGCCGCTAAGCGGAACATCCAAGGCCGGCGGCAAAGTTCGCCAGCTGACGCCCGAGCAGCGTGCTGCCTGGGTCGCAGCGATGAAACCGGTCTGGAAGAAGTTCGAGAAGGGCATCGGAAACGACGCCAGTCAAAGCCGCCCTCGCCTCCAACGGCGGCAGCTGATCGAGCGTACGATCCTATACTAAAGACGATCCTGCGGCCGGCGCTCAAACCGGCCGCGGGCCTCTGATCGGTAGCACCCGACAAGAAGAGCAGCGAAGATCAAATTGTTCGGAGGCAACGGGATATGTCGGAACAGTCTCAAATCGGCCCGCGCTCATGGTCGGACGGAATCGAGGAAACGCTCATCGCCGTCCTGCTCGGGCTGATGACCGTGATCACGTTCGCCAACGTTATTGCGCGTTATATCTTCAACGATAACATCCTGTGGGCGCTTGAGACGACAGTCTTCCTTTCGCCTGGCTGGTGCTGCTCGGTGCGGCCTACGGCGTCAGAAGACCCTGCATCTCGGCGTCGATATGCTGATCGTCCGCGTCGGCCCCGGCAGCCGCAGGTGCTGGGGCTCGCCTCCGTCGCCTGCTGCCTGACCTTCAGCGTGCTGATGCTGATCGGCAGCTGGCAGTACTGGTATCCGTCCGCATCGACGCGGACTTTCCTCATCGTGAACGACATACCGATGCCCGGGTTCCTGCAGTTTCTTTCCGATTGGATGAATTACGGCGAGAAGTACGACAAGCTGCCGCGCTTCATTCCCTACTTCGTTCTCCCGCTCAGCATGTTCCTGCTGACGTTCCGTTTCATTCAGGTCGGCGTGCGCATTGCACGCGGCGAAGCCGCGACGTTGGTCGCCTCCCACGAGGCGGAAGGAAGCGTCGACACCACCCGGCGGGAGGCCTGACCGATGGAGGTCGCGCTTCTCTTCGGGCTAGTCATCGGACTAATGGCAATCGGCGTGCCGGTCGCCGTCTCGCTCGGGCTGTCGAGCATCTTCTTCCTTCTGCTCTATTCAGACGGCTCGCTCGCCTCGATCGCCGGAACGCTGTTCCAGGCGTTCGAGGGCCACTACACCCTCCTCGCCATTCCGTTCTTCATTCTCGCCTCTTCGTTCATGTCGACGGGTGGCGTCGCGCGTCGGATCATCCGGTTCGCCATCGCGCTCGTAGGTCACGTGCGCGGCGGCCTTGCCATCGCGTCCGTGTTCGCCTGCATGATGTTCGCGGCACTGTCAGGATCGTCACCCGCTACCGTGGTGGCGATCGGTTCGATCGTCATCGCCGGCATGCGCGAAGTCGGTTACACGCGTGATTTCGCAGCGGGCGTGATCTGCAACGCCGGTACGCTTGGGATTCTAATTCCGCCGTCCATCGTGATGGTCGTCTACGCCGCCGCCACCGACGTCTCAGTCGGGCGCATGTTCCTTGGCGGGGTTATTCCTGGCATCGTCGCAGGCCTAATGCTTATGGCCGGTATTTATGCTGTAGCCCGTTTCCGCGGCCTGCCAAAACAAGACTGGGCCGGCTGGGGTGAACTCTGGGCAGCAGCCTCAGATGCGTTCTGGGGCCTACTACTCATCGTCATTATCCTAGGCGGAATTTACGGCGGCATCTTTACGCCGACGGAAGCCGCCGCTGTAGCCGCGGTCTACGCGTTCATCATCGCGAATTTCGTCTATCGCGACATGGGCCCGTTCTCGGACAGTGGATCGCGCGTCCGAAACATCGTCCTCAGGATCGTCCAGGTGCTATGGCATCCAGACACCAAAAAGACGCTGTTTGAGGCCGGCAAACTGACCATCATGCTGATGTTCATCATTGCGAACGCGCTGATCCTGAAACACGTACTGACCGAGGAACGGATCCCTCAAGCGGTTGCCGAGGCGATGCTCGCGGCGGGCCTTGGACCGATAATGTTCCTAGTGGTGGTCAATATCCTGCTATTGATCGGCGGCCAGTTCATGGAACCGTCTGGGCTACTCGTAATCGTCGCTCCCCTCGTTTTCCCGATCGCCATCCAGCTCGGCATCGATCCGATCCACCTGGGCATCATCATGGTAGTCAACATGGAGATCGGTATGATCACGCCGCCGGTGGGCCTCAACCTGTTTGTCACCGCAGGCGTCGCAGGCATGTCGATTCTTAGTGTCGCCCGCGCGGCTTTGCCGTGGGTCGGGATCATGTTCATCTTCCTGATCCTGGTAACCTACGTGCCGTTCCTGTCGACCTGGCTTCCGACCACCCTGATGGGGCCGGAGATCATCACGAAATAGCAGGTGGGCGGGCTAAGCTCGCCCGCTCAGAACTGCGGCGATAGACACCCAGGCCGATCTCATCCATCGCTGCCCGTTCGCGCGGGGCCTGATTTCGGGCCTCGCGGCGGTCGCGGTTGAGCTCTGCTGTATCATAGAATTTGAGCTCGCGATAAGCGTTTGCCTCGTCGGTATGCGGATCACTACCCAGCCGGTGGGCGCCTTGCAGGAAATACTTCAGCTTGCCCACGCCCTCGGACGCACCACTAATTATAAGATCGTCGATGTCCCAGAGCATCTCGCTCGGGTCGTGCTTCAAGAGCCCTATGCTTTTTTTCTCTGTGACCGAACTGATGAGATCGTTGCAAATACGCGAGCTCAAGAGTCCCAGCACCCGGAAGTTGATCATGTACGCCATTTCTTTTCCCGAGAGACGGTTTTGCACCACTACGTCCCCGGTCTCTGGCGCCGGGACGACGCGGATGTGTACGCCAACTAATCCGGACGTTATTATCGATCGCTTTTTTCCTGTTAGTTGATCTACTCAGAGTCTTCGCGTTCACCATGTACTTCGATATCGTTCCCGGCGCGATGGTGCGCCATCCGGACCAACCAGATTGGGGTCTCGGTCAGGTTCAGTCGGTGGACGGGTCGAGGGTCACGGTCAATTTCGAGAATGCAGGCAAGCACCTAATCAACGGCGACGTGATCGAACTGCAGATTGTCCGGAACTTTGCAGACGATGGCTGACGGGACTAGAAACGAACTCACTGTGGCGAAGTTTCGCTCGCCGGGCCGAGGCGGCCGCGGCGCGGCCACCCCGAAGGGCCGCCAGCCCGACGCGCAGGCCCTCGATCGTGTCGCCGGGATTCTCAGCGATATGCCGCGACGGCGCGATCTGCTCATTGAGGCGCTCCATTTGCTTCAGGACGCGCGCCGAGGGCTTTTTCCCGATGACATGGTCGCGCTCGCCCAAGAGTTCCGCCTTGCGCTGGCCGAGGTCTACGAGACGGCAACGTTCTATCACCATTTCGACGTGCTGAACGATGGCGACGCGGCCCCGCCCGAAATCACGGTCCGCGTCTGCGACTCGATCGCTTGCGCGATAAACGGCGCCCACGACCTAGCTGCGTCCCTGCAGTCCGCATACGGCGACCGCGTCCGCGTCCTTCGCGCTCCTTGCATGGGCGGCTGCGACAGCGCTCCGGTCGCGGCGGTCGGCAAGAACCAAGTTCAGAATGCCACGGTCGCAGAAGTCGGAGCCGCAATTGAAAACGGCGCTGTACTACCCGTCCGACCGCATTATGTCGGTTTCTACACCTACGTTGCCGGCGGCGGTTATGAAATGCTCAAGGCTTGCCGCGCTGGCACGCGGACGGTCGACAACGTTATTGCAACGCTCCAGGATTCAACTTTGCGCGGCCTAGGCGGAGCCGGCTTCCCAACCGGCCGGAAATGGTCTATCGTCCGGTCTCAGCTGGCACCCCGCCTGATGGCGGTGAATGCCGATGAAGGCGAACCCGGTACCTTTAAAGACCGTCATTTTCTGCAAACCGACCCGCATCGCTTCCTCGAAGGCGTGCTGATTGGCCAATGGGCCGTCGGCGCCGACGAATGCTTTATCTATCTCCGCGACGAGTACCCGGTCGCGCACCAGATCCTGCTCAACGAGATCGCGCGGCTGGAAGAGGAAGCGCTGGTCACGCCGGGCACGTTGCACGTCCGCCGCGGCGCGGGCGCCTACATCTGCGGCGAAGAATCCGCGATGCTCGAGAGTATTGAGGGAAAGCGTGGACTGCCGCGCCACAAGCCGCCATTTGCCGCCGAAGTCGGCCTGTTTGGACGGCCGACGCTGATTAATAACGTCGAGACGCTGTTCTGGGTCCGCGACATCCTAGAAAAAGGCGTCGACTGGTTCGTGAGTCACGGGCGAAATGGGCGGAAAGGCATCCGCACCTTCTCAGTCTCGGGTCGCGTCCGCGAACCGGGCGTAAAGATCGCCGAGGCTGGCATCTCGGTTCGCGAACTGATCGAAGAATATTGCGGCGGTATGCTGCCCGGTCACAACTTCAAGGCGTATCTCCCCGGCGGTGCCTCAGGCGGCATCTTGCCCGCGTCGCTCGGCAACCTTCCGCTCGATTTCGGAACGCTCGAAGAGCACGGCGCGCTGATCGGCTCCGCGGCGGTCGTCGTCCATCAGACGAAGACGACACGTCGGCTGTCGCGCTCAACCTGATGCGCTTTTTCGAGAATGAGTCTTGCGGCCAGTGCACGCCCTGCCGAGCCGGCTGCGAGAAAGCCGTCAAGCTGATGGAAGTCAGTAACTGGGATCGCCCGCTGCTTGAAGAGCTAAGCCGGACGATGACGGACGCCTCGATCTGCGGTCTCCGGACAGGCCGCGCCGAACGGGCTGCTGTCCGTCTTTCGCCATTTCCCGGACGACGTGAAGTAGGACTTCACCATGCCACTCGACGGAAAAAGCACGGACATCACCTTCACCTCGACGGGCGCGGGTTACCGCGCGGCAGGGCGAGACGATTTGGCAGGTCGCCAAGCGGGAGGGCACGGAAATCCCTCATCTCTGCCATGCGCCGGAGCATGGCTACCGAGCCGATGGCAACTGCCGTGCCTGTATGGTGGACATCGAAGGTGAACGCGTTCTCGCCGCGTCATGCATCCGCCAGCCGACCGAGGGAATGGTCGTGAATTCCATCGGCGATCGCCCAGAGACGGCGCGGCGTATGGTCCTCGAATTACTGGCCTCCGACCAGCCGCCGCGCTCGAACGCGCACGACGCGGGATCAAAATTCTGGCAATGGGCCGAACGGCTCGGCGTCGGCGAAAGCCGGTTCCCAGCGAAGGAGATGCCGGACTCCGATCTCTCGCATCCGGCGATGGCAGTCAATCTCGATGCCTGCATCAACTGTACGCTCTGCGTCCGCGCCTGCCGCGAGGTTCAGGTGAACGACGTGATCGGGATGGCTCATCGCGGCAGCCACGCAAAGATCGTGTTCGATTTCGACGACCCGATGGGCGACAGTACCTGCGTCGCGTGCGGCGAATGCGTTCAGGCCTGTCCCACCGGTGCGCTTTTACCTGCGACGGTTGCATGCTCGGATGGCCGTATCCAGGCCGACCGGCAGGTAGAGTCGGTCTGCCCGTATTGCGGCGTCGGCTGCCAGCTCACCTTCAACATCAAGGACGACAAGCTGCTATTCGTCGAGGGGCGAGACGGACCGGCGAACCATAACCGGCTCTGCGTTAAGGGCCGCTTCGGCTTCGACTACGTCCACAATTCGCAACGGCTGATGCGGCCGCTCATCCGACGCGAAGACGTACCGAAGGACCCAAACGTCCAGCTCGATCCAGCCCACCCGCTCGATTATTTCCGCAGAGGCAGACTGGGACGAAGCGCTCGATGTCGCCTCATCAGGCCTGAAGAAGATCATCGACGCCCATGGTGGCTCGGCGCTCGCCGGCTTCGGCTCCGCGAAAGGCTCAAACGAAGAAGCTTATCTTTTCCAAAAACTCGTTCGCACCGGCTTCCCACCAACAACGTCGATCACTGCGCGACTGTGCCATGCGTCGTCGGTGGCGGCGCTAATGGAGACGGTAAATTCAGGCGCGGTGTCTGCGCCATTCTACGACGCGGTAAAAGCCGACGTCATTGTCGTGATCGGCGCCAACCCGACCGTGAACCATCCCGTCGCCGCTACATTCTTCAAGAACGCGGTGAAGGACGGTGTCGAGTTGATTGTGATGGATCCGCGCGGTCAGGCGCTCAGCCGGCATGCGACCCACATGCTGCAGTTTAAGGGCGGCACTGATGTCGCACTCCTCAACGCAATCATGCACACAATCGTCGACGAACGCCTGACCAATGCGAATTACATCGAAAGCTACACCGAGGGTTTCGAGGAGCTGAAGCTCACGTCGCTGGTTTCCCGCCGGAAAAGATGGCCGATATCTGTGGCATTGACGCGGACACGATCCGCACCGTCGCGCGCAAATACGCCAGCGCGCGGCGGAGCATCATCTTTTGGGGCATGGGCATCGCACAGCACGTACACGGCACGGACAATGCGCGCTGCCTCATCTCGCTCGCTTTGATGACTGGCCATATCGGCCCCGGCACCGGGCTGCATCCGCCGAGGCCAGAACAACGTTCAGGGCGCGTCCGACGTCGGGCTGATCCCAATGGTCTATCCGGACTATCAGTCAGTTGCATCAGAGAACATCAGGGCGCGGTTCGAAAAATTCTGGGGCGCGGAACTGGATCCGAACGCAGGCCTCACAGTCGTCGAGATCATGCAAGCGATCCTCGCAGGCCAGATACGCGCGATGTACATAATGGGCGAAAACCCGGCGATGTCGGACCCGATGCGCAGCACGCGCGCGAAGCCCTCGCCTCCCTCGACCACCTCGTGGTGCAGGACCTGTTCCTGACCGAGACGGCGGCACTGGCCGACGTCGTCGCTTCCAGCGAGCGCCTTCCCGGAAAAAGACGGCACCTTCACCAACACCAACCGTCAGGTGCAGCTCGGCCGCGCCGCGCACTCTCCCGGGCGACACGCGCCAGGACCTCTGGATCGTCCAGGAGATCGCGCGGCGCATCGGGCTGGACTGGAACTACGACGGCCCTGCCGACGTCTTCGCCGAGATGGCGCAGTGCATGCATTCGTTCAACGGCATCACCTGGGAGCGCCTGCAGAACGGGACTCCGTGACCTACCCGGTGGACGAACACGGTGTCAGCCAGGGAAGTCATCTTCGCCAGCGGGTTCCCGACCGAGAACGGGCGCGGCAAGTTCGTGCCAGCCGACGTTCTGCCGCCGGCAGAAGTGCCGGACGCCGACTATCCGATGATTCTGACCACGGGACGGATTCTGGAACACTGGCACACCGGCGCGATGACGCGGCGCTCAGCGGTCCTCGACAGGATAGAGCCCGAAGCCACCGCCAACCTGTCGCCGCGCGACATCTCGCGGCTGGGTGCGAAGCCGGGTGACATGGTCCGAGTCGAGACGCGGCGCGGCGCCATCGAACTTCGCGCCCGCGCCGACCGCGAGTGCCCGAAGGTGTTGTGTTCATCCCGTTCTGCTACGTCGAGGCGGCGGCGGGCATCCTCACCAACCCGATACTCGATCCGGTCGGCAAGATTCCGGAATTCAAGTTCTGCGCGGCACGCGTCTCGCAACCGAGACGGTTACCGCGGAATAGTCTTCAGAACGCCCCAATCTCGCGCCGCGAAATCGAGGATCAGCGCATCCGCGGACAGCGCCCCAGTCCGCGACTTTCGAAGCGCCTCGTCGTAGATGTGCGCGCGAATGAACGCATCAGATCGGCGCCGGGCTCAAGACGGTCGCGCACATGTGACAGCATCTCGTGCTGGCGCATCGCCAGAAATTGCGGCCGGCGGCCGGGATTTCCGCCAGTGCCACGGGCGCTCCGTCCACGTTCACGCAGCCGACCCGCGCGGTATAGATGAAAGCGGTCGCGATCTTCTCTCGCCTCGTCGATATCGACGCGGATTTCGTCTAGCGCATCGTAGGTATAGTTGCGCTCGGTTTCGTGCATGCGGTTGAGCTGGGCGTCATCTAGCCACAGCACGTAGGTCGTGACCGCGGTCCCGGGCGACGGGCAGAAGGTCGACGGTACTGAGCCGTAACCGGCTAGATGCGCGGCGTAGACCGCGTCGAAATCGTGCAGCGCCGCGCGCTGGATCGGGATTTCGACATGCCCGTCGAGGACGCTGTGCGCGCGAGCTGCTCGTGGGACTGGTTAGAGCCGGCGGCGAGCACGGGCACTCGTCCGCTGCGATCGAAACCGTGATCGTCGAGCGGCTGGGGCGCGCCGTTGACGAAGTGATAGGAGGTTCCGGGAACCGGAAACGGATAGGTTTTGGCGTGTGCAACGGGGTCGATCATGCCGCGCTTTTGGACCGTATCTGGGCGGTTTTCAAGCCCTTCCGCACGCTGTTCTTGACGCTTCCGCCGCCTTGAGGCAGAACCGCGCGGCCATGGCCTATGCCGATCTCCGTGAATTCGTCGACCGCCTCAGATCCGAAGGCAGGCTGGTGCGCGTCTCTGCACCAGTCTCGACCCATCTCGAAATGACGGAAATCCAGACCCGCCTGCTTGCCGAAGACGGACCGGCGGTGCTGTTCGAGAACGTCGTCAACGCGACAGGCGAAAAGCGGCCATGCCAGTCTGACGAACCTTTTCGGCACCGTCGACCGCGTCGCCGAAGGCATGGGCAAGGACGCGGCGGGGCTGCGCGCGTTCGGCGAACAGCTCGCCTTCCTGCGCCAGCCCGAACCGCCGGGCGGCATCCGCGAGCCGTCGGCATGCTGCCGCTCCTGAAGACCGTGATGGCTATAAAACCGAAGACGGTCTCGAGCGCGCCATGCCAGGAAATCGTTCTGACCGGTGACGACATCGATCTTTCGAAACTTCCGGTGCAGACTTGCTGGCCCGGCGAGCCGGCGCCGTTGATCACCTGGCCGCTGGTGGTGACGGAAGGAGCGGACGGCAAATCAACGTCGGTATCTACCGCATGCAGGTGACAGGCCGGAATACGACACTGATGCGCTGGCTGGCGCACCGCGGCGGCGCGCATCATGCGGGCGACGCCGAGAAAGCCGGCGCTGACAGCATTCCCGCCGCCGCCGTGATCGGCACCGACCCGGCAACCATCATCGCCGCCGTTGCGCCGGTGCCGGAAACGATGTCGGAGTATCAGTTCGCAGGGCTGTTGCGGGACAAGCTGTCGCTCGTCGACTGCAAGACAGTGCCGCTTAGGGTGCCGGCAAATGCCGAGATTGTTGTCGAGGGCACGTCTCGCTCCGCGACAAGGGCTGGAAGGCCCCTACGGCGATCACACCGGCTACTACAATGCGGCCGAGCCGTTCCCGGTCTTCACCGTCTCGCGATCACAATGCGGCGCGACCCGATCTATCTGACGACCTTCACCGGCCGCCCCGACGAGCCCTCGGTGCTGGGGCGTGCGCTAAACGACGTGTTCGTGCCGCTGCTGGTCAGCAGTTTCCGGAAATCGTCGATTTCTGGTTGCCGCCGGAGGCCTGCTCCCTACCGGGTCGCAGTCGTCTCGATCCGCAAGCAATATCCAGGCCACGCCAAGCGTGATGATGGGCGTCTGGTCTTATCTGAAGCAGTTCATGTATACCAAGTTCGTCATCGTCGTGGATCGTGATATTGACCCGCGCAACTGGAATGACGTGATCTGGGCGATTTCGACCAACGTCGATGCCGCGCGCGACGTAACGGTAATCAACCATACGCCGATCGACTATCTCGACTTCGCCTCGCCGGTCGAAGGGCTTGGATCTAAGATGGGCATCGACGCGACCGCCAGATCCCGCGAGAACTTCGCGCGACTGGGGCCGGCGGATCTGGATGACCGACGACGTAATCGGCGAAGTGACGCGGAAATGGCAGGGATACGGCCTGCCCGGCAGCGGCCGGCCGATCTGGCCCGGCGAAACGGGGAGCGACCCATGACACAATCCGAAGATCAGTTAAACCTACTCTCTGACCTGCTCGGCGCGGCGAGGAAGGCCGGTGCGGACACAGCGGACGCGGTGATATTCAACGCCGCCTCGCTGTCAGTCGCGGTGCGGATGCGCGAGCTAGAGAAGCTCGAGCGCGCGGAAAGCAACGATCTAGGGCTTCGCGTCTTCATCGGCCGTAAGCAGGCTATCGTATCATCGACCGACTTCAAGCCGGATGCGCTCAAGGAAGTCGTCGAGCGCGCCGTCGCGATGGCTAAGGCGGCGCCAGAAGATCCTTACTGCGGCATCGCCGATCCGGACTTACTGGCGACCGACGTGCCAACGCTCAACATTTGCGATCCGGCTGAGCCAACCGGCGACACGTTGATCGACGCTTGCCGCATCGCCGAAGACGCGGCCCGCGCGGTGGATGGCATCACCAACTCCGAAGGCGCGGAAGCGGGCTGGAGCCATGCCGACATCGCGATCGCCGCGACCAACGGACTCGCGCGCAGCTACGCGTCATCGAGCCAGAGCCTCGCAGTATCCGTTCTCGCCGGCGAGGGCACGGCGATGGAGCGCGACTACGACTACACGTCGGCGGTCTACGGCGAGGACCTCGAAGACCCGGCCGCCATCGGCCACCGAGCCGGCGAGCGCACCGTCCGCCGTCTCGGCGCGAAGAAGGTCAAATCCTGCCAGGTGCCAGTTATCTTCGATCCTCGCGTCTCGGGCGGCATTGTCCGCCACCTCGCGGGCGGCATCAACGGCGCGGCGATCGCGCGCGGCACGTCTTTCCTGAAGAATTCGCTAGAACAAAAAGTGTTCGCCGACGGAATAGTGATCGTCGATGACCCACACCGCGACCGCGGCACGCGTTCCAAGCCGTTCGACGCCGAAGGACTGCCCAACGCGCGGCGTAACCTGATCGAGGACGGCGTGCTAACCGGCTGGGTGCTTGACCTTTCCTCAGCCCGACAGCTGGGCTTCGAAAGCACCGGCAACGCCTCGCGTGGCACCGCCGGCCCGCCCAGTCCGGGAACGACCAATCTTTACATGAAGGCAGGCAACGCATCGCCCGAAGACCTAATCTCGGGCATCGCGAGCGGGTTCTACGTGACCGAGCTGATCGGGATGGGCGTGAACATGGTGACGGGCGATTACAGCCGCGGCGCCAGCGGGTTCTGGATCGAGAACGGCGAAATCGCCTACCCGGTCTCAGAGATGACCATCGCGGGTAACCTGAAGGATATTTTTCTTAACGTGACGCCGGCGAACGACCTCTTCTTCCGCTACGGCACCGACGCGCCGACGCTCCGTATCGAGGGAATGACCATCGCGGGGTTATAGGGAGCCGCGCAAAATCACCCCGACGCTTCTCGAATCCCGCTGTTATTTCAGATAATTGGCCCGAATTTGCCGGTCGTGATATCCTATGCTTTTAAACAGGCCGCGCATACATTGGAGCTCTCTTGTCAAATGATTTTCCAGCCAGCGAGTCCAGCTACGCTCTCGCAGACGACGCGCACGACGCGTCGAAGGTCCTGGTGCGCCGGATTGCGCGTGAGCAGCTCTGGCCCCAACGGGTTCGGATAGGGCTTACGTTCGTTTGCATGATGCTGGTCGCTGGTTCGGCGGCGGCGATGATCTACCTGCTGAAGGATGTAGTCGACGATATCCTAATCTCGCGGGACCGCGACGCGCTCTATCTACTGCCGCTCATCATCATGAGCCTCGCGCTCACGACTGGTATCGCCGGCTACTTCGAAGCAGTTAATATGGAGGTGATCGGCCACCGCCTGACCGCCAATCTGCAGAAGCGGATGTATAACAGTATCATCCGTTCCGACCTCCAGTTCTTCCACGACAATTCCGTTGGTCGGCTGATTTCGCGCTTCATCAACGATGCTCACCTGCTGCGTCATTCGATCGCAAAAGCGCTGACGGGTTTGGTGAAGGATTCGCTGTCAGTCATCTTTCTGATGGCGATTCTGATTTCGCATAACTGGTTCCTTGCGTTTCTGACGTTCGTAGTTTTTCCCACAGCCCTCTACCCAATCGTTCGCATCGGTAAGCGGATGCGAAAGCTCTCGCGCAGCACGCAAATGGAGACCGGCGAGCTGACAACGCTGCTGGACGAGACCTTTCAGGGCGCACGTCATGTTAAGGCCTACACAATGGAGGCGAAGGAGGCTGAACGCGCGGACCGCGCCATTGAGAACATCTTTATTCTCTTGCGAAAATCCTCGCGGGTTCAGGCGATCAGCCGTCCGCTAATGGAAGCGCTCGGTGGCATCGCGCTGGCGCTGGCAATCCTATATGGCGGATCCGCGGTAATCGACGGCACTATGACTACAGGCGAGCTAGCGTCTTTTCTCGCAGCACTACTCGCAGCCTACAAGCCGATGAAAAACATCGCCAACCTCAACGCAACGCTCCAGCAGGGCCTCGCCGCCGCCCAGCGCGTCTTCGCAGTGCTCGATCTTCGCCCGCGTATCCGCGACCGAGACGACGCGCGCGCGCTGGAGCAGATCTGGGGCGACATCGCTTTCGAAAACGTTCGCTTCTGCTACGGCGACGAGGGCAATGCGCTCGACGGCATCTCGTTCGAAATCTCGGCAGGGCACACGGTAGCACTCGTCGGACCGTCGGGCGCCGGCAAATCGACAATCCTCAACCTTATTCCTAGATTTTACGACGTCGACGACGGAGCGGTCAAAATAGACGGCATCGACGTACGCGACCTCTCGATCGAGAGGTTACGGTCAGGGATTGCGCTTGTCAGCCAAGAAATATCGCTGTTCGACGACACAGTGCGCGCCAACATTGCCTACGGACGACCGGAAGCAAGCAGCGCAGAGATAGTCGAGGCCGCACGCCATGCCGGCGCACACAGCTTCATTGAGGAGTTACCTCAGGGATACGATACGCTGGTCGGTGGCCGCGGAGTTAAACTATCGGGCGGCCAGAGGCAGCGCATCGCCATTGCCAGGGCCATGATCAAGGACGCGCCCGTCTTGCTACTAGACGAGGCAACGTCGGCGCTCGACACCGAGACCGAACGCCAAGTCCAGGCCGCGTTGGCGGAGCTCAAGCAGGGTAGGACGACAGTGGTGATTGCACATCGCCTCTCAACCGTGATGGACGCAGATACAATCTTCGTGCTCGACGCGGGCCGCATCGTCGAGAGCGGCTCACACCCCGAACTTTTGGCACTGAACGGTGCCTATGCTCGACTCCACGCCCTGCAAATCGCGGACGACGAACAGGCCGATCCGCACGTCAACGTGGAGACCTGAAAGATGGCATTTTTGCGCAGCGCAGTTCGCTCGGATGCGATCATTCGCTTCTTAAGCTGGTGCGCCGCTGGATACATCCGACTGGTCTGGCTGACAGGCCGCTGGCACATCGAATTTAGTGATGGAGCCGCGAGGCTACTCAACGATCGGGAACCCATAATCGCGTGTTTCTGGCACGGCCGTATGTTGGCATTGCCGAACGTATGGCGTGGACGCACACCGAGAATGAACGTCTTGTCATCGCAGCACCGAGACGGAGAATTTATGGCACGCACACTCGCCCGCTTTGGACTCGGGACCATCTGGGGCTCGACCTCCCGCGGCGGAGGCGCTGGCCTTTTAGGGATTGTGCGAACCTTGCGCCTTGGAGAGTGCGTCGGCATCACACCAGACGGACCACGCGGGCCGCTAATGATGGCGGCGCCGGGCGCGTCGATGGCGGCAAAAATATCAGGTGCACCGTTAGTGCCAGTCACCTTCGGCGCACGCCTCCGCGTCGTCACCTCGTCTTGGGATCGCCTTGTAATACCGTTACCGTTCACGAAGGGAATCGTGCGGCTCGGCGAGCCCCAGTTTGTGCCCAAGAATGCCAACGAAGCAGCGATTTCCGCTGCAAGCCGACGTCTCGAAATTGAACTGATCCGTATAACGGAAGATGTAGACAGGGCACTTGGGCTGCAGCCCGTCATCCGTGACGACCCAAAAGTCACCTCTGTGAGGAACGGTGCGCCGTGAGTATCGCGCTATATCGCGGACTAACATGGGTCGGCGGACCGCTGATCCGGTGCTACATGAAAAAGCGCCTAAAATCCGGTCGCGAGGACCCCAAACGGCGGGAGGAGCGCATGGGCATTCCATCCGCCGCACGGCCAGACGGCAAATTGATTTTAATCCACGCCGCTAGCGTGGGTGAATCTCTCTCAGTCCTGCCGATCGTCCGCCGCCTAAGGACGGAGAGGCCTGAAATCTCGATTCTGATCACCTCGGGCACTCTGACCTCCGCCCGCATTTTATCTGATAGGCTTCCCGAGGGCATCATACACCAATACATTCCGGTCGACCGCGTCCCGTGGGTGAAGCGGTTCCTGAACCACTGGCGGCCCGACCTCGTGCTGTGGATCGAATCTGAATTCTGGCCGACGCTGCTGTCGGAAGTCCGGCGTCGGAACATCCCTGCAATCCTGGTGAACGCACGCATTTCGAGCCGTTCATGGCGCGGCTGGCGACGTGCGCCGTGGATGATCCGCCAACTATTGGCGACCTTTGAGATATGCATGGCGCAGACCGAGCTCTATGCCGACCGCCTGCGCAACCTCGGCGCGCTCCGCGTCGCCTGCCCGGGAAATCTCAAATTCGCGGCCGACATTCTGCCTGCATCGGACGACGCAGTGGCAGCACTCGAGTCCGATATCGCCGCGCGCCCCCGCTGGGTGGCGGTCAGCACCCATCCAGGCGAGGAAGAGGCGATCGCCAATGCGCACTTGCGGATGGCGCGCAATATTCCCGACCTGCTCACAATAATCGCACCCCGCCATCCGGCGCGTGGTCCACAGATCGCCGCCATGCTGCGCGAGCGCGGCCTCGCTGTTTGCGTAAGGAGCCTCGGCGAGCGGGTCACGGAGGGGACCGACGTTCTCCTCGCCGATACGATTGGCGAGATGGGTATCTTCTTCCGCGTAACCGACATCGCTTTCATCGGCGGTTCGTTGATACCGCACGGCGGTCAGAACCCGATTGAGCCGGCGCGGATGGGCTGCGCGATTGTACACGGCCCGCATATGGAGAACTTCCTCGCGGTCGAGGTCGAGCTGCGAACGGCCGGGGCCTCCGAAACCGTGACCGGTGCTGAGGAACTCAGCCGCGCGGTCGGCACCCTGCTCTCCAACCCCGGCCTTCGCCAGAGACGCATCGCGGCAGCGAGGACCGTGGGCGACGGGAAGGCTGGTGTTCTGGACGCCGTATTCTACTATCTCGATCCCGTCCTCAACCGCATTTCGCCCGCCTCCCCCATCCCGGCTACACGCGATGCGAGCGCCTGATTTCTGGCGCCACGACGGCCTCGCGTCGTTTCTGCTGCTTCCCGCAAGCGTGGCTTGGCGCATGATGTCCGCATGCAGAGCATTGAGAACTCCGGAGGCTATTGGCATACCCGTCGTCTGCGTCGGCAACGTGGTGTCCGGCGGAGCCGGAAAGACACCAGTTGCGATGGCATTGGCGGCAGGTCTCGCGGCATCGGGCCGGAGCCCGCATTTTCTCACTCGCGGTTATGGCGGCAAGGAACGCGGCCCTCTAGCGGTCAAAACCTCGCGCCATACCGCGGCAGACGTGGGCGATGAGGCCCTTCTGCTCGCCGCGCACTACCCAACCTGGGTCGCCCGCGACCGCGTCGCGGGCGCGCGCGCCGCTGCCGCGACCGGCGCGGAAGTCGTAGTGATGGACGACGGTTTTCAGAACCCATCGCTTCAAAAGGACCTGTCGCTGCTCGTGATCGACGGCGCCTTTGGGCTCGGTAACGGGCGCACAATGCCGGCGGGCCCTCTGCGCGAGTCGCTCGAGACGGCGCTCCTGCGCGCCGATGCCGTCGTCTTGCTTGGCGAAGACCGGTTTGGGATCGAGGCGCGCCTCGCGGGGCGGGTACCGTTAGTCGCCGGACGTTACGTCCCCACACCGGAGGCCGAGGAGATAAGGGGGAAGCGCGTCCTCGCGTTCGCCGGCATCGGGCGACCCGAGAAGTTCTTCGAAACACTCATCGGCATGGGTTGCGAAATCATCGGCGCCGAGAGCTTCGCCGATCACCACCGCTTCACCGAGGGCGAAGTGATGCGACTGATCGAGCGCGCGGCGGCGGAAGAGGCCGTCGCCATCACCACCGAGAAGGATTTCGTCCGCCTGCCCGTGTCGGTTCGCCCCTGGATAAAGACTGTTCCCATTCGGATTGAGTGGCGCGAGGAGGGCACACTGGGGGCAGTGTTGGGGCGGCTTTCGGAAAGTCGAGCGGCCTAATGGCGGACGCGTCCGGACGCTACTGGCGCAAGCCGACCCTGCAGCACGCGTTGGAATACGCTGCTCTTCGCGCGCTGGGGGCATTCTTCCGCCTGCTGCCCGTTGATACAGGATCGAACCTGATAGCCGCGCTCGGCCGGCTCGTAGGTCCGAGGCTGTCAGCGCACAAGCGGATAAGAGAAGGACTGCGTCACGTCTGGCCCGAGATCGACGAGGTGGAGGTGCGTCGCATCGCCCGCGGCGTCTGGGACAATTTCGCCCGCGTGCCGCACGACTACGGGAACCTCGACCGTATTCGGGCTCAGCAGGATGCGCGCATCGAGATCGAAGGCCTAGAGCATCTGATTGCGCTGCGCGATGGCGCCCGGCCCGCCATCCTATTCGCCGCCCATCTCGGCGAGTGGGAAATTGCGACCCTAGCCGCCCGCATGCACAGGCTGCCTCTAACCGAGGTCTACCGTCCATTCAACAACCCCTATCTCGATGCCTATGTGCGCGACAAGCAGCGGACGAGCGGCATCGAGCTTATAATGAAGGGCCGCGAAGGCGCACGGCGGTTGACGCAGGTCCTCAAAGACGGCGGCCACACGATCATGCTGCTTGACGTCCGCATGAACGACGGGGTGATGGTGCCCTTCCTTGGCCATGATGCGATGACGCCGGCTGCGCCCGCAGCGCTTGCCCTCAAATACGGCGCACTGCTGGCGCCAGTTCGCGTCGAGCGCATTGGACCGGCGAACTTCCGTGTCACCTTCGAGGAACCACGCCCGGCCGTGGACACGGGCAACCGCACGGAAGATATCGAAGCGACCATGACTTGGGTAAATGACCGCATCGGCGATTGGATCTGCTCGCGGCCGGAGCAGTGGATGTGGCTGCATCGGCGGTGGGGAAAGAACCTGGGGAGCGGACGTTAATAGAGGACGAGGCGCTCGCGAACCGCGATGGGAGCCCAAAGTCACAAATCTGCCTCGTTCGACCAATAAGAACGCGATAAAACAAGGGCCTTCCAATACAACCCTTCGCGATCACGTAAATCGACTGCCAACACTCCGGAGCAACCCGTGGCAGCAGGCCCGATCGCGATGGCGGCGTTTTTTGGCCAGCTTCGCAGGAACTAGGAGTCCGGTCTGCGCCGTTGCGACGTCGGAGAGGCGTAACCTGAAATCGTTGTAACGGGCCGCCCTAGCCGTTCGGCATCTCCCCCACGATCAGCATCGGGTCCAACCGTTCCTGGAACCAGTTAATACGCCAGTCGAGATGCGGGCCGGTCGAGCGGCCTGTCGAGCCGAGCTTGCCAATGGGCTCGCCCCGCGCCACGGTCTGCCCAATCTCCACTGACACCACGCTCAGGTGCGAATAGACGGTGGATAGGCCGTGGCCGTGATCGATGATAATCGTGCCGCCGGTGAAATAGAGGTCACGGTTCGCCAGCGTCACCGTGCCTGCTGCCGACGCAACGACCGGCGTGCCAACAGGCGCGGCGATGTCGACGCCCAGATGCGGACGTCGCGGCTTGCCGTTGAGAATGCGCTGGCTGCCGTAGACGCCGCTGATGCGCCCCTTCACGGGCCAGACAAACCCGGCGGCGTAGTGCGGCACCTGTGTGAAAGCGCCGCGCGCTTTATTAATCAGCTTGCCCTCGACGCGGATGCGCTTAAGAGCCTGAGCAGACGGCGTAACCATCTTGGGCGGTAACCCTTCGATGCGCTGGATCCTGTAGTTACGCTTTTCGATGACGTAGCGGTGTGTCTCGCTGCGGCCGTTGGGCGTCTCGATCTCGACAATGGCCTCCAGCGGCGCATCGCGACCGAACCCGATGACAAATGCGCCATCACGCGCCACCGGCACTTCCCTGCCACCGAGACGGACGCGCGAGCCGGGATCGACCTTTCCGATCGCCATACCGCCCTGCTTGAAAATGCCGTCGAGGGACAGGTGAAGCGCATGGGTCGACCTGCCAGCGACCAACAGGACCGCGGCGACGGCAACTGCCGCCGCGAGCCGGACCCAGTCTCTCAAAATAGCGTTCCCTGGCCGCCGCCCTGGTCGCCCTCGGGTTTTAACGCTGGCTTGGAGGAAGCTTTGGAGTCGGATTGGAGCGTCGCCTTAACCTTCGACGCGGACTTCGTTTTTCCAGCCCGCGGCGCTCCGTCCCCGGAAATTACCGCGCCGACATCGCCGTCCGCGAAATGGATCGAAACCACCTGACCCGGCGCAGTGGCTACCGCCGCCAACAGCGCCTCGCCGTCAGCGCCGCGCACTAGCGCGAAGCCGCGGTCGAGGACCCGCTCGTAGGACAGGCTTTCGAGCAGCTGACCAGCCGCCTTCACTCGCGCCGCCGCCGCCGACAGTGTATGTTGCATGCTGCCCAACATGCGGGACCCGGGCGACAGCACATCGAAACCGCGCGCACGTTCGCGCACCAGCGACCGCAGCCCGCCGGCAAGTCGCCGCTCGGCATGGGCGATGCCGGTCGCAGCCTTTTCGAGTTGCTCGCGCGGATGCGGTAGTCGGTTAGCTAGTCGTTCGACGCGGATCGAAGCGTCACCAATCCAGTCGGCCATATTTCGGTGCAGCCCGTCGGTAGCGTAGTCAAGCGACTGCGCAGCTCCCTCCAGCAGTACCGCGGGGCGCGGCAGGCCGCGGGCTAGGCCTTGGATGCGGTTGCGGCGCTCCTCCAACAGGCGGCCCGAGGCGGCAACCAGGCGCCGCTCGTCCCCAAGAACCTGCGCCATCAGCTCGCTGCGAACCGGTACCGCCATTTCCGCAGCGGCCGTCGGCGTCGGTGCGCGGCGGTCAGAGGCGTAATCGATCAGAGTCGTGTCGGTCTCATGGCCGACGGCGGAAATCAGCGGTATGACAGAGTCTGCGACGGCGCGGACCACGACCTCTTCGTTGAATTGCCAGAGATCTTCGAGGCTGCCACCGCCGCGCGCGACGATGAGGAGATCCGGGCGCGCAACGGGGCCACCCACCTCCAGCGCATTGAACCCGCGGATCGCCGCCGCGATCTTCTCGGCCGCTCCGTCGCCCTGCACGGGGACCGGCCACAACAGCACGTGGCGAGGAAAGCGTTCCGCAAAGCGATGCAGGATGTCGCGGATCACCGCGCCGGTCGGCGAGGTGACGACGCCGATGACCTCGGGCAGGAATGGCAGCTGGCGCTTGCGATCAGCTTCGAACAGACCCTCGGCGGCGAGTTTTCTGCGCCGGTACTCCAGCAGCTTGAGAAGCGCACCCTCGCCCTCCAGTTCGACCGACTCGACGACGATCTGGTAGCGCGAGCTTTTAGGATAGGACGACACGCGGCCAATGCAGATCACCTCCATGCCTTCCTCAAGGAGGAGAGAGAGCTTGCCGACGGTGCCGCGCCAGGCGACCGCGTCCATCGCCGCGTCAGCGTCCTTCAGCGTGAAATAGAGATGGCCCGAGCCGTGATAGTTGGGCCTGCTGACCTCGCCCCGAACGCGGACGCGGCCAAACGCGCCCTCCAGCGTGCGCTTGATCGCCTGCGAGATGTCGCTGACGGAGAACTCGATAACGTTGCTGCCGGCGGTGGGCATATCTTCCCTTCCATCATCGGGGCGGTTATCTGAATTGAAGAATTGATCGGCCATGTCGATTCGCATTCTATGTCATCAGGCGAGTCGCATGCCACCGCACGCGGCCGAAAAGCAGGGGACGAAAACATGAAAATTCTGGTCGTCGGCGGCGGCGGGCGCGAACATGCGCTGTGCTGGACTATCGCCGGCTCGCCGCTGGTCGAGAAGCTGTGGTGCGCGCCGGGCAATGCGGGCATCGAGCAGGACGCCGAGTGCGTCGACATCGGCGCGGAGGACATCGACGGCGTCCTCGCCTTCGTCGGCGCGAACAAGGTCGACCTCGTCGTAATCGGCCCGGAAGCGCCGCTGGTCGCGGGCCTCGCCGACAAACTTGGTGAGAGGGGCGTACGCGCTTTCGGGCCTAGTGCCGCAGCCGCGATCCTCGAAGGCTCCAAGGGATTCATGAAAGATCTTTGCACGCGCCATGGGATACCAACCGCTGCCTACGGCCGTTTCGACGAGCCGGCAGCGGCGAAGGCTTTCCTAGCCGACCAGGCTTCGCCGATCGTTGTCAAGGCTGACGGGCTCGCGGCCGGCAAGGGCGTGCTGATATGCGAGACAATAGAGGCGGCCGAACAGGCAGTCGACGACATGCTGACCGGCGGCGCGTTCGGCGCAGCCGGCACCGAGATCGTTGTTGAAGCATTCATGGAAGGCGTCGAGGCGAGCTTTTTCGCGCTGGTCGACGGCGAGTATGCGCTGCCGCTCGCCTCCGCTCAGGACCACAAGCGCGTCGGCGACGGCGACACAGGCCTTAATACGGGTGGCATGGGCGCCTACTCACCTGCGCCGGTCGTAACCGAGGAGATCGCC
Organism: Alphaproteobacteria bacterium; assembly: GCA_038131485.1. Taxonomy (GTDB): domain Bacteria; phylum Pseudomonadota; class Alphaproteobacteria; order MPNO01; family UBA830; genus JAYQUR01. The sequence goes on from JAYPPO010000003.1 coordinate 180,120, forward strand.
GAAACGGTCATGGAGAAGATCATTCTGCCGACGGTGCGCGGTATGGCCGAGGAAGGCCGGCCTTACAAAGGTGTTCTCTATGCTGGCCTTATGCTGACCGACGACGGCCCGAAGCTCGTCGAATACAATGTTCGCTTCGGCGATCCCGAGTGCCAAGTCCTGATGGCGAGGCTGAAATCGGACCTCGTCCCTGCCATGGTTGCGGCGTGCGACGGCGAGCTCAAGGATTTCGACCTGCGGTGGGACGACGACACGGCGCTCACGGTCGTGATGGCGTCGAGCGGCTATCCGGGCGCTTACGAGAAGGGCAGCGTGATCGGCGGGCTCGATGCGGCGACCGATTCCGAGGGCGTGACGATCTTTCACGCCGGGACCGCGCTCAACGACGCGGGTGAGACGGTGGCCACAGGCGGGCGCGTCCTCAACGTCACAGCAACTGCGCCGACCATCGCCGAGGCCCAGAAACGCGCCTACGCGGCGGTCGACAAGCTGGACTGGCCAGGCGGGTTCTGCCGCCGGGATATCGGCTGGCGGGCGGTTTAGGACGGGTTACGCCGTTGCCCGGCGAACGTTTGTAGTCCTGACGAACCCAGTGTCATTCCGGCCGTATGCCGGGATCCAGGATGCCTGCCGCCCAACCGATGGCTGGATCCCGGAATAAATCCGGGATAACACCGTGCGGTGGCAGTTGCCACAGGTCGACGGAGCAGCACCCTATCCCACGTCCACGAACAGCTCCTCGATCGGCATCGGCTGCGCGATGTAGTGCTGCTCGACCATGTAGCGCACCTCGGCTTCCAGCGTCGGGCGGTTGGGCTCGATGCCGTAGGGCCAGTGGTCGCCGCCGAACACCGCGTCGAGCTCGTCGAGGTCGTCGTGCAGGAACGGCAGCATGTAGCGCAGCGCGCCGGTGAAGCGCATGCGCTGCATCGCGATGTCCTTCGACCGCGAGAACGCGTCGTAAAGCGACGCGGCAAGGCCGGGATGCGCCGCGTGCACGTCCTTGCGCATCACGACGAGATGCATCAGCGGGAAGATCTTCGTACGGCTGTAATAGTCGAGCTCGACCTGTCGGTAGTCCGGAAACAGGCGGACGATGTCGTCGTTCGTGTGGAAACACGCGGGGGTCATCGCGCCCATCAGCGCGTCGATTTCGCCGTCCACCAGCATGTCGCCGAGCGACTTGTCGCTCTCGTTGTTGACAAGGTCGGGCTGCTGGAGAAGCGGGAGGACGCTCGGCGTCCCGTGCGCGCCCGGCTTGTCGAGCGCGCCCTGAACCCAGTGAATATTCGACAGATCGACGCCGTACTCGTCCTGCAGCATGCCGCGGATCCACATCGCTGCCGACATGGTGTAGAGCTGCACGCCGACCTTGCGGCCCTCGAGGTCCTTCGGCGTCTCGATCCCCGCGTTTCGGTTCACGAAGGTGAAGCCGTGCCGGAAGAAGCGCGACGCGAAGACCGGCAGTGCGATGAACGGCGAGTCGTCGATGGCGTGGCGCGTGATGTATTCCGTGCCCGAGAACTCGGCGACGTCGAATTCGGCGCTGCCGCCGACGCGGTCGAACAGCTCGCGCGGGTCGTCGACGACTTGGAAATCGAGGTCGAACCCCTCCGGCTGCACCTCTCCCGTATAGAGCGGCAGGAACCGGTCGTAGAGTGCGCTGGCGAACGTAATCTTGGGCTTTGACACGGGCGGAAACCTTTTCGGGATATTGACTGAGGCCGGATCGTGCCACGCCGCCGAACGTACCGCAAACGGGCCGCTATTCGGGGTATATCACCCCTCCCTAAGCCTTCCCCTGAAGGGAAAGCGGACAAGCGCATGCGGTATCGAATTCACATCCCTTCTTCCCCTCGGGGAGAGGGCTAGGGAGAGGGGAAAATAACGCGTGCCCCTACTCCGCAGCCGCCTGCTTGCGTTCGCGGGACTCGCGCCGGGCGAGCCACGTGGAGGCGGCAACGATCAGCGCGCCGCCGACCCAGATCCAGACGCCGGGGAACTCGCCGAACAAGAACCAACCGACGATCGCCGCCCACACAAGGCGAGCGAAGACGACCGGCTCCACCGCCGAGATATCCGCGATCTTGTAGGCGGTCGTCAGCAGCAGGTGGCCGGCGCTGCCGAGAAAACCGATCATCACCATTAAGACGAGCTGCTCCAGCGTCGGCATCTGCCAGACGAAGAACAGCGCGACGCCCGACGGCACCATCATCGTGAGCGAGAGATAGGCGACGATGGTCGACGGCGAATCCGTGCGCGACAGCGTCTTCGCCAGCAGCTTCGAGCACGTCACCAGCAGCATCGAAATCAGCACCAGAATCATGCCGAAATGCACCTCCTGGAAACCAGGGCGGACGATGACCAGCGCGCCCGCGAAACCGACCGCCAGCGCCGCCCAGCGCGCGCTCGTCACGTTCTCGCCGAGGACGAACATCGCGCCCATACCGACGAATAGCGGGCCCATCAGCGACAGCGCCGTCGCATCGCCGAGCGGCACCATGCTGAGCGCGGTGAACCAGCACAGAAGCGACGCGCCGTTGAACACGCCGCGCAGCAGATGCAGCGGCAGGCGCGACGTCCGGAGCACCAGCAGCCGAGTGCGGACCAGAACCGGCGCGAAGAACACGAAGCCGAAGAACGCGCGGAAGAACGCGATCTCCATCGCGTCGAGATCCTGCGACAGGAACCGCACCGAGCCGTGCATCGTCGCGAAGAACGCACCCGACGAGACCGCGAGAAACATGCCGCGCACCGTGGGCGACACGCTCTCCATCTCCTCAATATAGCGAATGGGGTTCGGGATGCGCATGGACGTTCCCTTTACGCCCGGCCCAGATCTGGGTCAATCGGGCGGTCTATTCAACGGGCAATCTTCCGGCAGCGCTCCTCTCACCTTGTACTGGAGTTACTCCCTCGGCCCCCGTGCCGCGGGTCCATTGAAAAGGGAGGCGCGACGGAGACATGGGCCCCCGGCTCGGAGGACGGGGGAATACCTTCTGGTGGCGGAGAGAGCACGCCGTGACGCCCCTCCCCCTTCGAGGGCGAAGCGTGTAAGACACCCGAAACCGACTGGGACTAGGAGGAAAAATACATGCACCCCAACAAGATCAAGACCGTCTGGGAAAAGGGCGGTTGCGCCCTCAACGTCTTTCTCGGCATCCCGGATTCGTTCGCCGCCGAAATAATCTCCTCGCTGGAGTGGGACGCGGTGACCATCGACATGCAGCACGGCGTCACCGACTACCAGTCCGCCGTCCGCATGATGCAGGGCATCACCCGCTACCAGCCCGCGCCGATGGTGCGCGTGCCGTGGAACGACCCGGCCATCGTCATGAAATCGCTCGACGCCGGCGCCTACGGCATCATCTGCCCGATGATCAACACGCGCGAGGAGTGCGAGAAGTTCGTCGGCGCCTGCCGCTACGCGCCGAGGGGCTACCGCTCCACCGGCCCGGTCCGCGCGGTCTATTACGCCGGCGCCGACTATCACCAGAACGCTGACGATACGGTGCTGACCTTCGCGATGATCGAGACCCAGCAGGCGGTCGACAATCTCGACGAGATCTGTTCGGTGCCGGGCCTCGATGCGGTCTATATCGGCCCGTCCGACCTCTCCGTCTCGATCGGCTTCGGGCCGGGCGGCGACCAGCGCGAGCCCGCCGTCGTCGAGCGCATCGACGCAATCCTCGAAGGCGCGCACAGGAACGGCGTCAAGGCCGCGATCCACTGCATGTCGGCTGCCTACGCCAACGAGATGGTCGACCAGGGCTTCGACCTCGTCACGCTCTCTAGCGACTTCCGCCACATGATGGCAAGCGCGTCCGCGATGCTCTCCGACATGAAGATACGCGACAAGGGCTGAGCGAACGCGTTAGGATTGGAGCACGCAGCATCCGGGAGGAAACCGATGGCACGCACCCAGGCGAAGACGATTGCGAAGCAGACGGCACGCAAGAAGACGATCGCGAGGAAGGCCGCGCCTCCCGTGACGCAGAAGAAGGCCGTGAAGGGCAAGGCCATCTACGACCGCAGCGCCGAGGACATCGGCAACTCGGTCGCGCTGGAGCACGTCAACGTCTGCATCCCGGACCAGCGCCTATCGACGCTGTTTTACATCACCGGCCTTGGCCTAACGCGCGATCCCTATCTCGTAACTAGCACCAACAACATGTGGGTGAACGCCGGCAAGACGCAGTTCCACCTGCCGACCAACAAGCCGCTGGTCGTGCGCGGCGTGACCGGCATCGTCATGCCCGACCGCGACGGGCTGCTGAAGCGACTGCAGCGCGTGAAGAACCAGCTCAAGGGCACGAAGTTCTCGTTCAAGGCGGAGCGAGGCTTCGTCGAGGCGACCTGCCCGTGGGGCAACCGCTTCCGCATCCACACGCCGTCGAACCGCTTCGGGCGCACGCGGCTCGGCATCGTCTATGTCGAGTTCCCGGTGCCGAAGGGCAACGCCGCCGGCATCGCCCGCTTCTACGAGGAGATCGTCGGCGCGCCGGCGAAGGTGAAGACAACCGGCGGCGCTCGGTGCGCACACGTCACCGTCGGCTACAGCCAGGAGCTGATCTTCCGTGAAACGGTCGCGAAGATCGCGCCGTTCGACGGCCACCACATCCAGATCTACGTCGCCGACTTCTCCGGCCCCTACGACAAGCTGCGCGAGCGCGGCCTGATCACTGAGGAGAGCAACCAGCACCAGTACCGCTTCGAGGACATCGTCGATCCGGACACGAACGAGGTACTGTTCACCCTCGACCACGAAATGCGTTCGCTGACCCACCCGCTGTTCGCCCGCCCGCTGGTGAACCGCAACCCGGATCGGACGAACCAGATGTTCTCACCGGGCAACGAAGGGGTTTCGTGGGCGCTGGAAGAGCCGGAACCGGCGCCGGTTCCGGTGGGGTGAGGCTCATCTGATCCGCTAAACCAGCATTTTGATTAGGTTGATTTTCCTAAACGATTAACGCCACACCGCGGCTCACCGATGTGGCTGGTTTGGGCGTGGAAATGCATTTCGTGCGGCAAATTTCCGAGTTTTGCTTTTAGCCAGAAACGGACAAAGGCAATATTCCGCCCGTTCGCTCTGCCCCCGGCAAATGCCTGGGGCAGAGCGGAATAGAATGGTTCAAGCTGCGTCTGATTTTTCATCACCCTCAGCAAGTTCGACGAACTCGTTGATAACACGATCCACCGCTTCCGTAGCGATCGCGTTTCTAACCGTGGGACGAGCAAAGAGAGAGTTTAACCTCTTACTCGGGCTCAGCTTCAGACTTTTTGCCCCCCCGGGGTCCCTTTTAATTATTATTTTGCCCTTTCGGGTGCATGGGCTCGTTTTTCGGTATTCGGGTTTCTCCCCCCTAGCCCCAGACCTCCCGGGCGATTTCGACGACCAGCCGGACCTTTGCGTTCTGCTGGTCTGTGCCCAAGGCGTTGCCCTGGAAGGAGCTAGCGAAGCCGCATTGCGGGCTGAGGCAGAGCTGGTCGAGGGGGACGATCTTCGCCGCCGCCTCGATGCGCCTGAGGACGGCGGAGCGCTCCTCCACCTCGGCGGTCTTGGTGGAGACGAGGCCGAGGACGACGCGCTTACCCTCGGGCAACTCGGAGAGCGGTGCGAAGGTGCCGGCGCGCGGGCTGTCGTATTCGAGGAAGTAGCCGCCGATCGCCACCTTGCGGAACAGCGCGGCGGAGATGACGTCGTAGCCGCCGTCGGCCTGCCAGTGGCCCTGGTTGTTGCCGCGGCAAAGATGGATGCCGATGCCCATGCCGTCCGGCGCGCCGGTGACGACGGCGTTGATCGCGTCGGTATAGATTTCGAGGAGCTGTTCCCAGTCGTCGCCGCGCTCGCGGAGGCCGGCGCGGATCTTGGGATCGCCGAGCTTGGCGAGCGAGGTCTCGTCTAGCTGAATGTAGCGGCACCCGGCATCGAACAGCGCCTTGAGCTCGGCATGGTAGGCGGCGACGAGGTCGGACCAGAAATCGTCGAGGTTCGGGTACGCGTCCCGGTCGATATGCGCGCGCCCGCCGCGATAGTGGATGTAGGCCGGGCCCGGCAGCGTCATCTTGGGCAGGCGGCCGGCCTTGCAGAGCGACTTGAGGAATTCGAAATCGGCGACGTTCCTGGACTCACGCCAGACGATCCTGCCGGTCACCGTCGGGATGCGCGCAGCCTTCTTGTGGCCGTGCCGGTCCCGATAGGTCCACGTGCCCTCGCCGGTGAACTCGGCGGTCACCCCGTCGAGGCCTGCGGTGGTGAAGCTGTCGGAATAGGTCGAGCGGCGGTATTCGCCGTCGGTGATCGACATCAGGCCGAGCTCGTGCTGGAGGGCGACCACGTCGCGGATCGCCGCGTCCTCGACGGCGCGCAGCTCGTCGCGCGAAATCTCGCCCGCCTGGCGCTTGTCGCGCGCCGCCAGTAGGGTCGCGGGGCGCAGAAAACTGCCGACATGTTCGGCGCGGAACGGGGCTTCGAAGGCTATGGCGGTGGCGGTCATCAGATCCTCCCGGCCCCTAAAAACTAAGGGCCGTATGCTATTCTGTTTCGGCTCTCCCGGGCCAGTAGCCCGACGGCGGTCGGCGCCTATAATGAGACGCGATGCCGATGCACAATAATGCAACACACAGGGGGAGACTATGAAGTCCATCCGGAAGACTGCCGTCATAGGCGCAGCGCTCTGCGCATTTGCCTCACTGCCCGCCGCGTTGCCGGCAAATGCGCAGACCAAAATCGGCGGCGTGCGCTACTACGACTTCACGCACAAGATCCCGACCTTCGCCGCCCTCGGCGGCGACATCACCAAGCCAGACCTCGCCAAGGGCTTCAAGAACTCTCAACCAGTCGCCAGCTTCGGCTTCCAGACCGTGCGCACCCCCAAGGACCCGTTCCCGACCCAAGGCGGCTTTTTCCAGTGGGGCTGGTTTACCTTCGATGAGCACTACACAACGCATCTCGATTCGACCGACCACTATCTGAACGACGACACATCGATGAACGCAGATAAGCGCTCGGTGGAGGAATACTCGCTACGCGACATAGTCGGGCCCATCGTCTATCTCGACATTTCTGCTCGTGTTACGAAAGAGCTCGCCAAGAACGGCGGCACCCCCTCCCCTAACCCTGGAGTGACAAACTTCGGCGACGCCAGCGGCAACACCGTGACGCCCGCCGACTTGGATGCCATCGCCGACAAGATCCGCGACCGTGCCTGGATCGTCGTCCATACGGGCTGGGACAAGCACTTCGTCGGTAAGGCGCCGGAGAACATCTTCCTGCACCCCTACATAAACGGGCTGAATTATCCAGGCTTCGGCAAGGCGGCGGTCGAGAAGTTGATCGCCATTGAGGAAGCCAAGGGTGTGCGCATCAACGGCATCGTAATGGACAATCTATCCATCGATTCCGGCGAGTCCGGCCGCGGTACTACCGGCCAAAACCCGAACGGCGACGGCTGGTTCACTCACCGGCGCGGCCTCGCGCGCGGCTGGAAACTTCTGGAGAACGCCGCCGGCCTCGGTCAGATCGCGAGCGAAAGCGGCAGCTGTACATTGATCGCGGCCGCCATCCGGCTCACCGCCGCCACCGGCGCACCAGCCCGCGTGATTGCGGCCTGTCAATAGAGTTAACAAAAGCGGGCCGGTCTCAGACCCACCCCTAGGAACCGGCGATAAACGGACAATCTGTAGAACCGGGTCGAAAATCCGCCCGTTTCCGCCGGCCCGCCCCCTCAGATGTTATAGATATCCAGCGGGCCCACGATCCGGTCGTCGTAGACGAAGATCTTCTTGCGCACGATGAATAGCCCCTCCGGCGTCTCGCGGAGGCCGACTTCGTAGCGCCCGCCACGGGTCACCGCGCCGCGCACGCGGAGGTAGCTATGCACCAGCCACGTCGCTGAGACCTCGGTCACACCGTGCGCCTCGCCGTGGACTAGAACGTTAGAGACGACGTGTGACGTGTGCGGCATTGGTTCGGTAGCGTAGGAATCGCGGTTCTCGATGCGGAAAACGCGCGCCTCGAGCCCGGCTCGGTCCATGTAGATCAGGCTGACGTCGTTGTCCGGGTTGTCGGTCCAGCCCTCGTCACCGACCATCGCCGGCACCCAGTAGATCGCGTCGTCGGCGTAGAGATCGAGCCACGCCCCCCACTGTTTCGTATCGAGGTAATGCGCCTCGCAGTAGAGCAATTTGGAGGCAGCTTCGGTAACGATCGTCATGCGTCAAGCCTGCGCGCCCATTCGCGCCAGAAGGCATAGAACGGCGTCTCGACCTCGCGGCCAGGATTACTGGTGAGCGGAACAACGCCGAGTTCACCAGCGGCGTCATCAGGTCCCTGGACTAGCGTCTTGCGGCCCAAGGCGAGGTCATTCCACGCGCCCTGGGACGTTCGCGCCATAGCTATCGATCCGGCATGCGCGCCTTCCATCGCGCGCACGTCGTCGGGCACCGCGAGGCTAGCCGGAAAAAAAAAGTCCTCGTACTTTCGGATGCGGGCGCGACGCGCGCCGGCATCCTCGCCCTTTGGCGCGAGGCACCAGGTCTCGATCTCGGTGAGGCCGACGTCAATCGGCCGCCAGACGCGAATGCAGGTAGACGCCACGTCGTTGAGCAGCAGATTAGGGAATACGGTGACTGTCCTCCCGCGCTCCAGCATCCACTTCACCTTGCCCGCGTCGAACCGCGACAGCAGTGCATCGCGCTGGGGCCACAGCGGGCCAGCCTCAGGGTTGCCTCTGTCGGCCCAGTTGATCATGTGGGCGTTTCCGACGTCGTAACCGCCCGAGCCAATCTTTTCGAGGCTGAGGATGCGGCTCGCCTCGGTCTTCTCCATTCCGGCGCTTCCGTCGGGACGCAGGGTCTCGCGGTAACCTACCGTCGTCGCGAAGTTCCGGTGGACGGTAGCGACGTGATAGCCGTCGGTAGAGTTCTCGGTCTGGAACTTCCAGTTGGCGTCCATCATGTAGCGGCTCTCGCCTCGCAGGACCTCCATCCCATCAGGCGACTGGTCAGCCATTAGGTCGATGAACGGCATCGCGCCGCCGAGAAACTCAACGAGCGACGGCGCCGCGGCGTCGAGGCAGCCGAATAGGAAACCCTTGTAGGACCCGAACTTCTCGATCGGCCGAAGGTTCGTACCCATCCGCGCCAGATCGGATGCGAGATAGGCCTCCTCCCCGCCGCGCACCAGCGCACAAGCGCCGTCGGCATTGAAACACCAGCCGTGATAACGGCAGGTCAGAGTCTTCGCGCTGCCCGACGTGCGGCCCGTCAGTTTGGAGCCGCGATGGGTGCAGGCGTCGTAGAAGCAACGGATCTCCCGGTCGCTACCGCGGATCACGAAAACGGGCTGGCGGCCGATCCGCGCTGCAACGTAGTCGCCATGGTTCGGAACCTGGCTTTCGTGACACAAATAGAGCCACGTGCGCTCAAAGATCTCCGACATCTCGCGGGCGAATGTCTCCGAATCTGTGAACGCTGCCCGGCTGACGCGGAACACTCCGTCTTCCGGTCTGTCGTCGATAAGTTTCGAAGCGGCAGTCATTCCTTTACTCGATCCTCCATCTGCACCATCGAAAGGTCACGGGGAACGCGTGTCAAGGTGGCTGAATTTTCGCAGCCGGATGACAGTGAGCGGCGCCTCACCTACTTGTGGTCGAGATAGACTTCAATAAACTTCCACTCCGGATAGTCCTCCTTCGGCAACGCGCCACTGCACGACAGGATCGCGAAAAGTGCAGTAGTGATCGTGCGTTCGACGCTACCGCGGCGATATTGAATTGGTCGACCGGGACGGTGGCGATATCGGGGTTCAACTATCCCTGCCGCATATGCCTATCGACACGACGCATGGCGCAGACGGTGGAAATTCGCTTGATTAGCCTGTAAGTCTCCCCCCAAGCATGGAAGGTTACGACCAAATGAATGGGACAGCGCAAAATCGCGGTCGGGCCGCATTCGGCGACATCCGAGGCTGGATCGACGCACTCCGCGCGGCGGACGAGCT
>JAYPPO010000004.1:0-154676 GCA_038131485.1 Alphaproteobacteria bacterium
GTATTGTGGCGAGGGCAGGTTGTTCTCGTAGTCGAGGCCGAGGATGTCTCGCCCCGAGCAGAAGCCGCGACCGGCGCCGGTGATGATCAGCACCCGGACCTCCTCGTCGAAATTCACCTTCCAGACCACTGAACGGATCTCGCGGATCATGCGCTCGTCAAATGCGTTTAGCTTGTCCGGTCGATTCAGCGTCAGCAGCCCGATATTGCTCTCGAGTACCTCGTACGTGACGGTGGTAAAATCGTCCGGATGGTCGATGAAGCCGACCGGCTTACCGTTCGCATCGAGGCGGACGGTCGGTTCGTCCGACATGCCTCCCATACTCCCGTTGTTATGCGCGCATCTTGGAACGCGCGCGGGGCGGGATCAATGGGGAGTGGAACGGAGCGGCTGAGGTGCGTAGGGGCGAGGGTAAGCCCGGTGCGGATGGGTCTTAGACCCCTCCTACAGCCCGTTCGGATTTTGGTTCGCCCCTACGGTATTAGCACGCTCATTCCCGTCGTCGCTCCAGACTCGATATCGATTAGTGCCTGTCCCGCCTCTTCGAGGGGATAGCGCCGGGCGATGTCGATGCGGATCGCGCCGGAGACAACCATCGAAATCAGGTCGCCGGCGCGTGCCAGCACTTCCTCGCGGTTGGCGAGGTGGATGTGGAAGGCGGCGCTGGTCACATATAGCGAGCCCATCTGGTTGAGCCGGAACAAATCTAACGGCGGTACCGGCCCCGAGGCGCTTCCGAAAGAGGCGAGCAGTCCCTTTGGCCGCAGGCAGGCGAGCGAGCCTTCGAAAGTCGCAGCGCCGACCGAGTCGAACACCACGGGTACCCCCTCGCCGGCGGTCAGCGCGCGCACCCTCCTCGGAATATCGTCCTGCCCGCGCACCAGCGGGTGGTGGCAGCCGTGCGCGCGCGCCACCCCAGCCTTCTCCTCGGAACCTACCACGCCGATCACCCGCGCGCCCTTGTGGTTCGCCCACTGGCATAGGATCTGCCCGACCCCGCCGGCGGCCGCATGGACTACAATCGTGTCACCCGCTTGGACAGGATAGACGTCGTGGATCAGGTAATGGGCTGTGAGTCCCTTGGTCGACATGGCGGCTGCGGTGGCATCGTCGATCTCGTCAGGCAGCAGGATCAGCCGGTCGGCGGCAAGCACGCGCGCCTCGCAATACGCTCCGCGCGGCAGCGTCGGTCCGCCCGATGAATAGACTATGCGGTCGCCCTCCCGCAGGTACTCGACGCCTGCGCCGACGGCCTCGACGACGCCAGCCGCCTCTGCGCCCAACGTGTGCGGCAGGGCAGGGAAAGGATAGCGCCCGGTGCGTCCATGCACGTCCGCGAAATTCACGCCGATGGCGGTATGCCGAACGCGTACCTCCCCTGGCCCTGGGTCGCCAATCTGGATCTCGTCGATGCTGATGGCGTCCGGCCCGCCGTACTCATGGATGCGGACGGCTTTGACGGTAGCGGACATGGAACGGACTCCTAGCTGTTCGGAGGGCGGAGCGTAGAGCAACTGATGGCTGCCGGGAATGGGTTAGTGCAATAGCGGTTGGGATGATCGCGGCTTCTGGGCTAGGCTAACCTCTACCCGCCCCTCTTCCCTCACGGGCGAGCCTTAAGCCCCGCTCGGGGAAACCATGCGCTCGTCTTCTAGAATAAGAGTGCCCTGAGCGGCCGCCGTCAGAACGGCACCGTCAGCCCGTCCATCATGCTGTCGCAGTCGACCAGCTCAATCTTCTTCCAGCATATGCGGAAGCCCGCCGCGCCGCCGGGTTCCAGCGCATGCCAGCAGGTACCTGCGAAGTGGCGTTGCCTGTTGCGGCGGTATTCGATCATCTGAAATTTTGAGCGCACCAGCACCGGCGCACCGGCGTCTGTCTCGACAGTGGCATTGGCCACTATGCGGCTGGTGCGCGACGGTGGGGCCTGGGTATGGAGCTTACCTTGTATCAGCCGCCGCACCCTCGTCTCCAGCAATTGCCGGTCGTCGTATATTAGCGAAACGGTTTGGCGGGGATCGGGTTGGCCTTCCTCGATCGGTACCCAGTACCACCCGTCGTCCGCGAAGAGCGACAGCCATTCATCCCACCGCCGCTCGTCCAGCAGGCGGGCCTCGTGCAGCAGGAATGCTTTGATATCGGTGGGGCCAGCGTTGGTCCGTGGCTTTAACTAAGGTCGCCATGTCTCAAGCCTCCCGTCATCAGGTCGAGCCAGGCGTCGTACATGTTGCGAATATAAACCTCGCTCGTGGAGTCGCGGCCCGCGACGCCGCCGTGATCGCCGGGACGTCGCTTTTGAGGCCGCGGCCAGCCTCCCGATCCACTCTGCGCCGGCTGATTGAAGCCCGGTGCCGATTCGCCCATAGGTTTCGAGATCGTCGGTGAGAACCAGCGACCCAGTGCCGTTGGTAACATTAGCGAAGGCAATGGTGTCCTCGAACATCTTTTCCGGCGCACCCTTCAGCCGGAACGAATAGGTATAGACCTCCGTCCGGTTGACCGAGATGGGGTGGACGACGCGCAGTTGGCGGAACTGACTCATGAAGGAAAGGTTGGGATAGACGTTCGAGTTCCAGCGAGTCACTTCCATGATGCGCTGTGTCTGTTCCGCGCCCTTCGCAGTCTCCATTGCTTTAATGTAGTCAGCAAAAACAGGATCGCGCTTGGCCGCGACCAGCTTTTCGTCGTCGTGGTAGTCGCCCAAGAACGAATGCCCGTTAGGATATGTCCAGATTCCGACCTGCTCCATCCAGAACTTATAAAGGCGCGCCATTCTGGCGCATCTGGCGACGCCTATCTCCCCCGCGCCGTCGGTATGTGCGCTGTCGTCCTGCTCGACTGCCGCGTTGATGGAGGACTGGTGGACGAACAACGGATGCGCCGCGTCGCATAAGTTTCCAGGTAAAGCTTCCAGTTTCCGTCGAAAGCGTGCTTGAAGACGCCGCCCGCGACCTCGATCTCGCCGTCCGGCGAGCGGTCGACCATGTCGTCTAAGGAGGTCGTCATGTAGCCGAAGAAGAATCTGTAAGCGAAGGGCCGCTGGTGCGGGCGATGCGAAAACGAAGCCGCGGTAGTTATCGACCCTCGGTGCGGCGACCATCGCGGTATTAGGGTCCTCGGGATTGAAATGCGCTGGATAGCCGTGCTGAAGGGGCACCCGTATAAGCTTCCCGTCGGTGCCGTAGGTCCATCCGTGATAACAGCAGACGAATTCCTCAGCATTGCCAGAATCAGTCGAAATGACCATGGCGCCGCGATGGGCGCACTGATTATGCAGCACTTTGATATCGCCGTCGGCATGCCGCACCATCACCATTGGCCGGCGCCCAATGCGGGTCGTGATGAAATCGCCGGGCGCCTTCACCTGACTTTCGTGTCCGACATAAATCCAAGTGTGATCAAAGATGCGCGCCATCTCGAGATCGAAGATCGCGGGATCACTGTAGACCCGGCGGTGGACGCGTCCAGGCTGTATCAAGGCGGAGACGTCCACTGCCGTTTCGGGTTTCAGCTGTGTTGCCATTGCGGACTCCAGCGCTGCGGGCGTTATTTTGAATGTTAATACTATACCGTCTAGGACGATAATGTCCGGCGCAAGTCTTATGGATCCGATAGAAAACAACCGCCTAACCGGAACGCGGCCTGCAAGCGAGCTCCTATCCTCGACGGCGCGCACTCGAAATTGACGGCGGTAGGCTATGGCGGCGCCAGCATAGATGTGATCGCTGAGGCGGCCGGCGTCTTGAAGATAACGCTCTACCGCTATTTCGCGCGCAAAGAGGCGCTCTTAGCCGGTCTAGTAGATCGACGCGCCGGGCCCCGATCTCGGGCGCTTGATCTATTAGAGCGGGCCCGAACGGAATATCTCGGTGCTAGCCGATTATCTGTAGACACATGCCGACGATCCCTAGTTAGGAATCGATGCAGAAGGCCCTAGTGCCGCCGCCGAGCAGTTCTTGGAACTCGTTCGCGACTATGCAGATTTGCGTCTGCCTCTCGGCATTGAGCCGCTAACCGCACCCGCCGCGATCAAGGTAGAGGTTAGGCGGGCGGTGGAGAGATTCCCAGCGACCTTAAGCTGGGCGGAATGGCATGAAAGCAACTATTACCCGAGCCTACCATCGCAAGCCTACGCTGCATCAGTGTCTGGCATGGCGCATTGAATTGTGCTGTTGTAGCAGCAGAATTGAACCGCCCGTGAGACCATCGATGAACGCAACCGCCGTCCGCGACCTTGAATGTCCCTCGATCCGCGACCTTGTTTCCGACGAGGAATGGCAGGTTCGTGTTGATACTGCCGCCGCGTATCGGCTGGCGCACCGTTACGGCTGGGCGACGACGCTGATCTACAATCATATCTCGACCCGCGTGCCAGGAGCCGACCACCACTTCCTGCTGAACCCGTTCGGCCTGTCTTGGAATGAAGTGACCGCATCGAACCTCGTTAAAATCGACCTTGAAGGCAACATCCTCGACGACACGGCGTACACAGTGAACAGCGCCGGTTACACCATCCATAGTGCGATCCACGGCGCGCGCGAGGATGCGATCTGCGTGATCCACACGCATACCGAAGCCGGCATGGCGGTCTCGTCGCTCGAAGACGGGCTGATGTACACAAACCAAGACGCGATGATGTTCTATGGCCATACGGCCTATCACGACTTCGAAGGAATCGCTCTTGACCTGTCGGAGCGTGAGCGCCTGGTGAACGACCTCGGAGATAACCGAGTGATGATCCTCCGCAACCATGGCCTTCTCACCACTGGCCGCAGCGTGGCCGAGGCGTGGGTGCAGATGTTTTTCCTAGAGAAGTGCTGCATATCGCAGCTAAAGCTACTTGCCGCAGCCGCAGCCTCCGGCCAGATGGTGATCGAGCCATCCCACCAGGTATGCGCGCGCACGGCCGCGCAGTATGAAAAGGCGGGTTGCGGCGAGAAGGAATGGCCGTCGCTAATCCGCGAACTCGAGGCAATCACCACCGACTACAAGTATTGAGCGGAGCGGACCGAATATGCCTGCTGCTGTCGACGAGATCGGACCCAACCTGTTCCGGATAGCCTGCTACAACGAGGTGGCCGACTTCCAGTTCTCGTCCTTTCTCGTCCGCGATGACGAGCCGCTGCTCTATCACACCAACCTTCGCGGCTTCTTCGGTGACGTTAAGGAGGCCGTCGGTTCGATCCTCGATCCAGCGAGGATCCGCTGGATCGGTTTCAGCCACTTCGAAAGCGACGAATGCGGTGCGCTGAACGACTGGCTGGCCGCCGCGCCCAATTCTGTACCGGTCTGCAGCTTTGTCGGAGCGCGCACCAGCGTCGGCGACTTTGCCGACCGGTCACCGAAAGTGTTGGACGAGGGCGAGGTGCTGGAGACCGGTGCGCATCGCTTCCGCGTGCTTGAGACCAAGCACCTGCCTCATGGCTGGGATTGCAGCTTGCTATTCGAGGAGACCGGGAAAACACTGTTCTGCTCTGATTTGTTTGGACATGGCGGCAATGTCGAGGCGCTGACCGACGGAGATATCGTCGGTCGCTCCGACAGCTACAACGCCCGCCAGCAGGAGGGCCCGATGGCCGGCTCGGTCCCGTACACGCACGAGACGAAATCTATCCTTGAGGGGCTAGCGGCACTGGCACCCGCGACGCTGGCCTGCATGCACGGCTCCAGCTTCAACGGCGACGGCCCACAGGCGCTGCGGGAGCTTGGCGACGTGCTAGAGAAAAACTTTGGGCCCTGACCTGGGCCGCCAGGAGTGACATCACCCATGGTCGAGAAGATCAAGAAAACCGAAGCAGAATGGCGTGAGCAACTGTCGGACGAGACGTTTTATGTCACTCGGAAGCACGGCACCGAAAGACCGTTTACCGGCGAATACAACGACTGCAAGGACGACGGGATCTACACATGCATCTGTTGCGGCCATCCGCTCTTCGACGCAGAGCACAAGTTCGACTCTGGCACGGGCTGGCCGAGCTTCTTCAAACCGCTTAACGACGATTCCGTCGAAACGCAGACTGACTGGTCTTTGCTGATGCAGCGGACGGAAGTTCACTGTGCGCGCTGCGACGCCCATCTCGGCCACGTGTTCCCCGATGGTCCGGTGCCGACGGGACAGCGCTTTTGCATGAATTCGGTGTCGCTGAAGCTAGGGCCGAGGGAAGAGTAAGCGGTATCGTCATCACTAAGCCGGGTAGGATTATTCCTCGACGATTTCTCCGCCGAGCAGGTCTTTCAACGCGCGCTTGAGCGCAGCAAGCTACAAAATATAGCGGCTGCGCGTCGCCACATAAGCCGCGGCTACCTTAGCGATTTAGGTTCAGCTCCCGCGATGCCGTCATATCGTAACTTCGGACGTTAACGAACTACGACCAAGGTTGTATTTCATTATGCTTTACAACGGCTTGAGTTCGCCGCCCGTCGTCGCAGAAACGTTCGGTTCAGGCCGCCGCCACTGCCGTCATCTCGACCCGAAGATCAGGTGACGCTAGCGGGGCCTGAACGGTTGTCCGCGCGGGCGCGTTCGGTCCGTCGACCCAGGCGTCCCACACGGCGTTCATCGCCTGGAATTCGGCCATGTCGGCGATGTAAATCATCATCGAGAGAAGCTTCGACTTGTCAGACCCCATTTCGGCGAGCGTCACCTCGATCCGTTCAAGGACGTCGGCGGTCTGAGCCGAGATATCGCCGGCGCGGTCGCGTGCAACGTGCCCCATAGTATAGATCGTGTCGCCATGCCTCACCGCTTTGCTCATGCGAGGCCCGGGATCCGCGCGCTGAATGATTGCCATTATGCTCTCCCTGATGGATACGCGGTTGTCGCTCGCGCCGCTCCCGCCGTCAATGGCGCCGATTGGTCGAGCCGGCCCAGTCGTCTATGATGACGCAAAACAGGGAGGTGGCGTATGATCCTGGTAACCTGTGCCGGTGGAAAAACCGGCCGCGCTATGATCTCTGCGTTTGCCAACGCGGGCGAAAAAGTCCGCGCGATGCAGCGGAGCATGGGAACCGACGAGGAGTTGACAGCGCTGGGTGCGTCCGAGATCGTTCATGCCGACCTCGGCGAGGCGGGTGCCGTCGCGGATGCCGCAATTGGGTGCCGAGCAATCTATTACATCTGTCCTAACATGACTCAGAACGAGCGGTGCTATGGCGAGAACGTCATCGCTGCAGCAAGGTCCGCCGGCGTGGAGCGGCTGCTCTTTCACTCCGTTTTGCATACTCAAGTACAGGCGCTACAGCACCACTGGAACCGACTTTTCGTCGAGGAGGCTATCGTCGAATCAGGCGTGCCGTTCTCGATCCTGCAGGTCGGCTCCTACTACCAGAACATGCTTCCCGGCTGGTCGAAAATGGTCGAGACCGGCATCCATGCAATGGCCTACAACGTCGACGTGCCGATGAGCCTTGTCGATCTCGAGGACGTGTCGGCGGCTGCGCTTGCGGTGCTGCGCGACCCTGGCTGCGCGAATGGCATCTTCGAGATTTGCGGCCCCGTCATTACGCTGCGGGAAAAGGCAGAGATTTTGAGCGATGTACTCGGACGATCTGTGGAGGCCCAAAACTGCCAGCCGATGCGGCGATCAATCACGCGGCGCGCATGGGCGTCGGCGCCTACGGGCAGGAATGCATGCGCCGAATGTTTGCGAATTACGATGAATGCGGGCTGGTCGGCAGCCCGCGTCCTCGGCTGGCTGTTGGCTCGTCCGCCCACCGATTTCGAGACGTTCGCGCGGCGCACGGCTGCTGCGCAGAAGTAAGCGGTCAATGGATAGATATGATGCGATCGTCATCGGCGGCGGTAACAACGAGCGGATTGCCGCTGTTTGTCTCGCAAAGTCGGGTGCAACCAAGCTCGTGCTCGAACGCCGCACCATCCCGGGTGGCAACTGTATTATTGAGGTGATCAGTAACGCCGCGCAGGTCGGCAAACTGATGCGTCATATCATCGTCGATCTAATTCGTGGCGACGTCCGTGCCGCTGACCAGATGGCGGTGGTGATCCGAGAACGTCGGAAAAATAACGACGCGGAGCGCATCCCCTTCCGCAACAACCGTCAAATGGCGCCGCTGCCGCGGCGGGTTGCGGTCGCGAAGCTCAGGGCGCTCAGGGCCGGCGTGGAGCTCACGCGCAGCGGCATGTCCTGAGGTATCGGCGGCGAGACTATGCTGGAGCTCTATCACAGTAATTGGTCGATCTGCGCGCAGAAGGTCCGCCTCGTCCTCGCGGAGAAGAGCCTGGAGGTGGTCCAGCACCACCTCGATCTCCGAGCCCGCGAGCAGCAGACACCAGCGTATATGCAACTCAATCCCAAGGGTTACGTGCCGACGCTAGAGCATGATGGGCGTCCAATAGTCGAATCCGGGCTGATCTGCGAATATTTGGATGAGGTCTTTCCCGAACCAGCGTTGCGGCCTGCCGATCCGGTGGACAGGGCGGAAATGCGGGCCTGGACGCGTCGCCCGGACGACGGGCTGCATCGAGCC
Organism: Alphaproteobacteria bacterium; assembly: GCA_038131485.1. Lineage (GTDB taxonomy): Bacteria > Pseudomonadota > Alphaproteobacteria > MPNO01 > UBA830 > JAYQUR01. The sequence continues at coordinate 8,488 of JAYPPO010000004.1, forward strand.
TGTGCGACGCTCACTAATGCCATAGCTTTCCGACTGCAATGGCTCGAAAAGCCGAAAGACGAGATCGAGGCGATGCTGGCGGCGACGCCCGATCCTGTCCGGCGCGAATGGCGCCGCGCGATGATATACCAGGGGACCGAGGCGCCCATCTTCCGAACGGCCGTCTGGACCTACGACGCGCTGCTTGCCGACATGGAATACGCGCTCCACGACGGACGCTATTGGATGATGGGCGAGGCGTATACGCTCGCCGACGTCTCGCTCACGCCGTATCTGAACCGTGTTGCGGAGCTGCAGCTTCAGCCAATGTGGGAACGTAAACGTCCTCGTGTGACCGCTTGGTTTGACCGAATTCAGGAGCGGCCTAACTTCGCCTCGGTGTATGTCGACTATCCATATGAAGCTTACCGAACCCAGATGGGTGAACACGGACGTGCCAACTGGTCGAGGGTGGAGGCGATACTGTCAGCCTGCTAATGCGCGAATGTGACTGGCTGTTTCCCGGCGTCGGTGAACCCGCTAAGCTCGTCTCTGATAAAGATATCAAGCCATCCCCGGGAGGAAAAATGTACAAAGGCTCTGCCGACGTCGTCATGCCGACGTCCATCATCGGATCGCTGCCGCGGCCAACCTGGTTCAACCAGCAGCTCGGCACGCGGACGTTCCTCGACGCGATGATCGACAACCACTATCGCGAGCAATACGAGGACGCGGTAAGCGTCTATATGATGTGGCAGAATATGGCCGGTCTGGACATTGTGACTGACGGCGACGCGCACTATGATGACCAGGTGACGGGCTTCTCGTGGCAGAGCTACGCGCCATACCGCATGTCGGGGTTTGATCATGCTAATCCGCGTCCTGCGGTCTACAAGGCCGGCGCAGCTGCCTATCCGCGCGGCCATATCCTGCACGACCTGCTGGAGGCCAGGTGCTGCCGCCGGTGACCGACAAAGTCGGCCGCGGCCAGTTCGCAGTACACCGCCATGTGGCGCGCCGCTCAGCGGATGACGACCAAGCCTGTGAAGTTCGGCACGGTGACGCCTGAGCTATTGGCGGTCACCGTTGCGAACGATTATTACGACGATCCCGTCGAGCTGGTGAATGACATCTCGCTCGCCATGAACGAGGAGCTCAACGGGCAATGCCGACGCCGGCTGCCCCATCATTTCAGATGGAGGAGCCGCAGATCCATATGACGCCGATCCGTGGTCCGCTGTTTGGCAAGATGGATAAGGATGAGCTCGTGACGTTGTTCAACCAGACGGTAAAGGGCCTCCGCGAAAAGTCGAAGGTCTGGTGCCACACCTGCTGGGGAAACCCGGCGCAGCAGCGCATCTTCCGCGAAGTGCAGAGCTACGCGCCGACGCTCGAATGGATGAACCAGGTTGACGCAGACGTGCTGACCTTCCGAGACGTGCTCGTCAGGTACGCAGGACCTCAAGGCCATCGGCGAGGTGATCGACGAAGACAAGAAGATCGCCATTGGCGTGATCGATCATCACACGCTGCAGGTCGAACGGCCAGACCAGGTCGCCGACATCATCCGCGCGGCGCTGGAACATATTCCTGCTGGGCGGCTGATTATCACGTCGGACTGCGGCATGGGCCGCGAGGGCATGAGCCGCCGCCACGCGATCTACAAGCTGATCGCGATGGTCCAGGGGACCAATATCGTTCGCAAGGAGCTCGGTCTGCCCGAGGCGCAATGCCTTGCCGAGGACCAGCGTTATTCTCTCGCCGCTAAGGACGAGTAAACGCGATGGCGGACGATCTGGCCGCCCTCAGAGAACATGTTGGAAAGTCGGTGACGGCGACAGACATCGTCACCGCCGCGGGCATTGCCCAGCTTGCCGCGACCTTTGGCATCCAGCCGCCCGCCCGCGAGAAGGGTGAGGCGTTGCCGCCCGGTTGGCACGGGCCCTTCTTCGTACCCACCCATAGCCCCGACAACATGCGCGAGGACGGCCAACCGGCCGGAGGGTTCATGCCACGCATTCCCCTGCCGATACAGCGGCTGCGCGGCGAGAACACGTCCTATCCCGGCACTCTCCGGATCGGCGACGAGGTGAAGCGGATCAGCGAGATCGCCTCGATCGAAATCGACGAGGAGACGAAGGGGGGACCCGTCGTCGATCTCGTTTTCCGACAAACGATTGAAGGCCCCGACGGCGTCGCCGTCATCGAGGATCGCCGGTTCCTATATTTCGGCAACGACTACGTGCTTGACCGGTCTATCCCGAAATTGCCCAATGCACATGACTGGGAACGCGTTATCGAGCCTGACCCGGTGACGATGTTCCGCTTCTCCGCCGTCCGCTTCAACTCGCATCGCATCCATTACGACCGCGACTACACAGTCGGTGTCGAGGGCCATCCGGGCCTCATCGTCCAGGGGACGATGATCAACTTCCTGATGGTCGAGATGGCGCGTGCCGGCCGGTCAGACGTGAGGCTTGAACGTTTCACCTTTCGGATTCACAAGCCGATATACGATACCGGTTCGTTCACGCTGCGCGGCGCGCTGACGGTTAACGGTGCGGCGCTGTGGGCACTCGATGCCGACGGCATTCCGTCGATGACCGCGGATGCGCATTACCGCGGACGCAGTTGAATAAGGGACCGCGCGCCATACTTAGCAAACGAAGACATGTTTCGTCAAAGAGCAGACCAGAAATGACTAACACCAGATACCTCCGCGCGATTTCTCCCGGCATGCCGACATCCGACGGCACCCGGCGTGCAGCTGACGCGCATGGTCGGCACGCCGCATCTCGATATGGTCGACCCCTTCTTGATGCTTGACCGCATCGACAGCGACGATCCGGACAGCTACATCGCGGGGTTTCCCAACCATCCACACCGCGGTTTTGAGACAGTGACGATTATGCTCGAAGGGCTAATGCGTCATAGGGACTCAGTCGGAAATAATGGCCTTCTAAAACCCGGAGACGTTCAGTGGATGACGGCGGGGCGGGGCATTATCCATTCCGAACTGCCGGAAATGGTCGACGGCCGGCTCAAGGGATTCCAGCTCTGGGTTAATCTGCCCGCCGATAAAAAGATGATGCCGCCGGCTTATCAGGACATCGATGCGTCCAAAGTAGGCTCGGTCGATTTCGACGGGGGCTCGGCGCGAGTGATCGCAGGGGTTTATCTCGGCAACGAGGGCCCCGCCCACGCGCAGATCCCAATCCGCCTTCTGGACGTGCGTCTCGACGCGAATGCGACATGGCGAATCGACGTCGAGGACGATAACGACCTGTTTATGTGCGTGTACGAAGGTGCGATTTCGGGCTGCGATCTGCAGAGCGGTGCCCACAAAATCCCGAAACCTGCCGTTGCGCTATTCGGCGGCAACGGCGCGGTAGAGGTCAAGGCAGGGCCCGACGGTGCCGATATCCTATATTGCGAGGGGCGCCCGATCCGCGAGCCAGTTGCCAAGTACGGGCCATTCGTGATGAACACGCGCGAGGAATTGCAGCAGGCGGTCGACGATTTCAACAACGGAACGCTCGCGACGGCTTAATCCGGCCCCGTCAAACGAGGTCGACGGTTAGCGGATTGTATGAGTAGAGCCACGCGTTGCAGTCGCCGCCTTCGTCGCGGATGGCGGAGGCTTCGCGAATGTTCGCGAACTCCCATGATGGAACAGGATGCTATCCAAAACCTACAGACCCTATCAAGGAGAGACAAGATAGTCGTCGTCCGACGACAAGGCCCGCGCCATCCTGATATGGGGTATGCCGGCCTCAATGAACCCGGTACCTTCCTGCTGGAATCCCAGCTTGTCGTAAAACGGCTTGGCATATTCCTGCGCGTGCATAATCGCTTGAGAGTATCCGTCGCGCGCCGCCTCGCGTATCGCAGTCTCGAGCAGGATCTTCCCGGCCTTTCGCCTTCGGTCGCTCCGAAGTACCGCGATGCGTTCGAATTTGGCGAAGCCGTTGCCGAGGCTGCGGACGCGGGCCGTCCCGACCGGCCGATCGCCGTCGAGCGCTATGAAGTGACGGCAGGCGTCGTCTAGGCCGTCGAACTCAATCTCGCGGCTGATATTCTGTTCGTTGCAAAACACTTCGATCCGGAGGGCGAAGCACGCCTCCCGGTCGGCATCTGCAAGCGCTTCGCGAACTGAAATTTCCATCATCACGGCCCGCAGGATACTCCCGATGAACCTGCCGATAAATGCAGCAAGGCGAAATGGACGCGCGCCGGGCCAATGGGTATGTTTCGACGCTACGTAAACCGGGCATTAGGGGATAACCTTATTATGAAAGTCTTTATCGTTTCTTGTTCTCTGCGGCAGGGCTCGCTTAATCACAGGCTTGCGGAACACATGTCCCGACTCGTCAGGGTACGCTGGGGCACGGGCGGATCGCCAACATGGGCGAGTTCGACATGCCGCTCTACAATTCGACATCCAGGAAGCTGACGGCTGGCCGCCCGCAATGGAGGCGATGGTCGAACGGATCACGTCGGCCGACGCGTAGGTCATCGTCACGCGGAGTTCAACTGGTCGGTCCCCGGCAACAAAAAAACGCCATCGACTGGATTTCGCGCGTCCGACCGGTCCCGATTGCCGGCAAATCTGTGTTCCCTTGCTGCTGCGTCGCCATCGATGACCGGCGGCGTACGGGCCTGCTACACTTCCGCGTGTCGCTGGAATCGCTTGGCGTCTGGACCTATCCAGAAGGTCTTTGCGTTGGCGCAGGCAGGCGTTCGATGACGACGGCGGAGCTCGCCAATGCCGAGAATCGCGGGAATGCTGAAAGCCATGCCGAAGACTACTGCTCGGGCGCGCAGGCGCAACAGCCGCTGAGGGGCAGCGTTTCACCGATGACCGAGGCCGCCGAGCGCTGGATCGGAGCGCGGTATCCCCGTAAGGAGGATGCCGCGCTGCTGACCGGCAACGCGCGTTTCATTGATGACATGGAGCCGGTGCCCGGCATCCGCCACGTCGCGATGCTACGCTCGGGCCACGCGCATGCGCGGATAGTTTCCATCGATATTTCTAAGGCGGCGGCGATGCCCGGCGTCCATGGCATCGTGACTGGAGCCGATATCGTCGAGGCGATCAGGCCAATCCCGAGCGCTATCCGTGCGCCGATAAAATACTACCCCATCGCAATAGATAAGGTGCGCTATGTCGGCGAGCCTGTCGCAGTGATCGCAGCCGACGACCGCTACGTCGCTGAGGATGCGATGGAGCTAATCGAAGTCGAATACGAGCCGCTGCCGCCGGTCGTTGATGCCGATGGCGCTCTGGCGGACGCTGCGGCACTGCTGCATGAGGATGTCGGCTCGAATGTCGTCCATCACCGGACCTTTCGTTACGGCGATCCGGAGGGTGCTTTTTCTAATGCGCACAAGGTAGTCCGGCTCGACTGGCGTTATCCGCGCTACGGCTCGACGCCAATGGAAACATACGGCGTCGTCGCGAATTTCGAGCGTGCGCCGGACCGCTACACGATCTGGTCTAACTTCCAGGGACCGTTCATCCTGCACGCTCTGATGACAGGTGCCTTGGGTGTTCCCGGAAACAGGCTTCGCCTGATCACTTCGCCGCATTCGGGCGGTAGCTTCGGCATCAAGCGGGCGATGTATCCCTACCATGGTGTTGCTCGCGGCGTGTTCCAAGCTCATTGGATGCCCACTGAAATGGATAGAGGACCGGCTGGAGCACCTGACCAGCGCGTCGACCGCGGCTGACCGCAAAGATTGGGTGGAAGCGGCCTTTGCCGAAGACGGCGAACTGCTCGGGCTAAAGTTCGACAACATCGTCAATGTCGGCGCGTTCGTGCGTGCACCCGAACCGGCATCGGTCTACCGCATGCATTCGGCTTCGAACGGCTGCTACCGGGTAAAAAACATCTTCATCGAAAACCGGCTGGTCGTGACCAACTGACGCCCATTGGTCTCAACCGAGGTTACGGTGGCCCGCAGTTCTACTATGCGCTTGAACGCGCGATGGATGCTGGCGCCAAGGAACTCTGTATCGATCCTGCGGATATCCGACGCCGGAACTTCATAAGGCCGGGAGAATTCCCGTATTTGGCCCCGGCCGGTGCCACGTTTGACTCCGGCGATTACGAAGCCGGGCTCGATCAAGCGCTGGAGCTCGCAGCCTATGACTCGCTCAAGGCCGCCCGCGAGAGGGCGCGCGCCGAGGGCAGGCTGTTCGGAATCGGCTTCGCTGCAGGGATAGAGCCGTCGGGCTCGAACATGGCCTATGTCACGCTCGCCCAGACACCCGAAGAGCGCGCCAAGGCAGGCGGGCGGTCCGGCGGGCTCGGCACCGCGACAGTCTCGGTTGATCCGTCCGGCTCCGTGACGGTGAAGACGGTGTCACGCCGGCCGGGCAGGGTCACCAAACCGGTCGCCTCGCAGGTCGTCGCCGACGCACTTGGCCTGCGTCCGAGGACATGAACGTCATGACCGAGATTGATACGCTGACCAGCGCCTGGTCGCTGGCGTCGGGTAATTATGCCAACCGGTTCTCGTCCGTCGTCATTGGCACCATTGCTGAGACTGCCGAAAAGGTGGCGAAGAAGATCAAGTTCATTGCAGCCGAGAATCTCGAAGTCGCGCCCGAAGACGTGGAGCTTGTTGGCGGTCAGGCGCGCGTCGTCGGCGTCCCGGACAAGGCTGTGCCGCTTCGGCGCGTCGCGGCGCAGACCCACTGGCACCCGGCAGGGTTGCCTGATGAGATGGAGCCGGGCCTCTTCGAAACGACCATCATGAACCCTCCGATGCTGGGCGCGCCTGACGAAGAGGACCGCGTCGGCAGCGCAAACTTTTGGGTACGTTTGCGACATCGCGGCGGTTGAGATCGACAAGGCGACCGGCAAGGTCGAGGTGAGAAATACGTCTCCGTCCATGACGTCGGCAACGTGCTAAACGAGATCGTCGTGGAGGGGCAGATATACGGAGGCTTCGCGCACGGTCTTGCCGGCGCGCTACTCGAAGAATTCGTTTATGACGCCGGAGGCAACCCGCAGACAGGGACGTTCGCCGATTATCTCTGCATCACCGCGCCCGAAGTACCCCAGATCACGGTTGGCCACCTGAATACGCCGTCGCCTCACAGCTCGCTCGGTGCCAGGGGATGGGCGACGGCTCGCCGATGCTGGCGCCGACCGCCATCGCGAATACCGCCGCCGACGCGCTCGGCACCTACGATATCAGATTACCGCTGACGCTAAACAAGACCTGGGCGTTGGCCAACAGGTTGCTGCACGAACGCGCCGGCGCTGCGCGGCCGAAGGGCGGAGATGGCCCGCAGGATGGCGGCGTCGAGGGCGGGCTCATTGGCGAAGGGTCTGTCGAGCTCAACGCGCCGCCCGACGCCGTGTGGAAATTACTGCTCGATCCCGACACGCTCGCCTCCGTCGTGCCCGGCTGCGAGAAACTCGAACAGATCAGCCCCGATAGTTTTCGGGCCGAGGTTGTTATCGGCGTCGCCGGCATCAAGGGCCTTTACGGCGCCGATATTGAACTACGCGACAAGGTGGAGAACCGGAGCGTGCGGCTCGTTGGAAAAGCGTCCGGCGCGCTTGGCTTCGGCCGGGGCGAAGGTTGGGTGAAGTTGGAGTCTACCGGTGGTGGCAAAACTAAGCTTTCCTATCATTACCGCGCGAATGTCGGCGGCAAGGTCGCTGCGGTCGGCCAGCGCATGCTTGGGACGGTCACCAAAATTCTAATAGGACAGTTCTTTCGCGGTTTCGACCGGCGTCTCAAGGGTGAGGGCAGCGGATCGTCTGGCGGAGGAATATTCAAACGCCTATTCGGGGGAGGCAGGCTGTGAAGCCGGTCGCTTTCGAATATTGCCGCCCCGATACGCTCGAAGAGGCGATGGAATTGCTTGGCGAGTTCGGCAGCGATGCCAGCATCGTCTCCGGTGGGCTATCGCTCGGAGCGATGCTGAACATGCGCCTCGTCCGGCCCAAAGCATTGATAGACGTTAATCGGATCGATGCGCTTTGCGACATAAAGGCGGCGGAGTCGGGTACCGAGACCGGCGCGATGGTCCGTCAAGCGGTGGCGCTGAAGTCGTCTAAGATCGCGGACGCGGTTCCGCTGCTGGCTCGCGCGCTGCCCTATGTCGGTCATTACCAGACGCGAAGCCGGGGGACGCTCGGCGGCTCCGTCGCGCATGCCGACCCTAGTGCGGAGATCCCGCTTAGCCTCGTGACACTGGGCGGCACAGTAATGCTGCGCTCGCCCAAGGGCGCGCGCGATGTCGCCGCCCGCAAATTTTTCCAGGGTCTGCTAACCACCGACCGCCGCGCCGACGAGATGGTGACGGCGCTTGTCTGGCCCGCCCGATCGCCGCGTACCGGCTATGCCTTCCAAGAGATCGCCCAGCGCCATGGTGACTTCGCTATCGTTGCCGCGGCAGCGGCGGTGACAGTAGGTGAAGACGCAAAAATTAAGGCCTTGTCCTTTGGCCTTGGCGGCGTTGAAGACCGGCCCTTTATAGTCGACGATCCCGATTTCATCGACCGTCCCGCGACGATGGCGACGGCGCACGCGATCGCCAACGCAGCTTCGGAGACCGTTGAGCCTCTCGTCGATATCCAGGCGAGTGCCGACTATCGCCGCCAGCTCGTCCGCGTCATCGGTGCGAAGGCCATCATCGCGGCCATCGCGGATGCGGAAACGCGGAGGAAACCCGCCTGATGCTGCGGATCAAGCCCGGCCAGAAGCAGCGTGTGACGCTGACCGTGAACGGCAAGAAACTCTCGGGTTATGCCGAACCGCGCATGTTGCTCGCCGACTTCCTGCGGCACGAACTAAGGCTCTACGGCACGCATGTCGGCTGCGAGCACGGTGTCTGTGGTGCCTGCACGGCGATCATCGACGGGGCGGCGACGCGGACTTGCCTGCGGTTCGCCGTCCAGTGCGACGCCAGCGAGATACAGACCGTCGAGGGCCTCGCCGAAGCCGATGGCGCGCTGAACGCGCTGCAGAGGGCATTCAACGAGAACGGCGCGCTCCAGTGCGGTTTCTGCACGGCGGGCGTCCTTATGTCGGCGACAAAATTTCTCGAGGAGAACCCGACGCCGACCCGGGAGGAAGTCGTCGACATGCTGTCCGGCCATATATGCCGCTGCACCGGCTACGAACAGATTGTACGCGCAATCCTGCAGGCCAGCGGGCAATGAATTTAGGCCGCTTCCTCGAACGTCAGGTGCTACGCGAGCCTGATGCGACGGCCATTGTCGATGACGATAAGCGCCGTACTTTCGGGGACTGGTACGAAGATATCCGGCGCATAGCGGGCGGTATCGAAATTGCTGGGCTTAAGCCGGGCGATCACTTCGTTGCCTTGCTGTCGAACCGCTACGAGGCGGCGACACTATACTGGGCCTGTCAAATGCGGGGGGTAATCTTCACGCCGTTTAACTGGCGCGCAACCGCAAACGAGATCGCCTACGTGCTGGGTAATGCCGACGCGGTTGCCGTCGCCTATGAGGCGCGATGCCAGGAGGCGGCAGAGGCCGCGATCGCGCAAAACGGCGACGCGAAGTTGGTTGCGTTCGATATCGATGCGGGCGCATTCGAGGCGCTGCTGGCGGCGGAGCCGGTCGCTGAACCGTCGGATGTCGATGAGGGTGATATCTGTCTGATGCTTTACACGTCCGGGACGACCGGCCGGCCCAAGGGCGTGCCGCGGTCGCACCGGGCAGAGCGGCTCGCTGCGACCCACTGCGTTGCTACCCTCTATTACCGCTATGGTCAGAGCACGCTTGGCGTCATGCCGATGTTCCACACGATGGGCGTGCGCGCACTCTTGATGACGGTGGCGCTGAACAGCGCGCTGGTGTGTCTGCCGGCTTGGGATGCAGACACCGCGATGCGGCTTATTCAGGAAGAACGGATCGCGACGCTGTTCCTTGTGCCGACCATGTTCCACGACATGCTGCATCATCCGAAGCGGGGCGATTACGACCTGACTACGGTAACCAACATCGCCTACGCCGGCATGTCGATGACGTCGGCGCTGACCGCGCTGTGTCAGCAGGAGTTCGCACCTGAACACTTTTGTAATTTCTATGGCTCCAGCGAAATCTTCTGTTTCGCCGTCTGCGATCACGTCGCGGAGAAGCCTGGTTGCGCCGGTCGACCCGGCTTAGGACAGCTTATTCGCGTCGTCGAGCCAGACCCGGACGGCAGAAGTGGGCCGGAGGACATCGTCGCACCTGGGGGGTCCGGGGAGATCATCGCGCCGATGGACGGGATGGAAGCCTTCGGCGGCTACTGGAAACGTCCCGACGCGGACACAAAGTCGATCCGCGACGGCTGGTACTTTACCGGCGACCTGGGATACTGGGATGATGACGGCGAACTTTTTGTTGTCGGCCGTGTCGATGACATGGTGATCTCGGGTGGCGAGAACATCTATCCCGAAGAGGTCGAGGACGTCCTCGCTAAGTCGCCGCTGGTTGAGCAGGTCGCGGTAATCGGGATGCCGGACGAGCGTATGGGCGCGAAGATTGTTGCTTTCGTCGAGCCGGCCTCGGCCAATTGCTCGGCAGACGCGCTGGATGCCTGGTGTCTCGACAGCGTGCTCGCGCGTTTCAAGCGCCCGCGCGCCTACGTATTCGTCAAATCCATTCCCCGATCGGCGGCTGGAAAGTTGTTGCGCCGTTTCCTGCGCGATGGCGACTACGAACTGCTGCCCGGTTTCGAAAGCACGCTTTAGCACTCTCTTTGAAGGAAAAAACTATGGCCGAAAAGAACTATGCAAAACAGCGGGGAAAAATCCTCGAAAACCTTGACGGTCTGCGTGTCGACATCGATGCGGAGAAGCGGATCGGCTACCTGATCCTCGACCGGGCGCCGCTCAACATCGTCTCTTATAAGGGGCGCTATCAGATAAAGGCGCTGATCGAGGAGATGGACGAGGACGACGACGTCGGCGTGATCGTCATCAAGGGCGCGAATGGTGTCTACACCTCCGGTGGCGACGTTAAGGCGTTCCCAAACATACCTAAGAACAAGATGTCCGACCTGCACTGGAACATCGGCGCACCGGAGCGGTCGGAGAAGCCGGTGATCTGCGCGATGGAGAAATACGGTTTCGGCGTTGGCTTCGAGCTTGCCATGGCGTGCGACTTCCGTCTCGCGACCAAAGACACGCTCGTTGGGCTTCCGGAAAGCTCGCTCGGCCAGATGCCGGGCTCTGGCGGCAGCGTCCGTGTCGCGCGGATCGCAGGCCTGACGCGTGCGAAGGACATGGTGCTTCTCGGCAAGCGCATTCCCGCGCAGCAAGCAGAGGAGTGGGGCCTGCTGACCGCGGTGGTTGACGATGCCGACGCGCTGCAGGCGCTGATTGAGGACTATGCCGCGAAGCTCAATGCGCTTGCGCCGATAGCGCTCGCGTCGCTCAAGAAGGTGCTTAACTCTGCCTACGACGCGCCTCTCAAGACCTCACTTGAGGTAGAAGGACATTCGTATGAGAAGCTGCGCTGGACAGAAGACTATATCGAAGGCATCAATGCCTTCGCCGACCGCCGGAAGCCCGAATTTAAGGGGAAATAGCGGCTGTTTTGTGTGTATTGGTTCAGCGCGCTAGCAGCGCCCCGATGAGCGCCGCGACCTCGTCGCGGCGCTTTTTCGCCTCGGCGGCGGGGTAGCTCGCGCGGAAACGGTACATCACGTCGCCGGCCTGGAACGCGACTAACTCGGTCCGCCGGACGCGGCCGTCGTCCGTTGGCGGCAGGTCCATCGCGACCGCGTAGCCGTCCAGGCCACCGACGTTTCGCGCACCCTCCGAGAGCACCGTCGCGTTCGGATACTTGCGAATGATTTCCGTCTTAGTAGCATCGAACTCTACTCGGAGCGGAACTCCCCGGCCGACATTGACGTAGAGAGAAACAAGCGGTGCAGCCCAACCGCCCGATCCGATACGATAATGGACGACGACGTTGTGGCCGGTCTCGTCTAGCATGGTCCGACGAAGGCGCTTGAACGGGGCCTCCGAGGCGGGAAATGTCCGACCGGACAGTGTGTGCTGCCAAGTTTCGCCATCCGCCTCCGTCACCCAGACGTTCGCCGAGGTTTCTATGATCGACTTCGCTTCGCGAAAAGCCGCCCGCGCCTGGTCCACGCGTCCGGTGTCGTAGAGAACCACCGTCTTCGCGCGCAGCACGTCTGCAAGCAGAACGTTTTTCGCGCCGACCGTCTTGCGGGCAATATTCTCGGCTTCCGCGATTACGGGTTCTGCTTCGCTGTACTGTTCCTGGTGCGCGAGCGTGATGCCCAGTTTGTGCAATGCCTCGGCCCGCGCGTCGCCGCCGGATTTTCCCGCGGGCACCAGCGACAGCGCCGCGCGGAACTCCCGTTCCGCAGGTTCGTTGTCGCCTGCTGCCAGTAAAACGTCGCCCCGGCTCATAGCCGCTTCATATGCGGGTATCGCCGGCGCCGCTCCGTCGCTAGACGACGCGGCATCGGCGCTGCTGATGAACGACAGAAGGGAAAGGCTCGCAAGGACGCTTCGGGCCACGTGTTTCATGTCCGTAAGATACGCCTGTTCCGGAAATGGGAGGATTCCAATTATGCCGGCTAAACGCGAAAACCACGTCCCTGATACTGTCTACGCCCGCATCATGGACGGCAGGGCGATGTTTCCCACCGCTGTGTCGGTAGAGGGCAAACGGATGATCTTCGTCTCCGGTCAGCTCGCCTGGGACAAGGATGGCAACACGGTCGGCAAGGGCGAGATGCGCGCGCAGTTTGAGCAGGTGGGCACGAACCTCAAGAATGTGCTGGAGGCCGCGGGCGCCTCGCTCAGAGACGTCGTCAAGGCAGTCACCTACGTCACCGACATGGATGCGTTCTTCGAGTGCGTCGATATCCGTCAGAAATATTTCGGCCCTGGTTGGCCGACCTCGACAACCTTCGAGATCAGCCGACTCGCGCATCCCGACATGATGGTCGAGATCGACATGATCGCGGTGGTAGACAACTGACGGCGCGAGCGATTTTTCGATCGCTATGTGTTCAACGGTTTCGCCTCGGCTTTCCGCGACAAATATTCAGATCGCGGGGCCGCTTCGACAGGCTAGCCCGCAGCACTTTTTGTATTTCTTGCCCGAGCCGCAGGGGCAGGGCTCGTTGCGGCCGATCTTGGTCAAGCGCAATGGCTTGGCCGCAACAAGGTCGCCATCGACATAGAGCCAGGCTCCGTTGTCGCGCCGGAATATCGAGCGTTCGCGGTGTATGCCGGCCATGCCTTTGCGCTTGTAATGAGCGGCGAATTCGACCATGCCCGTTTCGTCATCCGCGCCGCCGCCGTCGATGCCGATGATCTCGAGCCGGGTCCATTCGACGGTGGCGGAGGTCGGGCTGTCCGCGCCTGTGTACGCCGGATCATGAGTTACAGACATGTTCGTACGCTCTATATGGTCGAGATTTCCCAGTGCGAAGGCCGTGAACCGCGAGCGCATAAGCGCCTCCGCCGTGGGCATGGGTTTGCAGCAATATTCGAGCGCGCTGCCGTGCCCGCAGGGGCAGGCAATCATTTCCATTCCGCCTGCTGGTTTCCGCCCTTGTCGGCGATCTCCAAAATAAGTTTCTTCAAGATCGCCTCGGCAAATGTCTGCCGGCTCTCCGCCCTGATAACGAAAGAGCGAGGCCCGCCGATGATCGCCGCGCGGTAATAGTCTGGCAGGCTGGGCATCGACGGGCGCTCAACGACGAGGCCGTTGATCGTGAAACCTTGGGCAATGCCGGCGTCGCGGGCATCCTCGACAGCGATCGCGCCTGTCGTGTCAGGCCCGTCGCCAGAAACGTCGATGACCTTGCGAGTGCCATCGAAGCCGTTTTCGAGCGTAGATTTGGTAGCAAACGCGACCGCTTCGCCAATAGCGTTGCCGCCGGAACAGAACTCGCGGGGCGCTGCCATAATCTTGGCGCCGGCGATGCTGGCAGCCGCGAGATCCGTGATCTTGATCCAGTCGACCCACTGCCAGATGCAGCCCTCGGCGGCAACTCTATGTAGGTGATGGCGATCGAGCGCAGAAAGCCGCTGGTGACCGCCCTGACGACCTGAGGGCTCGTCAGCGCATCGGCGTAGCCCTGGCGCTGCAGCTTCATCTCCTCGGAGTCAATCGAGCCGGACGCGTCAACAACGAAGGAGAGCTCGAGGTCGACGGGAACGGGGCGCTGGGCAGTCACCGGAGGCGACGCGAGCATCAGTAGACCAGCCGCCAGAATGGCAGCGCGGAGTGTCACGCTTCGGGCCCAGCGACGAACAGCTCGACCTCCACGAGCATTTCCGGCTGGGCGAGGGCGGACACAAACAACAGCGTCGAGGTCGGCGTATGGTCCTTGAGAAACCGGTTCCGTATCTCGAAGAAGGGATCGCTGTACCTGGGGTCGGTCAGGTACTGGACGATTTTGTATACATTCTCGACGTCCATCCCGTGGGCTTGCAGGCACTTGTGGCAGTTCTCGAACGCCGCTTCTGTCTGCGCCTCGATGCCGTCGGGGATCGAGCCGTCGGGCAGGGTGCCGACCTGACCGGAGAGGCTGAGTAACCGGAAGCCAGCGGGCACGGTCATCGCGTGGACGTACTTGCGGGCGGGCGGCGCAACGCCGTCGGGATTCATTGGGTTGAACATGCTGCCTCCACGGTTCGGACGGGCGACCCCGTCGGTTGAGGTCACGGGCCGTTTCAAAGGCTGGCGAAGAAGCTTAGCAAAGCATTGTCATAGGCGCGCGGGTTGGCCATGTTGCAGATATGGCCGGCGTCAGGGAGAGTGACGTGCTGCCCGTTGGCCACGGTGCGGGCCATCTCGCTCATCACGTCTGCTGGCCCGCCTATGAAATCGAGCGCGCCGGAGACGAATAGGGCCGGCATGCGGAGATCGGGCAGTCGTTCGCCTGCCGATAGCGTCAGCAGCGCGCGGATGCAGCCATGATAGCCATCCAAAGATGTGCGCATGATCATAGCGCGAACTGCGTCCATCTTTCCGGGGTTGGTCTCGCGGAACGGCTCAGGAAACCAGCGTTCGGCTGTGATATCGGCGATCGCGTCGATACCGCCCTCGTTCGATAGCTCAATCATCGGCGGCCAGATGGCCCGGTATTCTGGCACTAGCTCCGCGCGGCAGGCGGTCGGTACGATGGCAGAGACCCGGCGCGGTTCGCGCAGAGCGAGCATTAGCGTCGTCATACCGCCGAGCCCGATGCCGACGACGTGACTGCGCTCGATACCGAGCGCGTCCCACACGCCGATCACGTCGTCGGCCAGGGTATGAAAATCATACGGTGCCGACGTTGCGTCTGAGCCGCCGTGGCCGCGCGAATCCAGCCGCAGCAGCCGGTGCTCGCGGCTCAGCGCCGGCACGTGATCGTCCCACATTGTGGTGTCGTTGGTGATGCCGGTAATGAAGGTGATCCACGGGGCGCCCTCCGGGCCGTCGATCTCGCAGTTTATTTCTATTCCGTTGGCTTCGATGCGCGGCATCAGCGTTTCCTTTATGGCGTCTGCGCAATTGTACTGATCGTGCGAACCGGATAATAGAGGCGCAGGGGAAGTTGACGGTCGGAGAGACTTATGGCGGCGAAAGCCCGCATCAAGAAGCCTAAATCGCCCGCCTGGCCGGGCGAAATCTTCAAGACGCTCAAAGACAATGACATCGCGCAGGTGAGCTACGTCCCAGATGCGGGGCATGCAGAGCTTATCCGGCAGTGCCATGCTGACAATCACATCAAGACGACGAGACTGACCACTGAGGAAGAGGGCGTTGCGCTCGCGCTCGGAGCGTGGCTCGGCGGCGACCGCTCGGCGCTGCTAATGCAGTCTTCGGGTGTCGGAAATTGCATCAACATGCTGTCGGTGATCGTCGAGACGCGCTCACCGCTGCTGATGCTGGTGACGATGCGCGGCCAGTGGGGTGAGTTCAACCCGTGGCAGATCCCGATGGGCCAGTCGACCCAGAAGACACTCGAGAACGCGGGCATGATCGTCTACCACGTCGACGACCCGGCCGAACTGGACGAGACCGTTCATGCGGCGGCGCAGATCGCGTTCAACTCCTACCGAGGCGTAGCGGTGCTTATCGGCCAGCGCATCGTCGGCTTCAAGGACTGGCGAAAATAATGGCGGCGAAGAAGATAACCCTGAACCGGCGTGACGTTGTCTCCCGTGTCCTGAAGGATCGTGGCGATGCTCTGCTCGTCACCGGCCTTGGGTCATCCACCTGGGATGCTGCGGCAGCGGGTGACCATGTGAACAATTTCTATCTGTGGGGCGGCATGGGCGGCGCTGCGGCTACCGGGCTCGGCCTCGCCCGCGCGCAGCCCGACCGTCGAGTCCTCGTGGTTACCGGCGACGGCGAGATGCTGATGGGCACCGGAAGCCTTGCCACGATTGCCGTGGCTGCACCGCAGAACCTCGCCATCTGCGTGTTCGACAATCAGCATTACGGCGAGACCGGGATGCAGGACACCCATACGGGGCACGGAGTAGACCTTGCGGGCATGGCGGCGGCAGCGGGGTTCGGGATGACCTGGACCGTATGGACAAAAAAGGAGCTCGAGGCGGCGGTTCCCACGCTATACGAACAGAAAGGCCCCGTGTTTGTGACGGTAAAGGTCAATACGGACTACGTGCCGATGATCCTGCCGATGCGCGACGGGACCGCGATACGCGCGCGCTTCCGGGAATCGTTGCTCGGCCACAAAGCCTTCGACTGACGTCGATCCCGCCAGTCAGGGGCATTGATTCATGGTCGACAGGAAAGCTCTGCTGGGCATGTCCCTCGTTTGCGCCGCGGCGAGCGTTGGTGGGTTGACCGTCGTCTCCACGCGCTTCGTGGTCGAGGAAACCGATCCGTTCACTCTGGCCTCCCTCCGCTATTTCGTGGCGTCGCTCTTCCTGATTGCGATGGTCCGATATCAGGGTCGCCGCTTCCGCGTCGACCCCCGCGACTGGTTTGGGCTGCTAGTTCTCGCGGTAATCTTCTTCGCGGCTTTTCCCTATTGCTTCGCTCGCGCGCTCGAGGACACCACCTCCGCCCGTGGCGCTCTGATTTATGCGTGCATGCCGTTGGTAACGATGACGCTTGCCGCCGCCTTCCGGATCGAACGGATTACGTCCTGGAAGATAGCCGGAGTACTCCTTGCCATCGTCGGCGTTTGGTCGGCGATCGGATTCGACGTCGGCGCGCCAGAAAACGCGTTAAGGGGCGATGTCATCATGGTGATCGGAACCGCATTCTCCGCCGCCTACACGGCGTTCGCAAAACGCTACGTGGTGAAATACGACGCCATTGCCATGATGGCGTGGTCGATGTTCGTCGGATCGCTCGCGCTGATGGTCGTCGCAGCCTTTCTCGGGGACCCCTTTGGCAATTCGCTGCGGATGAGCGTCGAGGGGTGGACTGCCTTCGCGTTCCTCGCGCTGCCCGGCGGGGCAGGCATGATGATTCTGTTCATTACAGGTTATCGTCTCGTCACGCCAACGCAGGCGGCAATCGCCGTTGGCTGCAATCCTCTGACGGCAATATTGTTTGCCTTCTGGATCCTGGGAGAGCCCATTGGGTGGGGAACCGCTGTCGGATTTGTCCTCATCACGGCGGCGGTGTTTTGCGCTAACACTCGCTCGCGCGCTAGCAAACATCCCTAATCCCAACTCACGGAATTTATTTTTATTGCTGGGGTAGTTGGCACCTGGCTTTGTACGAGAACGCGTTGAGTGTGTTTTTTTATCCCGCCTAAAAATGACGGAGCCAACACTTGATTAACAAGGCGGCTCTCCAACGTCAGCCGCCTGCAAAATGCCAAATTTAAGACGCGTTCGACCACGACTCGCCGGACCCTCAACGCGAATGTCCTCATGGATGATCCGTAGGGAGACGGCGGGTGCCGCAACTAACGAACAAGGGCAGGGATATCAACCCCCAACTAGCGCTGCGTCTATATCGAGCGCCGGTTCCCAGACCGGCGCCGACAGCCGGCGCTTACCATCTACCGTCTTGAGGGCGGACGGATTTTCCATGTCCTTACGGTCCCAAAGCTTGCATGTCACAGGGACGTGCTTTTGGTCGAGCGCTTCGCAGTAGTTGGTGTATTCACACGTAATCACCTCGCTGCCGCGCCCCGTGCGTACCTTGAGAAACCAGTCAGGATCGGCCAATGCCTGGCGCGCCAGGCCGACGACATCTCCTTTCCCGCCGGCCAGCAACTCTTCCGCTTGAAGGAACCCGTGAATGCCTCCAGTTACGACCACGGGTGTCTCGCAGTTTGCAGCTTGAACAGCTGCGCGGATAACGGCTGCAGGCTCGATGTTGCGGCCAAACGGGCCCATCTCATCCGAGTAATATTGTGGCATGCATTCATAGCCGCTCGGCCCAGTATAAGGGTAGGCGGCGCCGCCAACGGATGGTTGCTGCGCGTCCTCAAACCGTCCGCCGCGCGACAGCGAGAGGAAATCCATGCCCGCGGAGGCGAAGGCGGCGCCGATATGCGTCGTGTCCTCCAGCCGGTTACCGCCTTCGACGATCTCGTCGGCGAGAAAGCGGCAGCCGACAGCGAAATCGCAGCCGACCGCTGCGCGAACCGCTTCATAGACCTCAAGCGGCAGGCGCAGCCGATTCTCCAGTGGCCCGCCGTAACCGTCCTGGCGCGTGTTTAGCCGCGACAGCATCGACGCCATCGTGTAGGCGTGCGCGTAGTGTAGTTCGACGCCGTCGAAGCCGGCCTCCCTCGCGCGTAGCGCCGCTGCGGAGAACAGGCCGGGCAGCACCTCTGGCAAGTTCGCGATGTGCTTAAGGTGCGTGTCCGTCACCCGCTCGCGATAACCCATCCGCAGCGCTTCGTATTCGCGATCGTCCAGAATGTTGCCAAGCGCATCGTCCTCAGTGTCAATTAGACGCTCGCGCAAGTCGGCCTCGTCGGCGTCTTCCATGCCGAGTGCTGCGCGGTGGGCTTCTGTGATGCGGAGGAATGAGCGGAGGTAGCGTTCCCGGTTCGGCCGCCGGCGGATGGTCAGGAAGTCGATGAGCTGGATCAGGAGGCGCGTGTGGCCGTCGCTCTCGCGCCGGACCGTCTCGACGAGATCCTGAAGGCCGGGCACAAAGCGGTCGTCGCCGATGCGGAGAAGGGGGCCGGACGGGATATCCCTAATCCCGGTCGCCTCGACGACAATTGCGCCTGGCCTGCCGCGAGCGAACCGCCCGTACCAGTCGAGTACCTCCCGTGTCACCTCGCCGTCGCCGGTCGCTCGCCACGGCACCATGGCGGGGATCCAGGTGCGCTGCTCCAGTGTTGCTGGGCCGATGGCGACCGGGGAGAACAGGCGCGACGCCGCTGCTTGCGCGCGGCTCGGCCATTCCCCCGGATCGGGCTCCCATTTGATGCGTTGGGGAGGACGCCACATGGTTACTCTCCATTGCTTTCTGGTAATTATTTTAAGTTTAAAACATCTTCAATCAAGAACGGAATGTCCACGTCGCTTTGTCAGAGAAAAGGGCGCCCGAGGGCGCCCTGCGAAATAGTGGAAATTCTGAAGCCCGGCGGACCCGTTATTGAGCAGGCATACGCTCGACCGAGCCTGGGCCGGGGCGTCCGCGCGGAGAGACTGTCATGTGAATCTGCGATCCCCCTAGTGTGCGTGCGTCAATTTGAACCGTGGCGATCCGGTCGCCCCGCGAAAAGGTGATCACGCTGCTTCCCGACCGGACCGAGGTTATTTCAGACCAGCCGAATTTAGGCATCTCGCGAATCACAAAATCGTAGGCCGCGGGCGGCGCCATGCCGATGGTGAACGCGAGCCGTCCGATCCAGGCGTCGCGCGCACCTAGAACTAGAGTGCGATCCACGTCCATCTTCGCGCCCGGCGGCACGGCGATGTCGGCAAACTGAGCGAAACCCGCGTGCATACCTTTTCCCGAGTCGGCCGCGGGTGCTGCAGCGCCGTCGTTCGGCCTCTGAACGCCTGCACAGCCAGCAAAAGCGAGCAGACTCATGATGGCGACGATAGACGTGGCGCGAGGCATAAGGCTGAGTAAAAATTCGGAAGACAATTTCATTACGGAACTATAATAGATTGTTTACCGTACAATCGAAAAGATGATTCGACTAAATAAGATTTTTGCCTAAATGATAAGGACTGAGGAAACGAACCTCAAAGATGTCGAGGGGCCATTTCGCCCGCGGTGATCCGGCGACGAGACGTAAGAAACCTCTAGAATTCTGCGAACGGGCCGAAAAAAACGGCGGATGACAATTTTTTCAAAAAATCTTCACAAAAAGATTTGACAGGGGTTGCCGACTCCCCCTATAACCCGGCTCCGCGCTTCGGAGA
Organism: Alphaproteobacteria bacterium; assembly: GCA_038131485.1. Lineage (GTDB taxonomy): Bacteria > Pseudomonadota > Alphaproteobacteria > MPNO01 > UBA830 > JAYQUR01. Next base: position 28,805 of record JAYPPO010000004.1, read on the forward strand.
AATCCATCGCGCATTCGTTACCCAGATAAAGTATCGGTTCCGAAAGATCGGAAGCGGTATCGTTCGCGGTAACGCGCTCTTTGAAATTGTATATATCGGAAGGGATGCGCAGGCGGCGGCGCGAAGGTAAATACCGAGCACCGTCGAAACAAAGTGCGCATCCGGCTAACAAACTATGCCATGCGTAATTTGCTTGAAGATGGAGCTCGTTATTCCAGACTCGGTAAGGCTCCAGCCGGACGCCAGATGAAGTAACATCAAGCGAGAGTTTGATCCTGGCTCAGAACGAACGCTGGCGGCAGGCCTAGCACATACCGTCGAACGAAGGCCCTGTGCTTGCACGGGTGTCCTTAGTGGCAGACGGGAGATAACGCGTGAAATTTGCCCAGTAGTAGGGGAATAACTGCGGGAAACTGCAGCTAATACCCTATACGCCCTACAGGGAAAGGGTTATCGCTATTGGATAAGCCCGCGTCGAATTAGCTTGTTGGTGGGGAGTAATGGCTCACCAAGGCGACAGTCGTAGCTGGTCTGAGAAGGACGATCAGCCTCACTGGGACTGAGACACGGCCCGGACTCCTACGGGGAGGCAGCAGTAGAATATTGGACAATGGGCGCAAGCCTGATCCAGCCATGCCGCGTGAGTGAAGGCCCTAGGGTTATGCAAACTCTTTCAGCAGGAAGATGATGACGGTACCTGCAGAAGAAAGCCCCGGCCAACTCCGTGCCAGCAGCCGCGGTAATACGGAGGGCGAGCGTTGTTCGGAATTACTGGGCGTAAAGCGCGCGTAGGCGGTTAGCATAGTCAGGCGTGAAATCCCGGGGCTCAACCTCGGAACTGCGCTTGATACTGGCTAACTAGGGTCTGGAGAGGGTAGTGGAATTCCCAGTGTAGAGGTGAAATTCGTAGATATTGGGAAGAACACCAGCGGCGAAGGCGGCTACCTGGACAGATACTGACGCTGAGGTGCGAAAGCGTGGGGAGCAAACAGGATTAGATACCCTGGTAGTCACGCCGTAAACGATGAGTGCTAGATGTCAGGAGACATAGTCTTTCGGTGTCGCAGCTAACGCATTAAGCACTCCGCCTGGGGGTGCGGTCGCAAGATTAAAACTCAAAGGAATTGACGGGGGCCCGCACAGGCGGTGGAGCATGTGGTTTAATTCGACGCAACGCAGAAAAAGGACCTTACCAGCCCTTGACATCCCGGTCGCGGATTACAGAGATGTTTTCCTTCAGTTCGGCTGGACCGGTGACAGGTGCTGCATGGCTGTCGTCAGCTCGTGTCGTGAGATGTTGGGTTAGTCCGCAACGAAGCTGAGCCTCATCCTTAGTTGCCATCATTAAGTTGGGCACTCTTGAAACTGCCGGTGACAAGCCGGAGGAAGGTGGGGATGACGTCAGTCCTCATGGCCCCTTACAGGCTGGGCTACCACGTGCTACAATGGCAGTGACAGTGGGATGCAATGGGGCAACCCTGAGCTAATCTCCAAAAAACGTCTCAGTTCGGATTGTTCTCTGCAACTCGAGCATGAAGGCGGAATCCGCTAATAATCGTGGATCAGCATGCCACGGTGAATACGTTCCCGGGCCTTGTACACACCGCTACGTCACACCATGGAGGTTGGTTTTACCCGAAGGCGGTGCGCTAACTTTTGAGGCAGCCGACCACCGGTAAAGATCAGCGACTGGGGTGAAGTCATGTCACAAAGGTAGCCGTAGAGGGCACGGCTGGATCACCTCCTTTCTAAGGATGCAGGCGTTAGGAGCGATCCCAATTCCCGCTTACTGCCGAAATGCCGCGCGTCGCCGGCGTATCCGCTTCCGGGTTCGGGTGCCTAATGCACGGAACGTTCACGCCCGCCGGGCGCTGTGGGAACGCAGTGCATGACGGCCGAAGTGCCTGCACGCTCTGAGCCAAGTTCATGGGCCTGTAGCTCAGCTTGGTTAGAGCGCACGCCTGATATAAGCGTGAGGTCGGTAGTTCAAGTCTACCCAGGCCCACCATTTTCGTTTCGGCGCCGGTTGTTGGCCGCATGCCAGTCGAAAGGGGGCGTAGCTCCAGTTGGGGAGAGCGCCGGCTTTGCAAGCCGGAGGTCGTCGATTCGTCCCGTCCGCCTCCACCAAATCAGCTAACTGTGGGCAGGAGGCGAACGGTCGTCGAACGACAGGCCGGAAACGAATGACGGTCCCATTGAACCCAGAAAAAGTTATTCCGGTGCTTAATACGCCCCTCAGAGGCTGACGGCTACGGATTGCGGTGGTCCAACGTTGGGCGTTGCCGCGTATGCGTTGTGTGAATATGATGTTGTCAAACTGCGGTTCGGCCTGCGGCCCCTGCGGCCTGTCGTCTTCATGACGACCGGTCGTAAAGTAAGAACCGAAACCGTAGTTTCAACTACCGTAAAATGCGGATACATCCGTGTGCTGGGCTTGTCCCTGTACATGACAGTTTCGTAATCAAGCGTTGAGGCATTTGGTGGATGCCTTGGCACTAAGAGGCGATGAAGGACGTAGCACGTTGCGATAAGCCGCGGGAGATGCAGGCAATCTTTGATCCGTGGATTTCGAATGGGGAAACCCGGCCCCGTAAGGGTCATCGTTATCTGAATACATGGAGTAACGAAGCCGAACCCGGCGAACTGAAACATCTAAGTAGCCGGAGGAAAGGACATCAACCGGACTCCGTTAGTAGTGGCGAGCGAACGCGGACAGGCCAGTGGCCATCGGATAAGAACCGGAACTGTCTGGAAGGCAGGCCATAGTGGGTGATGGCCCCGTACGGGTAGAAAGTCCGATGGTCACCAGTGGAGCAGGACACGTGAAATCCTGTTTGAACGTGGGGGGGACACCTCAAGCCCACAAACACTCCTTAGTGACCGATAGTGAACCAGTACCGTGAGAAAGGTGAAAAGTACCCCGATAAGGAGGTAAAATAGTTCCTGAAACCGGATGCCTACAAGCAGTGGGAGCCTCTCGTGGGGTGACCGCGTACCTTTGTCATAATGGGCCAGCGACTTAATCTACGCAGCAAGCTTAAACCGTTAGGTGTAGGCGCAGCGAAAAGCAGTCTGAACAGGGCGTTCAGTTGCATGGATTAGACCCGAAACCTAGTAGTCTAGCCATGGGCAGGTTGAAGGTGCGGTACGCACTGGAGGACCGAACCCACCTCTGTTGAAAAAGAGGGGGATGACCTGTGGCTAGGGGTGAAAACCAATCAAACTAGGATATAGCTGGTTCTCCGCAAGAAATCTATTTAGGTAGAGCGTTGTGTATTGCCGCCGGGGGTAGAGGCACTGGATGGGCTAGGGGGACGCGGTCTTGCAAACTAACCAAACTCCGAATACCGGTGAGTGAGAGCACAGCAGACAGACGGCGGGTGCTAAGGTCCGTCGTCGAAGGGAAACAGCCCAGACCTCCAGCTAAGGTCCCCAAGTTATGGCTAAGTGGGAGAGAAAGGATGTGGAAGGCCAAGACAACCAGGAGGTTGGCTTAGAAGCAGCCATCCTTTAAAGAAAGCGTAACAGCTCACTGGTCTAGATAAGCCGTCCTGCGCCGAAGATGTACCAGGGCTAAACTGTACACCGAAGCTGGGGACTCCTTCGGGGGAGTGGTAGCGGAGCGTTCCGTAAGCCTGCGAAGGTGCACCGCGAGGTGTGCTGGAGGTATCGGAAGTGAGAATGCTGGCATGAGTAGCGACAAAGTGTGAAACACTCGCCGAAAGTCAAGGAGGTTCCTGCGCAAGGCTAATCCGCGCAGGGTGAGCCGGCCCCTAAGGCGAGGGCGAAAGCCGTAGCCGATGGAATCAGGTTAATATTCCTGAGCCTGCTGGATGTTGACGAAGGCCAGCTGTCAATCCTTACTGGATTGGGTTGGCAGCCTGGGACTTCGGGAAATAGCACCAGCTTTAGACCGTACCCTAAACCGACACAGGTGGACAGGTAGAGCACCAAGGCGCTTGAGAGAACGGTGTTGAAGGAACTGAGCAAAATGCCCCCGTAACTTCGGGAGAAGAGGACCTCTCATTTGGGCAACCAGTGAAATTGGCACAGACCAGGGGTGGCGACTGTTTACTAAAAACATAGGTCTCTGCGAAGTCGCAAGATTGACGGCCATAGGGACTGACGCCTGCCCGGTGCCGGAAGGTTAAGGAGAGAGGTGCAAGCTTTGAACCGAAGCGGTAAACGGCGGCCGTAACTATAACGGTCTAAAGGTAGCGGAAATTCCTTGTCGGGTAAGTTCCGACCTGCACGAATGGCGTAACGACTTGCCCCGCTGTCTCAACACCAGAACTCAGCGAAATTGAACTCTGAGTTAAGATGCTCAGTACCCGCGGTCAGACGGAAAGACCCCGTGAACCTTTACTATAGCTTTGCAGTGGTATCAGGATATGATTGTGTAGGATAGGCGGGAAGCTTTGAAGCGCAGTGGCGCCGGTTGCTGTGGAGCCATCCTTGAAATACCGCCCTATTGTTTTCTGATATCTAACCGCGTGCATTATCGGGTCCGGGACCTGCATGGTGGGTAGTTTGACTGGGGCGGTCGCCTCCTAAAATAACGGAGGCGCGCGAGGTGAATCAAGCTGGTCGGAAATCAGCTGTTGGTACAATGGCATAAGCCTGCCCTGACTGCGAGAGCGACGGTTGACAGAGACGAAAGTCGGTCATAGTGATCCGGTGGTCCCGTGTGGAAGGGCCATCGCTCAGCAGATAAAAGGTACTCCAGGGATAACAGGCTGATAACGCCCAGAGTCCATATCGACGGCGTTGTTTGGCTTGCCGATGTCGGCTCATCTCATCCTGGGGCTGGAGCAGGTCCGAGGTATGGCTGTTCGCCATTTAAGAGGTACGTGAGCTGGGTTTAGAGCGTCGTACTTGAGACAGTTTCAGGTCCCCTCTGCCGTGGGTGTAGGACAATTGAGAGGAGCTGCCCTAGTACGAGAGGACCGGGAGTGGACGCACCTCTGGTGTACCGGTTGTCGCGCCAACCGTCCCACCAGCAGGTAGCTAAGTGCGGACGGGATAACCGCTGAAGGCATCTAAGCGGGAAGCCTCCCCTCAAAACAAGTTGTCCCCATTAGAGTCGTGGAAGACCACCACGTTGATAGGCCAGGTGTGGAAGTGCGGTAACGTATGAAGCTAACTGGTACTAATCCTTTCGATTGGCTTGATTACCACTGTCGTGGCAGGCCCAGTGCAAGGATGGTTCTGCAAAATTGCGGTAGACGAGACGGCAAACCGTTTCCGGAGGACCGATCGTGCCTTTGACGATCTGGTATGGTAATGGCGAGGGTAACACCCGATCCCATTCCGAACTCGGAAGTGAAGGCCCTCTGCGCCGATGGTACTGCGTCTTGGGCGTGGGAGGCGGGACGTACGCAGGTCTTCAAAGCGCACGGCAGGAAGAAGGTAGACGGCCTTGCTATTGTCGAACGAGATACAACATCATATTTCGCATTATCGTTCCATGCCACCGTTAAAGCAGATCGCGCGGCGGGCGCCAAAACAGTTTGCCGCGGGGTGGAGCAGCCCGGTAGCTCGTCAGGCTCATAACCTGAAGGTCGCAGGTTCAAATCCTGCCCCCCGCAGCAATAAAATCAATGGCTTAGACGCCCTTCGGGGCGTCTTTTTAATAACCCGGTTGCAAAACGGTTGCACGCGATTGCGACGTCGCCGAAAAACGGCAGGCAAAAGTGCATCGAACCTGAAGGTCAGGGGTTTAAATCCTTCGTTTCAGTAAAGGAATTTTAAAACCCAGAGAGAGAGTTCTGGCACATAGGTTACGATTCCCAGAACCCCGATAGAAATTATTATAAAGGGCGTTAATCCAGGATAAAGCTTGGCGAGCGGAACCTTGAAAACCGCCTGAGCCACAAAAATATTGAGGCCGAAGGGGGGCGTAAATGTTCCAATGGATAGGTTCATTACAACCACGATACCAAAATGGACAAGGTCAACACCCGCCGAGTCAGCAATCTGTGCGAGCAGCGGTGTTAAGACCAATATTGCTGAGGGCGTGTCCAACACGGTTCCGACGATCAGCAAGAAAATATTGATTACCAGAAGTACCGCCCAAGGTGGCAGGTTCCAGCCTTCAATGAGAGCTACCGCGCCATTGGCCGCGCCTGACACTGTCAAAAGCCACGAATAGACACCCGCGAAAGCGACAATTATGAAAATTTGCGCTGTTAAATAGACAGAATTTGCGGCGACATCGTAAAGATCGCGCCAAGTCGCCTCCCGATATATGCAGACAGTGACAAACATCGCATAAACGCAAGCGACCCCAGCCGCTTCTGTTGGGGCGAATACTCCTGAATAAATCCCGCCAAGAATGATGCCAGGCGCGCCGAGGGCCCAAATGCCCCCTCTGGTTGCCTCAATGAAGCCGCGCCACGAGAGTTGTTCGACCTCACGGGTCCCGCGGCTGCGAGCGTACCAAACTATGTAGATCCCAAAACAGGCTGCGAGTAGCAAGCCGGGCAGGATACCTGCCGCAAACAGATCAACAACCGATGCCTCCGCCGCATAAGCATAGAGGATCATCGCGATCGATGGAGGTATTATGTTGGCGATTGCTCCTGCTGATGTCAGCATCCCGGCAGCGAAGCTCTCGTCGTAGCCTTTTTCACGCAATGGCTCGTATGTTAGCGAGCCGACCGCAGCGACCGTCGCGGCAGTTGAGCCAGAGATTGCGCCAAATACAGTCGCTGTACCGACCACCGTGAGAGGTAGCGCGCCTTTAACGCCTCCAACAATTGATCCTACCCAATTTACTAGCCGGATTGAGACGCCGCCCCTGCTCATCATCTCGCCTGCGAAGATGAAGAAAGGCACAGCCAACAAAGCGAACTTAGAGACTGAACCGAACATCACCTGATGGATTACTGTTGCCGGGTCGTTTGAAAAGAAAACAAGCACGACAACGCAGGTTGCGAGCAGTACCAGGAAAATAGGAAAGCCGAGAAGCAACAGGATTAGCGGAAGCGCAATCATTGCCCAATCCATGCGGCAGTTCCCTAAAACCTGTTCCGAAGATAGGCGCCGATCCGCAGAATCACGGCAAAAACCATTAACACCATGCCAATAAGCAGCGCTGAATGTGGAATGACCATTGGAATTGAAGCGGTAACGCTGACGTCTCCGCTGGATGAAATTAAGGCGAAGACCTTCAATGACTGGACTGCAACAAAAGATCCGCAGGTGACGAAAGCCACAACGGTGAGCCCGTTTGCAACTCTATTCCATGGCGGTTTGATACGAGCGGAGACAAGATCCATCTTCAAATGCGCGCCGTTGAAGGCCACCATGACGGCCCCCAAGAACACGCACCAGACGACAAGGAAGATCATCACCTCTTCCGCCCAGTAAAGAGCAAAATCGAAGATGTATCGGCTGACGACATTGGCGAAGTTGATCCCGATACCTGCCAGGATCATGAACGCGGTCAAAACGCGAGGGAGCCCAACGAAAAGACGCCGTTGCCAGACTGGTGGCGCCTGCAAAATTTCTTCCCGTTCGCGCATATTATTGACTATCGAGGATTGCGTTCGGAGACGCTCACCAAACCAAGTCGCCTTCACGAATCAGCATCACGCAACTCTCGCTCTCCGTGTAGGGTGCGTGCGGCACCCCGACTGGGAACCTGAACCAGGTGCCAGGCCCGTATGTGTCGCGTTCGTCTTTAAGGCACCCCTCTACAATAAGCGTTTCTTCTCCCATTGCATGATCATGGCTCGGGATTTTCACTTCAGGATGCACCTCCCCGAAACGGGAAGTGTCGATTCCGTGTTGATCCCGGTAAAAATGGACCACATCGGCGCCGCGATGAGGAAAGGCGAGCCACTCGACTGCCTCAGTATCTATGACTATTCGTTCATCGTCATCGCGGAATGGATTCCGCCGTTTGATGTACAGCTCGCATCCAATATCAGACGATAGCGTGATCTCTGTCCCCGCTGGATTGCGGACGAAGGTGCGTCGGCCATAAGTTCCATGGCCGTCGGAGCAGCTGCCATCAAGAACGAATATTTCCGTTCGAGTAGTGAGCATTTCCGTTGGGAGCGTCGCGCCAGGATCGATCTTGAGCAGTGCCGTGAAGCGACCTTTCTCTGGATCATTAATACGCTCCAGGATCTTCTGCTGAACACCAGCATATTCAGCTGGTTCCCAAGGCAATTCATTAGTGTGGATGCATACGACGGCATCTGCATCGGCATTGATCTGTGCTGGCGCGTTCATAATCTTCCTCTCAAGTTCTGACCAAAAAAACTCGCTTCCGATCAGTGGCCCGTTTTCCTTAAAAGCTCTCACCAATTTGTTTGCTATTATCATATTTTGCTTGTTAGTGTCACTTTACAGAGAGAGGCAATCGCGTGACTGGCCATTACGCCGCCGATAAGCGTTAAGGCAGAGAGAGAGCAAATGACGGACCCTGTAATCGCGCAACGCAAGCCGTACAAAATAGAGCTTAAGGGAACTTATCGTTATGCGTGGTGCTCATGCGGCCGCAGCGATTTCCAACCTTTCTGCAACGGAGCTCACACCGAAACTGGTGGGGAATACGTGCCGCTTGTATTCAACGCAGAAAGCAGCGAAGCAGTCTGGATGTGTGGCTGCAAGCACACGAAAACTCCGCCTTTCTGTGATGGATCGCACAACCGGCTTGACTAATAATACTCTCTAGGCGGGAGTGCCTAAATCCAGCCTTATTCCGAGAGAAAATTGTGCACTAGGCTGCAGAAATTTTCGGTTTTTTCGATCTGGGTCCAGTGGCCACATTTTTCGAAGACATGCAATCGAGACTTCGGGATCAGCTCGCTCATCCTGATACTGGACTCCACAGGGATAATCTTGTCCTCGCGGCCGTGGATGATCAGCGTTTCATGTGAGAGCCGCCGAAGGGTGTTTTCATTCTGTGACATTTCGTCGATATGCCGTTGGCGCGGGGCTGGAAACATATTGGCATAGGACTCCTGATAACCTGGTCGGATGCTTGCCTCGTAACGCATTCTGACTAAGTCTTCGGTCGCGATGGCTTTGTCGTATGCGAACATCTCGATCAGGGCTCGCATGTTTTCCACTGATGGTTCGTAGCCCCAGACGGCATTGAGACCCGGGGTAAGTTCGAATGACAGGCCGGTCGCTCCCATAAGCGTGATCCGGTCAAGACGTTTCGAATGTTTCACCGCCATCGCGAGGGTAAGTGCGCCCCCGAAAGAATTACCAATGACAGAGCATTTTTCGATTTCAAGCGCGTCCAGCACGCCGATAGCGTGCTCCACCCAATGCTCTAAATTATAAGCAAACCCGTCAGGGCGAGAGGTGTATCCGAAACCAACGATATCAGGCGCTATAACACGAAACGATTGCGATAGAGGCGGGATCACCAAGCGCCAATTGGCCCATGCCGTTACCCCTGGGCCAGACCCGTGCAACAACATCACAGGCCGTCCGCTGCCTGTATCATGACAGTTAGTCTCGACACCCGCTGCAACGACCGTGCGCCCGATTTCAGGATTAGCGTTCTGTTCCATTCAGCTCACGTTTCTTCTTTCGGAATACAGCTTAGCGATTCCTATTTGCCTAAAAATAATAGAGCCGTTCGCGTACCCCATAAAAACGTTAAAATTTCATATGAGGAGTAGCGTCTCGGACGCGGTCCCGCTGACGGTCATGTGACAAAAACCTGCAGAAGATGCGCTCCGCCGCCATCTATTGATGGCGACGGAGCAATACTCGAGATCGGGGATCCGGATCAGTACTTGGCGCCGGTCGCCTTTATTTTTTGGTAGAAAGCGTAAAGTTTTGCATCACCCTTAGTGACTTTGTCCCCGACGCCGGACAATAGCGTTCGGATTTTCGATAGATCTTCATTTGGAAGCGTCACGAGCGATCCGCCATTAGATTTCCACTTTGCGATCATGGCGTTTTCGTTCTCGTCAGAGAAAGCTGAAGTCTTCGTCTGCAACTCCGCAGACGTCGAGACGACTATATTCCTCAGATCAGACGGAAGGCTCTTTAGCCAGGTCGGGCTGAGCATCGCAGTCGAAATTATCAACGTATCGTCAGTCCGGCTGAGAACCTTACTGATTCTGTTGAACTTAAAAATAACGTAAACAACGGTTCCGCTCATTGTCCCATCTATGACGCCCCGCTGCAAAGCAGGAACGACTTCTGACAAAGGCATTGGAATGGCAGATGCTCCGAAGATGCGCATCTTTTCCCGCTCAGCGGCAGTAGCATTCACACGCAGTTTTTTGCCTTTGAAGTCACTCAGCTTGCGGATGGGATCTTTCGCTAAATAGTGCGCGGTTGAATGGGTAAAGATTGCGCCAGTTCGCATACCTTTGTCCGCGCCTAGAGCGAGGATTTCTTTATTGAGCTCAGGATCTACGATCACCTTGGCAGCGTGCTGTTTGTTTTTGAATAGGGTGGGGATTGAGAAGGCCCCGTAACGTGCGTCTACGCCCGCGAAAAAGTCGGCCGGCGCAACGAATGCCTGCTGCGTGCCGAGCCGCACACCCTCAATCTGGCGCGGTACCGCACCCAGTTGGCTTTTAGGAAATAAGTCTACCTTGATACGGCCTTTCGACTTTTTTTCTAATTCTTCTTTCATCCATGATGACCACTGATGTTGGACATCCTTGAATGTTGCGAAGCCTATTTTCATGTTGTAGTCAGCAGCGTAAGCGCTAGTGACGATTGTACTTGCCGCTATCGAGGCAATGGCAAAAGCGAACGACTTTCGCATGACTCTCTCCCTCTTTGACCTATTCAATTTCGTATTAAACATCAAAATCATAACCAAGACCCCGCTTGTTCGACAACAGCAAAAATTGCTTGTAGCTAACGAGCAAGGCTAGCGACCGTATCAATGAGATCCGAAAGGGAATGCAATAAATGGATATAGGCAAGCGTCTCCGCGAAGCACGGATCAACAAAAACCTTGTTATAGATGACCTTTCATCTGCAACGGGTTTGTCCCGCGCTTATATAAGCCAAGTGGAGACTGGCAAGGCCTCACCATCGCTTCAAACTATAGAAAAGCTGGCCTTGGCCCTGAAAATCACCGTTTCCTCACTCTTTATTGAGGATAACGTCTCTTGCACTGTTATTAGGTCAGAACAGCACCGCCATGTTTATTTTGGGACTCCGGGCTCCAGATACCGAAAAGCGATGAAATATATGTCGGAAACTAACCGGCAGCTTGAACTCGTGATGATTGACATACCACCGCATTCGACAGCGATCGATAAGGCTCATGTTCATGAAGGTGAAGAAGCTTGCCATGTTCTTGAAGGCAAGATTGAGGTGGTTCATGGGGGTACAGTTCATCTGTTAGAGTCAGGAGACAGCATCCACTGGGACAGTCGGGTGCCACACTGGATTAAGAATGAAGACGACGTACCCGCCCGTCTGATCCTTGCACGCACCCCGGCTGGTTTGATGGACATGCAATTTTCGGACTCTGTCACCGAAGATACGGTTCCCCAAAATTGTGGCTAAGCGCCTTTGCCCTCTCCCAAAGGTGCTGTTCGTAAGCCACGCGGCTGTCTCGAACGCGGCGAGCCGGATCACGGCGTTCGTCGACCTGGAGGAGCGTGCCGACTTTCTCACCTGGAAGCGCAGCCGGTGATCATGCAACCGATCGATGCAGATCCAGTTGCAGAAAAGTTGCAGAACGGTTGCACGCGATTGATCCGACAGCCAAATCATGCCGCGGTAAGGATCGTCACAGAATGTCGATAAAACTGAGGAAATATGCGGGTTTCGGCCGACTGCGGCAGCATCCGACGGCAAGCGCCGGTATGCTTGTCACAGGCTCATAACCTGAAGGTCGCAGGTTCAAATCCTGCCCCGCAACCAATAAAATCAAGCACTTAGTTGAAAGACTAGGTGCTTTTTTGTGCCCTGTCGCAAAATCGACGCAAATTCTGTCCGAAATTCGTCAGTCGCAAAATAACCTGACGGTCATTTTTTAGGCGTCTTGGTTTGACTGAGCGCAATTCCTCTGTAACCTCATAGTGCAACGTGTTGGCGATAAATAGGTATAAACAGCGCAAACCGTGAAATAACAATACGGGGGAAATATTATGAAATTTATAGCTCTTAGCTTTAGTATTGTTGCAACTACTGCATTTGCAATAACGGCATCGGCACAAACAGTGGGCGTGGGCACTGGACCAGCTGGTTCTTTGACGAACCGTATTGGTGCGGGTGTGGCTAAAGTGATTGCTGATGGCGCGGGATTCAAGACCCGTGCAGTGCCTCATACGTCGAATGCGCATCACGTTCCACTGGTTGCCAAAGGAACAATGACGTTCGGCGTCAATTCCACGGGTGATCTCAACGACGCTCTTGGTGGAAAAAACTCCTTCGCAAAAAACAAACCGGAAAATTGGACACTAGTTACTCGCCTAGTTCCGCTGCCGGTTGGAACGTTAGTTCGACATAACTCTCCCTATAAGAAGCTAAGTGACCTAAAGGGTAAGCGTTATCCAGTTGGCTTTACCGCCCACAAGACAGTGCGGCCAATACTTCGGGCATTCGTAATGAACGCGGGTATGAGCATGGATGATTTCAAGGGTGTGCCTGTTCCCAATACGCACGCCGCATCCCAACTTTTCCTTAAGGGCGAGGTCGATGGGACCTTGAGTTCGCTCGGCGGGTCGCGGCTGCGTAATGCAGATGCTAAGGTCGGCGGCATCAGAATACTGAGCATGGATCGGTCGCCTAAAGCGGTTGCTGCCATGCAGAGGGAATATCCGAACTCTTATCTGATTGAATTGAAACCACGGAAAGGTTCCGTAGGGCTTAAGGACGGCCCGGCGTGGGTGATGGCATTTGATATGAATCTAATGACATCGACTAAGACGCCTGATGAGGTGGTCTATAAAGCAACGAAGGCTCTTTATGGCGGCAAAGATGGCTTGGTAAAGATAAGTGGAGTCTTTCGAGGTTTTAATCCTAAAAATATGCGTAATAATATCAATGGCGTCGGAGTACATCCCGGCGCAGAGAAGTTTTACAAGGAAGCCGGTTTAATTAACTGATCTTACCATCCTGAAATGGAAAATATCCCCCCAGGTCCAACCACCTGGGCGGGATAAACTTTATTTGTTGCGGCTTTTTGACGGAACTGCTTATGCACGATTCCGGTGACAGGGTAACCTCAGAGAGCATTTCGCCCGCGCCGACCAAGATAAGGGCGCTCGTGATTGGATTGTCTGTTCTTCTCGTAATGGCAGCAATCGCGCGGTCAACCGACATGTATCGATCGGTCGGCCTACAGATCTACGATCAACAGTTTATGTTCCCGATGATTGGTGGTGCGTTTCTGCTCACCTTCACGCACCTCGACATACGTGGGAACAAACGCACTAGCGCGGTTCCTTGGTATGACTGGCTGCTAGGGCTTTCTGGACTCGCTGTCTGCCTCTATTTGTCCTGGGAATACGCCCGCCTCGCGGACGAGGTAATTTATCAGCCCGTCGATGCGGTGATATGCGCATTGGTGATAATGGTGCTTGTGGCAGAAGGGCTGCGACGATCGGTTGGTCTTGTCCTTTTGATAGTCCTACTGTGCTTTATCGGATTTGGTCTCGCTGGACACCATATTCCGGGCCAGCTCGAAGGCCAGAGGATCGAGTTCGGCGATATGGTGACCTATCTCACGTTCGATACGAACGCGCTGATGGGCGTGCCGATGCGGGTAGTGACAACCATCGTCATTGCGTTCTTGCTGTTTGCTGCGCTCTTGCGCGCGTCGGGTGCATCTGAATTTCTGAACGACATATCCATAGCACTCATGGGTCGCTATCGCGGCGGCGGGGCAAAAGTTGCAATCTGTGCGTCTAGTCTATTCGGCTCAATTTCCGGGAGCGTAGGTGCCAACATCATGTCGACTGGTGCTTTTACGATACCAATGATGAAAGGGGGCGGGTATCGCGCCGAATCTGCTGGCGCGATTGAGGCGGTCGCTTCGACAGGTGGGCAGCTAATGCCACCCGTTATGGGGGCGGTCGCGTTCGTTATGGCGGACTACCTGCAGGTAGATTATGTCGAGGTCTGTATCGCGGCCCTAATCCCGTCGCTTCTTTTCTATGGGGGGCTGTTCGTGCAGTCCGATTTGGAGGCCGCGCGCGAGGGTATTCAGCGTATCGATGAGGGGCTGATCCCGCGCCTTTTGACAGTTCTGAGAGACGGTTGGATTTTCATAGTGCCCTTCGCAATCTTGATGGTGGGGTTATTTTCCTTCAATCGCGAACCGGAGCAGGCGGCGCTAGATGCATCTATAGCCCTGATCGTCATTAGCCTGGTGTTTGGATACAAGGGGCGGCGCTTGTCCTTGCGCAACATCTGGTGGTCGGTAGCCGAAACTGGAGTCTTGGTTATTGATTTGGTGATGATAGGCGCGGCCGTTGGAATGATTATTGGCATCATCGCAAAGTCGGGCTTGGGCTTTGCGCTCACACTTTGGCTATCGCAGGTTGGCGAAGGCAACTTACTGATGCTCTTAGTATTGTCGGCGATCGTTTGCATCGTTCTGGGTATGGGGATGCCGACGATTGGTGTCTATGTCCTCGTGGCGACGCTTGTTGCTCCGGCGATGACCTCGACTGGTGTTTCCCCAATGGCGGCACACATGTTCGTTCTCTACTACGGAATGCTGTCATTCATCACACCGCCCGTCTGTATTGGCGCCTTTTTTGCTGCGAAGCTCGCCGGGGCAGATCAAATGAGGACGGGATTTGTGGCAATGCGGTTCGGATGGTCGGCGTTCGTGGTGCCGTTTCTCTTCATCTATTCGCCGAGCCTTCTGCTAGAGGGAAACACGCTCGATCTCGTTCACGATATCGCAACCGCAATCGGCGGGGTCTGGCTAATTTCGGCAGGGTTTGTTGGGTATTTCATTCGGCGGTTGAGTGTCGTGCTACGCACTGGCTTCATTATCTCCGGCGGACTCCTTCTAATGCCGGCGACTGCGTTTACCTGGGGCATCTGGACAGACATTACAGGAGTTGCAGTGGCAGCTGTTCTAATAGGATATTTGCGTCGCCGCGCGGCCGCGTAACGCCAGGCTACTAATGGATAAAGCGTGTCAGAGATTCAGAAATATACCTAAGAGCTGAGACCGATCTCGACACGTGCGATATCCATAATGAGAATATTTTGAGTGAGTGACCGAAAGGCATAAAACCTGAAAATTCCGGGTTTAAATTTTACCGCCTCGACATTAATCAAGGTTCCAAATAAGTAGGTCAGAGGCTTTTTCTGTCTAAAAAATATAGCTTTTAATATTGCGCTGCTCATTGCTAGGTTCGGATGATGTATATTGGTAGTTGTAGACGCATTCTGTTAGAACGCTATCTAAATCGATAAATTGTTGAACACCCGTAAATGGCTCATCAATTCGCAGGCTTGTGCATGGTCCTTATGCTATTGGTTCAAGCCACAGAATCTCTCGCAACTGATGCGGGTTCATTGCAAAGAGAAGTGCCGGCTGCTAGCAAGCCCAATGCTGGCCAAAAATACGAACCGCAACAACCGGATTATAAAATAAACAACGGAAAACCGAAAATATATGTTCGATTTTTTGATTTGGTTGGAAACCAAAGATTAAAAAAAATAGAAATAGAAGATAAAATAAAAGAATATGAGGGTCGATCCCTCAATATCGACGACCTTTCTTTAGTGAAAGCTAAAATATCTGAAGCATATCGTGAGAGAGGTTTCCTAGCGAGAGCAGTAATTCCGGAGCAAAATATTGAAGATGGAAAAATACGTATTCTTATTATAGAATCCCGGCTTGGTGAAATATATATTCAAAAATTAGATCAAAATGTTAGATATCCGACTGACCGGATCAAGTATTTTGTTCGTAAAGGGCAGGTATCTGGTGAGTTAATTCGGATAACCGATTTAGAAAATTCGATCTCTGCATTAGACGCAATCTCCGGGATAAAAGCAGCTGCAACACTCCAGGCTGGAAAAGAGGAAGGCACGACCGATGTCGTTGTTAAGGCATCTGGTGAGCCTTTGGTTACAGGTGCCGTGCGGCTTGATAATCATGGCAGTAGGGCGAGTGGATCCGTTCGGACAGTTGGTAGTGTAAATTTAGAAAGTCCGATTGGTCAGGGTGAGAGAATTACCGGGGTTCTCGTTCGATCGGAAGGATTAACCTCGAAAAGTATCCAGGTGTCGTACCCCTTATTATCGTCAGGTTCTGTAATCGGTGCAGGTTATTCCCTGCTCGACTATAAACTCAGTAAACCACTAGAAGCGTTGAGGCCAACAGGTGAAGCGGAAGCATTATCAGTTTATGCCTCACTCCCTCTGTACAAGGAGAAAGACATAGCAATAGATCTCCGGATTGATGCAGAAAACAATCGCTATATTAACAAAACTATAAATGGCACGACATCGGATAAAAATTTGAAAAATGTTTCTTTGAACCTAAGCGTTGATCACAAAAATAATCTTCTCGAAAATAGCTCTTATTTTGCTCGTTTCGGTCCGACATTGGGTTCGCTCGACCTATCGAAAAACTCTGAAGATTTTGCCCAAGATGCTGCCGGTCCCAAAAGGGACGGTGAATTTTGGAAACTGGAATTCGATTTTGGCTGGGTTCAGCCTGTTTCTAGAAATCGGCAAATCAAGTTGTCGGTTACTGGACAGAAAGCATTCAAAAACCTCGATTCAGCACAAAAGCTCTCCATTAGCGGACCTCAGGGGGTGCGCGCTTATCCTAGTAACGAGGCCAGTGGGGACACAGCTCTTGCCGTTCAGGGAGAGTACAGCCACTTTCTCTCAAGACGCCTGCAGTTACGCGCCTTCCTTGATTGGGGGTGGGTTCGTGTCGATCATAAAGTCCATACAACAAGCGGTCGTAGTTCCGCGGATACACCGAATGAATTTGACCTGAAAGGCTTCGGGTTAGGCGCGGTACTGGCGGCATTTAAAAATGTTGAAATTAACGCAGATCTAGGAGTGTCGTTGGGAGACAATCCCGCGTTAGATAGCGGCGGTCGAGATAGTAACGGTAGGAGCGGCTCCTACCAATTGTGGCTTCAAGCAGTAACACGGTTTTGACTGAGGCATAAAGATTATGGTCAGTCTTAATATCGAATTTCAACAGAGGATTGATAGGGTCTTTTGCAAAATCAAAAAAGTGTTCACCTGTTATCGAGATGATTTTAGTGGGAATGTAAATAGTAGAATTTTATTAAAATTATTTGTTTTTAATATAGCTTTGCATTTTAGTTTTTCAGCGGCATTGGCTGGTGACGGAGATTTGCCGAATATTAGATCTGTATCAGCCGGCTCGGCTGAAATTAGAACAGACGCTAGTTCGATGGAAGTCGTTCAGAAAACTGAGCGGCTTTCAATAAATTGGGATAAGTTTGATGTTGGCTCGAAAGCATCTATTAAATTTATCCAACCCAACTCTTCTTCGGTTGCTCTAAACCGTGTTTTATCTGCAGATCCTTCCCGGATAAATGGAAGTATGAGTGCTAATGGAGGAATTTTCCTTGTAAATCCTAATGGTATAATTTTCGGCAAAAGCGCCAAATTAGATGTGGGCGGACTCGTGGCGTCTACGCTTTCTCTTACCGATAAAAATTTTCTATCCGGAAATTATTTATTCGAATCCAATTCATATTCCGCCGAAGTCCGAAATGAAGGAAAAATAAATTCTTCCTTTGCGGCCCTTCTCGGAGGCAATGTTACAAACGAAGGCTACCTAAACACTGTCGGTGGCGATGCAGTTTTGGCATCTGGCGGCCGCATCAGGGTTTCATTCACTCCATCTGGAAAAGTTGGAATAATAGTCGATCCAGCGGATTTAGTTTCATTTGTAAAGAATACTGGAACCATTCTAGCATCGAATGGGACGGCTGTTTTAAAAGCCAATGTGTCTGATGCGCTCTTGAGTTCTGCAATCCGATCTCCGAATGGCGCTGACTCTATTATTAAGTCAGACAACGGCATTGTGAGGCTTGTTTCAAATGCTGGGAAAATTCAGGCGGCGACCGCGCAGATTGATGCCGGGCCAACTGGCGGAGCCGAGATTAGTGGAAAAATTGAATTATTTCCGACCAGCGGCCGCGGAGGGCGTCTGGAAGTTACCGGTAAGGAGGTCCGTTTAAGTCAAACGGCAGTCTTAACTGCTCGCGGCGACGCAGGAGGCGGTACGATCAATATTGGTGGAGATTGGCAAGGTAAAGGGAAACTGAGGCAATCGACATACGCGTCTGTCGCTAATGGGGCAATTATAGACGCAAGTGCAACCAGTGACGGTGATGGCGGAGAAATTGTCGTATGGTCTAACGTTAATGAACCAGGCTCCATTACTCAGGTTGGAGGCGAGCTGATCGCAAAGGGGGCTGGCACTGGAAAGGGTGGCCGAATAGAAACCTCAGGCCATCGACTTGATGTAGATGGCATCTCCGTCAATGCTGCTTCTGAAAGCGGCCGAGCCGGCCTCTGGCTCTTGGATCCTGCTGATATTCTTGTTGATACCTCAGGAAGTGATTCTCTCGGTTCTTTGTCTGATCCTTCAATTATATCGCCCACCACTATTCTTTCGGCTCTAAGTACAACAGATGTTTCGCTCACCGCCACGAATAGCATAAATGTTGCGTCCGACATTGCCTACACAGGCGCAAGTGCACGGACACTCACGCTAACAGCGGAAGCTTCCGCAGGAGCTAAAGATGGGATCATAGGGCTTGGTGCAGCTATTTCGTCCTCAAACGGAGGGTTGTCTGTCGACCTAGAAGGACAAGTTTATGTGTATCAAGATTCCTCTATATCGACAAATGGAGGCACTCTTACATTTGGTTCGAATATTGGTGGTCCCGGCGCGTTAACGCTTAATAGCGGCTCAGGGACGTCTAGTCTTTCTTCATCGACAGGTGGTTTCTCGGGAAACTACATTGGTGGCGTAAGTACCTCCACAGAAACCGTTGGCATAACCTTTGATTTTCCAGGAACAACAACTTTTATAGTTGATTTCGTTGATCAAGAAATAACGAAATCCGGTGGTGGCACACTTTACAGTAATGGAACAAATAGCGGGAGCGAGCTAACAGTCTCCGGTTTTCCAACATCTGGGGTAATGAGTTCTGGCGACTCCGGTCTTACAATTGAAATTCCTGGCGGTGATTCTGTCAGTTACACCGTTCTTAATGACGCAACGGTTTATTCGACAACAAGATCAGGTAACAGGTTTACGATACCATCCGGAAAATATGTCGAAACAATAGTGGTCACCACCGGGTCTTCCGGTAATGGTTCGTGGACAAGCAGTGAAGTTGTTATTGATCAGCGGGGGGTTCCCCAGACTATCAGCAGCGCATCCTCGTTGGCGAGCCTGAATTCTCTCGGTTCAGGAACAACGACGCTTAATGGGAATGTCACGACAACTGGAACGCAGAGCTACTCTGGGGCGGTTACCCTTGCCAATGAAGCACAAATCTCAGGCAGCGTTCTTACGTTCAGCAATGGGGTAAATACCCAAAGCAATAACTTAACAGTCTCGAACACAGGCACGAGTTCGCTTACTGGAAACTTGCAAGGGTCCGGAAATTTTACGAAGAGCGGTGCAGGGTCCCTGACGCTGGTCTCTAATAATGATTTGTCTGGGACTGTAACGATTAACCAGGGCACTCTCGTTTCTCAAGAGCTAGGTTCGCTGGGTAGCGGAGCGGTCACAGTATCGGGAGGTGTGCTGGACTTAAATTCACTTAAGGTGAGCAACTCCGTAAATTTAGTATCGGGGAGCATAACGAATAAACCAAGCCCTAGCGTGATTTCTATAGCGGACCAAACCAAAACGTTTGGTGACGGAAATTTCACTGAAACCACCTCGAGTGATAGCACAAGTTCATTCGCGTATTCTTCGAGTGATACTGATGTTGCAACTGTGAATAGCTCGACCGGTGAAGTAACAATCGTCGGTGGCGGCTCCGCCACAATCACCGCGTCTCAGTCCGCAACAACAAAATTTGCGGTTGGCTCGACTACCTATTCCCTTACGGTTGGCAAAGCGACACCAACGGTGTCGGCTGGTTCTGATGTGTCGAAGACGGTTGGCGATTCGTCTTACACGCAGGCCGCGACTGTGACTTCTGGTGCTGGGAGCGTCACCTATAGCTCGAGTGATACAGATGTTGCGACGGTAAATAGCTCGACGGGAGCGGTGACGATTGTTGGTGCTGGTTCGGTGACGATCACGGCATCGGCAGCGTCAAACACGAACTACAGCGCTGCGAGCGATACCTATTTGTTAACGGTATCTGCTGACGCAGGCTCCACTTCTGAAGCAACTCCAACTTCTAACGTTCGTGACTCTCAAATACCGGCTGTTCGAACACCCAGAAATACGCAGTCTCGCGGCAACGCGTCGATCCGATTGAGTGGTAGACCGGGAAATATTGGAGACGCTGCTACGGAGTCATTGGTCAATACGGATGCATCACCTGAAATGTCTTTTGCCTCGGGTAGTGGCGCAAATGTAGGTGGCTCTGCCAATCAGGTCGCGGGGACGGGACGGGGAGCTGGTGGCCCCGGTGACGGTGCTGGGCCTGGACAGGGCGCTGGTCAGGGTTTGGGTCCACAGGGAGGCTCAGGCGATGCCTCGGTTAGTGGGGCAAATGTAGGCGGCTCTGCCAATCAGGTCGCAGGGACGGGACGGGGAGCTGGCGGCCCCGGTGA
The DNA here is from genome assembly GCA_038131485.1 of Alphaproteobacteria bacterium. Classification (GTDB taxonomy): domain Bacteria; phylum Pseudomonadota; class Alphaproteobacteria; order MPNO01; family UBA830; genus JAYQUR01. Next base: position 49,526 of record JAYPPO010000004.1, read on the forward strand.
TGGTGCTGGGCCTGGACAGGGCGCTGGTCAGGGTTTGGGTCCACAGGGAGGCTCAGGCGATGCCTCGGTTAGTGGGGCAAATGTAGGCGGCTCTGCCAATCAGGTCGCGGGGACGGGACGGGGAGCTGGTGGCCCCGGTGACGGTGCTGGGCCTGGACAAGGGGGGGCAGGCGGTGTTGGACCCGGTAGTGGCGCAAATGTAGGTGGCTCTGCCAATCAGGTCGCGGGGACGGGACGGGGAGCTGGTGGCCCCGGTGACGGTGCTGGGCCTGGACAGGGCGCGGGTCAGGGTTTGGGGCGTCAAGGTCGTGGCGGCGGTGGCGATGGCGGCGGTGGCGATGGCGGCGGTGGCGATGGCGGCGGTGGCGATGGCGGCGATGGCGATGGCGGCGGCGGTGATGGCGGCGGTGGCGATGGCGGCGATGGCGATGGCGGCGGCGGTGATGGCGGCGGTGGCGATGGCGGCGGTGGCGATGGCGGCGGTGGCGATGGCGGCGGCGGTGATGGCGGCGGTGGCGATGGCGGCGGTGGCGATGGCGGCGGCGGTGATGGCGGCGGTGGCGATGGCGGCGATGGCGATGGCGGCGGCGGTGACAGTGTTATTGCCGGCACAGAGGAGAACCCAGCTACTCTGTCGAGCGGCCTAAACTCCGATCAAGTTGACGGGGGGAGTGCGCAGGGGACTGGAGAGGGCGGATCGGCAGCTGGCAACATCGGAAGCACGGCAGTGATAGTTAGTAAAGAACTACCCCCGCTGCGGCTTGTTACAAACGCCCCGACAGAGTTTTCTTACCAAGTTCCCGCTGATACTTTCAGACATTCGGAGCCAGGAACACCCTTGGCTTACAGTGTTCAGCTTGTAAATGGTAACGCTCTTCCCAGTTGGGTGACTTTTGACGGTGGACGACAGCGTTTTTCAGGTGTTTTGCCAACTGGTCAAAGCGCTGTAATAGATGTCAGGATCCAGGTTCGTGATCCGATGGGGAACCAAGCTTCGACGCTACTTCGCATCGAATTAGGTGGTTAAAGAGGTCCTGGCGGGTGCTATTTATCGGATTGTCTAGGGTGCGGTTTTAGGTCGCTCCTAAGATGTCGATAGGCCTCTACGGGGTTTCTCGGAGATAGAAAAACCGACTACCCTCAACTTATTCGATGTTTTTCATGAATATACGACATTGTGTAATCTTGTTATCTAATGTTCAAAGGGAAGTACCCTTAGACAATTCTAACCGATCTTTTTTATTTCAGCGTCCTGTCGCCATTGTTCATTATAGCCAGTTCATTCGCTTAGCGGTCGCCACCCTTCAGAATTGCCCTAAATTAAGAGAAAATATTTAAACGTCGCGTTGTATACCTTATTCGAAGATTTGAGAGTCGACAGACTTTCAAAAAAGCCTCAACGTCGTTTTTGTCAGGCCCTGCCGGCAAAAAATATAACAAAATATAACATTACACTTTTTAGGGTTTGAGTTAAAACTACTCAATCACCGGTACGGGATCGTCTCAGGGAGCTAAAAATGCTGAAGTCACTGAAATTATTAACGATCTTTGCGGCCTTAGTGGCAATCTCTGGTTGCGTTGTTACGAACGAGCAAAAGGGCGCAGTGATCGGTGGCGTCACCGGCGGATTGCTCGGAAATACGATTGGTAAGGGCTCTGGCAAAAATGTTGCGACTGGTGTTGGCGCCCTTATCGGTACAGTCGTTGGTGCTACGGTTGGCGGCGACATGGATGCGCGGAACCCGACTGTATCGGCTGCACCGCCGCCTGCTAGTCAGGCGTCTTCTGTCTCGGGTTGCTCAACCATAAAGAATGATGGTGTCCGTGCAGCGTGCGAACGAGGTGCGGCCGAACGAAATGCTCAGATCCAGCGCGAGGCTGAAGATCGTGCCTATCGGTGCGCTCGATTCGGCAACTGCTGAGGTCAAGTCCGGCGAACAAAACAGGCGAGAAGTTAGAAACTCTAGCGATCGTCCTAACCTTTCCGTCTAATCGGACTGGAAGCCTTAATGTCTAAAAAACGCGCCAATCCCTTGGCGCGTTTTTATTTCGAAAAACTGGAATTTATTTTCATTCAACACTCTGTGCTTTTTTAATACCGCTCGTTTTGCCTGATTATGCCGCCGATATTGAAAGGGTTATTTGCCAAATATTTTGAGAGAAACGAGGTTCTTTCTCTAGTCCACCGATATCTTCATAGAAAATGGCCCGCCGCTGAAGGCAACTCCACCACTTCCATTATCTGACACAGTCATACCAGTTGAAGATTTGAATAAGGTCGTGAAAGTTTTCGGTTCGGCAGGGACGGTTACCGGGGTCGAAAAGGTCATCACTCCAAACATCTGTGATGAAGCCCCAGCGCCGTAACTGCTGGCTAAGAGATTACTACTGCCCAGGATATACGCTGCAAGCGTCCCAGCGCCCGTAACAGTTGCCGAATCTGAATATACCTCTCCGCCGTTTGATATCGGTGAGAATGAATCCACTGTCGAGGTTATTGTTCCTTGCGTTCCAGCAACGCTGCCGCATTCGCTGTAAGAACCCGTCTGCACACCTGTGCTTACCAGCTCCGATGTATCTGTTGTCCAGCATATGGCGCCCGTTCCAGCTCCACCCGTCTGGCTACTGTCAAAAGTCACGGTCGATTTGATTTTGAAAGTATTAGATATCAAGGCGTACCCATAAGCGTATGACCCCGCCGGGGGAACTGTAATTATTCCGCCTGTTAAGTTGCTGGAGCTGCTCGGAGTTATTGTGATATCCGTTCCCGAGGTGCTTTGGAAAACCTTCGAGCAATTTGCTGTGCTGTAGCTGACGGTTTGAGTGGGTGCTGTTGGGGCTGATGCGCATAGTCCCAACTCATAGATTGTGACTGTGTAGGAATCGGGTTCTTTTGAGCATGAGCTTGCGCTAGGAAATGAAATCGGATCTGCGCCGCAGGCTTGTGCGGCTGCCGGCCCTGCCGGGGCTAGCAAAAACAACAAAAATATCGCTGTTAGAAAAAGCTTCGTCATCGATGAAAAACTTTTAACTTCGACGTTCATCAGAAGCCTCCCACGCTAACGGAGAATTTTTTCTGCTTAAATAATTTGTTTTCGCGACGCACCTTATCAAGTCGGTGCCCCTCCATGCTGGAGAAACTCCATGGTTTATCAGCGATGAGTTTCTTATTGTCTAATTTGACCTGAGCCCCCAGCGGGATTGTGTACGCCAGCTTCACGAATTTCTCATCCTTTAAACCGCCAGAAGTGTAGTCGGTATACCCACCCTCTATCTCTAACCCGCCAAACTTACCACGAATTGATAAGACATCGCCCTTTGTGTCATCGGCATTGTCAAAGGCTTCCCAGACGAACCTTTTGCCAAAAACCGTGAGAGCATTGATATAAGGAACGGTTAAACCAAACTCGATATCGTGACCTGGCAACGTTCGGCTTTGGGTGCCATCCTCATCAGATTTGTAGCCAGTCTCAGCGAAATACTTGTTCGAGTTAATCTCGAATACCGATGACCTGAATTCCACCCCAATGCTGGACCGAGCATGGTCATATGGAAATTCGTGGTCATAAAATCCATTCACACCCAACAAGAGACGATTTTCCCAGGCAAGGCGCCTGTATCCAATGCCGAGATTTACCGCGTGACGCCCATCGTAACCAAAGACGCTGCCTTGCATAAAAATGGTGTCGCTTAAGGAGTCGGATTCGTATAACGGCTGAACCGTCAAAATATGAAAATTCTCGTCTGTCTTTGAATTTAGCGATCCTCCGATCTCTAAACGGGGAATCCACTTTTGTAACAATGCTGCTGATTTATTTAACGCCATATTCGCACTAGACTGCTTGATCGTTTCAAGCGCATCTGCGGGCGTTTTCTCCTGGGCGAAACCAGAACCAGCAATCGCTGCAGAAAATGCGATGATGATGCAGAGTTTGAGGGATTTCATGATTTTCGACCTCATAATGCACTATTAGACGTAATGCGACGATGCGCTCGCAACGTAGAAAATACGGACGATACCCGATATGTGTTTTATCGCAAAAACATAGAGAAAATCTACGAAATAAATTCCTTCTCGACCCGAACCTGAACCAAGCATTTTACAACGACTATCAGTTAAATTGGAACAACGCGGTCGATGCCCTTAATACGTGCGGCTTCTGCGATTCAGAAGGCTAGCGCTGGCAAATCGATACGCGGGCAGTGGAACTCTCTAAACGGGCTGCCGAGATTACTGTGGATCGATTGCGGATACTCGGCGAACGCAGCTACCGGAAATAAAAAAAGGGGGGGGCGGCGCGGAGTACCCCATTAGTTATGGGATGCGTTGGTCGGAGCATTACATGCTGCAAGCATCACTCCACCTAGAGTGCTAAAAGAAATCATCCAATGATGCTCAAAGATCTTAATTTTATTAAAATTTAGGGCGCTCATAGAATGAATGTAAAAATAATTTTACTATATAATACAAAAAAAATACCGAATATTTATTGGATAATTTTTGTTTATTGATAATCAAAATCATGAAATTTTTATTATAAAATAATATAAAACTATTATTTTTAAATAAATCAATTATATTTTAAATAAATCGGACTATCATTCCCCAGATAGGGCGCCTAAAAATTTTTCTGCCTCATCTAAATAGCTTTTCTTTTCCTCTGAAGACCGCCTTGAAAGTGTGCGATAGGGCATCGCCATGCGTGGGTTTTTTGCGAGTTTAGCCTCATTTTGAATAAGGAAAGCCCAATACAGGTAATTAAAAGGGCATGCATTCGGTCCAGTCTTTTTCTTTGCATCGTAAGTACAATCTTTGCAGAAATCTGACATACGATTTATGTAGGCACCTGATGCAGCGTATGGTTTTGAGGCCATCTTGCCCCCGTCTGCAAATACGGCCATGCCAAGCGTATTCGGCATCTCCACCCATTCAACAGCGTCGGCGTAAACTGCGAGGTACCATCGTTCAATCTCCCTCGGGTCTATGCCCGCGAGCAACGCGAAGTTTCCCGTAATCATTAGGCGCTGAATGTGGTGAGAATATGCCGACTCGCGGGTGCTAGTTAAAACCTCGCTAATGCATCGCAAATCAGTGCTGCCCGTCCAGTAAAAGTCTGGAAGAGGCCGCTTCGCGCCCAGCGCATTCGAACGGGCATAATTTGGCATCAGTGTCCAGTAGACGCCGCGAACATACTCACGCCACCCCAGGATCTGACGAATGAAGCCCTCAACCGCATTTATCGGTGCACGGCCCGCGCGCCACTCGACTTCTGCCGCGGAACAAACTTCATGTGGCGACAGAAGGCCGAGGTTGAGAGATGGAGCGATTAAGGAATGGTACAGAAATTTATGGCCCACTTTCATGGCGTCTTGGTAGTCGCCAAACCATGGCAGGGCATTGTCCAAAAAGTCCTGAAACGCTTCTAGGGCTTGGGTACGTGTTACCGGCCAATTGAATTGATCGATTGAGCCGAAATGTTCGCCGAACTGTCGTGCGACTAGGGCCATGACCTCGCGAGTCACAGAGTCGGGGGTAAAGCTAATCCGTTTGGGAAGAGGGGCGTCAGTTGGTAATTTCTTGCGATTTTCTGCGTCATAATTCCAAGTCCCGCCCTCTGGCTTATCGCCGCACATTAGAAGGCGATTTTCTCGGCGCATTTCACGATAGAAATGTTCCATTCTCCAACTTTGCCGGCCATCCGCCCAGGCAGCAAACCTTGCACGACTTGCGAAAAAGCGACGATCGGGACAAATTTTTACCGGCACGCCGGTAAGTGTTTCCCAGCTATTGGCCATCATCTGAACGCGCCATTCCGATGGTTCAGTTAATACGATACGGCTGGGGCGGTGCCGCTTCACCGCGCGTTGGAGCTCGGTTGTGAGGCTGCCGGTATTGTCTGGCTCGTCTAATTTTACATAGTCGACGGCGATACCGCGCTGGCGAAGGATATCGGCGAAATGGCGCATTGCCGATAGAAAGAGAATTATCTTTTGTTTGTGATGCTTGACGTAGTTATTTTCTTCCATCACCTCCATCATAAGGACTACGTCGTTTTGGGGATCAAGATCCTCCAAAGCTGACAGGTTGATAGACAACTGGTCGCCGAGAATAATTCTAAGAACACTCATGACGAGCCTGATTTACCGTTGGGTGCCTTGTGAGGGTAGGCTGCCCTGCAGCGTGCCGAACAATATTTTACATTTGCCCAATCGCGTTCCCATTTCTTGCGCCAGCTGAATGGGCGGCTGCAAACCACGCAAACTCTGGTTGGAAGATCAATCTTTCGACGCATCCGTGTCATGGGTTATCAATGCACTGACTGTTTGCCAAAGTCGATAGTACACGCCTTGTCTTGATCGATAGCGGCGACCAAATTTCGCGCCGCCTCTGGGGAAGGATTGCTCACCAAACCGATTTGCGTGGATGTTAAAGATACTTCTGTCGAAACCGTTCCCGGGATGATGAAGAGCAGCTTCGGCAATCAAAGTTAGAGTTGAGGGCTTGAGTAATCTCGGATCTAAAATTTCCAAGCGCATGCAGGGCCTGCGTTATTTTAACCCGAAGGTGGAGAACTGATTTTTTAGACACAAGAGACATTTTTGTTGGGAGCCTGATTCGGCACCTAAATATTATACGGCCTTTCGTGCCCCTGGGTTTGCAAACGAGTAAACCTGTCCCAACATCCACTGAATCTCTAAGTTGTATTTTGCAGCCAGAGAGAGGCGTTGATAGCTGCCGCGTAGGCAACCCAGGCAGCGTAAGGCAAAAACATTAGCCCTGCCAGGCGTTCAATCCGCCAGAAAACAACTGTGTTGGTGATTATCGCAGTGAATAAGATGACAATCTCAAGCAACGCGAGGTCGACCCTCTGTAAACCGAAAAACAGAAAAGACCAGGCCAAGTTGAGGAAGAGCTGGATGCCAAAGACCGTTAAAGCTGATCTTATTGCCACAAATGACCGATGAACCCAAATTCTCCACGATGATATGCCCATCAAGACATAAAGGCAGGTCCAGACCGGCGCAAATAACCAATCTGGGGGGGTGAATGACGGCTTCTCAAGTGTTTGATACCAGTTGCCGACGCTAGTGGCGGTGATGGCTCCGCCGACAGCTGATACGGACAAGCAGAGAGCTATCGACGCGAATAGGGCAAGCAGATCGACCTTTTGGGTCGGACGGCCTTCTGCTGATCCCGTCATTTCTAACTATTCCTATCAATAGATAATTTTAAGATAGCCACTTCTTAACGTAGGGTAAATTTTCTATTTTAGACGACCCGAATTTTTAAATAAAAATATTAAAAATTTAAAACTATATTTTGATGATATTGATCATCAAGGCCATTGCTATACCTACTTTATGCCTGCAAAAAATAAAGTGCCTTATTTTCTGAATTATTGACACCTTTTCCGCAGTTCTTAATCCCCGGATTGCGCAGCTTGGTCAAACGACTTTTACGATAACAGCTGTATTCGACCGAGAAGTGAATAACGGCTTTTGTAAACGTGCCTGTAATGTCCTTCGATGGAGATAAGTCTTTTGCTACTGACTTTCTACTTGAATGGTTTGGCGTTAAAAGTTGAAGAGCGTCCGGATCGAGACCCTTGGTGGTCGAATTCCACCCATGTTGGATAGCCTCGCATGACGGCATCTGTTGCCGCACTGATTTAAGATACCTGAATTTTGGTCGATATTTGCGAAAAAATTGGGCCTATCGGGATGCAGTCAAGAAAATAACCTTGTTAGTGTTAGCGGAGCCGCATAAGTCTTGCCCTGCAAAAGCATAAAAGAGCTTAGCGCAACGTGTGCTATGCATTGAGACGTGGAAGCCTCAACAAATTTTGATCATGAGAAGCATAAAATTTTCGCATAGCTTTGCGATCGCGGGTCAAGAAGAAGGCGCAGCGCTTATTCGCGCGGGAGAGTTGAGGGCGCTTGCCGACACCGTCGATAAGGTTGCAGATAAGATCGAGGAACGCGACCTTTTTTGTCCGGTATCCCCTGAGGAACGCAGCCGCCGTGAATCCCTTGCAGTCTTAGATCTCCCTTATTCATACGATCTGGGTCAGAAGCCTTCGATGTTCACCGAAGCGCTCACCGATGCAAAAATCGTTATGAGTGAGGGTGCTGCCCGGGTCAGAGAGGCTGGCGGTCACTATGTGCATCTTGGTATCGGCGGTTCGGCACTTGGCCCGAAATTGCTCGTTGAGGCGTTGGGAGAGGCGCCGGGGCGCGGTGCCAAGCCAGCCGTGAATATCCAAACGCCCAATAATATTGATCCGAGCGTAATCGCCGGGATTTTTGAGCGGATTGATCCGGGGAAAACTTTTGTCAATGTCGTTAGCAAGAGCGGCAACACAGTTGAAACTGTCGCGGCTTTCTCTCTCTTTAGAGAATTTCTTGTTTCGTCTGGAATCGTCGCCGACGGGCTCGCCAGACGGATTTTCGTGACTACAGACCCAGACAATGGGGCGTTGATTGAAGCCGCGCGCAGCGAGGGCTATACCGTCTTGCCGTTGCCGACCGCCGTGCACGGGCGGTTTTCCGTCTTCGCGCCGACTGGTCTTTTTACAGCCATGGTTGCGGGCGTTGACATCGATAGTTTGCTTGAGGGCGCGCGCGACGCCGATGTTCTGACACGGGATGCGCCGTTCGCTGAAAATCCGGCTCGTCTGCTCGCGGCCATCCATTATATCGCCAATACTGCGCACGACATCCAAAACCTGGTGCTGATGCCTTATTCGGACCGGCTTAGTCTCGTCGCCGATTGGTATGCGCAGCTCGTAGCGGAGAGCCTCGGGAAGCAGGGCAACGGTATCACGCCGATTAGAGCGATCGGCACAACAGATCAGCACTCCCAGCTTCAGCTCTACAACGACGGGCCGAAAAATAAGTTGTTGGTCTTCTTCGGTATCGATGATCACGGCCCTGAACTGCTGATGCCGGAGTGGGTATCCAAGAATGAAGGCTACGAGTACCTCGGTGGTCAGTCGATCAACAACCTCCTCAATGCCGAGCGGCTAGCGACTGAAGTCTCGCTCTATCGGAATGGTGTGCCGAGCTGCCGCTTTGATCTCGAGCGTGTGGAGCCTTACACGGTCGGCGCGCTGTTGATGATCCTCCAAAAGACCGTGTGCATCCTTGGAGAACTGTACGGCGTCAATGCCTTCGATCAGCCGAGTGTCGAGGAAAGCAAGATGTACGCGCGTGCGATGATGGGCAAGGAAGGCGCCGAATACGATGACATACGCGAGATGCTCGCGCGCTATACGAGCTGATCGCCTACCGCGGCCCGGATCGCCTGCCAGATGCGGTGCGGCGTGGCTGGCATATCGATATGGTCGATGCCGAGCGGCTTAAGTGCGTCGACGATGGCATTGATAGTCGCGGGCAGCGCGCCAGTCGGGCCGGATTCGCCGCCGCCCTTAGCGCCGATAGGGTTCGAGGAGGTCGGCACCGGCGCGCTCACGATTTCCATGTAGGAGAGATCGTCGGCCCGCGGCAGCGCGTAGTCCATCAGTGATCCCGACAGGAGTTGTCCGTCGGCGTCATAAGCAATGTCCTCGCAGATCGCCTGGCCGACGCCCTGCGCGATGCCGCCATGCATCTGTGCCTTTAGCAGCAGTGGGTTGATGACCGTGCCGACGTCGGCGACGCAGACGAAATTGACGATGTCGGTCTCGCCGGTCTCGGGGTCGATTTCCAATTCGCAGATCTGGACGCCGGTAGGCCAGTTCCAGTAGTTCGGCGCAAAGGTCGCGATCTCGTTCAGCCCAGGCTCCTCGCCTGGCGGCAACTTCGCCGGTGTGAAGGCAGTCTTGGCAACCGTCAAGAAATCCAGCGCCCGGTCAGTGCCACGGACGGTGAAAATGCCGTCGGCAAAGTCGATGTCGTCCTCGGCGGCTTCTAGCAGATGGGCGGCGATGCGGGTCGTTTTCTCAATCGTCTTGGTGCAGGCCATCGATACCGCCGAGCCGCCGATCGAGATCGAGCGCGAGTTGAAGGTGCCGCGCCCGTAAGTGACGATGTCGGTGTCGCCCTGCACATAACGGATTTGCGACGGCTCGACCCCCAGACGGTCGCAGACGATCTGCTTGAATACCGTCTCGTGGCCCTGGCCATGGCTGATCGTGCCCATGATCAGCGTCACCGTGCCGGACGGGTCGAACCGAACTGAGCAGGATTCGGGGAAAGGGGACGAGGTCTTTTTGACCGTGTTCGACATCCCGATGCCGCGCAGCCGGCCGCGGTTCGACGCTGCCATGCGCCGTGCCTCGAAACCGTCCCAGTCGGCGGCGGCGAGCGCCTTGTCCATATTGCCCAGGAAATCGCCGACGTCGTAGGTGAAGCCGAGCGCGTTGGTCCATGGCATCTGGTCGGGCGTGACGCTGTTGATCCGCCGGATCTCGGCGGCGTCCATGCCGAGCTCCCGAGCCGCGATGTCGATCAGACGCTCACCGACATAGGCCGCTTCGGGCGCGCCGGAGCCGCGATAGGGATTGGTGCAGACGGTGTTGGTGAACACGCCGGTCACCTCAACATGCACCGCAGGCGTCCTGTAGACGCCGGCGACGGTGCCAAGATTGTTGGTCGGCGGGCGGGGGCCGCGGATCGCGAGATAGGCGCCCATGTTGGCAAGGGTGCGGACGCGGATGCCCTGGAACGTGCCGTCGTCGTCCAACGCGAGCTCCACTTCGCTAATGTTATCTCGGCCATGCGTATCCGACGCGAAGCCTTCCGAGCGGTCGCATCGCCACTTGACCGGCCGACCGACAATCCTCGATGCCCACAACACCAACAGCAGTTCCGGATAGGTGCCGCCCCGCATGCCGAAGCTGCCGCCCACGTCGCCCGGGATGACGCGGACGCTGGTTTCGGGGATGCCAAATACCTGCTGCGCGATTTGAAAACGCAGCGGGTGCGGGTTCTGGAGGCCGGTATAGAGCGTGTAGCGCCCATGACGAGCGTCGTAGTCGCCGAGGCAGCCTCGCGGTTCCATCGCGACCGCCGTCACGCGGTTGAGGACTAACTTGCGACGGACGATCCGGTCGGCCTTTTCGAAGGCCGCATCGACCGCCGCCGCGTCGCCCCTATATTCGATGAAAGCGATGTTGTTGGAGCAGCCCTCCCACACGAGCGGAGCGTCGGCGGCAACGGCATGCTCGACGGCCGCGACGGCGTGCAAAGGATCCCAGTCGATCTCGATTAGCTCAGACGCATCGCGTGCCTGAAGCGCGGTCTCTGCCACGACGAAGGCGACCGGATCACCCACCATCCGGGCTTGGTCGGCGATCAGCGCCGGATAGTGCGGTTGGTAGATTGGCGCGCCGTCTGGCCGGCTCTTCGCAAGGTCTTCGCAGGGCAGCCCCCCGTAGCCCTCCGCCGCCCAGTCGGCGCCAGTCAGCACTTTAAGGACGCCAGGCGCCGTTTCTGCGGCCGTTGTGTCGACCGAGCGGATGCGTGCGTTGGCGTGCGGCGAGCGAAGCACGTAGGCCCACGTCTGGCCGCGCAGATTGACGTCGTCGAGGAATTCGCCGCGCCCCGTCAGCAGTCGCGGGTCCTCCTCGCGCGTCACGGACTGACCGACCGCGAACTCGCCCATGTTTTATCTCTCTCTGAGCCTGTGTAGCGTACTCGTGAGATATTAGGCGCTTGCGACGCAGCCGTACACGGTGCGGGCCGAGGCCATTCGCAACGCTGGCTGTGAGAAAGCGGATACTTTCGGCGTCGCCATGTCTCAAAGAAACGATATGCTTGCGTAATTAGCTTAAGCTCCTCGCGCTTTCGCTCACGGTCGGGCCTTTCGAAGCTGTTGCCGGTCGAGTAACGTCGTGAGGTCCCGTCCAAACTCGAATTTTGGAAAGCAGCATGACAGCCATCGGCAACGGCGCGATGCGGTACTCGATGTTCTCGGTGTGCGATCACTACCCGTCTCGGCCTCGGAGCGGGAGCGATCTGCTCGAGCAGTTGCTGGAGGAAATCGTTCTGTCGGAAGAGCTCGGCTTCTACGGCTACATGCTCGCTGAGCACCATTTTCATGAATACGGGCTGGTCGCGAACCCTGCACCGCTCCTCGCTGCGGCCGCGCAGCGCACAAAGACCATCCGGCTAGGCCCCGGCATATCGGTTCTGCCGTTCCGCAATCCTCTTCAAGTCGCCGAGGACTACGCGCTAGTCGACCAACTTTCGGGCGGCCGCCTGATCATGGGCGTCGGCTCCGGTTACCTGAAACACGAATACGAGGGCTTTGCCGTCGACCCAACAGAAAAGCGTGATCGGTTCGATACGTCGCTCGACATCATCCGCCGCGCATGGACAGGAGAGACGATTACGCATCTTTCGCCGTGGTTCTCCTGTGAGAAGGCAACTCTTCAGCTCCTTCCAATCCAGAAACCGCATCCGCCGATCCATATCGCGATCATCCGCAAGGAAGCCGCCTATTACGTAGGCAAGCAGAACAACGGTATCGTTTTCGTACCCTACGCGACCGTCGACCGGCTGGAGGAAATCGGCGGCCTTGTCGCGGAATACGAGCGGGGACGGGAAGACGGCGGGCATGGGGGAACGGCGCGGCAGGAGGCGATGGTCGCCCTACACACCTATGTCGCCGAAACCGACGACGAGGCCCGAGCGCTCGCCGAGGAGGCGTTCGATCTCTATGTCGCGACGCGGCTATATGCGAAAAGCCAGGTCTATGACGATATTGTCCTGTCCGGCCTCGCTTTGTTCGGCGGCGTCGAAACCGTTGCTGAACGGATCGTCGAACTGTCGGCGTTGGGCGTCCAGCACATCCTTTTCCTGATGAATTTCGGCAACATGCCCGCCGAACGAGTGCATAGATCGATGCGCCTGATGACGGATGCAGTCGTCCCGCGCGTTAACGCACGCCTCGGTGTGCCGGTCGGCTGAGGCGCGCTCGAGGAGAATTCAGGGAAACCACGATGAACCGGAAGACGAAATGACCGATAGCGCTGAACGAGACACCGCCGCCACCAACACCGGCTTCGCGCTCGAGTACGACGATCTCCGCGAGTGGCTCGCTGCCGTAGAGGCGCGGGGCGACCTCAAGGTCGTGAGGGGCGCGAACTGGCACACCGATATCGGCCAGGTCGTCGAGGTGATGTGCCACGATGAGGGCACGGCATCGGTTCTGTTCGACGACGTCGAGGGTTGCCCGCCGGGCTTTCGCATCCTGGTCAACTGGTTCACCGGCACCCGCAAGAACCTGACGCTCGGCTTCCCGGAAAATTTCAACAAGCTGGAACTGTCCCGCGCGTATCACCGGCACACGCGTGCGATGGAGCCGATCCCGCACGAGATCGTCGACGACGGCCCGATTTTCGAGAACGTGCTCGAAGGCGAAGAGGTCGACGTAACCAAGTTCCCCGCACCGCTATGGAACCCCGACGACGGTGGCCGCTATATCGGTACCGGCTGCTATAACGTCACGCGCGATCCGGAGACGGGCTGGCTAAACTGCGGCACCTACCGGGTGATGATCCATGACGAGAAGCGGGTTGCGCTATACATCTCCCCCGGCAAGCACGGTCGCATTCACCGCGACAAGTACATGGCCATGGGCGAGCCGATGCCAGTCTGCATCGTTGTCGGCTCGGACCCGTTATCGTTCCTGACGTCTTCGACCGAGGTGCCCGAAGGGATGTGCGAATACGACATGATGGGTGCCTACAAGGGTAGCGCCGTGAAGTGCGTCACCGGTAAGCACACCGGCCTGCCGTTCCCCGCCAACGCCGAGGTAGTCATTGAGGGCTTCATCCATCCCGGCAACACAGCGCCGGAAGGGCCTTTCGGCGAATGGCTCGGCTATCAGGGCGGCGCGATGGAGGCTGAGCCGTGGGTCGACGTCGCCGCGATATATCACCGCAACGATCCCATACTGCTGGGCGCGGCGCATATCCGACTGCCCTACGAGTACGCCCGCTATCGCGCGATCAGCCGATCCGCAATCTTGAAGGAGAACATCGCTCGAGCAGGTGTACCCGAGGTCACCGAGGTCTGGGCGCACGAGGTCGGCGGCTCGCGCCTTTTCGTCGCTGTCGCCATCAAGCAGCGCTATCCCGGCCATGCCGTGCAGGCCGGCCACATCGCTGCCATGTGTCACGCCGGTGCCTATCTTGGTCGGTTCGTTATCGTCGTCGACGACGACATCGACGTGTCCAACCTCGAAGAGGTGATCTGGGCCGCGTGCACCCGCTGTGACCCGGCAGAGGATATCGGCTTCATCAAAAATGCGTGGTCGTCGGCGCTCGACCCGACGATCCCGCCTGACGACCGCAAGGCCGGCAAGCTCTACAATAGTCGCGCCATCATCAACGCCTGCCGCCCATTCCACTGGAAGGAAGAGTTCCAGAAGGTCAATGCGCCGACGCCCGAGGCGCGCAAGGACGCTTGGGACAAGTGGGGGCATTTACGAGAGTAGGTTATACTTCGCGGTGAGGTACCCGTAAGTTCAATGGCGCAGGGTGCGATTGTTCCTCATATTAGGAGATCGACCATGCGTATCCGCCTTGGATCCAGCAAAATTGTCCTCGCCCTGATGGCGCGCCTTCTTTCGCTATCGTGCCTCGCGCCCATCTGGGCGGGGGTTCCTCATGACGGGAACCTCGACTTCACAGTGCTGCACGCCGCCGACGTTTTGCGGATACCGCATCGAGCCGGCCTAGCCTCCAGGGAGAGCGGGCCGGTCGAATTCCCGTTTCGGGATAGCGGTTAAACCGTCACGCGTTCCGTGCCGGTGTGGCTCTTGAGACCTTCCTTGCAGGCCTCGACGTAATCCACGCCCTCGTCGAGCACGACGGCGACCGAGCGGACCTTCATGTGCTCGGGATCGCGTCCCGGCGGTTTGATGCCCTTTTCGGCGAGATCGGTCGCGGCCTTACGCAGCCTGTTGCGGCACAGGACGATGCCGTAGTCGGTCGGCACCAGATTTTCGCGCGAGCGGTCTACGATGGGCCCCATCGATTCCTGCAGGCTCGCATCCTGCATGCCGAAGCCGGCGACGCCGGAATAGGTCTCACCGCGCTTCTGCGCCTCGCGGTCAATAAGGTAGTCGTTAGTCTTGTTCTGGATCGGGATGAACGTGCCTGGAATGGTCGCCACGTGAACGCCCTTGCCGTCGAGGCACGCCTGACGCTCGGTGTCTGTAAGCGGCCGGTCGGGATGGTAGTCGAAGCTCCACACCCAGCAGTTCTCGTCGTTGATCGGCACCCAGAAGTGGCCATGCTGCGGATGGTCTGCACGCGGCGGGATCATTGTAAAGCAGGGCATTACCCACTGTGTGATGCGCCAGTAGTTTTTGCCGTCGGTCTTGCGCCGAGCTGCGACGTACAGCCCTCCTTCGGACTCCTTCACCTCGAAGACCGGCTTCATGTCGCCCATATTAAATTTGTTCGCCTTCGCGCCCTTGAACAGCGGGTCGCGTTCCAGCTCCATCGAGTGCAGCCAGGATACGTGGCTGGAGTCTATGCCGCCTTCGAGCGCCTGCAGCCAATTGCATTCTTGCAGCCGCTTGGTCGAGACGGTTTGTTCTGGCTCAACGGTCGCGAATTCCCACTGTGGCTCCGGCGGTCGGTCGGCGGGATCGCCCATGTGCGTCCACAGGATGTCGCCAACCTTGATCAGCGGGTATGCCTGCAGATTCGCTTCCTGCTTGATGACGCTGTCTTCCGGCTCAGATGGGATATCGATGCAGTTGCCTTCGACGTCGAATTTCCAGCCGTGATAGGGGCAGCGCAGGCCGCAATCCTCGTTACGGCCGAACCAAAGCGAGACGCGCCGGTGGGCGCAGAATTCCTCAAGCAGCCCATATCGGCCGTCGGAGTCACGGAAGGCAATCATCTTTTCGCCGAGCAACTCTACGCGGACCGGCGGGCAGTCGTTCTCCGGTAGTTCCCAGGCAAGCATCACTGGCAGCCAGTACTGGCGGAAAAGCTCGCCCATCGGCGTGCCCTTGTCCGTCTGGGTCAACAGATCGTTGACTTCCTTGCGCAGCATCTATCGTCTCCCGTCTCGTCGTTCATGCCACTTGCGGCGGATCTCTTGTACCCGACCTTTATTCCCGGCAATCGTCCCCGGTGCAAGAGGCGTTCGGGGTTGTCCGCGGCGTCGGGTAGCTTGTCCCACAATAATAGTTAGACTTCTAAGTTATATCCATCAATGGACGGATCGCCGCAGTGTGGATAGTTTTCATCCCCTGAAATCTGAGAGGAAGCCGGCAATATGCCATTCGCCGAAATCGACGGAATCAAGACGCGGTACGAGGTGATAGGTGCGGGCCCACCTATCCTGATGTACGCGCCGGGTGGTTTCAACGCCCACCTCGGCCAGTGGCGCGATCTCGGCGTCTACGCGCGGGTGAAGCTGCTCGACCATCTGCCAAAGAAGTACCAATGTGTAATTTTCGACCGTCGCGAGAACGGCGAGTCCGGCGGCCGGATCGAGGCGGTCGGTTGGCAGCATTTCGTACGCCAGGGTGTGGGCCTGCTAGACTATCTGGGCATAGAGAAGGCGCACCTGCTTGGCGGCTGTATGGGCTGCCCACCGGTTACCGCTTTCGGCGTCGCGCATCCCGAACGCGTGCTGTCGATGGTACTGTTCTGGCCGGTGGGTGGCGCCAAGTATCGTATTAACTGTCATCTGCGCTTCGCGCGCCACATCGCCTATGTTGTTGAGAACGGGCTCCAGGCCGTCGTCGACCTGGTTCGCAGCCACGAGGATAACTTCTCGCAAGACCCGCGCGGCGGCCCGTGGACCAACTCGATCCGTAGCTCCAGCGATTTCGCGGAGGTTTACGCCGCGCTGGATCCCGACACCTACCGGATGACCGTCAGCGCGATGGTGCGCAGCCTGTTCGACCGCGACACCGCCCCCGGCGCAGAGGCCGAGGAACTGCTCGCCCTAGACATCCCCGCGATAATCTTCCCCGGCGCCGACGACGCACACGCGCGCTCGGCGGCAATGTATCTCCACGAATGCCTGATGGGCTCCGAATTCGCTGACATCCGCCCGCGAGAGCAGTCGGAGGAGAACGTGCCTCTGCGGGTCGTGGACTTTCTAGATGGGGTTAGTGCGTAACCGGTTCGCACCGCTCTATGCGTTTATCCTCATGCTGACCGCATCCGTTTAAAAACCACATTTCCGTTTTGGGGTCGGGTGTCGACGCACTTTAGGGCAGCGAATTTTCTTCGGTCCCACGCTCGTTCATTGCCAAGAGAAGACCTTCGAGTTTGACACCGGTTTTGTCGTACAGGTGTGAGTCCTACCTCAGGGAGTCACTCTTCGATGCTGCCAAGGGAGCCAGATCCACCGAGCTTTTCCGATGTAATTGACAATGGGTGGCGTGAGCCAAGCTGTGGCGACGAGAAATCCGGATTTATCGAGGTTGAGAATATGCTCCAGTTCTTTAACGGTGATTTCGTAGGTTACGGTCGCGATGATGGATAGGCCGTAAAGAAATACGATCCAGTGTGCAACTTCCAGCAACCTGTCGAGAAAGCCTCGGGTAGCTCCATCCTTCGAATGCCGATTGATCATGTTTGTAGTGCTTAACCGTAATTTTTGTGAGCTAAACTTGCCAAGAGATACAGGAAGATGATCTCAATTTTCCGCCGCATAAAATATCTAAACGCCAACCGGTCTTCTCTCAACCAACCTCTTTTCGAGGGTGGTCGCGACACATAAAAAAACCCGAATAAAACGGGTGGGCCAAATTTTTCGGCGCTGTGATGAGCCCGACTAAGGCTACCTCTACGTATCATCACAATGAAACTGTATGTTCCTACCCCAGAAATTGGGACAGCAAAAAATGCCGGAAAGTCCATAAAGGCCATTATTTGATAGAGAATTCCTATGAAAAATTAGCCCCGCCGTGGGCGGTGCGGTCGATAAGGACTAATAGCGATCAGGCTTAATCACTAATTCGTTATTGGCATGCAGGAACAGCCGCGGCTGATTATTTTCTCTAAGGTATGTTTGCTACAACGCGCATCAGGGCCATTACCAACGCGTTGTGACTCGCCTATCTCTCGGATAACAGCTTCAGGCTGCCCCGCTTGGGACCGTGTAGAGACTACTTCAGCCGACCGCGTCGAGAATATTCCCTGCGAACAGATCCTCCATCGACATCGGGCCAGGGATGATCTTCTGGGTAACCGCGTGTTGCACTAGCCCTTCGAGCGTGTGGCGATTGGGCTCGATGCCGTAGGGCAATGGGTCATCCATCACCTCCATCGCGGCGAGGTGGACCTTGTCGTAGGCGGAGAGTTTTGCGCGCTTGCCGGCCTTTAGTTCGGCGACGTAGCGTCGCTTCGACTCGGCGAAGGCATCGAACAACTGGGATGCGATTTCTGGCTGTTCTGCGAGCAGGTCGTCGCGGACGGCGACGCAGTGATTGATCGGATAGAAGCCGCGGTCCTTGAGTGCCTTCCGCCCGGCCTCGAATGGGTCGTCGATCAGTGATGTAATGGCTTCGTTGTCCATGGTGGTACCGACGGCAGCGGGTATCTGCCCCTCGACGAGTGCCTTCTCCAGATCGCCGTGATCGAGCGGAACGACATTGTCGGGAGCAACGTACTGGGCGACATGCTCGTCGCCGGATGGCCGCCAAGTCACTTGGGAGAGGTCGACACCATATTCGTCCTGGATGATGGCGCGAGCCCAAACGCCGGTGGTCACTGTGTAGCCGCGGTTAACGCCGACTTTCTTGCCCTCGAGGTCCGCTGGAGAGGAGAGACCGGAATTCATATTGTGGATGATCGCTTCGTGATGAAAGCCCCGAACGAGAAAAATCGGCAGCGCTGTCATCTTCACGCCGTGGGCCTTCGCACAGATGTAAGTAGTCAGGGCCATCTCGCAGACGTCGAATTCCAGTTCGCGCACCATGCGGCGGAAGCCTTGGACGAGAACGGGTATCTCCTCGTAGTCCAACTCGAAATCGGGCAAATCGACCTCGCCCTCTTTCAGCGCCCGATTGTTGCCCTGCGTTCGCGTTACGGTCTTCAACTTTGTCTTAGCCATGGTTCCGGTTTCTTCCCCGTCATTCGTTATCGTTAAGGAGCGCTCATCAGCAGCACTCGTTCTCGCCGGTGTCTTCTAGCGCCGGTAACAGCCAGCGAAGTGGAATGTTTGACGCGTTCACATCGGCGACCGGCGCGAACACTTTCAGCTTGTAGCGCGTTTCGTTCTTCCAGAAGACTACGTTGGTCTCCAGCGGCGGAAAGCCTGGGCGCGCGCCGGGGTCTTGGGAAACAAGGATCAGATCGCTGTCGCGTACCTCGAACCGGTCGCGCACTAGCGCTTCGACGCGGCACAAATCGTCGAGCGTGCCCTGTTCGATGCCCAGTCGTCGGAACATTTTCGCCACCTTTCGGACCCGGCATACCAAACGGGTCAACTTGTCCGAAATTTGCCGCTTTGATATGTCTCGGTCAACAACGCGCAAGGGAGATGGATGTGGCAGAGAAGGTGATTGCGGCCGTTCGGACGGCGCCTCAGATGACAGAATTTCGAGAATACGACATGCCGGACATTCCGGACGAGGCGGCGCTTCTTAAGGTCGAAGTCGCCGGCATCTGCGGCACTGACGTGAAGTTTTATTCGAAGCCGCCCTTCGAGGGTCCGGTCATCATGGGTCACGAAAATATCGGCTATATTGCCAAGGCGGGCGAGACGTTCAAGAAGCGCCGCGGTCTCAAGGAGGGAGATCTCGTCTTCGTCGAGCATTATGTCGGCTGCATGAACTGCGAGCACTGCCACCGCGGTGACTACCGCCTATGTCCGTTCACTGACTGGAGGCGGTTTCCGGAAGGTCTCCGCTTTGGCTACACACTGGCGGAGCGGGCGCCGCACCTATTTGGTGGGTTCGCTCAGTATATGTACTTGCCTTGGAACTCGGTCATCCACAAGGTGCCGGACGGACTGTCGCCCGAGATTGCCGGCGTCGTCACGCCAATGGCCAACGGCATCCAGTGGGCGCTGTTCGACTGCGAGGTCGGCTATGACAGCCGCGTGCTGATCCAGGGCCCCGGCCAGCAGGGGCTTTCAAACACCGTCGCTTGCAAACAGGCGGGCGCGTCGCTGATCATCGTGACGGGCACGTCGAAGGACAAGAAACGCCTCGAGGTCGCGCAGAAGCTCGGAGCCGACTACACGATCGTCGTAGACGAAGAAGATCCGCTGGAGCGCATCATGGAGATCACCGGCGGCGAGGGGCTCGACGTCTCGCTCGATTGCACGGCGGGCGCTGGCACGATCCCGACGCTGCTCGGCGTGGAAGCATTGAAGCGCAAGGGCGGCACGCTTCAATTCCAGGGTGAAGACGTGCCCGAGTTCCCGAATTTCCCTATGGGCAAGGTTGGCAATAAATACATCACTATCAAGGCGGCGCGTGGCCACAACTACGAGAGCTGCGAATTGGCTCTAAAGCAGCTCGCGTCGGACCGGTTCGATTTCAGCCTAGTCACCACCCACAAGTTCGGGCTGGAAAAGGTTCACGAGGCGATTAATGCGGTCGGAGGCAGCGGCGACGTAATCCATGTATCACTGATGCCGTGGGATTGATCTGGGTGTAGTGGGATGACGGGACTGGACGCCAGAACGGACGACCGCATTCCCGTAACCGTCCTGACCGGATTTCTGGGCGCCGGCAAGACAACCCTTCTGAACCGCATCCTGAAAGGGCAGGCGGGAGCGAACCTTGCCGTCATCGTTAACGAATTCGGTGAAATAGGCATCGATGGCGATCTGGTCGAGACCGGCGACGAGGAGCTGATCGAGCTGTCGAGCGGCTGCATCTGTTGCGTAGTGCGCGGCGACCTGATCCGAACGATGCGCACCCTGCTTTCCGAAAGACCCGAGCTTGACGGCATCGTTATCGAAACGACCGGCCTCGCAAACCCCAGCCCCGTCATTCAGACGCTGGTATTGGACCAGGTGATCGGGTCGCAGAGCCGGCTCGATAGCGTGCTCTGCGTCGTCGATGCGGTGCATGTGCTCGCACAGCTCGACCAGGGAGAGGACGCCGCCGACCAGATTGCCGTCGCGGATAATATCATCCTCAACAAGGCGGCTGACGCGAGCTTGCCGCTCGACGGAATCGAGGCGCGTCTGCGGTCGCTCAACCCGTTCGCGCCCATCCGCCGTGCCAACCGCTGCGACGTGCCGCTAGAGGCCGTGCTTGGCCGCCGCGGCTTCGACCTTGACCGCATCGAGGGCCAGCTCGACCCGCCTGAGGGCGATCACGACTATCACGGTCACGGCCATGGACATACCCACATCGACCGGAGCGGGATCGAGAGCCTGTCGCTCTCGTGCGAGGTTCCGCTCGATGCTGCACGGGTCGAAAAATGGCTGCAAGAAGACGTACTCGCCCGTTTCGGCGCCGACATCCTGCGCACCAAGGGCATCCTCTCTATCGCCGGCGAGGACCGTAAGCTAGTCGTCCAGGCGGTCAACATGATGCTCGAAGGTGATTTACTCGGCGAATGGGCGAAGGCCGAACGCACCTCGCGCCTTATCTTTATCGGCAGGCATCTCGACCGGGCGCGGCTGGCGGCGGGGTTCGAGGGCTGTCGCGCCAATGCTCCCGCTGCCTGATTTTCACCCTTTCCCTCGGAGTTCCGCATGACGATACGTATCCCGCCTCTCGACCGCGCCGAAATGGAACCCGATCAGCGGGCCATCCACGACCGCATTCTCGCTGACGGCGGCCGCATCGGCTTCGGTCCAGCCATCGGCTACGCCTATTCCGGACCCGTTTGGGACCTTCACAACCGGTCGAGCGATTTCCTGCTCGATTGCACGCTGACCAACCCGCAAGTGCGCATCGTCTCGTTGATGACCGTGCGCCACTGGAAGGCACACTATCCGTGGAGCGCTCAGGCGAAGACGGCGATTAATGCAGGCCTCACGAAGGCAGTCGTCGAAGCTATCAACGAGGGCCGTGAGCCGCCGTTCGACAATGAAGACGACCGTGCCGTCTGGGCAGTCGCGCGTGAACTGCTGGAGATCGGCACGTTGTCGGACGCAGGCTTCTCATCCGCTGAGGCGACGCTGGATCGGCGCAAGCTCGTCGAGATCGTGCACTGCATCGGCCATTTCTGCACGACGGCGCTGATGGCCAATCTCGTCGGGGTGAACCCACCGGCGGACGCGGTGTCGGTTCTGCGTTCATAGCGCAAAAGAATCTCTATTAAAGCTTCATGGAATAGCACCCCCGAATGTGATTAAGTCCCACAGGGACGATCAAACATATGAGGAAAAAATGTCTCTTCGAATCAACGACACTGTGCCCGATCTGACGGTTGAGACCGATAAGGGGGAGTTTTCCCTACATGAGTTTATTGGCGACAGCTGGACGATCCTGTTTTCGCACCCGAAGGACTTCACGCCGGTCTGCACTACCGAGTTCGGCGCAGTCGCTAAGCTGAACGCCGAGTGGAATAAGCGCGGCACCAAGGTGATCGGAGTGTCGGTCGACAGCGCCGAGGATCACCGCAACTGGAAAGGCGACATCGAGAAGGTCGGCGGTGCCAAGGCCGAGTTTCCGATCATCGCCGACGAGGGGCTCGAGGTCTCTAAGGCATTCGACATGCTGCCGGCCGAGGCCTATCTGCCCGACGGGCGCACGCCCGCGGACAGCGCGACCGTGCGGTCGGTCTTCATCATCGGGCCGGACAAGAAACTCAAGCTGACGATGACCTATCCGATGACCGTCGGCCGCAACTTCGAAGAGGTGCTGCGCGCGCTCGATGCGCTCCAGACGTCGGCGGCGAACAACGTCGCGACGCCTGTCAATTGGCAGGTCGGCGACGACATTATCATCCCGACCTCGGTGAACGACGACGACGCAAGGGCCAAGTACGGGTCGTTCGACGCGCTGACGCCGTATCTCCGGAAGGCGAAGCTGCCGAATTGATCGGACGGCAAACGGAGAGCGATGATACGGCGGTCCCGACGGGCCGCCGTTTCCATTTGCGCGTCTTCCGCCCGGTTCCCCAACGATCCTGTCTGTGCTTTATAGCCTCTCATAAGCATAATCTCGGATATAGGGAGTCTTGGCAGCTATGACGCCGCTGAAGATCAGCATCGCGACCACCGACTACGATCATTTTCGCGATTTCCGCTGCGGCGACGTGCACGCGCAGGGGATTGAGCACTCCTGGTCGATGCTCGGCCATCATGAGGTGTTCGCGCGCTTCACCGCCAACCGCGAATGGGACGTCGCCGAGTTGAGCTTCGCCAAGTTCTCGGCCCAGATCACGCGCGAAGAATGCGACATCGTTGGCCTGCCGGTGATCTGCTCGCGGCTGTTCCGCTTTTCGTCGTTCTACGTCAACAAGAATGCCGGCATCAAAACGGTCGAGGATCTGAAGGGCAAGCGCGTCGGCTCGCCCGAATGGGCGCATTCAGCGGCCGTCTACATGCGCGGCTGGATGCACAACGAGTGCGGCGTGACGCTGCCGGAAGTTCACTGGTACCAGGCCGGCGCGAACTCGGCCGGACGTGAGGAAAAGGTTGAGCTCAACTTGCCCGAAGGCGTCGAGATCACCCGCGTCGCGGACAAGTCGCTGTCGCAGATGCTCGCCTCCGGCGAGATCGACTGCGCGATCATCGCGCGGCCGCCAATCTGCTTCCTCGACGGGAATCCTGACGTTGAGCGCCTATTCCCAAACTATCTAGAGATGGAGGAGGAATATTACGGGCGCACCGGCGTGTGGCCGATAATGCATATTATTACGATGCAGAAGCGCATCCTCGACGAGAACCCATGGGTCGCGCGCAATCTCTACAACGCGTTTGAAGAGTCCCGGCGGCGCAGCGTCGAGCGGATGCTGGACCCCGCCGTGTCGCGCTATCCGCTGCCTTGGATTCCGACCTATGGAAGGCGCATGCAGGAGATGTTCGGCGACAACCCGTTTCCGTTCGGCATAGAGGAGAACCGCGCCACGTGGGAGCAGATGCTGCTTTACACCTGGCAGCAGGGCATCGCCCACAAGCACGTCGCGCCTGAGGACATCTTCCCGAAAGGCATCATGACCAAGGTGGTAATCTGATGGCGAACGCTCCTGCCTCTGGCGGCCCTGTTTCGGAAGAATTTTTCGCCGACCTCGCCGCGGCGAGCCGTATTCTCGCGACGCGAGGCGTGGTCGACGCGTTCGGCCATATCTCGCACCGTCACCCCAACGCGCCTGACCGCTATTTCATGTCGCGGTCCAGGGCGCCGGCGCTGGTCGAGCCGGAGGACTTGATCGAGTACAGCCTCGACAGTGAGCCAGTGAACGCCGACGGGCGCGGGAGCTTTCTAGAACGCTTTATCCACGGCGAGGTCTACAAGGCACGGCCGGACGTCGTTTCCGTAGTGCATTCTCATTCGCCGTCGGTCATCCCGTTCGGGCTCACGGATGCCGGTATGCGCGCGATGTTCCACAACGCGGCGTTTCTTGCGAGGGAAATTCCTGTGTTCGACATCAGCGAGAAGTTTGGCGCGACCGACATGCTGGTGTCAGACCCTGAAAAGGGCGTCGCATTTGCCGAATGCGTCGGCGACAGCTGCGTAACGCTGATGCGCGCGCATGGCTCGATCGCATGCGGCGAAAACCTTCAGACCGCCGTGTTCCGCGCCGTCTACACCGAGGTCAACGCCCGCATCCAGCACTGGACGGAGGGTCTGGCGCATCGCGGGCGCATCGCGGCGCTGTCCGAGGAAGAGGGCGTGCTCGCCGACGTGCCCAACCGGATGGCCTGCTTCCGCGCGTGGGAACTATGGCGCAAGGAAGTGCGTGACGAGACGGGCTGGTAATGGAGAGGAACAAGCGATGAGCGATATCCAAAAGATCAAGGAAGACATTGTCCAGTGCATCCGGATGCTCGAGAACGAGGGTATCGTGGATTACAACGGGCACGCGTCAACGCGGATCGACGGCGACCGCATGCTGATCAATATCGGTAACTGCCAACGCGCCAACGTTACGGTCGACGACATCTGCACGATCGACTTTGACGGCAACCTGATCGAGGGAAACGGCAACCCGCCGCTGGAATTCCATCTGCACGCGGGCATCTACAAGACGCGGCCGGACGTCGACGCGGTGATTCACTGCCATCCCAACTGGTCGACCATCCTCACGACGGCGGGGCAGCCCTATCTGCCGGTCTACGGCCAGGGCGTGCTGTGCTATCCGATGCCGATCCTGGATTCGCCGGATTCGATCAACAATGTCCAGATGGCGAAGGCGCTAACCGACGTGATGGGAGACAGCCCGGCTGCGCTGATGAAGGCGCACGGTGCCGTGACGACCGGCAAGACGGTACGCGACGCGTTCGTGCTCATGAACTATCTCGAGGACAATTCCTATCGTCAGTATATGGCGGCCCAGGTTGGCACGCCTTACTGTTTCACGAACGCTGAGATAAAAGCCTGCCAGGAAAAGTTGTGGAGCCCCGGCTTGTTTAAACGCACCTGGGACCATTTTTCCGCCAAACTCGACAAGTCGAACGCCTGAGCGGCTCAGGGGCCGGAAAGGGACAAAGGTGAGCGAGCACGAAAAATTCCTCATGGCTGGCGTCATGGGCTGGCCGGTGCTGCATTCGCGCTCTCCGCTGATGCACAATTACTGGATGGAGCAGCAGGGCGTCCGGGGCACTTACGTTCCGCTGGAGATCAACCCGAGGGACCTGGAAGCCGCGCTGCGCGGTTTGCGCCCGCTTGGTTTCGCCGGCTGTAACCTGACGATCCCGCACAAGCTGGAGGCGATGAAGATCGTTGATGAGGTCGACGACGTCGCGACCAAGATCGGTGCTATCAGCTGTGTCGTAGTCCGCGAGAACGGCACGCTGTTCGGCACCAATAACGACTGGATCGGGTTTCTGGGCAACCTGCGCCATACCTTCACGGACTGGCGGGGAGACACGGGCCCCGCGACGGTCGTCGGCGCCGGAGGCGGCGGCCGCGCCGTCGTCTATGCGCTGCTAGATGCCGGCGCGCCGGAAATCCGCCTCGTGAACCGGACGCCGTCGAAGCCGGACGCCATCGCCAAGCAGTTCGGCGGGCCCATCGTGCCCGTAGCGTGGGAAGACCGTCACGAGGCGCTCAATGGCGCGGCGATAGTCGTCAACGCGACCAGCCAGGGCATGGATGGCCAGCCGCCGCTCGATCTCTCGCTCGACAATCTGTCCGCCGATACGCTCTGCGCCGACATCATCTATACTCCTCTGGAGAGCCCGTTTCTTGCCGCCGCGCGCGCGAAGGGCAACCGTACTATCAACGGCCTTGGCATGCTCCTCCACCAGGGCCCACCGGCATGGGAGCGCTGGTTCGACCTCAAGCCCGAAGTTACACCGGAATTGCGGAAGCTGCTGGAAGACAGCTTCTTAGGCTAGAGAGTTTCAGCGCGCCGACACCAACCCTTCCGCCACCTTCTCCGCGCACATGATCGTCGGGATGTTCGTGTTCGCGCGCGGGACGCACGGGAACAGCGACGCGTCACAGACTGTGAGGTTCTCGACGCCGTAGACCGCCGCTTTCGGGTCCGTCACCGCCATCGGATCGTCGGCTGCGCCCATGCGGCAGGTACCGGACGGGTGCCAGCAGCCGGTGACGCTGGAGCGCACGAACTCCTCCATTTTGCGATCGTCGGCCAACAAACCCTTCAGAGTTGTCCCCATGGTAATGAGGCCGTTGATCGCAGCGCGTCGCAACGGCGCCGGTCCGTCCATCATGGCGGCTAGGATGCTTGTCAAAATCTTGTTCTTTGTATTGACCGCACCGATGCGGCGCACGCGTTCCGAATAGCAACTCGGGAACGGATCGCGGGCGATTTCGGCAAGCATCGGATGCTCGTAGATATTCGCCATACGGCGGACGCCGTCGGCAAGCCGGTCGTAGTCGCGCCGGTCGGCGAGCAGGTTGAAGTCGACGTCGGGTTCGGCCTGCGGCGCGGCTCCCGACAAAAGGACGCGACCGCGCGAGTAGGGTTTGTTGCACCACATCAGGAACGATGCCAACCGCACGCCGACCGGATGCCAGGCCGACTTCGCCGTCACCGAGACGTACATGTCGCCGGGGCCGCAATCGTCGACTTCCGACGAATAGCGGAACGATATCTGCGCGTGACGCCGGGTGCCGACCTCGTCCGACAGCCGTGCGCCCGGCCTGAGATATGCGGAGACGGCGAGCGTGGGGTGTTCGTTCAGGTTGGCTCCGACGCCAGGCCGGTCGGCGACTACGTTAAGGCCCATGTCACGGAGATGCGCCGCGCGGCCGATGCCGGAGCGCATTAGCAGGGTGGGCGTATGCAGCGCGCCGGCCGAGACGATGACGTGGTTCCCGATGAGCGTTATCTGTGCGCCGCGCCGGTTGACGATTGCGCCGGTTGCCCGGTTGCCGTCGAAGGTCAGCTTCTCCGCAGTGGTCTCCGACAGGATGTGCAGGTTGGGCCGCGCCCGGACCTCCCGATTTAGATAGCCCATCGCCGCCGAAACGCGCGTCTCGTTGCTATTCGAAATGGTTGTCGGGAACCAGCCGTCCTTGAACGGCCCGTTCTGGTCGGCCAGCGGCTTCATGCCGCTATCAGTGAGAACCCTCGCGACCGTTTTCGTGAATCCGGGCCAGTTTTCTTCGGGCACGCGGCGGATCCGGATGGGTCCCGCCGTGCCATGGAGCTCGTCCAGGATGCCGTCCTCTTCGATATTTTCGTCGGTCTCAAGCTTGCGGAAATAGGGCAACACGCTGTCCCAGTTCCAGCCGCGTGCGCCGAGGCTGTCCCATTCGTCGTAATCGAGGGGCGAGCCGCGGTTGGCCATCTGCGCGTTGATCGACGAGCCGCCGCCGACCACCCGCGCCTGTTCCATGAAGCGCGGCGGCGGGCGCTCACCGGTGTTCGACGGCGCGTGCGGCAGGCGGACGCGCAACTCGCGCCAGTGATAGGCTGGGTTGAACGACGCCCCCATCGGATAGGAATCGAGCATGTCGGCCGGCTCCTCGCCGGGTCCGTAGTCGACGCCCGCCTCGACCAGCAGCACCTCGTTCGAAGAGATCTCCGAAAGTCGGTTTGCGAGCACGCAGCCGGCCGAGCCGCCGCCGAGGATGATGTAGTCGAAGCGCTTGTTCTCGATGCCGTCCACGCGGTGTGCCTCCGTGCTATCGGTTTCTTTTGTCCGGCCTCGCATCGCGGCAGGCCGGACTGCCTATGATAGGGTGCTCCGGCGCGCAAGGGCAGGGTCGATTTGGAAAGTCACCCGAGGACAAGAGCGATAAGCTGGGCAGCGCCCAGGAGTTGTCTGCGATCGTCAATTGGAAGTGCGACGAAGTCTGAATCCGGCTTTGGGGATCTTGCGGTAATCCATAAGGCGAGTCCCGGCGCAATTTGATGGGCTTGGATGGTGGTGAGTCAGTCCCCTTAAATCCCACGGTGCTTATTGCCGAGAATGAAATTGAAATGGTGGTCGCGCAGTTACAACGCCGACCTCAAAGTCGTGGCGGGCGAGGTTCTCGAACTGACCAAGATCGGCAAAATGATCCCGATTGTCTGATAGCTTGTTCGGTCTTTGGTCAGAGGGTTCCTCCTGCTGGCAATTAATTTGCCGGGTCTATTCGCGACTGTGAGGTGATCCGATGCTCCGTGCGAGCAGGTTCGCACACCACGTTTTTGACAGCAGTTGACTCGCTGGTGATCCAACTTCGTGAAGCCTGCGTAAGAAAACATACTATCTAGTCAGTTTTTTTAAATTGGTACCAAAACCTCCGAACGCCTCCACAAAAACGCCAACCCAGGAGTAAGCCATGAAGATTAGTTGTGCAGAACCATATGGCCTAGTCATGAACGAAGAGCGCAACCCCCTGATGCGGCTGCCGAAGGTCGTCCGTTTCCAGATAATGGTTATCCTATCGATCATGTGGTCGGCCATTTTCTGCGTAGCTATGGGGTCATTCGTTTGGTGGGGTGAGCTCGTCGTCGGCCACGTGGCAATTGCGACGGGCATTCTTATGACTACTTTGACCTTCCGAGAGGCAACACGCCGCGGGTCTGCGAAATCCCTACATGCTGACCAGCGATGATGGCCGACGAGCTCTCCGCAATGGACGCTGGAACCAGGCTGTCCCCACAGCCGAGGCTGCCGCTCGAAGTCTCTGACTTCCAAACTCTGAAGCTCCGTCCGCTCGATGTAACAGACGCACATGCTATCCTCCGACACTTCGAACAATTCGACCCTTTTGACCGTTTTTCCCGTTTCTTTTCTTCGCGATCGGATGCCGGGCTAAAACATTTCGTAGAGGGGTTCGACTGGAGCCGAATGATTGGCGTCGGAGCTTTCGCTAAGGACCAACTGGTCGGGCTTGCCGAGCTCGGTTGGGAACAGGGTGACGACGGGTCGCTCGCGGAGTTAGCTTTCTCGGTTTCGCTTGACTGGCGCAATCGCGGCATCGGCACTTGGGTTGCTCGCAGCGTGTGCCATGAAGCTCGCGAACGAGGTGTTTGCCGTATCTTCGCCGTTTGGCTTGGAGACAACGCAGCGGCGTTCCGACTTGTGCGAGCGCTCGGCGCCTGCATCGCACGAGACGGGCAGGTAATGAGGGGAGAGCTTGATCTCGCCAGTAGACCGCTGGCAGATATCGGGTTCTAAAACGACTGTGCGAGACAATGAGCAAACTTCGATAGTGGAGCAGGCAGCGGCAGCTTACTACGATGGAGCTTGCCCTTTGTGCAGACGTGAAATTGCATTTTACCGCCGTCTTGACCGCACCCGTTCCATCGACTGGGTAGACGTGTCCACTTGCGACCCTGCACTCCTTCCCAACGGGCTAACCCGCGCCAGAGCGATTGGACGCTTTCACGTGAGCCTTGCTGATGGGTGCCTCGTATCCGGGGGAGGGGCCTTTGTTGCACTCTGGAGAACGCTTCCAAAATTCCGCTTTATTGGCAGAATGCTCTCGGTGCGGCTCAGCGTTCGCCTCCTGGATTGGCTGTATGACCGCTTCCTTACGCTTCGCCCGTTCCTGAGAGCGCTGGTCTTGCAGGGCCGGCGATCCTCGAAATGAGGCGCCCGACAGAACCCCTACTTCCATCCCTGAGCGACGCCTTCAATGCCGTTGTCATTGGGGCGACGGGCGGGCTGGGCGGCGCGTTCGTTCACGCGCTCGTTTCAGAACCCGGATGTGAGCGGTTGTTTTGCACATCGCGTCGGCCGGAGAATAACGACGCATTTGCAGAGAATACCCGCGCGGTTCATCTTGCTCTCGATATTGAAGACGAAGGGTCCGTTGCTTCGGCTGCAGAGGTGGTCAGGGCGCAGGCGGGAAAGATCCATCTTGTCTTGGTTGCGACAGGCATCCTTCACGATGACATCACGTTGCAACCGGAAAAGAGTTGGAAACATGTGAACGCGGACTCATTGGATCGCGTTTTCCGTATCAATGCCATTGGACCGACGCTTGTAGCAAAACATTTCCTGCCGTTGCTCGCAGATGAGGGAAAGGCTGTTTTTGCAGCCCTCAGCGCTCGCGTTGGCAGCATTTCCGACAATCGGCTGGGCGGGTGGCATGCATACAGGGCCTCTAAGGCCGCCCTCAATATGCTCTTGAAGACCAACGCAGTCGAACTCTCCCGGATAAAGTCGGACGCGCTTTGCGTCGCGCTTCATCCCGGTACGGTTGACACGCGACTTTCCGCGCCATTCCAAAGGAATATTCCGTCAAAAACTATGGTTTCCCCTGAGATGGCAGCTACTCGTATGCTGAAAGTTGTGAATGCCCTAGAGCCATCAGATAGCGGTTACCTTATAGATTGGGACGGTTCCAGAATTCCCTTCTGAGGAATCTCGACTACACCAAAACGAACAACGAATCCCTCTATCCCGCCACAACCTGCCCAAAATTCCGAGCCGAAGCGTGGAACGGCATGGGCTTAGAGACGAACTTGAGGCCATTATCGGATTGGATTTATTCCAGGGTGCCGTGGCGCTGGAGCAACGGGTACAGCGCGTCAAGCACATCGTCAGTATCCATTCTTGTGCAAACGGTCACGGCGAGTGCCCAACGGTTATAACGGTCAATATGGTTAACTGTATCCGCCGCCGAGCTTTTTATGCACGCAGTCAGAGTCATTGGAGCGCTGTCTGATTGTTTCTCTCTAGACTGCCGAACTAGGTGTTCGAAAGTGGGCAATCAAACTGGGGCGATTTCATTAGATTGACGATTGGGCTATAGAAAGCCGTCCCGTTTCCGGAAGAGAATCCGTGGCCCAACCCGACGAAATCATCCTTCGCCGCCCCGACGACTGGCACCTGCACCTTCGCGACGGCGACATGCTGGCCGCTGTTCTCCCCTTCACTGCGCGTACTTTCGGCCGCGCGATTGTGATGCCGAACCTCTCGCCGCCCGTGACGACCGCGGCTGCCGCAGAGGCTTACCGCGCGAATATCCTGGCGGCGCTGCCTGCGGGGAATAGGTTTGAGCCGCTCATGACCTGCTATCTGACAGACACTACCGACGCGGACGATCTCGTTGCTGGCCACGCGGCAAGAATATTCACGGCTGCAAAACTCTATCCCGCCGGCGCGACGACCAATTCGGACAACGGCGTCACGGATATCACAAGGATTGACGATGTTCTGTCTGCGATGGCGGGCATCGGCATGCCGCTTCTGGTTCATGGCGAGGTAACCGATCCTGCCGTGGATATTTTTGACAGGGAGAAGGTCTTTATCGAGCGGGTCTTGTTGCCCGCGCTCGACCAGCATCCCGATCTGAAAGTGGTCTTTGAGCACATCACGACGGCGGAAGGCGTGGACTTCGTTCGCAGGGCGGGCCCCCGCGTTGGCGCCACAGTTACGCCGCATCATCTAGTCATAAACAGGAACGCGCTGTTCGCGGGCGGCATGAGACCCCACATGTACTGTCTGCCGGTCGCAAAACGCGAACGCCACAGGCTCTCGCTGCGCGAAGCGGCAACGTCGGGCGATAGATCCTTTTTTCTGGGGACAGATTCTGCGCCACATCCGGTGTCGGCCAAGGAGACGGACTGTGGTTGCGCCGGCATCTTCAATGCGCCAAATGCGCTGGAGACCTATGCTCAGGTCTTCGACGAAGAGGGCGCGCTCGACCGGCTGGAGGCTTTTGCATCTCTAAACGGTCCAGCGTTCTACGGGCTCGCCGCCAATCAGGACACGGTTACTCTCGTCCGCGGCGCGCGCGAGCCGGATTGGGCCGTGTCGGTCGGTTCGGAGAGGATATTGCCGTTCGATACAGGCGCCGCTCTGGGATGGCGAATCGCTGAATGACGGCTCAGCCTTCGTTCGCGGCGAGCACTTTTCCGTCGGAATTCTGCAAGATCGTAAAACAGGCAAAGCGCTGGAGCGTTGGACGATTATCTCAGTGCGCTTCGTTGCGACGACGCCATGCTTAGTTATGCACCTTTTCGGTGTCGGCCAGGGATTTCCATAAATCATTAACCATAAGGGGAAAACTGTCCGGGTCGCGGAATAACATCTTCCGGGCTAGGCCGAGGAATTCCACTCATCTGTCGAGTGTAAACACAGCGTTTTCAAGCATGGTCTACCGGTTCATTCCCGGGTAGACGCTGAACGTGCCAATTTCGTTTATCAGGGCTGGTCCTCTCACCGGTGTCATCCGAGGCTTTTCCAATAAATTCAGTTTGATCTATCTATCAAACGCCCGGCCGCTTGTTCTGTCGCGCGGGACCTTCTAATCAAACTGGATGGAGCCCAATAAATGCGGTCCGAGAGGATAAAATGAACGACTCGATGGTAAGCGCAGCGCTGCAGCATTGGGCACCGCGCCTTGTAGCGAACGGGGTGCCGCTGACTGACTTTCAGGAGGTGACTTCGGAGATTTCTTCTTGGGATGAATGGTGCCCCGCCTGGTGCGCGCGCGCCCGCATACATGAAGAGATGGGGCGGGCCGCGCTTGCGGTGGGGCGCAATCTTTCGGCCGCGGAACATCTGACGACCGCCTCCATCTGCTATCACTTTGGCAAGTTTCTGTTCGTGCATGACGTGCCGCAGATGCGGGACGCTCACGACAGGGCTGTCGATTGCCATTCGACTGCGCTTCCGTACATGCGTCCCGCCGGCGAACGGGTCGAAATTCCATACGAGGGCGCGACCCTTAAGGCGAACCTTCGAAAGCCTGCCGGGGTGGACTGCCCACCAGTACTGATCATGTGCGTTGGGCTCGACTCGACTAAGGAAGAGATGGACGCATATGCGCTACCTTTTCTCGAGCGCGGTATCGCGGCGCTTGCGTTCGATGGGCCGGGGCAGGGCGAGGCCGAATACGATCTTCCCATTCGCGGGGATTTTGAGACTCCAGTTGAAGCGGTGCTGGACTGGATCGACGGCCGCGCCGATCTCGATTCCGACCGTATCGGAATCTGGGGGGTGAGCCTGGGCGGCTATTATGCGCCGCGCGCCGCGGCATTTCACAATCGGATCAGGGGGTGCATTTCGTTGACGGGCCCCTTCGACTGGTCGGAGGCATGGGAGACGCTTCCCGATCTCACGCGGGCAGCCTTTGTCGCGCGCTCGCACAGCACTTCCACCGAGGAGGCCCGTCGCAAGGCTGCGACATTGTCTCTACGAGGGGTCGTTTCGGAAATTCGTTGCCCGATGTTCGTCGTTGCCGGCAAGCTGGATCGTGTTATCCCTTGGGATCATGCGCGGCGAATTGCGGAAGGCGCTTCGGGGCCGGTCGAGTTTCTCGCGCTGGAAGATGCCGGGCACGTCGCCAACAACAGGACATATCGGTATCGGCTCCAGTCTGCCGACTGGATGGCAGAAGTTCTGGATAGTGGGGGCAGTTGAACGCCGGTTTAGCGAAGTGATCCGTCGAGGATGGCGCCGTCGATCTTGGCTGCAGCGCTGTTGCACTGACGAATACCAGCGCCGGAGAGGTTAGCCTAGTGGAGCCTCGCGCCGGTCATATCGCAATTCGCCGGACTGCAGTTGCGGAACCACGACAGCAGCAGATGCACAACAGTTAGTTCGCCGGCACAACCTTAAGAATTCTGCCGTTCGAAGAGTCGGTTGCGACGTATATGGCGCCATCCGGGCCCACCGCGACGTCTCGAATCCGATCTCTGATATCAATGAGCAACCTTTCCTCGCTGATGACCCGGTCGCCGTCTAATTCGAGACGAACGAGGGCCCGAGACCGTAGCCCTGAGATGAACAGATTGCCTCTCCAGGCGGGAAACAGGTCGGCCGTATAGAATGTAATGCCACCTGGAGCTATCACTGGTGTCCACGTAAAGATCGGATCAGCGATACCGGGCGCGTACTTCTTTCCGTTGCCGATGGGCGCGCCGCCGTATTCGACGCCGTGCGAGACGAGAGGCCATCCGTGGTTTGCGCCGGCCGCCGGAATGTTTATCTCGTCGCCGCCCTGCGGCCCGTGCTCGATCGTCCAGAGCCGCCCAGTGACCGTATTAATCGCGGCTCCCTGGATGTTCCGGTGCCCGTACGACCAGATCTCGGGGAGTGCGCCCGCGCGGCCCACGAAGGGATTATCGGGTGGCACGCGGCCGTCCTCGGTCAACCGGACAACCTTGCCGAGGTGCGAATTCAGGTCTTGGGACTGCCCGCGGAGCTGCAGCGCCGCGCGGTCGCCCATCGTCACGAAGATCGTCCCGTCCGGCGCGAACACCACCCGCGATCCGTAGTGGCGGGTGCTACTCACCTTTGGTTTCTGGCTGAAAACGACTTTCACGTCTTCGAGTGCCGTGCTGTCGACATTCATCCTGCCGCGCGCGACCGCCGTCGAATTCGTGCCACCAGGGCCGGGCTCAGCATATGACAGGTAGACGAGTTTGTTGTCCGCGAATTGGGGGTGCAGGGTGACATCTAGCAGTCCGCCCTGGCCGCGCGCATCCACCGGAGGTACACCACCTATCGGCGCAGAGAGACCTCCTTCTCTTGATACGATCCGAAGCCGCCCGGGTTTTTCAGTCACAACGATACGGCCGTCGGGAAGGAAATTGAGGCCCCATGGACGGTCCAGTCCCGTTGCGAACACGCTCACGGTGATATCTCCATTTCGGGTCGAGAACGTCCCGCCCTCCGACGAAGCGCCAGCTGTGGCGCTTGCGAAAACGGCTAGAGCGGCGGCAAGGCCTAAATGGCGAAGTAAGCGTTTCATGTCGGGCTCTAGTTTCCGCTTTGATTCCATTTGTCTACGCACGAACATCGCGGACGGTTCCGTCCCATGCCACCGCATGGCATTCTTCGCGTCAAACGTAGAAAGGGAGAAATTTATGGCTGCAATCGTTCTTCACGTCGAACTTCATCTTCACCCCGAGAAGCGGGATGCCTATATAGCCCGCGCGCGGCAGCACCGCTCTAACGTTCTGGCGAACGAGCCAGGGTGCCAGCGCTTCGAAGTTTCGACGGAAGAGGAAAACCCGAACATCGTGCGTCTGTACGAGGTTTACGACGATGATTCCGCCGTCGAGCATCACATGCAGACGCCTTACATGATTGCTTATCGTGAGGAAACCGCGCCGATGATCGAAACGCGTAAGTTAACGCGGGCCGTCATGGCCCACGACAAGGACTGAAGGAAAAATTCCCGCCGCTCCGATCAGGGACGGAGCGGCGGGAAGATGGTTATTTACGCCCGATCAGCGCCATCGCCTGTTTGATGAGGGCTGGAGGCGTTGCGTAGAATTTGTCCAGCAGCGCCTGGGTTTCGTCGCCCGACAGTGGCGCGAACTCGATCTTGGACTTTTTGGCGTCTTTCAGGAGTTCCGGGTCGGCAATCGTCGCGAGCATTGCTTTGCGCAGTGCGGCGACGCGGTCAGCCGGCGTGCCGGGCGGTGCGGCGAGGGGGCGCGCGAGTTGGGTCTGGCGGAAAATAACGTCCATGACCTGGCGGTCTTTCGGCGATTTGAGCCGGTCGTAAATCCGGGTCGCATCCTTGAAGTAGGGTACCGACTTATCCGGGCCGAACTGGACAAAAACCTTCAGGTTTCCGGCTTCCACGTGATTACGGAACGCGCCTTTCACCGAGGATTCGCACATCCCCCCCATTGCGACGACCTCGCCGCGCTGCATGGCGAGGCTGACGCCTTTCGTGCCCTTGTAGCCATAGATGATCTTGATCGGCAGGTCGAAATAGTTCTTAAGGACGAGCGGATGCTGGCTCGTGATCGCGGCGGGCGACGTGGATCCAAAGATGATTTCCTTCAGCGTGCCCTTCTTCTTCATTTCGAGAATGTCGTCTAGCGTCTTGATGTTCTGGCCACCGCCGTTCCAGATACCGAGGCTGGCGGTGTCCTGATGCATCGAGCCGATCCATGCAAACTTGCGCGGGTCGTATTTCGCCTTGGCGTTACCGAACAGCGGCTCTAGCGCCGTCGAGGCAGCGAAAACTCCGAGCGTAGTTCCGTCCTTTGGCGCGGCGTTGAAAAGATAGTTCGCGACCTTCATCGAGCCGGCGCCCGGCATATTCTGCGGCACAATCGTCGGATTGCCCGGGATGTGCTTCGACAGATGCTTGGCGACGACCCGGGTGACGGTATCGTAGCCGCCGCCTGCGCCGTATCCGATCAGGATGCGGAGCTGCTTGTTCTTATAAAAATCGGCGACAGCGTCAGCCTTGGCGGCGGGCGCGGCGAACGCGACCGCGGCGGCCGCGGCTGCGAAGATAAGTTGCTTGCGCATAGGGTTTCGTTCCTTCCCTTGTTTAAGCCCTCGGCTTTGCAGGGCATTTCCTTTCGGACCACCCGCCAGCGCCTTTCACCCGGCACCGTGCGGCAGAGTATGTCCGTGCGCGGATAATAGCGCAGAACCCACTGCCCTGAAGGGCAAATTAGAGATGCCCAAAATGCTTCTTTTTGCGGTCGCTTGGGATGGGGCACGCTCGCTAGTATGGGATGCTTATTCTAATCGCCGACCCATGCGTTGACGGTGGGGCTCGCCGAGCTCTGAAGTTTGTCTCTGATGCAGCGATTTCTGACAGGTTTTACGGAGTGAGAGTGGCCTGGTCTGCCTGATAGCGAGATGGCGTTTCGACGAGTAGGGAGTGTACTAGCTAAACGCAGGCCCGTGGACCCACGCGACGGCGGCATGACGATGCCCCCGCGTTACCGGTGCGACGCGATGACGAACGAAACTCGGGAACAGGATCGCTGTGCCCTGGTCGCGGGGCGCATTCCACCATTTTCCCTCGATGTCTATCGCCAGTTCGCCGCCGTCGTAGGCCTCAGAAGGCGTGAGCTGGATAGAGACCGATAGTTTGCGGCTCGTGGTAAGGCCGGTTGCGCCGATATCAATGTGGGCATCATAATGGCCCGCGGCATGTTCATGGACAGGCTCGTCATAGCGCATGATTTGAACGCCTTCGCGGAAATCCTCGAGCCGAAAGCCGTATAAGGTGCGGTTGACTTCTGCGACTAGTTTGGCGAGACGTCTGAACAGCCATTCCGTCTCGGGGATATCGTTCAGCCACAACGCCCGGCAAACCCGGATATCGCTATCTACGCCCCCAGCGAGACGCGCGGACACAAGCTCTGGTGCTGATTCAAGCGCACGGGCCAGCTCGGCGCATTCCGGTACCGACAACACCCCCATTCGGATGCATGGCTCAACCAGCAACACCAAGATTTTAACATTTCTCAGAAGGATGCGGGCGCCTCCGGCATCGCGCCGGTCCCGATTGCCGCGAAATGTGCAACTCTTTTGCGATTTCGCATAGCGAATTATCGCGGGTCAGTGTCGGTTCCGATGTCTTTTCGGCGAATGGTGTTCGTGCTTATTTTGTTCCCGGTCTAGGGCCGCAATGTCCATGCGAACCTCCTCCAAGTGAAGATTTTGCCGGCGCGCCATCACTGGATCGCCTTTCTGGAAAACGACGATCCTTCGACTCACCACCGACGCGGCGCATAAGATTCTGCCACATGAAACTTAAATCTTTCATAACGGAACGGTTATTGGGCGCTCGGCGACGCTAGTAGTCATTAAGCGCTTTGCCGGCCTGCTTTTTGCGCTCCGGCTTGGCCTTGCCCTCGTCGATGCGATGCTTTCGCATGTCGGCGACACCCCTGAGCGACTTCCTAAGCTAAGCTATAACTTTGGCGGCCGTTTTCGTCGGGGTTTTCTCGGAGGTTAAGGCGCGTGTCAGGTAGTTGGGTATGATGAGGTTAGTTTATCTGACGTAATGTCTTCGCGGGCCAGTTTGGTTCGAAAGGTTCTGCCAGTGTTTGCGGTAGATCAAGTTGCATGGGAGCGGGCGATTCCCCCAATAATCGCTGCAAAAGAAAACTCGGGAGAGGAAGAATCGACTACGCTCTTTGGGAGATCGCCGCGGTCGCGGGCGCCTTCCTCATTGCTGGTGTCGTCAAGGGCGGCATCGGGATGGGCCTGCCGACGGTCAGCATGGCGCTGATGGGCCTGTGGCTGCCGGTCGAGCAGGCGGCAGCGATCCTGATTCTTCCCGTCATTCTTACCAATGTCTATCAGAGCTTTTTCGGGACCGCTTTCCGCCTCCTGATGCGACGGATCTGGACGCTAATGCTGGCGCTGATCGTGGGCACGCTCGCCGCGGCGGCGCTGATTGCCGAGGCGGACACAGCGCTGGCGGCTGCGCTCCTGGGCGGGATGCTCATCGTCTATGCCGGGCTTGGCTTGTCGGGGCTACGCTTCAAAGTGCCCGTCCGAGCCGAACCACTCCTGAACCCGATCATCGGGCTTTTAACGGGGCTGATCACCGGCGCGACCGCGATCTTCGTCATCCCGTCTGTGCCTTATCTGCAATCGGTACAGTGGAGCAGTGGCCGCCCGGGCCGCGACGAAGATACTGAAGACCCGACCCGCGCACGTGACGAAAAGATGGAAAAGGACGCACTTATCCAGTCGCTGGGCCTGACTGCGCTGGTGGCGACCGTCGGCCTCGCGCTCGCGCTCAGCGGCAAGGGTGCGCTACCGCTAGGATCGGCGATACCGGGGATCGCCGGGACGGTAGCCGGGTTTTGCGGCATGACCGCGGGAGCGGCAATTCGAGACCGGCTGTCGCTTGCTGTGTTCCGCCGTTGGGTGCTGTGCGCGCTGCTGGCGCTCGGCGTGCTGATGATGGTGCGAGCGGTCGCCTGACGCACGGCACGCGGTTTATTCGTCCCAAAGTCTGAAACTTTGATCCAGACTCCGATGTCGTCTTCCTTCTGCGGGCCCCTGACGTGAGCGGAACTGGAGAGGATTATCTCGTGCAAGGGCGAGATCCAGAGTTTTGTATTTCGGCGGCGGCATCCTTGCGGCGGGCGAATTTCTTGAGCGTGCCGCCCTGGCCCTTACGCGCGGGCGCCGCGTTTGACCCAGCCTATCTCCCTTCAAACAACGAGCGGCGGAATTTTCGATCGCGCTTAAGATGCCATTCCCGGCTCATCGCATCCATGCGCGTAGGGTAGCTTTCGGCATAAAGCAGTTCCCAGACGCGCCCGCGTGTCGAGCGTGCACCAGTGCCCGAGTTGTGCGCGGCGAGGCGTTTCTCCAGATCGGTTGTCCAGCCGACATAGGTGCGCCAGTGCCCGTTCGCCTCCCGGCTGCCAAGGATGTAGACGAAGTTCGTCATCGCCATAAGCTATCCCGACTCGCCCTTTCCGTGCGCCACCCAGTTTGCCATCATGGTGGTCCTTTTTGGAAATAGACCGCAGAGCTTGTATGACCGATTTCAATCCCATCGACGCCACCATTGCGGACATTCACGCCGCCTATGCCGCCGGCAAGCTGACTTGCCGCAGCCTTGTTGAATTCTACCTCAACCGGATCGAGAAGCTCGACACTGGCGGTCCTAACCTGAACTCCATCATCTCCACTAATCCCGAGGCGCTGGCGCAGGCGGACGCGCTGGACGTGGTCTACGCGAGATCTGGCCCAGTCGGGCCGCTGCACGGCATCCCGCTGGTGATGAAGGACCAGGGCGACGTCGCCGAGGTGCCGACGACAATGGGATCAGTTCTGTTCAGGGATCACATGCCGGGGCGAGACTCCTCGTCGCTAAGAAGATAAAGGCGGCAGGCGCGATCTTCCTTGCCAAGACGACGCTTGGTGAGTGCGGCGCTGGCGATACGCACGGTTCGCTGTTCGGCTCTGACGCGCTGCGTCTACGACCTCGACCGCACTGCGAGTGGCTCGTCTGGCGGCTCCGGTGCAGCGGTCTCTGCCAATCTGTGCGCGGCGGGTGTCGGGCAGGAAGGGCTCGCCTCGATCCGCCGGCCTTCGATCTGGAACGGTATCGTCGGCATGCGCCCGTCCGGCGGGCTGGTAAGCCGCGGCGGGTCTATGACGGCTGGCCATCGGTATTTGGTTCGCTCGGCCCGATGGCGCGGACGGTGACCGATGCGGCAAAGCTTCTCGACTGCATGGTCGGCTACGATCCCGAGGATCCCGTGACCGCGCGCGGCGCCGGTGCCGGAATGGCAGCGGAGAGCTATGCCGCGCCGCTCGCCCACGGCGCAGCGAACGACGCGCTTCGCGGCGCCCGCTTCGGCGTCCTGCGCGAGACGGTCGGATGGACGTCAGAACCGGATCTCGAGGATTTCGCCCGCGTCACCGCCGTCTTTGATCGCGCGTTGGGCGAACTGTCGGCGGCCAGGGCGGAGATCGTTGATCCAATCGTCATCCCCGACCTGCGCGACCTGCTGGCTACGCGGGCCGCCGCGCCGACGAGCGCGACAGGACCTTCGAACCACTACTTCGCGCAGGCAGTGCCAACCCGCCGTTCAAGTCGCGGGCCGAGGCGATGGCGTCGCCGCTCCTATCGGAACGTCACCGTTGGCGTGAAGAAGCGCTGGGAGCCGAGACGACCGCTGAGCAGCGCTACGATTATCTGTAGCGCGCGACGAGCTGATGACGCGGCTGATGAAGGTCATGGCCGACAATCGGCTTGACGCCATCGTCCATAAGGCAGTGGAGCACGAGCCGACGCTGATCAAGGATGGCGTGAACCCGCCTTACGTCACCCAGAAGGGCGCGCGACGATCAACACCTTTCTGACATACGTGCCGTCCGTGGTCGTGCCGGCGGGCTTCACGTCGGCCGACCTACCGGCCGGCATCACTTCCTCGGCCGTCCGTACTCCGACGCCGACATGCTGCGCTACGCCTATGCCTACGAGCAGGCTACAAAGCACCGGCGCATTCCTTCTTTCGACCCGTGAGGTCTGCGTGACCGACAAACCCGCGGACACCATCTACAACGACGACGACGCGCCCACGGCCGGGGACCATATCGCCTGCACCGTGATCGGCGTCATCGAAACCCACAAGCGGTTGGAGGAATGCCCCAACCGCCACAACAGAGGGAATGGCTGCCCTGTAAGATCCGCCTCGCGCCGGAATACGCGCTGGGCCTCGAGGGTATCGAAGCGGGCGGCAAGGTCCTCGTCCTCACTGGCTCCACCAGGCGCGGCGCGACATGGTCCAGCTCCCAGTACGCGAGGGCGTTCGCGACAAGCCGATAGGTGTCTTCTCGCTGCGCACGCCACCGCGTCCCAACCCGATCGCTGCATCGGTCGTAACAGTGAACTCCGTGAGTGAGGGGGAGCTGACGGTGACGGGCCTTGATTGCCTCGACGGCACGCCGCTCCTAGATCTAAAGCGCGAGCGGGGGCAAACATCCTGATCGGCCGAATTTTACTGTGCAAAAGATTGTGGAGATTCTCCCTGACATATAAATTCCTGTACCCGAGCATCCGGAATAAGGGGCATTCCGGGACGAAAAGGCCCCAAAGGTCGCAGAGCCCGCGCGCGGCCTGAAAAGACGAGGGAGACATACCATGCCGCAGAATTTGTCCGACGCCGCCAATACCGCTTTCGATGCGGGCGACGACCTCAACCCGAACTACAACTGGGGCCGCGCCATTCCAGCGCCGGGCCATTCGGGGGTCGATTTCGAGGAGCGTGTCGATTTTCGGCGTTTGCACCGGTATCGCCTGGGCCGGTCGCGCGAGGCACTAGCCAATTCGGATCTCGGCGCGCTGTTATGTTTCGATAACAACAACATCCGCTATCTCACCTCGACGGTGATCGGCGAGTGGTCGCGTGACAAGGTCGCGCGCTACGCCATGCTGATTGGCGACGAGGAGCCGCATCTGTGGGACTTCGGCTCGGCCGCGGCGCATCACCGCCTGCACGCACCGTGGCTTCCCAATGATCATTGTCATGCGGGCATGCTCGGTCTCCGTGGTACCGTGCCGCCAGCAGCTGGGCTAATGGAAAGCGCCGCCAAAGAGATCAAGCAGATGCTGGTCGATGCGGGCGTCGCGGACCAGCCGCTCGGCGTCGACATTTGCGAGCCGCCGTTGATGCTGGCGCTGCAGGCCGAAGGCATTGAGGTGCGCGACGGCCAGCAGGTCATGTTGGACGCGCGAGAGATCAAGAACATCGACGAGATCGTGCTTCTCAACCAGGCGGCCGGCATGGTCGACGGTGTCTACCACATGATCGGCGAAGAGCTTAAGCCGGGCGTGCGCGAAAACGATATCGTCGCCAAGGCGAACGAGATGCTCTACGAGATGGGCTCCGACGACGTCGAGGCGATAAACGCGATTTCTGGCGAACGCTGCTCACCTCATCCGCATAACTTCACCGATCGCATGGTGCGCCCGGGAGACCAGGCATTCTTCGACGTGCTCCACAGCTATTCCGGATACCGCACCTGCTACTATCGCACCTTCAATGTCGGCAAGGCGACGCCGGTGCAGGAGGATGCGTACAAGCAGTGCCGCGAATGGATCGACGCCGCTATCGACCTCGTGCGCCCCGGCGTGTCGACGGACGAGATCGCTTCCGTCTGGCCCAAGGCGGAGGAGTTCGGCTTCTCCGACGAGATGGAGGCCTTCGCTCTCCAGTTCGGCCACGGGCTCGGCGTTGCCATCCATGAACGTCCGATCATCTCGCGTCTGTGCTCGTTGGACGATCCGAAAGAGATCAAGACGGGCATGGTCTTCGCGCTCGAGACCTACTGCCCGGCCAAGGATGGCTTCTCCGCCGCGCGAATCGAAGAAGAAATGGTGGTCACGCCCGACGGGCCGCAGATCATCAGCCTGTACCCGGCAGAAGACTTACCGATCGCGAACAAGTATTAAAGGCCAGGTATTGGCGGAAGTGGCCGTCCGCGGGCGGGTCTTGGACAAGCCTCTTCGAGGTTCCGACACATTCAAGGGGGCGGTTCAAGACCGGCCCCTCCACGCCGCGTAACGGGCGCTGGAAGAGGGGAAGAAACGTGGCAACCAAACCGAAAGCGGCCGCCAAGGGAAAAGGCCGGACGAAAGTATCGCCCAAGGCGGTAGCGCTCGCTAACGACGATATCGGCGAGGTGACGCGGCTCGAGATGTGGCGCTCGCTCCTTGAGATCCGCCATGTTGAGCAGCGAGCTTACGACCTGTTTTTACAGAACCTGATAAAGGGCACTTCGCACCTCGCCCTCGGCCATGAGGCTGTGGCCACGGGCTTCGCAACGGCCATGAAGAAGGGGGACTGGTCGTTTTGCACTTACCGTGGTCATCACCATACGCTGGCGCGCGGTGCATCAATGGAAGGCGTGCTCGGCGAACTTATGGGCCGCGAATGCGGGCTACTTCAGGGAAAGGGCGGCTCGATGCACCTGACTTCCGTGGAGCACGGCGCGATGGGCTCTTACGCCATTATCGGCGCGCATCTGCCAATTGCGATGGGTGCAGCGTGGAAGGCCCAGTACAAGGGCACTGGCGAGGTCTCGACCTGCTTCTTCGGCGATGGCACAACGAACATCGGCGCGTTCCACGAAGCACTCAACATGGCGGCGGTCTGGAAGCTGCCGGTGGTGTTCGTCT
Source organism: Alphaproteobacteria bacterium (assembly GCA_038131485.1). GTDB lineage: Bacteria > Pseudomonadota > Alphaproteobacteria > MPNO01 > UBA830 > JAYQUR01. The sequence goes on from JAYPPO010000004.1 coordinate 93,366, forward strand.
GCGAGAACAACTTCTATATGGAATACACCCCGATCGGCGACGTAACGGCGGTCGAGAACCCGGCAGGCGATCGTGCGGCAGCCTACGGACTTCCTAAGATAGTCATCGATGGCAACGACGCCGACGTTGTCTACCGTACAGCGCAGCAAGCCTTCGCCAAGGCGCGCGCCGGCGATGGCCCATCGCTGATCGAGGCCCAGACCTACCGGCACTCCGGCCATTCGCGGGCCGATCCAGCCAAATACCGCCCGCCGGGCGAGTTAGAGAGGTGGCTCAAGAAGGATCCCGTGCCGCGCTATCGCGACCGCCTCGCCGAGTTTGGCATCTCGAAGGATGTGATCGACGGCATCGAAGAGGAGGTTCTGGCGCAGGTCGATGCCGCGACCGATATCGCTAAGGCCTCGCCGCCACCCGGTCTGGAACTGATCGCGAAGGATGTGTGGGCCGATGGAGGCGTCGCATGGCGGAACTGACCTACCGCGAGGCGGTCGCCGCCGGCATAGCCCAAGAAATGCGCCGGGACGAGGACGTTGTTTTCCTCGGTGAGGACATCGCCGCCGCGGGCGGCGTGTTCAAGGCGACCGAGGGGTTGCTCGACGAGTTTGGACCGGTACGCGTAAGGGATACCCCCATCTCCGAGCAGGCGATCCTGGGCGCTGCGATGGGCGCGGCTATGACCGGCCTGCGCCCCATTGCCGAGATCATGTTTTCAGACTTTCTTGCCGTCTGCTGGGACATCGTCGCGAATGAGATTGCCAAGTCGCGCTATATGACCGGTGGGCAGATGACGCTGCCGCTGGTGATCCGCACCGCGAACGGCGGCGGCTCGCGCTTTGGCGCGCAACATTCGCAATCGGTTGAGAACTGGGCGATGATGGTGCCCGGCCTCAAAGTCGTCGCGCCATCGAGCGCCGCCGACGTAAAGGGGTTGCTGGCCGCCGCGATTCGCGATCCAGATCCGGTAATGTTCTTCGAACAGAAGTCTCTCTACCCGATGAAAGGCGAGGTGCCAGACGGCGAGCTCGTCGATACACTCGGTACCGCGAAAGTGCTGCGAGACGGCGGGGACGTCACAATCTGCGCGCTGGCGGCCATGGTACCGCGGGCGATGAAGGCGGCGGAGACGCTAGAGACTGAACACGGCATCAAGGCTACCGTCGTCGACGTGCGCTCGCTGGTGCCGCTCGACACGCAGACAATCCTGTCTGAGGTCGTGAAGACCGGACGCCTCGTGACGGTGGAAGAAAACCCGCGGCTCTGTGGTTGGGGCGCCGAGGTCGCATCTATCGTTGCCGACGAGATTTTCTGGGATCTTGACGGACCGATCATCCGTGTAACCACACCTCATATCCCGTTGCCTGCGGCGGACGCGCTCGAGGATGCGACTATGCCGTCGGCTGACCGCATCGTCCGCGAAATCGTCGAGAAGATCGACTGATGGATGTGATCATGCCCCAGCTGGGAGAGACGGTGTCGGAAGGCACAGTCTCGGTCTGGCACAAAAAGGTCGGCGACGAAGTCTCGACCAAGGAGGCGCTGTTCGACGTCTCCTCCGACAAGGTCGAGATGGAGGTGCCCGCGCCAGGCAACGGCAAGCTGGTCGAAATCCGCGTCGAACAGGGCCGCACAGTGCCGGTCGGTGAGGTAATCGCGATCATTCAGCGCGACGGCGAAGAGATCGCGGTCGCCCAGCCCACTGTATCGATGGAAGCCAGTTCCGCGGACGATTTTTTGCCTTCATCTGCGCCTACGATCGCGCCCGCAAAATCCGCCCCTCGGGTCTCTAACGGTAGCGCTGCGAACCGCGACGGCAATGGTAATCCGCTGTCGCCCGCCGTCCGTCGTTTGGTCGCCGAGCACGGGATCGACCCGGCGGCGATCTCTGGCTCCGGCGCGAACGGCCGCATCAAGAAGAAGGACGTGCTCGCGCATCTGCGAGGCGCGCCGGCCGCCAGGTCCTTGTCGCCGTCCCGACCGCGGCTGGCGCCAAGGCCCATGACAGGTGAGGACGTGGAGACGATCCCGTTCAACAACCTTCGAAAGCGTACCGCCGAGCACATGGTGCGCTCGAAGGCTACGAGCCCACATGTTCTGCAGGCTGTCGAGGCGGATTTCGCCCGCGTTGACCATGCGCGCCGCGCTGCGTCTGCTGCCTGGAAGAGGCGCGAAGGGTATTCGCTCACCTACCTGCCTTTCGTCGCCAAGGCGGTGTGCGAGGCGGTTCGTGACTACCCGCATGTGAACGCGACTATCAACGGCGAGGCACTCGTCGTCTACCGCCGTGTTAATCTCGCCATCGCGGTGGATCTCGATTTCGACGGCCTCGTCGCGCCGGTTATCAAGGACGCGGACGAGATGTCTCTGCATGAACTCGCCCGCGCCATTCGCGATGTCTCCGAACGCGCACGTAGCAGTCGCCTCGCGCCTGAAGACTTCCAGGACGGCACCTACACGATCTCGAACTCGGGCGTCTTTGGCACCATGATCACTGCGCCGATCATCAACCAGCCGCAGGTCGCGATCCTTTCAACTGACGGGATTACGAAAAAGCCGGTGGTGATTGAGGGCAATGACGGTGACGCCATTGCCATCCGGCCGGTCGGCGTGCTGGCGCAGAGCTTTGATCACCGCGCAATCGATGGCGCGTATTCGGCAGCGTTCCTCGCGCGAGTGCGGGAAATCATCCAGACAAAGGATTGGACCGCGGTACTGGATTGATAGCCATTGTTCTTGGCTGGCACCCTCCGCTTTTGAGCCCAGGGTGTATCTGATCTTTTACGATGAACCCCCGGATCCGGTTTGAAGATGGCGGCGGCGAGGAGAGAACCCTATGCCGCCCCCAGCCCTAGTCCATCGCACAACTTCGCGATGTCTTGCGGGTTCCGCGGTCAGGTGATCCGACAAATTTCCTCGATTGCGGCAAAATCTTGTTAGACCTTGTTCTTCATCGATCTTCGGGTCGTTCACTTCTGCAACTCTGAGGGGCATGTGAGCTTGAGGAGGTGTCGGTTTCCGCTGTCGATCATGTAACGCCCGCGCAGAAAGTTACGTCCCACGAGCAGGCCGTGATTGAAGCCGGTTCGGTTTGACAGGTTCACGTCTACCGCGGCGGAAATATTTCCGACGCAGACTGTCAGCCTCACGACGGGCCGCATGATGGGCGGGCCTGTCATGTCGCGCGTGCTCGAAACCCGGGCGACGGGCATTTTGAAGGCGCGCTGCGTTCCATCGTCGCCCTTTAGCCGGAAGGCGACCCAATCCGTGCCGTCGTGTTTAAAAAGTTGGATCTCGGTCGCATGAACCGACGTCGTCTGAGCGCCGCTGTCGAGCTTAGCGGAATAGACGAGTCCGCCGGGATAGACGGAAGCGTACTCGATCCATCCCGCTGGTTGAACGGAGTTTGACTGGGCCGGCGCGGCGGCGAAGACGAAGAAGGCAACGGCCCCGGCCAGGTTTCGGACTTCGATTGCGCTCATACACTTATTTTCGCATCGGTCTGTGTTTTCTAGAATAGGAATTCGGTTATTCCGGCGGATTTTCGTTTGCGCCGCCGCATCGTTATAGGGAAGGGCTTCATGAACGATTCAGCTACACCAGAGGAAGCAGCGTCCGCAGCCGCTGCACAAAACAAGGTAGCGCTGATAGACGCATACCGCTTCGACGACAAGGGCAACGCGACCAGGCTCTCATGGGATCAAATCAACGGGCCCTTCGACGGCGAGGGGTTCACATGGATACATCTCCAGGGCACCGCCCAGGACACGAAGATTTTCTTGTCCGAGCGTAGCGGGCTTCCCAAACTCGTCAGCGACGCGCTGCTCGCCGCGGAAACCCGACCGCGCACAACCTCGTTCGACGAAGGCCTCATGGTCAACATCCGAGGTGTCAACATGAACCCCGGCGAAAACCGCGAAGACATGGTCTCGCTCCGCCTCTGGTGTGAGAACAATCGGGTGATTTCGGTTCGCCGCCGCCCGCTGATGGCCGTCAACGACGTGCGTGAGGCGATCCGACGGAAACGCCCGCCGCATAGTGTTGCGGCTCTGCTGATCATGCTTGCCGAGGGAATGACGGCCCGAATGGGCAATATAATTGTCGAGCTCGAGGAACGGGTCGATGATCTGGAAGATGTTATTGTGGAGATGCAGAGCCAAGAGCTGCGGCTGGAGCTGAGCGCCGTGCGCCGCGAAGCGATCCGTCTGCGCCGTTTTATCGGTCCAAACCGCGAAGCGATCCAGCGGCTGGTCGACGATCCGGCGGACTGGATCGATCAGCGCGACCGAATGCATCTGCGCGAGATTGTGGACAAGATCACACGCTACATTGAAGAGCTTGATGCCGCCCGCGAACGCGCTGCCGTCGTCCAGGATGAGCTGTCGAGCCGTCTTGCCGAGCGTCTCAACAATAACACTTATGTCCTCTCGGTAATCGCCGCGATTTTCCTGCCGCTCGGTCTTCTGACAGGCCTCCTCGGTATCAATGTCGGTGGTATACCCGGCGCAGAGAACAAGACCGCCTTCTGGGCCGTCACCGTCGGTCTGGTATTCGTGGGGGTGTGCGAATACTGGTTTCTTCGTCGGCTGAAGTGGATCTGACGACACTGGAATAGGTCTTCTGGATCACCACAAAAGAGAGGGGTGCGAGGGCGTTCTCTATATATGTGAGGCTGCAAAATGGGGAGAAGCCGAACCTGGCTACGGTAACGACCGATTTATATGAGTCACTCGGCGTTGAGCGCGACGCGACCAAATAAGCGATTCCTAAGGCCAGTCGTGGGCTGACGGAAAACCATCATCCCGACTGAGTCCCGACGATGCGAGTGCAGATCGCCGCGGTTCTTCGATGGAGAGCTAGCTCGACCTTTCCCTGTCGGCGGTACATAGTACGCTTACAAAAGAATAATATATCGACGGGTACAGGGAGGAAACCATGCCCCGAAGCACGGACCGGATACTTGTAAGCCATGTTGGCAGCTTGCCGAGGCCGCATGACTTGTTGCACATGATGAAAGCGCGTCTCACGGGCGAAGGGGATGTTCCAGAAGAAGTCGCTTATCAGAAACGAGTGACCGAGGCGGTCGCGGAAATAGTCAACAAACAGGCCGACGCGGGCATTGACATCGTGACCGACGGCGAGACGTCCAAAGCCGGCTTCTTCGTCTACGCCGAGCAGCGCTTGTCGGGCCTAGAAGCGCGGCCTCATATCAAGTACGAGCTGTATACGCAGGAGCAGGAGGCGTTCCCGGAGTATTACGCCGATTACATGGCGAAGCGCATGCTTGGTGGTAATGTCGCGCCCGTGATCCCACTTTATGCGGTCGGTCCAATCGAATACACCGGCCAAGAGGCGCTGCAGCAGGATATTGCCAACCTGAAGACTGCAGCGGCGAATATTGATTGCACCGACGTCTTCATGCCTTCGACCGCGCCGAGCGGTATCGGCTGGAACGAATACTACGAGAGCGAGGAAGCATTTTTCTTCGCGGTCGGAGAGGCGATGCGTTCTGAGTACAAGGCGATCCTCGACGCCGGTTTCGAACTGCAGGTAGACGATCCGTTCCTATCCGACATCTTCGGCGATCCGAAGCTCGACGAGAAAGGCAAGACCCGCAAGGCGGACATCTATGTCGAGAGCATCAATCACGCGCTGCGTGGACTGCCTGAGGATCGTATCCGGTTCCATACCTGTTACGGTATCAACGAAGGCCCGCGCATCTATGAATGTCAGCTCGGCGACGTTATCGAGCATATATTCAGGATCAATGCGTATCTCTACTCGTTTGAGGCGGCCAATCCTCGGCATGAACACGACTATCACGTGTTCGAGAACCACAAGCTGGCGGACGGCAAGGTGATCATGCCCGGCGTGATTACCCATGCCAGCAATATCGTCGAACATCCCGAGCTGATCGCCGAGTGGTTGGTCCGGTTTGCTAAACTCGTGGGCCGGGAAAGTGTGATCGCCGGCGCCGACTGCGGATTCTCCTCGCAGGCTTGCCTCCATACGGAGGTTCACCCGACCGTCATATGGGCCAAGTTTGCGGCGATGGCGGAGGGCGCACGGATCGCAACCCAGAAGCTCTGGTAGCACGATTTCGGCTCGTAACGAGACGATTCGCACGCTCGCAAAGATCGTCTGACACGATACCGCCTGCACCGGCAAGTGCCTATGCGGGCGGCAGTGAGGATGGACCACAGATTTGCGCTGCTGGTCTTCGGTGCGCGTGGCGTTGAGTTTTTCCTGATTGAGCAGCTTATCGAAAAGTGCGGCGGGGAGGGCGCCCTGTCGCTGGAGATGCAACTGAATGTCCTGCCCTAGTCCATTGCACTCGTGGCAATGCTGGCGACTGACAGGGCTGCCAGCATCCTGTGGTTCTCTCTAATTGCCCCTGCAGAACCTGCCCGAGGGGTTCAACACCTATCGGGAAACTCTAGCCATCGGGAAGTACCTGCGGAGGATGATGATCCTGTGATTCTGCGCGTTAACGCCGCTCGGCCCGCTCGCCGCCTAGATTGATTCCCAATTTTTTCGCGATGCGCCCGCGGCGCACGGATGTTGTTGGCCATCGGCACCATCCTGTGTCTGACGTTCGCGTCGCGCCCCGGCCAGTCTCGAATTCCACTGGGCACGGCGGCTCGGGCCGGTCTGCGTATTCATGGTTGGCATGCTTGGCACCGCGCTGGTGATCTCGCGTGCTCCTTAGGCTGCACCCGCCACGACTTTCGATCCGAAATTTGCCTTTGCGAATGCGATCCTGTCGTCGACCGCCTTGAGGTCGCCCCGCTGGGCGACCACGGCCTCAAGGCGCCTTCCGAGTCCCTCTCGGTTGGCGATCTGGATGTTGAGACCGGGGCGCGCGTTTAGTTCCAGTATCAACGGGCCGCGTTCGGAGTCGAGAACGAGGTCGATTCCCTGATAGCCGAGGCCGGTCATCTCGTAGGAGCGAGCTGCTATGTCGAGCAGCCGGTCCCAGTTAGGAATCTGGACGCCGGACACCGGGTTTTGCGTGTCGGGATGCTCGGTCACGATGGAATTCTTCCAAACCGCGGTGAGCGTCTGACCCGTCGACATGTCGATGCCGGCGCCGATGGCGCCCTGATGGAGGTTCGCCTTACCCCCAGACATGCGTGTTGGGAGTCGAACCATCGCCATGACCGGCACGCCGAGAAAGACGATGATGCGGACGTCGGGCACGCCTTGAAAGGCGATTTTCTCAAACACGGAATCAAACTTCACACGGTACTCGATGATAGCCTTATCGCTCTGGCCGCCCAGCGAATAGATCCCCGACAGGATGTTGGACACGTGGAACGTCATCTCAGCGTGGTTCATCAGCGTGCCGGCGGCCGTGCGATAGAGGCCAGCGGATCTTCCGGTGACGACGACGATGCCCTCACCCTGGCTGCCCTGCGCCGGCTTAACGACGAAATCCTCGTGGGCCTTCAAGATTTCAGGAATCCTGGCGACCTGCGCCTGGATTTCGATCAGCCCGTAGAGATCGGGCACCGCTGCGCCCGCCCGTCGCGCGAGTTCTTTAGTCAGCACCTTGTCGTCGACGAGGGGGTATTTGCAGCGCTTGTTGTAGGGCAGCAGATAGACGGCGTTCCTGTGATTCACTCCGAGAACGCCAGCTGCCCGAAGCTTCTTGGCCAGTCCGAACATCAGTCGTTACCTGCCAGCACCTTAAAGCGCTTCAGTTCGACGAGCCTGTAGCCCGAATAGCGGCCGAGCAGCAGGCAGAAAGCCAGGACAATGAAAAGCGATTCTGGGAAGACGAACAGGAAGTGCTGAACCGCGGAGATGTTCATCACCAAATAGCAGGCTACGGCGACGGCTAGGCTGCCGAGGCCCTGCTGTATGGATTCTTTGGCACCGCGTTCTTCCCATACGACCGTCATGCGCTCGATGGTCATCGACAGGATGACGATCGGGAACAGCGCGACCGAAAGTCCCCGGTCGAAGCCGAGCTTGTGCGAGACGATGCTTAGCGCCGCCATGATGATGATCACGACCATCACGACCGCGGCGAGACGTGGGACGAGGAGCAGCTTCAATTGCTCCAGATAGAGCCGGATGAGCAGGCCGACACCGACGACGAAGCTGAACATGATCACGCCGCCAACGAGCTGCGTTTCTCGGAACGCAAGAGCGATCAGCACCGGCATGAAGGTGCCGAACGTCTTGATGCCGATCACGTTGCGCAGAACGACGAGAAACAGAATTCCGAGTGGTACAACCAGCAGGATCCGGAACACCTCCTGTGTTTGAAGCGGCAGTCCGAACAGAGAGAATTCCACGAGCTTCTCGTTCACCGCATTTGCGCGTTCAAGTGCCGTTCGAAGCGTGAAGGCAAAGATGCGCCGGACGGAAATCGTTGCTTCCGCATTGGTGGCGCCGTCGACTGCAAGGAATCCGCTGTTGCCGCGCCACCACGGCAAGTGATTATTTGGCACCTTTAGCGCGCCGCTGCTGGGGTCGAACGGCACCCAATTGCCGTTGCGCCAGAACTCGATCCAGTGCGAGAATTGGGCATTACGCCGGTCGGGGTCGAGGCGCAGTCCGTGGACCGCTCGAGCCGGTATGTTCCCGTCTCCCAGAAGGCGGACCGCGATGTGCGCAACCCGCCGGCTATTTGGATTAGGCCCAAGCAATGCTGCCGCTTCCCGACCTGCCGGCGGTGTCGAGAGTTCGCGCATCAGAAGTTTAACGAAGCTCTCCGAATCTGCCGCCTGAGATTTTAGCCGCTGGACGATTGCTTCTGATGCGGCGGCGTGTGCCCCAGAGAAAGCTGACCGTTGCAGGGGTGGGTTGTCGTCAGACGGCACCGCTGTGCGGTCCCGAATACGATGCACAACAGCGCTGTAGTACATAATTTGAGGTCCATTGGCGCGGCTAACCGAGAAGGTCGCGAGGCGGTTGAGCGCCGGTTTCGCCTGAGTAAGGCCGAAGCCGGGCGCAATGAAACTCTCAGAGACTACCGCGTAAGAGCCTTCGCTCTGCAATGTTGCAATCTGCGCTTTGACCGCCTTGTTCTGCGCATCGAAGTCGATGCGTGCTTCGATCGTCCACGTTTCCGATGTCTGATCGGGCAAGGGGGGGAAACCGAGCACCAGAAGTCGGTATCCAATCATAACCATGCCGATGGCGACAAGGATGACGCACAGAATATAGAGATGGCGGTTATTCATTAGCCGATGTCATCCGCTGCGGGACACTTAGTCTGCAGAATATTGAATCGCGCCGGATCAATGAAATAGACCGCGCGGAGACTCTGGCGGCTGATCAGGAGCCTGCAGGTGAAGCTGGTACGGTCTTGCAGATTGACCGGGGTCTGACGCAAGGGAGTATTTAAGTAAACCGTCATCGGGATTACCAACGGACCGTTTAACTCCCGGCTGTGCTCCATGACGTATGAACACGGGCGGATCGGGTCGGGACTGACGTTCTCAGTCCGCGCCGCCGCTGATGCGGTAGCGCAGGCGACGACGGCGAAAAATGCGCTGACGAATTTCCACATGGTACGCTTCGGGCTTGCTGACGCTCAGGATACTAAGGCAGCGCGGGCTTAGTACGGAAGCTCAAATAATTGATGTGTTCCGATGTTTTTGCATCGCGAGACCGTGCCCGATTTTTGCTAGACCTCGTAATTCACGGCGGCCATACAGTCTAACCAGACCCGCTAGATCGTCTTGAGCGCCTGAAGTGGTTCTGCGTGAAACATCGTTTCCGGCGGTGCCCCGCGGCCCCGCCAGCTGATGAATTTGACCCTCAGAATTTCAGAGGACGCGGCCGTCGATTTCTGGCCCTCGAAGTTTGGCGGCGTCCGGGGGATACCGGGACATTGCTCGTCGCCGTCGGCAAAGATGTGCCGGACGGTTTTCTCCATTGCTGCCACTTTCTCTGGATTGGCGTCCAGCGAGACGTCGACAAAGCTATGCAAGTAACGGCGCAGAGAAGAAACGATGTTTGTGATGGTCCGGTTTGGGGATGATGACTTCGGCGCTGAATGAATGATCGAGTACCGTGAGGGCATGCCGAAGCGGCGCTTGTCGACGCTAATCAAACGTGTGTTGATGGCTTCGATGACGGCCTAGATGACGGGCGAGCGGGTTCCAAATTCCGTGAGGTCTTCCAGGCGCGCGTGTCGAATTTGTTTTGATGGTCGATCATGGCGCGTCGGATCGAATGCACAGGTTCGTATCCGTCACCCTTTGCCAGCCGTATGCGTTTCCGCTAAACGGGATCAATGACAGATGCGAACGCAGATCCGTCGGTCGTCGCGCTGGTCGGCCTATCGGGCGTCGGGAAATCGAAAGCTGTAGAGCTAATCGGCAATATTCGCGATTTCGAGACCGTCTATTTCGGTGGTGTTGTCCTTGCCGAATTGAAGGCGCGCGGACTCGATCATACGCAGGCGGCGGAAGCCGACGTGCGTGAGAGCCTTCGGACGGAATTCGGTATGGCCGCCATGGCGCTGAAGTCTCTGCCGGCTATCGAGGCGTCGCTTGCGGCGGGCCGCGACGTGCTAATCGACGGTCTGTATAGCTATGCGGAGCTGAAGGTGCTCCGCAAGACGCTCGGCAACCGTCTCTGGCTAATCGCGATCCATGCGCGCAAGAGCGTGAGGGCTAAACGGCTGGCCTCGCGTCCCCTGCGGCCTCTTACTGCCACGGAGATGGTCGAACGCGATAGGCGGGAGATCGACAACGTTGAGAAGGCTGAACCGATCGCGCTCGCCGACTTTCACATTGTGAACGACGGTTCCGAAGCGGTGCTAGCCGCCGCGCTCGGCGGCTGTCTCGGAGAAATTTTCAGCGGTTGAGCCGTCATTATACGGCGCTCAGACGAAACCGTGTCGAAGGGTTATCCAGAGTTTGCGGGCGATCGAGATGCCCGGGTCGTGGTCGAGGTCCTGCCAGCCGGCGGCGACGAGACTATCGAGTACGCGGCGATAGCTCTCTTTCATGATTATCGCGGGTTTGAGTGCGCGGCGGTCGCAGCCGGAGAGAAGCATGTCGGCTTCAGCGTAAAGCTGTCTCGCGTCTTCAGCTAGGGCAGCGCAGGCGGCGGGCATAGACGGGTGGGTGAGCACGCGGTGGGGGTCCGAGGTGTCGATCCCCTGCGAGGCGAGATGTTCCTCTGGAAGATACAAACGATCCAGCGCGGCATCATCCTTCAGGTCCCGCAGAATATTTGTGAGTTGAAGAGCCTCCCCCAGGGTAACGGCGAAACGATGCGCGCCAGCTCCTGCGTCGCCGAAGACGCGGATCGACAGGAGGCCCACGGCACCAGCGACGCGCCGGCAGTAAAGCTGCAGCGTTTCGGCCGACGGTGCCTTCATCGAGCCATCCATATCCATCTGCATGCCATTGATGACGGCGTGGAACTCTTTGTGCGGAAGATCGTAACGTGCGATCGCGTCTGAGAGCGCTCTAAGCGTCGGATTTTCTGAGAGAACGGGCGACGGAGCATACACGGCGTCGATAGCCTCGCGCCACGCAGTGAGGCGGGTAATCTTGTCGGCGACCGAGCCCGGACCGTCTGCTATATCGTCGACTGCGCGGCAGAACGCGTAAATCGCGAACATCGCTCCACGGCGTTCCTCCGGGAGGATCCGCATACCCCAGTAAAACGACGAGCCGGCCGCCCGGGTAACTGCGCGAACGTGATCGCGTGCTTCGGTATCCGCGACGAGGACGGTTGAACTGGACGCAGAGGCCATGCCGAAGATTGTATCGGCTGACTTTTCGAATCCAAGCAGCATTGGCTAAAATTGATCGTTGACTCTTCTCGGCGATCGACTTTAATCTAGCGTCTCATATATGGAACATATGTCTCAAATTTGGGATGACTGGTTGCGCCCTTTAAATCTCAAGCGATGAGAGGATAATATGGAGCAAGAAAGCCGCATTCGAGAGCCAGAAAATATTGTCTGGCAAACCCGGCTTCACCAACAGACGGATTTCGAAAAGCGTCTCGCGGATGCGATGGAAGCTGCTTTTTCTGATGGTGTGACCGAACTCGACGACCTCATAGCGCGTCTCAATGCCGAGGGCGTTCGCGACCCCGACAATCGCGTCTGGACCCAGGATAAGTTTTGCGCCGTCATGGCCGAGCACGGCGCCTGATCAAGATGGCCGAAGTAAGACTGGAGTTTCGCGGCGTCACCAAGCAGTTCGCGGACCGGTCCGGCAGCGGCCAGACCGTAACGGCCGTAAAAAATGTCTCGTTGAGTGTCCATGATGGCGAGGTGGTCTCGCTGATTGGCCCGTCCGGTTGCGGAAAATCGACTCTTCTCAATATGGCCTCGGGCCTGAACAGTCCAACGAACGGCGAGGTTCGCGTTGACAGCGCGCTCGTCGTCGAAGTGAACGAGAATGTCGCCTTCATGCTGCAGAAGGATCTATTGCTCGCGTGGCGATCCATCCGAGAGAACGTGGAGTTCGGTCTGGAAATCCGGGGCGTGCCGCGCGCCGAGCGCCGAGCACGTTCGACAGACTGGCTGGAGCGCTGCCACATCGCCGATTTCGCGGATCATTATCCGCACCAGCTTTCGGGTGGCATGCGTCAGCGCGCAGCGCTGGCGCGCACGCTGGTCACGGATCCGCACGTGTTGCTGCTCGACGAGCCGTTTTCGGCACTAGACGCGCAGACCAAGATGATTCTCCAGCAGGATCTCGCCACGACTCTGAACGCGGCCAGAAAGACAGCGTTATTTATTACCCACGACCTCGTCGAGGCCGTTGCGATGTCCGATCGGGTGCTCGTGATGAGCCAGAGACCCGGTACGATTATCGAAGAGATCCTTATCGAAATTCCAGGTCGGGAAAATCCGATGGAGAGACGCAAAGACGACCGCATAGGTCCTTACGTGGGGCAACTCATGTCGCTCCTTCATGTCGGAGACGTGGATCTCGCCAAGGCCTGATGGAGGGCAGTTTCGCAATCAACGCATGGCAACAGGGAGAAAAATCATGCAATTCCACCGGACGATCCTCGCCGCTGCCGTAGCGGCTGCTGCCTTTACCGCAGTTCCAGCCGTCGCGGCTGAGAAGGTTAACTACCTTCTTCCCGCACCGGCATTCCTTCCCGCCTTCGGCCCCTGGCAGATTGCTAAGGCGAAGGGCTACTACGAGGCCGAGGGGCTCGACGTTACGTTCCAGACCTCGAAGGGGGGTGTCGACGTCGCCAAGCAGGTCGGCGTCGGTAACGCGCCAATCGGCGGGGCCATCGGCGACACGTCGATCCTCGTTCGCCCGAATGGCATTCCGGTGCGCTCTGTCGCCGTGATGGGTGGCGGGTCGCTGGTGCAGGTTGTCGCCCGAAAAGACCGCGGTATCGAGAAGATCGAGGACCTCAAGGGCAAGACCATGACCGTCCTGAGCTATCAGGACACCACGTTCTTCGCTTCGCAGGGCGTCCTCGCCTCGCGCGGTCTAACGCGTAACGACGTGAATATCCAGGCTGCCGGCCCGCAGGGTGTCTGGAAGCTGGTTGTCCAGGGCAAGGCCGACGCAATGATGGGTGTGCCGGACTGGATCGGCATCGTTCGCGCCAACAAGATCGACGTGACCATCTTCAATGCGATGGACTACTTCCCGTCGATGGCGCAAGCAATCGTCGCCTCGGACGAAATGATCCGGAAAAACCCTAAGTTGATCCAGGGTCTCGTACGGGCATCTCTAAAGGGCCTCAAGGACATCATGGACGACCCGAAGGCGGCGGCAGAAGTATTCGTGAAGGCGGTGCCTCGCTGGAAGATTCCGGCGATCGTCGGAACGTTCAAGATGTACAACCGCTACACTTACCCGGGTCAGTCGAAGCTCGGCGCGATGGACGAGAAGCGTCTTGCTTCCCTGCAGGATTTCTATCTCAAGTCCGGCTTTATCAAGAAGACGTCGAACGTGAAAGACCTCTTCACCAACCAGTTCGTCCAGTAGACGAATAAATTGCACCTGTCCTGGTCCGCAGAGCGTGGACCAGGACAGGTGCCAATCGTAATGGAAACGCAGGCGCAGCGATAATGTCTTCTTTTACTCCGTTTCGAATGGCGGCGAGCTCTGCGATTTTTGTCCTGTTTCTGGTCGCCTGGGAATGGGCCCCAGGTCTCCTCGGGATCAAGCCCTATATCATTCCTCCGCTATCCGCGTCGGTGGAAGGTCTCACTAGTCTCTTCGTTGCCGACAATCTCTGGTATCACATCTGGATCACCACCATCGAGGTGATCGCGGGCTTCTTCTTCGGTTCGCTGCTCGGCATGGCGGTCGGGTACGTGCTGGGCATGTCGGTCACGTCCGAGGTCGTGCTGTCCCCCTATATTTTGGCGCTTCAGATCGCGCCAAAGGTTGCATTCGCGCCATTGTTCGTATTGTGGTTTGGCTTCGGTTTGGAGCCGCGTATCCTTATCGCAGTGCTGATCGTCTTCTTTCCGATACTCGTCAACGTGATGACGGCCGTCCGAAGCATCGATCCGGACATGATCAACCTTGCGCGCTCGTTCAAGGCGAGCCGCCTGCAGATTTTCTGGAAGATAGAATTTCCCGCGTCGATGCCTCCGCTCTTCGCCGGCCTCCGCATCGGCGCGACGCTTGCTGTGATCGGCGTCACCGTCGGTGAATTCGCCGGCGGTAATGCCGGCGTCGGCTACCTAATCGTTCTGACCGCCGGCGCGGCGGAGACGGCCAAGGTCTTCGCCGCGATCTTCGTCCTGACGATTATCGGGATGATAGCCTATTGGATGGTAATTCTGGTCGAAAATCGCGTTCTTCATTACATGCCGAGCCGGACAAACACTGGCTTCTGATGACCGAGAAGGAGAAAGTCATGACAGGCTCCGTCGTTACCCAGGAACAGATCGACAAGCGTGTTGCGCTCGGCCCGCTTAACCGCTGGTGGCCGGTCGCCGCGAGCTGGATGATTAAGGATACGCCGCACGGCCTTACGCGACTGGGTGAGAAGATCACTTTGTGGCGCGACAAGGATGGTACTCTCCACTGCGTTGAGGACCGATGCCCGCATCGCGGCGCGCGGCTGTCGCAGGGCTGGAATCTCGGCGACCGCCTAGCGTGCTGGTATCACGGTATCGAAGTTGGCGGCGATGGCATCGTAAAAGACGTGCCGGCGGTTGCGCAGTGCCCGATGGTCGGAGAAAAGATGGTCAAGTCGTACCCGTGCTTCGAGCATCTGGGCGGCATCTTCGTCTGGTTCGGGGACGAGCTGCATGAGGAGCCGGAGGAGTTCGTCATGCCGGTGGAGTTCGACGTGGACGGCGAATGGTCGACGATGCTGACGACGGCGCACTGGAAGTGCAACTGGACCTATGCCGTCGACAACGTGATGGATCCGATGCACGGCGCCTATCTGCACGCGAGTTCGCACTCGATGGCCGAGGGCGACCGCGAAGCGAAGATGCAGGTAGACAAGACAGACACCGGTTTTATTTTCGGCAAATCGGACCAGCGGGACGTTAATTTCGACTGGATTGAATTTGGAGATACCGGCGCGTTTTGGTTGCGCGTCTCGCCTCTGCCCTACCGCAAGGCGGCTGGTCCCGGTGGTAATTTTGGGATTATGGGGTACGTGACTCCTATCGATGAGGACAATTGCCGCGTCTTCTTCTGGCGCGCGCGCAAGGTTCAGGGCTGGCAACGTGACGTGTGGCGCTTCATGTACCGCAATAAGCTTGAAACGCTCCACTGGGACGTGCTCGAACAGGATCGGGTGATTCTCGAGTCGATGGAGCGAAACGCCAACACGAGAGAATTCCTTTACCAGCACGATACCGGTCTTGCCCGCGTGCGCCGCATTCTGCACGCCGAAGCGAAATCCCAGCTGGAAGGCGTTGCCGCCGCCGCAACCGTGGCTGCCGAAGCCGCCGAGTAGGCGGTATGGGGACGCGTAGCATGTCCGCGATTTCTCTTGCTGGAAAGCGGGTGGTTATCACCGGCGCGGCGCGCGGTCTTGGCCGAGCGTTTGCCGAGGGGGCGCTTACGGCCGGCGCGCGCGTGGCGATCGCGGACATACTCGAGAACAGAGGCCGTGAGACCGCGGCTGAACTGTCGTCGTTGGGAGAGATTTCGTTCTTTCGGGTTGATTTGGCGGATCCGGCGTCGATCTCGGCGCTGGCGGAGGCGGCAATGGATGCGTTGGGCGGCGTCGACGGCCTCGTGAACTGCGCGGCGATCGCAACCGGAATCGGCGGCAAAACGAGCGAGGATATCGACATCGAGACTTGGGACCGCGTCATGGCGGTCAACGTTCGCGGGACATGGTTGGTCGTGAACGCGTTCGTACCCGCGCTGCGAGCTGCCGGCAACGGCAAGATCGTCAATATAGCGTCGGACACGGCGCTGTGGGGCGCGCCGAGGCTGATGCACTACGTCGCCTCGAAAGGCGCCGTGATCTCGATGACCCGTTCATTTGCCAGGGAACTCGGCAATGATGGCATTGCCGTCAATGCGATCGCGCCCGGCCTGACACTGGTCGAGGCGACCGAGTACGTACCGGAAGACCGGCACCGCCAGTATGTCGATGGGCGCGCGATGAACCGCGAGCAGCAGCCGGAGGACGTCGTCGGTTCCGTGCTTTTCCTGCTGTCAGATGCAGCGGATTTTGTGACCGGACAGTTGCTACCGGTGAATGGCGGATTTGTTTTGAACTAGCTTTTCGAACGGAGGAGAGTGAGATGGCTATGGATATGGCAGAGAGGGAAAAAGACAGTAAAGAAGAGTTTTCCGGCTGGATCCAGGGCGAAGGACAGACTTTCGCAGAATGGATGGACACCCGTGTCGCGCGCTATGAAACGCGCCAGTATGACTGGGACGTCCTCAAGTTCCAGGCCGACTACGATCCCAAGTACCGGCGTGCCCAGATGCGCTACATGGGAACCGGCGGAACTGGCAAGAGCGCCGACAACAATACGGTGCCGTCAGAGCATTTCACGTTTTCAACGATGGTGCTGCCGCCGGGATGCGAAGGGCCGCAGCACATTCACGTCGATGTCGAGGAAGTTTTTTTCATGCTTCGCGGCAGCATCCGCCTGACCGTGATCGACGGTGACAACAAGTGGGAGTCCGTGCTGAAAGAGCGCGACTTGATATCCGTACCGCCGGGCGTCTATCGCGGCCTGGTCAATGAGGGCCAGGAAGAGGCGCTGATGTGCGTGATGCTCGGCGCGGTCAAACCGGTGACGCCTTCCTATCCTCCTGATCATCCGCTGGCCAGCATTAAGCGCGGATAGAAGTGGGGCACGCGCAATCAACCAGGGCCATGACTGAACGCCGATCCATCTCCACCGCTCGCGGGACCGTGACGTATCGCGAGGCGGGCGAGGGTCCGCCGCTCGTGCTGCTGCATGGTATCGGTTCGGGTGCGGCGTCGTGGGCGGCGCAGCTCGACACCTTGTCGGATCGGTATCGCGTCGTCGCGTGGGATGCGCCCGGCTACGGCGGATCGGATGTGCTCGCACCCGCGGAAACGGCGGCTGCCGACTATGCCGCAACGCTGGCAACGTTTCTGGATGCGCTGGGGATCGATGAGGCCCACCTGGTCGGGCATTCCCTGGGCGCGCTGATGGTGTGCGCCTTTGGCTCGCGCAATCCCGGCCGTGTGACCGGGTTGATGATTGCCGATCCGGCCGCGGGCTACGGGAAGGCCGATCCGAAGATCCGCGCGGAGCGGATGGCAGCGCGCCTCGGCCTGCTCGACAGGCTCGGCCCGGATGGAATGGCGAACGAACGGTCGAGGGCACTGCTGTCTGATGGGGCGTCGGAAGAGGCTCGGGAGCGCGTTCGGAAGGTGATGTCCGAAATCCGGCCCGAGGGCTATCGCCAGGCGGTTGCCATGCTGTTCAGCTCAGACATTCATGAGGATGCGCGCCAGATAAGCCTTCCGGTTTTAGTCGTGTGCGGCGGGGACGACACGGTAACCCCGCCCGAAGGATGCCGGAAGGTGGCCGACAGTTTCGGCGAGTCCCGCTTCGCGCTGTTGCCCGGCCTCGGCCACGCGTCATATGTCGAAGGCGCCGAAGCCTTCAACGACGCCTTGCTTGGCCATTTCGGTGACGCATCATGACCGACCGCCGGCGGCGTAAATCGAAGGAGCCTGCTTATCTAGTGCCTGCGCTGGAACGTGGCCTGCTGATGCTGCAGGCATTCTCGCAAGACGAGCCCGTGCAATCCCTGGGTGAGCTTGCCCGCGAGCTGAATTTGCCGCGCGCCACCGTTTTTCGACTGGCCGATACGCTCGAACATCTCGGTTTCCTTGTGCGCAATCCCGATACCGGTGAGTACCGGATCGGCGCTGCGGCGCTTCAGCTCGGCTGGAACTATCTTTCGTCGGTCGAGCTGCCCGAGATAGCGCATCCTTATCTTGCGCAGCTTCGTCGGCTGGCGAAGGCGTCGGTGCATATGGCGGTGCGCGATGGCAGAGAGATCGTCTATATCAGCCGTCTCCCCGTGAACGCTGCATTGACCAGTAATATCCGTGTTGGTTCTCGGCTTCCGGCCCATGCGACTTCAATGGGCCGGGCATTGCTGCAAGACCTGAATGCCGATGAATTATCCGATCTCTATCGCGGCGTTCCCCAACTCGCGTCGTTCTCGCCCGAGACGCCGACTAATGTCGACAGGCTATCCGAATTGCTCAGGCTGGATGCCGCAAATGGCGGTCTCGTCATTAGCCAAGGTTACTATGAAAAAGGAGTTGTGAGCATCGCCGCGCCTATCCGCGACGGCGCTGGGAGTATCGTCGCCGCGATCAATATCACAGCGCCAACGGGACAATATACGGACACGCAGTTACGCGGAGTCGTCATGCAGGACGTGCTCGAAGTGCAAAAGAATATTTCGATAGCGCTCGGTTGGGATCCAGAATCCAGAGGGACGGCGCTGCCGCTCCATCGGGTTCTACCGCAGACGGCGCTCGTTGATCCGCGCTATCGGGTGGCCGGCAGCCCGGCACTGGCGGGCAAAGAGAGCTAAAAGGCCGACAAAATCGGCCGGAAATGAGGCGAAGGCATGGAAAATTTGATGAAGAACAAAGTCGCCGTCATCACGGGCGGTTCGTCCGGTATTGGCTTGGCCGCTGCTGAGGCATTTCTCTCCGCAGGCGCGCGCGTCGCGATCTGCGGCCGGAGCCGGTCGCGGCTCGACGAGGCGGCTAAGGCGCTGACCAAAAAATACGGAGCGACAAATGTGCTGACGCGCGTCTGCGACGTTCTCGATGAGGAAGATGTCGCTGCGCTGCGCGATGCCGTCAAAGAAGCATTCGGGCGGTGCGACACCCTGGTCTGCAATGCCGGACAGGCGCGGCAGAGCACTTTCTACACGACCAGCGACCAGGACTGGCGCGACGAGTTCGAGCTCAAAATTTTCTCCGTACTGCGCCCGGTGCGCGCCTTTTTCGACATGCTGGAGACCTCGGGCGCCGGCGCCGTTGTCTGTACAAGCGCGATCCTCGCGCGCCACCCGGAGCCGTTCCTGATTGCGACCGGAGCGACGCGGGCGAGTCAGCTCAATCTAAACAAGTCGCTGTCGCTTGAATTTGCGCGCAAGAACGTCCGGGTAAATTCTGTGCTAATCGGTCTAGTTGATAGCGGTCAGTGGAGCCGCCGTTTTGACCGGGGCGAGAACCCCGACGGCACGCCGATCCCGGAGGGGATGAGCCGGGAAGACTGGTTCGTCGATCTCGCCAAATCGCGGCGTGTGCCGCTGGGCCGCCTGGGCACGCCCGCCGAGGCGGCAAACGCCATCCTGTTTTTCGGATCTCCGATGTCTTCTTACATAACCGGCGAAACCATCGAAGTTACCGGAGGACAATCACGCCATGTCTGAGACGAACCTCGTTACCGCTGGTGAAATTGCCGCCGCGTTCCTCGAAAATGCGGCGTCGAACATGCCTTCGGCGTGATCTCGATCCACAACATGCCCGTGTTGGATGCAATTTCCCGCCGCAATAAGGTTAGTTTCGTGCCAACGCGGTCCGAAGGTGGCGCCGTCAACATGGCTGACGCCAACGCGCGCGTGCGCGGTGGCCTCGGGGTTGCTGTCTCGTCGACCGGCACAGCGGCGGGTAATGCCTGCGGCGCCATCGTCGAGGCGATGACGGCGGGAACGCCACTGCTGCACCTCACCGGCCAGATCGACAGCCCGCACCTCGACCGCCAGAGAGGCTTCCTGCACGAAGCGCCAGACCAGCTAGGCATGTTAGGGGCGGCCGGCAAGGCGGCGTTCCGCGTCTGGTCTGCTGATACAATGTTGGGCACACTGCGCGAAGCCGTGCGGCTTGCCTTCACGCCGCCAATGGGACCCGTTAGTGTCGAAATTCCGATCGACGTGCAGGGCTCGAAGATTCCGATGCCCGCGAACCTCGATCCGCTCTGCGTCGACGCGCTGCGGCCTGACGAAGCAGCTGTCGATGCGCTGGCCGACGCACTGTCAAGCAAGGAGCGGGTCATGCTGTGGCTTGGCGGTGGCGCCCGGCATGCGGGCGACGCTGTTGCGCGCCTCGCCAATCTCGGCTTCGGCGTCGTCACGAGCGTCCAAGGACGCGGCGTGCTGCCGGGCGAAGATCATAAATCGCTCGGCGCGTTCAACTTGCAGCCTGTCGTGGAGGAATTCTATGGCACGTGCGATGCGATGCTAGTGGTCGGCTCGCGACTGCGGTCGAATGAGACGCTGACCTATACGCTCAAGCTGCCGAAGCCGCTCTTCCAGATCGACGCCGACCCGCGCGCGGAGGGTCGATCTTATCCAGTCGACATGTTTGTCTGCGGCGATTCAGCCGTCGCGCTTGACATGCTGGAGCAGCGCTTGAACGGGGGTTTCAAACCCGACGCATCGTTTAGCAAGGAATTGCAGGCGGTGCGCAGGAAGGCCGAAGAGGGGCTGCGCAAGACGCTGGGACCCTATAACGATATACTCGACACGGTGATCAAGACGGTGCCGCGAAATTTCGTCTGGGTACGTGATATCACGCTTTCCAATACGATTTGGGGCAATCGACTGCCGCCGCTTGATGGTTCGCGTGATGGCGTCCATGCGCTGGGCGGCGGCATCGGCCAGGGGTTACCCATGGCCATAGGCGCAGCGCTTGCAGTATCACGCGACGGCCGCAAGACCCTTGTAATGGCTGGAGACGGCGGCTTCGCGGTCACACTGGGCGAGTTGGCCTCAGCGAAGCAGGAAAATGCCGACATCGCCGTTCTGCTGATGAATGACGGCGGATACGGTGTGATTAAGAACATCGCGGACGCCAAGTACAATGGTAACCGCGCCTATACCGACATTCTCGGGCCGGACTGGGAGACGCTTTGCGGATCGCTCGATATCCCGTTCTGGCGCGTGACCGACAAGTCCGGTCTTAATGGTCCCCTGTCGAAGGCGCTGGAGACCGACGGTCCCGCTCTGGTCGAAATCGACATGGCATCCGTCGGGACGTTTGCGCAGGCCTTTGCCGGGCCGCCGGCGCGCGCTGGCGGCTGAAGGGGACGATTGATGGACGTCGTTCTGATTGGTTACGGTGCTATTGCGCAGGAGGTCTTACGGCATATCGCCGCGGACGAGCCTGCAAAGATCCGTGGCATCATCGTACGCGCGGCCCGTGTCGAGGAGGTGCAGGCGATCGTTACGGCTCGCGGGATCGAGGTGGCGCCTTCGCTTGACGCTCTCGGGTTCAGGCCGGATCTCGTGGCGGAGTGCGCCGGCCATGGGGGCGTGCGCGATTTCGGCGCGGACACGCTCCGGCGCGGCATCGATTTTCTCGTGATTTCCATCGGCGCGCTTGCTGATGCCGCCCTTGAAGCAGAATTGACCGCGGCCGCCGGAGAAGGCGGCGGGAAGCTTGTTCTGGCCGCGGGAGCGGTCGCGGGTGCGGACGCGCTAGCGGCCGCGCGCGTCGGCGGACTCTCGCGCGTATCCTACACATCGCGGAAGCCACCTGGCGCCTGGAAAGGCACGCCGGCGGAACGGGTCTGCGATCTCAACGCGGTGACGGAGGAGACTGAGCTCTATGCCGGGACGGCGCGAGCCGCCGCAACCGATTATCCGCAGAATGCCAATGTTGCCGCGACAATCGCCTTGGCGGGCGCGGGATTCGAGCAGACGCAGGTTCGTCTTGTTGCTGATCCCGCTGCGGGCGGCAACGTTCACCAGCTCAAGGCCGAAGGCATGTTCGGATCATTCTCGATGGAAATTCGCGGAAAGCCACTGCCCGACAATCCGAAAACGTCGACGCTCGCGGCCCATTCCGTCGTCGCCGAAATAAGGCGGCGCGCGGGCGCGGTCGAAATCGGGGGCTAGAACTCACTGAAAGTACGGCTCAGTCCATTCCAGCCTCTTGGGCGTCACGCCCTGTTCCAGCGCGCGGGCGGCGGCGAAGCCCGCGATCTCTCCCGTCTGGATACACCACGGGAAATTACGCATCACCATGAAGATTGTGTCGTAGGAGAAGCTGAGCGAGGCGCCGGTCAGCAGCAGATTGTCGATGCCGAGCGGTAAAAAGCTGCGAAAGGGCACGGTGAAGCTGTGGCGAGCGTGCTGGTCCCAGTAGAAGGGCTTCTGCATAGGCGCGGTCACGGCATCGGGGAAGACGATACCGGCGCGGGCGTCATCGAGAGAAAAGACGTGTTCCCCGACCGGATGGCGGCCGTCGCGAATTCCGACGAAGCGACCGACATTGGCTAGATACGCGTTTTCGAATCCGGGCACGTATTTTCTCAGGAAATTCGCCTCTGCGTCGACAAAGCCGCGCAGCTCGCGCTTGGCGCGCGCCTCGTCATTCGCGTCGTCGTCCATGTGAAGGGCCCATTCGTAAGGCACGTTCTGCCATACGATGTATGTGCCGTCTGCCATCATCGGGCTCATGTCGAGAGTGGGGTGGCCAATATAGGCATCGCCGTAGACCCCGCTGCCGCCCATGCGCGGGCGGTAGAGCCCGGGTGGGATATCGCCGGCCGCGTCAGCCTCCGCGATCAGCTTCGCGAGGGTGGGGTCGTTCGCGTCGCGTTGGTGACTCTGTGTCGCGGCGAAATCAACACTCGCCATGATCCATAGCAGCCCGCCCGGAATAGGACGTTCCACGCCGTCCCACGCCGCCGTTTTAGGTTGGCCACCGCCTCCTCTCACGAAGGGAACCCCCGCCGCCGCGGCGAGCGCGGCCGTGCCGGAGCCTTCGATGAACACGCGCCCGGCGATAGCCAGCCGGCCCGATGCCGTCTCCACGACGATGGCGGTAATGCGTCCGTCCTTGCCGGCATCGCGGTCGACCACTGCATCGACAAACGCGGCGCCGTAGATAGCCGTAACCCCGGCATCCTGCAACATGCCTGCCATGACGGCCCCGGCGCCCTCCGGGTTAAAGCTAGCCCGCGCGAACTCAGCATCCGGTGACAGCTGTCTTTCGTAGTGCGACAGAGGGTTTCCGGCCCAGCCGGGGTGCGTATCCTTAGTGGCGGTATAGATATACCCGCGTTCGTCAAAGGCTCGCATCAGCTCGCTGTGAATGCCCCCAACGCCGGTATTGGCTGCGCCCTGGAGCCCTGAGGTATGGACGCCGCCCGGCATGTCGAAGCGCTCGACGACAACGACGCTCCGTCCCATCCTCGCCGCCTGCAGTGCCGCCGCGAAACCGCCCGGCCCTGCGCCGACGACCACGACGTCGGCCTCGTAGGTAACGGGGATGTCGGTAACGGGGTGGGGGAGCGTCATAGGAATTTACTATCCCGCTGGTTACCAGGAGGCAATCGGCGGCCCGCCCATCGATCGCGACGGCAACATTTGCGCCGCTCTTGGCATCGTAACTGCACCGAAGCACGAGCAATCGCCATATTGTTGGCTTAGAAAAAAATCTCATTCGGAGCCAATATTCGTGCAATAGAAATAGCCGTGCGTCGCCGTGCTATTGGAGGTATGGTAGGGAAGAAAAAGGAAAAAAACGGTGAAGTTTGAATTCGCCGTCAAGAAACGGAAAATCGCGCCTAAAACGGTGCATCGGAAACGCGGCCACAGCGCCGCAGGAGTGAAACATGAAACAGCAGCTTCGTAAGAAATCGGTCGTCGCGGCGGGCGTAGCCGCGCTGGCACTCATGGCGGCGGCACAAACGTCATCTGCCGCTGATCTAAAAATGGCCTTTTCGCCAGCCCCAAGCATCATGTTTGGGACAAATTCATGGCGCCGTGGGGCAAGGACCTCGAGAGCAAGAACGTCGGCATCAAGATGCTCGGTTTCCCGGGTAGCCAGATCGGCGGCAAGCCACCGGGGGCGTTCAAGCGCGTCGTCAACGGCATCGCCGACATCGAATTCGGCCTACAGGGCTACACCTCGACCGTTTTCCCCAAGACCATGGTTGCCGAAATTCCGATGCAATTCGACAATGCCATGGACGCGACACGCGGCCTGTGGCGGATCCTCGACAAATACCTCAGCAACGAATATCGCCGCGTAAAAGTGCTTGGACTCTGGGCGACGGATACGCCAGTCCTGATGACCAACAAGGTTGTCAAAACCCCGGCCGATCTTGCCGGCGTCAAGCTGCGGACGCCGTCTCGCGACCAGGCTGAGATCATCAAAGGGCTGGGCGCAATCCCGGTCGCCATGCCGATGCCGGCGACCTACCAGGCGATCGAGAAGGGTGTCGTCGATGGTGCACTCGTCGGCATCTCGGTCGTGAAGTCGTTCAAGCTTGCCGAGGTGGTTAAGAACTATCTCGCCGGACTGCCGATGGGCTTCTCTCCCCAGTTTGTCGTCATGAACCGCAAGGCCTACGATGCCTTGAATCCGGCGCAGAAAAAAGCGATCGACGACAGCACTGGGATCGAGTGGAGTCTCCGCGCCGCCCGGCTTTACGAAGCCGCCCGCGAAGAAGGCATTGCGCTTGTAAAGTCCCGGAGTGATACGACCTTCACAGAGATATCGGCCAGCCAGAAGGCGGAATGGGAAGCGAAGTTTAAAACGCTTGCGGGCAATTGGGTTGGCCGATTCGAGAAACAGGGCTTCAAAGACTACGCCAAGATGCTCGCCGCATACATGGGCAAGAGATCGTAAGGCAGGCCCGGCTCAGCGAGACGGGTGTGGGCGATGACGCCTGAAGATCACGTCGTCGTCCGCGTAACGAAAATGGCGACGACCGCCTCTGCCTCATTGGCCGGGGTGGTCCTCGTCGTCCTAATGTTTATGACGGTTGCCGACGTCGTCGGCCGTTATTTTTTCAACCACCCTATCAACGGCGTCTTCGATCTCACCCACTTTGCCGTGCTGATTATCACCTTCCTGAGCTTCGCCTACTGTGGATACCGTGGCGCCCACGTGGTGATCGAATTGCTTTACGACCGTATTCCGCGGTCCGCGCAATTTGTCGTCCGGCGGCTCTCCAACGCAGCTGGGGCGGTCTTGTTCTCGGTGATCGCCTGGCGCGCGATTGTCCAGTCGTTGGACGTCCGGGAATTTCACGAGGCGTCTCAGCTTCTGCTCATTCCGTACTGGCCATTCTACTACCTCGTGGCCTTCGGCAGTGCGCTGTTCGCGCTGGTCTTGGCGATCAAGACCGTCGTCGACCTGCCCGAAGAGCAAGAGGATGGTTGACGAGTGTAAAAATGAAAAGATGAAAAAATGAGCCCCGTGGCGATCGGTCTTCTCGGCCTGACCGGCCTTTTCCTAATGATTTTCCTGCGCGTGCCGATCGGTATAGCGCTCTCGATCGCCGGCGTCCTCGGCACGCCTCGTTAGAAGGCGTTGGGACGATGTTGAACTTGATGGGCAGCATTCCGTTCGAGATCGGCTACAACTATGACTTGTCGATCATCGCGCTTTTCGTGCTGATGGGGAACTTCGCTATGGTCTCGGGCATGAGCCGAGATCTCTATGACACTGCGCGCAGTCTCGTCGGGCACTGGCCCGGCGGGCTGGCCTCGGCGACCGTGGTAGGCTGCGCGGGCTTTGCGGCGGTTTCAGGCTCGTCGCTGGCCTCTGCTGTTACGATGGGTCGCGTCGCGCTGCCTCAGATGAAGCGCTACAACTACGACGACAAGTTGGCGACGGGCTGCGTCGCCGCGGGCGGGACGCTCGGCATCCTTATCCCGCCGTCGACCGGCTTCATCATTTACGCGATCCTCACCGAGGAGTCGATCGGCCAGCTCTTTCTCGCAGGGTTTCTACCTGGTCTGCTGCTGACGGTTCTCTTCATGATCACGATCCTGATCGTGACCTATTTCGCGCCGCACACGGGGCCGCGCGCCGAGCGCATGCCCATGAGGGATCGACTGAAGACACTGTGGCGTTCCTCGACGCTGATCATCATAGTCTTCGCAGTTCTCGGCGGTATCTACTTCGGCGTCTTCACGCCTGTGGAGGCGGCCGCCGTGGGTGCTTTTTTGACGGTCGGGCTGACTGCCGCGCGCGGCAAGCTGACCTGGAAAGCGACGAAGTACTGCGTCCTTGAGACGATCAAGACCTTTGCCTTCGTCTATTTAATCGTCGTCGGCGCGTTCCTATTCAACCCATTCCTGGCAGTTACGCAGATCCCTCTCAAGCTCGCTGGCATGGTCAACGAGCTCGACATGGCGCCACTTGCCATCCTTGGGATCATTGTCGTTACCTACATCATCCTCGGCACCTTTCTCGAAGGCATCGCGATGCTGGTGCTGACCATCCCGATCGTGTTTCCGCTTATCAAAGACCTGGGCTACGATCCGATCTGGTTCGGCGTTCTCCTCGTCGTCGTGCTTGAGATGAGCCTGATCAGCCCGCCATTAGGATTGAACGTGTTCGTAGTGAAAGGCATATCCGACGGCGTGCCCATGGGCGATATTTTCAAGGGCGTGCTGCCTTTCTGGGGTGCGATGCTGGTCTGCGCGATCTTGTTGATCGCCTTCCCTGATATCGCGTTGTTACTACCGGAGACGATGATACGGTAATGATGCGTGTCACCTGCTGACAAGCCCTCCACCACTATCAGATGCATACTTCCCGCAAGAGCGAATGATCTAGCGGAGCATACGTTGCTTCCGAGAGGAGCGAGAGAGGCACGTACCGCCGATTTACGGGACAATTCAGGGGCGGCGACGCTGCCGATTTACTCTTTACGCCACCGCCGCTACTAAACCGCAATGACGGCAGTCCATCTCAAATTTGGCGACGACGGCCGCGCGGCGGTGCTGCGCGGGGCGGGGCGACTCGTCGAGGCCATGGCGATAACGCTTGGGCCAAAGGGGCGCACGGTGCTAATCGAGGGGATCGGCGGCGCAGCGCCGCGAGTGACAAAGGACGGTGTGACGGTCGCCGACGCGCTGGAGGAGGGGGGGCGGTTCGACCAGCTCGGCCTTCGGCTAATACGCCGCGCGGCGCAACGTGTGGGCGAGGAGATCGGCGACGGGACTACGACAACCGCGGTGTTGGCCTATGCGCTCATCGCTGAGGCGCAGAAGGCAGCCGCTGCGGGGCTTGACCTATCAGCGGTGCGACATGGTGTGCAGTTAGGCGCTGCGAACGTCGTAGCTGAGCTACGCAGGCGGGCGGTGCCGGTGGACGGCCACGCCGACCTGGAGCGCATCGCCACGATCTCCGCCAACGGTGAGGGGGCTCTCGGCAAGGCGATCGCTGATGCCTACCATGCGGTCGGTGCGGAGGGCGCGCTGACGGTTATGGCCGGCAATACGCTGGAGACGACGTGGGAGCGGCTGTCGGGTCTGCAGTGGGAGGGCGGCTATTTCTCGCCTTATTTCATGACCGACGCGGCGACGACAGAATGCGTCTACGAGAACCCCCTGATCCTGCTGACCGACGCGACGCTCGATAGTCATGCGACGTTGCTAAAGCCACTTGAAGTCGCTGTGAAGCAGCGCCGGCCGCTGCTCGTGGTCGCTGAGGCGTTGAAGGGCGAGGCTTTGCAGACGCTGATCGCTAACAAGCTCCGCAACAATCTTCGTGTCGTCGCGGGAAAGGCGCCGCTGTTCGGCGACCGCCGCCGCGCGATGCTGGAAGACACGGCGACCGTCATCGGTGGTCGGCTAGTTTCCGAAAGCCGCGGTGACAACCTTG
This sequence comes from Alphaproteobacteria bacterium, assembly GCA_038131485.1. Classification (GTDB taxonomy): domain Bacteria; phylum Pseudomonadota; class Alphaproteobacteria; order MPNO01; family UBA830; genus JAYQUR01. Next base: position 121,398 of record JAYPPO010000004.1, read on the forward strand.
CCAGTATCGATCCCGCAGCGCTAGGCGCCGCGCGGCGCATCGTGCTGACGAAAGACCGGACGAAAATAGTCGGCGGCGCTGGGACGGAAGTTGACATCGCGGCGCGCGCCGCTGGCATCCTCGCCGAACAACGGCTAGAGGGTAACACGCCATTTCAGAACAAACTGCTACGCGAACGCCTCGCGCGACTTACCGGCGGGGTGGCCATCGTACATATCGGGGGGGCGTCCGATACCGAGATCGGCGAGCGCACTGATCGGGCCAACGATGCGGCGCAGGCGGTCCGTGCGGCTTTGGCTGACGGAGTCCTGCCGGGCGGCGGGGCGGCGTTCGTCCACGCGGCGCGCATTTTGGTCCCGGACGAGACACTGGAAGACCGCGCCGCTATTGCCATTTTGCGGAAGGCCTTGTTCGCGCCATCATCACGCATTGCAACCAATGCGGGGGTCGAAGGTGACGTCGTCGCTGCGCGCATCGCGGCGTCCGACCAATTCGCGTACGGCTACGATGCGCGAAGCGGCCGCTTTCGCGATCTGGTTGCCGCGGGTATCATCGATCCTGCACGCGTCGCCATTGGTGCCCTGGAATCGGCGGTTTCGGTCGCCGCATTGATGCTGTCAACCGAAACGGTAGTGGCGAAGCCGGCGCCCGCGTCGAGGCCGACCAGCGCTGATGACATCCCCTTCGGGCCGGAGGCCAAGGACATGACAGCGGAAGAGGCGGCCAGTTTCGGTCTCGTATAGGCGCAGTTAGGTCTGCGCACGTTTGTTTTCTGCTTGCCCGGCGACCTGCCATGCGCCATGACAGTTCCCTATGGGATCTCCTACCTCTGCGGCGCCAACCGGGGGCGCTTCTGGCAAATATCTGACGCGGCTCCCGCCGAACCTGCGCGGCATAGTTTGGCTGAGCGTCGGTGCATTCCTATTCTCGGTCGTCGACGTATTCGTGAAATCGCTGGGCGGGCGGTTCGATCCTCTACAGATCTCGTTTTTCAGATACGGCTGTGGGTTCATTTTTCTGATACCGCTTTTCCTGAAGCTCGGGGTTGGCAATCTCGGCACGACACGTCTGCCGACGCATATCCTGCGCATGTGCCTCGCATTCGTGGCCCAATTCGGAATCTTCGTCACCGTGATTCACATGCCGTTAGCGGATGCGACAGCGTTTATGTTCTCAAAGCCGCTGTTCACGACACTGATTGCCGTATTCGTGCTTTCTGAGGCGGTGAGCGGGCGGCGCTGGACAGCGACTATTGTGGGCTTCATCGGAGTTCTGGTCCTTGTACAGCCTGGGGCGGGTGCAATCGATCCCTACGCGTTGGTCGCGATCGGAGCGTCCTTCACTTTTGCCTACGCGAATGTCCTGATCCGATTGCTTTCGAAGACCGAACCGACAGGTCGCATTCTGTTCTACTATCATGTGGGCGGCGTAATCGTATTCGCGCTTCCGGCATACTGGACCTGGGTGACCCCGGTTGGCATCGAATGGCTCAAGATGGTGGGCATTGGTGCGCTGACGACGGTGGGCGTTTTCTGCTACATGCGCGCATTCGCGGTGGGTGAGGCAAACGCAGTCGGCCCCTCTGAGAACCTTCGCCTGATCTATGCTGCCCTGTTCGGTTTCTTCCTGTTCGGCGAGGTGCCATCGATCTGGACCGCCGCTGGCGCGGTAATCATCGTTGGTGCGACTTATTATATCGCCCGCGTCGAAGCGCGCGGTGGGCATTGATCGGCGGCTACAGGGCCGATACCGTATTTGCACTGCAACACGGAGATAGCGATGGCCGAGACGGCGATTTTCGAACCAGGCGGATACCGCTACATCCGCGGCCCGTTCCAGTACTCCGGCGGGGCAGCCGCGGAAAATGGTTTTGCGATCGAGCGCGTGCGTTTCGCGACGCCGGTAGCGCTTGAAGAGGGTTTCAAACGGATCGAGATGCATCTCGATTCCATTGGACGGCCATACACGTCTTTCTGCGCCTGTGAATTGCGCTCGCCGGCGCCTTTTACCGAGCAGGGGTTCGTCGATTTCAACCGCATCTATGTTGGCACGTTGGAACGATGGGGCATCTTCAGGAACGACGAGAACCCAGTTGCGCGGTCAAACGTCTGCCCGGAGATCGGCGCTCCTCCCGTACCGAGCTTCCATGCGTTTAGCTATACGGTGCCCGCAACTGGCGCAGAGGCGGGGCCAAGCTTTGTGATTGCCGGCTCCGGGGAGGCCCCCGAGGGGAAGGGGCCGTATGAGGAGCGCATCATCCGCCTTGGCGAGACCACGTCTGACGCGATTAAGGATAAGGCGCTCTATGTGCTTGGCGAGATGGAGCGGCGCATGGGCGCGCTCGGCGTCGGCTGGTCCGACACGACCGTGACGCACGCCTACACTATCCACGATATCCATACTTTCCTGCCCGACGAGATCGTATCCCGAGGCGCGGCGCGGGCTGGCCTAACCTGGGTTTATGCTCGGCCCCCCGTCGTGGGGCTCGAATACGAGATGGATGTGCGTGGTGTCTATACCGAAGGGGTCGTCGCGGGGTGAGGGATGAGACGTATCGATGAGAAGAGCCTTGACCAATTCCGCGGCGCTGGCGCGCCGGACGGAACTTGCCCAGCTGTCTAGCGATTTAGGTTGACCGACGACTGATTGAAGAGGACATCGATCTCGATGTTGATGACGATGTCGGGCAGGTCGCTTTTGGCATAATGCTGCTGGGAGCGGCAGAAGTTATTGCCGCCGAGAGGAAATACATTTCCCAATGTTGTGCTGTCGGCAACGCCTATCATTAGGGCCAATGCCGGCGACGGTTGACCAGCAAAAGGGAAGCCGCCGCAAAGCGCGCGCAATACCAAAATTCGGTAATGTGACAGACCGCATGAGATCACGCCTGGATGCATGAACGATTGGCGTAGTTTTGCTCTGTTGAACCTCGAATAGCCTGTTCTCTTTTACCGGAATTGCCGTCAGTAGCGCACAGGCGTTAAGTTGAACGAGCGGTACCCATTGGGGAAGAGCAATGAAGATCGACGGGAGCTGTGTCTGCGGCAACATTACTTATGAGGCAGATGTTATCGAGGACGAAGTATCGCTGTGCAACTGCACAGATTGCCAAAAATTCTCTGGTTCCGCGTTCCGCGTCGGCGTGCTGACCGAAGACAGCCGGTTCACGCTGAAAACCGGGAGACTTAAGGAGTACGTCAAGACGGCGGAGAGCGGGGGCCGCCGCATTCAAGCGTTCTGCCCCGATTGCGGGACACACCTTTATTCGACGTCCGAGGGCGGTGGTCCAAAGCAGCTGCGTATCCGGACTTCCACCGCTAATCAGCGTAACAGTCTGGTTCCAAAGAAACAGGGCTGGATGCGGTCCGCGCAGCGCTGGCTGACTGATCTACCCGGCTTGCCGGGCGTTGACACACAGCATTAAACGCATTAGACGGCGGCAAAAAAGGCAGGGCATGGTAAGATCGCTCGTGGGAACGATAACGGGACTGCAGGCCAAGTTGCGTGTCGCGTTGAGCAGCCTGGAGGGCTTGCGGGAACCGGCCCAATACGCCTCCCTTAGCGCGAGCCACTGATACCCGCCCGAGTGCAACCAATCGGTTTTACCCGCGATGGTCCGTGCGCAGCCCCCGGGGGTCTGAAACCAGGTACCTGTATCCGGTCTGTCGCCGGACCGCGGTCGGAATGGGGAAAACAAGAAAGATGCGGACGGTGAGAAATAGCGTGCTGACGGAAGCGACAGGGCGTTTCTAGCCGTCTCGCGTCTTCTCCATCTCTGCGACCATCCGGTCGCGTTCTTCAGCTTCGGCCTTCGTCATCCCCCAAGTCGGTGGAGTTTTCAAGTACTCCTCCTCTTCCGGGGTGCTAGCTCGGCCGAGCACCCTGTTTCGATGCGGAAACCGACCGAATTGAGCGATGGCATCGCGATGGTCCTTGGCGCCCTGCAGCGATTTCGGGTCGTCGAGCGTGGCATACAGCTCCACAGCGAGCTGTTGGTCGTAGAGTTCCTCGCTGTGGACCAGCGGCAGAACGAGGAACTGTCGGGGGCGTGCGCTGACCACCTCGTGATAGCCCCTCTCCAGGCCGAGGTGTGCGACGGAGCGCGCCTTTGCGTCCGCGTCGAAAGCTTTCGACGTTCCGCGGTATATGTTGCGGGGAAACTGATCAAGGGAGATCGCCAGCGCAACGCACTCGGCCGGCGTCTCCATCAGGTGATCAAGTTGCCCGCCGGCAGCGCGCAGGTGGACGCTTTCGAACCGTTCCGTCAGGGTCGCGTCGAATTCGGGTGTCGACTTGAACCACACATCTCGTTTTTCGATGTCGACGGTCAGGTCGGTCGTCCCAAACCAGAAGGTCAAGATTTCTTCGGCGATAGATTCCATTGAGTAGGAGTACTTGGCTGGCTGTTACTGCTTCCTGGCGCTCTGCGTCCAGTCGTGGTCGGCAATGTCAAAGACGAGGCCGTTGGGGTCCTTGTACTTGGTTTCGGCATCGACGCCGGGGATGTCGTTGGGAAGTTGCATGAAGAAGTTGCCGCCGAGTTCCTTGACCCTCTCGCCGGTCATTTCTTTATCGTCGACGATGAAACCTATGTGGTGCAGCCCGGCCCAATCCGGTCCGTGCATCCCGCCCTTAGTGCCTTCCGGGAAGTGAAGGAGCGTCAGGTTCATCGTTCCGTCAGATAGCATGACCGCGTTGCCATACTCCGTTTCGACATCGCACACGCGGTCGAGTTCGAAAAGCTTTTCATAGAATGCCGCGGCCTCCTGGAGGTTGGGCACCTGCATTGCGACATGACGCAATTTGGCCATTGCGATAAACCCCAATTTTCTATGCAGAGGGTGGCATTGTGCGGCGATCTAGCTAGGCTGTCCACATGCGCATAACGGGTATCAGGGAGAAGCCGGTATCGCTGTCGGACCCGATGTCCAACGCCGCTATTAGCTTCCAGGAAATGACTGCGTCGGCGGTCGCCATCGACATAGACACTGGCGACCGCGGGAAAATCACAGGCTACGGATTTTCATCCGTTGGCCGCTATGCCCAGTCCGGGCTGATTGCCGAACGCTTTGCGCCGCGCCTGTTGGCGGCAGCGAGCATTGAGGGAGCCGACGGCGGGTTGGACCCGGTTCGCGCCTGGGCAGCGATGATGGCGAACGAGAAACCTGGTGGTGACGGCGACCGGGCGGGGGCGGTCGGCGTGCTCGACATGGCTCTCTGGGATGCGGCGGCGAAGATCGAGAACGTCCCACTCTGGGAACTGCTTTCCGAGCGCTACAACAACGACGAGGCGCATACCCGCGTGCCCGTCTATGCGACCGGCGGACACTATTATCCCGACGGCGACCTCGACGGGTTGAGCGACGAGGTTCGGCTTTATCTCGATCAGGGCTATGAGTTGGTGAAGATCAAGGGTGGACAGCGCGGCCTGGACGACGACTGCCGCCGCATAGAGGCGTGCCTCGAGTTGCTGGGCGGTGACGGTGCGCGGCTCGCAATCGACGTAAACTGCATGTGCTCCACGTCCGAGGCGACGCAGGCTATGGCCGATGCGTACGCCCCCTATGGCCTCGCGTGGATCGAAGAGCCCGGCCATCCGCACGATTTCGAGTTGCTTAGCGCGCTCACAGGCTATTACGACGGCGCTATCGCAACCGGCGAGAACCTATTCTCGATGTCTGAGGCCTATAATTTAATGCGCTACGGTGGACTGCGGGACGACCGGGACCTGATTCAGTTCGATCCCGCGCTGTCCTACGGCGTAGTCGAATACGCCAATATCGTTCGGCTCGCCGAGGCCGGCGAGTGGCCGCGTGCTCGTGTGGTTCCGCATGCCGGGCATCTGCTAGCCTTTCATGTTGTCGCCGGCTTCAAACTCGGCGCTCATGAGGTCGCGGCGCGACCAGATTTCGTGCTTGGCGGCCTTCATGAGGGTGTCGCGGTCGAACAGGGAGGGGCATCGCTCCCGCAGATGCCAGGTATCGGCTTCGAGGCGCACCCGAGATTGTGGGCTGTGCTGAATACGCTATAGAAGCAAGCATTCGATTTTTAATAAGAGCGACAGGGAGAGACGAAATGCCGACCAAAGCCATGGCGATCCGCATTCACGAGACCGGCGGGCCAGAAATTATGAAATGGGAAGAGGTGGAGATCGCCGACCCGGGGCCGGGCCAGGTTCGGCTAAAGCATACGGTCGTAGGGCTGAACTTCATCGATATCAACCATCGCGCCGGTACCTATCCGCTGCCGAAGCTGCCCGCGACGATTGGAATGGAAGCGGCAGGCGTCGTCGAAGTGGTCGGGGAGGGTGTGACCGAGTTCAAGGAGGGGGATCGGGTTTCACACTGTATGGCGGTCGGCGCCTACTCGGAACAGATGGTCATCGATGCAGGACGGCTGATCCGTCTTCGAGACCATACGACCGATGAAATTGCGGCGGCGGCGACCCTGCAGGGCCTGACGGCACACTATTTGCTGCATGAGTCTTGGAAACTTGAAGCGGGCCAGACGGCTCTGGTGCAGGCGGCGGCCGGTGGGGTCGGGCTTCTGCTGTGCCAGTGGGCGAAACATATCGGTGCTAAGGTTCTAGGCACAGTCGGCAGTGACGAGAAAGGGGTGTATGCCGCGCGTCACGGCTGCGACTATCCGATCATTTATACCCGCGATGATTTCGTCGAGAAGACGAAGGAGATCACGGGAGGGCGCGGCGTCGACGTTGTCTATGATGCGATCGGCAAAGATACGTTCGAAAAGGGGTTGGGGTGCCTAGCTGAACGTGGTCGGATGGTGAGCTACGGCGTTGCATCCGGGCCGATCGAGCCGGTCGATCTCCGGGCCTTGCGTCCGCTGTCGGCCTCCATTGCTTGCGGCGGCCTCGGGAATTTCATCAGCAATGCCGAAGAACGCCAGCGGAATGCTGACGAGTTGTTCGGTCTAATCGCCGACGGGACCTTGAAGGTCGAGGTCAACCAGCGCTACCCGTTGTCCGATGCTGCCACAGCTCACGCCGATCTGGCAGGCCGGAAAACGACCGGGTCGAGTGTGCTGACACTGTGAAGATTTTTTCTGAAGAAATGTTCGTAGAGTACTGAAAAATATATCTAAAAATAATATCAATGTTGGAATCTAACTGATAACCATCTTCGATATGCGATGCGTCGCATTGATGATGTTCGTGTTAATCCCGACCGGATGTCGATCTGTATCAGGCATGTATTCTGCAATCCGTGCTAGCGAGTGTGACATCTTAACCTATCGCGTCAAATCGTGCTGACCCGCCGCCATCATCGATCGCCATGCGGCGTATTGCGCACGGAGCGGGAGTTCGCTTGTCCCGACGTCGCCCAAGGCGCCGCCGTCCTCTCCGTCGCGATCGTGGTCGAGGCCGCGCGACAGGTCGATCCAATCGTAATCCGCGTCGTCCAGTGCTTTTTGTATGCCGTTGAACATTGCAATGTCGTCCGTCGTGATTTGCGAGGCCGGCGAGTTGAGGGTGCTTAGAAACCTGATCGCGCGCTCGTAGATCTCGACAGGTGCCCCGGCGAGCCGAAAGCAGGCGGAGTGCACTATTGTGCAGTCTGCGCTTAACGGCTGCAGGACGCGCATCTGCTGATGCTTCGGGTTAAGAATCAGGTTTGGATAAATAATGTGGTTGAACGTGTCCCACCCCATGATATCCGCGGCGCGTTCCTTGCCGTAGGCAGCTTCCATTGCCATCCGGTACGCCGCGTTAATGGGGTCGCTGTCCTGCTGTGTGATCGCGCCTTCCTTGTAGAAGCCGCCCATATATGAATGCCCGCCGGGATAGCCGTGGATCTCAACCTCGTCCATCTGGGCGAGGGGGAGACCGTTGCCGCGGAACATCTGTAGCGCGTGATCGGGCGTCTTGTCCCTCAGAGCGGTCGCCGCCGCCAAAGCGCTGTCGACGGAAGAAGCATGCACAATGGATGCATGCATAAGGTCGTTGGCGTTCTCCATGTGAAGTTTCCAGTTGCCAGCGTAGCGTTGGCGGAATCCGCCACCCGCCATCTCGATTTTACCCCCCGGCGCGCGGTCGACCATATTGTCGATGGCGCGCGTCATCGGGCCGAGATATTCGATAAGCGACGGCCCATCGGCGGCGCTGCTAGCGAATACGAAGCCGCGATAGCTATCCACTCGGGCGGGTTTGGCAAGAGATAGTGACGTGTCGGCAGGGTCGATCTTTCCATTGTAGCCCTTGCCGTGTGGAATGCCGATGAGGCCGCCGTCGGTTCCGAACGCCCAGCCGTGATAAGGACAGACAAAGCGCTTCTTCGATCCGCGCCGTGCTGAGCAGACCCGCATGCCGCGGTGCGTGCAGCGGTTGGCGAAAACGTGGATGTCGCCGTCGCTGTGACGCGCTACGATCATGGGGCGATCGCCCATGTATCCGACTACGAAGTCTCCCGGCTCGGCGATCTGGCTCTGGTGGGCGACATAAAGCCACGCCGTGCCGAATATGCGGTCCATTTCCGCGGCGAAAATTTTGGGGTCGGTATAAACTCGGCGGTGAACCCGACCTTCGGGTGCTAAGTCATCGAAACGGTCTGACATGGCGCGGAGATTAGCCGAATGCTCATCCGTAATCGAGACGGCCGTTTTAGCTGGCTCGAAAGCCCCGACCTCGCCAACAACATTGATCAGCGCATGGGTTTAAAGCGAATCGATGTTGACCGGGTCGGTTGCGACGAATTCTGCGGAACGGACAAGCCGTTCGATCAGCTCGGCGACAACTTAACGTAAGGAGGACGGTACAGCGCTTCCGCAAGCAGCCAGTCCAGGAGGAGCTCGCGCGCCATGGGAGAGAATTCCGGGGGACGCCTTGCGGGATCAATAGAAATGGTCGAAGGATCGGCTTATTCTCTGCAAATGCGCGACAAGATCGATATCGAGACCTGCGCGACTTCTGGCTTCTCTATTTTGCCGAGATCAGGTCGGCTGACTTGCGCACGCTTCATGTCGTCGGGACAGCGACCGCGATCGCCTTCCTGATGCGGCCGGTGATCAGCGCAAATCTATATTTTTTGGCGTGTGTGGCCGTGGCCAGGCACGGATTCGCCTGGTTCCGGCATTTCGGGATCGAGCGCAACAGGCTAGCGACTTTCCCGTATCTCGTCTGTTCGTTGATCGCCGATTTCCGAGAGTTTGCGCTCGAGCTGACAGGCCCGCTTGGTCCCGAGCTTCGGCGCTACAAGATTTCCGCCGTTGACTGTTGAAGGCTGGATTGGGCGGATGCAGGGCCGCTGGGGCCTGCTGCCGCCAAACCTGCGCGCAGTGATGTTCGTCTCCGCGGGCGCGATTTTGCTGACCGTGATGGCGGTATTTGTGAAAATTCTCGGTCAGCGCTTGCACTCCGCGGAACTAATGTTTTGCCGCGCAGCCATCGGTTTTCTGTTATTCGCGCCGTTTCTGATCGCCAAGGAAGGTGTCGATGTGATCAGGACGCGCCGTCCCAGCATGCATTTGATGCGCGGCTTCTGGGGTGCGTGCGGAAACTACTGCTTCTTCTACGCGATAACTCACATGGTACTGGCGGACGCGATGGCGCTCCAATTTTCGCGCCCATTATTCATGATCCTGCTGGCGTTTTTATTTCTCGGCGAAGTCGCGGGTCTTCGACGCATTTCAGTCACCATCGTCGGGTTCGCTGGCATCCTGGTCATGCTACGCCCGTTCAGCGGCGGGTTTGATCCTGACGGCATCGTCGCCGCTGCCGGGGCGCTGTTTGGCGGGCTCGTCGTCATCTGCATAAAGAAGCTGTCCAGCACCGAGCCAACGCGGCGGATCGTATTCTACTATGCGTTCTACACCACGCTATTCTCCGCGTTGCCGGCCGCCTGGTTCTGGCTCACCCCAACGTGGGCTGAGGCCTGGATGCTGGTGCTTGTGGGCGCGCTGGGGATCGCTGGGCAATCTTGCATCACCCATGGCTTCACTTTAGGCGAAGCGACGATTACTGTACCGTTTGACTACATGCGGATCGTCTATTCGGCGATCTTCGGCATCCTGCTGTTCGCCGAGATCCCGTCCTGGTGGTCGGTCGCGGGTGCGGCGCTGATCGTTGGCAGTAATATCTATCTGATGCGACGAGGTTAAGGGACGATGTCGGCGGTGCCTGCGGTTTAGAGTCGGGTGTCACGGTGACGGCCGACACGAAAACGACCAACCTCCCATAAGCGCTCTTCGACCCTTTCACGAGAGGCTGCCTCGTTCACTACGATGTGACGCTGATCGACGTGACATGGGCGCTGACCTGCTGAGGTCTCAAGACAGCGGATGCAAAAAGACACCCTCGGGCGTCATTTGTTTATTCGTGTCTCCCGCGCCTCAATTGATCGGGATTCGCCAGGACGAATCCGTATGCTCCTTGGACGAAACGTCGACGACCACGCCGTTCGGATCGCGGTATTCGTATTCGTATTCGGTGCCCTTGCCGACGTTCCTAATCTGGCCGTGATAAGTGCCGCCCACGGCTTCAACCACAGCGCTGGCTTCCGACACACTGTCGACTAAGAACCCCATCTGATGGAGACCGATATAGTCCGGCCCGCGCTCGTCCGGTGCATTGTCGTTCCGCTTGAGATCCAGAAGCGCAAGAGAGACGACGCCAGCCGACCGCATCACTGCAACGTTCCGTTCGCGCACGCGCTACATGCCTAACGCTTCCTCGCAGAACTTCGCGCTTTCCTGAAGATCCTTCCAGCTCAGCGCGATATGTCTCAGCTTTTCTGGGCCATCTCGTTCTCTCCCTTATTTGATTGAGTCGTGTTGAAGCAAATTCCGGAACGGCAGGCCATCCAAGACATTTTGCGCGATGCGACATTTGGCGGCTTGAAGGCCTGTCGGAGTCCCGCGATAGTCAAGTATGGAACCGGTTCGGAAATTCGGTCGCAACAAGCTAAGCGTCGGCTTGTTCGGCTCCAATTGCGACGGCGGACTTGCCTGCTCGAACTTTCCCGAGCGCTGGAAGGCGACGTGGGAAAACTGCCTCGACCTCGGCAAGCGCGCGGACGCCGCGGGGATCGATTTCATGCTGCCGCTTGGCCGTTGGATTGGCTACGGCGGCGAAACCAACCACAACGGATCCAATTTCGAGACAATCACTTGGGCTTGCGGAATCCTCGCCGCGACGCAGCGGATCATGGCGTTCGGAACAGTCCACGTCACCGCGTTCGCGCCTGCGGTAGTCGCGAAGCAGATGGTGACCGCGGATCATATCGGTGGTGGGCGGTTCGGCCTCAACATCGTTTGCGGCTGGTACCAGAAGGAGTTCGACATGCTCGGCGTTGATCTAGGCGACCACGAGCGGCGCTATGATCTTGGGCAGGAGTGGATCGACCTTGTCAGCCGCATCTGGATGGCCGACGAGCCGTTCGATTTCGACGGAGAATTCTTTCACACGCGGGGAACAGTGCTGAATCCTAAACCCGTCAGTGGTGTTCGCCCGATGGTGGCCTGTGCGGGAACTTCGGGTAGGGGCCGCGAATACGCGGTCAAGAACGCGGACATGCTCTTTCACACATTTTACGATTTCGAGCGCTTCCGCCAGGACTGCGCGTCGTTGCGCGCCGATGGCGAGAAGATCGGTCGAGACGTGGGTGTGTTCACGAATATCGGCATTGTCTGCCGGCCGACGCAGAGGGAAGCCGAGGAGTACCATCACTATTACGCTGTCGAGCACGCCGATATCGAGGCCTGCCGGATTATGATGCGGGAACGTGGTATCGACAGCGACGAGATATCCGAGGAGCAGCGCCAGCGTTTTTATCTCCGCGCGGCGACCGCAAACGGGGCGACGCCGGTCGTCGGCGACCCAGATAGTGTGGCAGACCAACTCGCTCGGATATCCGAAGCGGGTGCCGATGCGGTCGCCGTAGGCCTGCCCAATTATCTTGACGATCTGCCGATCCTGGTCGACGAAGTGTTTCCGCGTCTGGAGGCCAGAGGCCTGAGGGTCCGCGCCACCTGAACGCTAAATAGGTCTCGGTATTCCGCTTCGCGGATTTATATTAGACCCCAGCAAAACGTATCGACCGCTTATCGTCCTGGAGATCAATCTCATCTACGAGGTCGTCGATATACGCATTATTTTAAATAGTTAAGAAAGCATAATGGAAGAAGGCCATGAAAACAGTTGTTGTTTGCTCTGGCGGCATGGACTCAGTAACGCTCGCCTATTAAGTGAAGAAAGAGCGCACACTTAGCCATCTTGTCTCATTTGACTACGGGCAGCGTCATAAGAAAGAGCTGGACTACGCGGCCCAAACCGCTGCGGACCTGAAAGTATCGCATAACATTATTGATATCTCGAATATTGCTCAGTTTCTGACGGGATCCGCCCTAACTGACAATGTTGATGTGCCAGACGGACATTACGCGGAAGAGAATATGCGAATAACCGTGGTCCCAAATCGCAACGCCATCATGCTTGCAATAGCGTTTGGAATTGCCGCTGACGAAAACGTCTCGGCTGTCGCAGCGGCCTTTCATGCCGGTGATCATTTTATTTACCCCGACTGCCGACCTGAATTTATTGAAGCATTTCGTACGATGCAAAACTGTGCCCTTGAGGGCGTGTGGCAGGTAGAATTGTTCGCCCCATTCGTCAATCAGACAAAAGCTGATATCGCTCGGATCGGCGGCGACCTGGGGGTCCCTTTTGAAAAAACCTGGAGCTGTTACAAAGGCGGAGAAAACCACTGTGGACGATGCGGCACCTGCGTCGAGCGTCAAGAGGCGCTGCAACTTGCTGGTTTACAGGACCCAACCTCTTACGATGACCCCGATTACTGGCGACAAGTGTGTAAGGCCGGAACCTAAATATCCATGGACGAGTCTGTAACACCGTAACTAAGTCGAAATCGCGACTACGTCTAAAAACCTGATTTTTACGATCTTTAGCCCAAAACGACTTGCTGAACGAATTACCTGAGCATTTCATTCAAACATGTTGCATCATGTCAATAAGTATTAAATTAAATCAATACATTAGAGATTTTTTCTGCGGGTGACGTCGCGAATTAAAAAAATATTCCCATATTTCTCTGCGGGGATCCCTCTAACCTGTTTGACCCGCATCTGGATGGCCAAGGCGAGGGATTCGGCACATTCTGCTACGAATTGGCTTTGATCGAGTGTCGGAGAGCCTAACCATGCCAACGCGCCTCGCTGCATTCGACTGACGTTCGGAATTGCGGCCCTGACGGTTTACCTGCTTGTGCAAGGCAGGTCGCTACTGATCCCGTTCGCGATCGCTATGATTATCTGGTACCTGATCAACGCGCTCAAAAGAACGGTCGAGCAGCGGACGGGCGCCAAGGGCTGGGTATCAATGACGGTATCGATCTTAGTGATCATCGTCGGCATTGCGCTGATCGTTCAGCTCATCAGCGGAAACATCGCGGCGGTCAGCGACGCGGCGCCGAACTATCAGGCCAACTTGGAGAAATTCCTCGAGGGCGCGATGGCGCTCGTCGGCATGGACAGGGTGCCAAGTCTGCAGCAATTGGCGGAACAGTTTGACGTCAGGTCCTTCATTCGCGGCGTCGCGGGCTGCCGCCGACGTCGCGGGTAGTACGGGCCTGATCATAATCTATGTCCTGTTCCTGCTAATCGAGCAACGAACATTCCGGCCGAAGATCAGCGCCATCTTCACCGATCGCGATCGCGAGCGCGAGGTGCTCGCGATGCTCCACGATATTCAGCGCCGGACCCAGGCGTACGTCGCCGTCAAGACGATCCTTAGCATTGCAACCGGGGTCGTGAGCTGGATCATCCTCGTCTTCGTGGGTGTCGACTTCGCTGGTTTCTGGGCTTTCTAATATTCTTGCTCAACTACATCCCGACCATCGGCTCGCTGATCGGCGTGGTCTTTCCGGCCCTTCTGACGCTGGTACAGTTCGCCGCTTTGGGCCCTTTCCTTGTTGTGACCATCGGTCTTGGGCTAACGCAGTTCGTTTTCGGTAACGTCCTGGAGCCCCGCATGATGGGAAAGTCGTTGAATCTGTCGCCGCTGATCGTGATTGTTTCGCTGGCGGTATGGGGCTCGATCTGGGGCGTGACTGGCATGTTTCTATGCGTCCCGATCACCGTGGTTATGATGATCGTCCTGGCAGGTTTTCCGCAGACCCGACCCATCGCGATCCTGCTGAGCGCAACGGGAAGGATCGATACGCCGGCGCACGATTCTGACGGTTCTGGGATAGAAAAAAATTGATCTATTGAAGCGGAGGCCTAATAAAAGGCGTTATGCCACTGCAGAGGTCCAACGAGTTTTAGTCGTTATCTCGCGGGCCTGCGCTCATTTGAAAAAACTAGCCAAAATAACCCAATGCCTTCCACCAGAGATACTGGAGAGGCATCATCGCGATCCAGGTCAGCGCCGCCATTGCGAGGAGGAGCCGCGCCAGGCGGCGCATAGAGACGCCGCCCATATTGGCGGCGAGTATCAGCGGTGGGAGCTCGTAGGCGAAGGGTGCCATCGACCAGCTTATCGGTTGTGTCATCAGTACCGATTTGAGCGGCCATCCGGTCGTCGCCGCAACATCGGCGGCTAGCGTCGTCATGATCGCAGGCTGGCCGGGGACGGTTGTTGCGAGTCCCATCGCCATGCCGACTGCACCGACCTTGAAGAAGTTAATTAGGTCCTCGCCCGGGTGCAGGGGCACGATATCGAACAAAAACGCGCTGAGATAGGTGCCCAGACCCGCCTTGGCGACGACTGCTCCCATGCCGACGACGCCGGCGACGAAGAACCATGGCGCGTACGACACTTTGCCGACAATGATGTTCGTCGCCACGACGCCCGCCCGCGGCATCAGGCAAAGCACCGACGCGCCCAGCGCGATCCAAGCAGGCGAGATGCCGTGTGCGAAATCCGATAGCCATAGTCCGAGGGCTGCGACCAGCACGATAATGAGGCGGGTCTGCTCAGGGGAGCCTTCCGTTCGCTCAATCTCTGCGCCTTCGCCCGCTTCGTCGGGGAACAACCCGAAGATGATGAACGGCAGGGCGAGGATGGCAACCGTCCCCATGACTGGGAAATTGTAGATCAGGTATTCACCATAAGTGATTTTCAGCTTGTGAATGCTCTCCACGGCGCCGAGCCAGCCGAGGTTCGGAACTGCCGCGGGTAGGATCGCGAAGCTTGGATAGACAGAGCCCGCGCCGGCTGCGAGCACGATACCAGCCCGATCTGGGCTGCCGGCACCGAAGCCGATGCGGTCGCACAAGGCGAGGAAAATCGGGACTGGCGATCACGATGCGCTCCGGTGTTCGACGGAATACAAGGCGTGAACCGCGCCGACCAGCGCAGCCGCACAGATGCCGAAATAACTGCGTGGAAGATGAGCAGTAGCGCGCCCCGCGAGACGTTTGCCGAAACCGGCTCCTGAACCGCCGCGCCTAGGACCAGTCCGCCGGAAGATCATCCAGACAGCGGCCGAGTGGAAGCCCGAGAAGACAACGGGCGCGCCCGATCTTTAAAACCCATCGCAAGGAAGAAGAAGATGATCGCCGTGAAATATTCCGGCACCGCTGATGTTGCCCATAGCGAAACCGCGACGATCACGACGCCTGCGACAGGCATGAGCTGCGGGTTCGCACCGGCCGGCGTCGGGAGGAACCAGACGATGAGCCCGATTAGGACGCCAAATGTTGCGATTAGGTGGGAAAGGCGGAACGAACGCATCATCGCGGAAACCTGGGCACCTGCCGGACTTGTGTCAACGCGCAAAACGGTATGGCGGTACTGAAAAGTTGCGTGCCATTCGGGGACGCGCTATCCCCGCGTTTCCGGGAAGAGGTCGCCATGAACAATGCGGAACTTATAGTCCAAATCCTCAAAAAGGCTGGAACCACGCACGGTTTCGGAATCCCTAGCGGTAACGTGCTGCCGTTGATGGAAGCGATGCGCCGGTACGACCTTCCGTTTGTTCTTACCGCGCATGAAGGGTCTGCCGGTTTTGCGGCTGACGTCATGGGCCGAATGACGGGCGCGCCTGGGTTGTGCATCGCTACGCCTGACCGGGCGCGACGAACCTCGCGACCGGTGTCAGTGATGCTTTGGCTTGACTGGTCACCGATGATCGCGATCACCTGCAACCTCAACGTCGACCAGCACGGTCGGCGCATCCAGATGGCATCACCATCACCAGCTCTTTGCGTTTATCGTCGCTGGCGACGCTGCCGCTGAGGGGTCGGTTCAGCCGGGAGAGACGGTGGCCGAAGCAGTGAGAATCGCCCCCTGTCCGAGCCGATGGGCCCCGTCCATCTCGATCTGCCGGAAGACGTGGCGCTCGCCAAGACGGACGAGCGGGTTTTGGATCTCGCGGCGCCAACACCTCTGTCGGGGTGCTGGCGCTGGGTATGAAATTGATCGTAACCACCGCCGCTGCTCTAATCGCCGCCGCGAGACGGCCGGTTGCGATTATTGGCGCGAATGCGATGCGCATGCGTGACCCAAGGCTGTTGCGGGATTTCATCGAGCGCCGGTCGATGCCGTTCGCTGTGACAACTATGGCGAAGGGCATGATCGACGACGATCATCCGCTGTGCCTGGGATGCATCGAACGCGGCCGCCAAATGCAGCGCGAGTTCCTTCGTATGCAGATCTGATCGTCGGTCTCGGCTACGACACAATAGAGGTCGAGTATGAGGCGTGGATCGGCGACGTGCCGCTTCTGCAGGTAGACATCGAGCCCGTCGACGTCGCGCCGTCGGTGCGGCTGCAAGGCGAAGTAACCGGTGATCTCGATGCGGCGCTGAGTGTGCTCGCCAGCCTTCCGCCTTCGGAGACCGGATGGCGTGACGGCGAGGTCGAGGCGCATGGCGCGGAGTTCGAGAAGGCTTTGCGTCCGGAGTCCGGCGGCTTCGTGCCTCACATGGCTATCGACGCGGTCCGCAAGATCTTACCTCAAGACGGTATCCTGACCTTCGATGTCGGTGCGCATACTCACCAGATCGCTAGCCAGTGGCGCGCGCATGCGCCGAAAACGTTCCACATCACAAACGGCTGGTCGTCGATGGGTTTCGGCCTGCCGTCCGCGATCGCCGCCAAGCTAGCGCGGCCCGACTTGCCTGTCGTCTGCCTGATCGGAGACGGCTGTTTCCAGATGACTTGCGGCGGAACTCGCGACCGCGAAGCGGCTAGGGATAACATTGCCCGTCGTTGTGCTCGGACGACCGCTGGCCTGCCTCATCTGGGTTAAGCAGCAGCGCCGCCAGTACGCGATCTACGGCACTGCACTTCAGGAGGAGGAATACCGCGATCCGCCGGCCCACTATTTCGGCGTGCCGGCCGTCGGCGTGCGCGACGCCGCCGCGCTGGAAGCCGAGCTGGCGGATGCGCTCGCTGCGTCTGGGCCGACGGTGATTGAGGCGATCGTCGACTCAAGTCATTATTCCGATACGGTTTTTGACTGACCTGCGGGGTACTACCTGTACGGTTTGATCTTTGGTAAAGAAGTACTACGATCCGAGGACACTTATTGAAAATTAGGGAATAAACCATGTCTTATACGATTGATCAGCTCGCCTCCGACTGCCGCAAAGCTATGGACGCGGACGCCGGCCCGGTCGGTCGCGACGAGGTTCGCAAGTTCATTGCCAAGGCCTGCTCTGACGCGGATTTCGTGGCCTCGCAGTTCGACGGCAACACAACGCCTCGCCAAGTCATCTACGAAGATGACAAGCATGGTTTCTGCATCCTTGCCCATGTCTATGAGGGCGAGAAGGGTTCGAACCTGGCACGATCATGCCGACAGCTGGGCCATCTACGGCCAGGCGATGGGCACGTGACGACCATGACCGATTGGGAAAAGGTCGAACCGGCGAAGGACGGCCAGCCTTGGCAAGGTTCGCAAGGTCAAGGACTACGACCTCACTCCTGGCATCGCGCACCTTTACAACGAGGGCGACCTCCACTCGCCGTATCGCGCCGCGACCACGCGTCTGATCCGTGTAGAGGGTAAAAACCTCGCCGGCGTTGCGCGCGACAAGTACGAGGTGCTGTAGATCGCCTGATTAAGGGGCTTTCTCAAACTTCGAAGGGTCGGTCAATTGGCGCGGCTCTTCGCATTTTGCGCTGAACAACCTGCGCTACGCGGCTTCGAGCGTTAGCAGTCCCATGCCCGTCGTCATAGGTGCGTAGTAGTGGCGGTGGACGCGCGGACGTTGTTGCCCAGCGCGGCTCGTGATCGTTAACCATAATGAGTTCGACCGCTTCGGCGCCGGCTTCTTTCATGATGTGCTGGTGGGTCATTTCTGTCAGCGACATAGGATCGCTTTCCAGCCTGTCGAGAAAGTCATTGTCAAAGGTTGTATTTAGATGGCCGAACCGCGCGCCGTTAAGCTGGTGCGACATTCCGCCGGTTCCCAGGATCACGATCTTCACTTTCTCCGGGTAGCTATTAGCCGCGCGTCGGATTGCTTGGCCTAGCTTCCAGCATCGAAGCGCCGTAGGGAGAGGGTGCTGAATGACGTTAATGGCGACGGGGACCACTTTCATCGGCCAGCCGTCGGCGGCATCCGCCACGCCGTGATTCCAGCGCAGAGATGCATCGGCACCATGAAGCCGTGCCGACGGCGAGCTCCTGGCATACCGTTATATCGAACTCGTCGTAGACCAGCTCGTTGCACAGGTGCCATGAGAATTCCGCGTCGCCCGGAAAGTCGGGAGTGGCGCCGACTCCCAGCCTTCGTCGCCGACAGCATAACTGTCCGCCGCGCCGATAGCGAAGGTCGGGTACGTCAGCAAAAAATTCCACTCATGATCATTATAGACAACGATCGCTATGTCGGGGCCAGATCTCGCAACCAGTCCTTACAGGCCTGTAGGCATCAACAGCGGTTTCCAGTCAGCTTCCTGCGTCCGCCCCCGTCGTAGGCGACACCGATTGACGGATGTGTGAGGTGCCGATGCCGGCGACGATGCGAGCCATGATCATTCTCGCTATCGCGCGCCGGAGGTTAGCGGTGGCGAGGAAACTGGCGCCTGTAGGTCTCGCTGCGCTGGTGCGCGCCGATTCGGTAGAGGCTCCCATCGAGTACCGCTCCGATCTTCATGATCATGTAAATATTGCCGCCGTGGTCCGACATGATAGCGCGCCAGTCCCGGTCACGGATTAGCTGTTTTTCCATTTCGGTAAGATTAAACCGGGCCATGTACAATTCTTCGTTAGCCTTGAAGGCTTCGCGGTTAGTTGCCTTGGTCATCGACATGGCCAATTTGTTTAGGCGGTATCCCTTCCTGCTTTGTACGTGATCAAAGATACGAGTGTCTTCGATTGGATCGGATCTGTCGATTTGGTCTGGCACCGGCAATTCCTATCATTTGATATAAAATGTTTTACGCTCGATGCGAGCCTCAAGCAATGGGGGCACACAATCATGCTGCATCAAAGGTCTGGGTGTGGTCGGCACCCCGCGTTTGCTGCGGTTTGCGGGCTTGGTCGGCCGACCCGCTCGCGCTATCGTTCCTGACGGACATGAACAGGGGAAAATAAATGAGCGGCAATCTCGACGGAAGACGGGCACTGATTACGGGCGCCGGTGGCGGAATGGGGCGCAGCCACGCGGTCCTAATGGCGGAACGCGGCGCGGACGTCGTAGTGCTCGACATCAAGACAGAGGGCGTCGAAGAAACAGCCGAAATGGCGCGCTCGAAGGGGGTGCAGGCGATGGCGCTTGCGGTCGATGCCCGCGACGTCGACGCTCTTACCGCTGCCGTCCAGGGGGCGGGTCCGGTAGACATTTTGGTAAACAATGCCGGCGTCGGTGGGCATCGTCGGACGATCGAGGAAATCGACTCGAAATCTTCAACGAGATACGACGTGCAGGCACGTGGCGCGTTCTTCACCACCAAGGCGGTTGTGTCGGCTATGAAGGATAGGAAGTTCGGCAAGATCATTAATATCTCGGTCGATCTTCGCCATGGGCGGCAGCGCGACGGCGAGCCACTATTGTTCAGCGAAGTCGGCTATCTCGGCCCGACGAAAGCATGGGCGGGAATTCGCGCCTTTGGCACATTCGCAATGCGGTCGCGCCCTGGGCTTCATCGTTACCGGCATGACGACCTTCAGTCCACCTCGACGAATGGATAGAAGAACACCGCCAGCGCATGCCGCTCATGAATTCCCGCCACCGCTCGATATGCCTTTAAGTGCTGTATTCGGCTCGCTGGCCCGGAAACTGACAGCATCACAGGCCAGGTCGTCAGTCCCAACGCGGGCGAGGTCATCGTCGGATATTAAGAGACGTTTTCCATTGGCCGACGGAAAGCCCTTTTTGACTGAAGCGCTAAATGCTCTGGACCTTTCGGCTGTGTCGGTGTGAAACGATAACGCCTTTGGGTTGCAAAACTTCGCACCTGTAAAACGTGCTCTCAGAGAGTCCCAAATTTAACCGTATCTGGATGCGTAATTTCCGGGTAGGCATGCTGGAGGCGATCGGCGTAACAGGAATTTTTGCGCCCGCGTCGGCGGATCTAATCGAGATCGACGGCTTTGTTCCGCCAAAACTGGGCAAGATAATGAGCCTTACTAGACTTTAATCACGGGAGAGCTTCCTCTGTCCACACTGCCGACTCGGTGAGTCTCCTCTATCGAAATCAATTTCGGAGCGAGAACGAAGTTTTTCGACGTTTTCGTCATCTTCGATCCGTCAACGGCGCAGCTTCCAGGTTCGTTCAACTTTACGCGCAATGCCGGGAATGCTGAACGTACGTCTAATTGATCCACGAACCAGGTATGTTTCTGGTCGTTGATGGCGGGTCATGTACCACCAACCGCTGTCGCGCCGCCTGCTGGGCATCCTTCAAGCCGCCGTTTCTTCTTTCTGGTCTGGGGATTGCGCGGCGCGGTTGATTCCGCATGATGCCGATATGAGCCGTCTGGCAATCCAATAGTTCCGGCAATGCACTAGTCGCGCTGCGCGTCTGCGACGAGGGCTTTTCGGCGACATCGTGCCTATAGCCCCAAAGTCTTCATTCCTGTGGACGAAACTCTGTCGCGACGTGTGCGGCTATTGCATTGCTTTCGGTGGCTGCCGCGAGCCGGCGAACAGGCCTATATGATTTATGTGGACGAGGTGCTGGCGGTGGCGCGCAGCGGGGTTGAGGCGGGCTGCACCGAGGCGTTGTTCACGCTCGGTGACAAGCCCGAGCTACGTTACCGAGTAGCGCGCGAAGAGCTCGACGAGCTTGGCTATGACAGCACGATTTCCTATCTCGCCGACATGGCAGGGCTCGTCCTGCGTGAAACGGGGCTTTTGCCGCATCTCAATCCGGGCACGATGACAGAGGCGGATATCGCTATGTTGCGTCCCGTATCCGTTTCGATGGGATTGATGCTCGAGGGGCTTTCGCCATCGTTGAGCGCGCGGGGCGGTCCACGATGGATCGTTCGACAAGGATCCTGCCAGCGCTTGAGACGATCCGGCCCGCCGGTGAGGCGCGGGTGCCCTTCACGACTGGCATATTATCGGTATCGGCGAGACGTGGACGAGCGCCGGGCGGCGCTAGGGGCGATCCGCGATCTCCACGACAAATACGGTCATATCCAGGAAATCATCATCCAGAATTTCCGGGCCAAGCCAGGGACGCGCATGGCCGATGCGCCGGAGCCCGATCTCGAGAGTCTGATGCAAACCGTGGCGGATGCACGCGGCAATTTGGGGCAGGCATGTCGATCCAGGCCCCTCCCAATCTAAGTACTGCCGGTTTCGTGCGCTGATCGGCGCGGGACTGAACGACTGGGGCGGCGTCGCCTGTGACGCCGGATCACGTGAATCCCGAGGCGCCCTGGCCGAACCGCGATGTGCTCGCGGCGGAAACGGCGGCGGCGGGTAAGACGCTTGTCCCAAGGCTCCCAGTCTACCCAGGCTACGTACTCGACGACGGATGGTTAGACGCTGCTGTTCGTCCATACGTGCTTAAAGTGATGGACGCGGGTGCCCTTGCGCGGAACGACCGGTGGTCCCCTGGCGACTCCACAGCTGAGCCGCCTGTGGTCATGGGGCTCGCTTCGCTAGATGGTGGAGGCGGGCAGCTCCGGACCTTGCTCGATCGCGCGGCTGACGGGGCGCGGCTTGACGAACGCGGCATCGCCCGACTTCTCGAAGCCCGAGGAGACGCCGTTGCCGATGTGGTCTTGGCGGCCGATACGCTCCGACGTGATGTTTGTGGTGACACGGTCACCTATGCTGTCAACCGCAACATCAACTACACAAATGTATGTGGTTATCGCTGCGGGTTTTGCGCTTTTTCAAAGGGCCGCCTGAGTGCGAACCTCCGTGGTGCGCCCTACGATCTAGCGCTTGACGAGATCACGCGTCGTACGTCGGAGGCTTGGGCGCGCGGTGCGACGGAAGTTTGCTTGCAGGGTGGTATCCACCCCGACTACACGGGCGAGACGTATCTCGAAATTCTGGCAGCAGCGAAGCATGCAGCGCCAAACATCCACGTCCATGCCTTTTCGCCGCTGGAAGTGAGCCAGGGCGCTGCAACGCTGGGGATCTCAGTCCGTGAGTTTCTAGTCCGATTGCGCGATGCGGGGCTCGGCTCTCTTCCCGGCACGGCGGCTGAAATCCTCGACGACGAAATTCGCGCGGTTCTGTGCCCTGACAAGCTGTCGACACGGGAGTGGCTGGACGTCGTAGAAACGGCGCACGCCGTGGGCCTCCGCACGACGGCGACGATAATGTTCGGCCATCTCGAGCGTCCTGTGCACCAGGCGCGCCACCTGTTGCATGTTCGCGACCTGCAGGAACGCACCGGGGGCTTTACGGAGTTTGTTCCGCTCCCGTTCGTCCACATGGAAGCGCCGATTTATCTGAAGGGAATGGCGCGGCGCGGTCCAACGTTCCGAGAGACGTTGCTGATGCATGCGGTCGCGCGGCTTGTGCTTCATCCGCTGGTACCTCACATCCAGACGAGCTGGGTAAAGTTGGGTGAGCGAGGCGCGGCGGCGTGCCTGAATGCTGGTGCAGATGATGTCGGAGGAACGCTGATGAACGAGTCGATTTCCCGGGCAGCCGGTGCAGCGCACGGTCAGGAATTCGGCCCGGAGAAACTGGCTGCGCTGATTGAGGATATCGGCCGCATAGCGAGGTGCCGCACGACTCTATACGAACCAGCAGGCGACGAAAGGCGAGCGGCAGCATCGGCGGCGGCCGGTCTGCTGCCGGTCGTCGAAACGCCCGCGACTCGTTATGCCCATGGCGGAGAAGCGGCATGAACGGAACCAGGCCTGTCATAGCCGTTCTCGGCGGCACCGGCGCCGAGGGTTCCGGGCTCGCTGCGCGCTGGGCGCGTTCTGGCTATCGCGTTCTTGTTGGCTCCCGAGATGCTGCAAGGGCCGCGAATGTGGCAGCCGTTTTTGGTGCGGAGGGTATGGACAATGCGGCGGCGGCCACTGCGTGCGATATAGCGGTTCTGACAGTGCCCTATGCAGCACAGCGGCCGACGCTGGAAGCGTTGCGTGACGCTCTGCAGGGAAAGATCCTTATAGACGTCACCGTTCCGCTGGTTCCGCCTAAGGTGATGCGGGTTCAGATGCCACCTGAGGGCTCCGCTGCGAATATAGCGAGAGATGTGTTAGGTGACGGCGTGCGCGTCGTCTCTGCCTTCCAGAACGTTTCCGCCGAGCACCTCGCCGACGTGGATAAAGCGATCAACTGCGACGTGCTGATCGCTGGTGACGATCCGGCGGCGCGCGCCGAAGCTGTGGCGCTTGCCGACGCGGCGGGCCTCCGGGGGATCGAGGCGGGTCCGCTCGACAACGCAGCTGCCGCGGAGGCGCTGACGTCGCTATTGATCTGGATGAACCGGCGCTACAAGTCCACAGGGACGGGTATACGCATCACCGGCATTCCGGAAGAATCCGACTAAAACAGGCCGGTCGTCCGCTATGTTCGCTCTCAAAGATGATCTTAAAACTAGGGTCGAGGGGTTTTGACAACTCGCGGATGGTACATTGCACGAGACAGACGTAATCATTGCAGGTGCTGGTCCGGTAGGGCTGATGCTGGCGCTCGAACTCGGGGCGAGAGGCGTGCGCTGCCTTCTTGTGAATGAGCGTACCGATACGGCGCGTCATCCGAAGGCGAACGCGGTCAGCAGCAGAACGATGGAGCACCTACGGCGGCACGGCATCGCAGCTAGACTGCGCAACCGCGGTCTCGATGATGACCACCCGACCGATCTCAGCTATTTCACCACGCTGACCGGCTACGAGCTTGGCCGCTTCCGTCAGCCGTCGCGCGCGGAGGCGCTGGCGCAGGCGCGAGCGGGGACAAGCGCTTGGGCGTCGGCCGAGCCGCCGCACCGCTGTTCGCAGATCTATCTTGAGGAAGAGATGAAGCGCTCCATTGACGCACTCAGCAGCGTAGAGGTCCGTTTCGGTTGGCGCCTTACGAGTTTCGAGGATGGCGCTGAGGCGGTTGCCGCCGAGATCGAGAATGTCGAGACCAGCGAACGGGAACACGTCTTCGCTTCCTACCTCGTCGGCTGCGACGGCGGCAACAGCACCGTTCGCAAGGCGCTTGGAGTCGAGCTCGAGGGAGAGTCCGGCGTCGTGCGCCCAATGATGGGCGGTCCGATGTACGCAGCTTATTTCCGCACGCTGGAGGCGCCGAACTGGTTGCCGGATCGGCCAGCGTGGCAGTACTGGACCGTGCTTCCCGACCAGCGCGCCCTGCTCGTCCACGTTGACAGCCATCGAGAGTTCCTGCTGCATTTCGCGATGCGCGAGGGTGTGAACCCGGAAGACCCGACCCGCATTGATCCACCAGATCGTCGGTCGAGAGTTCTCGCTGGAAATCATCGTCGGTGAACTGGAACGCCGGTTACAACCTCGTCGCGCAGAAGTATCGCAAGGCGCGGTATTCATTGCCGGCGACGCCGTTCATCTGTTCACGCCGACGGGCGGCATGGGCATGAACACGGGCGTCGACGGACGCGGTCAATCTCGGCTGGAAGCTTGCCGCTGTCGTGAAGGGCGAGGGCGGAGAAACGCTGCTCGAGTCCTACGAAGCGGAACGCCGCCCCATCGGCATTCGCAACGTCAATTTTGCGAAGGGCTTCGCTGATTCCGTCGGCAACGTCCAGGTGGCCGACCAGATCGATAAGGACACCCCCGAAGGCGCCGCCGAACGCGCGCGCCTGAGGGCGTATTTCGAGCGTCATGCCGAGTTCGAGTTCGTCATCCCGGGGGCGTTCCTCGGGCTGCGCTACGAGGCGTCGCCGGTGATCGTCTATGACGGGGCCAAGCCGCCCGATCATCCCAACGATTACACGCCGAACGCCATTCCCGGTTCGCGCGCCGCACGTGTGGCTCGGCGACGACCCGCTGCACGACCGGCTGTCGCGCGGCTTCACGCTGCTGCGGTTCGGCAATACCCGGCGGGCGCCAGAGGGCATCGACGTCCTCGACATCGACGATGCGGCGGCGCGCGATCTCTACGACGCCGACTGCGTGCTTGTCCGGCCCGACCAGCATGTCGCCTGGCGCGGCAGCGACCCGGCGGATGCGGCGGCGCTGGTAGATACAGTTCTGGGTCGTGCGGCACTATAGTCCGCGGACGATTTCTGAAACGGAGGCGAGCGTGGGTGAATACGGCATCAGTCAGTCAATTCCGAGATTCGAAGATCCGAAGCTGCTGACCGGGGGCGGCGATTTCGTCGACGACGAGAGCGCGCACGGCCAGCTTCACGGGTTCGTTCTCCGGTCGCCGCACGCCCACACACATATCCGGTCGATCGATGCGTCGGCGGCGCTCGCCGAACCCGGCGTCGTCGCCGTCGTGACCGGCCGGGAGTACGCTCAAGGCCGGCTGGGGGCGCGATCCCGCATATCGGGCCGCCCGTCAAACGCCGCGGCGGCGAGGACTTCATCCTGCCGAAATTCTATCCGCTGGCCGTCGACCGCGTCCGCATGGTGGGCGAGGGTGTCGCGTTCGTCATCGCAGAGACTGCAGCACGCAGGCGCGCGACGCGGCGTAGGCTGGTTGCGAGGTCGACTACGACGCGCTGCCTGCCAATGCCGCGACCGCGAAGGCCCTGGTGCCGACGCGCCGGTGTGCTGTGGGAAGAGCTGGGCGGCAACGGAGGCGTTCGTCTTCGAGATCGCCGACGCCGCGACCGAAGCAGGCCTTCGCCGGGGGCGGCACGTTGTCGAGCAGCGTTTCAACATCAGCCGCGTGCTCGCCAATGCGATGGAAATGCGCGGTTGCCTCGCCATCTATGACCGGCGGACCGATCACTACACGCTGCGCGCGCCGATCCAGCATCCGTGGGTCGCGCGTCGCATTCTCGCAAGCCAGGTGATCGGCACCCAGGAACTGCGGGTCTCGCGGATCGCGCCCGATGTCGGCGGCAGTTTCGGCATCAAGGCAACGTCTACCCGGAATACCTGATTGCGCTTTATGCGGCAAAGCTGACCGGCCGTCCGTTGAAGTGGATGAGCGACCGCACCGAGGGTTTTCTCAGCGACTTCCACGGCCGCGACAGACGTCGCCGAGGCGGCGTTGGCGCTCGACGGAGACGGCAAATTTCTGGGCTTCGGCTCCGCAATCTCGTCAATATCGGCGCGTCTTGCCAATCGGCTCCGGGGCCGGCGACCAACAATCTTGGCGGGCTGTCCGGCGTCTATACGACGCCGGCGGGCATGTCGAGGTGATCGGCGTGATGTCCAACAGTCATCCGACGGCACCATATCGCGGGCAGCCGGCCGGAAGCGTCGTTCATCATCGAGGCCTGATCGACATCGCCGCACGCGAACTCGGCCACGACCCGATTGACCTGCGGCGCCGCAATCTCATTCCGACGGACGCGTTGCCGTTCAAGACCTCGCCAGTGTTCACGTACGATTCCGGAAATTTCGGAAAAATTTGAAATGGACGACGCTATCCGGCTTCGCCGACCGCGACGGGTTCGCCGCGCGCGGGAGAGTTCGGAAGCGAACGGCAAGCTGCGCGGTCTCGGATTCGCGAATGCGATCGAACGCGCGGCGCCGCCGGGCATGGAGACGCCGAACTGCGCTTCTGATCCGTCAGGCGCGGTGACGATCCTGTCGGGCACCACCCAGCAGGGCCAGGGCCAACGACGATGTACACCCAGCTTCTGTGCGACAAGCTTCGGGCTCGAGCCTGATCATGTGCGCGTCATCGAGGGCGATACCGACCGGCTGGCTTTCGGCTTCGGCGCGGGCGGCTCGTTCCTCGGCGATGGCGGCAGCGCTGATGATGGCGGCCGACAAGGTGATTGAGAAGGGCGCCGAGATCGCGGCGCACATGATGGAAGC
This sequence comes from Alphaproteobacteria bacterium, assembly GCA_038131485.1. Taxonomy (GTDB): domain Bacteria; phylum Pseudomonadota; class Alphaproteobacteria; order MPNO01; family UBA830; genus JAYQUR01. The sequence continues at coordinate 148,715 of JAYPPO010000004.1, forward strand.
GGCGGTCGACGATATCGAGTTTTCGAGGCACGTTCACGGTGGCCGGCACTGACCGGTCCGTCGGTCTCGGATGACGTCGTGAAGACCGCCTTCAACCCGGGTGCGCTCCCGGCAGGTGTCGAGCCGGGCCTCGTCACCCAAGCGGCCTACAAGGGCGAGGGTCGCGAGCTATCCCAACGGCTGCATGCCTGTGAAGTTGAGATCGATCCCCGAGACCGGAACGGTCGAGATCCTCAACTACGTCGTCGTCGACGATTTCGGTACTGTCCTCAACCCGCTGCTGGTCAAAGGCCAGGTGCATGGCGGCGTCGCGCAGGGCGCGGGCCAGATTCTGCTCGAGGACGCGCGCTACGATGAGAGCGGCCAGCTGCTGAACGCATCGTTCATGGATTACGGCATGCCACGCGCCGACGACCTGTCGAACTTCGAGGTGGTGCCCAACCGGTGCCGACCAAGACCAACCCGCTCGGCGTCAAAGGCGTCGGCGAGGCGGGCACGGTCGGCGCAATGCCTGCGGTGATGAACGCGATCATGGACGCTATCGGACCGCTCGGCATTCGCGATCTCGATATGCCGGCAAGCCCGGCGCGGGTCTGGCAGGCGATCCGCGATGCGAAGGGCGATTGATCGGGGTCGAGGCGCGACGGGCGGACAGCCCTGCACCGATAGTCTATTCTGACCGCCTATTCTGATCCGGATATATCATGCCAGAGGACGCCAGATACGACCCCGCCACCCGACGGGGACAGATAGGTCAATCGATCCCCCGCATCGAAGATGAGACGCTGCTTGCCGGCAAGGGATTGTTCGCCGGAGACTGGCATTTCCCGGACATGCTGCATATGCGGGTCGTGCGCTCGCCGGTTGCACACGGCGAGATACGCGGCATAGATGCGAGCGTAGCGCTCGGCCTCGACGGCGTAGCCGCGGTGTGGACCGCGGACGACGTCGCAGATATTCCACCCATCGATTTTCGCGCGACCAAATACACCGGGCTCGATCCCTACAAACAGCCGGTCCTCGCCAACGCGCGCGTGCGGTTCGTGGGCGAGCCGGTGGCAGCGGTGTTCGCCGAAAGCGCGGCTATTGCCGAAGACGCGGCGGCGCTGGTCGCGCTCGACATTGCCGAGTTGCCGCCGCTGCTGGAAGCTGACGCGTCGCCCGGCGATTCCTCGACGGCGTGGATACCGAGCCGACCGTGATCGAGAAGGGCTACGGCGATGTCGACGCGGCGTTCGCGGCCGCGGACCGGGTGATCGAGCTCGATCTTCGAATGGGCCGTCACAGCGGTGTGCCGCTGGAGTGCCGCGGCGGCGTCGCGCGCGTCGATCCCGACTCCGGTATCCTGGAGCTCCATGGCGGTACCAAGCGTCCGCATCCCAATCGCGACCTGATCGCCCGCACGCTGGGGCTCGACCGCTCGAAGGTGAACCTGTTCGAGGGCAACGTCGGCGGCGGCTTCGGAATTCGCGGCGAGCTGTATCCCGACGATTTCCTGCTGTGCGCCGCCGCTGCGGCTCGGTAGGCCCGTTCGCTGGATCGAGGACCGGCGCGAGCATCTGCTGACGGCGAACCAGTCGCGCGAACAGCGTCACAATATCCGGGCCGCCATCGACGGCGAGGGCCGCATCCTCGGCATCGAGAACCGCTTCTGGCACGACCAGGGTGCATATCTCCGGACCCACGGCGTGCGCGTTCCCGACATGACGGCCGGGCTGACGCTCGGCGGTTACGTCGTGCCTGCCTACCGCGTTGCTGGCCATGTCCGGCTGACGAACAAGACTCCGGCCGCCACCTATCGCGCACCGGGCCGCTATGAGGGCACGTTCGTGCGCGAGCGCCAGATGGATGCGATCGCCGTCGAGACCGGGCTCGATCCGGTCGAGGTCCGTCGACGCAATCTCGTGCGCGCCGAGCAGATGCCCTACGAGCGCCCGCTCGATGCGCTGGAAGTCGACGTCATTCTGGACTCGGGAGATTACGCTGGTCTGTTAGACGATGCGCTTGCTGCGCTCGACTGGGAAAATCTGAAGTCCGACTTGGCCGCCCGCCGCGAGGCCGGCGAGACCGTCGGCGTCGGGCTTGCGTTCTTCGTCGAGAAATCGGGTCTCGGGCCGACGGACAAAGTCGAGATATCGGTCGACTGCGACGGCAACGTCGAGCTCGTCACCGGCGCCGCCAATCTCGGTCAGGGCGTCGGGACGGCAATGGCGCAGATTGTTGCCGGGACGCTCGGTGTCGATATGGGCTGCGTCTCGGTCGTGTGCGGTCGCACCGACCGTATCGACGAGGGGTACGGCAGCCACGCGTCCCGGACGACTGTGATGACCGGAACCGCTGCGTTGAACGCGGCGACGGCGCTACGCCAAAAACTCTCGGCCGTTGCGGCCGAGCGATTGCAGGCGTCGGCAGAGGAGATCGAGATTTCTGACGGCGCTGCGCGTCACCTCGAGACTGGCGCATCGATCGCGCTCGGCGAAATCGTGGCGGCGAGCGGCGCGGCCTCATTGAGCGCGGAAGGCCGCTACGACACCGCCCATATGAACTATCCTTACGGGCTTCATTGCGCCGTCGTTGCGCTCGATCGCGATACGGGTCTCGTTTCGGTAGAGCGGTATCTAGTCGCCTACGACATCGGTGTCGCGATCAACCCGATGCTCGTCGGTGGGCAGATCCAGGGTGGGCTCGCGCAGGGGTCGGCGGCGCGTTATCCGAGGAATTTCTCTACGACGCGAACGGCCAGCCGTTGTCGTCGACCTTCGTCGACTATCTGCTGCCGGGCGCAACGGAGGTTCCCGCCGCGGAAATCGTACTCCGCGAGGATGCGCCGAGCCCGCTCAACCCGCTCGGCGTGAAAGGAGCCGGCGAGGCCGGGATCAACGCCGTCGGCGCGGCGATCGCGGCGGCCGTCGATGATGCCGTCGGCCGGCCAGGCGCCGTGACCCAGTTGCCGCTGACGCCGCGTCGCGTCCTAGCCCTGCTGTGATAAAAAAACTGCGTCTCAAAAGACGCAGTCGGGTAACCCGGATAATTTTCTGGTCTTCGTATTCGGCGACGGGCTGGCTCGCGAAACCGTCTTCGACGCATCTGGCGCTCTGTCGCGCCAGGACCCAACGGTTACTCCCTTATCAAGTTTGATCGTTCTTTTTGAGCGATCCAGCCCTTTCGCTAGCTGCGCCGCGTTACGCAGCTCCTCACCCCACCCAGGTTAATTCAACTTCTTCAGTATCGCGGATTTCTCCGCATAATCTCATCGAATTGAGAGTTGGGAGACAGTGCCGACTTCCGAATTGCGGGGAACGACGGGCGTTCCCGGACGGGAAAATCCCTTTTTCATTCGCCGCAACCGGAGCGCCGCCTCCCAGCCGTGGAGCCTCGCCTCGGACCCCTTGGTTTTATTGAATTTAACCGAATGCTATTCGATGCCACGGTCGTCCAAAGCGTGCGAAACATGCCCCAATTCATATGTTGTTTCCAATATATATTCCTGATTAATATATAATCATTATGCATGAATTATCCCAACTTCGCGGGTTCAACGTCCGCCAGATGCTGGACCTGCTTGCCGTCGTGGAGAACGGCGGCGTGACGGCCGCTGCAGATGCGCTCAACGTCTCTCAGCCGGCCCTGACCCGCTCCATCCGGCAACTCGAAGACTCGCTGGGAGTTCCCCTGCTCGAACGGGAGGGACGAGGCGTCGTTCCGACGCGGTTCGGCGAATCGCTGGCGCAACATGCGCGAACGATCGAGGCGGAACTCCGCCACGTCACCCGCGACCTGTCGGACCTCCGCCGCGCTGAAGCGGGGCATCTGGTCATCGGGGCGACCCCCATTGGCCTGGCGACGCTTGTGCCGCCGGTGCTGGCCCGTCTGCACGCGACGCGCCCCGACCTTTCGGTCGAGGTCCGGAACGAATCGTTCGAAACCCAACTCGATGCGCTTCATCGCGGCGAAATCGATATCGTCATCGGCTCGCTCGCCAGCGGCATGTCGCGGCATGAGCATCTGGTCGAGGAGGTGCTGTTCCAGAATAGCCTCGCCGTGCTTGCCCGCAGCGACAATCCGCTCTGCGATCGCGACGAGGTCGGACTGGATGAGCTCCAGTCGGCCGCCTGGGTGATCTCACGCGGCTCGGCGGCGATCCGCCAGATAGTCGCCAACGAGTTCAGGTTCGAAGGATTCGATCCGCCGCGCTTCATCGTGGAGACGGACTCGATGCTCTGCGTTAAGGGCGTTCTCATGTCCGGCGGCTTCGTGACCGCAAATCCGGCGGAACTGTTCGCCGCGGAGATCGAGCGCGGCGATATCGGCGTGATTCCCATTCGCTGGCATTCCGGCGTCCGGCCCATCGGCTTCACGCTGCGCGAGCACGGCACCGTAACGCCGCTGCTGGCGGAACTAATCGATGCCCTGCGCGAGGCTGGCCGCCTGTTCGCGAACGAGGTAGTCGCCGCCTGACGGCGCTCAGGGGGTTAGCCCTCGACGACGGCGATCGCCTGGATCTCGACCATCATTTCGGGCTGTGCGAACCCGGCGACGGTGATCAGCGCTGCCCGGGTAGTTACCGTTGGGGAAGTATTCCTTCCGCAACTCGGTAAAGCGGTCGCCGTATCGCGCATCGATGATGAAGACCGTCATCTGCACGATGTCGGCGAGCGTCGCGCCGCATTGCTCGAGAAACGTTTCCATGTTGGCGAACGACTGGCGCGTTTGCGCCTCGAAATCGCCGGCGAGTGACGTTCCGTCAGGCGTCTGCGGCGCGCCGTAACCGGCAAGCCAGATAATGCGCTGGTCGGCGCCCTTCGTAATAACGGCCGGTGAGAACGAGCGGTTCTTCTGCCAAGTGCCGTGAATGAATTCGCGTTCCATGAAATCCTCCCTAATGGTTTGCGAAGAAAAGCATGCGGATGCGGGGAGGGGAAGGGAAGCGGGCGCATTGCCTTCTGTTCAGCTTCGTCGCTTCTGTTCCAGCCGCCGGTGGAAGTCGGGTGGGCGTTTTGCCACCCATTTGACGAAGGCGGCGATTTCGGGGCGCGCGCGCAACGCGTCGGGCGCGGCGTAGCCGGTCGCGAGCTCGCGCTCGCACAGGACGCTGTGAATCTTGCGGTTGCAGTCGACCGTCTCGCGGCCGCCTTCGGACCGCGGCAAAAGGTGGTGGCTTTCCCGACGCGTGCCGAGTGGACGAAGGCATACGGGGCAGATATCGGTCATCGACATCGGTTCAACGTAGCAGAATGGCTGCCGGCCGGAGCGATACGGGAGGCCGGAAGACGACCCTGTTGCGGATATTCGGTTTTTGGCGTTCCGGAAATGGTTGTCCCAGTAAAAAATCCTTATCCAATTTTTCGGTTTTGGGCGATATTCTGGGCGTCGGGCTTTCAGAAGAGTGAGATGACCGTTCGGGGCATTAGATTTTTTGGATCGGCGGTCGCGCTTGGATTGATCGCGCTCGCGCTTCCGATATGGGTTGCAACGCTGCTGGTGCCGGGCAAATACGAGCGCATGCATGCGCCGAGCTCGGTCGCGGCGACAGTGGATCTTTTCAAAGGCGCCGGTTTCGATCCGCAGGCGGTCGGTCGGTCGGGTTTCGAGAGAATCCCGCCCGTCTTCGTCGCGCAGCTTCCGGACGACCTCAAGGCGGTAAACGATCTGGACCTGCGGAAATCGGTCTTCGTCTCCGTCGTCCTGCCGCACGTCCTTCGGGAGAACGAGCGCATCCGCCGCGACCGCGAGCGGCTTCAGCGTCTCCGCCGCGAGGTCCAGGCCGAGCGCGACCTGAGGCCCCGCGACAAGCGCTGGCTTGATAAAATGGCCAAACGCTACAAGACGAAGCCGATGGATATTGAGGCGTTGCTGAAGCGCGTCGACATCGTGCCGCCGCGGCTCGCCGTCGCGCAGGCGGCGCAGGAATCGGGTTGGGGAACTTCGCGGTTCGCGCGCCAGGGCAACGCCCTGTTCGGCC
>JAYPPO010000005.1:0-144128 GCA_038131485.1 Alphaproteobacteria bacterium
ACCGATCCGCCGACGCGCGTCTTCGAGTCCGGCGCGATCATGCTCTATCTCGCCGAGAAGTTCGGCAAGTTCATCCCGTCCGATCCATCCGAGCGGGCCGAATGCCTGTCCTGGCTGTTTTGGCAGATGGGAAGCGCGCCCTATATCGGCGGCGGCTTCGGGCACTTCTATCACTACGCGCCGGTGAAGATTCAGTATGCCATCGACCGCTTCACGATGGAGACTAAACGGCTCCTCGACGTGCTCGACAGGAACCTCGCCGCCCGGCCCTACATGTGCGGCGAAATGTACACGATCGCCGACATCGCGTGCTTCGCCTGGTTTGGGAACCTGTTGCTGCATAACCAGTACGAGGCAACCGAGTTCCTCGAAGTTAAATCCTACAGGAACGCGATGCGCTGGGCCGAGGAGCTGCAAGCGCGAAAGCCGATCCAGCGCGGCCGCCGCGTCAACAAGGTGACGGGGCCGGAGGAACTCCGCGTTCCCGAGCGTCACTCAGCGAGCGATATAAGTTGAAGAGGCCTAAGAATCCAGGGCGTCGCGGCGTGACTTTCGCCGCAAAACTCCTGTAAAATCATTCGGGAACGAACGATCCGCGACAGCGCGGAACCAAAGGGAGGGGTCGCATGACATCCATGCGTTACGAGGCGCCGTCGACACTAAATGACGCCGTGCATCTGTTGTCCGGCGCGAACGGCGCTGGGAAGATTTTCGCTGGCGGGACCGACGTGCTCGTCCAGCTTCATTCAGAGATGATCGAGCCAGAGCTTCTGGTCGACATCAAGAACATTCCCGAGCTGACCGCCATATCGGAAAAGGACGGGGTGTGGACCGTCGGCGCGGCGGTCTCCGGCATGACCATCATTGACGATCCTGGATTCAGCGCCGCCTGGGCCGGTGTTTGCGACGGCGTCGCTCTTATCGGCTCGGTGCAGGTCAAGGGCCGCGCGAGCATTGGCGGAAACCTGTGCAACGCCTCGCCGGCGGCCGACAGCGTACCAGCGCTGATCGCGGCGGGAGCTGTTGCCAACATCATTGGGCCCGGCGGCCAAGTCGAAGAGCACGTCGAGAACATTGTTATTGGGCCCGGGCAGACCTCGCTCGCCGATGACGAGCTAATCGTGTCCTTCACGTTCCCGAAACGCGCGGCGCACTCGGGTGACTGCTACCTGCGGCTGACGCCCCGCACCGAGATGGACATCGCGGTTGTTGGCGCGGGAGTGAACCTGACGCTGGATGGCGACGGAACCTGCACCGCGGCGCGGGTAGCCGTGGGCGCGGTCGCGCCGCGACCGCTGCTGGTCGCGGAAGCGGGCGCGTCGCTGGTCGGGACCAAGGTCGACGACGTTGCGCTGGAGAAAATGGCGGAGGCGGTCCGCGCTGCATGCAATCCGATCTCCGACAAGCGGGGTACCAAGGAATATCGGATTAAGACGTCGGGCGTGATCGCGAAGCGGGCCGCACTCAAGGCGCTGGAAAGGGCAAAGGCGAACTGATGTCAAAGAAAATTCACGTCACAACAACAGTAAACGGGGACGACTACGAGTATCTGTGCGAACCGCAACAGACGCTCGTCGACGTCCTTCGCAACGAGCTGGAACTGACAGGCACCAAGGAAGGATGCTCGACGGGTGATTGCGGCGCATGTAGCGTCATACTGGACGGTGAACTTGTCTGTTCGTGCCTGGTTCTCGCGGCCGAAACCGACGGAAAATCTGTAGAGACCATCGAGGGCATGGCGAAGGGCGACGAGCTGCACCCGCTACAGCGCAATTTTCTGGACCTGAACGGACTTCAGTGCGGCATCTGCACGCCAGGCTTCCTGGTCGCCGCGAAGGCGCTGCTCGAGAAGAACCCCAATCCGACCGAAACCGAGGCCCGGTTCTGGCTGGCGGGCAATCTCTGCCGCTGCACCGGCTACGACAAGATCGTGCGGTCCGTCATGGCGGCCGCTGAAGAGATGAGAGGAGCCTGAACATGGCAAGCATTCTCGATGATCCCAAGTTCGATCCGGAGCGCGATCTCCAGATCGTGGGCACCAACCCGGTTAAGCACGACGGCCTCGACAAGGTAACCGGCAAGGCCCGGTTCGGCGCCGACTTCTTCTTGCCCGGCATGCTCTTCGGCCGGACGCTCAGGAGCCCTCACGCGCACGCGATCATCAAGTCGATCGACACGTCGGCAGCCGAAGCGCTGCCCGGCGTCAAGTCGGTGGTTACGCGTGACGACTTCCCCGAGATTCCCGAGGGCGGCGTTGCTGGCGACATGACCCGAACGGCGATGGCGCGCGAGAAGGCGCTTTTCGATGGCCATCCGGTAGCCGGAGTCGCGGCGACCAGCGATGCGATTGCGAAGCGCGCGCTCAAGCTGATCAAGGTGGATTACGAGATCCTGCCCCACGTCATCGACCCTGTCGACGCGATGAAGCCGGGTGCACCGATCCTGCATGATTATCTGCGCACCAAAGGCCTCGACGAGCCGAGCGATGAGCCGACCAACGTTACCGAACGTATGGTTTCCAAGATGGGCGACGTGGAGAAGGGATTCGCGGAAGCGGATTTTATTGTCGAGCGTCACTTCGATTCTAAGCCCATGCATCAGGGTTATATCGAGCCGCAGGGCTGCGTTGCCGACTATTCCGAAGACGGCCAGGTCGAGCTGTGGTGCTGCACGCAGGCGCCCTTTGTCTATCGCGACCGCCTGTCGGCGATCCTGAAGATCGACGGCAACAAGATTAACGTACAGCAGTCCGAGCTTGGTGGCGGATTTGGCGGCAAGACCGGCTTCTATCCGGAGCCTATTGCCATCCTGCTTTCGAAGAAGGCGAACCGGCCGGTCAAGATGGTGATGTCGCGCGACGAGGTATTTCGCGGCACGGGCCCCGTTTCCGGGACCGACTACACGATCAAGATGGGTGTCCGGAAGGACGGCAAGATCACCGCCGCGCAGGCCGAGATCGTATTTCAGACCGGCATCTTCACGGGCTCCATGTACTTCAACGGGCCGAACGCCATGTTTACGCGCTACGATTTCGATAACGTTTATATCGAGTCGTTCGAGGTCGTTTCCAAGCGGCCCAAGGGGAATTCGTTCCGCGAGCCCTGCGTGCCGCAGATCGTGTTCGGCGTTGAAGGCGTAATCGACGAACTGGCGAAGAAGATCGGTATGGACCCGATTGACCTCCGGCTCAAGAATGCTGCGACTGAGGGCTACACTACGATCTACGGCGAAACCTTCGGGCCCATCGGCTTTGTTGAAACGCTTGAGGCTGCGAAAAAGTGTGACCATTACACGTCGCCGGTGAAGCCTGGCGAAGGCCGCGGCATCGCTGCCGGGTTCTGGTTTAACCGCGGTGGCGAAACGTCGACAGCTATGAACATCGCGCCCGACGGTACGGTGACGATCATCACAGGCACGGCTGACGTTGCAGGCTCGCGCATCTCAATTGCCATGATGGCGGCTGAAGAGCTTGGCATCGACGTCGACAAGGTTCGCGTAAAGATGGCCGACACCAACTCGCTCGGCTTCAACCGCGTGACAGCGGGCAGCCGGACGACCTTCTCGGTCGGCATGACCGTCGTAGACAACGCGCGCCAGTGCATCAACGAATTCGTCAAGCGCGCCGCCGAGATCTGGGACGTGCCGGAGGACGGCGTGATGTTCGAGAATGGAGAATGCCGTCCCGCAAGCGCCAATGTTGGTGAGTTCGAGCCGCTGTCGATCGCTGACATCGCCAAGCAGACGACCATGTCGCACGGGGCGGTCACAGCGAGCGCGTCGATGAACGTCACCGGCGCCGGACCGGGCTTCGGTCTCCACATCGTCGACGTGAAGGTCGACGAGGAGACCGGCCGCACCGACGTCACCCGCTATACGGTCGTCGAGGACGCTGGCAAGGCGATCCACCCGCTCCAGGTCGAAGGCCAGTACCAGGGCGGTGCCGTGCAGGGTATTGGCTGGGCGCTTAACGAGGAATACGTCTATGGCGAGGATGGAAGGCTGCAGAACGCGGGCTTTCTTGATTACCGAATGCCAGTCACGTCTGACGTGCCGATGATCGACACGGTTATCGTCGAGGTGCCGAACCCCAAGCATCCGTTCGGCCTACGCGGCGTCGGAGAGGTGCCGGTGGTGCCGACCATGGCCGCCATTGGCAACGCGATCGGTAACGCCATCGGCGTTCGGCCACAGTCTCTGCCCATGTCGCCGCCCAAGCTGCTCGAGATCATTGAGCAGAGGGACTCGGCGCAGGCCGCCGAGTAACGGACGGCGGAAAAGACGCGAAAGGGCGGCTTTCTAAGCGCCCTTTTTCGCCTTATCGGCAGGCGCGCACTCGTGGTAATGCGATGGTTCCAGTGACAGGCGTGCCGTCGGCATCGATCCGATCGATCGTGACCCGGTTACCGAGTAGCCGGTAACGGGCGCGGATCAGCCGTCGACCGAGATAGTTCGGTCCTACCGCGGCTTGCAACCCTCCGAGAAGGGCGGCGTCCACGGTACGCGGGAACAGCCGCACAGGCGTGCCTTCGGTGAGCCCATGACGTTGCCGGGTTCGAGTGATCGTGTCCCGTTCGTTGGCGGTAGTAGCGCCGACTGGTCGTCGGACGAAAGTGCTAGTGCTATCGGGATTGATCTCCTTTGCCTCGCCCTTGCGCCCGTTCGCGGCGAACAGCCTGTCGCCGGGGCCGAGAAGAACGGTTTCCATCCCGTGACAGGCGGCGAGCAGCGTATAGAGACGCGTTTGTACTGCGGGGTCGTCTGGCCAGGCGATCTGTACAAGCGGACCCTTGCCCGTCTCGAGGATTCGAAGCAGCACGCGCCCTTCCGCGAGCTCGTCCGGCGAAGTGTGTATCGCCGGCTCTGGCAGGGGTTCTGTTGAGGCTGCCGCGGGATTAGCCGGCGCAGCCGCGCTTGTTGGCCTCGAAGGCGCGTCCATTTCGGTGGAAGCGGCGTCCGGCCGGGGCTGCAGAGGCGTTAACTCGATCTTACGTTCCGGGCGAGGCGCGAGAGGGGTTATCCCGGGCGCCTTTTGGGGCACTGAAGGCGGCGGTTCATCTGCCGCCCTTTTAGCGGGTGCTCCGGCCTCCGGTGGCGGTGGCAGTACAACGACTTCCTGCAGGTGGGTCCGATCGACCTTGGAGACGGCCGTTTCGGCAGCTCTCTGTGGTTCGGGCACGCGGTCTGATAGTGGGCGGCCGATCAGCATCAGAGCGAGCGCCAGACCGAGGCCGAGCGAGACAGCACCCGACGCCGAGCCAACCGCTACCCGCCGTGCGTGGGGCATTCTACCGGCCGAGCGTATCGGCGGAGAATAGTTCCATCTCCTCCGACAGCAGGATCAGATCGCGGCGGCGCTGGTCTGCCGACATGAATTTGCTCGGGTCGACCTCGATGATCTTCTCTGCGCTAATTTCGTTCGGGAGAAGGCCTTTGAGCACTTCCTTTCGGCGCTCCGCAACGTCCCGTGGCAGCTCGAGCGCCGAAGGCGGTGCGGCGCCGGAGGTTCGTCGATTCGGCAATTCCGGCACGGGCTCGGCCGCAGCGAGAGAGATTTTCTCGGGAGCGGCCGCTTCGGTTCTGGGCTTTTCTTCAGCAAGGACGGCGGCGGGCGCTGCCGGCTTCGGCGCGGTAACCGGCTCGGGCTTGGCCCCAGCGCCAGAGATTTTTTCAGAAGCGGATGCTTCGATCTTGGGCTTCTCTTCAACAGGGACGACGGCAGGGACTGCCGGCTTTGGCGCGGCAACCGGCACGAGCTCGGCCGCTTTGGCGACGTTCGGGCTCCTGTCCATTAGGGCGGCGACGGCGGTTCCGACGCTCTTTGATAGGTCGGCACGGTCGCCGGCAATCAGGAAAATCAGCGCCCCGGCGACGACGACGTTGAACAACAGAAATTTCATGGGGTGCTCCTTTGCGGCATGGAGGGGATCGTGGCCGTCTCGAGCCGATAGGCGATCACTAGCGCGGCGCGGAGCCCCGCCGAGAGCGGCAGACCCACGACGGTAGTCATGAAGGCGAGGCTGAAGTTAGCGGTGAGGTCTCGGATGACGTCCTGCACTGTCTCTGGGGTTAGGCTCTGGCCAGCGAGGCTGCCGATGCCCAAGCTTATGCCGAGCAAGGTGAACGTGAGTGCAAGCGTGGCGACGCCGTTCGCGGCTTGCAGCCCTGTCTCGAACCAAAATAGGCGATCCGACCCGGTGCTGTCGCCGCGCTGCATCCGGACGAGGCTGAAAAACGCGGCGAAGACGAGCCCCGCCAGCAGGGCGAGGAATCCGACGCCAAGTACGTCAAGCGCCCAGCCCGTGATTTGCGAAACGTCGCGCGAGAGGAGGACGACGGCAAGCGCGGTCACGAGTACAAGGCCGCCCAGCATGTAGCTTGCCGCCTGCGAGCCATGGCCGAGGGTGCGGACGAGGGCGCGCATGTCAACGCCGCCCCATACGAGCGTTCATCACGGCCTGTGTCGAGACACCGACCTCGGTGAGCCAGTGGTCGGTCAGCGCCCGGTTTTTCTCTGTGGCGGCATGAACCAGGAACGTCAGGTCATAATTTTCGAATGCGGCGCGGACGACTGGCGTGTTCTTGCCGGCAAGATCCTTGTCGCGCAGCACCATGCGTTCCAGGTCGATGAGCCTCGACCGCGCGACGGCGACGCGGGCGTGCCGATCCTGCGCGGGAAGGTCACTGGAGAGCAGCGTTTCGATCAAAATCGCGCGTTCGCGCTCAAGATTTTCGAGCGACCCGGCTTCTACCAACCCGGGCATGATCAGGACGGGAGAGGTAAGCGCCGCGGCGGCGGCAAGGGCAAGCTTTGTACGTTTCAGATAGTTTGCGAAATTCATAAGAATATCCCTCCGATTAGCGTGAAACGAAGAATTCGACCGACGCAGACGGGCCGGCCTCGGCGGACTTGTTGGTCTCGGCTAGAACAGTCTCATCGTCGGCGACTACGCCTTCCGACAGTGCCAGCGCATCGAGCGAGATAAGCTTCGCCATGTAGGCCAGGATTGACTGCTCCTGCTCGATGATGGCGAGGTCAGCCTTATTCTCGGCGATTAGCTGGCGGACGTATTCAGCGCGGGTGACCGGGACGCCCGCGATCTGCGGCGACTGGTTCATCGGGTGCGCCTTAACAGCGCCGATGAGCGCCTCAATGGCCGAGAGGTTCTTCGCGTAGTCCCGCGAATACCGACTTTCGGCTGTGAGAGAAGACTGCAAGAGTTTGGTGTCTATCTGCGCGATCGAATTTTCGAAGCGCTGGCGTGCCGCCGTTTGCTTAGCGACCAACTCTTTCTGCTGTGGGCTCGCATCGCGGACTGGCGCATTAATCTTTGACAGCAGTTTTTCGTATATCCGGACCTTTGTCGCAGCCTTTTTTCGGCGAACGTCCTGCTGCTCCCTCATCAGCGAGAGATAGGCGCGCTTTTCCTCCAGGAATTGGTGCTGAAGTTCGAGCCTCAATTCGCCGTCGGCCCGGTCGACCGCGGTCTGCAGGTCCCTGAGCGTCCGTGTCTTGAGGCCGATATCCTCGTTTAGCCGCGACAGTTCGGCGGCTAGTCCGGAACGGGCAAAGTCGTTGTCGACCACTTTCTTTAGGTAATCGCCGTGCAGCTTGACGAGCTTTTCGCTCGCCGTCGGCGTCCATTTTCCGCCGATAGCGGATGCGGTGGCGGGCGCGGCCTGCGCGCCGACCGAGAAAGCCGCGGCGACTGATAGTGCCATCGCGCCTGCCCGAATTGTGGTTTGCGTCAGCATTGTTGGACCCTCCTTTCCTCGGTTCAACGGTTCTTCCAGTGGTTCATTCTGCGCAGCTCGCGCTTTATCTCGTCGGTGACGTTGAGCGCCATGAAGGTGCCGAACGTCTGCCGCTCGGTGCGGCCGAGCAGAGTTCCGGCCGTCGCGATGAAGGACGTGCCTCCGGCGAGGTAGAGATCGTTTTCTGGCCAGTGAGCCTTGAAGGAGTCGAACTGGCGCCTCGCGCGCTCGACGTCGCCGCCGCGGATATAGTTCACGACACTCAGCGCGTGGAGGCGCATGCGCTCGGCAGCGGGCGCGATCTCGGCAGCGTCACCGATCTCGTCGTTGCACTTGGTGAATACGTCGGCGCTCGTGAGGAACGCGTCGGTCGCGCCACGCGCCCGCGCAGAAGCATCGAGAAGCAGCCCCTCGTTGCGGCAGCGCTCGAAGGCCTTGAGCTGCTGGATCTGCTCATACCGGGCCTCCCGATAGCTGGTATCAGGCGGCGCGCTTGCGCCGTCCATGACGCAGGCCGTCATGCCGCCAAGGGCGACGCCGAGGACGGCGGCCCGTTTTCCTATTTTGGTCAGGGTGATGGAAGTCATGTTTGTTACTCCTGTGAAGGGCTGGCAGGTCAGACCCGCCCGTTGCGGATTCGCGACCGGTAGTGCGCGGCAAGCCGGTGGACCTTGATGACGTAGCCTCGGGTGTACGGCAGGACGCGGGCCTGGCCGGGCGGTCCGACGCGCGAGCCGCCGTTATAATGGGAGAGCGCGACATCGGTGCGACCGTAGCGTGAGATCAGCCGCTTAAGAAAATGAAGCCCGATGCGGATGTTGATGCGCGGGTTCCACAGCCAGTCGGCGGCGACGCCGTATTCGCCTATCGCAGTCGCCGGCATGATTTGCATCACGCCGCGAGCGCCCGCATGGCTTTCCGCATACGGATCGAAGCCGGATTCGACATGGGCGACGGCGAGCGCGAGGGCCGTCGGGACCTGCATCTTCCGCGCTTCTGCCATGACGATCCGCTTGATGTCGCCCGCGGTAGCGGCCCGGTTATCGCGCGCGGCGGCGGTCGCGCCGGAGTAGGCTGCGGCGAAGAGGGTGGTTGCGAAGGCGAGGGTGCAAAGTCCGGTTTTCATCGGATTGCCGCCTTGCTGCGCAACGCCATGAGCCAGCTTTCGTCTAGGCTCGAGACGACGAGGTTCTGTACGCCGATGCGCTCGCGCGCTTCCATTGCCTTCTGGACGGAGAGCAAGGGATCGAGTGCGAGAATGACGCGCCGCCCCCCCTGTTGTGCTTGCCTTGCTGCGGCTCCGGGATCAATGGCCGTAAGTGTCGTATCGAGGAATCTCACCCCGTCGAAGATGACGATCAGGTCGTTTCTGTCTGCACTTTCCCTCGCGGCGGAGCTCGTGCTCGTCGACGGTGCGACCGCGACAACCGTGCGAGCGTCCGATGCGCCGCTCTCGCCCGCCCCGGCGCCCATGGATATAAGCGTCAAGACCATAAGGCTAAAGAAACCCATGGCGAGCGCCAGCGCGATCTCCGTCATCGCGTTTTCTTGCTGGGGTGCGGGGTGCATATCCATCAGGGTCTTCTCCCTCTTTCCTCGATCAACGCGTGTCACGGCGCATGTTCTCGATGACGCGCCCTGTCATGCGGCCGTTAGCCGGCAACGCAGAATCGAGCTGGTAGTGGCGAAGCGCGCGTCGCGTTTCCTCGGTCAGGATTCCGTCCACAGGCCCCGGGTCGTAGCCGAGCGCGCGCAGACGGATCTCCGCTTCTTCGACCAAGCCGTCTGGCGCGTTGGCAGCGGTACTTTCTGCCTGCACGTCGCTTGCCGCGACGAATGGTGCACGGCCGATTTCGGAAAATTTCATCCGGCGCGGCGCCGTCGAGGACAGCAAACGTCCGCCGCCGGTTTCCATTGCCTGGTATGCGAGCACTGGCGTCGTGCCGGCCATCGTGACTGATCCCGTGATGCGGATGTCGGGTTGCGACCTGGCCTTGAGGGTGGCGATACGGTTCGCCTTGTCGTCTGCAGGGCCGAGCGACCCTTCAATGTCGCGGACGAGTAGGTCGATACCCGCTGCGTCGACGAAGTCGAACTCGTCGCGGGCAAGACGCTGCAGCTCGTTCAGCAGCCGGCGGTTCCAAGCGTTAGCTGTCTTGACCGGCACTGGGACCTCGTTCTCGTCGAAGCGGCGGGCTCCGATGGTGGGGCGGCCGTAGCCGCTGGCGGCGGGAATCGCGTCGGCTCGGGCCTTACGAAGACCGTCGAGAACCTCGTATGCCATCCGGGCGAACACCGTGTCGGCCCGCGCTGACGGTCCGGCGATCATCGCGAGTAGGATCGCCAGACCGGCTACCGCTGAACCGAAGCGGAATCGTTGGGGGGACATCCGATTAACTCCCACGGCCCACGAATCACCGGCCAATGCGGCCGCCCATAATGGCCCCCAGAACCGTGCCGCTGATCACGGCGGCGACACGGCCGCTGCCCTTACCGATCTGGGTGCCAGCGACCGCGCCAATCACGCCGCCGAGGATCGCCCCACTGGTTTCGCTTGAGAAGACGATGCGGGGATCCGGGCGGCGCGTCTCGTAGTGTCGGACTACCTTGACCTGGTGCGGGCGGTAGACGGGGGCGCTGTGATAGATATGAACGACCTTCGCCGGCCGCATGCGGTAATTGCGGTCGGGCCAGGCATCACGATTCTTATGGATGATGACGACCTTCTTCGTGGAACCGCTATGCCATCCGTCGTTCCGCCAGCGATGATCGGCGCTCGCCGAGGTGACGCCGACAAGAAGCATTCCCGCAGCACTCGCAGAAGCGACAAGCGACTTCGTTATTTTCCCAGTAATGCTTGACATCTTTTCACTCCTTTTGCTGTAGCCAGCCTGTCCTACGAAACTGGTTTCAGGCCTTCGACGCATCGACGCCTTGGAGGGAATTTGGCAAAAGACGGATTTCGATTGCATGCTGGGCCTGTTATTTTTTGTTAAGAAGGTTAAATGTCTCCTAACGCGACCGATGTTCCATATTTAGGAAGTTGCGTTTACCTTCTGCCCCGTATGCGAAAAATGATCACCATAGCGGCGGCGGCTGCATTTCTCGGCGTCGCCGCAGCAGCGTCAGTTCCAGCCTATGCGGAGAGCCAGTGGGGTGACATTTCGTCCGCCCTGTCGCGTATAAAGAATAATCCCCGTTACCAGGGCCGTATTATCGGCACCCACGTAAGGCCCGCGGGCGACCAGTATCTTTACGAGGTCCGGATCCTGCGCCCCGACGACCGAGTGATTCTGGTGTATATCGACCCGAATACCGGCGGGGTTGTCGGAGACTCTGAACGGCGGAGGACGTTGCTGCCTGGCAATCGGGACGAGAGCCGCGACGGCCGGAACCGAGCGTTCGGTACACGGAAGAAGCTCGACGAGGACTTCCGCCGCGGGTTCAGGTAAAAAATCCGCGATGCGTATACTGATTCTCGAGGACGACAGGGAACTGGCAGCGCAGATCGCGTCAATGCTGCGCGAGGAGAATTTCGCCGTCGACGTTAGCCACGACGGTTTCGAGGGTCTCGAGTTCGGCATGGAAATCGCCTATGACGGCGTCATCCTGGATCCCGGCCTACCGACGATGGACGGGCTTTCAGTCCTGCGCCGCTGGCGCGAGGCGGGTCGGTTAATGCCCGTAATCGTGCTGACTGGCTCGCGTAAGGAAATCGGTGACATGAAGGAGGGCGTCCGTGCCGGCGCCACGAATTATCTCACCAAGCCGGTCGACCTCGAGCTGCTGCTCGACTGGGTACGCAGCGTGGTCAATTCGGCCGGGCCCGGCGTCAAGAAACCGGTGATCGAGCACGGGCCGCTGCGCATCGATACCCAGGCACTCCGTGTCTGGCTGGATGGTACGCCGGTGCGCCTGTCACCGACCGAGTACCGTATTCTCCACTATCTCGTCGTCAATGCCGGCCGTCCGATACCGGCCGACGAGATCGCGCAGCACAATTTCGACGGAGAGACGATCAAGACGGCAAACGAGATTCCAGTTTATATAAGCCGGCTACGCGACAAGATCGGCCGGCGGATGATCGAGACGGTCTTCGGCTTCGGATATCGTCTCACGGTTGCTGACGGCGAGAAAGAATGAGCCTGCGGGTGCCGATGCCGGCATCGCTTGTTGGCCGCGTAGCGCTGTGTGCGTCTCTTCTCCTTATTAGTGCGATCCTGCTTTTTTGGCTCCTATTCGCCGCGGCTGCAGGCGAAGTCTCGCGAGAGGTGGTCGATGCGCGGCTGGTGCAGTTCGCGGAACAGATTCGCGGCTACCGGGCAAGCCGTGCCGCCTCAGTCGAACCGCTGAGCGGCACCCTAGCGGGCGAAAGCGCGCCGGAGCTCGAAGCCTCCATCGGGGGCACCGACGTCGGCTGGATCTGGCAAGTGAGAGAGGGAGGTGCCGTCGTCGGCAGATCGCAGCTTCTGCGCCTCACCAACGCAGCCATCACGCCCGCTGTTCCCGGGCCGACCAACGATTTTGTGCTGTCGGATCGCATGACGCCACTTGGCCGGATACGCGTCGCCGAGCGGATCGTCGACGAGGTTCCGCTGTTCGCGGGCGACAACGGACGCACAGCCGCTCGGGTTCATTATCTCGTTGGGATCAGCGCCGAACAGTACGCGGATTATGTCTCGCAACTTGTCCTGCGACTGCGCCACCTATTTCTCCTAGCCCTGATCCCCGTATCGCTTGCCGTTATCGGCATGCTGGTGGTGATCGTCTTCGTCCTGCAACGCCATCTGGGGCGGCTCACGACGGCAATCGGGAAATATGAGGCGGGCGAAACCGCTGCCATCGAGGGCCGGTTCCCTCGCGAGCTGCAACGGCCGGTCGACCGAGTGAACGGGCTTCTAAACCAGAACCTGCTGCTGATCGACCGGACTCGAAAATACGTCAGCAAGATCGCCCACGACGTAAACCATCCGCTGGCGATAATGAAGAACGCGCTCGGCGGAAATATCGATGCCGGGCTGATCCGCCGCCAAGTTGATCGGATGGAAGGGCTCGTCGACCGCTATTCAAGCCTCGCCCGCGCGATTGGCCCTGACAGCCATGTCCAGTGGCGCACCGAGGTGGCCGATCTGCTGCAAGATGTTGCGGAAGGGTTTTCGATTCTCTACCGGCGCACGCCGCTGGAAATCGACTGGGCGTGTCCTAACGGGCTGACCTTCCCGGTGGCACGCCATGATCTGGAGGCGATGGTCAGTAATTTGCTATCGAACGCCCATAAGTTCGCCGATTCGCGCGTCGAAATCGCTGCGTGGATAGATGATGGCACGCTGTGCATCTCTGTCGAGGACGACGGTCCGGGCATTTCGCCGAAGGAGCGCGCCGCGGCCCTCGATTGGGGGAAAAGGCTCGACGAGTCGCCTCCCGGCACCGGGTTCGGCCTGTCCATCGTCGCCGACATCCTTGCGCTTTACGAAGGGGAAATTCGCCTCGAAGAGGCAAGGCTCGGCGGATTGAGGGTCGAAATTTCTTTGCCAGGACGCAGCGCGTAGGGCGGGGTGGCCGTCAGATGTCCATCGGCCCGATCATGAAGCCCTGAACTAGCAGCACGCCGACCCAGTGGCCGCCATCGACGAAGGTCAGCGATGACCTCGATCTCTGCGAGGAGTAATTGACCGACAGCGAGGTCGCGATGAAGCTGGCCCACACGAAGCTACCGGAAAAGATGGCGCTACCTGGCCGGGGCCGAGATGGACACCGTTGCCGGCGAGCAAGAAGCCCATGACGAGCTGAGTGCCGATGGCGATGATGAAGGAAGACGCTCGCGCGACAACCTGCAAGTCTTCAGTGGTCTATCCCAGCGGCGCCAATCAAGTCTTGCGGGGTGCAACGTACACGATCACGTCGAAAGCTGACCCGGCAGCCGCGCCGATGACGACGGAAAGTTAGTTAAGTCCGCTGAAAGCCGGCGCTAGCCGACTCCTACTCTGCCGCCCGCAAGCCGGCGTCGCCGATCAGACCGACGACGTAGCTGCCGCGGCGAACAAGATTGGCATGGAACTCTTCGAGGAAATTGTTGGCCACGGCGCCAGTGACGCGTTCGTCGGACAGTAGTGAGTCCGCCCACGCCCGGACATGCGGGAATTCGTCCAACAAGCCGGTCTTAAGATAGGCGTCGCAGATCAGGAACCGCTGAAGAAATGGCGCATAAGCACAGTCTACGAGGCTCAGATTTGGTCCGTTGAAGAACGGGCCGTTATTGACGTCGCGCTGTTTCGCCAGCGCTTCCTCGAGACGTTCTATTACGCGCGGTGATTTTTCTAGCCGTTCGTCCAAGTCTTCCTTGCTCTCAGCGTACCAAGCGCCGGAAAGCGCGCTCGAGAAGGTAGGCACGTAGTCCGTCCACGCTCGATTGCGGGCCCGGGCAATTGGGTCCGCTGGGTGCAGGCGCGGCGCCACGGTCTCGTCCAGGAACTCGGCGATGGCGTTCGATTCGAAAAGGATCTCGTCGTCCACTTTCAGGACCGGAACCTTTCCGTGCGGCGAAATTTTGAGAAACCAGTCTGGCTTTTCGCGAAGATTAATGAATGTGACCTTGAACTCGACGTCTTTAGCGCGCATGGCAATCACGGCGCGCTGGACCCAGGGTCAGGTAAACGAACTTATGAGATGATATTTGATGGTCATGTCATGGCACCCTTTGTTGCGACTTGCTGCGGTAAGTGTAGCCTGGCGAACTGTTGCTGGTCTATCAGTGCGTCGAAAGGCGGTCTCAGATCGAAACAGCGGCCGGGAGGTCTTCCTCCAGAATGGAAATGTTCAGAGAGTAAGAGACTTCTCCCTCTTCGTCGTCTCGGTAGAGCACGCCGACGAACTCGTCGCCGAGATATACTTCGATGGGGGCGTCTGGCTTCTTCGGTTGCAGGATCTTGATCCTGTTGTTCGAAAACGTAACGCGAAGGTACTCCTGAACGCGGGTAATCTCGTTCAACGTCATTATGTGCTCCCGAAATCGATTTCTAGTTTCTCGACCGCGTGGCTACAGGGGTTGGGGCGTCATTGCAAGGGGAGGGCGGTTGCTGCTCCAGAATCCAGTGGCGGAGGCCCTCCAAATTCGATAGGCTTCGAACGACATAGCGGCATACAATCCTGGGGAGGAAAAATATGACCCGTAAAGCTAATCAGCCCTTCATCCGAAACGCGTGGTATATCGCTGCCTGGGCGGAGGAAATCGAAGCTGGTCCCCTTGCGCGCACCATTATGAACCAGCCGATGGTGATCTTCCGCGATGCAGACGGAAAAGTTGGCGCTCTAGAGGACCGTTGCTGCCACCGCGGTGCGCCACTAACCCACGGCAGGGTCGTAGACGAGGGCATTCAGTGTGGCTATCACGGCCTAATCTTCGACACGCACGGCACCTGCGTGGTCGTTCCCGGCCAGAAAAACATTCCGCCGGCCGCGCGAGTCCGCAGCTATCCGCTGGTCGAGCGCAACGAAATTCTGTGGATCTGGATGGGCGATCCGGCCCGTGCTGACGAGAGCCAGATCGTCGAGTATCCCTATCACGACGATCACGCTAAGTGGCCTCACCGAAAAGCAATGTTCCAGATCAAGAGCAACTATATGCTGATGATCGACAACCTGATGGACCTTACCCATCTGGGTTACGTGCACGAACACACCATCGGGGGCAACGCCCGGCAGCACGTTTCGGCCGATATGAATGCCCAGCAGACCGAGAAGGGGGCGTACTTCATCCGCTGGATGCTAGAGCACGAGCCGCCTCCGACCTACAAGAAGGGCGGCCAGTTCACCGGCAAAGTCGATCGCTGGCAGGAATTCGAATATGTCGGCCCTAGCATCGTGCTACAGTGGTCTGGCGCGATCGCCGTTGGGAAGGGTGCTCAGGAGAACCGCGAGCAGGACGGCTTCCACTTGCGCCTGCTGCATGCGGCGACGCCTGAAACCGAAACCACCTTCCATTATTTCTGGTCGGCGGCGAACGGTTACCGTCAGGACGATCCGCAGGCGACCCAGGAGCTGTATGACGAAATCTTCCCGACCTTCATCGAAGACAAGATCATCATGGAGGTCCAGCAAGATCGCATTAATATCGAACCCGATCGCGATCTCGTTGAGATACACGCGGACAGCGCGCTGGCGCTTGCCCGTCTCTCTCTTGATAAGCTAATCGCGGAAGATGAAGCAGCGATGGCGCAGGCTGCTGAATAGTCGCCGTGCTTCGGAGCATTGATAACGAAAAATGGCGGGGCAAAGCTCCGCCATTTTTCGTTATTGGACATGGGGAGGAAGATGAGGATTACGCTTCCTATCCTCGAGCGCGCCCTAGACAAAATCGGTGCGGCCGACCGCCTGTCCGTTCCCGACGCCGCCGACTTAAGTCACGTGGCGGAGAACGTGGAAATGCTGGACTGAGCTCGCCATCGACGGAAAACCCGAATGGACGACGTCAGTCTGCATCGACGCTCTGGTGCTCGGCGCGGCTCCTTGTCGGCAAGCGCGCGACGAAAAATTGTTGGGGGGATAAAGTAACTCGAGAGGTGCGACGCGATCCCGGTGCAAGAACGCTTGGTCGCGGACGGCAAGGTGATTTACGAGGCAGAGGTCTCAGCGGGGATAGACAGGGCCTTAACGTTGCTGTCGGAGGTCGCTGGGCTAGAGTACGCCCGATTTGTTCAGCTGGTAACCGAATACGACCCGCAGTCTCTCTTCCGTTCTAGCTCGCTGGAGAAGTTCGCCGTCCCGGAGAAAGCCGAAAGCCTGTTCTGCTACGCGGTGCGCCGCGTTTGTATGAGCGCCGCCGATATTTCGGAAATCCGCGCCGCCAGCGCGTCGGCTTGGTAGGGCTCAGCTGGGCTGTGTCCCCAGACCGGCCCGGGCCAGGCCGGGTCGCCGTTAGTGCGCGCGACGACATGAATATGCAGCTGGCGCACGATGTTGCCGATGGCCGCTATATTCATCTTGTCCGGCGCGTAGAGACGCATGAGAGCGTTGGCGGCTCGATCCGTTTCGTCCGAGAGCGCGATGCGGTCTTCCCGGGACAGGTCGCCGACTTCGACGAGACCCGGCTTTCTCGGCACGAGGATGAGCCAAGGATAGCGGATATCCTTCAACAGGAGCACCCGGCACAGATCAAGGTCGTCAATCGCCGCTGTATCGGCGGCAAGTCTCTGGTCCAGTACGAACATGACGGTTGCGTGGCGCCGGCTAGCTGCTGGCGTCCTCCTTTGAAGTTTCATGAAAGCCCGCCGGCGCGGTCCTCGCAACGTCCACGAAATGCTCCTGTCCACCGGTAAAGAGCTGGCATCTACAATCGGTCGCCAGCATTTTTTCCCGCGCTCCCAACGATCGCGAATTTGTCAGGTGACGTGAAGGCTGACAACATGATGGCAGTCGGCGCGATCGGGATGGAGAGGGAAAAGGTTTCGTAGTCCCGGCCTTACGCGTAGCTTTCGATCGACGAATATTACGCTCTTTTGCATACATACAAGTATATCCGACGGGCTGATCGCGCCGTCTTTGTTCGGGCGTAGCGTTTCTCTCCTGGAGCCAAAGAAGCTGCAATTTGCCTATTTCGGGAAGGTCGAGGGCCGCCTCGGCAACCGCGATGCCGTGGGGCTCGGCCGGCTGCTCGAGATCGAGAAGCGAACCGTGGGGATTCTAAAAGGCTAGAGGTCTCCACCCGCGATCCAGGTCTTGCCGCGCGTGTAGAGTGCCTCGACCTCTGGGCCTGTCATACCGGGCATGTCTTTCTTGACCGGCAGCCCGAGCCCCGTCTGTAGATAGGCGAGGTGCCGGTATCCGGGCGGATACGCCTCGAGGCGCTCCGGGTCCAGTTTGGGCGTTTCCGTCGGGTCGACCGCGTCGATGCGGTCCTTCTCGTAGATCGGCTGGCGTAATACGATGGCCCACCTGCCGTCGCGGCGTTCGATCAGGTCATAAAACCGACCAGTGCAGCTCACGTCGCACAGAACGCCCTCGACCTCGGCGCGGGACGAGATCGTCATCTTCGTCTGGGAGATAGCCCGGTCGCCTGCGAGCTCGATCGACTGCCCCCCCATGAAATGATGACTGACTCGTCCCATGCCAAAGCTCGCTTTCGCGCTTTCGATGAATTCAGCCACAGCGCTCTGCTGCCACGTCGCCATCATGACGGCGTCGTCGTGCCAGCAGGTGCGAAAATTCTTCCAGTCGCCCGAGTCCCGCCAGATCGCCCAGTTCTCGACCAACTCGCGGATGGCGAGCCGGTCGAGCGCCTCCGTCGCATTCATGACGTGGCGGCCTATTCTGCGTCGGGATCACGAGTTGCGCTCCAGCTCTTGCTGGTGCCCTGTACCATATGACGCACGTTTTCGAGCCCCTGCGGCTCCTCAAAGAAAAGCGTGCGCTTTGCGGCCATCTCGGGCATGTCCTGGGTAACGTACATGATGACGTCTTCGTCACCTGTCGCCTCGTGTTCGTGGTAGGCCCAGGCCGGGCAGACGATGGTGTCGCCCGCCTTGAATTCGTAGCGCTGGCCTTCGACCGTGGTAGCGCCGGTGCCCTGCAAATAGTGATAGATGGCGACCGAATTGTGCCGATGGTTTGGGACGTGCTCGCCGGGGTGAATCATCTGGATGCCGATGAAGATACCCGGTGATGCGCCGGCAAGATCGCCATGGTCCTCGTTGACTAGTGCGACGAAGCGGCGCTCGGCGTGTCGGATTGGGTCTCGGCCGAGCTCTTCCAGCAGGGCTTTCCAGTCGTCGCCGTCCCATTTGCAGCCGCGGACGTGAGTGTGGCGGACCCTCTGGAAATACTCGTCGGCGGATATGACCCGCGCGTTCTTCGACTGGGGGTCGGGCTTGGGCAGATTTGAGCCTCCGTCTGCAGGTGCGTTCATAATGTCCTCCTGTTAGATGATCTTGAGCTTCACCGCCCGTTGTTTATTGGGCTAGATGATGAGCGTGACCTGATATTTTAAAATCTGAAAAATAACGATATATGATATTGATATGGCCAATATCAGGAGGCTTGATCTCAATCTCCTCGTGGCGTTCGACGCCATCATGCGTCGCGGCAACGTCTCCCGCGCGGCGGCCGAGCTCGGCCTGTCGCAATCGACGATCAGCAATTCGCTCAAACGGCTCCGCGACACGCTGGGTGATCCGCTGTTCGTCCGCGAAAGCCACGGCGTCGCGCCGACCCCATTCGCCGAACGGTTGTGTCCCTATGTCGAGACAGCGCTGACCGCCATACGCGATGGGCTGGACGAGACGCGGGAATTCGACCCCAGGACTACCCAGCGCACCTTCAACATAATCATGACAGATATCGCCGAGGCGGTGATCCTGCCGCGGGTGCTCGACATGTGCCACGCGCCGGCGCCGGGCATCGCGATCCGCGCGGTGAACCTTCCCATCGAACGGACGGCGGAGGCCCTGCAGAGCGGCGAGGCGGATCTCGCCATCGGCTTCCTGCCCGACTTCGGGGGCCAGTTCTATCAGCGCTTTTTGTTTGCCACTGATTACGTCTGCATCGCGGCGGCGGACAATCCCGTCGCCCGGGGCAAATTCACGCTGGAGAAGTACTTCGCGGCGCGCCATGCCGTGCCGGAGGCGCCTGGCACAGGCCATTCAGTCGTCCAGCAGACCGTCGAACGCATCGGCATCAATCTTCGCGTCGGCGCGCGCGTGCCGCATTTCCTGTCGATCCCATTCGTCGTCGCCTCCAGCGATCTCGTAGCTACGATCCCGCGCGCCTTCGTCACCGTCCTAGGCGCGCAGCCTGCGGTAAAAACGCTCCCACATCCGCTCGACCTACCCAGGATCGAAATCCGTCTGCTGTGGCACGAGCGCTTCCACGCCGACGCCGCCAGCCGCTGGCTGCGGGATCAGCTCGTCACCGTTTTCAGGGAGGTGAAGTGGGACTGACGCGCCGCCTTTTCTATTGTTCGCGGCGGTGCCACAATGACAGTTATGTCAGAAGAAACCGCCGAAATAAGCCTTACCGTCAACGGTGTATCGGTCACGAGAGATGTGCAGGTGCGCCGCCATCTCGTTGATTTTTTGCGCCTCGACCTTGAGCTCACTGGCACGCATCTTGGCTGCGAACACGGCGTCTGTGGCGCGTGCACGGTGCGTGTCGATGGCGTCGTTGTGCGAGGCTGTCTGATGCTTGCGGTGCAAGCTGACGGATGCGACGTGGTGACCATCGAAGGCCTGTCGCGATCGGGTGAGGTTGCCGATCTCCAGGATGCGTTCGAGACTCGCAATGCCGCGCAGTGCGGCTATTGCACGCCCGGCATGGTGATCACGGCGGCTGAGCTGCTCGCCTCCGGTAACGTGCCGGAGCGCACGGAAATCCGCGATCACCTCTCCGGAAATCTATGCCGCTGTACCGGTTATCAGGCTATCGTCGACGCGGTCGAGCAAACGGCGAGAGCAAGGGCCGACCGATGAGTCCACCCGACGGCAACTCCGGAGACAGGCTGGTGGGCACGCGGGTGTCGCGTCCTAACGTTCGACGCCTGATTCATGGCAAGGGCCGCTATACCGACGATATTTCGGTGCCTGGCATGCTGCATGTCGCTTTCGTGCGCAGCCCCTACGGGCACGCGCGCATCAAAGGGATCGATATCTCTGCTGCTAAGGCTTCGGACGGTGTCGTCCGGATCTTTACAGGCGCGGAAATTTCCGAAGTATTCTCGCCGCTGGTCTCTGTTGCCGGACACCGGCCAGGCCACAAGTCAGCGCCGCAGCACGTCGTTGCCGTCGACAAGGTCTCGTTCCAGGGCGAGGCGGTCGCCGCCGTCGTCGCGGACAGCCGCGCCAACGCTGAGGACGCTGCCGATCTCGTCATCGTCGACTGGGAAGAGCTTCCCGTTGTGATGGGGATCGAGGAGGCGCTGTCTCCTGAAGCGCCGCCGATCTTTCCCGAACTCGGGGACAATATGTGTTTCCAGCACACGATCGACACCGGCGACGCCGCGAAAGCGCTAGCCGAGGCCGCCATCATCGTTGAACACGATTTCGAGTTCGGCCGTCACTCGGCGGTGACGCTCGAAAGCCGCTCGGTGCTGGCTGACTGGGACCCGGTGGACGGCAGGCTCGACGTCTTCCAGTCGCACCAGTCGCCCTACCAGATGCAGGATGTCTATTCGAGGCATCTCGGCATTCCGGAGCATAAGGTACGCGTGACGACTCCCGACGTTGGCGGCGGATTCGGCCTCAAGATCAATGTCCATGGTGACGAACTGGCGGCCGCCGCGATCTCCAAGATACTCTGCCGGCCGGTGAAATTCACCGCCGATCGCATCGAGTCGTTTCTGGCCGACTGTCAGACGCGCGACCATATCGCGACCGCGAAGCTTGGCGTTGCCGCGGACGGCCGCATTACGGTAATGGATTTCGAGAACGCGATGTCGGCCGGCGCTTATACTGCCTATATTCGTTTCGGCCTGGCGGAAGGCATGATGGCGATCATGTCAGCGGCCGCCCCCTACGGTCTCTCTGATTATCATGGTCGCACCCGCGTCGCATACGTAAACAAGGGCATCGTCGGAATGTTCCGTGGCGTCGGCGTGCCGATCGGCTGCGCCGTGACGGAGGTGCTGATCGACAAGGCGGCAGCCGCCGCGAAAATCGATCCGGTCGAGTTCCGCCGGAAGAACTACCACCGCGAGGACGCTTATCCGCTGACCAGCGTCGGAGGTTACCACGCCTATCACATGTCGCTTGAACGTTGCCTAGATGCGTGCACGGAGATCATGGATTATTCGGCGTTGCGAACCGAGCAGGTGGCGATGCGCGAGGTGGGTGTTTATCGCGGCATCGGCGTCGCAACCTTTGTTGAGGCGGCGGCGTTTGGGCCGATTTACTATGGCCCTTCCGGCGCACGCGTATCCACCCAGGACGGCTGCACCGTGAAGCTGGAGCCGTCCGGCGTCGTCCGCTGCAACACCAGCGTCACCGACCAGGGGCAAGGCACGTTGACCGGTATTGCCCAGATCGTTGCCGATGAACTCGGCATCGGAATGGACAGAATAGAGGTGTTGGCCGGCGACAGTGCGACGACGCCGTATGGCGGCGGCGCTTGGGCGTCGCGCGGCATGACCATCGGCGGCGAGGCAGCGCTCAGGGCGGGGAGAGCGCTGAAAGAGAGCATCCTCGATCTCGCCGCGACCATTTTGCAGACCACCGCAGACACGCTGACGCTCGCGGGCGGCGAGGTACGCGACATTGAGACTGGCGAGGCACGCATCGATCTCGCCGAGATCGGGCGAATTGGCTACTACCGACAGGATACGCTGCCGCCCGGCACCCAGCCGGAGTTGATGGTCACCCGCCATTTCGTGCCCGACGCGGCCTATTACGTCGCCAACGGCGTCCATGGCGCGCATGTCGAGGTCGATATCGAGACGGGCTTCGTGAACATTCTCGGCTGGTGGGTTGCGGATGATTGTGGTCGGGTCATTAACCCGCTGCTGGTCGACGAGCAGATCCGTGGCGGCGTCATCCAGGGCATCGGCAACGCGCTCTACGAGCATACGCAATACGACGCGGGTGGCCAGATGCTGAACGCTACGTTGGCGGATTACCTGTTGCCGATGGCGGGGGAGATGCCGGATATCAGGATCGCTCATGTTGAGACGCCAGTCCCCGACACGCAGTTGGGAGCCAACGGCATTGGAGAGAGCGGCACCATTGGAGCCATCACGGTTCTTTGGTGCGCCATCAACGACGCGCTGCGCCCACTCGGTGCCGAGGTGACGAAGCAGCCTTTCTCGCCGGAGCACATCCTCGACGTGCTCGCGCAAGCACAAGCAAGCACGCGCGGTTGAGCGGCCCTAAGCCGGGATCGTCACGCCCCCGCGCTTTGAGCTCCACCCGTACAGCAGGATCATCATCGCGATCAGTGCGACCGCACTTAAGCCCAGCGACCAGTGGATGCCGACAAGTCCGCCGCCGAAACCGATGGTGACGCCGGAGAATGTCCGACAGCCGAGAGCGCCGACGTTGAACAGCCCGATGGCGCGGCCACGGATTTCAGGAGGTGCGTGGAGTTGGGCGAGGGTACGTGTCATCGAGTTGAACGACAGATCGCAAAAACCCGCCAAGAGTAGGAGCCCGAACGATAGCCAGTAATACGGCGAGATCGCGAACAGGAAGACCGCGCTGCACCAGACCATTGCCAGGTAGAAAGCGCTTCTAGGCTTCGCGGGCATCAAGTTGCGGGCCTCGAGAACGATGCCCGCGGCCAGTGCGCCAGCGGCGGTCGCGCCATAGAGCATGCTGTACCTAAGTTTGGCAAATTCGTCGTTCTGAATGCTGTCCGCCGCGATGCCCAGCAAGTCGGCTGCGAATTGCGGCATCTGCGGCTCGAAAGCGTTACCGACGAAGGCCGCGGCGACACCGGTCAACAGCGTCATCGAGAAGACGATCGGGATGTTGGCCACGCGGCGCGTCGTTTCAATCATTTCGACGAAGCTCTTCATAGGAGCGCCGCGCGCGCCATCGGTATGAACTCGTGCCGGGTTTCGGATCAGCCACAGCGTCAATGGCAGGTATATCAGGATATTGATAAAGATCGCTATCGTAGGACCCAGAAGCACCAGCATACCGCCGCCGATGGCGGGGCCGA
The DNA here is from genome assembly GCA_038131485.1 of Alphaproteobacteria bacterium. GTDB lineage: Bacteria > Pseudomonadota > Alphaproteobacteria > MPNO01 > UBA830 > JAYQUR01. Next base: position 23,392 of record JAYPPO010000005.1, read on the forward strand.
GCAAGAGCCCGAGCACGCGTGAGGTCGCGGTCAGGCGGATCGCGCTCTCAAGTTGCCTTTCGCCGACGATGTCGTGGATCAGCACCTGGCCGGCCGGCGCCCAAAGCACGCCCGCCATGCCGTGGATGATCAGAAGGACGACAGCGTGCCATTTCTCCAGCGCGTCGGTCGCGAAAAGGAGGCCCCAGCCGAACGAGACGAGCATGAAGAGTCCCATGCCGATCTGGATAATGCGACGCGGATCGAACCGGTCTGCGAGCCCTCCGGCCCAGATCGAAAACAGGATGAATGGCACCCAGTGCGCTATGACGGCGAAACCTGCCAGTGATGGCGACTGGAACTTCTCAAAAATGATCCAGTAGCTGATGACGTGCTCGATGCTGTCGGCGGTCATCGCGAGCGCGGCACCGATAAGGTATACACGTGAGGCGGGCGTCCTCAGCGCCGCGTAGGAACGGGTATCGGGCCCGTTTTCAACATGCTGGGCAGGTGAGTCGGTCATGGGCTTCTTTGTGTCCTAAGGCGGACTGAAGCTTTCGCTCCAGCGCTGTTATCAGTGTCGAGAGATCTTCGATCTTACCGTTGGCGGCGAAGATATTGTTATAGAGCCGCCTGTCCAGTGCGTCGTATCCGAGATCGTCGATCAGGCTAGAGAGGTATCCGAGACCGTCTTTTAGCGCGCCGTCCGCTGCGCTGAAACGGGTAAATTTGCCGTTCAGTTTTGCCCAGAATGCAAGCGCCTCCTCGCCATCATCGTATAACTCTGAAACACGTCGATCGTTTCTGCGGACCTTACAAGGGTATCGAGTTCGGTCTTGAACGCTGGCTGGTAGATTTACGTCTTCCTCCTCCAGCCGTAGGTTTCGTTCTCCGCGACTCCGCTAGACGCCATCATGACGGCAGGCCGATATCTGGCAATGAGCACGTTGTACGTCGAGATAGTCCCTTTTAAATCTGTTGGGGAAGGGGGGCTGAATAATCGCGGGATGTGAAGCCGTTTTTCCCTTCAGCAGAATGCGCTACAAACGGCAAGATTTAGGAAACGTCTCATGACCAATATTTTCGACGACGTCGCGCGTCAGTACAGCCAGCAGGGTCTGGCCGCGAAAGTTCTCGAGGCGCTCGCTGGCGAGGGAATCGATATCGATAACCTGAAGACCGAGGATCTGGCAAACGTCGACCAGTTCCATACCCGCGGTATGGCCGCGACGCGGGAACAGGGCAATCTTGCCATGCCCGAGGCCGGTATGGAGGTGCTGGATATCGGCTGCGGGGTCGGCGGGCCCGCGCGGTTTCTGGCGGAGACCTATGGCTGCCGTGTTTCCGGCGTCGACCTGACGCCGGACTATATCGAGGTCGCGCGCGTCCTGTCGGAGCGTTGCCGCATGACCGACGTCACCGATTTCCACGTTGCCAACGCGCTGGACCTTCCGTTCGACGACGCATCCTTCGACCTGGTATGGACGCAAAACGTCTCGATGAACATCGAGAACAAGGTGGCGTTCTATGGCGAGATATGCCGTGTCCTGAAACCCGGTGGTCGGCTTACCTCGGCTGAGGTCGCGCGCGGCGCTGCGCCGCCAGCCTACCCGCTGCCGTGGGCGCGCGAACCGACAATAGATTTTTCGTGTTCGGTGGCGGACATGCGGGCCGCCATCGAGAGCGCCGGCATTGAGGTGACGGAGTGGCGCGACAATACTGCCGAAGCCGTCTCTGTCTTCCAAAATCCCAGCCAACAGGCACGGCGCGGCAAGCTGGGTGTACCGCTGATTGCGGGCTCGGATTTTCCGCAGCGATCCAATAACCTCGCGCAGGGTATGGCAGCCGGGGCGTTCGTAAACCTGATGTTCGCGGCGGTAAAGCCCGGCGTCTAGGCAGCGCTGACGAACCGCTCCAGAAGGCCGCGCGCCTTGCGAATCATGGCGCGGTCGATCATCTTGCCCTTGAAGTTGAAGGCGCCGGCGCCGCAGGCTTCTGCCGCCTCGAACGCAGCGATCATCTCGCGGTAATAGTCCAACTCAGCCTCGGTCGGCGTAAAGACGCGATGGACCGGTTCGATCTGGCGTGGATGGATGACCGTCTTGCCGCGATAGCCGAGGCGGCGCGCGTTCTCGCAGTCCCGAATCAGCCCTTCCTCGTCGTCGAGGCCGAGAAAGACACCGTCGAGCGGCTGGGTGATGCCGGCCGCGCGCGCCGAAAGCAGGATTTTTGAGCGCGCATACAAGATTTCCGTGCCGTCGGGCGACCAGCCGGCACCGAGGTCAGTTTGCAAATCGCCATCCTGAGCTGAGCCCACGATGACCGACGCGACGCGCGGCGATGCGGTTAGGATCTCGAAGCAGAAATGTACGCCGAGGGAGGATTCGATCATCGGGACGATCTCGGTCGCGCCCACGTCGATGCCGCGGTCGGCCTCAAGCCTGTCAATCTGCAAGGCGGTCCAGGCGATGTCGTCCGCCGATTGTGCCTTTGGCAGTACGACGCCATCGACGTCGGGCCTGATCACGGCGTCGAGGTCGGCCGCGGTTTCGTCCTTCCCCGCGTCAACGATGCCGTTGATGCGGATATAGCGGGGTAGGGCGCGGTTTAAGCGCAGCACGTCGGCCAGCATTGAGCGCGCGCTTGGGCGTTCCGCCGCGGGTACGGAGTCTTCCAGGTCATATAGGAGGCCGTCGGCGCCAGATTCCGGGGCTTTTATCAGCATGCGTTCGCGGTGGCCGGGGACAAAGAGGAGAGATCGTACGGGTTCCATTTGTGCCTTTTTTCTTCCGTAGTTCAGTCTGCTTTCGGACGGCTGTCGACGATGCGGCGCAGCTTGAGGGATTTGCGCTGGTCGTAGAGTGTGCCGCGGCCGACAAATTCGACCGTGGGGCGCATTGAGACTGCGCGGCGGAGATCCTCGGTGATCCGGTTGCGCAGTGTCGTATCCTCCCCAAGCTCGACGCGAACGATCATGTCGTCCATCGCGCTTGGATGAGGCTCACGCATGAATTCTATCTGACAATCGCCGACGCCGGGCAGCTTCGATAGATAGTCTAGTACCACGTCCGTATTCACCAGCATGCCGCGGCATTTGACGAGGTTGCCGGTCCGCCGAGGTGTGGCGACTACGCGCTCGCCGGTCCGGCCCGAAATTGGGCAGGGCTCGAGAGACAGTGTAACAACGTCGCCTACGATGTAGCGTAGCATGACGGTGCCGCGCCGGTGCAGATGCGTGATCGCGAGATGGCCTTCCTCACCGTAGGGCACGCGAGCGCCCGTATCTGGGTCTACGGTCTCTAAGAAATAGAGATCGGGGGTGATGTTTTGCGGCGCGGAATCGTCAGCGCACTGGACTAGCCCGCCCTGCATCTCGGTGAAGGCGTAGCGTGCGCGGAAGCCGATCTCGCCGGCACCCATAGATTGGAGGCTGGCGCGGAATTCGTCACGCAGTGTAGCGGTGACAGGCTCGCCCGACGTAACCACGAGGCGGACGTCGGCGAAATCCGCACCCTTCTCGGCGGCCTCGGTTACGAACCGGCGCACGAAGCTCGGGACGCCCCAAAGGACGGTTGGCCGGAAGGGCTCGATCTTTTCTATCGCCTCGGCTGTCGAATTTCGGACCTTGAAGTCTGAGTTTGCCGATCCCGTCAACCCGTGGGCGACCGCCTGGCCACCGATCATGCCAGAGCGGATTACGCTCAGGAACGCTCCAGTCGGAAACGCTGCGACGGGATAGAGATTAGCGATACGGTCGGCGGGGACAAGGCCCTCCGCGTCATTGCAGCGCCGGGCTTGGTCAAGGATACCGTATATGTCGTGCGTCGTGTTGTAGAACGGCGACGGCTTGCCGCCGGTGGTGCCCGACGTATAAGCAATGTCCCAGATTACGCGCTCTTCAACAGGCGCGTCCTCTGGCAGGAGGTCGGGATCGAGCCGGAAGGCCTCTGGGTTCTCGATGTAGTCCTGCTTCGAGGTCAGCGGCAGTTTCTCTAGGTCGGCGAGCGTTCGGAAGTCATCCGCGCCGAGCCCGGCGGCGGCGAGCTTCTCTCGGTAGAACGGGTGGGCCACCGCGACGGCTTTCATCGTCGAGTGGAGGCGGTAGCCGCGCAGTGGCGTGACGTCGTCGTTCGGTACGGGCAAGGGATCAGGCAGGTTCGAAATCGACGACCCAGAGCGTCTCGACGATGGGGGCCAGAATTTCCTGGACGGCCTTGTGGGCGGGGTGCGGGCCGTAGGCGGCAAGCACGCTCTTGTCATGCATCTGAACGATGACGGAGTGCGTAAAATTTCCGGCGCGGCCCGAGAAATCCTTTCCGGAGACGATGCTTTCGATACCGTCGATATGGTTCTTCAGGTCCTCGACGGACTTAAGGGCGTCCATTTTCCGGTCTTCCGAAACACCATCCTTGAATTCGAGAAGTACGACATGCTGCACGGTCATCCTGTATCCTCCCCTTGTATGACTGCCGTATGGTGAATGTTTCGGCGTTGCCCGACAAGGTCAAGGCGTGTTTTGCCTATTGGGATCTGTCCGGAAAAAGCCTTGCTATATTCAGTATTATGCGCATATTACTGAATATAAGGACGGAAGGAAAAGATTATGAGCGAGAAACAAATCATCGTTGCTGGCGGCGGCATGGGCGGGCTGGGCGCCGCGCTGGGACTGGCGAAACATGGCAAGCGCGTGGTGGTACTGGAGCGTGCGCCCGAGTTCGGCGAAATAGGCGCCGGCATCCAGCTCGGGCCCAACGTTTTTCACGCGTTCGAATATCTCGGCGTCGGTCAGGGCGCCAGCGAACAGGCCGTCTTCATCGACCGGCTGAACTTCATGGATGCGATAACTGGTGAAGAGGTAAACCACCTTTCGCTCGAAGAAGGTTTCCGAGACCGCTATGGCAACCCGTATGCCGTCGTGCACCGCGCCGATCTCCACCTAGAATTCGTCCGGGCGTGCGAAGAGAATGAACTGATCGAATTGCGCACAAACAGCGAGGTCATCGGTTACGAGCAAAACGGCAGCTCAATCACAGCGAAGCTTACTAATGGCGAGGCGGTAAGCGGCGAGCTCTTAATCGGCGCCGATGGTCTGCGGTCCGCAATTCGCGCGCAACTCATCGGCGATGGCGAGCCGCGAATCTCCGGGCATTCGACTTACCGGGCGGTTATTCCCTACGACCAGATGCCGGAAGAGCTGCGCTGGAACGCCGCGACCCTGTGGATGGGCCCTAAGTGCCACCTGGTGCACTATCCCCTGTCCGGATGGAAGGTCTTCAACCTCGTCATAACCAAGGACAACGATGCGAAAGAGGCGGTAACGGCGGAACCGGTCGAGAAGGAGACGGTGCGTACTAACTTCGATCACATTCATCCGTTCCCCCAGAAGCTGATCGATCTCGCCGACGTTTGGCGGCGCTGGGTGCTTTGTGACCGGGAGCCAACGGAACAATGGGTGGATGGCCGCGCCGTCCTGCTTGGTGATGCTGCGCACCCGACGATGCAGTACTACGCGCAGGGCGCCTGTATGGCGGTGGAGGATGCTGTCTGCCTTTCGCATCTAGTAGGTCAATACTCTGACGACATCGAGAAGGCGCTGCCGATGTATCGAGATAAGCGGGTCGTCCGAACGGCGCGCATCCAGCTCGGCTCGCGGAGCTTCGGCGAGAACTGGTTCCACGTCGACGGCGTGCGCGCCAAGATACGTAATGAGATCATGCGCGACATGACGGCTGAAGATTATTATCGCCAGCTCGACTGGGTCTACGGTAACAACGCCCTGTCCAACGTCGAATGACGGATTCGGATCTGAATTCCGGGAGCTACCTGCTCGACGACCTGATGGCGGCACCGGGTCACCTGATGCGGCGCTGCCAGCAGATCGCGGTATCGGTGTTCCTCGACGAATGCCGGGCTTTTGATTTGACGCCGCTGCAATTCGCGGTGCTTTGCGAGCTGCACAAAGCTGGACCGCGCGACCAGGCGCATCTCGGCGGCGCCCTGGCACTCGACCGGACGACCATCGGCGTTGTTGTACGCAAACTCGAGGAACGCGGCCTCGTCGGCCGGAAAGTCTCGGAAAAAGACAAGCGCTCGAAGCCGGTATCCATCACGGATGCAGGTGAAGCCATGATCCAATTGGCGGCAGCCGCCGCCGAGACCGCGCAGGACCGGATGCTCGCGCCGCTGACCATTGCCGAGCGTCAGCAGTTCATGCGACTGTTGCGCAAGGTCGCGGATGGCAACAACGAATTGAGCAGGGCGCCGCTGAAGCTGTAGCGGGCGTCAGACTTTCCCAAGCGCTCGCAAAACCACTTCCGGCGTCATTGGCTGTTCGGTGACACGTCCCTTAGTTAGCGGGCGGATGGCGTCATTGACGGCGTTCATCACGACGCCCGGCGCCGCACCCGTTCCGGACTCACCCGCGCCCTTTGCACCGAGTTCGGATTCGCTTGTTGGAGTTTCGACGTGAGCGACCTCGATGTCCGGCATCTCGCCCGCCATCGGGGTGATGTAGTCCGCCATCGTGCCGTTCTGAAGTTGGCCATTCTCGTCGTAGATGCAGTGCTCATAAAATGCGCCGCCGAGGCCTTGGACGCAGCCGCCCCGAACTTGCTCGTCAGCGAGCTGCGGGTTAATGATGCGCCCGCAATCCTCGACCACCCAGTGCTTCAGGTGCTTGATCCAGCCGGTGTCGACGTCGACCTCGAGGTAAGCGCCGTGAATACCGTTCGTAAAGATGTAGGGTAGGCCTTCCAGCCGGAACCGCCGCGTATGAGACAGCACTGGCTGGTAGCCACGTGGTAGCTCGCCGAGCTGGAAATGCCCAATGCGGCCAATTTCGGCGAGCGAGATACGCTCTTGCTCGCTCCCGGCATCGACTACGTTGCCATCGACGATGTCGAGCGTGTCCGGGGAGCACTGCAGTAGCTTGCTCGCCATTTCGAGGATCTCGCGCCTGAGGTCAAGAGCCGCCTGGTATGTTGCCTCGCCGCCGATTGCGGTCGCGCGTGAGGCATAGGTGCCGCCGCCGTAGGGCACGGCGTCGGTGTCGCCGGAAATGGCCCGCACCTGTTCCACCGGCACGCCGAGTGCCGCCGCCGCTATTTGTTCCATTACGGTATCGACGCCCTGGCCCTGATCGGTCACCCCAAGGCAGACATGCACGCCGCCATTTGGCTCGAGCTTCACGGTCGTCGCGTCCTGAGAGGCAATCCGCGCGCCGCCCGCGCCGTAATAGCCTTCCGGTCCTGGTGCCGTGCCCTTGATGAACCCTGCGATACCGATGCCGCGATAGATGCCCTGCTTACGCAGCTCGGCCTGCTCGTGGCGCAGCGCCTCGTAGTCCATTAGCGTCCGCAGCTTTTCGAGGCAGGCCTGGTGCGACAGATCCTTCATCGGTATGCCGGTGCCGATCTTGCGCGGGTAGCCGTCGTCCTCCATCACGTTCATGCGCCGGATGTCGAACACGTCGACGCCGGTAACCTCGGCGGCCCAGTCCATCATGAACTCGCCGACCGAAATGCCGATCGGATGGCCGACCGCGCGGTACTGCGACGTCGGCACGGCGTTGAGATAGACCACGGTTGCCTTCGAGCGGAAATGCTCGTGTTTATAGGGCCCGAACGTGATGTTCATAATCTGGTTCGCTTCGAACACGCTGGTGCGCGGATACTGCGAATAGGCGCCGGCGCCGCCGAGCACGTCGAAATCGACCGCGGTCAGGCGGCCGTCATTCATCACGCCGATCTTCGCGCGAACGCGGTTCTCGCGCGCATGGATGTCGGAGCCGAAGGATTCCAGCCGGTCGGCGATGAACTTGACTGGACGGCCAAGCTTGATCGAGGCGGCGGTGGTCGCAACCTCGTCGCCAAACGTGTGGATCTTGAGCCCGAATGAGCCACCGACGTCGGGTGCGACGAGCCGCACATTGTGCTCAGGAATGCCCAGCGTTCGGGCAAAAACGGTCTCGATCATGTGTGGGCATTGGCTGGATGTATGGATCGTCAGGCGTTCGGTGCCCGGATCGAACTCCGCCAGCAGCACGCGGGACTCCAAGCTGACCGCTGTATGGCGGCCAAAATAAAAGGTCTCCTCCAGCACGTGGTCGGCTTCGGCGAAGGCCTTGTCGACGTCGCCGGTAACGGCGTCCTTTTCCCATGCCTTGTTGTCGCCGAGGTTCGGATGGATCGCGGGCGTTCCCGGCGCCAGCGCCTTTTCCTTGTCGATGACGACCGGCAATTCCTCGTAGTCGATCTCGACCAACTCGCCGGCGTCCTCCGCCTGTGCGCGGGTATCCGCGACGACCATGACGACCGGCTCGCCGTGCCAGCAGGCGCGGTCGACCGCCATCGGGTATTGCGGTTCGGCCTTCATGTTGTCGAACACGGTCAGCGTGCCGACCCAGGGCCCGGTGCACATCTCGGCAAGCTCGGCGCCCGTCATCACAAGGCGGACGCCCTGCGCCGCCCTGGCAGCTTCCGTGTCGATGCGAGTGATCTTGGCGTGCGCGTATGGGCTCCGGACGAACGCCGCGTGTAGGCAGCGAGGCGGCGTAATGTCGTCAGTGTAGCGGCCGCGGCCCGCGACAGCGCGTTTCGCGCGCGTACGTGACAGGTTGCGTCCGATATAGGAATTGGGCCGGTCGTAGGGGTGGATATATGACATCTGACTACTACCCCTTGAGACGAGCATTGTTGACGGATTCGATCGCGTCGATGATGGCGTGATAGCCGGTGCAGCGGCAGTAATTACCGGACATGAACTCGCGGATATCCGCGCGGTCCATCTCCTCCTTCTGCGCCAGCAGTTCGGCGGCGGTCATCTGCATGCCGGGCGTGCAGAAACCGCACTGCATCGCGTTGCGCTCGACGAAGCGGTCCTGTAGGTCGGCGATCTCGCCGGTGTCGGTCAGCCCCTCGATCGTGACGATCTCCGCACCTTCGCACTGGACGGCGAGCGTCAGACAGCCGCGCACGACCGTGCCGTCCATACGGACCGAGCATGCGCCGCAGATGCCGTGCTCGCAGCCGACGTGAGAACCGGTGAAGCCGAGCTCCTCGCGCAGGAAGTCGACGAGGTTCTGGCGGACGCGGACGGTGCGCGTGACCTGCTCGCCGTTAACCGTGAGGGTGAGCGTTGCGGTCTCCTCGCTCATGCGGCGCCTCCCGCGCGCGCGACCGCCGCGTCGATAGCGCGTCCGGTCAGCACCTTCTGGAGGTGCATCTTCATCGCGGCGCTGCCGTGCAGGTTGGCCATCGGGTCCAGATCACTCTCCAGCGCGGTGCAGACCGCATCCTTCGTTTCGTCCGACCATTCCTTGCCGTTGAGTGCTGCGATGGCGTTAGCGCCGACGACCGGCCGGTCCTCGCTCGCGAAATAGACGAGGCGCATGTCCTCGATTTTCTTGCCCGATACCGTGCCGTAGGCGCAGACGCCGGCGATGGCGAAATCGCCATGCCGCCGGGCGAGCTCGAGAAAGACCGATACGCGGTCACTCTTCTGCGACGGGATGCGGATCTCGGTTAGAAGTTCGTTGTCCCGCCGCTCCGTCTCGTAGAGCCCCTTGAAGTAATCGTCGGCCGCCACTTCGCGAGTGCCGTTCACGCTCTGCAGGACCACGGTCGCGCCAAGGGCGAGAATGCATGCCGGCATCTCCGCCGCCGGATCGGACAGGGCAACGCTGCCGCCGATGGTTCCGCGGTTGCGCACGGCAACGTGCGCCACGAACGGCATCGCTTCGGCGATGAGCGGCAGGTGTTCCTTGACGATGTCGGATTTCAGCACCTCGACGTGACGCGTAAGAGCGCCGACGCGCACTGTGTCGCCGTCGAGCGAAATGCCCTTGAGATCGTCGAGCCGGTTGATGTCAATCAGCACATCCGGCTGCGAAAGTCGCATGTTGAGCGTTGGCATGAGGCTCTGGCCGCCGGCCAGGATACGGCCGTCTTCACCGTGCTCGTCGAGCAGCTTGAGCGCGTGATCGACGCTCTGGGCCCGCACATAACTGAATCTTGGCGCCTTCACGCCCCCTCCTTATCTCAGTTCCTTGAAACAAAATCAAAGCTTCCGGATGGTCCCATTCCGACGCCCTTTTCGCAAGGGCGCGATTCCGCATGGTGGGATGCATTCCCATGGGTTTCCTCGCGCATTATGCTGGGACTCGATAACGAGAGCAGGCAAGGGGACCCGCCGCAGTGGAGCTGAAGAAGCACGGGCGATACGACTATTCGCCGATCACCGAGCGCGCAGACTACGACTGGCCGGAGGGCAGGCGCCTCGCGGTCTATTTTGCGCTTAATATCGAGCATTTCAGCTTCGGAGAGGGGCTGGGGCACACGCCGACCAATCCCGGCACGCAGCCGGACGTGCGCAATTACGCGTGGCGCGACTACGGGCTCCGCGTCGGCATCTGGCGCGTATTCGAGCTGTTCGACACGCTGGGCCTGCCGCTGTGCCATCTGATGAACACCTCGATCTACGACTACGCGCCACAGATACCCGCAAAGATCCGCGACCGCGGCGACGAATTCGTCGGCCACGGCCGCACCAACTCCGAGGAGCAGGGCGGCTATTCCGAGGCGGACGAGGGCGCGCTGATTGCCGAGGCGACGGAAGCCTTCAGAAAAAATGAAGGTGAAGGGCCGGGCGGCTGGATGGGTCCGTGGATTTCCGAAAGCACTGTCACGCCCGACCTGCTGCGCGAGAACGGCTACCGTTACATTATGGACTGGTCCGCGGACGACCAGCCGTTCTGGATGCGCACGCGCGCCGGGCCGCTGCTATCGATCCCATACCATATCGAGATCAACGACTCGCCGGCGCAGCTTTCGCGCCGGCACACGGCGGACGACTTCACGCGCATGGTGACAAGCCATTTCGACGAGCAGATGCGCCAGAGCGCGAGCCAGCCGCTGATCTTCAGCTTAGCGCTGCACACTTTCGTGGTCGGACAGCCCTACCGTCTCGCGGGCCTGCGGGACATTCTCACCCACATTGTCAATCATCCGGACGCCGAAAGGATCTGGTTTACGCGGCCGCGTGACATCTACAACCACGTCGTCGGCCTAAGCGATGGCGTCGTCCCCGGGAGCCCCGCCTAACGATTATCGATTCTTAAGTCCATATTTGGAGCTATCCAGCATTTGAAGTTATCCAGCGCTGATGGATGTCCGCGACGAGATAAAAACCAAGAAGGATCTGATCGAGCATCTAATGCGCTGACCCGACACCCAAGTCACAGCGCTAACTAAGGATCCGGTCAGTAATTCCGACATGCCGGTCGCCAACTCCAAAAAGGCCAGCAGCAACAGGGAGCTGATCCGGGCGCGATCCTGCGCGCTGTCGAAGCATCTGAAAGGTTGAATCTAGGATGTGGCGGCCGTTGTTCGACTGGTAAGGTTCGATATGAAGAGCCCCAATACCCGCACTTCCTCGGCCGAGTTGGTACAGGTTCCCGCTAAAGAATGTTGTGTCCTCGAGAGGGACTTTATCGCGCTGCAGTTGTGGCGGGTGAAAAGGGCCATCCGCGCAGGCGAACGCTTACCCGTCACAATCGACTTTCGTATCGTCGACCGCATTGACGCGGAAGCGGAATGTCGCCGCGTAGTCAGGTCCGCGTTCATGGCTTCTTGGTGGGCGCCGCGGCATCGCACTAGCGGCAGTTTCGCGATACTGGTGCTTCCGTTCGGCCGTGGCCCCGAGCCCTTGAGACTTCTCGCGTGACAAGCACCGTACCGGACGGGCAAAATTGTGCTGACGAGGTCCGGTTCGCCAATCCGGCGGCCGGACCGGACTTTACGGAACGACATTAGGACCTGTCATGGCCGCAACCGCTATTCCCGTTCGCCCCGACATTAGCGAATCCGAGTGGAATGCCCGTGTCGAGCTCGCCGCGGCATTTCGCGTTGCCTACCATTTCGGCTGGAACGATACGGCCCGCAATCACATCGCCGCACGCATCCCGGACGACCCCGATCATTTCCTGATGAACCCCCTGGGGGCCGGCTGGCACGAGGTGACGGCGTCCAGCCTGCTGAAGGTCAATGTCGACGGGACTGTCGTGACCGAGACCGACAAGGCGCCCGGCCCCGCTGGCCTGAACTTCCATAGCTGCATCCTGCGCTCGCGCCCGGACCTTAGCTGTTCGCTCCACATCCACGAGCAGTCGGGCGTGATCGTTTCGTCCGTCGAAGGTGGCCTGCGATTCTACGACCAAAGTGCGTGTGCGGTGTACGGCGACATCGCCTATCACGATTTCGAAGGCCTCGCGCAGGAGGAAGACGAGGGGCCGCGCATTGTCGCAGACCTCGGCGAAAAGCACGCGATGATCATGTTTAATCACGGGCTCCTGACGGTCGGTCGGACGGTCGGCGAGGCCTTCGCCTACATGCACCGATTGGTTGCCGCCTGCGACCTGCAGGTCCGCGTGTTGTCGATGAATGCGAAGCCGATAGAGCTGACTGCCGAGATCGCGCAGCACACTTATGAGCAGATGAAGGCGCGGCGCGGCAACAAGCCGTTCGGCGTGCAGGATTGGCATATGTACATGCGGCTCGCCGATACGTTGGACCCGTCCTACAAAACCTGAATAGCGAGGATCGTCCCATGACGCGCGCGCTCAAGGCCCTGACCGAAGACCAGGTAAACTTCTATCGCGACAATGGCTATCTTGCGCCGCTCGAGGGCGTGTCCTCGGCGGAAGTAGCGAAGATGCGCGACGACCTGGCCGTCTTCGAACGCGCCGAGGGCACGTCGGCCGGTAACATCAACATGAAAGGCCATCTCTGCTTCGCGCGGTCCTACGACCTGACTTTCGCCGAGCCGATCCTCAACGTCGTCGAGGATTTGATTGGGCCGAATATCCTCGCCTTCGCGTCGCGATTCTGGATCAAGAAGGGTAACGACGGCAGCTACGTTTCCTGGCACCAGGATTCTGCCTATTTCGGGCTCGACCCGCACGAACTGGTCACCGTGTGGCTGGCGCTGTCGGATGCGACAGAGGAAATGGGCTGCATGCGCGTCATTCCCGGATCGCACCGGGGCGAGGCTTACAATCACGTCGAGACCTTCCACGAGAAGAACCTGCTCGCGCGCGGTCAGCGCATCGACGGCATCAACGACAGCAAGTCCGTCTTCATGCCGCTAATGGCCGGACAGTTCTCCTGTCACCACGAGCGCATCCTGCACTCTTCGGAGCCCAACAAGACCCCGGTCGACCGCATCGGACTTGGCATCTTCTACATACCGACCCACGTCAAATCGACGATTGGACGGCGGACTGCGTGCCTTGTCCGCGGCGTCGACGAATATCACTACTGGGACGCCGATCCGGTGCCGTGCGACGATATCTATGACAGCGGCCTGTTCGCTCACATGCAGGAAGCGAGCCGCCGCTACGTCGATCCGCAATACCGTCAGGAAGCGGAGGCGGGCTGAACCGCCTTCAAAGGGAGAAAAGATGGGTAAATACGCTCTGGGACAGGCCGTCCCGCGCTCGGAAGACCCGCGCCTGCTGCGTGGCGGCGGTAGGTTCGCCGACGACCGCTCGATGCCCAGCATGGCGCATGGCTTCGTGCTCCGCTCGCCGCACGCGCATGCTTACATCAGGTCGATCGACGTTTCCGCGGCGAGGGCCGCGCCCGGGGTCATCGCAGTGCTGACCGGCGCCGACTGGGAGGTGATGGGCTGGGGCGACGTGCCGGGCGATCCGCCGCGCAAACTCCGCGACGGCTCTCCGGGCTATATTCCACCGTTTCCGGCGCTGGTAAAGGACCGCGCGCGCTATGTCGGCGATTGTATCGCCTTCGTCGTCGCCGAAAGCCGCGCGCTGGCGCAGGACGCCTCAGAGCTGATCGAAATCGATTACGAGCCGCTGCCCGCGGTTACGGATACCGAAGCGGCCGCATCCGGCGGCGTCCCCGAGGTGTGGGAGGACTGCGCCGATAATATCGCTTTCGTCCATCTGGTAGGTGACAAGGCGGCGGTGGATGCGGCGTTCGAAAAGGCGGATCACGTGATCTCTAAGAAGTTCGTCATAAACCGGGTCGCGCCGGCCGCCATCGAACCGCGCGCATGTCTAGGCAATTACGACGCAAACGACGACCGCTACACGATCTATACGACGCTGCAGCACGCAAACCCCTACCGCATGAACCTCGCTGACAAGGTGATCGGCGTGCCCGAGAGCAAGGTGCGCGTGGTCAACGGGGACGTCGGCGGCAGCTATGGCATGAAGTCGTCGATGTACAACGAGAATATCCTGGTGCTGTGGGCGTCGAAGGTGACGGGCCGACCCGTCAAATGGGCGAGCGACCGGACCGAAGCTTTCCAGTCCGACACGCAAGGCCGCGACAACGTTACAGTGGGCGAACTGGCGCTCGACAAGGACGGCATCTTCCTCGGCATGCGGGTGAAGACGATCGGCAATCTCGGCGCCTACATGACGCAGGCGGGCGGCGGGCCGCTGGTCGGCAATCTCGGCACGCTGGCGGGCGTCTACACGACGCCCGCGATCCATGTCGACGTCACCGCGGTCTACAGCCACACGACCATCACGCGTCCCTATCGCGGGGCGGGACGGCCCGAGGCGGCCTACGTGGTCGAGCGGCTCGTCGATCTCGCGGCGGACGAGCTCGGCATCGATCCGACCGAGCTGCGCCGCCGCAACATCATTCCCGCCGACGCGATGCCCTTCAAGACTGGCCTAACCTTCGAATATGACTGCGGAGCGTTCGAGGAGAATATGGATATGGCGCTCGAGATGGCCGACTACCCGGGCTTCGCGGATCGCAAGGCCGTGTCTGCGAGGGTAGGTAAGCTGCGCGGCATCGGCGTCAGCAACACCATCGAGCGCGCGGCCGCGCCGGGCTTCGAAGGCGGGGAGATCCGCTTCGACCGCACCGGCACGGCGACGATCCTTTCTGGCGCAACAAATCACGGGCAGGGCCACGAGACGGTATTTAAGCAGTTGGTCTGCGACCGGCTCGGCCTAGACTATGATGAGGTACATTACGCTCAGGGCGACACGGATTTGGTACCGTTCGGCCAGGGAACGGGGGGCTCGCGCTCGGCGACCCTTGGCGGCTCCGCCCTCGTCATGGCGTCCGATAAAATTATTGAGAAGGCGACGCAGATCGCGGCCCACTTGCTGGAGGCCGCCGCCGGCGACATCGAATTTGAAGAGGGTACGTTCACGGTCGCCGGTACCGATCGCACCATGACAATCAAGGAAGTCGCGCGCGCGGCCGCCAATCCGACGCGCATTCCGGACGGGATGGAGCCCGGCCTGACCGCACAGGCGGTCTATACCGCGAAGATGATGAATTATCCGAACGGCTGCCACATCTGCGAGGTCGAAATTGACCGCGAGACGGGCGTCGTTGAGGTGGTGTCCTACAAGGTAGTCGACGACGTTGGCACGGTGATGAACCCATTGCTGCTCAAGGGCCAAATTCATGGCGGGATTGGCCAGGGGCTCGGCCAGGCGCTGATGGAGGATGTCCGCTACGACGCGGAAACTGGCCAGAATGTGACATCTTCCTTCATGGACTACGCTATGCCGCGGGCGGACGATTTCCCGGATATCGAGGTGAAGAGCAACCCGGTGCCAACGGCGACCAACCCGCTCGGTGTCAAAGGCGCAGGCGAAGCGGGTACTGTTGGCGCGCTGCCTGCGGTGACCAACGCCGTAGTGGACGCATTGTCAACTTTCGGCGTCAGCCACATCGAAATGCCTGCAACGTCCGAACGAGTGTGGAGGGCAATGAACAGGTAGTTGACCTTTCCGCGAGGTTCAGGGCGAAGCAGGTAAAGCCGAGCGCGATCAGAGCTGCGGCCTGCGGTGCGGAACCTTCATCGAATTTAGGCCTGCCCCAGCGACCATTTGGTGGCGATCCTTTGATCGCGTGACTGAGCTGTTATTTTTCGGGAGGTGCGTTCGACGATGTTTCGTCGCGAGACGCCACCAAATTTAATGCAAGCACTATCCGTCCAAAAGTTATAATCGGAGCCGAGAGAGGAAAGGCGACCATGCCACTATCGATGTACGAGGTTTCTGTCCCGCTATTCACCCAGACGCTTAAGGGTCTGGACGGTGTGCTTGACAAAGCCGCCGCTCATTTCTCGGCGAACGGAGTGAATTTTTCTGATTTAGTGTTTTCGCGGTTCGCCCCCGACATGTTCACCTTTGCGGAGCAGATCCAGCGCGTGTGCCATCATAGCACGTTGGCGGTTTCATGCCTTGTGCAGGTCGACCAACCGAACGTAGGAAAAGCGCAGGAGAGCCTTGATGGTTTAAAGGCGCAAATAGCAATGGCCGTGTCATTCCTCGAGGGCATTTCCACCGACCGGTTTGACGGTAGCGAGGACAGGGAGGCAAAGTTCGAGGTCCGCATCGGCGAGATCTCTTTTTCCGGCCGGGAGATGCTGATCCATTTTTCGATTCCGCAGGTCATGTTCCATGCGACAACGGCTTACGATCTAATCCGCCATGCAGGAGTTGAAATCGGCAAGCAGGACTTTCTACATGACGCGTTCTCGCGCCGAATGTCTTAGCTGGCGTCAGAGAGTTTCTAGAAGCGGTTGGTGACGGCGGATCCGTCCCTGCGCCCACAGCCATAGGAGTAACGTCAACGCCGCGCCGCCGCCGATGACGGCTGTAAGCCCCATGAACGAGGCAAGCCACCCCTCGACAAGCGCGCCGAGCGCAGGCAGCCCCCATGAGACGACGATCAGCAGGCTCATCACGCGCGCGCATGTCGGAACTGACCGTGTTCTGGATGAGTGATTGTGATCCGATGGCAGCGACGACCATGGAAAAACCGACGATGCCGAGCAGCCCGGCGGCTATCCATATATGTCCCGTCAGCATCGCGGCGCCGAGCGCGAGCGCCTGAAACAGTAGGCTGTGGGTGACGAAGGCGGTGAGACCCTCGTTGCGGCCGCGCTGGGCTAGCCATAGGCCTGCGAACATCGCGCCGAAGCCAAGCGTCGATAGCAGCATCCCGACGCCGTCGGGCCCACGCTCGAATACCTGCGCGGACAGGCCCGCGACGAGATCGATAACGGGCCGTATGAAAAGGCCAGTGATCCCGAGGAGTACCATGAGAAACCGGATGCCTGGATGACCGAACCCGTATCGGCATCCCGACACAATATCGGTGACGAGGTCGCGCCAGGGGCCGGGATTCCGCTCCGGCTCCTCGACCTGGAGCGTCAGGAGCACGAACCAGAACTGCGTGAAGGTCGCCGCGACGACGGCTAGCACCCAGGCGCTGCCAACCCATTCCAGCAAAGCTGCGGCGATCGCTGGACCAATGAAGCGAGCCGCGTTGAAGGTTGCGGAGTTCAGCGCGATGGCCGACGGCATGTCCTCCTTGGTGACGAGGCCGTGGACCATAGCCATGCGGGCAGGCGTGGTGAGCGATTCGAGAGAGCCGATCAGCAGCGCAAATAACAGCACGAGCTCGATATCGACCAGGTCGGCCAACGCTAGCCCGGCGAAGACAACGGCGGCAATGAAAGTGACGGCCTGCGCCCAGACTGTGATTCGGAGATAGCCGATCCGGTCGGCGATGGCGCCAGCGAGCACCGCGAAGACGACTAGCGGAAAAACCTCGGCGAATGCGACGATGCCAAGCCAGCTTGTCGATTCGGTGAGCTCCCACGTCAGCCACGCCATAGCTACGCGGTACATCCAGCGTCCGATAGTGTTGAGCGCGTTGCTGGCCCAATAGACGCGGTAGTTCCGATGTCGGAGCGCCCGGCCGATGCCACCAATCATATCCATGACGCTGGCTGCCCGTCGGCCGTCAGACGACGCCGTTCTTCTGTAGCGCCGCGATGTCCTCCGCCGAGTATCCGTAGCGCTCGAGGATGTCTATCGTCTGCTCGCCATATTCGGGCGCCGCGGTCACGTCGTTCGTGTCGTGCCGGTTCGGCGTGCGTGTCAGATGCAGAGGCTGGCCGACGATCTCGAAATTACCCATCCTTTCCGAATTCACCTTGCGGGCGATGCCGGTATGGACGATTTGCGGGTCCGAAAATGCTTGATCCAGCGTATAGATCGGCCCGCAGGGGATCCGCGCGTCGTTGAGCAGCTGGATCCAGTAGGTGCTGTCCTGCGTAGACGTCACGGCCTCAATCTCCCCGATCAGGGCCTGGCGGTTCGCGTAGCGCGCCTCGAACGTCGCGAAGCGTTCGTCATGGGGCAGGGCGTCGAGGCCCATTACGTCGCAGAACCGTGGCCACATGTCGGGCATCGGCGCGATGTTGATATGGCCATCCAGCGTCCTGAATGCGCCCATCGGCGTGATCGCGGGGTGGTGGTTTCCAGCCTGCGGCGGCACCTCTTGGCCGACGAGCCACCGCGCGGCCTGAAAATCTAGGAGGAAGATCATAGCTTCCAGCAGCGACGTCTGCACCCACTGGCCCTCGCCGGACCGTTCGCGCTCGTATAGCGCGAGCATGATGCCGTTCGCGCAAAGGAGCCCGGCAGTCATGTCGCTGATCGCTGCGCCGGAGCGCATCGGGCCGGTGCCGGGCTCGCCCGTCACCATCATGTGGCCACCCATGCCCTGTGCGATCTGGTCGAGGCAGGGACGTTCTGCATAGGGGCCATCCTGTCCGAAGCCCGAGATGCTGCCGAGGATAATGCGCGGGTTTTCCGCCCTCAACGTCTCATAGTCGACCTTGAGGCGGTGCTTCACGCCGGGCCGCATGTTCTCGACTACCACGTCCGCCTCGGCTGCCATCTTCATGAATATGGCATGGCCTTCCGCTGATTTGAGGTCGAGCGTCATCGACGACTTGTTGCGGTGAAGATTCTGGAAGTCCGGGCCGTGACGGCGGCCAAGGTCGGCGCTGTCCGGTGCACCGGGCGTCTCGATTTTGATCACCTGCGCGCCCCAGTCCGCGAGCTGGCGCACGGCGGTCGGGCCCGAGCGGGCGCGGGTAAGGTCGAGGACCGTGATATGCGACAGTATCTGGGTTTGCGGGGCGTCGAGCATGAGCGTATTCCGGTATCGCGATAATTGATTCCATGGTTTATCGGATACACCATAGAGTATGAAGCCCGTCTGCGCGCCCTCCTGATGACCGACCCCGAGTATATTCCCTGGCGTATCCAGGCTTCTGTCTACGGCACCGCGTTCTTCACCGGGAACGTATTCCCGATGATGCACGTGCTGATGCCGCTGTGGGCGTTGGAGCTAACATCGTCGCCGCTGATCATCGGCATCATCATCGCCAGCCGCCAGATTCTGCCAGTGCTGTTGTCGATCCACGGCGGGGCGCTGCTCGACCGGTTCGGGCCGCGCCAGGTGATCATGGTGCTGGGGATCGCGGGTGCTCTTGGTACCGGCCTGTTCCCGGTTCTCCCTTTCATCGCGGCGGCGATCGCGCTGCAGATCGTCACCGGCTTCGCCGAGACGACCAACTGGATCGGTGCACAGAGCGCGGTAGGCACCATCCTCAAAGGCCTGCCCGTCTATGCCGGCCGCATGACCGCGTCGGCACGGACCGGCGGTTTTTTTGGTCCGATACTCGTCGGGTTCTTCTGGCAAGAGTTCGGTCCGTACGGTGGTTTCCTGTTCCTGTCGGCGTGGCTAATGATGGGCGGGATCGCGGCGACGTTCCTGCCGCGGCACGAGCCGGCCAAGCCGTCCGAAGCGCGGCAGGGCGTGCCTCCCGCCAAACGCAAGCGGCCCGATGTGATGCCGAAGGCGTCGGATTACCGGGATACGTTTCGCCTGCTAACTGTCTCAGCAATTGCGCTGGTCATCACGGCGACCTTCATGCGCCAGACCGGCTCGGGGATCCAGGCCTCGTTCTACGGCGTCTGGCTTAAGCAGGAGCTGCAGCTGGACGGGACTACCATCGGTTTCTTGATCGGGTTCGGCAACGCGGTGTCGGCGATTTCCGCGCTGACCATTGGGCCGCTGACCCGGCGCTTCGCGGACTACTGGCTGCTGCTGGTCATGGTGGGCTTCGCCATCGTCGGCGTCGCAATCACGCCGGCGCTCGAGGGGCTGATCCTGCTGGCGATCGCCATCGGTCTGCGCGGCGCGGGGCAGGGCGTGAACCTGCCGCTGATGATGACGATCGCTTCGCGCTCCGTGCCGCCCACGCTGCAGGGGCGCGTCGCTGCGCTCCGGATTTCGTTCAACCGTCTGGGAAGCGCGCTTTTCCCGATCGGCATGGGGGCGATGGCTGAAGTGATTGGGCTGAAAGCGTCGTTTTATGTGGTCGGCGGTTTCGGGCTGTTTATGTTGATTTTGCTCAGTATCTGGATTTTTCGCTCGAACAAAAATTTTTCCGGGATGTAGATAGCTTGCAAATCCGCTTCTTCAGCACAATGAAATAAACGAATTTCTTGAGTGCCGTAATTAATTAGCTTTCGCGTTGTCTAAATAAAAAAGCTAATTCATAAGACCAGGAAGATACAAAGCTATATTTGGGAATATGATCAACAAGCCTAAAACAATGAATGCGCAACCGATATATGGAGCTGCCGCTTTCGCTACTTGCCACAAAGAAGTGCCTTTAGGTGCGACCGCAACCATCACAAAAAGGAGAAGCCCGAAAGGAGGCGTTGTGAGACTAATCTCCAGTGCCAAAAGCATGATCAATCCAAACCAGACAAGGTCAAATTGGAATGATTCTGCTAAAGGAAAAAATATGGGTACCGTGAGCAGCATCATGGACACTTGGTCCATAAACATGCCCAATACGAGCAACACACCAAACATAATAAAAAGAACAATAAGAGGTGTGAAATTTACTTCGGTTGCCCATTCAATGAGGCCAGCACTTGCTCCTGAGAAGGCAAGTAGCTGGCTGAACGTTGTTGATGCGAGAATTATTAAAAGAACCATCCCGGTCACGCGAAGCGAGCCGGAAAAGGCCTTTATCAAAACATCAATAGTCAGAACGCGGTAAGCCATTGCTAAAAGCATCACACCGAGCGCACCGAAGCCAGCTGCTTCTGTGGGCGTTGCTACGCCGAGTATTATTAGGCCTATTACGCAAAATATTATGAACCCCATTGGCAGAACGTTCACCACCAAAGACCAGAGAGTATCCCAGAGACCTGTGCGTTCGACTGCATATTCTGGCGCCGCATCGGGGTCGATTTTAACCTGTATGAATATCAGGGCTGAGTATAAAACCGCTAGAATAATGCCGGGTATGACCCCAGCAATTAGCAAGGCTCCTATATCTATTTCAGCAAGGCTCGCGAGGAGAACGGCCAAGGCGGATGGGGGAATGATCATGGCCAATCCCCCTGTGCCCAATATCGGACCCATCGACATGTGGCCTTTGTAGCCGCGCTTGGTCATTTCTGGGACCATCAAAGACCCCATCATCGCGGTATTCGCCATTGTGGAGCCCGAGAGTGTCGCAAATATAGTGCCACCCGCCACCGTTATGTAAGAAAGCCGGCCCGGCAGGCGACCAAAGCACTTATCAAGGGCATCGAAAACGCGCACTGCTAAGCCCGTATGGAAAAAAAGTTCCCCCATAATGATAAACAGTGGAACAGGTATAAGCGCAAAAATAGCGACAGAATCGACGGCGTTCGACACCAGGAGTGGCATTGCTTCCAAGCTTCCGCTCAGGGAGCCATCGCCCATGAAAATCATGGCGCCAATGATATTTGTCATCAAAAACGCAAATGCGACCGGAAACCCAATCAGCATCAGAGCAATGATCATGCCGACTAAGAAGCCGGCGATGGAATACCATTCGGTTAAAATTTCCATTAGATGGTCTCGCCCGAACCGACACGATCAGAGTAGTAGGTATCAAAACCGAAAAAATACCTGCCGAACTCAATAGCGATCAGGGAAAAGCCAACAGGAAATGGCAGCATCAAAAGCCATTTAGGCATATCAATAGAACGTAAATCCTCTTCGCCAGATTGCAAAGCGGATAAAAATTCTATGAATCCGTAATAAACAAATAAGATTGATAAAATCATACAGAAAAAATACACGAGTTTTTCGGTAAATTTTTTTATGGAGGAGTTCATTGCAAGTCGGAGTGACTCTACAACTACGTGGCCTTTGTGGCGTACTAAGTATGGAGCTGACAACATCGTGCAGAAAAACAAACTATACTCAGCAATGGCGCTATACCATTGAAGAGAGTTAAAACCTATAGACCTGATCGTGACGTCAGCAATAATGCCTACGAATATAACTGCTAATAATATTCCACCTAGAACGGCGCAGGCCAAGATCAGCTTGTAATATAGATTTGAGATAGTTTTCATTCCGACAACTTTTATTTCTGATAAAAAAACCTCGCCCAGTAAGGGCGAGGTTTTCAACAGTATAATTTTACTGACCGTGCTGAAGCCGGCTTAATTCCTTGGCTTCTGGGGTACCGACCTTTTTAAGTCGCTCAATAGGTGTAGCGTTGGCCATATCAAGGTATTTTTTCGCCGCTGCGCCCGTCATAATTATCTCCTTGGCGCCGCCCTTCTTGTAAATCTCACGCTCTGCAGCAACCTTGGGGCCCCAAATTTTTGCGGACTCACGCTCCCAATCTCTCCCAGCCTTTAGAAGGATTTCTCTGCCTTTTGCACTCAATTTTTTGAGGGCTTTATTACTCACGAACGAGCACGCTTCAATCTGGTAAAAGGAAGGGTGTACCGTGTGGGTTACGAATTTGTTCCATTTAAATTTACGTGTCCAAACATTTGGGAACGGAAATCCATCAACGACGCCCCTCTGGAGTGCTTCATAGATTTCGGGCACATGAACCGTCATCGTCGTCGCACCTAAATCTTTCAAGAAAGCGTCATAAACCGGGACTGAGCGCATCTTAAAGCCCTTAAGAGAAACGACCCCGTCAGGACCTATCTTTGGCTCTTTTGTGAGGTACAGCTGGAATTGCACGCTGGAAGCATGGTGAGCGAGAACGATACCCTTCATCCGTTTTGTAACTGCCTTGTCTAAGGCAGCCATTGCGCCGCTCTGACGAGCATCCCAGGGTTTAATTTGGTTGGACGACAAAGCGTCTACCTCAGGTACAATTCCCCTCAAGTAGCTGGCGGCGGTGTACATGATGTCGTAAACGCCAGCTTGGAAACCCTTGGCTTGTGCTGGAGGCTTGCCAAGCTCTGCACCACCTGTCCACACTATTTGAAAGTGACCTTTTCCTCGCTTATTCGCCTCTTCGATGAACGGTAAAAAATCACCTGAGACTAGAGGAAAGCTCTTTGGCCAACCCGAAATCCCCTTCAGTTTTACTTCTTTAGCTTGAACCATCGGCGAGGCGAGTAAACTACCTGCGATCGCTAAAGCGAAGGCTGATGACACATAGTTTTTCAATTTCTTTCTCCCTAGTTCGTTTTTAATTTCTGGAACCAATCATCCTAGCCTTAAACATTTTGGTCTCAAGTGCAAGTTTTCGGTGGACAGTCATGTTGATGCTACCTTCCGAGTGATGTTGGCGTACCAGACCATTACTGATGCCGAAAAAATTAGAAATGGCACAGCGCCGACGTTTACCCAGTTCCACCCGAAGAAATGTATCAAAGCGCCAGACGAGAGAGATCCGCAAGCCACGACGGTATATATAATCTGGTTCATCATGCCTTGGGTCTTTGCGCGTTCCGCCGGAGTGTAGGCGGTAGTCATCAAGGTGGTCGCGGCGGTAAAAGTGAAGTTCCAGCCCAGACCGAGCAAGAACATAGCCAACCAGAAGTCGATCACCTCTATCCCTGACAAACCGACGACGATACAGGCGGTTTCGAGCGCGAGGCCTGCGAAAATCATATTTATCTCGCCAAAGCGGCGGATTAGGTTTCCTGTAAAGAATCCTGGTGCAAACATTGCGACCGTGTGCCAAGCGATCACGCCCGCGGTGGAGCTGAAGCTATGGCCACACTGAGCGATCATCGCAATTGGGGTCGCGGTCATCAGGAAATTCATAACCGCCTGAGCGACCGTCGCAGAAATGGCTGCTGCGGCGAAGACAGGTTGCTTGACGATCTCAGCTATAGGCCTTTGGGTACCCTCACGCTGAGCTTTTGTGAGATCCGGAATATCGAGAAGTAGCAGGGTCGCGGCAGAGAGAAGAGCAGTCGCTATGATCAGCAGGAAGGCGCCTGCAAAAAGCTGGTTCTCAATTAGTGATCGACCCCAGATCGCAAGATTTGGGCCCGCGAGCCCAGCAAAAACCCCTCCCGCTAGGACGAGTGAAATTGCCTTAGCCCTAAAATGCTCAGGTGCGGCGTCGGCAACAGCGAAGCGATAAAGCTGAGCGAAGCCCGAGAACAAACCGAATAAAAGCCCAGCAGCTGCGAGAAACCAGAAGCTCTGATAAATGACAGCCGATGTCGCGGCCGCGCCGCAACCGGCGGAGAGCAGAGTGCCGACAAGAAATCCGCTTTTTCGGCCTACCCGACGACAAAATAGCGATGCGGGCATTGCTGCCGTAGCCGTTCCGACGACGACGAGTGCGGTAGGCAAAGTAGCGAGCGCTGGGTGCGGGGCGATCGCGAGTGCGACAGCTGGCGAAGTGACCATGAAAAGGCCACGCCCGGTTCCAAATAGCATTTGGCAGGTGCCTAGAACGAGGACGTTCCGGTGGTCGCGATTAAACATACGAGCTTGGCCGATATAGAAGCGCTTATCGATGAGGGAAAGCCCAAAAGCGATATATCACGAATCCGCGGGCGCCCAAAAAACCGCTTCGCTTAATTCGTCCAGTCCTTTCCCGACCGCAAAAGAAAAACCCCGGACCAGTAGGTCCGGGGTTCGTCTCTTATCGAGGTAGCGCCGTGTGTCAGTTGCTGTTACCAAAAATAAGCGACTGGGCGCGCTTCACCGTAGGCCCGGAGATTTTTAGCGACTCGGTAACAATTTTCTGGACTTCGCTACCCGTTGCCGAAATGACGCGAAGCTTGCGCTTTTGGGCGTCGGCAGCGAAAGCAGGATCAGCAACCGTCTTATCAAAGGCCGCCCGCAAGAATGCGATACGGTCCTGCGGTACGCCCGGAGGTGCAACCAGGCCGCGGCCGATCGGGCCCATGCTGGCCATGAAGTTCACGATCTTCTTGTCTTCGCCGGTGACGAGATCGCTCAGCATCGGCACGTCGGGTAGATCCTTTTCCTTGGTTACGCCGATCTGAAGGACAGCCTTGGCGAAACCTTCCTTGAACCACTTCTCCTTGGCCGATTTCCAGGATAGCCAGGTAAGCGAAACGCCCTGGACTTCGCCCTGCTCCATCGCTAGCTGAGCTTTACGTGAGCCCTTGTAGCCGCTGACGATCTTAAACTTCGAATTGTAAACGCCGTTCGCTAGCATCGGCATCAGGAAGGTTTGCGATCCCTTACCGGTTGATCCCATGATGATTTTCTTGTTCTTGAGATCCTGCACGGTCTTGATGCCTGCGTCGCCGCGGATCGCAATCACGGAATTACTCTGAACGGCGGTACCAAGCCAGGTGAAATCGCCCGACTTATACTTGACGGCCTTGGGCCGCAGGAGCTCGGAAATTATCAGCGTATCCGGCGGCATGAGCAACGTCAGCCCGTCTTTCGAGGCGACGTTGTAGAAGTAGTTCGTGGCCTTGATGCCGCCCGCGCCGGGCATCGATTGGGTGATGACCGTTTCGGCGCCTAGATTAGGGGCGAGGTACTGGGCGAGAATTTGCGAGTACTTGCCGTACGTACCGCCGACGCCATAGCCGAAGATAATCTTCAGCGTCTTACCTTTGTAGAAGTCAGCTGCCGACTGGGCATTCGCCACAACCGGCCCGCATAGGGCCAGGGCTGCCGCGACCGCAACGCCCGCAAAAAGTTTCGATTTCATGATGCCTCCACATTGACTGACGGGCTCCGCTCTTGGCGGAGGATCGATACTAAGGGTATAGAAACAGAATTAATATAAAACCGCAATCTTAACGGCGATTTCGGCAGTATTCCCCCGAATGCAGGAGCGCGGCCAAAATCGTCAAGGGTCGGACCGTTGGGCGGACCCCTCAGAACAAAAAGATGAAAAAACGGGAACATATACCCATCCTAATCGTCGGAGGCGGCCCGGTCGGACTGGCGCTGGCCGGCGATCTAGGCTGGCGGGGCGTGCCCTGCGGCCTGATCGAACGTGGCGACGGCTCGATCGTACAGCCACGCCAGGATCTCGTAGGTGTCCGCACGATGGAGTTCTGCCGACGGTGGGGGTTAGTCGGCGATGTCGAGGCCACGCAGTACGACCGAGACTATCCCCAGGACAATGTCTACATTGCCGGCAGTCTCGCCGGCGGCTGGGAAATCGGCCGCTACGAGGTGCCCAGCATGAACGGTGCGCAGCCGACGCCTGAAAGTCCGCAGATGCGCGAGCGCTGTCCCCAGAACATGTTCGATCCCGTCCTCCGGAAATTCGCTGGAAGGTTCGACTGCGTCGAGTTGCTCTATCGACACCGGTTCGTCGGGTATGAGGAAACCAGCGATGGCGTTCTCGTCTATGTAGAGGACCTGGATGCCGGCGGGACACTTGTGATGACCTGCGATTTTCTGGTTGGCTGCGACGGCGCCAATAGCGAGGTTCGTGAGGCCGCTGGGATCGCGATGTCTGGAAATCCCGCGCTTACTCATACGACGAACGTCATTTTTCGTTGTGCAGGATTCGAGAATCTGCACGACAAACGACCAGGATATCGCTTCATCTTCATCGGCCCTGAAGGCACTTGGGCGACGCTGGTGGCGATCAATGGGCGCGACGAGTGGCGGTTCTCTATACTCCGATCCGGAGACGCAGGCGAACGACCGTCGGACGATGCCGTGCATGCCGCCATCCTGCGCGCAGTCGGGCGAGATTTCGATTATGAGCTGCTCTCGGTGATGCCGTGGACGCGGCGCGAGCTCGTCGCGGACACCTACCGAAACGGCAAAATCTTCATCGCCGGCGATGCTGCGCATGCCATGTCGCCGACCGGCGGGTTCGGCATGAACACTGGCGTCGGCGACGCGGTCGACCTGTCCTGGAAGATCGCGGCCGTCCGTGCCGGCTGGGGCGGCGAGATATTGCTGGAGAGCTATACGGTCGAGCGGCAACCCGTTGCCAAGCGCAACGTCGCCGAGGCGAGCGGCAATCTCGGCCGGATGCTGTCGCCCGCTCCGCACCCGGATTTGTTGGGAAAGACGCCAGAAGCAGCGGCGCTCCGGACGCAGGTCGGGACGGATTTTGCAACGGCCATGCAGCGGGAATGGCGAACGCAGGGTATCCATCTCGGCTATTTCTACGAAGGATCGCCGGTCTGCGTTCCGGACGGGACGCCGTCGCCGTCGCTCGATCCGGCAACCTACGAACAGACCGCGCGGCCGGGGTCGCGGGCGCCGCATTGCTGGTTGGCGGACGGCCGCTCCACGCTAGACCTATTCGGCGACGGTTTCGTTCTCCTACGGCTCGGGAAGGCGGACCCTACCGGCCTCGGGGCGGCGGCAAGAGCAGCTGGCGTTCCGCTGGAACTCGTCGAGATCGACGATGAAAGGATCGTCTCTACCTACGATGCCAAGCTCGTGCTGGTGCGCCCGGACGGGCACGTCGCTTGGCGCGGGGATGCGGCGCCGGACAACGCGCGCGACGTTATAGACAGAGTGCGTGGGGCGGCATGAAGGCCTAGAATAAAAATCGGTCTTGATCTAATGGGGTGGAACGATGGTGGCATTATCTCGGCTGTTGGAGACGGAAACGCTGGAATCGCTATACGGCGAGCTGTCGGAGCTGAGCATAAACGCAGGCTGGGCCAAGCCTGAACCGTCTCTGTGGGCGTTGCCGCGGGAGAATTTTGTTCCCTTCCACTGGTCGTGGGAGGAGGGCAAGGCGGCGCTGGACGCTGCAGGCCGGCTGGTAGATACCGAACTTGCCGAGCGCCGCAACCTGATCCTGTTCAACCCGATCGAGGGCAATACATATGCGACGGTTCGCACGCTGATCGCCGCCTATCAGGGAATTCTGCCCGGCGAGAAAGCGCGGTCGCACCGCCATACACCCAACGCGCTCCGCTTTGTGCTCGAGGGGGAAGGGTCGTACACCGTCGTGAATGGTGAGCGCCTCGACATGCGCCCGAACGACGTTCTGCTCACGCCGAACTGGTGCTGGCATGGTCATGCCAGCGAGGCGGACGGTATGTGCTATTGGATGGACTGCCTCGATGTGCCGCTGGTCCACCTCTTGGAGCCGATGTTCTACGAATCCCACCCGCAGGTCTACGAGCCGATCGCGACGACGCCGGTATCATCTCAGTTCATCTTCCGCTGGGAAGACGTTCAGCGCGATCTGGACAAGGCCGTGGCTGATCCTGAAGGCCGTTTGGGGAGGCGCGTGCAGCTCGGTGATCCGGCAATGCCGTCGATGGCGCTCTATATGCAGCGTCTGGAGTCGGGCGAAACGACCCGGCGCTACCGCACGACGGTCAACCACGTCGTCTGCGTCGCCGAAGGAACGGGCGAGACCGAAATCGGAGGTCAGAGCTTCAGCTGGGCGCGGGGCGACATGATGGCGTTGCCTAGCTGGCGGCCGTTCAGCCACCACGCTGACATAGATGCGACGCTGTTCGTCATGACCGACGAACCGGTGATGCGGATGCTCGGCTGGGATCGGTTGGAAGACGCCTGATCGGTGGGGCTCGCCACGATATTTATTCCCAAATGACAAAACCCATGGCGTTGCCGGTGCCGGCTTCCGAGCGGTAGCACGGCACGTAATCGATCAGCATCATGTCCTTGCCGGCGGCGGTCATGGCGGCGGAGACAGGAATCCAGTTCTTGATCTCCGACGAACCCGACTGGTAGAGCTCGTCCGGGATCGAAAGCAGCGCCTCTCGGTCGTTCGCGAGGAAAGCGTCCAGCACCTTTCGGTCGAGATCCTCGTCGATCACGAAATGGCTGAGACCGCCCGAAGCCAAGACGGCGACTGTCCTGTCGTCCGACCAACTTTCGATAGCGTCGCGTAGCGCCAGCCCAAAATCATAACAACGTGCGGCGGACGGCTGATTCGGCGGATAGAACGTGTTGATCAGGATCGGCACGCTGGGGACCGGCGCGTCGCGCATGATCTGGCGATAGATGAACCCGAAGGCATGCGGAACGCCGTTCACGTAGCCGGTGCCTTTCGGCAGAACGGACGAGGCCGCGACGTCGAACTCCGCATCCATCAGCGATTCGATGATGTGCCGTCCCAGCTCCGGGCAGCCAGGGTAGACGGCATCTTCGGGGGGCGCATGCCCGCGCTCCGCGATCGCGACGCCGGGCGGCAGGTTAGCGATCTGTTCCGGCGTGCGCGGCCGGTTCTCGATTGTCTCGCCGTAATAGACGCAAAGCGACGGGAAGTTGTCGGTCGAGAAGAGCTCTTCCTGGTCGTTGCCGACAATTACGGCGACATCTGGAGCGGCTGCGGCGAAACGGTCGGCGAGTTCCTCGATAGCGTCCGCGCAGGCTTTCGATCGCGTCTTCCATTTGTCCGGCGTGATTTCGGCTGCCAGATTCTCCTCCCGCCGCAGCTCGACGAGTTCTTCGAAGTTGTACACCCCGCCTTTAAACGGCTGCCGCGGGTTCTGCCTGTCGAAGGCGACGCGACCGTCCCATTTCTCCCAGGGGGTCGACAGCATGGGGCCGTGCGAGGTTCCGAGTCCGAGTACGATCTTTGCCATGTCTCTTACGGTCGTTTCGTTGCCGCCCTTAAACCGAGAAACCGGGCGCTAGGCCCGGTTTCCCTCTTACGTTCGGTCAATTCCAAGCCTATTTCAGTTTGACCATTTCGCGGAACTTGGCAATGACCTCCGGCGGGGTCGCCATCGCCTTGTCGATCACCGACTGGACCTTCTCGGCTTTTAGCGGATCGACTACGATGTTGCGCTTCTTGGCTTCTGCCTGAAAGTTCGGATCGGTGACCGCTTTCCAGAACGAGACGCGCAGGGCTGCGACGCGGTCAGCCGGCACGCCGGGCGGCGCGAAGAAGCCATGACCCACATAGGCAGGCGCCTCCATGAAGTCGACGATCCGGCGCTGCAGATCGGTCGTCACAATATCGCGCATATTGGGCGTGTCCTTGAGCGCCGGCAGGGTCGGGCCGACCTGGACGATGTGAATTAGCTTCTTGTCCCGGATCCAGTCAGGCTTGGTGGTTACGTAGCTGTTGTAGAAGCTGCCGCGCCCATGCACTTCGCCGTTGAGCATGGCTTTGTTCATGGGTCCGCCGCCTCTGTAGCCAGGGACAATCTTGAACTTGGTGCCCGCGACGGCATTCACGAAG
This sequence comes from Alphaproteobacteria bacterium, assembly GCA_038131485.1. Taxonomy (GTDB): domain Bacteria; phylum Pseudomonadota; class Alphaproteobacteria; order MPNO01; family UBA830; genus JAYQUR01. The sequence continues at coordinate 53,632 of JAYPPO010000005.1, forward strand.
GCCGGGATGAGATAGGCCGACGACAGTTTGCTCGACGTCGCCATGATGACCTCGACCTTCTTGGCTTCGTCGATGCTCTTCGCCGGCGCGGTGTGCCAGACGCTGCTGACCTCGGTCATCGGTGTTACCGAGCCGAGCCAATGGAAGTCGGCGGCGTTGAACTTCACCTTGCGGAGAAGCGGCGCGTTGACTGCAATCGGCAGCGCGGCGCCAAGCTCGGTGCCGTCCATCTTGGCCGCGTTCGCCATGTAGGCCATCATCGTTGCGCCGCCGGCACCGGGTTTGGCGTCGATGATGATCTTCGGATTGCCGGGGATGTATTTCTCCCACGTCATGCCGAGTACGCGGGCAACCGTCGTGAACCCGCCCCCGGCGCTGCCGCCAGAGATAAGCGTGATCGTCTTGCCCTTGTAGAAATCGGCTACGGACTGCGCTGAAACCGGTCCCGCCGCGGACAGAGCCGCCAGCGCCGCCGCAGCAAGTGCGAGTCTGCGATACATAAAATTCCTCCCTAGATTGCCGCTTGGAACGGCGATGCCGCATCTAAGCACATTCGTCTCGTTTTAGGCAAAGCGTGTTCCGATTTGGCTTTCGAGCCGCTAGGTTGCGCCTTTCCTATTGGGTACCGGACACCCCATGACATCGATTACCGAATCTTGGCTGCGCCTGCCGCCTAATATTCGCGGCATCCTCTGGCTTGTGCTGGGCACGCTTGCGTTCGCGGTGAATGATTTGTTGGTCAAGACGCTCGGCCGGACGATGAGCCCTTTTCAGCTCGCCTTCTTCCGCTACGGCATTGGGTTCGTGATCATGATCCCGGTGTTCCTCCGCATGGGGCCCGCCAATCTGAAGACCAGCCGGCCTGGCATTCACATCATCCGGCTGATCGTGGCCTGCATCGCTCAGGTCGGCGTCTACACGTCGGTCGTCTATCTGCCGCTCGCCGATGCGACCGCGCTTGCATTCTCGCGGATACTGTTCACCACCGTAATCGCCGTCGTCATCCTGAATGAGATCGTTAGCGGTCGCCGCTGGACGGCTACGATCGCGGGATTCGTCGGCGTTGTGATCATGGTCAGGCCGGGGGGCGGCGTCGATCCGATCGCGTTGCTCGCCATCGGTGCGGCTTGCTCGTTCGCCGTCGCTAACATCATGATCCGGATGATGTCGAACACGGAGCCGCCCAACCGGATCCTGTTCTACTATCAGATCGGCGGTGCGGCGGTGTTTCTGATACCCGCGGCAATAACCTGGCACACCCCCGAAACGCCGCTCGTATGGCTGATGTGCTCGGGTATCGGTCTGCTGACGGCGCTAGGCATGATCGGGTTCGTGCGCGGCTTCGCCGTCGGAGAGGCGAGCGTCATAGGCCCGACCGAGTATATCCGCCTGATCTTCGCAGCGTTCTTCGGGTTCATGCTGTTTGGGGAAGTGCCCGACATATGGACCATTGTCGGCGCGCTGATCATCGTGGGCTGCACTAGTTACATCGCGCACATGGAAGCACGCGCGAAGAAGAAGGGCTAGGCGGAGAGCCAGGCTGTGGCGGCCGCGGCGGCGGCTCTGGCAGATGCTTCGTCACTGTGTCGTTTGTCGGCATGCGCAAAGACGAGTTGCCAGCCGTCCGGGTCCTCAGGGTCGCGCCGCCATTCGTCGAAGAGGTACAGCCCGTCGGCCGCTCGGAGGATGTCGACGCAGCGCAAGCCGTCGTCGCTCTCGATCGATGCGACGACAACTGAGCCGTGGCCCCAGGATCCACGCTTCAAAACTTGCCCGCGAAAATTCGATCTAGGAACGTGACAGACCGGTCGTGTGCGAGGCGCGCCGCCGCTTCATCGTAATGCGCCTGAGCGGGGTTGTAGAACGCGTGTCCTGCGCCGGGGTATACGTGAAATTCGCATTCGGGGTGGGCTTCGCGGATGGCTTCGACGTGGTCGATAGGGACCACGTGGTCGGCGTCGCCGTAGTGCATGATCGTCGGACAGCGCGGTCGCCGGCCGACGTGATCGTACACGTCGCTGCCGTAGAAGATCACTGCGGCGTCGAAATCGAGCGCTTCCGAGCTGATCCACGCCCAGCTGCCGCCCGTGCAGAAGCCCGATATGGCGACCTTGCCAGCGATATCGCGGAGCGCGTTCGCCGCGGCCATGACATCGAGCAGGACGGTCTCCTCTTTCAGGTTTTCGCGAAAGGCCATGGCGGCCTGCTGACCGGCGCCCTCGTATTCAAAGACCTTGTTCCTTTCCGTCCGGTCGTAGACCGCAGGAGCGATTGCCGCGAACCCGTCCAGCGCGAAACCCTCGCAGACGTCCCCGAGATGATCGGTAAGGCCGTATATCGCCTGAAGAAATACGATTCCACCACGGCACTCGCCCGGCGGATCCGCGCGCCAAGCAGTCATGCGATGACCGTCGGCGGCGGTGATTTCTATAATGTTCGCCATAAAAACCTCTCGAAGAGAGCGGAGAGTACGTCAAAGTCCGGAAAGTTTGTATCCCAACGTGTTTTAACGCCATGCAGCCGTTGCCGGCCCGTGTCGGGTCCGCATGCGGCAGCGGCACAGCTGCAGCGCAAGAGGACATTGGAGGCGGGAGCATGCAGGGTTCGACGATCTCCACTTCGTTGGGAAAGACATTATTAAGGAGCACATTTAGCAGCTCGTGGATTCGGATCAGCCTAGCTCGGGGCCGGCGGGAGAGAAGACCTTTTGTTTCGCATCGAGCGGCCGATCGGAGCCGTGGATCATTCTGATATAAGGCCGCTGGTATTCGAACCCCGACGTCTTGAGCCACGCCACGACTTCCGTGTGGTAGTCCATCATATCGATCAGAAGGGCGGTTGGCCCTTTGCCGCCCGAACCAGCGGCGACGATCAGCGCTTTTGCGGTGGCGTCATCTTCGGCAATTACCGGACCGATCTGTGTCCAGGTGCGTCCGTCGCGGGCGAGAACAAAGCCCGACAGCTCTCCCTTGCGCCACGCACCAAACGCCCGGCCCGGCTCGCGCCGGTACAGGTGCCGCAGCAGTTCCTCGCGCTCGCCGGCAAAAATCGCCCGGTCGTAAACGGCGACGGCTTTGAGGTCGTCGGCCGACAACTGTCTCAGCTCAGTGCCTGGTGGCGTCTTGGCGCGGAGCCTTGCCTTCCCCGCGATCAGCCGTTCCAGCCCGTAGACGTCAAGGAAGCCGATCTGCCGGTAGACCTCGCGGCCGGCCGGGGTGGCATCCAGCCCCGGCACCACGCCGTCGTCTCGCAACAGCCCGATAACCCGATTCATAAGGTCCGTCGCGATTCCTCGACGCCGCCAGTCGGGCGAGACCAGAACCATGCAGACCCAGCCGAAACTGCCGTAGGGGAGCACTAACGCGGAGGCGACCAGCCTGTCATTTGCGTCCGTCATGCCGACTCCCAGGCCGTTAGCGAGCATGTAGGCCCAGTCGTCTTCGGTCTGGTTCCAGCCAATTTCCGTCGATAACAGGAAACCCCGATGCGCGTCCTCTACGGAGAGCTCGTGCAGCGTTAGCCCCTCGATGTCAGAAAGATCCGTCACGGCTGTCGAATGCTGTCGGTTTGTTGAGATTTTCGCCGCCGCGCGCGATCCAGTCGGCAAGCCAGCTGATCATGGTGTCCGCCGTGAAGGTAATGGGGCCGAGAAGATGTTCGGATTGAGATATGTCGACCAACCAGCCGCGGGCATCCTCGGTGTTCCTGAAGCGCGGCGTCCGGCCGAACCGCTCTCCGAAGGCCGTCGCGACTGCCCGAACGCTGAGGGCGGGGCCGCTTATATTGATCGGTGTCGTAGGCTCTGTGCAATGGGAGAGGCAGCGCAGTATCCGACTGTTGGCCTCGCCCTGCCAGATGACGTTCGCGTGTCCTGCCGTGAGGTCGATCTCATCTCCGGCAAAAACTTTCGTCCCGATGTCCCACAGCACGCCGTAGCGCATGTCGATCGCGTAGTTCAGCCGGATCAGGCGGCCGGAAGTGCCGTGCTTCGCAGAAAAGAACTCAAACATCCGCTCGCGGCCGAGGCACGATTGTGCGTATTCGCCCATTGCTGCAGCTGGAACGGCTTCGCTGGCGCCCGGCCCGGTAACGTTGACCATCGGATATACGTTGCCGGTGGAGAAGGCGACGATGCGGCTGTCCCGATAGCGTTCGGCGACCAGCGCCGGAAGATGGGTGTTCATCGCCCAGGTCGTCTCGAGATTGCCGCTGGTGCCGAACTTGCGTCCTGCCATGAACACAACGTTCGCGCATTCCGGCAGCGCGGCGAGGGCGTCGCGGTCGAGGAGGTCGCAACGGACGGCTTCCACGTCCCATCCCTGAAGCTTTTCCGCCAGACCTGTCTCGCTAAACCGCGCGACGCCGATCACTCTCTTAGATGGCGCTGCTCGTTTCGCCATGCGCGCAAGGGTCGGGCCCATCTTGCCGCCTACGCCGAGCACGGCGATATCGCCGTCAAGCGACGCGAGGTCCGAGACCAGTGCCGCGTCGGGGCGCGTCATGAATTCTTCAAGCTCATCGGTATCGGCAAAGGCGGCGGGGAGAGCGGCTGTCATTTGGTCGGTTGACCCGGTCGGTTCGGTCTGATTTTGTCACCGGACTGTAAGGGCGGACCGTCTGAACCGTCAACCGAGAGGCCGACTGGCGCATGCCGCTCCATCGTGACGACCTGCCGACCGAGGTGTCGGAAATCCTATTTCGGGGCGCGGTCATTCCCGCCCATCCGCTCGCCTTAAACGCGACGCGGGAATTCGATCCCGTGCGTCAGCGGGCGCTCAGCCGCTACTATATCGATGCCGGCTGCGGTGGGCTCGCGGTCGGCGTGCATGCGACGCAGTTCGAGATCCGTGACGTCGGCCTCTACGAACCCGTTCTAGAGTGCGCGATCGAGACAGCAATAGACTGGGCCAGCCGGCCCCTTGTGATGATCGCTGGCCTCGCCGGCGGCACCGAGCAGGCGCGCCGGGAGGCGCAGACGGCGGTGGCACTCGGCTACCATGCGGGCCTCCTCAGTCTCGCAGCGATGAAGGGGGCGACTGAGGACGAGCTGGCCGCCCACTGCGCGGCGGTGGCTGCCGAGATCCCTCTCGTCGGTTTCTACCTCCAGCCCGCGGTCGGAGGGATCCCGCTGTCTGCGGATTTTTGGCGACGCTTCGCCTGCATCGAAAACGTTGTCGCGATTAAGGCGGCACCGTTCAACCGCTACCGTACGCTCGACGTCGTCCGCGGCGTTATCGAGGCGAGGGCGGAGGACCGGGTTGCGGTCTATACAGGCAACGACGATCACATAGTCCTCGATCTGATCGAGCCGTTCGTATCGCTCAGGGACGACACGGAAGTCCGGCTCCGCATGCGGGGGGGGCTGCTCGGCCACTGGTCAGTTTGGACCAGACGCGCGGTCCAGCTGCTGGAGCGAATCCATGCGACCGTCGCCGCCGATGCGATCGACGCGGAGTTGCTCGCCTTGTCTTCGAAGATCACGGACTGCAACCGCGCGATCTTTGATGCCCCGCACGATTTTGCCGGCTGCATCCCTGGCTGCCACGAAATCCTTCGGCGGCAGGGGCTCCTCGAAGGGACCTGGTGCTTGAACCCCCATGAATCCCTCAGCCCCGGCCAGGAGGCGGAGCTCGATCGTGTCCATGCGGGCTATCCCGAGATGAACGATGACGAATTCGTCGCGGCCCACCTCGACCGCTGGCTTTCGTAATTTGAGATTTGCGCACGCTTCTCCAGCGTGGCAGCTATAGGGCGGAAACAGGGACGGCAGGCATATGGTCAAGAAAGTTGATGCACAAACACTCAAGAAGATGATCCGCGACGACGATGAGTTGGCGCTGCTGGATGTCCGAGAGGCCGGCCAGTTCGGCATCGACCACATGCTTCACGCGATCCCGTGCCCCTACAGCACGCTTGAGACCCGCGTCGGCCTCATAGCGCCGCGTAAGTCCGTACGTACGGTACTGATCGACGAAAGCGATGGCGTGGCTGAAAAGGCGGCGGCGCGGCTCGCTGACATGGGTTACTCGGACATCTCGATCCTCGAGGGCGGTAATCCGTCATGGGCTGCGGCCGGGTTCGAGGTCTTCCAAGGTGTCAACGTGCCGTCAAAGGCGTTCGGCGAGGTGGTAGAGCATGATGCAAATACGCCGCGCATCACCGCTGACGATCTTCACGGCATGCAGGAAGCGGGCGACAACATCGTGATTGTTGATGGCCGGACCCCGGCGGAACACAACCGGATGTCGATCCCCGGCGGAATGAGCCTGCCCAACGCAGAAATGCTTTATCGCATACACGATATCGCACCTGACCCGGAGACGACCATTGTCGTCAACTGCGCTGGGCGCACGCGCTCAATTATAGGCGCGCAGGGGCTGATCAACGGCGGCGTCCCCAATAATGTCGTGGCGCTCAAGGCCGGGACAATGGGCTGGACGCTTGCTGGCTATGAGCTCGACCACGGCAGCACACTGAAATATCCCGACCGGGTCAGCGACGAAGCCGCGGCGCTCGCCGAAATGCGCACCGCCGAGATGCTGAAGCGCTTCGGCGTCGCCTCGGTGGACGCCGCAACGCTGGAGACGTGGCGCGCCGACGACAGCCGCACGACGTTCCTGCTGGACGTCCGAGCCGAAGACGAGTTCCTCGCCGGGCACCTGCCGGGATCGGTCCATGCGCCGGGCGGTCAGCTCGTGCAGGCGACCGACCAGTGGTGCGGCGTCTGGCAGGCGCGCGCTGTGCTGCTTGATACCGCGCCGTGCGCTCGCGCGGCGGTGGCCGGCCACTGGCTCCGCCAGATGGGCTGGGAGGTCTATGTGCTCGAAGGCGGGCTCGGGCATCTTGCGACCGAGACCGGCGGGTCGCCCGACCCGGTGGCAGGCGCGTTCGATGTCGACGTCATCACGCCGGACGCCCTTGCCGAAGAGATCAAGGCGGGGAGTGTGCTCCTCGTCGACGTCGATCATTCGATGGATTACCGAGACGCGCATCTGCCCGGTGCCGTCTGGGCGGTCCGCCCGCGGCTCGACCGGCTCGACGTGCCGGTGGGCATTAAGGCGGTCTTTTATTCCGAGCACGAGACGCGCGCCCGACTCGCCGCCGCGGACTACCGACGCAATACGGGCGCCGACTGCGCCGTTCTCCAGGGGGGGCGCGAGACCTGGGTCGCGAAGGGCATGCCGACGGAGAGTTCGCCCGACGTGCCGCCCGATAAGGATGCAATCGACTTCTTGTTCTGGGTGTCCCAGCGCCATATGGGAAGCGATGCAGCGGCCCGGGCCTATCTCGAATGGGAAGAAAATCTGCCGGCGCAAGTCAAGGCGGACGGCGATGCCCGCTTTACGGTCGTTACCAGCTAATCAGGACGGAGTTCAGCTCTCATGACACTCAAGCTCGGCTATCTGCTGCCCACCCGCGAACGCATCATGGTCGGCAAGCACGAGGTGCAGGAAATTATTGCGCTCGGTGATCTCGCGGACGAAATCGGCGTCGACAGCGTGTGGATCGGAGATTCGCTGCTCGCGAAACCGCGCCATGATCCGCTGGCGCTGATCGGCGCCATCGCCGGTCGGACGAAGCGGGTCACCATGGGCACCGCGGTGCTGCTGCCGATGCTGCGAAACCCGGTCCTGCTTGCGCATCAGATTGCGACCCTCGACCAGATTGCCGAGGGGCGCGTAATTCTCGGTGTCGGCACCGCCCGCGACGTGCCCGCGATCCGCAACGAGTTCAAGGCGGCGGGCGTGTCGTTCGAAAAGCGGATAGGCCGCATGCTCGAGCAAATGGAGCTTTGCCGCGCGCTGTGGTCGGGTGAGCCGGTCGACTGGGACGGGCTATGGACGGTGAAGCAGGGCCAGCTTGCCCCCGTTCCCTACACGCCGGGGGGGCCGAAGATCTGGTCGGGCGGCGGCGTCGACGCGGCGCTCAAGCGCGCGGGCCGTTATTTCGACGGCTGGTTTCCGTCCGGCGGCGGCACCGGTAAGGACTGGGCCGAAGGCTGGAAGGGCGTGCAGCATTACGCGACGGAAGCGGGCCGCAATCCCGACGACATCGTCGGTGCCGCATACGTAACGCTGGCGGTGAATGATGACCAGGCAAAAGCCGATGCCGAGCTGGACAAATATCTCGCTGACTACTACCTGCGTCCGGCAGAGGAAATCCGCCAGCAGCAATACACGTTTGCGGGTAACCGAGCGGGCGCCGTCGACTGGCTGGGTGAATTCGCGGCCGGCGGCGCGTCGCACATCTGCATCCGTTTCACCGGTTCGGACGACGCGGCACAGATGGAGGAACTGATCCGGATACGCGAAGAGCTGGAGTAGGTGCGTCTTTATTGAAATCGCCTTCCCCAATGATGGGGAGAACCAGTTAGAGGGTGATCTCTCCGTCCGATGAATTTCTCTGGTTTAGAGGTCTTCCCCCTATTCCTGACTCTCTCCCCGAGGGATAGAGGAGAAGTGGGTTTTCGGTCCTAGCCCTGTCGGACCACCCGGTTGCGCAGGATGCCGATCTTCTCGATTTCCAGCTCGATAACGTCGCCAGGCTCCATCAGGCGAAAATGTTCGTGGCCCGAGCCGCCGCCGATGGTGCCGGCACCGAAAACCTCCCCGGGCCAGATCGTCTCGTCGCGGCTTACGTGCTCGATCATGCGTTCGAACGAGTGATAGATATCGCCGGAACTGCCGCGTGACAGCTCCTCGCCGTTGAGCCGAGCCGACATTTCAAGATCGTACGGATCCTCGATTTCGTCCATGGTCACGATGCAGGGGCCGAGGACGTTGCCCGTATCGAAATCCTTGCCCTTCGCCGGGCCGAGTTGGCCGCGCATCTCACTGATCTGAGCGTCGCGCGCGCTGACGTCGTTGAAGATCGTGTAGCCGAAAACGTAGTCGCGCGCTTCCGCTTCCGCGATGTTCTTCCCCTTGCGGCCGATGACGAACGCGAGCTCGAGCTCGTAGTCGAGTTCCTGCGTCAAGCTTGGATAGAGAATGTCCTCCTCAGGACCGATCACGCTCATCCGGTTGCATTTGAAATAAACCGGCTGCTCGAACCATACCTTGGGCGGGTCCAGCTGGCCGCGGCGGCGGTACTCCTCCATCGCCGCGTCAGGGTCCGGCTTCCGTGCGGCGGATTTACTGAAATGCACCTGGCGGGCGCCGCGGGCATGGGCTTCGTAGGCCATGAAGTCGCGGAGCTGTCGCGGACGCGGGATCGGCGCGCGCAGATGGACTGACTTGGTCAGGGTAACGGCTTCCGCCGGCGGCAGCTCGACGAATTCATGAGCTGCCGCAAGCCCGGCGCCACCGGAATCGATCAGCGCGATCATGGAGCTGAACATCGTTGTCTCCTCGCTGTTGACGAGGCGATAGGCGGCGGCGAGATCGACGATATTGCGGTCGTCGTCGATGAAGGCGCCGATGCGCTCCTCGTCGGCGGCGGTAAGAAAAGTGACGAGGCGCATCAGGTTGCTCCGATCCGTTTTGCGACGGCATCTCCGAAAGCGCGGGTGCCAAGTGTGCCGCCGAGATCCGGCGTACGCGTTTCGGCCGCTACCAGGGCCTCGTCCACGGAACGCGCGAGCGCGGCGCCGGCTTCGATGAGGACGTTCTCGCCGTTCCGCTGGCCCATCCAGTCAAACAGCATTGCGCAGCTCTCGATGATGGCCGACGGGTTTGCGGCATCGGTGCCTGCGATGTCCGGCGCCGCGCCGTGCGAGGCCTGTGCGATGGCGATACCGTCGCCTGCGTTAATCGAAGCGCCGAGCCCGAGTCCACCCGACAGTTCGGCTGCCTGGTTCGAAAGGATATCGCCGAACATGTTGGTGGTGACGATCACGTCGAACGCGTCAGGTTCGCGGACGAGAAGCGATGCCATAGCGTCAACTAGCACTTCCTCGACCTCGACGTCGGGATAGTCGGCGGCGGCGGCCAGCGCGGCTTCCCGGAACAGCCCGTCGGAAAGCTTCAGGACGTTGCCTTTGTGAACGATGGTCAGCCGTTTCCTGCGTGTGCGGGCGATCTGGCAGGCGGCGCGCACCACCCGGTCCGAGTTCTGGCGAGTAATCTTTCGGACGGCGAGCGCAAGGTCGGGCGTCGGCATGAATTCCCCAGTGCCGGCGAACATAGTGCGGTCGGCATAGAAGCCTTCCGTGTTCTCGCGGACGATGACGAGGTCCATTTGCCGTAGGGCGGGGACGCCGGGCCGCGACCGGCTCGGCCTGATATTGGCGTAGAGATTGAGCGTGCGGCGGAAGGCGGCAGACGGATTGACGCCGCCCCTGTCGGCCGGCGGATAGATCGCGGTGTCGACCGGCCCGAGTACGATAGCATCCATCGTGCGGGCATGATCGATAAGGCCGACTGGCAACGTGCAGCCGTGCTTTTCCAGCGCGGGCAGGCCGACGTCGCGCGTTTCGAACTCGATGCCGAGGCCATATTTCTGACCCAGCGCGTCGAGGCAACGTTCCGCCGTGGCCACGATTTCGGGGCCGATGCCGTCGCCGGGCAGCAGGAGGATTTTCATCGGGGAATCTCCGGGCCTTCGTCGGTCACGGTATCGCCCGGTGCGGCGGGGATGTCCAGAGGAGTGCGAAAGGCCGCTAGCCCCAGACTTCGTTTGCGACTTCGACGACGAACTTGAGCTTCGCCGCCTGATCTTCCTCCGCCAGCTTGTTTCCTTCCTCGATCGAGGCAAAGCCGCATTGTGGGCTGAGCCCGAGATTTTCCTTCGGGAAGATCCTCGCGGCTTCGTCGATGCGCGTTTTTATCTCGCCCGGGTTCTCGATGCGACCGTGCTTCGTCGTCACGAGCCCCAGCACGACTTTGCGGTCCTGCGGCATGTGGCGCAGCGGCTCGAAACCGCCCGACCGCGCGTCGTCGTATTCCATGAACCAGGCGTCGACCCCGATCTTTGGAAACAGGACTTCCGCCATTCGGTCGTAGCCGCCTTCCGCATTCCACTGGCTTGCGGCGTTGCCGCGGCAAAGGTGCAGGGAGACCTTGGTGTCGGGCGAGCGCTTCGAAACGCAAGCGTGGATTGCCTCGCCGTATACGGCGAGCATCTCGTCAGGGTCCTGGCCGCTTTCGACGAATGCCTTGCGCTGGCTCTCGTCCAGGAAATAGGTCAGCACCGGGTCATCGATCTGAATGTAGCGGCAGCCCGCCGCCTCGAGCGCGGCGATTTCCGCCTGGTAGAGGCTTGCGACATCAGACCAGAAATCATCCGATGATGCATAGATGTCTGGATCGATGGCGGCAGGACCGCCGTAATAGACCATGCGCGTTGGCGAGGGTAGGGTCATTTTGGCCGTCTTAGAAGTGGCTTTCATCAGGAACGAGAAGTCACCGACAGAGATCTTGCCGCCGCCTCCGAGCTTTCCCGCGATGCGAACCCCTTTAGGCACGTAGCCGCCTCCGTGGGTCGGGTTCTGCTGAAACGCATCGGATGCCTTCGGTTGCGTGATCTCGACACCGTTGATCTGCTCAATGAAATGGATCCACCAGTTCTCGCGTCGGAACTCGCCGTCGGTGATCACCTCTAGGCCTGCGCTTTCCTGCATGGCAACGCAGTCGGCTATGCACTCGTCCTCAACGGTCGTCAGATCGACGCGATCGAGCGAGCCAGCATGAAAATCCGCCCGCGCCTTCTTTAGTCGTTCGGGACGCAACAGGCTGCCGACATGGTCGGCGCGAAAGAAGAGTGTGCTAATCAGTTTTCCTCCCCGAAGCTTCAGCCGCGAACGCCGGATTGTTCCACGGCGGCGGGAATACTGTCGACGTTGAGCGGCGCCATCAGATGGACTCCGGCGATCCCGTCGATCTCCGCATAGGCCGCAATAAGATCGGCGCAAATTTTCGTACCTTCCGCCTTAGGGTCTTTCGCGGCGTCGAGGCGATTGATCAGGGTGTCGGGAATGGTCGTGCCCCACAGGTTGGCGACCATCCATCGGGCCGACCGAGCCGACGCCAGAGGGCCGATACCGATCAGGACGCCTGCACGTTCGGAGATGCCTGCGTCGACGAGACCGGCGGCGTATTTTCGGACAAGATCGACGTCGAAGCAGAACTGGGTCTGGATGAAGCCCGCCCCCGCGTCGATTTTGGCGATCAGCCCGCCGGGATTCCAGCGGTCGCTCGCCGGGTCAACGGGGACGTCGGCACCGCCGATAAAGAACTTCGGCGGGCTTGAGATCTCGCGCCCAGAGGGGAGCTTGCCCTCGTTACGCATCATCTTGGCCGCCTCCATTAGGTCGCGGCTTTCATAGTCGAATACGGGCTTGGCGTCTGGCTGGTCGCCCGCTGACGGATCGTCGCCACGCAGGATCAGCAGGTTTTCAATGCCCATCGCCGCGCCCCCGAGAAGGTCGCTCTGAAGCGCGATTCGGTTGCGGTCGCGGCAGGTGAACTGGAGGACAGGTTCGATGTCGTTTCTAAGCAGGAGCGCCGCCGCCACGACGCTCGACATATGCGCGCGGGCACTGGCGCCGTCCGTGACGTTTGCCGCATCGACGACGCCTCTGAGAACCGACGCTTTCGACAGTAGGTCGTCTGGATTGGCGGAGAGGGGCGGGGTTACTTCCGCCGTAATCGCAAAGTGGCCGGAGGTAATGGCGTCCGAAAGGGTGCTCATCAGTCGCGCCTCCTCGAAACGACGAAAGATTCGTCTTGGAACCAAAGGCCGTTATTCCGGCGAAGAACGTCGCGGGTCGCTTCCAGATAGGCGTTGTCCGCCATGGCTGTCTCCAAACGTTCGTCCTCGATTTGCGCTACGTAAACCGCCGCGTTCCACGCCGCCATGAGTGTCGACGTGCCAATCGACGAGCCGATCTCGGTCGGCAGGGTATGCATCACGTAGCGGAAAAGCGCGCGCTTGTCGGAGGCAGCCGTAAAATTCAGATCGCGGCCGGCGCGGCCTAGTTCTTTCTTCAATGCCTGCAGGATCGTTTGGCGGTTGTGCGTGAACGGGTTTTCGTCCGGCCAGACGCGCTTGATGATCTCGAGCCCGGGATCGTTGCCATGCGAATGGATCGTCAGCATGCGCCCACCGGGCGCGAGCGCTTCGGCGAGCGGGGCGAGGACGCGCTTCACCTTGAGTTCGAGCGAAGCGCGGAGGCGGAACGGCTGCGAAGCGATGATCAGGTTGTAGTCCTTCATCGTCATACCGGGCCGCGGTATGATGTTGTCTAGAAGCAGCTTGTGATCGCTGCGGTAGAGGATCATGACCGATGGCCGCACGTATAGCGGGTTGCCAGTTTTGGCGCTGGTCTGTACCTGCCAGCCTTCGGCGATATCGGGCTCAAGCGCCGAGATCTGCTCTTCGAAATCGTGAGCGGAGTTGCCGTCGAGCGCGACTTCCTTCCAGTTGAGTCGAGCGGCATTTTCCGGCGCCCGTGGCATCAGTGATGGTGCTTCGGCGTAGAACATGTTGGTGATGACGACCACCATTGCGGGGTGCTCGTTGAACCGGTCGGGAAGTTTTTCAAGCGTAAGCCGAACGTCCTCGAGGCTAATTTCTTTGCCGACGACGTAGAATGGGACAGTGGGATAGAGCTGGTGCATGTGCCGCATGACTCGGGTCAGCACCGTGCCATCGCCCATGCCGGCGTCGAAGACTCGTAACGCGGGGGGGCGTACCTGAAGCCGGCTAAGTTCCTGGCCGATACGGTCGGCGACCGCCCATTTTTCCGAGCAGGTGTTCACGAACAACAGGTATTTCTGCCGGTTGTCGTAGAAGCGGAAATGGGGCGAGCTGTCGGCATTGCCGTCAGGCGCGACGACGGGCGTCGCCACCGCCGAAGAATGCGTCCGCGTCAGGCGGGGGTCGTAGGTGACGGTATCGTTTTCGGCCTTTTCGAATTTAGAGAGGAATTTTTCGATGCGCGCGATTGTCGCCGTAGTCACACGTTTTCCGTCGCGCAGACGCCCGACAAATTTGCCGTCGTTGACCGTTCGACGGCCGAAAGTGGATTCCGCGATTTCTTCCTGCCGACAGTATGCCTCGATCCGTTTGATCAGATCACCATGGTCAGACATTTTTCTGTTCCCGCCCAACTTTGTTATAGATATTTAATAAATTATCCCACAAAAAATTTGTGAATCAAGGTTGGGAAGTAGCCCATCGAAAAGACCGGTTTGCGCAGGGGCCGGTTTCCCCGCCTGAGCGCCCATGTTAGACCCCGGTTATGCTGGAATTTTTTAAAAAGGCCGTCGCGTGACGCGGTCGATCGTCCCAGTCTTCGCTTTGCTGACCGGTACCGGCATTCTACTGCTCGGCGGCGGTTTGTACGGGACGCTTCTGGCAATCCGCGCAGGGGTTGAGGGGTTTTCTGCCGGAACGGTCGGCGTCGTGATGGCAGCCTACTATGCCGGTTTTGTGATCGGCTGTTTGCAATGCCCGGTGCTGATCCGGCGGGTCGGCCATATCCGTGCGTACGCGGCGCTCACGGCTATCGCATCCGCCGCATCGCTCGCGCATGCGATGATAGTCGACCCGATTGCGTGGGGCTTCCTGCGGGGTATCGCGGGTTTCTGTTTCGCCGGCCTCTACATGATTATCGAAAGCTGGCTGAACGCGAAGGTAGATCAGCAGTCGCGCGGTCGCGTCTTCGCAGCCTACATGATGGTAAATCTCGGCGCGCTGGCGGCCGGGCAACTGCTGCTCCTAACGGACAATAGCCAGAGCTTCGCATTGTTCTGCGCTGTGTCGATCCTTATCTCGTTGGCAGCGGTGCCTCTGTCGCTCACCCGGGTCGAGCCGCCCGCGCCCGAGCGCCAGCCGCGCCTCCACGTCTCGACGCTCTGGCTAATTTCTCCGCTCGGGCTGGTCGGTTGCGCAGGCGTTGGGCTCGCTCAGGGCGTGTTCTGGTCTCTGACGCCGCTGTACACCCTCGGGATTGGGCTGGCCGAGGATCAGACGGCGATCTTCATGGTTCTCGCGGTGACCGGTGGATTGATGTTGCAGTGGCCGGTCGGATGGCTATCCGATCGTGGCGACCGTCGCGCGGTGCTATGCGGACTTTGTCTCGTCACGGCCCTACTGGCGGCCGGCGTCGTCCGGGTCGGCGCGATGTATTCGCTTCCTGGGCTGCTTGCCCTCGCGCTGTTTTACGGCGGCACGTCATTCACGATTTATTCACTCGCGGTCGCCCATGCCAATGACCATCGCGGCGAGCATGGAATCGTGGCGTTGAGTGCGAGCCTGCTGCTCGTTTATGCGATCGGTGCGACGACCGGCCCCCTGCTTGTCGGTACCATCGTCGATTGGATAGGCGCGAGCGCGGTCTATGGTTTCATCGCCGTCGTTTATGTCAGCGTCGGTGCCTTTGGCATTTGGCGGATGAGCCGCCGTGCACCGCCACCACCAGACGAGCAGGGTACTTTCATCCCAATGGCGCGCGCTGGGGCGCTTGCGGGTATGATGGACCCGAGGGCGAGAGACAAAGAGGGGGGGGCGGCTCAGAATGACTGGATCAGTTGCGTCGTGTCGCCTCGTTCTTCCCGATTTATCGCACGCACTATACTGGTGTACGATTTAATAAGCGCCGGCTGCTCGGTGAGATAATAACTATGCGAATTTGATTAGACAGGGAGACAAGAATGGCCAAATTGCCACTGACCTTCGCCTGCGGGCCCTATGACCGAATGGAGGCGCTGCGCTACGGGCTTCTCGACGTCGAGGGCATCGATCTCAATTTTATCGAGATCCAGGCGCCCCGCGAAATATTCGACCGCATGGTCGGAGCCCGGGAATTCGACGTCTCCGAAATGTCGCTCGCCGAGTATGTGACGATGACCGCGAAGGGTATCAGCCCTTTTATCGGTATCCCTGTCTTTCCGTCAAAGGCATTCCGGCATGCCTTCGTCTGCGTCAATCGCAATTCTGGCATCAAGGAGCCGAGAGACCTTGCGGGCAAACGGATCGGCACGCCGCTCTACACGCAGACCGCGGCGATCTGGATCCGCGGCGATCTCGAGAACATCTACGGGGTGGACTTGTCCGAGGTGCAGTGGATACAGGGTGCGGTGGAGAAGGCTGGAACGCATGGCGATCCGCCCGCGCCGCCGCAACTTCTAAAGCCCATCGAGATCACGCCCAACACGTCGGACAAGTCGCTGTCCCAGATGCTGGCGGACGGCGACATCGATGCAATCTTGGGCTCGCGTATGCCAGACTCGGTGCGCACTGATCCGAACAAGGTCGCGCATTTGTGGCCCGACTTCCGCGACGAGGAAAAGCGCTACTACCAGGAGCATCGCATCCACCCGATCATGCATCTAGTTGTTATCCGCAAGGAGGTATACGAGAAGAACAAGTGGATTGCGCAAAGCCTGTTCAAGGCGTTCCTCGCGGCGAAGGACTGGGCGGTCGATCGGATGTATTTCTCGGGTGCGCAGAAATACATGCTGCCGTGGCTTTTCGACGATCTGCGTGAGATCGACGAGGTATTCGGCGGGGATCCGTGGCCTTACGGAATAGACGAAAACCGGCCGACGCTCGAAGCCTTCGTGAAGTACATGTACCAGCAGAACTTTATTCCAGAAGAGATCACCGTCGACGATATCTTTGCGCCGATCCACGGCCGCGTCGACTGAGCGGCTAACGGAAAGTTGCAAGAACCAAAAACCCTGCCGTGGCGGCGGGGTTTCACTGCGACCAAAGATCAGGAGGGTATGTCACGCTCGACCCTCAGGCACCTGGCCTCTTTCTGCAATACGAGGCTATTAAAATACTGGAAGGCGATCCGAATATTGCCGATCAGCCATCCTTCCCGAAGATGTCGGTCAGCCGCGTACCCTCATAGAAGGTCTTCTTGAAGGATTCGCGCTCGGAATAGCGTTTGTACCAGTCAGCCAAGGCGTGCTTTCCGAAAACGATATTGCCAAGACCTAGATCTATCATGCGGTCGACGGTGGGCATGTAAGCGGCATCTGCGATGGTGATCATGTCGCCCATTACCCACGGGCGACCGTCCAACGCAAGCGCGTCGTTGAAGCGCTGTGCGGCCTGGTCGAGCAGGTCGATAGCCTCTTCGGTCTCCTCGGTGCTGAAGCCGACCTTGTTCATCCTTTTGTAAAAATGTTTTCGGATCGGGTGACGGTCGGCCATTTCCTGGTATTTCTCGTCTTCCATATCGGCATAGCGCTTTGCGAGATACTTGTTGAAGGAAGGCACCCTGATAGCGGGTGTTGGTACCTCCTCCAAATAACGCAACCACTTACGCATATGAGCGCGGCCCACGGGATCTACTAAAGACATGGGATGGTCGGGAAAAATCTCCTCCAGATATTCCATAATTACGGAGGAATCGACGATCACGTCGTCGCCGTGCGTGATTGTCGGCACGACACCATTCGGGTTCAAAGAGAGATACCAGTTGGTCAGGTGCTCGCGTTTCTTGTGATCGACGATCCGATCTTTGTAGGGAATGCCCTTTTCCCACATCAGAAGACGAACCTTCTGGCTGCAAGTCGACTGTGGGAAGTTATACAGCGTGATGGTGGACATTCGGTTCTCTCTTTTTCGAGGCCGATCAGTTTCTATTGATGGCGAGATTGACGTTTCGGACGCGGGTGGTCGAGCCTCGGACTATAAGCTCCGGCTGTAGCGTCGTTGCGTGTGCAGGAAAGTCGGGCGTCTCGAGGAGTTGTAGCAGCCGACGTGCGGCTTCACGTCCCATCTCGTATTGCGGAATTCGGATCGTCGTCAGCGGTGGCGCGACTCTGTCGACGAAGGGCATGTCATTGAAGCCAGTGACGGAAACGTCGCCTGGGCAGGCAAGGCCTGCGTCATCGATCGCTTCGTACGCGCCAAGTGCGAGTAGATCGTTAGAGGCGACGATCGCGGTGAATATGCGGCCGGACGCGATCAGCTCGGAGGCAGCTCGCAGTCCTTCGTCTACGGAAAAAGCCCTAGTTTCGACGACGAGATCATCCTCGGCAATTAGGTCTTCGCGTGCCATGGCATCGTAGAAGCTTCGACGCCGAACTTCGCCCGTCGACAGAGCCTGCGGACCGGCGATGTGGGCGATCCGGCTATGCCCTAGTCCTTTCAGGTGCGAGACAGCCTGAGCTATCCCTAACGCGTCGTCGTTCACGACGCTCGAGATTCCCGGCACGTCGGAGGATCTGTTGACCAGGACAACCGGGAGCCGGTCGGAGACACAGTCGGCGACGATCGGATCGTCCTTCCGGGCCGTTGCCAGGATGAGCCCGTCGACCTGGCGCGCGCGCATAGTCGCCACGGCATCGCGCTCGCGTTCGGCGAGGTTGTCGGTGTTTCCCAGAACGGCGGTGTAGCCTTCCTCGGCGAGTGCGTCTTCGACGCCGCGTATAATCGGCGGAAACAGCGGGTTGGTGATGTCCGGGATAAGAACACCCACGGAACGGGACCGGTTTGTCCGCAGACCCTGAGCCGTCTTGTTGGGTCGGTAATCAAGCTCGTCTGCAGCCGAAAGGACCTTCTTAACGATCTTGGACGTGATCCGGCCGCGCGTCGCCGGATTCAAAACCCGCGACACGGTCGATGGATGGACACCGACGTGGTCGGCAACGTCTCGGATGGTCACTCGGGGGCGTGGGCTTTGCACGCGCGGTCTCCTCGATTTTTCCGGCGCCGCCGCTGCTTCTTGCCTTGTCTGAGGCTGAGAAGGTAGATTGCCGGATCATTGTGCAAACGATTGCACAGAATGAAACCGGCTTCAACAAATAGCCGGTCACGACAATTACGAGAAGGAAGGGCGCGACATGACGGAAACGGATCTAACCAGGCACACCATAGGCTGGATTGGCACGGGGCGGATGGGCTTTGCTATGGCGCAACGCCTGCTCAAGGCCGGCGCTGACGTTTCCGTCTGGAACCGGACCCGCGCCAAGGCAGAGCCGCTCGCCGAATACGGCGCCAAAGTCGTGGACAGCCCGGCCGACCTCGCTGACCGGGACATTGTGTTCACGATGGTCGCAGGCCCGTCAGATTTAGTGCAGGTGACGCTCGAAGAGGGCGGCGTCCTCTCGCAGAACCAGAAGCCGAAGATCTTGGTCGATTCCACCTCGGTCGATGAGGAGGCGTCTTCGAAGGTGCGTGAAGCAGCGGCCCAGATAGGCGTGCCAATGCTGGCGGCGCCCGTTTCCGGCAATGCTAAGGTCGTCAAGGCAGGGAAGCTAACCTTTGCTGTGTCCGGCCCGCGCGAAACATACGACGAGGTCGCACCATACCTTGCCGCGATGGGGCGCGGTTCGTCTTATGTGGGCGAGGGAGAGCTCTCGCGCTTTATCAAGATATGCCACAACGTGATGCTTGGCGTGGTGATTCAGAACCTCGTCGAGATTACTGTCCTCGCCGAGAAGGCCGGGGTTCCGCGCCACGCATTCCTTGACTTCCTGAACAACAGCGTTATGGGCTCCATGTTCACCCGCTACAAGACGCCGTCGCTGGTGAACCTCGACTATTCGGTGACGTTCACGCCGAAGCTGCTGCTTAAGGATCTCGATCTCGGGCTATCTGCGGCGCGGGCGAATGGCGTGCCGATGCCGGTGACCGCGACGACGCGCGAAATCGTCCAGTCGCTGATCGGCAACGGCTATACCGATGAGGACTTTGCGGCGCTGCTATCCCTGCACGCGGCTGCCTCCGATCTCCAGCTTAAGTCGGAGGACGTGAAGGTTTCCGACGGGCTGTCTGACTGACAGCTAGTGGAGCTAGGGTACTTCGCCCGTGGAAGGCGCGCTCGACCTTTACTCGCTGAGCATCATATCGCTCGGCCTCGCCCTCGGTGCGTTCGTCAAGGGGCTCACTGGTATGGGTCTGCCGCTCGTTGCAGTCCCGTTCATGGCGAGTTTCCTCGGCGCCGAGCACGCTATCGTCGTAATGCAGATCCCAGGACTGGTTTCGAACGCCTGGCTGGTCTTGCGCCACAAAGGAGAGCTCGCCAGCATAAAGCTGCGCTATGATTTGATCCTTCCGGCGGCCGTAATGACCATCGCCGGGGTATGGTTCCTCGATACCGCGAATGACAACGTCACGATTCTCCTGCTGGCAGGCGTGGTGGCGGTGTTCCTCGCACTGCTGCTGTTCAACCCGTCTTTCCGTCTCGACGGTAGGATCGGGCGCGTGGCGACGCCGATCGCCAGCATCGCGGGCGGGTTCGTGCAGGGCGCGGCTGGCGTCTCCGGGCCTCTTTTCTCGACGCTCCTCCTGTCGTTCCGTCTTGGGAAGGAGCCGTATGTTTTTTATAACGGGCTTCTGTTCGGCCTGTTCAACGCGATCCAGATTGTCGTAATGATCTTTTTCGGCATGTGGACGACGCAGCGCTTCGTTGAGGGTTGTCTCGCCCTGATCCCGCTGTTCTTATTTCAGTATCTCGGGATGAAGGCCATGGGCCGCGCGAGCCCGGCGCTCTTCAACAAGGCGGTGATCGCCGTGATCGTCATCATGGAAATAAAGCTCGTCTGGGAGGGAATCGGCGCATGACGCCGGAATCGTTCGTCGTCATCTTCTGCGCCTTGGCGATCGGGTCGCTCGCCAAGGGCATGACGGGTCTCGGCCTGCCTCCCGTCAGTATAGCTATTTTGGCCGTATTCTTTGGCGTCGAGCACGCGGTTGTCGTCACAACGATTCCCGTTGCTTTTTCAAACGTCCAAATAGTCTGGGCGTGGCGCGACAGGTGGTCGTCGATTCCGTCGCCCTGGCCGACGCTGGGCGCCGCCGCCTGCGGCGTGGCGCTCGGCACCTGGGTGCTTGCCAATATCAGCGAACGCCTCCTGACTATAGTGTTGGCGATCTGGATCGCGTTCTATCTCGTGACCGTGATTTTTAGGATCCGCCTTAAACCCGACGGCAGGGCCGCGAAGGTACTGTCGCCATTTCTGTCAGCGGCTGCGGGTATAGCCCAGGGCGCTACTGGTATGTCTGGTCCCTTCGTTGCGACCTGGGCGCACGGCTGGGGTTTCGTGAAGGAGACGTATGTCTTTGCGACGTCGCTACTTTTCCTGTCGATCTCGGGCACTCACGTCATCGGCGTCGCTGTCGCAGGGCTCTATGACCAGGAACGCGTCTTCCAGGGGCTGCTCGCACTTATCCCTGTCGCCATTTTCATTCCGCTTGGCATGAAGCTGACGACGCGGATAAGCCCGCGGGCGTTCAACTGGTTGATCGTCGGCATCATTGCTGCGATGGAAGTGAAACTCGTCTGGGATCTTTTCGCAGGCGACTAATATCGCTACCCCGCAGCTTCACTCGAATTTAGGCATTTTAGCGCGCACAGCAGGGCAAGTGCCTCGGTCTCGGCGATGCCGATCGAGCGGATATTGCATCCTGTGACTACCCCGACACCGATCGCGGAGGCGATTAGCCCGACAATGACCGCGCCGAAGATACTGACGAGGATCATTACAACAGATCGGCGTGGATAGTTCCCAGCACGACGAATTTGGCGATCAGACCTTTGACTAGGCTCAGAATGATTTAGGTGACAATACCCAAGTGTCGCTGCCCCTTAATTTCCGTGCCAGTGCGTTCAAAGCCCGAATCGAATCCCCATCGCGTACGCTATAGTCAAGGACATGTTGCGCGTTTACGTACCTTCCGGCACAAGGATCACAAATTCACAATGACCAGTCGGGACGACGCTATGAAATTGTTTCCGGCCATTGTGGTAACAGAGGCACTGGGCGTTTTGCAGACGCAACCCTTGCAACCTACGCCGCCGGGGCTACCAGAAAGCTCTATGATATGAATGCCATGATGGCGCTGCAGAACCCCTTCAATACGGTTTATCCGGACGCGCAAACGGCTGCCGCGCAGGCGCCGGTTCCCGGCAGCGAGTGCAGCTTTCCTGCGAGTTTTCGTGGGCCGGATAGCCCGCTAATAGTTCGGCGATCGGCCGGCTACATGCCGCTATGGCGGACTGCTAGCGCCGGCCTCGCACCTCCGGACGATGACAAGGGCTTGATCTATCTGGAACGGCCGTCGCGCGACAGCAAACCATCCTATGGCCTGATAGCCAAAGCGCGAGCCGGTATCGTTCACGACGGCTGCGGCTCCTGACCCGACGAAGCGACGGCGACGCGTGGCCCACAGCAGCAACACCGGGATGGAAACGCTCTCAGGGAAAGGGGCGAAAGACGAAAACTTTCCGGTCGCGTCCAGACTCCTGTCGGCCCGACATAGATCGCAGATTGCCGCCTTCTACGATTTCGCGCGGGCTGCAGACGATGTCGCTGATAATCCTGCCCTTGACCCCGACGAAAGGATCAGGCTCCTAAATGCCTTCGAATCCTCGTTGGACGCCTCGTCCGATTTTTCCAAGGCCGCCAAGTTGGGCCGCTGCCTAGCGCAAAGCCGGGTGACCGATCGGCACGCGCGCGACCTACTCGAGGCGTTTCGACAGGACGCTCGGAAGTCTCGATACGCAACGATGTCAGAACTTCGCGGGTATTGCGCGCTTTCCGCGTCGCCTGTGGGACGGTTCTTGCTCGATCTGCATGGCGAGGACGCGGCGCTCTACCTGCATTCCGATCCTCTTTGCGACGCACTGCAGATCCTCAATCATCTGCAGGACATTCGCGACGATTTTGCGAGCCTCGACCGGATCTATCTGCCTGCCGATTTGATGGCTGCGCACGGCGTTGCGGAGGCAGACCTTGTCAGTGCGGGCGCGACCACTGGGATCCGGGCTGTCATCGACGCGTGTCTGGACGAGTGCGACGGGTTGATCGCCGTGGCGGCGCCGCTACCGGTGAAGCTGGCCGACCGCCGGCTCGCCGCCAATTCGGCGGTCATCCTCCGTCTGGCCGCCCGGCTGTCGCGCAGGCTGCGACGCCAGGACCCGATTGCCGGGCGGGTGGCTCTATCCCGAATGGATTTCCTGATGTCGGGTATTACCGGCGTCGTGGCCGGTATCGCCCGGCTCTAGTCGCGCGCGAGCATATGTTCGTAATCGGCGCCCATCACTTCGCTGATCGGTTTTCCAGAACGTACCGCTTCAGTCATCAGCGCCTCACGCCTGGCCACCATCTCCGCCACGTCGACAATTTCGGCCGCTCGCGTCGCCCCGAGAAAGCAGATGCCGGAGCCGTCGGCGAGAACGTAGTCGCCGGGTGAGACCCTCACGTCTCCCACCAGGACCGGCGCATTGAACGCTTCCTCCACAATGCGGCCGCGCGCCGTGGTCGGGATGGCGTAGCGGGCGAATACGGGGAAATCGAGGTCGCGGCTTTCGTCAATGTCGCGGACCGGTCCGTCGCAGATGATGCCGGCTATGCCCTTGACCTGCGCGCCGTGCGACAGGATCCCGCCCCATCCCGCTGCTTCGACGCCGGAACGCTGTTCGATAACGAGGATATCGCCCGGCGCTGCTGCCTCGACGGCGGCGGTGCAGAGATGCCGGACTGGGCCGGATAGGGCTTCGCCCGTTCCGAGCTTTACCGTAAGTACCCTCCCGGCGATGCGCTTTCCCGTCGTCAGGCGCGGAATCCCGGTCACGCGGCCTGGCGAATTGAGCCGGTCAAGGGCGTCAGAGACCGCGGGTGTGTCGAGCTTCGAGAGACGCGCGACGATGCCATCGGCGCCGCTCATCGCTGGAAGTTCGTGTGGCGGAGTGGAATTCGGATCATGGGTGTTCTTTCATCTTCTCGACCATAAACCGGGGAAAGAGGCGAGAAAACAGCGCCGTTAGGTGCTTACCGCCGCCTAGTCCCCGCGTTTGTGAGCCGCATAACCTCAGTAAAAATCCCTCAGCATTTGTGGCCCCAAGACACCGAGCACAACAGCGTGGTGGCCAGGAGGGCGGTTTAGATTTCAGTCGAACGCATATTTCATCGTCGCCATACGGTTGAGTTTGTTTTTTTACACATGCTTTTCCCCAGGAATCTGCACCCTGTTGGGGATAACTGAATTTATTTTGTTGAGGTCATTTGGGTGGCGGTGCATCCTAAGTTTGTCAGCGCGATGGAACTCGCATTGATGGGTGGGTGGCCCACCAAGGTTGCACGAGCCGGTTCTGAGGCGTTCGAGGGCAGCTGGAAGGGGTCAGGCCAAAGCCGGGGGCGGCGGAGGCCACCAAAAAGCTCCTAGACGTAGGTCCAGGAGCTTTTTTATTGCGAGCTTATAATTTGGGCCGACTCCGTTAGCCCGTCGGAAAATCTAGTCACTAAGTACGGCCAAGTTCGTCCAAGGCGAACTTGGATTAAAAAACGGATTCGCAATGAAGCGCTCGACGTCCGCGTTTGTATGGTTGCGGCGATCGCGCTCCTAAATACGAGCATAAATAAGATCTCAGCGCGTTTCGCGCATGGTCTGCAACACAAACCGGAAGAGACGGAAGAAGATAAACCTGCTCGTCGCTCGCCTCAAAGGCAGAGCGGGGCGAGTTTATTAATTCCTAGCAGGGTTAGCTCTCTTTAAAAAGCTGATAATAGTAAACTTGGTTACCTTTTTCAGTCCGGATGAATTTTTGGTGGTCTTTCCAATTGGTCACACCTCTAATCTCGCTTGTTTTGGTGTCGATAACTTTACTGCATTGTTCCAGATCGGCGCATAAATAGCGCATATCGCTGCCGAACGCCGCCTGTGAGGGCGTTGAGCCATTTCCGATCGCAATCGCTGCCGCTATGAGCGCCAGCCCGCAAAACACCGCCTTTGGCATATCGAATTTCATGAGCTTTTCCTCAGGTTGATTACCAAAATTCCAATGCGAGGAATGTAGCAGTCAATTGACTGGAGTCACGACGCGCTAAGCCGTAGCGGGTGCTTTGCTGGTTATGCGGCGATGCTGCGGTTCGCGTGTTAATCCCAGTCAGAGATGGAACCGTCTGGGTCTAACGATGCCGCGAGAGCCTTCCAGCGCGCTAACGCAGGGATTTGTTTATAAAATCCTGGTCTTGCCCGATTTTAAGACGTTTTTAGTTATTAGGGTGTTTTAAAAAATAAAAAACTTAAATAGCAGCTGCTTTAGACCGAGTATTCGTTAAGGCCCGCCTGAGGCTGCCGGCGGAAGGCCTTTTATTCCGCCGCTTCTGCGATGAGGCCGGTCCGGCCGTCCCAGACAGCGCCAGGAACGAGCGCATTGCCCTCCATCAGCCGACGCGTCGTCCGCAGCAGGGCCGAGCGCGTGATCGTTGGGACCCCGTCGACCGGTTCGCCCGTCTCCAGTTCGACCGAGAACTCCCCTGTTGGATGTTCGACCGAGATCATCTTGGGGTTGCCGTTCGGCACGTCGGCCATCTCGAAGACGGTTGAGCCCGGCAGGACGCATGCCGTTCCGACCGTTACCGCTGCGAGAACGCCGATAGAGGCGTGGCAGACATGCGGGATGAAACAGCGGGTGTTGATGGTCCCGCCATTTACCGGCGGCGAGACGAGGCACATCTTTGGAACGACTTTTTCTCTTACATCGCCGAGATTCATCGCTTCGCCAATCTGGAGGCGGATTGCTTCTACCTGCTTCTTGATGTCGTCCGCTGCATTCAGCTCGTCGCGGGTCTCGTAACCGGTCGCGCCGACGTCAGAGGCACGCAGAATGACGACGGGCATGCCGTTATCGATGCAGGTGATCTCCACCCCGCCGACGACATCCAAGACGTTGCCTGTTGGTAGCAGAGAGCCGCACGCGGAACCGGCAGTGTCGAGGAAATCGATCATCACGGGCGCGGACGTGCCCGGCGCACCGTCGATCCGGGCGTCGCCGTCATAGTCGACGATGCCGCCCGGTGTCCGGATATGAGCCACGCAGAGATTGCCGGAATTAACCATGTGGATGCGGACCGAAGTTGTGCCGTCAGCCGCGTCGATCAGGCCGTGTTCGAGCGCGAACGGCGCGACGCCGGCCAACATGTTGCCGCAGTTCGGTGTCACGTCCACGAGCGGCTGGTCAACCTTCACTTGGCAGAACAGATAGTCGAGGTCGACGTCGGGATGGTCCGACCGGCTGACGATGGCGACCTTGCTAGTCAGCGGGTCAGCGCCCCCGAGCCCGTCGATCTGGCGCACGTCCGGCGAACCCATGATTGACAGCAGCACGCGGTCGCGCAGCAGCGGGTCGCTCGGCAGATCAGAGGCAAGGAAGTATGGTCCTTTCGATGTGCCGCCGCGCTGAATTACGCAGGGGATCTTGGTCTGGATCGTCATGTTGTATTATTCCGCAGCCTGTGCCGCCTCGATGTTGCCGATCACGTTCTCGATGACGTCGTCCGTCGAGCGCACGTCGCCGAAACACTGATAGATCGACGTGAGCCCGGCGAGGTGATCCTCGTCAGTGAGCGAGGCATTGCAGTCTTCGACCATCATCACTTTGTAGCCGATCATCATGCCGTCGCGCGCCGTCGACTCGCAGCAGATGTTGGTCAGCGTGCCGCCTATCAGCAGATTCTCGATGCCATGCTCCTGAAGCTGGTCGTGAAGGTCCGACGCACCCTGGACCAGCGCGCTGAAGCGGGTCTTCTCCGCGGTGAGGTCTGCCAGGTCAGTCTCAAGCCGCTGGTCGAGCGCGTGGCCGTGCGAGCCGCGGGTGAGGCCAGTTTTGTGAGCACGCATGCGATCGGCACTGAAGAAATGATTATGATAGATCGGGAACAGGCTCGGTGCTTCGTCGCCTTCGGCGACGGTCATGCTGACCCAGACGACGACGCCGCCTGCCGCTCGCATCGCCGCTGCCAACCGGTTGATGTTTGGGATGATGCGGGTGCATGGCTCCGATCCGTCAACGAAGAAGTTCTGCATGTCGATGACAAGAAAGGCAGTCTTCGCTGGATCGAAGCTCTCGAAGACCTTCAAATGGCCACGCTTCGCCTTGACGCGGTCCAGGACGTGCTGCGGCATATGGAAATCAGACATGGCGGCCTCCCCAGAGAAACTGGGTTAGGTTAGCCCGCTGGCCAGTAGTTTTCCAGATACCCTCGTCCAGCTCGGAAAGGCGGGAAAACAATTATCTGTTTTTGAAATCCGCCTTCCGCTTCTCGGCAAAAGCGCTCATACCTTCCTTCTGGTCGACGGTGCCGAACGAGGCGTGGAACATGCGGCGCTCGAACCGGATGCCCTCAGACAGAGTGGTCTCGAAGGCGCGGTTGACGCTTTCCTTGATGATCATTGCATTGGGAAGCGACTTTGCCGCGATCGTCTCGGCCGCCTTGACCGTCTCTTCGAGGAGCTCTGCGACGGGAACAATGCGCGAGACAAGCCCGGCGCGCTCCGCTTCTTCCGCATCCATGAACCGTCCGGTCAAGCACATGTCCATCGCTTTCGCCTTGCCGACTGCGCGCGTCAGGCGCTGCGTGCCGCCCGCGCCCGGCGGGATGGCTAGGTTAACCTCCGGCTGGCCGAACTTCGCATTGTCGCCTGCGATAATGAAATCGCACATCATTGCAACCTCGCAGCCGCCGCCGAGTGCGAAGCCCGCGACGGCCGCGACGACTGGTTTCCGGCAGCGAGCGAGACGCTCCCAGCCCGCGGTGATGAAGTCTTCCATGTAGATGTCGGGCCAGCCTTTTGCCTGCATCTCCTTGATGTCGGCGCCCGCGGCAAAGGCTTTTTCAGACCCGGTCAAGACCATCGCCCCGATGCCTGGGTCGGCCTCGAACGCATCGAGCGCTTGCGTCAGCTCATTCATCAGCGGCGAAGACAGCGCATTCAGCGCATCTGGCCGGTTGAGTGTGATTAGGCCGACGCGGCCACGGGTTTCCACGATGATGAATTCGTAAGCCATGGGTGCCTCCTGTGGCAGGCGGTTGTTGCAGTCAGTTGAGCGACAGCTCGGCCTCGCCGAGGGACTCGAAATGGGCGTTCACGATATCGTTGCTGACGTCTTCGAGCGTCGCCGGCTTCCATTGCGGATTGCGATCCTTGTCAACCACGGCGGCGCGAACGCCTTCGTAGAATTCGTGCCGCTGAAGGACGTGGCAGACCATGCGATATTCAAGGACCAGTGCGTCCTTTGGAGAAATACCGGGGTGGTCGATGAGTTGCTTCGCCGTAATCTTTAAGCTGGTCGGCGACATATGGGTGAGCGTTTTGGCGCAGGTCGCCGCGAAGTCGGACCCGTCCGATTCCAGCGCAGCGACGATATCTTCAACCTTGTCGGCCGCGAACAGTCGGTCGATCTCCCTCTGCCGACTCGCGAGCGTGGAAGGGCCCGGATCAGCGGCGAAGCTATTAATCAGCCCCTCCACTGTCGCGAAGTCGTCGCCGAGATATTGAGCGCTGCTCAGCGCGTCGAGTAGCGTTTCCTGTCTGTCGCTTGGGACGCAATGCGTGCCAAACCCGGCATGGATCGCATCCGCCGCATCGAGGCGGTGGCCGGTCAGGCCGAGATACAGACCGGTACGCCCCGGGGCGGCGTTAAGAAAGGCGGTCGCGCCGACGTCGGGGAGGAGGCCAATGCCTGTTTCGGGCATCGCCGCCATGATCTTTTCGCTCATCACCCGGTAACGGCCGTTCACAGAAATCCCGAGACCGCCGCCCATGACAATGCCGTCGATCAGGCAAATGTATGGTTTCGGGAAATCGACGATGGCCGCGTCCATCGCATATTCCGTGATGAAGAAATCGCGCGCGCCGATCGGGTCCTGCCGACCCGCCTCCGTCACCTTCCGGATGTCGCCGCCGGCGCAGAAGGCGCGGTCGCCCTCGGCCGTGACGACGACGGCGCGGACGGCGTCGTTCGCCTCCCATTCGTCGAGATATTCGTGCATCACACTGCACATCTCGCGGGTGAGGGAATTGAGCGCTTGCGGCCTGTTGAGGTGGATCCGGCCAATGCAGCCGACGACCTCGAATGTAACGTCCTGAGCTTCCGACATGCGGCCAAACTACCGGCTCCGCCGCGCCCGTCAAGAACGCTCGGTGCACCGCAACAATTGGGTTGCGGGGAGGGTGCGGCGCGGATATGCACGGGAAACCGCAGGCGAAGGAAAACCCATGCCGATCCGTTATCTGGAAGACTTTTCGCCCGGCGACGTCTGGTCGTTCGAGCCATGGAAGCTGAGCGAAAACGACATCGTCGCATTTGCCGAAATCCACGATCCGCAGACGATGCATACGGATCCCGAGGCGGCTGCCGCCGGGGCCTACGGGGGACTAATCGCGAGCGGCTGGCAGACGGCGCTCGGCACCGTCACGCCGTTCCTCCGCGAGGTCATGCGCGAGACCGCGTCGCTCGCCTCGCCGGGGTTCGATACGTTTAAATGGATAAAACCGGTGAGAGCCGGTCAGCCCATCACGCCGCGTGTCGATATTCTCGAGACCCGGCAATCGAAATCGAAACCGGACAGGGGAATCATGCGGCTGCGTTTTTCCGCCATGGACGACGGCGGCGAGCCGGTATGGGAGGCCGAGGGAGTATTCATTATCCTGTGCCGGCCCGGGGGCTGATCGTCCGTCCGGCCGACCCCGCCGCGAACGCGCCGCACCCGATGGCGAGGACGCCGACGCAGATCGCCAGCAGCCAGTTGCTGCTCGCCATCTGGGACCGGTTCCACGAGCACGGAATCGAAATTCCTTACCCGCAGCGGGACCTGCATTTCCGGTCGTCTGATATCGGGTTGCCGGGCGAAGGCGGGCCGTCGGAAACCTAGGCGGCCGCGAAATGGCTGCCGGCGCTCAGTTGCGCCGCCACTTCGTCCCCTCGGCGCCGTCTTCCAACGTAATACCCGCCGCCGCAAGCTCGTCGCGAATTCGGTCCGCTGTCGCGAAATCCTTGCCGGCGCGGGCGGCGTTTCGGTCCGCGATCAGTTTTTCGATCTCGGCGGCATCGGGGCCGTCGGCCGTTTCCGCGCCGGCAAACCACGTTTCGGGATTCTGGCCGAGCAGACCGATCAACGAGCCAGAGGCGATCAGCGCGCCTTTCAGCGATGCACGTTCTGCAGGATCGGTCGACACGTTCGCTTGCCGCGCCACCTCGAACATGGCGGCGAGCGCCTTTGGCGTATTTAGATCGTCTTCCAGAGCTGCGAGGAAATCCGCATGCGGCGCCGTCGTCGATGCCTTGACGTCGGCGAGGTTGCGAAGGGCACCGTAAAGACGGTCTAACATGCGGCGCGCATGGGCGAGACCGTCGTCTGACCAGTCCAACGGCTGGCGGTAATGCGCGTTGAGCAGGGCGAGGCGGATGGCTTCGCCCGGTGCCCTATCGGCAGGTCGTGCACCAGCAGCACGTTGCCGATCGACTTCGACATCTTCTCGCGGTCGACATTGACGAAACCGTTATGCAGCC
Source organism: Alphaproteobacteria bacterium (assembly GCA_038131485.1). GTDB lineage: Bacteria > Pseudomonadota > Alphaproteobacteria > MPNO01 > UBA830 > JAYQUR01. The sequence continues at coordinate 83,831 of JAYPPO010000005.1, forward strand.
AGAAGCGCACGAACGTGTCGCCGCCGTGCGCGCAGGTCGACTGCGCGATTTCGTTCTCGTGATGCGGGAACACCAGGTCGACGCCGCCGCCGTGAATGTCGATGGTGCGGCCGAGATGTTTCTCGATCATGCAAGAACATTCGAGGTGCCAGCCAGGCCTGCCCCGGCCCACGGGCTGTCCCAGCCCGGCAAGTCGGGCGTCGACGGTTTCCACAACACGAAGTCGGCCGGGTCGCGCTTGTAGGGGGCGACCTCGACGCGGGCGCCGGCAATCATCTCGTCGCGGTCGCGCTTCGACAGACGGCCGTACTCGGCGTATGTCGGGACGTTGAACAGCACGTGCCCGTCGGCCTCGTATGCGTGGCCGCCGTCGATGAGCGTCTTCATCATGGCGATCATCTCTGGGATGTGGTCCGTCGCATGCGGCTCGATATCGGGCGGCGCGACGCCGAGGGACGCCATGTCCTCGCGATAGATCGCCTCGAACTTCTCGGTGATCCTGCCGATCTCGACGCCCTGTCCCTTCGCGGCCGCATTGATCTTGTCGTCGACGTCCGTGATGTTCCGGGCATAGACGACGACCGGATAGAGATGGCGCAGAAGCCGCACAAGAACGTCGAAAACCACGGCCGGGCGCGCGTTGCCGATATGCGCGTACGAGTAGACCGTCGGGCCGCAAACGTACATGGTGACGCGCGACGGGTCGGCGGGAACGAATTTCTCCTTCGACCGGCTGAGCGTATTATGAAGATAGAGCGCCATGGAGCGACGAACATAAGGGCTCGCGACCGGTTGTCTACCGGGAAACGCGGCCGGGAAGGGGAGAATGGTCGTCTACCGGAGTTTCGATCAGACGGCGCTGGACGCGCAGTACGATTTGCGGCCGATCTGGCCCGACGTGCCGGAGGTTGTGGCCTTCCGAGAGAGCGAAAGCGCGCGGGTGCGCGCGCGGATACCGGGACGGCTCGACATTCCCTACGGCGCCGGGCCGAAGGAAACGCTCGACGTGTTTCCGCCGACGGACGGCCGGGGCAACGCGCCGGCGCTGATCTACATTCACGGCGGCTACTGGCAATTGTCCGACAAGAACGACACGACCTATATCGCGCCGGCTTTTCTCGACGCCGGAGTCGCCTTCGTCACGCTGAACTACACGCTCGCCCCCGACGCGGATATCGACCGCATCGTCGACGAATGCCGCCGCGCTGTCGCCTGGGTCTGGATCCACGCGGAGGAAATCGGCGTCGACCGGGGCAGGCTCTATGTGGCGGGCCATTCGGCAGGCGGACACCTGACGGCCATGATGCTCGCGACGTACTGGCCGTCGGTCGACGACCGCTTGCCGAAAAATCCCTTCAAGGGCGCCTGCTCGCTCTCCGGGCTTTACGATCTTGAGCCGATCCGGTTGAGCTTTCTCAATAAGGCGCTCTCGCTCGACGAGGCCCAAGTTGCGCGCAACAGCCCGCTCTATCTCGACCCGCCGGCGGACGTGCCGCTGCTGTTGTCGGTCGGCGAGATCGAGACGGACGAGTTTCAGCGCCACCAGACCGAGCTTTTCGCCGCCTGGACGGCGAAGGGCCTCGACATCGAGGAAGTCGCGGCGCCGGCGTGCCATCACTATACGATCGTGGGCCATTTCGGAGATCCGACACGCGATCTTCACAGGGCGATGCTATCGTTGATGCGCGGAAACTGACGGGAGGACGATATGGAAACGACGCTGGGGTTTGACATTCGCCCGCTGGACGCGCCGGTCGGCGCCGAGGTTACGGGTCTCGATCTGCGGAATACGCTGGACGAGACGGCCCGGAAATCGATCCTGCAGGCGTGGTACGACCATCAGGTCCTCGTTTTTCGCGACCAGTCGCTGACGCCCCAGGATCAGGTCGCCTTTACCGCACAGCTGGGAGAGCCCGGCAGTCCCCGGATGCCGCAGCGCGCAGCGCTGGAAAACCTGCAGGACCTGCCGCCGGAGGTCATGCTGGTCTCGAACATCCGTGTCGATGGCAAGCCCCTCGGCCTGCCGCACGACGGCGAGATGTGGTTCCACAGCGACATGTGCTACGTCGAGATGCCGCATCCGGCGACGATGCTGTATGCGATCGAGCTGCCCTCCACGGGTGGCGACACGCTGTTCGCGGACATGTACCGGGCCTACGAGACCCTGCGCCCGGAGACGCGCGCTCGTCTAGAAGGCCGATTGGCGCGTCACATCCATGACTACAAGCGGACCGACCGGCCGAGTCGCGACGCGGACTTAGGCGCGGTGAAGAACCATGCCCATCCCGTTTTCGTCACCCATCCGGAAACCGGCCGAAGGGCGGTCTACGTGAACCGGCTGATGACCGGCTGGATCGAAGATCTGCCGACGGACGAGAGCGATGCACTACTGGAAGAGCTGTTCGCCGTCTGCGAAGACCCGGCGCTGGTCTATGCTCATCGGTGGCAAACTGGCGACCTCGTGATGTGGGACAACCGCTGTGTCACCCACGCGCGGACCGATTTTCCCGAAAACGAGCGCCGCCTGCTGCAGCGGACGACGATCGTCGGAACCGAAGCGCCGCGCTAGTGCGTGATCGTTAAACCGGGGTGGACTAGTCCGAGCATCTAACGCGCGGACTCACCCCTGCCACGGTACTTCATCAGGACGTCGACGTAAAAGTCGTCGACCGTCTCAAGGTTCGAGATCAACCCACCGTCGCGCGAATATCGGATCAGCGTCTCCAGGTTCTTCCGGTTGGTCGGTGTCAGCCCGTATTCCCAAGGATCCGGACCCATCAGTTGGCGCTGCGCATCCCACTCGTCCAAGAACCATACAAGGGGCACGATGCGGGGGTTGTTCATCCGCTTGTAGGCGGCAAGCTTTGCCTGTTCAAACGCTTGGGCGAGGTTTGTCGCCACCCAGGGGTGCTCCTCTAGGATCTCCGTCTTGATCGCGGTCGCGTGCATGATTGGGAAAATGCCAGTGCGCTTGTAGTACGACACTTCCTCGCTCCGATAATCTGACCACAATCTGCCGACCCGCTCGTCGCCGCGCATGATCGGGTCGATGATGTCCGGATGAAGAACCGCATCCACTGCACCATCGGCCAGCATCTCGCCGATATCGGCGCCTTCGGGCGCCTGTGTCAGTCTGATTCCCTCAGGTACGTCGAACGGGATTTCCTCCTCGAGCTCTGTCACCCATTCGATAGTTGTCGGATCGACGCCGTATTCTTCCTCCAGGAGGCCGCGGAGATAGAGAATGGCTGTCGCCTGATAGGTCTTGAGGCCGACCCGTTTGCCGTTGAGATCGGTCGGCTTATCAATACCCTTAGAAGTGTTGATGAAGACGAAGCCGTGCCGAAAGCGGCGGTGTAGAAAGACGGGAATCGCGGAAAAAGCTTGCCCGCGGTCTTTTGCCATCAGATAAGAAGAGCCAGAAAGCTCGCAGACGTCGAACTCGCGGTTGCGTAGCATGCGCCAATGACGCGTCGAGGAGTCCATATCCGTAAGCACGTTCAACTCGATGCCGTCGGGCTCAACCGAGCCTTCCTTTAGGGCACGGACGATCTCGTAGTCGCCGCACGCTAGGGTTAATTGAAGTTTCTGAGGCATCGAGTCTCCCATTGGTATTTCGTGATAATCTAGTAGCCGTGAAAGCCCAGGCTAACGAGGCATAGACCACGCATTCGCACGGATACCGTATAATCGCATATTCATGCCGCAAATGATGCGCATCGCTCAACCGTACCGCTAGAAAATTAGCCCCCGCGTGGATGCAGGCGCTGTAATTAGTACGTTGCTGGCTGCCGAACCGACGGGCCCTTTAGCGGTCTCGAGATACACCCAAACTCTCCCCGTTGCGGCTGCTATTGGGCACGCAGCGATTTGCATCTTTAATTTTAGCATGGACCAACGACGGCCGAATTGAGCTAATGCGGTCCGAGTGGCTACTAGCCTGTTGCTGACTGAGACATATCCGATGACCACTTAACTAAGTTGTTTGAACTTTCGCTCGATAGAATTGGGCTCGTCAGGTCTTGGCGCGCACTTCCTCATCCGGCCGGTCTAGCGCCTGCAGGCGCTGTAGTTCCGGATCGCGATACTGCGGTCGATCAGGCCGGGGATTGCCCAACATCACCTGGAAATAACAGTCTTCGCCCGAGTTGTTCACGACGCCATGGATCTGTCCGGCGGGATTGTAGACCATGTCCCACGGCTCCAGTTGGCGTTCGATGGTCTCGCCGGCCGCTTCCCAGACGATCGTCGGGCGGCCCTGCAGGACGAAGAAAACCTCCTCTTCGTCGTGGTGATGCATCGGCTGTTTGTGTCCGGGGGGCTGCTGGATGATAGTCAACGTGAAGCTGTCCCCCATCAGCGCGTTGGGATCGGTGTGTGCGACGTTGCCGCTGGTACCGAGATAACGCCGCTGCGTACGCGCGTATTTCGGGTCGACCTGCGTTTCCAGCGCCCAAACCCGCGAATTGGCCTCGCGCGTCGCGTAGGTTTTGCAGTGAATGTCGAGCGATCGTTCGAGGTTTGACCGGACCTTGTCTTTATCGATTACGGTATTCATGTGAGCCTCACTCCGCGGCCTGAGCAGCCGGGTAAGTAATTTTGAGATGGTCGACGATGTCGTCGAGGAACATCACGTCTGCGTATTTATGGTGAAGATCGAACAGATTTATCTTGTGCGAGATTTCGGAACGGTCGAAGACGCACTCCTCGGCAATCGTCGAATGGTAACCGAAAGAGTAGGCGTCGACCACGGAGGCGCGAACGCAGCCCGACGTGCTCTCGCCGCAGACGATTAGGCTGGAGACCCCGAGGCGCGTCAGGTGCGCGACCAGCGGCGTGGAGTGGAAAGCGCTCGCGCGTTCCTTGCGGATCAAGATGTCGCCCTCCTGCGGCGCAAAGGCCGGGTGGATGTCCATCATGTCGTCGCCTACGTCGTAGCCAAGCTGGCGTTCAGTGGACCGGACGCGGCCTTTCCGAACGGAGCCGGTTAGATAGATGATCGGGAGGCTCGCAGTGCGGCAAGCGGCGAACAGTTTCTTCGTGGGTTCCACGGCATCCCACGCGTATTTGCCGCACGAATTGGGAAATTCGTCGGTTAGTTCATGAGGGTATTTCTCCGGGTCGCCGCGATAGACGAAATTGTAGAGGTCGATTGCCAGAAGCGCCGGCCTGTTGCCGACGAAGGTCTCCCGGCGATAGGGCTCATAGGTTTTGACAACCTCGTCGCTGACTACGTCACGCCAGCAATGATCTTCGAAATCCCGTGCCATTGTCCCATCCCCTCCGGTGCAGGCCGATCATAGCGGAGCCGACCCCGTTTCGCGACTCGCCGCGTTTCGCAGTGCATGTTATGACAGCCCACCAATGTGAGGATCGAAATTTGGATAAACTGACCCGGACGATGCGCGAAGTCGTCATCGCAAACCGCATTCTGGCGCGAGAAAACGTCGTGGACGCCTATGGCCATGTCAGCATCCGTCATCCTGATAATCCGGGGCGATATCTGATGAGCCGGTCGCGCAGCCCGGAACTCGTGACCCTGTCCGACATCATGGAATTCGAGCTCGATGGCACGCCTGTCGGCGACGAGCGGACACCCTATGCCGAACGCCACATCCATGGCGGAATTTACGAAGCCCGGCCTGATGTCAATTCCGTCGTCCATAACCATTCGCACGCCGTCATCCCCTTCGGCGTCACGCCGACGCCGCTTCGGCCGGTTGCCCACGTCGGCGCATCCATTGGCAAGGACATCCCGGTCTGGGATATCCGTCACAAGTTCGGCGACACGAACCTGCTGGTCGTGAACATGGAACAAGGTAGGGATCTCGCTGACCTCCTTGGCGGCAATAACGTGATCCTGATGCGCGGACACGGCTGCGCCGTGACGGGAACCTCGGTACAGGGTGCCGTCATGACTGCAATCTATCTGCAGGTAAACGCGCAGCTTCTGCAGGACACGCTCAATATGCACGACGAGGTCGAGTATTTGTCCGACGGCGAGATCGACTTGTGCGCTGAAACGTTCCTGAGCGATTTTTCGGTCCAGCGGGCATGGGAATATTTCCAGCGCCGGGCCGGTGCAGAGTCGATGTGAGGGTGACGCCTAGGCGCAGCTTCGAGCCACAAGTTTCGACATGACCAATTTCGGAAAAGATCTTGTTCGTCCGTTCGCCGCGCTCAAGCCGGCTCCTGGACGAGCCACGGATATCGCGGCGCCACCCTATGACGTGATGAATGCTGACGAGGCGAGGGGGCTTGCCGAAGGGCGGCCGTTCAGCTTCTTGCATGTCTCTCGCGCCGAGATTGATCTCGCGCCCGACACCGATCCGTATGGGCGTGAGGTTTACGAGGCTGCAGGCCGAAACCTGAAGGCCTTCGAAGCTTCGGGAGCCCTGATCCGTGATTCCGCGCCCTGCTACTATGTCTACCGAATGACAGGGGATGGGCGTTCGCAGACCGGCGTTGCCCTATCGGCGTCCGTCGATGCCTATGTTGATAACCGCATTCGAAAGCACGAGCTTACGCGGCCCACCAAGGAAGACGATAGAGTTCGACAGATAGAGGCGGTCAATGCGATCACCGGGCCGGTCCTATTGGTGCACCGCGCCGATGCGGCGCTTGCCGACATATTGACGGCCGAGGCGGCGCGCGATCCGGACCTTCTTGTCGCGGACCTCGACGGCGTGCGGCACGAAGTATGGGCTGTGGGTGACGCAGCGGCAAATGATGCGATCGGGGCGCGGCTGAACGCAATGGATGCACTCTACATCGCCGACGGTCACCACCGGTCGGCTGCGGCGGCGAGGGTTGCAGAGGCAAGGCGTGCGTCCTCTGGGGCTGGACCATATGACGGCTTCCTCGCGGTCAGCTTTCCCGATGATGAGATGAAGATCCTAGATTACAACCGCGTCGTCAGGGACCTCAACGGCAGGTCCGCGGCAGAATTCATTCGTGCCCTGCACGAAACCTACCAAGTTCGCCCGTCCGACATTCCCGTACGTCCGACGGAAAGACACAGCTTCGGCATGTATCTCGGCGGAACGTGGTCGCTGCTTACCCTGCACGAGAAGGTCAGGGAGACCGATCCCGTCGAACGCCTTGACGTGCGCGTCCTCGATCGGCTGCTGCTCGAGCCGCTACTTGGCATCAAGGACCCGCGGACAGATGCGCGTATCGACTTCGTCGGCGGCTCCCGTGGTGTCGAAGGCGTCGCGGCGCGGGTGGACTCGGGTGAGATGGCGGTCGGCTTCACGCTGTTCCCGACCGGGCTCGCAGACCTGATGGCGGTCGCCGACGCAGGCCGGATTATGCCGCCTAAATCCACTTGGTTCGACCCTAAACTTGCTGACGGACTGTTGTCGCTGCCGCTGGATTAAGCGTCTTGGAGAATTGTAAGGCCGGCCGCAGGACAGGCCTTGCATCCCCCCCTAAACACTGCTCAGCCCCGCAACGCTCTGGTTGCGCCTTCGTCTAGGGCGCCGCTCGCATCGCAGACTACGCCGTAATTATCCCGCGCCGACTCGACCGATACGTATCCCTGCCGGACATCATGCAGGACCTCATCCACGGGACGCTTCTTCGGATCGCCAAAGCCGCCCCCGCCGCCCGACCGCACCGCGAAGGCATCCCCTTTCCGAATGCGCGCCGTTAGCAGCTTGGCGTTCGGAAAGTCTTCCTTCCAGTCGCCATCCTTGCGCAGCACCACCGAGTTGCCTTCGCCTTCAAGCCCTCCGTCGAGACCCCACGGCTTGCAGTGCATTCGGTCGACTTGGGCATTGAGCATCAAGTCGGCCCGCGCCACGACGGTATTTTCGCAGCCAAGCCCGCCGCGCCGTTCGCCGGGGCCGCCCGAATCCTCACGCAGCTTGTAGTTCTCGATCAGCAAAGGATATTTTGCCTCCAACTGTTCGGCTGGGCTGTTGTGGGTGTCGCCATCGTTAATGCAGACGGTCGCGCTGATTCCGTCCTCGCTCCGCTTCGCGCCCCAGCCGCCGGTAGGCCCGATGAAGGCGATATAGAATTCGTTGGTCATCGGGTTGATACCATTGAGCATGCCGATTACGAGGTCTGCGTGATGCCCAGCGATGGTGCGGTCGGGAACGGCGGGCGTGAGTGCGCGGAAGACCGTGTCCACGATGGTCATCGGGAAGGTCATCCACCAGCGCATCGGCGCAGGCTTCACGGCACTGATGACTCTGCCTGACGGTACGATGGTCTTCAGGTTGCGGAAGGAGCCGTCGTTGATTGGATAGTCAGTTGGAGACGTTATGCATTTGAACGCGACCTGTGCACATGCGTGCCCGGTGGTGATGCCGGAATTGTAGAAGCCGCGCACCTGTCTTGAGACGTCGGTGAGGTCAACCGTCATCTCGTCGCCTTGACGATAATTTTCACGCGGATCGGAATGCGTTCCGAGATGTCGATGCCGTCATCGTCCATGAAGGATTCGGCCTCGTAAACGCCGTCCGGGATCGATGCAGTGCGGGCGCGGGCGGCGCGCTCGGACTGGTCCATGATATCCGAGATCGACGCCGAGACCTGCTCTTTGCCGTAGCGCTCGACCAGTTCTAAATAGCGCCGCTCGCCGGTTTGGATGGCGGTGAGCTGGGCGCGTAGGTCGCCCATCGCGCGGTCCGGCAAACGAACGTTCGCGCGGATGATGTCGACCAGCTCCTGGTTCACTTCGCCCTCTCGCTGATACTTCACGATGGGGATCTGGAGGCCCTCGGAATAGATGTCCGTAGTGATGCCGTCGAGCGTGCCGCCGATGTCGGGCCAATGCGCCATGCAGCAGGCAAATCCAATCAGCTCGCCCTCATGGAAGATCGGTAGTGAGAAGGTGAGATGATTGAGATGGCTGCCTGTGATGTAGGCGTCATTAGTCAGCAAGATGTCGCCTGGCTTGATGTTCTCCGTCCCGAAATGGTCAAGTTCCGCCTTGATCGTCTCTGCCATGCCGCGAATGAACATTGGCAGACCGAGTCCGATCGAGATCGTCTCGCCCTTGGCGGTGAACAGCCCCACCGTGAAGTCCAGTGCCTCGTAAATAATCATGTTGTAGGCGGTGCGCATCAGGTTGGATTTCATCTCCTCCGTGACGGCGATGACGCCATTGCGCACGATTTCGGTGACGACGGGATCTACTTGAACGGTCATGAGCGGTGCCCCCCACCGAGATGACGAGGTTGCCAAAGGCGTCGACCTCCATAGAGTCCTCTGGATGCAGCACCGTCGTCGATGCGTGTTCCTCGATTAGCGCCGGGCCTTGAATTTGGTTGCCAGAGAGCAGCGCCGAGCGATTCCATGTCGGTGTTTCGGTTATGTTGTCGCCGAAGCGCACGGGCCGGCGGCCGTATCGGCATCTTCGGGCGGCGCTGCATCGCCTGCGTCGACCTTCTCGAGCAGCGGCTTGTCGAGGATGCCAGTGATGGTCACGCGCAGGCTGACGATCTCGGCGCGTTCAGCCGGCGCGCAGGTGCCGTAGCGCAGATCGTGAACGGCATCGAAACGCTTCTTGATGCCTTCTGCATCCCGCGCTCGAATAGTTCCGGTGCTAGATCGACTGTGACGGAATGTTCCTGGCCGACATAGCGCATGTCGGCAGCGCGGGCGACAACCACGCGCTGCGGCGTGGCTGAGACCTTCTCGATCTCCGCCTTCCCTCATCTTCGAGCTCGCGATAGACGGCTTCAATACCGTCGAAATCCGCTTCGGCGAGCCGCATAAAGCGCGAGCGCACATAGTCGTAGCGAAGGTCGGAGAACAGCATACCAAAGGCCGAGAAATGGCCCGGCGAGTGCGGAATGATGACACGACGGATACCCATCTCGCGGGCGATATTACTGGCATGCAGCGGCCCCGCGCCGCCGTAGGCCACCATAGCGAAATCGCCGGCATCTAGCCCGCGCTCGGTCGTGACCGCCTTCACTGCATGCGACATCGCGGTCACCGCGATCCGGAGAATGCCCTGCGCCGCTTCGACCGTGCCGAGGCCGAGCGGGCCCGCGATATGCGTATTGATGGCCTTTCCGCTGCCTCGACGCTGAGCGGCATCTCGCCGCCGAGAAACCGATCGGGCGACAGGCGTCCCAGGAGCACGTTTGCGTCCGTCACCGTGGGCTCGATCCCGCCGAGGCCGTAGCTTGCCGGACCGGGCTGCGCCCCGGCGCTCTGTGGGCCGACGCGAAGGCCGCCCTCGTCGGCGATGCGCGCAATCGATCCGTCGCCGGTGCCGACCTCGAAGATGTCCATCATCGCGATCTGGATGGGCAACGCGCGTTCGTAGCCGCCGATGAGCGCGCTGCCCGTTGTGAAGCCTCACCGTCGTGGATGACGCCCGCCTTCGCGGTTGTGCCGCCCATGTCAAAGGCGATTGCGTTGCCCATGCCGAGCGCGTCGCAAAGCGCCTGCGCACCAATGACGCCGGCGGCAGGGCCTGATTCGAGCATGCGGACGCATTGGCGGCGCGCCTGTTCTCCGTCGTAAAGCCCTCCAGTCGACTGGACGACGAGGAAAGAGCCGTCGAAGCCGTCCTTGCGAATGCGTTGGTCAATACCGCCGATATAGTCGCGTACGCGCGGACCGATATAAGAGTTGGCGACAACGGTCGAGCAGCGCTCGAACTCCCGATATTCCTGACTGAGCTCATGTGATGTCGAAACGAACGTGCCCGGCAGTTCCTCCTCGACGATCTCGCGTACGCGAAGTTCATGCGCCGGGTTGGCGTAGCAATGCAGTAAGAGGATTGCGACCGCCTCGACGCCTTCTTCGCGCAACCGGGCGCAGGTCTCGCGAACTTGTGCTTCGTTAAGCGGCTTGTATACCTCGCCTTCGGCGTAAAGCCTCTCCTCAATCTCGAAGCGCAACGCGCGCTCCACGAGCGGTTCGTGCTTCTTGAAAAAGAGGTTATAGGAGTCAGGTCTGTTGACGCGGCCGATCTCGTATATGTCGCGGAACCCTTCGGTAATCAGCAGCGCGGTCTTTGCGCCCGTGCGCTCCAGCATCGTGTTGATTGCAACCGTTGAGCCATGAAGGAAAAGCCGCGCGTCCGCGAAGGAAGCGCCAGCCTTGTGGACGCCTTCGGCGATGCCGTCGATCAGCGAGTTGGGCGTCGATAGGGTCTTGCCGAACACGAGCTTTCCAGTGTCGGCGTCGAACGCCGCTATATCAGTGAACGTACCGCCGATGTCGGCGGCGAGGCGAATGCCGCCGTTATTAATTCCGTCGCTAGGCAATTGGCTGTCTCCCTTTGCGCGCATATTCGGGGGCGCATCGTGTTTGGTCAATCGCACCTTATTGACAGCGTGGTGCGCCGCTGGTCGAGTGCCGGGAACGAAAGGGAGAGCATCGAATGGCCGGAATTCTGATGGTGACGGGCGGCGGTCGCGGCATCGGGGCGGAGACGTCGCTCAAGGCCGCGGCGGCGGGCTGGAATATCTGTCTGAACTATCGCGACAACGCCGCGCGCGCCGAAGAAATTGTTGAAAAGGTTGAGGCACTTGGCCGCCGTGCGGTCGCGGTTCGGGCCGAAATCGCTAAGGAATCGGACGTGGTGAGACTGTTCGAGACGTGTGACCGCGAACTCGGTGCCGTTACCGGGCTGGTCAATTCGGCCGGCGTGCTCGGCCCGCTCTGCCGCATTGACGAGATCGGTGGCGACGAACTGACCCAACACATGATGATTAATGTCGTCGGCTCGATTTTGTGCGCGCGCGAGGCCGTGCGGCGGATGTCGACGGCGCATGGCGGCAAGGGCGGCGTGATCGTGAACCTATCGTCTCGTGCGTCAGAACTTGGCGGGGCCGGAGCGTCCGTGCATTACGGCGCGAGCAAGGGCGCGATCAATACCTTCACCTTTGGGCTTGCGCAGGAAGTCGCCGCTGAGGGCGTACGCGTTGTCGCTGTTAGCCCCGGCGTCATCGATACAGAAATCCAGCCGGAAGGCCGCGTCGAGGCGATTTCGCCGACCTTACCGATGAAACGCGTCGGCCGGCCAGCCGAGGTCGCCAACGCGATTGTCTGGCTGCTGTCAGAGGAGGCGGGCTACGTGTCTGGTACCATCCTAAACGTCTCCGGCGCGCGGTAAGGAACTCAGATCAGTTCGCGACTGCCATCCGAGTAGCGGATTTTTACTGTCACGGTGCCTTCATTCATCATCCAGGAGCGTACGGTGAAATCGCGGGCGCCGCTCTTGTGCATTGGGTCGCTTGCGGCGATCTCCTTCGCTTCCGCCAGGGAGCCGGCGCGGATAATTACCATCCCTTCGCCTTCCCACTTCTCTTCCGCTTCGTCCCAGAACGGCCCGGCGCCGAACATGATGCCGCGCTCCTCAAGCGAAACCTGAAATTTTAGATGTTCCTCGACGTTTTCCATAACGGGGCCGAGTCCGTTCGTCGGAAATGTATGCACGACATATAGCTGCTTCTGCAGCATGCCCTCGCAAGCCTGCTTGATGTCTTCTTTAGTGATTTCCATGCCAGACATTAGGTTTTCTCCCTTTACGATTTTATCGTGGCTCCAAACGGCGCCTGCTCGGGGGCTGGCCGCTTAGCTGTGATATCAGGATCGTCGCGGTCTTGCCCAGCCAGACGGGCTGGCGTTTATTGAACTGAACGTGATCATGGTGAGGGGCACGACCGCCGTGCGGGCGGTCTCGGGACCCTTAAACTATCTCTTCCGGGAGTGGTTCTCGAACTAAGCTGCTGAACGGCCGCCCACGGGCTGGGGCGGCTCGTTCGTCGCAACGATGAAGTGCTAGCCGAGAGTTTTTAGACGACCTTAATAGAGATATCTCCGACGCCATCGATATGGCCTTCCATCACGTCGCCGGCGACGATCGGACCGACGCCTGCCGGCGTTCCCGAGTAGATAAGGTCGCCCGGCTGCAGCTCGAACAAGCCGGAGAGATATTCTATGGTCTCCGGCACGTTCCAAATCAGATCGGAGATGTCGGCGCTCTGTTTCGTCTCGCCGTTGACCTTGAGCCAGATTGCGCCGGTCGACGGGTGACCGATTTTGGCGGCCGGCTGGATTTCGGCGCAGGGGGCGGAGTCGTCGAACGCCTTGCCCACTTCCCACGGGCGTCCGATCTCGCGTGCAGCGATCTGTAGGTCGCGCCGCGTCATGTCGAGGCCACAGGCATAGCCGAAGACATGTTCGTTCGCCTGAGCCTGCGGAATATCGCGCCCGCCTTTGCCTATCGCGACGACGAGTTCCATCTCGTAGTGAACATTCGTCGACTTGGATGGGTAGGGGAAATCACCGCCGTTCGGGATGATAGTGTTGTTAGGCTTCATAAAGAAAAACGGCGGCTCGCGGTCGGGGTCAGACCCCATTTCGCGCGCATGTTCGGCGTAGTTGCGTCCCACGCAGTATATGCGGCGGACTGGAAACACCTCGTCCGTGCCTGCAATCAAAACGCTGGGCTGCTCCATCGGCTCAACGGCATATTTTGTCACGTCTTCAAACTCCTGTTGATTTTCTTGGGCCGGCGCCTAGGAGCCGGGCGTTAGATCGCCCGCTTCGACGATCGTTAATTCGTTGTCGCCGACATTGTTGCGGCGGCGAAAGGCAGCAATTTCCTTGTAATCTTCTGAATTGAAGCAGGCCTCTGCGTCTTCCATCGATGCGAATTCGATTACGACGAACCGCTCGAAATAGTCTCGGCCTTCCAACGTCTTGTGGTTACCGCCACGGGTCAGCACCTTGCCGTTGAACTTTTTGAGAACCTCCGGCACGCGGGTTGCGTATTTCATGTATTCGTCGTGGTCGTTGATCTTGGCGCGTGCCAGCCAGTATGCGGTCACAGCAGAGCTCCTTTTTTGTCGCTTTTGTGGATTGGCGGGAGATATACCCGATCTAGCCTGTGATGTGAGACGTTTTTTGCACCGCATCCGACGGGGTGATTTTGTAACGCCAAAAAATGAAGTAATAATTACGGCAATAAAAAAACTCAGTCTGGGTGGAGGAGAGTTTGCCGCTATCCCATCTCGAACATTTTTTGATCCAGACGATTGATCTGGAAGGTACTAAGAACTGGTACTGCGACGTTCTAGGAATGACGGTCGGTTACTCGCCCGATTTCAAGATGCCGGTCTACTGGCTTTATATCGGCGATACCGACGTGCTCCACATCACGGTGGGGGGAGAGAACGTGTCGGAAAACCGAAAGAAGTATCTTGGCCAGCAGTCCACCGAAACGCATGGTTCGGGCGTCGTCGATCACGTCGCTTTCCGCGCTACTGGCCTTATGGAGATGATGGAGCATCTGGACTCGCGTGGGATCGATTACACCCGCCGCCAAGTTGACGATCAGGGTCTCTTTCAGCTGTTTCTGCTCGATCCAAATGGCGTTAAGGTGGAACTCAATTTCGCGGCGGCGGAAGCGAACGGGATCAAGGCAGACGTGATGGCGTCGGATCTGTCAGCCTGATAGGGCGGTGCAAAAAATGACAAAATCAGAAAAAAATAGGGAGCTCATTTCGTGATTGATCTCTACACATGGTTCACGCCCAACGGGCGCAAGGTCTCCATCATGCTGGAGGAGTGTGGCCTCGACTACACGACCCATGCGGTAAATATCGGCAAGGACGAGCAGTTCGCGCCCGATTTCCTCAAGATCAGCCCGAACAACAAGATTCCGGCGATCGTCGACCAGGACAATGGAAGGTCGGTGATGGAATCAGGCGCGATCCTTATGTACCTGGCAGAAAAGTCGGGCAAACTATGGCCGCAGGATCCCGACGGCAAGTGGTCGACTATGGAATGGCTGATGTTCCAGATGGGCGGTGTTGGCCCCATGTTTGGCCAGTGCCATCACTACACAAAATACAATCCCGGCAAAGCGCCTTACGCCGAAGACCGTTACCTGAGCGAGACCAAGCGTCTCTACGGCGTCATGGACAAAAAACTCGGCCGGACCGCCTACCTCGCAGGCGACGAATACACGATCGCCGATATCGCAGTTTGGCCGTGGACGGCCCGCCACGACTGGCAGACCGTCGACCTAAACAATTTTCCTAACGTCAAACGCTGGTATCTCGAGATACTCGATCGTCCCGCGACCCGAGCGGGATGGAACGTTCCGGAGAACGAGCAGGAAATTCCCTTTCCGGCCTGATATCCGAGGGACGGAAAACAAAAAAGCAATCGGGGAGGGAATGAAATTGAGTATCGACGCTGCGGTCGAGAAATTTGCTGCATTCTTGAACGTGCTGTCAGCCATCTGGCTCAGCGCGATTGCCACACTAATTTTGTGCGATGTGGTTGGGCGAGAGGTTTTCTTGTCGCCGATCTACGGAACGAACGAGATCGTTTCCAACTCGGTGCTATCAATCCTTATGTTGCAGCTTCCCCTTTCGATTCTGACGCGCGGGTCGCTGAGAACGACGATCCTCTACGGCATCCTAAAAATCCGCGGCAAGGCGGTGATCGACATCATTTCATATGCTTGTTCAGGGCTGCTGTTTCTTGCGATCGCCGTCGGCAGCTGGCCCAACATGCTCGAGGCATGGGACATCGGCGAGGCTGAAGGCTCCGGAATCATCACCATTCCGGTCTATCCGATCCGAACCCTCGTTGTCGTCGTGTCGGCGGTGGGTGTCATGATCGCGCTTCTCCTCATCTGGCAATCGCTGACAAACCCCGAGAAATACGACGAGTCTCTGGTTCCCAGTGATGAAGCCGAGGGAGCCAACTAATGGAGTTCGATCAGACTTCGATCCTGCTGATAATGTTTGGCCTGATGCTGATCGGCATCCTTGTCGGGATTCATATAGGGTTCGCATTCGGGCTGACGGCGTTCTTCGGAAACGTCATCCTCTTTGGCGGCATGGACGGCGATTGGGAAGGCGGTCTCGATATCGCCTTGAGCGGCGTCGGCAGCGTTGCCTATGAGTATCTGCGATCAGAGGTCTTCGCGACGATTCCTCTATTCATGCTGCTTGGCGATTTCGTGAATAAATCCGGTGCGGCCCGGGATCTCTATAACCTGATCAATCACGGCTTGAAGGCGATTCCGGGTCGACTGGCTGTCGCCACTGTTGCTGGAAACGCGGTATTCGCCGCCGTAACTGGTGTCAGTATCGCTGCCGCCGCTGCTTTCAGCAGGATTGCGTATCCGGAGATGAGGCATCACGGATACAATAAGACGTTCGCATTGGGTTCCGTTGCTGGCAGCGCATGCCTCGGCATGATCATCCCCCCGAGCGTCTTGCTGATCGTCTGGGGCATCATAGCGGAGAAATCGATTGCCCAACTCTTCATTGCGGGTGCAATTCCGGGACTTATCCTAGCCTTCTTTTTCATGGTCTATATCGGTGTCTCTGCGACGCTGAAACCGGAGCTCGCGCCATTCGTCAAGGACGCTGCAGACGAAAAGCCACTTACCAAGGCCGAAATCGCGTCCGGCTTTGGGATTGGTGCTCTGATTCTGCTGGTTCTGGGCGGAATATGGGGGGGGCTCTTCACCCCGACCGAGGCTGGCGGCGTGGGTGCGGCGGGCGCGGTGATCCTTGGGGTTCTCAAGGGCATGCGTTTCCGCCAGCTTTGCGCGGCGGTAGTGGACTCCGGGAAGACCGGTGCGCCGATCATGTTCCTGCTGCTTACGGCGAACATGTACGCGAAGTTCATGGAGGCAGCGGGGATGTCGGAAATGATCCGGGATACCTTCGCCTCAAACGAACTGAGCAATCTGATGATTATGCTCGTCGTGATCGCGATCTGGCTGGTCTTAGGAATGATCCTGGATTCAATCTCGATCATTCTGATCACAGTGCCGATTTTCGCGCCGATAACCGAGGCCTTTTTCGACCCGATTGCCTTCGCGATCTTTGGCATCCTTGCTATCGAGGCTGGTCTGTTGACGCCGCCATTCGGGTTGTTGGTCTACACGGTGAAAGGGTCAGTCGCGGACAAATCGGTCAGATTGGCGGAAATTTTTAGAGGGTCTGTGCCCTATTGGATACTGATGCTCATCCTGATGGTGATCATTTGGGCCTATCCGGGAATAGCAACTTGGCTACCGTCCCAAATGCTGAGTTAACGAAAAATGGCGACGTCAGCCCGATTGTTTTGTGAGAGTCTTATCGATTTTGGCTGGCTTGTTTTGGAGTGTTTTACTAAGGTCAGTCAGAGAACATAGGGAGAAATAGAATGAAAACTCTTAAATTAGCGCTGTACGCCGGAGCGGTTGCCGCCCTCGCTTCTAGTGGGGCCCAGGCAGTGTCCATCAAGGGCGACCAGATCACGATGCGTATCGGCTCGGGTCACCCGCCCTTTATCACCTACGTGAAGGCGATGTCGTCCCAGTTCGTGCCGAATGTGACCAAGCGTGTTGCTGCGGAAACGAAGTACAAAATTAAGTTCAACGAACATTACGCGGGCACGGTTGTTAACGTCTTCGATACGCTTGAGGGCACACAGGACGGACGTCTGGACATTGGCGGCTGGTGCGTCTGCTTTGATGACGATAAGGCGATGGCAATGAACTTGCCCTACTTTGTGCCATTCTCGCACCCTAATGCGGTGGTCTCGCAGAAGATCATGAACAGGGTTATCAAAGAATTTCCCGACCTGATCAAAGACTACGAAAAGCGCTACAAGCAGAAGCTTTTGGCGGTCACTGGTTTCAATAATTATGGCCTTCTGACGGCATTTGACTGGAAGCGTTTTGAAGATCTCAAAGGAAGAAAAATTCTCGCCGCCGGTCCGAACCTTCCTTGGGTTAAAGGAGGCATCCCTGTCCGTACGACGATCCCGAAGGCGGCGCAGCAGCTTCAGACGGGCGTCGGCGAGGGTATCGTTCTGTTTCCGGACACCGATTACAAGCTCAAGCTCCATGAGGCCACTAAAGGTGGTGTCTATACGGTGACTGATTTTGGCGCGACTGTTCAGATTTCATACACGATGAACCTGAAAGCCCGGAAAAAGCTGCCGAAAGACGTCGTGAAGATCATCGATGAGGAGATGGTTAAGACCGCAGAATGGGCGTCTCAGACTTCACAAAATGATCATGACTGGGGCCTCAAGAAGCTCAAGGAGGCGGGTGTAAAGATCCGCACCATTGATCCTGACGCAAAGGTGGCTTGGGCCAAGCAACTTGCCGATTGGCCGAGCTCGCGCGCACAGGACGTGAAGGCAAAGAAGGGTGTAGACATGCCCAAGATCATGCGCGCCTTTATCAAGTACAATGAGGAAGCTGGTCACAAGTTCCCGATCAACTATCAGATCAAGTAACTCGGATTCCAAGCAACAAACGCTGAAAGGGCGGCCTTAAGGCCGCCCTTTTTCATTGACAGAAAGCGCCCGAATTTCGACGCTGTTCGAATGTACACGCATTCGACTGATGCCGGGTGGATCTCTCGGTCCCATGCTGCGATCAAGCCGTTCAGGTTGAGAAAGCCCGAGACGGTGGACGACGCCCTGGCGGAGCTTTCGGAACCAGGGGCGACGGCGATCGCCGGCGGTATCGATCTGATCCGACGGATGCGAGGTGGCGACGCCCATAACGCGCTCGTCGACCTGTCGGGCGTTGGCGGCATGCACGGGATTGCCGACGACGGCGACTGTATTCGGATCGGCGCGCTCACCAGTCATTGGGAGATCGAGACCGACGACATACTCGCCCGGCGGCTTCCCGGTTTTCGGAGTGCCTGGACAACCATCGGCAACATCCGGGTCCGGATGGCCGGCACGGTCGGCGGTAACCTGATGGCGGCCGAGCCCGGTTACGATGGGCGCGTGCTTTTAGGCGTTCTAGGAGCGACGGTCGAATTCGCGACGGTGGGTGGGCCAGTGTCCGTCCCCGCAGTATTGCCGTCCGAGTGGCCAAACGGAGGGCTTCTAATTTCAGTGGTTATACCTGCGGTCGATCCGGCGCGTATCTCGTTCGACCGGTCGCTTAAGCCGGTCGTCAGCGTAGCGGTAGCGTCGTCAGGGGGCGAGGCGGTCGTTGGCGTCGGCTGTGCCTACCCGACGCCTCTATTCAGAACAATGGCCGGTGACGGCGGGGATATCGAGATCTCCTTTCCTGAGGTGGTAGGAAACGCGATGGGCTCTGGCGATTACCGCAGGCGAATGATCGGCGTGCTCGCGCGGCGACAGATCGCGGCCTTGAGGGCAAGGGCGTAGCCATGTCGGGCGAGTTCGTTTTTGTAACCTTCACCCTAAATGGCACACTGCGCGAGTTTCACGTCAGGCCCGAGGAAATGCTCGTTGACCTCCTTCGGGAGCGGTGTGCGATGACCGGGACGAAAATCGGCTGCGACGTCGCGACTTGCGGCGCCTGCTCGGTCCTTGTCGACGGCGCGCCCGCGGCAAGCTGCTCGACATTTGTCTGGCAGGTCGACGGCTGCAACATCGTCACGATCGAAGGCGTCGCCAACGCCGACGGATCTCCCGACGACGTACAGAGGGCCTTTATCGCCAACAGCGCCTTTCAGTGCGGATTCTGCACACCGGGCATGATCGTTCTCGCCCGCGCGCTTCTCGACCACAATCCTGCGCCCGACCGGGCGGCGATCCGAGCCTGGATAGGTGCCAATGTTTGCCGTTGTACGGGCTACGAGATGATCATAGAGGCGGTCGAACAGGCTGCTGCCGCCCGCAGGGAGGCCAGCTGATGAACGAAATGTCGCCCCGTCTCCATGTAGTTGGCGCGGATCTCGACCGGACAGACGCACCCGCAAAGACGGACGGATCAGCGATTTACACAGTAGATATTTCGTTTCCCAGCATGCTTCATGCCAAGGTTCTCCGATCGCCGCACGCGCATGCGCGGGTTCTCCGTGTAGACGCGTCCGGCGCGATGGGGATGCCGGGCGTGCATGCGGTTCTGACCCGCGACGACCTTGCCGACGTGGCACCGACGTATGGCTACTTTATCAAGGACCAGCCGATCATAGCGATCGACAAGGTGCGCTACATCGGCGATGCGGTCGCAGCCGTGGCGGCCGAGACGGAGGTTCAGGCCGTCGCCGCGCTCGAGAAGATCGTCGTTGACTATGACCCGCTTCCCTGGGTCGCAACGATCGGGGATGCGATGGCTAACGGCGCACCGCAACTCTTCGAGGAAGAGCCGATGGGGGTTGTACCGGCCTACGGGCAGGGTGCGAGCGGGGCGAAGTATCTCGGCAACAACAATTGCTACCGGTTTTCCTATGAGACCGGGTCGGCGAGCGCCTTTGACGACTGCGACCGGATCTTCGAAGACCGGTTCGTCTTTTCGCGTGATCACCACTTCCATCTCGAGCCCTTTGTTTCCGTTGCCCGAATGGAGGGCGATACGATCGACGTGTGGACGAGCTGCCAGAACCCGTTCCCGCTGCGAAAGGAGTTGTCTCGCCTGCTGAAGTATCCCGAGAACCGAATTCGCGTGCAGGTGCCGTTTGTAGGGGCGGGGTACGGCGCGAAGAACAACTGCAAGACCGAGCCGATTGCCATCATGCTGTCGCGGAAGGCGGGACGGCCGGTTCGTTTCTGCATGACGATGGAAGAGTGCTTTCTGACGCAGAGCCAGCATGCGGCGATTCTCGACGTACGTACCGGCGTGGCGGGTGACGGGACGCTGGTCGCCCGCGACGGCCACATATGGCTCGATGCCGGCGCGTATTCCGATGCGAGCCCACTCGTTGCAGAAAAGGCGGGCTATCGTCTCCCTGGACCCTACAAGTGGCAGCATTTGCATATCGACTGCGACTGCATTTTGACCAATACGACTCCAGCGGGCCCCTATCGCGGGTTCGGCGGGACCCAGGCAAGCTGGGCGAGCGAGTCCCAGATAGACATCATCGCGCGTGCGCTGGGCATCGATCCGTACGAATTCCGGATGAAGAATCTCAAAGACCTATATGAGGCCTACGTGCCCGGCGAGAGCGGCATCGATTCCGATCTACGTGCGGGCCTAGAAGCAGTGGCCGAACGGATCGGATATGCGGACCGGGAAAGCGGTAATGGACGGGGTATGGGCCTGTCGATCGGCTTCAAAGACGCGGGAGGTGTCAACAAGCCGGCGCAGGCGCGTATCCGCATCGCAACGGGCGGTGATGTCTACCTGCAGTGCGGCACCATCGAGATCGGGCAGGGCATTAAGACAGCGATGTCGCAGGTCGTC
The DNA here is from genome assembly GCA_038131485.1 of Alphaproteobacteria bacterium. Classification (GTDB taxonomy): domain Bacteria; phylum Pseudomonadota; class Alphaproteobacteria; order MPNO01; family UBA830; genus JAYQUR01. Next base: position 104,943 of record JAYPPO010000005.1, read on the forward strand.
GCGGAGCTTTTGAATACGCGGCTGGAGCGCATCAGCTATCCGGCAATGAATACCGACTACACGCCGTTCGACCAGGGTACGAACGCGAGTTCTGCTATCGTTGTGATGGCGATGGCTGTGCAGGACGCCGTCCTAGAAGCAAAGGCGAAGGTCATGGCCTTCGCCGCCAATCAGCTCGGCTGCAGCGTCGATGAGATCGAGCTCGAAGACTGGACGATCCGCAAGGGAAACGAGTCCCATCCGCTCAACCTGATGATCATGCGCTATTACGGCGGCACCGGCTATGAATTTACTGGCGAGGGGTTTCGGAAGGCCGCAATGGACCACGCCGCGCCGCTGGAAACGCAATGTGTTTCTTGGGAATTCGGATGGGGCGCGGCGGAGGTCGAGGTGGACGCGGACACCGGCCTTGTGCAGCTGAAACAGCTCGTCGTCTCCGGTGATGCCGGCCGGGCGATCAATCCGCGCGTCTGCCGCGGCCAGGATGAGGGTTCCGCCGTCATGGGGCTCACCGGCGCACTGTTCCCCTGCATGGTCTATGACGGCGCGACGCTGGTAAATGGTGATGGACTGAACTACCGCGTGCCGCTCGCGACAGACATTCCGGAGGGGTTTGTGTCGATCCTGCAGGAGCAGGGCCACGGGCCGGGACCGTTCGGAGCGAAGAGCCTGGGGGAGGGATGCATGCTACCCATTGCATCGGCAATAGCAAACGCCGTCGAAGACGCAATTGGCATACGGATCCGCGAGCTTCCATTGACGCCCGAACGCGTACTCGCGGCCATCGACGCCGCGAAATAGGCCGGATACAAAAAAAGGCGGGCTTTCGGCCCGCCTTCTCCGGTAACTGGTTTTGCGACTATTCGACGCCGCCGCCGGGGCGGGGCTCCGAGATCGTCGGGCCCGCGCGTTTTCGACAGAGATAGTCGTTTCCAGCGAAAATTATGCCCAGCCCGAGCCCGATCAGATTGAGGACTTCTCCGTATGGCAGTTGCGGCGCATGACCGGGCAGGAGGAGCAGAATTCCCGCCACGAAGAACAGGAGTCGCATTACGCCCGACAATGGCCGGAACATGTAGCCGATCAACCCGCAGGATGCGATCCAGACCCCCAAGAAGGCGGTCACAGTTGCGGTCGCGATGTCCATTGTGCTGCCCTGGCCGAGCAATTCGGGGGCGAGAACGAACACGAACGGGATGACATAGGCAATCCAGCCGAGACGGACGGCGGTGAAGCCTGTCTCCATCGGTTTTGATCCGGCAAGATTGGCTGCTGCGAAAGCCGCGATTGCCACCGGTGGCGTGATCATCGACATTAGCCCGTAATAAAGGACGAACATGTGTGCGGCGATCGGGTGGATGCCAAGCTTAATAAGCGACGGGGCGATCATTGTTGCCAACAGCAGGTAGATTGCCGATGTCGGCATGCCCATGCCTAGCAGGATCGAGACGATCGCCGTCAAGACCAGCAGTAGGAACAGGCTGTCTTCGCCCACCGAGGCTAGGATCAGTGTCAGCGCCTGCCCAAGACCCGTGCGGTCGAGGATGGCGATGATGACGCCGGCCATGGCGCCAATCGTGACAATATCGGCCGATGCGCGACCGCACCCGGCTATCGAATCCCAGAGTTGCGCCAGCGTGATCCGGTGTTTCTTGTAGCCGAACACTATACTGACGATCGCGACCGTGATCGCGGCCCAGAACGCCGCTTCCTGGGGCGGCAAGTTTAAGGTGAATAGTAGGTAGATCAGAACCACGTAAGGCAGCAGGAAAAACCAGCCTTCTTTCAACACCCTCAGGATCGGTGGAATGCGGTCTTTAGGCAGCGGCGCGATGTTGTTTTTGGCTGCTTCCAGGTCGGCCTGGACGAAGACCGCGAGGTAGTAGAGGGCTGACGGCACGAGGGCTGCGATGATGATCTCGGTGTATTCGAGCTCAAGGATTTCCGCCATAAGGAACGCGGCGGCGCCCATGATCGGCGGCATGATCTGACCGCCCGTCGACGCGACTGCTTCGATCGCGCCGGCGCTCTTTGCGTCGTAGCCAGCCTGTCGCATCAGCGGGATCGTGATGACGCCGGTGGAGGCAACGTTGGATACAGCCGACCCCGAAATCGATCCGAAGAAACCGGAAGCGACGACCGCGATCTTGGCTGAGCCGCCGCGCGACCTGCCCATGAGCGCGGCCGCGACGTCGGTGAACCACTCGGACGCACCTGTATGAAGAAGTAATTGGCCCATCCAGATAAACAGCACGACGGTGAGCACGATGATCTTGAGCGGCAGGCCGAGCACGGCAACATTCGTGACGCCAAGCTCTGCGATCAGGCGAACGGGGTCCTGTTCGAGGCCCTTCAGCATGCCTGGTGCCAAGTGCCCTACAAATGCGTAGGCGATAAAAAAAGTAAAGACGAGCGTCAGACTCCATCCCGCCGTTCGCCGCAGTCCTTCCCAGACGAGTGCCAGAAGGATGAAGCTGATGTTGAACATTGTCGACCGCATCGCGAACGGGTTGGTTTCTATATCCCCATAAATATATGCCAGATAGAGTCCTGTCCCGACCGAGAGGGCGGCGAGAATCATATCGTACCAGGGTAGTGACATCCGGACTTTTCCGCCGCCAAGCGGGTAGCGGATGAAAATGATACCTAGTGTTAGGCCCAGGCAAGAAATCATCGCCTGTTCGTCGAGCCACTGGAAACCGACGCTAATCCAAAGCTCGATCGCCCAGGTAAGTACGATGATCGTAACGATGGCCCCGAGTGCGTAACTAAGTATTTTTACGAGATTCGATTCCTCGCGCTCTGCGAGAAGTTTTGCGCCTTTGCTCTCGAGATGGGTGTTTGCCGTCCCGGACACGTTCTCGGCCACGTCTGAACCTCCGTTAGAATTCCCTATCCCGTCGCGGGTTGGGTCCGCTTTTCAGTTTCTTATTGGTAACCTTGCGACTGACGGTCCGAAGCGACTCGCGCTCGGCGGGAGCCATTTTTATTCATAAAACGCCCGCGCTCTATATGAGCGCGGGCGTGATTGCTTTCAGGTCGCTTGCTCGTTCAGCTCAGCGCTTCCAGAGACCTGCTTCCTTATAATATTTGATGGCCGCGGGGTGGTAGGGAAGGTCCGCGCCGAAATCCTTGGCCAGACGTGCGCCCGTCTCGTACGACTTCCACAGTGGGCCGCCTTCTTTGAGCTGCTTGCCCTGTGTGTGCATGACCTTGGTTACCTTGTAGACGACATCATCGGACATCCCCTTGTGAGTCCACAGCGGGTAGTCGTATGTGATGAAGTTGGTCGGCTCAACCACGGCCGTCAGACCCTTGCGTGGCTGGACCACCGACCAACTCATTAGCGGCATCCACTCCTGTGCCTTCTTGAGCGCTTCAGGCGTATTCGGCAGGCTGATGTGCCGGACGCCGCCGTCGATCTTGGCGTTCATCTGTTTCACGAAGCCGGAACCGGCTGCCGCAATGACCCAGTCGATTTTGCCAGCCATGAATGCGCGCCAGTGCTGGACAAGACCGACCTGAGGTACCGGCTTGATGTCGGATGGGGTCAGGTCGGCAGTCGCGAGCGCGCTGTTGTGGATGTTTACGAACAGCGGCGCGCCTTTGAAGCCCACCGCCATGCGTGTTCCTTTAAGCTGCGAGACCTTCGTGATGCCTGACTTAATCGGAACAACGGGGCTGACGGTGAATTTCATCATCGTCGAAACCAACCGGAGGTTGCTGTACTTGGTGCCCTTTGAGAGGCCTGTGCCGGAGACCGCCATGTAATACTGAGTGATGTTCGAAATGCCGAACTCAAGTTCTCCAGCATTAACCACTGGGATGTATTGCTGCGTACCGCCCATCGTCTGCTTGCGCATCTGTACGCCCGGAGCGTGTTCAGACACTGCTTTTGAGATCGTTGCGGTGATCTGTGCAACAGCTCCGGCTTTCGTCGACCCGATGCCGACCGTCTGCGCAGAGGCAGAAGCCGCAAGTGCAACCCCCGCAGCGGTGCCGAGTGCTAATTTGAGATAGTCCATAGTGAAACCTCCAATTCTGCTACTTAAGCATTGTTGATTGCGTTGTTAATTTCCTAACACAGCCAGAAGCTTATGTCGATCCATTGCAAATTTGGCAGGGGTTGCCAGACCCCATCCGGGCTCCAGATTGCTGTGTAAAAACGGCGATGTTGGTGCCCTATACTGACCGCCCAAACCGCTCGTTCGGCGGGGCTACTGCCCACTGGACAAGGCCAATTTCCAAGTAGAACTTCACCATGCTCGGATGGTAGGCGTGTCCTGTTCTTTTCCCATCGTCGACGAAGCATGCGAGCGCCACAGGGGGAGCATATATTCTTTGGACGTTTTCTAGCTAGCAAACATCGCTTTGACGACGTCGTGTACTGACTCGTCCTGAACGGGTTTCGAAGTCCAAACCGAAAAGTCGCAGTGATAGAGTACTGTTCGACTATTTTATGCCAGTCAAAGTTGGCGCGGGTTGAACCTGCGCCAGTAACAATCTCGTATAGGCCGTCGTTAGGCGTTCGAAGGCCTCGGGGGTGTTGTCAATGGACACGAAACGCGCGGCACCCCGAGGAAACAAAGATATCAACAAATAACAATAGGTAGGCGGAGTAGCATATTCCTCTAACGGTTCAGCTAGCTTCGGGTACACTTTCTTTCACAGCCCGTTGAAGGAACTGATCCTCGGTGGCGTTTCGCGCTATGTGCTGGAGAACGCAAGCATTCCGGTTTTGATGGCGCATTGAAGGGGGACGGAAAGGATAGACAATGGACAGTGGCATCGAACAACTTCGTGAACTGAACCAGCTCGGCAAAGCGTCGGATACGCGGGAGACGCTGGCGCGAGCAAAGCGCGACATTAAGGCGAAGGGGCTGAATGATTGGCTGATCGTTGATACAGACGCCCATCATTTCGAGACACAGTCGTGGAGCCAAGTAATAGAGCGCATCCCGAGCGACGTGGTTCGCGATATCGCGAATGCCTTCGTCCGCAACGGACAGGTCCATCCCGGCATCATGCAGACGTCCGGCTGGCCGCCAAACCAGAGTATCGGCGGCCGCGTCAGTCACGACCAAGGGCTCGAAGAACACGCCGAGGCCGGGGACGGCGTCCATCGTGATGTCGTGCTGATCCGACGCGCTATGGAATGCATGGGCGTCGACTACCAGATCACCTTCCCGACGCCAATGCTCTCGCTCGGCCTGCATCCCGAAGTCGAAGTCGAGGTCGGGCTCGCCGAGGGCTACAACAGGTGGCTAACCGACAATGTGCTCTCGACCGAGGACAGGATTTACTCGATGCTTTACCTGCCGTTCTCGGAGCCAAGCGCATGCGAGCGGATCGTAGAGCAATATGCCGACCATCCGAAAGTTTCGGGCTTCATGATCACGTCCGTCCGATACAAGCCGGTGCATCACAACCAATACATGCGGCTCTACCGGATGATTGAAGAACGCGGCAAGGTCCTGGGTTTCCACGCCGGGCCGCACTGGCCGAACGATGGTTATGTCGGCCAACTGAACCGTTTTATCTCGATGCACGCAATCTCGTTTGTCCTATGCAACATCGTCCATATGGCCAACTGGGTCATCAACGGCCTGCCTGAACGGTTTCCTAACCTGCCGGTTGTTTGGATCGAATCTGGCCTCGCATGGCTACCTTTCATGCAGCAGCGACTTGATAATGAATACTTAATGCGGTCTTCCGAAGCGCCCAACCTGAAACGCATGCCGAGCGAGTACATCGCCGAAATGTTCTTCACATGCCAGCCCATGGAACGGACCAACATGAAGATGCTCGAGGCCACATTTGATTCCATAAATGCGCCGACGCAGTTACTTTATGCCTCCGACTGGCCGCACTGGGATTTTGATCTGCCGACGGTGATCTCCGACCTGCCGTTCCTCGACGAGCAGGCGAAGCGGAACATCCTCGGCCTGAACGCCGCTAGGCTGTTCAACATGGATATCGGCGATAGGTAAATCGGGCGCTGACCTACGCGTCTGCATTTCCATTCGCACGGTCCATACTGTTGCCCAGTAATACCGGAGCTCGATTGCTATGGCATGCGCTTTTCGAAGGGGAGCGCTATGCAGCCGCGTCGGGCGATGTGGAGCGAGATCTGCTACGCGTTGGCGGGCAAAAGCCGATCCTCTCTGGTCACGGACTAGGCAGTGCCACGTGCCTTGACGTTGCGCTGGAAGAGTTGGGCCAAGGGTTACTCCGCCGCTGCTTTGGGCGGTTCTGCGAGCGACGCCATTGTCTTGTCGAGAGCATCACCCTCCGGATCGGCGAGTGCGGCGTCGTAGGCTAGCTTCACCGCATCCGCGCCCCACGCGGGATCCTCCTCGCCTTTTGACGCGGGTATAGCGATTTCGCGCATCACGCGGTCGAAATTCGCGACGCCATGGCGGTGCGTGTCCGAATATCCTTTGCGCAAGTTGGCCAGCTCTGCGATCGCCACTGCGAGGCTGTAATGTTGCGCAGCAGCGTTTTTGACCGTCGTGAGCCACGCCTCCACCGTCGCCTGTTCCTCGGCATAGCGATAGGTCCTCGGCCGATAGAACCGCAGTTTTGACAGGCCCCACAGGCGCAGGAAGCCGAAAACTGTGTCGGTGCGGACCCGCATCGCCATGTGGAAATTGCGGCGCCCTTCGGTGCGCTTAGCCCAGTTCATGATTGGCTGTCCGAGCCATGGCGGCATGACGGACGTGAACTCGTCGAAACCGGGCTTGAGGAATTCCGTAACGTGCAGCGGCTCGCCGTTCCGCGCCATCACCTCGCGGCGGACGCGGGCCATGCGTGACGCTCGCGATTTCAGGTCGGCGACGCGGATGATGTCTTCATACGACATCATCAGGGCAAGATAGCGGCCGGTCTCCACTGTCAATGCCCAGCCGTTGCGCTCGCCGCCGCGCTCGCGGTCTAGTCTGAGAACGTCCGCAAGCCGGTCGAGATAGAGCTCTGCGTATGCCGTATTCTGGAAATCGACGAGGCGTTTAACTCCTTCGGAGACAATTGCATGCGCTTCCGCCGGATAGGCGGCCGCGACGTCGACGAGCAGGCTTTCGGCGCTCGCCTTCGCAGGGCGCGATTTCTTTTCCGGTTCGGGCGCAGGCAGCTCTAGCTCGCCCTTCATGTAGGCGAGCCCAAGCGCGAAGCCCTTTAGGTTTGTGTCAACCGCAACGCCCGACTCGCGGATTGATTCTTCGAACCTCTCGACTGGGATTGGCAGTTCGCCGGACCCCGCAATGACGCCGAGCACAATGGCGTTGAGCACCGTGCCGTTCTTTTCGGCCAGTGCCATCATATCAAAAAGAACCGCGCGCTTCGCGAGCTTCTGGGCCGCGTTCATCAAGTTGTCGCCGCGAAACAGCTGGTCGTTCATCGCTGACTTCTCGACAATCGAGTAGACCCGGTGGGTCGACGCGATGAGCGTCGTCCGGTCGGGCGTCACCATACCGTTCTCCAGCATGCGGCCCGCTTCCATCAGTTCCGAGGTGACGACGATATCCATGTTGCCGGGCGCTGGGTAGAGCGCCATTACCGGCTTGCGGCCGTCCAGTTCCTCGTGCGTCGCCGGGAAAATTTCGATGTAGTACGTGGTCGCGCCGGTGCGCTGTGCGACACCGGGGATGGAAGTCGACTGGGTCGGGAAGCGACAGATCTGGGCAGCGCGCACGATCCAGTCCGATAGAACGCCGCCGCCTTCGCCGCCAAGGGCGCCGACGACCATAGAAATCGGGCGGTCGGGAAGGCCGGTCATTCCGCGGCGACCTTGATCTGGGCGCCTGACGCCGACTCCGCGGCGAGCGGCGCTTCCGCTTCCACCTTGCCCTGGAACAGCCGGATCACGCTGCGGCGGATCGCATCCAGCGTCCGGTCGATCGCGGTCGGGTTCTGAACGATGTCGGCCCGATAGAAGGACGGACAGAGCACGGCGGCGTCGGAAACCTCGCCGCAGAGGCCGCAGCCGACGCAGGAATTCAGGACGCTGGCGACCGGGTCCTTGCGCAATATGTCTGGGTTGGGTTTCACCGACAGCGAAGGGCAGCCGGATAGCCGGATGCAAGAGTGGTCACCCGTGCAGGTATCTTCGTCGACGCCGAACCGCGTCCGGATGACGCGCTTGCCGGCCTTGAGCGCCCGAGCGGCAATCGGCTTCTCGCGCCGCTGCTTGGCGATCTGGCATTCGGCCTCGGCGATGATGACCTTGAGGCCCTTGTCGGTCGAGGTCAGCGCTTCCTTGATCAGGTTGCGCATAGTGCCGACGTGATAGGTGTACTGCTTGCGGATCCATTTTACGCCAACGCCCCGCAGTGCGTTCTCGATGGGAACGACGGTGTCCGGCGGCCGGTTCCCGCCCGCGGTCGACGACGGGAGGTACTGTTGGCCCGTCGCCGACGAGTAGCCGTTCGCCATGACGATCAGCAGGTTATTATGATTGTTGAAGACGGCGCCCGTGATGCCGGTCGACAGCCCGTTATGCCAGAATCCGCCGTCTCCCATAATCGAGATCGTCGGACCCTTGAGCGCGTCCTTCACCCCGGCGGAGGAGGCGAGGCCAAGCCCGTAGCCGGTGACCGTATTGCCTAAATTGAAAGGCGGCAGGGTCGAGAACGTGTGGCACCCGATGTCTGCGGAAATATGCATCTTGCCGACGGCAGGATCCCGTTCCGCCAGCTTGATGGCTGAGAAGACGGGCCGTTCCGGGCAGCCGGTGCAGAAGCCCGGCGGCCGTTTCGGGATCGGTGCGCCCAGCAGCTCGGCAGCCATCGCCTTTGTGTTGGCGACGGCCTTGGTCACCGCCGCAACCTGACCAAGGTCGATGCCTTTTGGCACCGCGCCCTCGATGAACTTCGCGAGGCCGTTAAGCATAACTTCGGACTGATACTCACCCGCCTTTGGGAAGACATCCTTGCCGACAACCGTCGTGTTGACGTCGGCCTTGCGAAGAGTCGCGTTAAGGGCCTGCTCGAGATATTCGGGGAAGCCCTCCTCGACCATGCAGACGGACCGCTTGCCGGCGCAGAACCTGACGACCTCCTCGGGAACCATCGGGTATGTGACGTTCATGCAGTAGATCGGAATGCGCGAGGTCCCGAACGGATCTGCGAGGCCGAGCTGCTGAAGCCCGCGGATGACGGAATTGTAGAGCCCGCCCTGGCAGATTATGCCCACATCGTCGCATTCGCCGTCGAAGAACTCGTTCATCCCGTTGTCGCGGATGAAGTTGATGGCCGCTGGAAATCTCTTATCGACCTTCATCTTTTCCTGCATGTAGGTCGATGGCGGCAAGGCGATCTTGTCGAGATCGAAACTCGGCTCCGGAATTCGATCATTCATGGAGAACGCTGCCTTCTTATTGTCTTTTGTCGCGAAGCGTCCGGTGACATGACAGGCGCGGATGCGGAACTCCATCATCACCGGCGTGTTCGTCTCCTCCGACAGCTCGAAGGATTTCTCGACGAGTTCGACAATGCGCGGGTGGTCCACGCGTGGATCCACGAGCCAGACCGAACTTTTCATCGCGAAGGCGTGGCTGCGTTCCTGGATGATCGACGAGCCTTCGCCGTAATCCTCTCCGAGAACGATCAGCGCGCCGCCCGTGACGCCCACGGATGCAACATTCGACAGTGCATCGGAGGCGACGTTGGTTCCTACCGTAGATTTCCAAGTGACCGCGCCGCGGATAGGATAGTTAACGGAGGCGGCCAGCATGGCGCAGGCCGCTGCCTCATTTGCGCAGACCTCCGTGTGGACGCCGAGTTCGGCCATAAGGCCTTTCGAGTCCGAAGTAAGTACGTCCATCAGATGGGAAACCGGCGCGCCCTGGTAGCCGCCGACGTAGGAGACGCCCGATTGCAGAAGCGCCTTCGTGATGGCAAGGATGCCTTCTCCTTCGAAGTACTCTCCGTCACCGCGTCGAAGCATGTCTACTTCGCGCGCAAAACTGCGTTCCATGACGCCCCTCCAGCCTACGGCTCGACCCGAAATTCCGAGGAAAATATAGACCTTGGGTGAGCCCTAAGCAAAGCCGTAAGCCCGAGAGCAAAGCTGCCGTGAGCGCTATAGCGTCTGAAGTATGGCGGTCAGCTCATGTATGTCTTCCGCGGGGAACCTATTTGGCTATCGCAATGCCGCCGCCAGGGCCGCGCGCCACTCTGTGCTTTGCAGATTTTTCTTTATTTTTTGTACTGTTTCTCGGCTTGGCCGCCGTTGATCGACTCACAGAACAGCTGGCCCGACGATTATGTTTAAGATCCAGTATATTGTATTTCAGCAAGCATCCGCTCTGATACACGACGTGCGGTTCACCGCAGAAACACGGCATCCAGCACGCACACGCCCTCTGGATAGGCTCGGACAGGGTTCAGATCGACTTCTCGCAAACCCGGCGTCCGCATTACGAATTCGCCAAGGCGGACGATAAGGTGCGCGACCGCGTCGCGGTCGGCGGCCGGCGCTCCGCGAAATCCGTCCAGGAGGCCTGCTGCGCGCAGACTGCGGAGCATGTCCAGCGCCTCGGCACGGGTCAGCGGCGCAAGACGCATCGCGACGTCCCCATACGCTTCGGCAGCCGTTCCGCCGAGACCGACCAGCACGACGGGGCCCCAACTCGGGTCGTTACGGGCGCCGATGATCAGCTCGACGCCGGCGGGGGACAGCTCTTCGATCAAGTAGCGTTTCTTGCGACGGCCCGTCGGGATTGCATCGATCGCGTCCAGCGCGCGGTCGAGGTCGCGGCGAGTTCTAACGCCCACATGGACGCCGCCGAGCTCTGTCTTGTGAGTGATCCCAGCGTCCAGGATTTTTACGACCGACGGCTTTTTCAGCTCGTCGATAGCTGCCGCTGCCGCCTCGCGCGAACCGCAGACGACCCGGCTCGGCGTTGCGATCCCGAGCTTGTCGAGAACGTCCTTGGCCGAAGCTTCGTCCAGCCGTGCCGGAAGCTTGGGAACGACGAGAGGTGTATCGAGCGCCTCGGCGCGCTGCGACGCCCACCGGCCTCGCGCGTCTTCCGCAAGGGCCCTGACGGCCGCTGCGGCGCGGTCGGGCGACCGGATCGTTGTGACGCCTCTCTTCTCGAGCTGTTGCATCAGCGGGTCGATGTCCTTGTTTCGCCCCTGCGTCGCGAAGACCATCGGCTTTTCGTGTTTTTGGGCGGCATTGCCGACTGCCGCCACGAAATCGACTGAATCTTCCTCATGCAGCGCGTAAACCAGCATCGCGTCGATTGCGGGGTCGCCAGCGAGGGCGTCGCACACTAAATCGAAGCTTTCGAGCGGCCTGCCAGTGTCGACCGGGTTGGTGATGTAGGTGAGCGGAGGTAAAAGCTCGCGAATGCGTTCGACGGTTTTGGAACCGATCTCCGGGATCGCTATGCCTGCCTGAATGAGCTTGTCGGTGATCAGCAGCCCGGGCCCCGCTTGCCCGGTTAATATACCCACGCCGGGCGTTTCTAGAGGGCGAAGCCGGCCCTTCGACAGCGCGTGTGCGCCGTCGATCAGGGCATCAGTCGTGTCCACGACGACGGCGCCGGCGTGGCGTAGGGCGGCGCAGGTGAGGTCGTACGCGCCCATCAGATTGCCCGTATGAGATTCGGCGAACCCGCCGAGGTCCGCCTTACCGACGGGCAGGACGATTACCGGTTTCTGCATCACTGCGGCGCGAACCGTCTCGAACAGGCAGCGACCCCTGGCCACTCCTTCAAGATGAACTGCGATGACGTCCGTTTCCGGATCGTCCGCGAGATAGGCGATTGCTTCCGGTACGCCGACATCGGCTCCGTTGCCGATGCCGACAGACAGGCTGACGCCGAGACCGCGTTCGTTGGCTAGAAAGGCGGCGGTGAGATTAATCCCACCGGACTGGGCGACGATACCGATATTGCCGGGCTTGATCTCCGCCGCTGCGGGAAGAAAGGTGCAGGACAGGTTGCGGCTTGGCCGCATGAAGCCCGACGTATTTGGCCCCAATAGCCGGATGCCACCCCTGCGGCAGATGTCGAGTATCTCGGCCTGCCGACGGTGGCCGTCGCCGCCGGTCTCCGAGAAACCGCCCGATACCATGAATGCGGCACCGGCGCCGCACGCAGCAGCTTCCCGAAGGACGTCGGCGGAAGCTTGCGGCGGCACTACCATAGCGATCAGGTCCACCGGCTCGGGAATGTCCCGCAGCGACGAATAGACCTTGAGCCCGGCGATATTTCCGCCGCGCGGGTTCACCGGATAAACGCGGCCCGGGAAATCCTCGAATGCACGCACCATCTGGAAGCCAGGCTTCTCGGGCGCGGCGGATGCGCCGACGATGGCGATTGATTTCGGGTCGAAGAGGCGGGAAAGCGAAGCGGTCATCTCATCTTCCGAGGCTGGATTGAAGCCCGTGCATAATCCACTACACTCGCCGCATGCAAGCCGATCCCCGTTCCGTCGAGATGATCGAAAGGCTGGTTTCGTACGACACGACCAGCAGGAACTCGAACCTCGATCTCGTGAATTGGATCCGCGATTATCTCGACGGTTTCGGCGTCGAGTCCTCTCTCACCTTCGACGAGGATGGCAGCAAGGCGAACCTTTACGCGACGCTGGGTCCGACAGGGCGCGGCGGGATAATGCTGTCGGGTCATACCGACGTCGTGCCCGTGGACGAGCAGTGCTGGGACAGCGATCCATTCTTGATCCTGCACCGGGACGGGCGTCTATACGGTCGCGGCACGTGCGATATGAAAAGTTTCATCGCAGTCGCGCTCGCGCATCTTCCTGATTTTGCCGCGCTCGATATGGAAATGCCTATTCACTTTGCCTTTTCATATGACGAGGAGGTTGGCTGCATCGGTGTCCGGCGGCTGATCGAGCAACTTTCTGCGTTCGATGTGCGCCCAGAGATGTGCATTGTGGGAGAGCCCACCAATATGAAGGTTGTCGTTGCGCACAAGGGTAAGCGATCGTGGACGTGTAAGGTGACGGGCGCCGCCGCGCATTCGTCGCTCGCGCCGAAGGCAGTAAATGCCGTCGAGTACGCGGCGGAGATTGTGACATTTCTTCGCCGCCGAGCTAGCGATCTGCAAAGCTGCGGCCCGTTCGAGGAAGGATTCGATCCTCCTCATTCCACGGTTCATACTGGCGTGATCCGCGGCGGGACGCAGCTCAATATCGTGCCGGAGCATTGCCTCTTCCAGTTCGAGATCCGCTACCTGCCGTTCGAGGATCACCAGGCGTTTATCGATGATGTAAAGACCTTCGCGGAGACGGAACTGCTGCGCGAAATGAAGATGATCGATGAGGGCGCCGCGATCGAATTTCGCGAGGAGATCGGCTTCCCCGGCCTGACGACCGAAGAGGACGCCGAAGTTGCTCAGGTTTGCCGTCATCTCGCTCAAGCCAATAGTATTTCAAAGGTCTCGTTCGGGACCGAGGCTGGCTTATTTAGCGAGAGCGGTGTGCCGACCGTTGTCTGCGGCCCGGGCAGCATAGAGCAGGCCCACAAACCAAACGAGTTCATTACGCTCGATCAAGTCGAACAATGCGACCGCTTCATGGACCGGCTCAAGGGAACGGTCCATAGGGGCTGAGCCCAAGGACCAAGGGAGCGGAAGCCCTGGACGTTCGAAGTGCAGACCAAGCCGTGGATCGGATCCAAGCCCGCCCGCTCGCGGAGCAGGGTCTCGTGTGGCACGAACATTGTGATCATGATCTGCGACGGGAAGGCCAACCAGTTCGTCCTGAAATGACATTCTGGCAAGTTCCGCCGCGTGCAACGTTCTGCCCCAAAGGTGCCGTTTCGAAAGGGGGAACGCACCCCGAAAACGTTATATAATATGTCTTCTCGGCCGTCGCCAGAGGAGATAAGGACACGATGTCTGCCTTTCGGGGCGGCTGCTAAGGCGTATCCCCTGAATGTCATTGTGGAACTGTCGCTGCCCGGGCTATACGAATTGAATGAGCATTAGCAGTCGTGTTCCGCCCGACGTCGGCGATCTTATTGGACGGCCTGTCAGTCGTCTCGAGGACGACGCAATGCTGCGCGGAGCTTCCGCGTATCTCGACGACATCCGTATCGACGGAGAAGCCCATGCTGCGTTTGTCCGGTCCGTCGAGCCGCACGCCGATATATCGGCGCTCGATATTGCAAGTGCGAGAGCCGTTCCTGGCGTGATTGCCGTTCTCACAGGCGACGATTTGCATGCTGACGGTATCGGCGGCATTCCTTGGGAGATACGGCCGCCCGTGGACGGCATTGATCCTGGGAGGACTATCGAGGCCGGGGATCGATCGCTGGTCGAACCGCAACCGGCGATGGCGCGCACGCGGGTGCGCTATGTTGGCGAGATCGTCGCCATGGTCGTCGCTGAGACAGCTCATGCGGCGCGGGACGGCGCTGAGCATGTCGCGGTATCTTTCGATTCGTTACCAGCAGTTATCGATGTGCGCGATGCCGTCGAACCCGGCGCGCAGATCATAGATTCCAGGTTCCCAGACAATATCTGTTTCCGCGTAGTGTTTGGTGACAGGGAAAAGACTGATCGCGTATTCGAAGGCGCCGCTCACGTTACCTCCATAGAGCACGTCCAGAACCGCGGGGTTGGCGCACCGATCGAAACGCGCGGGTACATTGGTGCCTGGGATGCCGACGCGGAGAGTTTCACCCTGCATGCGACAGCGGGAAAACCGCATCCGGTTCGCAATACGCTCGCTCGGTTTTGTTTCAAGTGCGCGCCCGAGAAAATTCGCGTGCTTGTCCCACGTCTTGGGGGTGGCTTCGGCGCGAAAAACGTTGTCTACCCGGAAGAGGTGCTTGTTCTGTGGGCAGCGCGGCGGGTCGGACGTCCAGTGCGCTGGATCCAGGACCGGTCGGAATCTTTCATTAGCGACGTCCATTCTCGCGACTTGGTCTCGCGTGCCGAGTATGCCTTCGATGCCGATGGCCGCATTCTCGCAATGCGTGTGATCAACGATGGAAACCTGGGCGCCTATCTCGCGCCGCGTGCGGTCAACCCGGTCCGTAACTCGATCAAGATCGCACCCTCCGTCTATGACGTGCCTACGGGCTATCTGGAGGCGCGCGGCGTCTTCACGAACACGGTCCCCACCTGCCCCATTCGAGGCGCAGGAGAGCCAGAGGGGCAGTATTCGCCCGAACGCCTGATGGATGTCGCGGCGCAAGAGCTAGGGATCGATCCCACCGAACTGCGTCGCCGCAACCTGATTTCACCTGATCGTTTGCCCTACCGCACAGTGACGAGCCTGGCCTATGACTCGGGAGATTTTGCATCGAACCTGGAGCGTGCGCTGATTTTGTCGGACCGGCCGGGATATGCTGCTAGGTGTAAAGCATCAGAAGCGGCCGGCCGGCTTCGCGGCTTCGCGCTTTGCAATACGATAGAGGCTCTTGGCTACGGCCTTGACGAAGAAGCGGATATCCGGTGTCTGCCGGACGGTGGGATCGAGCTTCGCATCGGCTCAATGTCGAACGGGCAGGGGCACGATACCGTTTATGCCCAGATCGTTGCCGGCAAGCTCGGTGTCCCGATCGAGACCGTCCGTGTCATCCAGGGAGATACGGACGAAATCGCCTACGGCACCGGCACAGGCGCCTGCCGGTCGCTCATTGTGGGCGGCTCTGCCGTGGTCGTCTCGACGGACGGTGTGATCGAGACGGGACGCAGGATCGCCGCAGGCCTCCTAGAATCGTCGCCAGTCGATATTGAGTTCGCGCAAGGCATTTACCGCGTCGCGGGGACAGACAGAGAGATTACGTTCAACGAAATAGTCCAGCACGCGAACGGGATAACGTATGTCGACAGGTTCATGCCCGAAGACTTCACTTATCCTAACGGGACGCACTGCTGCGAAGTCGAAGTCGACCCCGAGACCGGCGCCGCCTGTGTCGACCATTACGTCATGGTTCATGATTGTGGGACGCCTGTGAACCCGATGTTGGTCGAGGCGCAGCTTATGGGCGGTGTCGTGCACGGCCTAGGTCAGGCCTTCTCGGAACATGTCGTCTTTGACACCGACTCGGGCCAGTTACTTTCCGGATCGTTTCTCGATTACGGGCTACCGCGCGCCGATGACGTGCCAGTGGCGAACCAGTTCGTTTGCGAACTCAACCCAAATCCTACTAGCATAAACCCGCTGGGAGCCAAGGCCGTAGGCGAGGCAGGGGTTGCCATCGCGCCCGTACTTGCCGTGAATGCAGTCGTCGACGCACTTCGGACCTTCGGCGTCGAAGAATTGTCGATGCCCATGACACCGGCGAAGATCCGAGACGCAATTTCAGCGGCCCAATCGGAAAAATAAGCTGTCCACCTTTCGCCAGCAATCTTCTCGGTAATTCATGAATGAACGCTCATCGAATTCATGGAAATGCTATCTATCCGAATATGATTGACGCAAATTCTACTGAAATCTCGCCGATTTACGCCGTTTGACACGGTTCTGTTCTGCCGTCAGTATGGCGCGCGAAAAAAGGGCTTGGAACGCCACATTTGCGTTAATAGGAGGTTCACAATGGAGATCAAAATGAACAAAGTGATTATTGGTATTGGAGCACTGACTGCCGCAGTCGTGGCATCTTCTGCTTCGGCGAAGGACACGCTTACCGCGGTAACTGCTCTTCAAACCAATAATGCAATGTCGCAAAGCTTTCTTACCACGTTTATGGGGCCGTTGAATAAGCAAGGCGCGGGCAAAATAAAAATTAAGTACCTGGGCGGGCAAGAAGTTGTTCCCCCGCGCAAAGCGGCGAACGCCCTGAAGCGCGGTCAATTTGATATGCTCCATTCTCCGACGGCCTATTACATTGGGACCGTCCCAGAGGGCTACGCGATGCTCGCTGGCAACCATGGCCCAGCGGCAGTCAGAAAAAATGGCGGTTGGAAGTTATTTCAAAAAATTTATCGGGAAAAAGCAGGTGCTCACCTCCTCGCCTGGGGCGAGAGCATGACGTCATACAACATGTACTTGGCAAAAAAGCCCCCAATGAAGGATGGCATCCCGGACTTGACTGGCTTCAAGATGAGGGCCACTGGCACCTACCGGCCGCTCTTCAGGGCTCTCGGCGCCACTACTGTTAATATCAAGTCGAGCGAAGTCATCAACGCTGTACAACGTGGAACCGTTGACGGCTTTGGTTTTACTGACCAGCCAGCTTCTGTGGGTATGCAGGCGGTGATTAAGTATCGCGTGCTTCCAAATTTCTATCAGACCAACACCGTGGTCACGGTGAACCTCGACGCGTGGAAGGCAATGACTGCAGAGCAGAAAGGCATCCTCGAAAAGGTTGGTTTGGAGTATGAAACTGCGTCGGTGCTTTGGACCGAGGGGGTTCGAAAAGAAGACGAGAGGAAGCTTAAAGCTGCTGGTGCGCAGGATATCGTCCTCAAGGGAGCAGCCGCCGCCAAATACCTTGAAATCGCTCATGGTGAAATCTGGAAAGAGTTGAAGAAGCGTTCTGACTACGCTGATCAGCTTCGGCCACTTCTCTATGTCCCTGGTAAACCCCAGTGGCAAGTCGACTTGCAGGGCGCACGCCACAAGAAATAGTTGCCTCAAGGCTCATTGATATAAAGATGGAAGCCATCGATAAGGCTTCAGGGAAAATTGTGACGGCGCTTGCCTATCTGGCATGCGCCGTCATTCCTTGTATGTTTACCATGATTGTTATCGACGTATCCATGAGGTCGCTCGGTATCAACCCGCCCCTATTTACGTCGTCTGTCGTTGAGTATGCGTTGCTTTACGTTGCGATGTTCTCTGCGCCTTGGCTGGTACGAGAGAAAGGTCATGTTGCAATCGAAGCTCTTCTGACCATCTGCCCCAAAATTGTCAGAATAGTTTTGGCGAAAACAGTATATTTTGTGTGTTCCTCGGCGTCTTTTTTGTTCGCTTGGTTTTCTTGGCTGTTGTTTGTTGATGCCGCAGAGAGCGGACAGCTTGATATACGTGGCGTTGACATGCCTTATTGGGCGCAATTTTTGCCAATGTTCATAAGTTTTGCATTTGTTGGGCTTGAGTTCTTTTTTTACTTGATCGGCCGCCGCCATTATTACTCATACGACCTTGGTGAGCTAAAGGATACCGTTTAAAAATGATACTTGAATGGTATTGGGCCGGAACAATCCTGCTGGGCTGTGTCATTGCAGGAATGGCAATGGGTTTTCCCGTTGCCTTCACATTTTTGGTTACGAACATTATTGGAACTTGCGTTTTTGTAGTTCGTGATTACGACAGCTTTGCCAGTTTTATCACTCAAGCATACAATAAAATCCCGCAAGTTGTTGATAATGCACCTCAATTAATCACAAGCTTTACGCTATCGCCAATCCCTATGTTTATCCTAATGGGATCGCTTTTCTTTCATACAGGATTGGCGATAAGGGTTTTTGATGCACTTGATACGCTCCTTGGCCGGATTCCAGGGCGTTTGTGCTATTTGACCGTTGCCGGCGGATCACTCTTTTCGACCTTAACTGGTTCGACTATGGCAAATACCGCGATGCTCGGATCACTGCTAGTTCCGGAAATGAAGCGCCGCGGCTACAACAACCGTATGTCGATGGGCCCAATTCTTGGGACCGGCGGTCTTGCGATGATTATTCCGCCCTCGTCATTGGGCGTTCTACTTGCAAGTATCGCTGGCGTGGATGTGGGTGCCCTGCTTGTAGCAGGCATTATCCCCGGGTTCGTCTTGGCCGCGCTTTACGCAGGCATGATAACTCTTCAGTTAATCATAAACCCTGAGGGTGCTCCTTCGTACGAAGTGGAACCAACTACATGGGCGGAAAAAGGCCGACAAGTTGTCGTAAATATCCTTCCAATGGGCCTGGTCGTCTTCATGGTCGTTGGTTTTATTGTTTTAGGATGGGCTACACCTTCTGAGTCAGCTTCATTTGGTGTCGTTGGCGTAGTTATTCTTGCCCTTGCTTTCAGGGTTTTTACTTGGGAAGCTTTTAAGACAAGTCTAATCGGCTCAATCCGGGTTGTTGGAATGGTATTTTTCATTCTAATGAACTCGACGGTATTTAGTCAGTTGCTTTCCCTATCGGGTGCGAGCCGCGGGTTAGTTCAATGGGCTACTGGTTTCGAGATCCCCGCAGTTGTAATCCTCGGTGTGATGTTCCTGGTGCTGATTTTGCTGGGGATGTTCATGGATCCGGTATCCATGATGCTTATTACCGTTCCAATTTTCTATCCGATCGCAACGCAACTCGGATATGACCCAGTCTGGTTCTCGTTGATTATCCTAATGGCGCTTGAGATGAGCGCGACGACGCCGCCCTTCGGATTGCTATTGTTCATTATGATGGGGATGGTAAGGGGGACTACGCTGTGGCAAGTGGCCGGCGCAGCTGCGCCATTTTTGCTCTGTGATTTAATATTGGTGATTATCCTTGTCCTGGTTCCTGGGATGGCGCTTTATTTGCCGAGCCTGATGGCAAATTAGAGCAGCGAACTGCGCCCTAAAGCTAAATTGACAATCTTTCATATTGGGTCGGGAGGCGGATTATGATTATGAAAACCCGCGATCGAATTGATTATTCGGCGATCTCCGACCGAACCCCTCTTAAGCTTCCTGATGGGAAGCGAGTAGCTGTTTGGGTGATTGTTAATATTGAGAACTGGGATATCGAAAAGCCGATGGCGCGCACCGTTCTACCGCCGCCCGGCGGCCAGGTGCATCTACCCGACATTCCTAATTGGTCATGGCAAGAGTATGGGATGCGCATCGGTTTCTGGCGCTTCCACGAAGCGCTGACGTCGCGCGGTATTCCGGCGACGCTGTCGGTAAATGGCTCAGTATGCACGCAATATCCGCGCCTAGCGCAGGCCGCTCACGATGCCGGCTGGGAGTTTCTCGGCCACGCGTACCACCAGCGTCCAACCCATCTGATTGAAGACCAGCGCGAGGACATACGCCTCACCATTGAGGCCATCGAGAAGTTCACTGGCAAGCCGCCGCGCGGCTGGATGGGGCCCGGCCTGACAGAGACGTGGGAAACGCCAGATCACCTTGCCGAGGCGGGCATAGAATATGTCTGCGACTTTCCGATGGACGACCAGCCCTTCGAGGTCCGCACGGAGCACGGGCCCCTGATCTCGATCCCGTACACGGTCGAGCTCAACGACATTCCGATGATGATCGTCCAGCATCACAAGGCTGCTGAATTCTATGACCGCTGCATCGATAATTTCGAGCGGCTTTATAAGGAAGGCGAGCAAAACGCGCGTGTGATGGCGATCGCGGTTCATCCATACATTTCCGGCACGCCGTTCCGCATCAAGTATTTCGAGCAGGTCCTCGACGAGATCCGAAAGTACGACGACGTCGCCCTGTGGACCGGCAGTCAGATCGTCGACTGGTACAAATCCGTGACTTAAAGGCACCCTCTCAGGCGAAACGACGACGATGGCAGACGAATTCTCGACCGCGCGGCCATCGTGGTTAAACTTGATTCAAGAATTGAACGCATTGACGTCCGTGATGAACTTCTCCTGCGTCTTAGACAAATACGTTCCCTCGGGGAGGCAGCTTGAGCCGGTCATAATCGCTGCATGAAAGGCCGTCAGTCCGACGGCGAGCGTCGCGACAACGGCTCAGGCGAGGATGTGCCTAAAATTTAGGTCTTCCTGCTTACTTTGAAATGAATTTACCCAAGTGTTACCGATCCGCAATCGTCGTTGACGGCCATCGCTTGACAGCAAAATTCCGCCGCTGGACAGTTGATTCAGACGATTGCACGGGGAGTGGGATGTTTTGACGGGAATGATCGGGAAATCGCCGCGCCGGAAGGAGGATTTCCGGCTGCTGACCGGCGAAGGACGTTACGCTGATGACAATGTCATCGAAACAGGGACGATTGCCTGTCTCGTCCGGTCGCCGCATGCCCATGCCCAAATTCGCGGCGTCGATGTCTCTCGAGCAAGCGCCATGCCTGGCGTGGTGGCGGTGCTCACCGGCGCCGACTGGCTTGCGGACGGCATGGGGCCCATCCCGCACAACCTCGGATTTTCCAGTCCGCCCGACATTCGTCTTGAGAATTCAGACGGGTCCGACAAATACGTCGCCCGTCACTTTCCGCTAACGGCCGACAAGGTGCGTCTGGTCGGTGACCCTATTGCGATGGTAATCGCGGAAACCGCGAGCCAGGCCCGCGATGCTGCCGAGGAAGTCGAGGTCGACTACGAGCTTCTTCCCGCCATTGTCGATACAGCCGCGGCGGCGCAGCCCGATGCGCCGGTGGTCTGGGATGACCTTGGTTCCAACGTCGCAATCGACGCTGGTGTGAACGATCCTGCGCCTGTCGCCAGCGCGTTCCAAAACGCCGCGCATACCGTCAGGCTTCAGACGACGCTCACCCGCGTGACTGGCGTTCCAATGGAGCCGCGTACTGCCATCGGCGAGATCGTGGACGGGCGTTACGTGCTGACGACAACGGCGGGGGGCGTCGTGCGCCTGAAGAAGGAGCTCGCCCAGATGTTCGGCCAGCCGGAGGATAGCGTCCGCGTCATCATCCGTGACGCCGGCGGGTCGTACGGGCCCCGAAACGCACTTTATGTGGAACATCCGCTCGTGCTGTGGGCGGCGAAGCGTGTCGGTCGGCCCGTCAAGTGGACGTCGGACCGGACCGAATGCCTGCTCACCGACTATCAGGCGCGAGACCTTGTCGTCGACGTGGAGCTAGCTCTCGACGGCGACGGGAGATTCCTCGCGTTCCGGACCAAGAATATTTCCAACGTGGGGTCCCATTCGACGTCTTGGCTGCCGCTGATAAAGGGGGTGGGCATATCGGTTGGTCTTTACGATGTGGGCGTTGCGTTCGCGCGGGCGATAGGCGTGCAGACCAACACTGCGCCGACCTATCCCTACCGCAGCGCGGGGCGGCCTGAAGTGATGTATGCGCTCGAGCGCCTTATCGACATCGCCGCCGCCGAAGCTGAAATCGACCGGCTGGAAATCCGCCGCCGCAACATGATTCCGGCCGACGAGATCCCGTTTACTAACGCCTTTGGGATGATTTACGAGTCGGGCGACTACCCAGCTGCGTTCGAAAAGACCGTCGCGCTTTCCGACTGGCACGGGTTCGAGGCTCGACGAGCAGAAGCAAAATTGCGTGGTCGGCTGCGCGGTATCGGCATAGCGAACTATGCCGACCTGTCGACGGGTTACCCCCGAGAATGGACTGAGATCGACGTCCGGCCTGACGGCACGATTGAAGTCCAGATTGGTACCATGGCGACGGGCCAGGGGCACGAGACAAGCTTCGCTCAGATGGTCGCGGATACGCTTCAGGCGCCTTACGACGCGATCCAGATCAGATATGGCGACACCGACAAGGTGAAGGACGGTGGTGGGTCGCACTCGGGGCGCAGCATGCGCATGGGGGCCATCGTAATCTGCGACGCCAGCGAAAAACTGATCGACCGCGGCAGGAAGATCGCGTCGCATCTGCTCGAGGCAGCGGTGGCCGATATCGAATATGCTGACGGCGTTTTCACCGTCGCTGGAACTGACCGGCACGTCGACTTGTTCGCGATTGCTCAAGCGGCGGGCAATAACGCTGATCTGCCTGGCGACCTGAAAGGTCGTTTCGCGGAGGAAGCCGACGTCCACATGCCGAGAGCGGTGGTGGGGTCCGGCTGCCATGCTTGCGAGGTCGAGATCGACCCGGAGACCGGCGTCGTAAAGGTCGTCGACTGGACGGCGGTGGACGACGTCGGGCGCGCGATCAACCCGATGACACTCGACGGCCAGACCCACGGCGGCGTCATGCAGGGCCTTGGCCAGGCGCTAATGGAAGATTGCGCCTACCACCCTGAGACCGGTCAGATGCGCGCTGCGAGCTTCATGGACTACGCCATGCCGCGGGCCGACGACACGCCGCCGTTCCGGAGTGCGCTCCTGGAAGTGCCGAGCCCGTCGAACCCGCTCGGCGTGAAGCCCGGCAGCGAAGGCGGCACCGCCGTCGCTCCTGCCGTTATCGCTAATGCAATCGTCGATGCGCTACGCGACTACGGGGTTCGGCATATCGAGCTGCCGGCGACGCCGGAACGCGTGCTGCGCGCCATGGGGACGCTCTAGGGACGGCGAAAGCGATCGAACAGGCCTGCCGCTATGTATTTCCCGATAGCGGCCGTCTCGTATATCCGAATGACAAGCCGCCGCGTAAGACGATCGTCGACGTCCGATAAAGGCACGCTGTGGAAGTGCGCTCCAAGCCCGGAAAGGGCAGCGTAGAGCTGGACGCGGGGAATGTGCGTAGCGTCGGACAGAATGTGTAGTTCACCGATTTCCGTCTCGCCCAGGATAGCCAGCGCGTTGCGGATGTTTTCCCGCGTGGTCGTCGAGCGGTCTTCCAATACGATCCGTTGCGCTGGGATGCCCGCGTCGAGTGCACACCGTTCCATCACGCTCGCCTCCGATGGACCGAACCGGCCGACGCCACCGCAGCAGACGAGGAGGCAGTCGTCCAGCGTCCGGTAGGTGTCGATGGCGGCGAGGATACGGCGGCGAAGTGGCGGGCTCGGCTCGCCGGATTTAAGCACGCCCGCGCCAAGCACTAGAAGCGCATTGGCGGCGGTGCGGCGCGGTTCAGTCGAACCGGATATCGCGCTTCTCCAGGAAGGCGCGCATGCCTTCGCGCGCGTCGTCCGAGGTCTGAGTGAGCGCTGAGGCGAGCGATTCTACGAAATAGCCCTCACTCTCACCCATCCGGTCAATGCGCTGGATGGTGTTAAGAATCATCTTGTTGGCGAGCGGCGCGTTGCCCGTGATCGTCTCCGCCAGTTCCAGCGCCTTACCGAACGCCTCGCCGTCGCCAACCAGATAGTGAGACAGGCCTAGCGTCTGGCCTTCTTCGGCCGTCAGACGACGCCCCGTGAGCATCATTTCAGTCATCCGCCCGGGCCCGATTATGCGGGCTACCCGGATGCTCGCGCCGCCGCCTACGTAGATGCCGCGGCGGCCTTCGGGAAGCTGGTAGACCGTCGACGGCTCCGCTATGCGGACATGCGCCGTGGTCGCGAATTCGAGCCCACCGCCCATGACCGCACCGTGCATAGCGGCGACGACCGGCAGGCCGCCGTACTGGATCAGGTCGAACGTTCGATGCCAGTAGCGCGAGTGCTCGAACGCGTCCGCCACGTCGCGCTCCCGGTGTTCGGCGAGGTCGAGCCCGGCGCAGAAATGACTACCGTTGGCGCGGACAACGGCAACGAGCACTTCCTTCGGCGGCTCCGAGAAGAACCGGTTAAGATCGTGGATGAACGGATCGTTTACCGCGTTGCGCTTTTCCGGCCGGTTGAGCGTGAGAACCGCGATGCGGTCGCGCATCTCGAAGTCGATATAGTCGGAGGAAAACGCCGGCACGATCTGGACTCCCGGGTCAGGCTGCACAGGACTAGAGGGGTCTCTATAAGAGGCGGGGTCTGCGGTGTAAACTTCGCGCGAAAGACCAAATAAGAAAAGGTTCACGGGAGATCGGCATGGACATCTGTGGCAAGGCTGCCATAGTCGCGGGCGGAGCTTCGGGGCTCGGTGCGGCGACGGCGAGGGCACTGACCGCGGCGGGCGCGTCGGTGGCGATACTCGATATCAATCAAGCGGTTGCGGAAGAGACCGCTGCCGAGATCGGAGGCACTCCCGTTGCCTGCGACGTGACCGATGCAAGCGGCGCGGAGAGAGCGGTTTCGGCCGCGATCGAGGCGGTGGGCGAGCTGCGCCTTCTGGTCAATTGTGCTGGCATCGGGCCGGCCGAGCGGATCGTTGGCCGCAAAGGCCCCCAGCCGCTCGAACATTTCGCGAACTGCCTGAACATCAACGTCATCGGCACGTTCAACATGATGCGCTTGGTCGCGGACCGGATGATCCGGACGGCGCCCCTCGACAACGATGGCGAGCGCGGCGTAATCGTCAATACGGCCTCGGTCGCTGCCTATGACGGGCAGGTCGGCCAGGCGGCATACTCGGCGTCGAAGGGCGCCATCGCCAGCATGACGCTGCCGTCGGCGCGCGAACTCGCGCGGTTTGGTATCCGCGTCGTCGCGATCGCCCCGGGCGTGTTCGAGACGCCGATGCTCCGGGGGCTGCCGCAGCCGGCCCAGGAGTCGCTGGAGCGCGCGACGCCGTTTCCCTCGCGTCTCGGCACGGCCGAGGAGTACGCCGATTTCGTGATGAGCATCCTGCGCAATAAGATGCTTAACGGCGAGGTCGTCCGGCTCGACGGCGCTCTCCGGCTTGCCCACGGCTGAGGCGGATGATGAAGGGCAACGCCTCCCTCGCACAGGTCAACATGCGGCGTTTCGGCGTCGACGTGGAACGCCGCGACGGCAACGTTTCTGTCCTGCGATGCACTGAACCGCTTGGGCCGATGCTTGACAGCCTGGTAGCCCTGCTGCGCGATCGTGCGGATTCGCATCCCGACCGAGATTTCTTCTGTGAGAAGGACGGCGCGAGCGACTGGCGTCGGGTCACCTACGCCGACGTTTGTCGGGCAGCCGATGCTATCGGTCAGGCGCTGCTGAACGGCGGGCACGGTGCCGGCCGGCCGGCCGCGATCCTCTCCGATAATTCGATCAACCAGGCACTGTTCACGTTCGGAGCAATGACGGTCGGGATTCCCGTGATGCCGGTCTCGCCTGCCTATTCGCTGATGTCGAGCGATTACAAAAAACTACGTGGCGTGATCGAGCACAACGACCCGAGCGTTATTTTCGTAGAGACCGCCGCGCCGTTTGAAAAAGCGCTTGCGGCGATCAACATGACTGGGCGCCGGCTTGTCGTCGGAAGCGACGAGGTGCCGGCGGGTGCCGAAACGCTCGCCGACTGGCTGGAGACGCCGGTAACCGGCGCGGTCGACGATGCGCTGGCGAAGGTGAGGCTCGATACGGTCGGCAAGATCCTGCTGACATCCGGTTCGACCGGCATTCCAAAGGGTGTGATGAATACACACCTGATGATGGTTTCTAACCAGGTCGCCATCGCGCAGGTCTATGCGTTCTTGCAGGAGGAGCCGCCGGTCTTTCTCGACTGGTTGCCGTGGAACCACACGTTCGGCGGAAACCACAACATGAACATGGTGCTGCATAACGGCGGCACGCTCTATATCGACGACGGTCGTCCCGTTCCCGGCCGGATTGAGGCGACCGTCGAGAATCTCAAGCAAATATCGCCGACGCTGTATCTCAACGTGCCGCGTGGCTTCGACCTGCTAATGCCGATCCTTGAGGCCGACAAGGAGGCACGCGACGGCCTGTTCCGGAATCTTAAGAAGCTTTTCTTCGCGGGCGCGGCGCTTCCGAAGAATGTGTGGGACCGGCTCGACCGCCTCGCCATCGCGGCGCGCGGCGAGCGCGTGCCGATCACCGCTTCTCTAGGCTCGACCGAAACCGCGCCCGCGGCGACCTACATGAATTGGTTCCCCGAATCCGCCGGGAATGTCGGCCTGCCGCTGCCGGGCAGCGAGATCAAGCTGGTGCCAAACGGCGATAAACTCGAAATCCGA
The DNA here is from genome assembly GCA_038131485.1 of Alphaproteobacteria bacterium. Taxonomy (GTDB): domain Bacteria; phylum Pseudomonadota; class Alphaproteobacteria; order MPNO01; family UBA830; genus JAYQUR01. Next base: position 131,455 of record JAYPPO010000005.1, read on the forward strand.
ATGCGCGGGCCCAACATCACGCCCGGCTACTGCAAGATGCCGGATGCGACAGCGGAGGCGTTCGACGAGGAGGGCTTCTTCCGGATCGGCGATGCCGGACGATTTGAGGACGACGATCCGGAAAAGGGCATCGTGTTCGACGGACGCGTGGCCGAAAACTTTAAGCTGATCACTGGGACCTGGGTTCATGCTGGGCAGCTGCGATTGCAGGCTATTGCGGCTGCAGCGCCGGTCATCCAGGACGCGGTGGTGACCGGGCATGACCGCGACCAGGTCGGGCTTCTCGTCTTTCCGAGCACTGCCGGTTGTGCCGACGTCGCTGGGAAAGAGATGTCGCCGCAGGAGAGGGCCGCCCATTCGGCCGTGCACGCAAAACTACGAGAGGGCCTCGCCGCCCATAATGCGGATAATCCGGGCAGTTCGACGAGGATCAAACACGTGCTCGTCATGACCGAACCTCCCCAGATCGACGCGGGCGAAATCACCGACAAGGGCTACATTAATCAGCGCGCGGTGTTGTCGCGCCGCGCCGATCTGGTGGAGCGTCTTTACACTGGAGCTGGAGACGATATCGTTTCCATCGACTGATCGGATCCCGACCGCGCTGAGGATTACCCTACCTACTCAGAAAGACAAGGAGCTGCAGATGCAAGCCAACGTAAACGGCTTCAATATGAACTACGAGATTTCCGGCAACGACTCTAAGCCGTGGCTGACCTTCTCCAATTCCCTCGCGACCGATATGCGGATGTGGGATGGACAGGTCGCGGCGCTTGCCGATGATTTTCACATCCTCCGCTACGACAAACGCGGGCACGGCAAGTCGGACTCGCCGCCCGGTCCCTATACGCTCGAGCAACTCGCGGGCGACGTGGTCGCTCTTTGGGATCATCTGGCTATCAAGAAATCTCATTTCGTCGGGCTTTCAATCGGCGGCATGACCGGTCAGCCGCTCCTGCTTAATCATGCCGACCGCCTCGACGCGGTGGTTCTCACGAACACGATGGCGCTGTGCCGGCCGGAGTTTCAGGCCGCGTGGGAGGAGAGGATCGGCGTTGCCGAGCAAAAGGGCATGGAAGCGCTCGTCGAGCCGACGATGGAGCGTTGGTTCACCGAGGGATTCCGCAATACCGGGCACCCCGAACTCGCTGCCGTCCGGACCATGATTGCTGGCACGACGGCCAACGGGTACGCCGGCTGCGGTCGCGCTATCCAGAAGCTCGCCTATCTCGACCGGCTAAATACGATCGACCATCCGGTTCTCGTGATGGCGGGCGCGCACGACGCCGGAACTCCCGAGGCGGGCATGAGACTAATGAACGACGAGATAAAGGGCTCGGAATTTATCGTCCTAGATGCCGCGCACATCGCCAACATCGAGCGGGCGGACGAGTACACCGGTCACCTTAGGGCGTTTCTCGCCAAACACTAACGGCGGGACGGTAGTGGCGTCGCACAGGAACGGAGACAGTAAATGGCGGATACGGTCGGGGTCGTCGGGCTCGGCATAATGGGCGGCGCCATGGCGCGCCACATGGCAAAGGCCGGCTTTGGCGTGGTCGGCTACGATACGTCCGCCGATGCGCTCGCGCTGGCAATGGCGGACGGCGTCGAGACGATGGGCTCGGCCGCCGCGGTCGCCGAACAGGCCAAGGTGATGCTAACGTCGCTGCCGAATCCCGTCGCGCTCTGTGCCGTGGCGGAGGAGATTGCGGCCTCGTCGGCGTCGGGCTGCACAATCATGGAAACCAGCACGTTCCGGATCGCCGACAAGGAAGCCGCGCGCGATATCCTCGCCGCGACCGGCCATACGCTGCTCGACTGTCCGGTGTCGGGGACGGGCCAACAGGCCCAGACGCGCGACCTCGCCGTGTTCACCAGCGGTGACGAGGCCGCGGTGGCGAAATGCGTGCCGGCGATCGCGGCGTTCAGCCGCGAGAACAAGTATTGTGGCGAATTTGGCAACGGCAGCCGGATGAAGTTCGTAGCAAATCATTTGGTGACCATCCACAACGTCGCCACCGCCGAGGCGATGGTGCTTGGCATGAAGTCCGGACTCGATCCGGCGCTGATCTATGAGGTGATCTCGACCAGCGCCGCGACGTCGCGGATGTTCGAGGTGCGCGGCAAGTACATGGTAGAGAACGACTATAGCGATGTTGGCATGTCGAACCGTCTCTACCAGAAGGATCTCGACGTCATCACGGCGTTCGCGGCCGACGTGCGCTGCCCCGTCAGCCTGTTCGCGTCCGCCGTTCAGCCCTACCGCGCCGCCCTCGAGCAGGGCCATGCCGAAGAGGACACCGCTGCTGTCTGCGCCGTTCTCGAGGAACAGGCGCGTGTCAAACGGATAGGCTGAACGCCATGGCAGATCTTTTCACGCCCTACACGGCGGGCCCCTTCGAGTTTCCTCATCGCGTCGTGATGGCGCCGATGACGCGTAACCGGGCGGGCGAGGGGAATACGCCGCATGAGCTAAACGCGACATACTACCAGCAGCGCGCCGATGCGGCCTTGATCGTGACGGAAGCGACGCAGGTCTCCCCCGAAGGTGTCGGTTATCCTGGCACGCCTGGCATTCACACCGACGCGCAGGTAGACGGCTGGCTCGAGGTCACCGACGCAGTTCATGAGGCCGGTGGGACGATCTTCTTGCAGCTCTGGCATGTCGGCCGGATTTCGCATCCCGTGCTCCAGCCCGAGGGAAAGCTCCCCGTAGCGCCGTCGGCGATCCGCCCGGAAGGGAAGGCGATGACGCTCGAAGGAATGCTGCCGTTCGAGACGCCGAAGGCGCTGGAGATGGGCGAGATCCGAGAGATTACCGAGCAATTCCGCGCCGGTGCGAAAAACGCGGAGATGGCGGGCTTCGACGGAGTCGAGATACACGGCGGGAACGGCTATCTGCTTGACCAGTTCACCCGCGACGGCGCCAACCGACGGACGGACGAGTATGGGGGAAGCGTGGAGAACAGGTCCCGTTTCCCACTGGAGGTCGTCGATGCGGTGGTCGACGTCTGGGGCGCGGACAGGGTCGGCTACCGCATTTCGCCCTATCAGGCCTACAATGATATGTCCGATTCCGACCCGATGGCGACCTATTCCCATTTCGCTGCGGAACTCGCGAAGCGCGATCTGCTTTATCTGCATACGGTCGAATCTGACGCGCCCGGCGGCGCGGATGACCCGCTTTTCGCCTCGTTACGCGAGGTTTTTTCGAACGCGCTTATCGCCAATGGCGGCTATGACCGGACGAAGGCGGACGAGGTAATCGGGATGGGTCGGGCGGACCTCGTGTCTTTCGCTGCCAAGTTCCTTGCGAACCCAGACTTGCCGGAACGCCTGCACAGAGACGCTGCGCTCAACGATCCGGACAGGGCTACATTCTACGGCGGCGGCGCGAAGGGATATACGGACTACCCGTCGCTGAAAGACTAAAGCCGATCCGTGACGCTGGAACAGCCGCGCAAGCGTAATCTTGCCTTAGACCATCAACGGACCTGACCGCGTAATCTCAACCCTGCAGTCCTGCTGGTAGGCGAGTTGCTTGTCGACGACGCGTTTCCGGGTCTCGGCCCGGTCGGGTTTGTGCCTGAAGTGCTGGCTGAGGAGCATCATTAATTTTGTTACTGGTTCTAGGAAGGGGCCTAGACGACGTTGTCCACCACGAGAGAGTTAAATGCCGGCGCCAGTCTTGTTTCGCCCGATGGCGCTCTATAAGACAATTCGGCCATGGAAGATTTCGTCTATCAGGCCTTCGCTGCCCGCGTCTTGTTCGGCGCCGGCAAGATTGCGGAAGTGCCCGCCGAACTAGACCGGTTGGGTGCGAGAGCTGCGGTCGTCGTGTACACCAATTCCCAACGGGATTTTGCTGAACGGACCGTCGCGGCATTGGGCAACCGCTTCGCAGGAACAGTCGACGGTGCCGTCATGCATGTTCCCCGCGAAAACGCCAACGCGGCGATCTTGAGCGTTAGGGAGGCACGCGCGGACAGTCTCGTTGCCATCGGCGGCGGATCGGCCGTGGGGCTCGCCAAGGCGGTGGCGCTGGAAACACGCCTTCCCATTATTGCCGTGCCGTCGACATATGCCGGTTCCGAGATGACGGATATCTGGGGTATCTCTGAGGGCGGTGGCAAGAAGACAGGGCGCACTATCGATGTGGTCCCCAAGACGGTGATCTACGATCCCGACCTGACGGAGGGCCTACCGCCGAACATCGCCGGTCCGAGTGGGATGAACGCGATCGCGCACTCGGTCGAGGCGCTGTACGCGCAGAACCGCAACCCCGTCCTGTCGATGATCGCTGAGGAGGGTATCCGCGCGCTGGCCGCTGGTTTACCAGGCGTTTGCGGCGGACAGGCCAGCGTCAGTGCGCGCAGCGATGCGTTTCATGGTGCCTTTCTGTGCGCGTTGGCGCTCGCAACCGCTCAGATGGGCATTCATCACAAGTTGTGCCACGTGCTCGGTGGATCGTTTGGACTGCCGCATGCCGAGACCCATACGGTGATCTTACCCCACGCAACGCACTTTAACCGGGAGGCTGCTCCCGAAGCGATAACAGCTATTGAACGCGCGCTCGGAGCCGACGACGCGGCGGGTGGGCTCTACGACCTCGCAGCCGGTCTCGGCGCACCTGCTAGCCTCGCGTCGCTGGGGTTCAGGGAAGAGGACCTCGACCGTGTGTCGGAAATCGCGACCGAGGCGCCTTACTTCAACCCGCGGCCTGTCGACCGGGGTGGGGTCAGGGCCTTGCTGGACGACGCTTTTCACGGAAGGCGTCCGGGTTGATCCAATTCCGGTCGCTCGCGTTGATCTAGGTGGGCCGCCTCAAGTATTCTGTTTCAAAGTCGCCTCAAGGAGAGCGTCATGCGCAATTTGACCGAAGAAAACACGACCGATGTTGTGCTCAAGGCGTGGTCTGAGAACCCGGATCCGCGGCTCAAGGAAGTCATGGAGGCGATGATACGCCACTTGCACGACTTCGTCCGCGAGGTTCAACTCACCGAAAAAGAGTGGGCAGCAGCGATCACCTATCTGCACCGGTGTGCCGATATTTCGTCGCCCGAGCGCAGCGAGTTCATCCTGACCTCCGACGTGCTTGGCGTGTCATCGCTCGTCGATACGATAAACAACCGCCGCCCCGAGGGGGCCACCGAAAATTCAGTGCTTGGCCCGTTTTATATTGCCGAGAAGGGTGATCTTGGCGAGGTTCCGGCGATCGCGCCCGGCGGCGACCTTATCGGCGAGCGCAACAAGGATGGCGAGCCTAGCTATATCCATGGCATCGTGCGAGATCGATCGGGCAGCCCGATCGAGGGCGCCAAGATCGATTTCTGGCAGAATGCGCCGAATGGCCTCTACGACGTGCAGGAGCCAGAGAAGGGCTACAACCTGCGCTGTCGCATAGTGACTGGCGCGGACGGCCGCTTCGCCTTTACCACGACGAAGCCGCTGCCGTATACGATCCCACTTGACGGTCCGGTCGGCGACCTGATGCAGGATGCGAAGCGTAACGTCTGGCGACCTGCGCACCTGCACGTCCGAATCGAAGCGCCTGGTTATGAGACACTGACAACCGAATTGTTCATCGACGGCGATACCTTTCTAGATGACGACGCCGTGTTTGGTGTGAAAGACTCGCTCGTACTGAAGTGGGAAGCCAATGATTCGCAGACCGAGGCCCAAAAAGTTGGAATCTGGGCGCCGTTCTACGATATCGAACAGGATATCGTCCTTGAGCCCCTCGCGACGGCGCGAGCTGCAGAGTAGTGCACGGCGTCTCTGTTCGCCAGGAGATCATAGACCGGGTGCTGGCGCGCCGCGGTCGACATCATCTATTCGATTCCCTCGACCCCTCGACGACAGCGTTCGTAGTGATCGACATGCAGAATATGTTCTGCGAGGAGGGAGCACCGGCGGAAGTGCCCGAATCCCGCGGAATCTCACGGCCTATAAACCGGCTGGCGGCCGAGCTTCGCGACCTCGGCGGCCTTGTCATATGGGTAACAAGCGCGACGAGCTATGCTAATGGCAAGAGTGACTGGGAACACTTTATTCGCAACTTCGTTGCTGAAAAGGTGCAGGAGCGCACGATCAGGGCGCTCGAGCCTGGCAGCCACGGCGAACAGATCTGGCACGAACTCGACGTGCAAGACAGCGATCTTCGCATCCGCAAGAACCGATATTCGGCGCTGACGCCCGGCGCGTCGATGCTGCAGAGCGCGCTTTCGAGCCACGGAATTAAGACCGTGCTGATCGGCGGCACTAAGACGAATATCTGCTGCGAAAGCACCGCACGGGACGCGATGATGCTCGATTTCAACGTTGTCATGGTCGAGGACTGCAACGCTGCCATTTCCGATGACGAGCAGGGCTGCGCTGGAGAACGTCATCCAGCAGTTCGGCGACGTCATGACTGCCGAAGAGACGATCGCTGTTCTCAAGAACCGGCCGAACTGACGTCGTGAGCGACCGGCTCTGAACATCAGCACCTGCTGGAGCGTTTTCTGTTTCGCGAGGCCCGTCTCCTCGACGAACGCCGGTTCGAGGAATGGCAGGCGCTGTTTGCTGACGAGGGATCTACTGATCCCCGCGACGCCGGGCCAGACCGACCCTGTCGGAGAGGTTTCGATCGCATACGAGAACAGCTTGCTTCTCGACGTTCGCGTCCGCCGCCTGATGCACGCGGAGAACTATGCCGATCAGCCCAAAGCGCGGCCCGGCGGGTCATCGGCAACATCACATTCGAGGACGATGCGCCCCTGACTGTCCGGTCCAACTTCACGCTGGTTGATTTCCAGGGAGATGAGCAGGCGTCTTTGCCGGCGAGTACGTGCACGAACTTTGCCGGCTGGTGACAGTTTCCTAATTTCCTCAAGCGCGTTAACCTATTGAACTGTGATGCACCGATGGGCGCAATCGTGGTTCCGTTCTGATAAGGCTGATTAGAGCATGACTGACGGAGCGGCGGTCATCGTCGGTGCGGGCGATGCGCCAGGCGGCGCGGTTGCGCGCCGGTTCGCGAGGGAAGGTCTGATCGCCGTGCCGGCCAGGCGCAAGATCAAACCGCTTGGCGAGCTGGTCGCGGTGATCGAGGCCGAGGGAACCGGGCAGAGGGATTGCCGTGCGACGCCCGTAACGAAGGTGACGTGGTCGCGCTGTTCGACCGGGTCGAGGCCGAAATCGCGCCTGTCGAAGTATGCGTCTTCAACACCGGTGCGCAGCATCGAGCGCCGATTTCGAATATGACCGCGCGAATCTACCGCCAAGTTTGGGAGAGCTCGGCATTTGCCGGATCCTTGTGGGGCGGGAGGCCGCGCGCCGGATGCAGCTGCGCGGGCGCGGAACGATCCTTTACCGGCGCGACGGCCAGCGTAAGGGTGGCGCGGAATTTGCCGCGTTCGCCGGAGCGAAGCATGCTTGCGGGCCTTGGCGCAGTCGATGGCGCGCGAGTTGGGACCCTGGGGAATACACGTCGGCCATATCGTGATCGACGGAATGATTGCGTCAGAGGCCGTAAGAGAGAAATTTCCCGATGCTGCTGCGGCGCTGGGGGCGACGGCCTGCTTGATCCCAACCATGTCGCCGATGCCTATTGGACAATGCACACCCAGCCTCCGGATGCCTGGACCTTCGAGACGGACATACGACCCTTTAGCGAAAAATGGTAGGAGTTTGGCATCCAAGACGTCCCGCAAAGCGTACGAATTAAAGTTCGCTGACTTCTGCAGCTAATCGGGTATGATCCCGTGAAGAACAATCAAACGATCGATTTGCAAGGGGGAAATTATGAAACAAATGCGTCAACTTACTGTAGGTCTTATTAGCCTGGCGGCGTCGGCCCTGATCGCGGGTCCGGCAGTTTCGGCTGGCAAGGACTATGTCCTGAACACCGCCTCCACCGGCGGCACCTACCATCCCGTCGGCACCGCCATCTCCACATTGACTAAGATCAAGCTTCTCCTAAGGAGAAGTTCAGCCTGACTGCCGTCAACTCGGCTGGTTCCGGAGCGAACGTCCAGGCGCTCGGCGCGAATACCGCGCAGTTCGCAATCTTGCAGGGCCTGTTCGGTTCCTACGCGGCTACAGGAACAGGTCCTGTTTCGAGCCCGCAGAAGAACGTGCGAGCTGTCACGATGCTGTGGCAGAACGTCGAGCAGTTCGTGCTCGCGAAAAAATACATCAAGTCCGGCAACATGTCAGACATGGTAGCCCTGAAGGGCATGTCGATGGGCATGGGCAAAAAGAACTCTGGCACGATCGGCTCTAATAGGGTTCTGATGAAGGGCCTCGGCATTAACATCGAGAAGGACTACAAGCTCGTTGATGCGGGCTTCGGTCCGACAGCGGATGCTTTGGCCGACGGTCGCGCAGTCGGCGCTGGCCTTGGCGCGGGCCCGCCCACGGGGGCGCTCACAAAGCTGATGGCGGCCAATGGTGATAAATTTACCATCCTCGACGTGACGCCCGAACAAGGAAAGAAGATGGACGGCGGCCGAAATCTGTGGGTTCCCTACACGATCCCGGCCGGAACCTATCCGGGGCAAAAGAAGGACGTGCAAACGATCGCGCAGCCTAACTTCCTAGCGGTCAACGCGGACGTTTCGGAAGAGCATGTTTACAAACTGACCAAGTCGATCTACGAAAACCTGCCGTTCCTGCAGGCGATCCACAAGGCGACCAAGGCCATGAACATAAAGAAGGCGATGGCCGGCCTCCCAGTGCCGTTGCACCCGGCGCTGCCAAATACTACAAGGAAGTCGGGCTTAAGATCCTGGCGCATTTGATGGCGAAGTAACCGGTCTACGACCGCTTGCCTTCGCAGGCCATTGAAGACGGCGGTTGCTGACACGCAGCCGCCGTTTTTTCAACGGAATAAGTTCGCGAGCACAGACGCGCGTCCTTCCGAGACGGATTTAGTCGAGGGAGGTCCCGAGACTATTCGGAACTGGATCTTCGATATCCACAATGCGTGTGCCCGGCCGTTCGGCGCAGGTTTGCTTACCTGGGCCATCGTCGCGTTCGGTCTCTGGCATATCGCGACGAACCTCGTCCTGTCGGAGCCCGGCCATTGGCAGAATTGCATCCATTTTGGAGGTTTCGCGTTTCTGGCGGCGATTTCCGCATCGCTTTTCGGGAAAAACGCTGAACGCGGCTGGATGATCGCGGTAGATGTTGTCTACGGTCTCGTAGTCGCGGCGTCAGCAGCGTGGATAGCCTGGGCCGAAAACGACGTCTACGCGCGCACCTCGCGAAGACAGGCCAGGTCTGGCAGTTCACGCTGCTTGACTGGATTGCTGGGATCGTCGTGATCCTCGCGGCGATCGACCTGACGCGACGTCTCACGGGCTGGATCATTCCCGTCCTAATCATTACGGCGATGTCTTATATCCTCTTCCTCGGTGAGTGGATGCCAGGCGCTTTCCGCGCCGCGAGCCTGCCGATGAGCGATGTGCTATTCCGGTCCATGTACAACGATGAAGGCATGTTTGGGATCATCACCACGATCTCGTCTGCCAATATCGCGCTTTTCATGATCTTCGGCGCATTCCTTGTCGTCTCGGGTGCATCTGATTTCGTCATTGAGTTCGCGAAAATCGTCGCTGGGCGGTTCCGAGGCGGCTCCGCCTTCGTTGCCGTCCTCGCATCCGCGCTTACAGGGACGATTTCGGGCTCAGCGGTTGCTAATACAGCGTCGACCGGCGTAATCACAATTCCGCTGATGAAGGCAAACGGCTTCCGGGCGATGTTCGCGGCCGGCGTCGAGGCGTCCGCGTCGACCGGCGGTCAGATCATGCCGCCGATAATGGGTGCCGGCGCCTTCGTCATGGTCTCCTATACCGGCATCGACTATGGCACGATTGTGCTCTACTCGATAGTGCCGGCGATAATGTATTTCCTTTCGATCGCCTTTATCGTCCGTATAGAGGCGATGAAGCGCGGCATCGGCATTGAGCAGGCGAACGACGTCGATCGTCAAAAGTTGCTTGCAGGCGCCCTTAACTTCGTTTTGCCGCTGGCCGTTATGACGTGGATGCTTGTCTCCGGCCGGACGCCGAGCTATGCCGCGTGCCTAGCCATCGGCACGCTGATCGTCACGAGCTGGTTCACGCCTAATAAGATGACGCCGAAGAAGATCGGCGAGGCGCTCGCCCTCGGTGTCAAGACGTCAATCATGACCGCTGTGCTGCTGGTCGCCGTCGGGTTGATCAACAACGCAGTGACGACGTCAGGTGTCGCCAACTCTTTCGCTCTGATGATCGCGCAATGGTCGCAGGGCTCGCTAATCATCGCGCTGGTACTGATCGCGCTGGCTTCGCTTGTTTTGGGCATGGGGCTACCGGTGACGGCGGCCTATATCGTGCTTGCGATCCTGTCGGCGCCTGCGCTGTCCGGCATGCTGGCTGATGGCATGATCGTCGATCAGCTCGTCGCCGGTATCACAGATCCGGTCAAGGCGGCCATGTTCGCGCTGGTGGATTCTCCTCACGTAGCGAAGATTGCAACAGGGATGACCCCGGAGGAGGCGCAGTCGCTGGTAAGTTCGATGCCGTTCGAGCTTGCCGTCGTAGTTCGTCGTGCGATGGTCAAGGCGGCGACAATGTACGACGTTCCTGCTGACGGCGCACCTGATCATCTTTTGGCTGAGCCAGGATCTGAACGTAACGCCTCCCGTCTGCCTTGCGGCGTTCACGGCCGCCGGAATTGCTGGGTCGAAGCCCATGGCGACTGGGTTCGAAAGCTGGAAGATCGCCAAGGGGCTCTACATCGTACCGCTAGTGTTCGCCTATACGCCCATGATCGGCGGGACCTTAATTGAGGTCGTCCAGATCGGCTTCTTCAGCCTGTTCGGGATCTATTCGTTCAACGCCACGGTTCAGCGCTACTCCGAGGGCCGCATGCCTATATGGCTATATCCCGTAATTCTGGGCGGCGGGGCGCTCGCGTTCTGGCCAATGCATCTGGTTGCGAATCTTTCAGGCGCCGCGATCGTCTGCGGGTGCGTCGTTTTCACGTCGAGGAGGGGGGACGGCACGAGGGAGCCTACCTCAACGGGAATAACGCACTAAGGCCTATAAAAACGCGGACTTCAGAAAGTGCCCAATGCCCCAGGCGATGGCTGCGGCGGTTAGACCGATGGCCAGCGTCTCTAATCCGGACCGCCACCAGGCCTGTGTCGACCACTGGCTCTTAGCCGAACCAATCCCGAAGAAGACCACCCCCGTGAGAACGATGGCGGTCTCGAAAGCATAGGGGTAAGGGAACATGAACGGCAGCAGGGCGCCAGTCCGCACAGGATGAAGGCGGCGAACGTGCAAAGGCCCGATTTGAGGGGCTGCGGAACGTAGCGGGCATGCCGTATTCCTCGACCATCATCGTCTCTACCCAGCGGTCCTTATCGGACGTAATGACGTCTACTACCCGGTCGAGATCGTCGCCCTCGAAGCCTTTGGCGCGGAAAATTTCCCGGATTTCCAGTCGTTCGCTCTCCGGAATTCTCTCTACCTGGCGCTCCTCGTAGGCACGGTGCCGCTGGTAGTCATCCAGTTCCGCTTTGGTGCCGCTGTAATTGCTCGCCGCCATAGAGAACCCGTCGGCTATAATGTTGGCAGCGCCTAGGATCAGGATTACCCGCGTCGAAAGCTCGGCGCCAACGACGCCCGCGACGATGGCGAACGTAGTGATCGCGCCGTCGATACCTCCGTAGACCCAATCCCGCAGGTAGGAGCTTTTCGGGCCTTCCTCGATCCTCTCTCGAATGGCCAGCGGATGATGGGAATGTTCCATAGCCAATTTTTAGGGTCGAACAGGCGTTTTGTCGAATGCGAACCGGAGCGAACGGAAAATTTCTCGGGCGATATTTTGCCATTGGGGCAAGCATTCGCCGGCCCGATGAGATCTAAAATTCTCTGGAGTGACCCGCTTGGGAAAAGCGCTGTTCGTAAGCTTACTCTAAGCAGCGCTATAATTCGTTAGAGCCGCGCCAAAGAAACTAGTAATGGCTGCAGCCGTTTATTGGGAGGCTGCAGGGATGACGGGGGTTTCGGGTTTGTCCCACGGCGTCCGGCCTTTGGGGGTGTTGGAGTTGCCGACGGCGTAAAAGTTACCGTCGGTGAGCATTTGGATAAGCTGTTTATTTCTTTGATCTCGCTCGGCATTTTTTTCCGGAAATAGCGTTTCCGCAAACGGCCATGAAGGGAAGGACAACGACAGCGGCAATGACTTTATTTGGATGGTAAGTACCTTTCGCGTCGAACTAAAAAGGAGCCATCCGCGGCGCTGCAAATCAGCCAAACACATGTGTGGTACACGGCGTGCAGATTAAGGTGCGCCAATAAATTACCAAATTCATTAAATAAATTTTTCCTGTGGGCCATGAGACCGCTGCTGGTGAAACGGTGCCACAGTCTGCCGTATGCGCTGTGCGAATTTACGCTGGCTGGATCATGATTGCAGCGCGGCCCGTGACCTGTCCGTTCTCTACCCGCTCGTGTAATGCTTCGGCGCCCGTCATGTCTGCCGTCTCCGTCACTAGCGGCCATAACTCTCCGCGGCCGCATAGCTCCAGGCTTTCGATGACCTCTTGGCGCGTCGCGTAGCGGCTGCCCATCAAGACGAGTTCTTTTTCGAGCATTGCATGGGCGTTGCTCTCGAAGGCGTGGCCCGATCCGCCC
>JAYPPO010000006.1:0-134310 GCA_038131485.1 Alphaproteobacteria bacterium
CGGCCGCTACTGCGTGCTGATGCCGAACTCTTCCCGTGGCGGCGGAATCTCCCGCAAGATCACCAACGCGAAGGAACGCCGCAAGCTGCGCGATACGCTGAACGCCCTCGACATTCCGCAGGGCATGGGCGTGATCATCCGCACCGCCGGCCTCGAACGCAGCAAGGCGGAAATCCGCCGCGACTTCGAATACCTCATCCGCGCCTGGGACGAAGTGCGCGAAGTCACGCTCGAATCGACGGCGCCGGATCTCGTTTACGAGGAAGGCAACATCATCAAGCGGGCCATCCGCGACGTCTACTCGAAGGACATCGACGAGATCCTGATCGAGGGCAACGACACCTACCAGACCGCGAAGAAGTTCATGCGGCTGATGATGCCGAGCCATGCCAAGCGGGTGCAGCCCTACCGGGACGAGCAGATCCCGCTCTATCAGCGGTTCCAGATCGAGCAGCAGCTCGACGCCATGCACAATCCCGAAGTGCAGCTAAAGTCGGGCGGCTACCTCGTCATCAACCCGACGGAGGCGCTGGTCGCCATCGACGTGAACTCCGGCAAGTCGACCAGAGAGCGCAACATCGAGGAAACCGCCCTCAAGACCAATATCGAGGCGGCTGACGAGGTCGCGCGGCAGCTCAGGCTTCGCGATCTCGCGGGGCTGATCGTGATCGATTTCATCGACATGGAGGACGGCCGCAACGTCCGCAAGGTCGAGCGCCGGCTACGAGATGCGATGAAGGCCGACCGAGCGCGCCTACAGATCGGTCACATCAGCAATTTCGGCCTGATGGAACTGTCGCGTCAGCGTCTGCGGCCGAGCCTGCTGGAAACCAGCTCTCAGGCTTGCCCGCACTGCCGCGGCACCGGCAACATCCTGTCGACAGAATCGATGGCGATGCGCGTGCTCCGCGCAATCGAGGAAGAAGGCATTCGGATGCGTTCCAGCGAGATCACGGTCGGCGTGCCGCTCGACGTCGTGCTCTATATCCTAAACCATAAGCGCTCGACCCTGGTCGAGCTGGAGGAACGATACGGTTTTCGCGTCTTGCTTGAAGGTGACGGCTCGGTCATCCAGCCCGATATCCGCATCGAGCGGGTTAAGGGCCCGCCGGAACCGTCTCAGAAAGCGAAAAGCAGAAGTGACAAGCAGATCGTCGATATCGAGCTCGATACCGACGAGGATGAGGACGAAGAAGACACCGACAACCAGGCCGTCGTGGACGCACAGGAAGAAACACCCAAGCGCGATCGTCGCCGTCGTGGTCGCCGGCGTCCAAATACCGTCGACAAGGCCATTGAAGCGGAGGCGTCCGAAACAGGTGAAGCCGTTGCCGAGGATGGAGAGACAGACGTACAGGCGGGCGACAGCGAAGAGAGCATGGCCGAAGGCGGGGACAAATCGGGCTCTCGGCGTCGGCGGCGCGGACGCCGCGGCGGACGCCGTCGCAATCGCCAAGGGCGTGATCAGGAGAACATGGAGGCCAAGGACGGTGCTGCGGATAAGATCGCCGCAGCGGACGCGGCGGCCGTTGGCCACGACCGCATGAAGAACGGCACTGCCGAGGTAGACGAAATCGAGGCGGGCGACCTCGAAGATACCGGCGAAACGACAGCTGGGGCAGACGAGACGCTCGCCGAGGCGGCCGAGACGTCGGAAGCCGAATTTTCAGCCGAGGAACCGGAACCGGCGGAGAAAGAGCTGCCGACCGTAGCGAACATTGAGCCCGAGGTGCATCAGGAATCGGAGCTACAGCCCGAACTTGTGACAGCAGCGAGCGGTTCCGGCCCCAAACGTCGCGGCTGGTGGCAGCGGATTATCGAATAGGCGATCGTGTGCCGCGATCTCAGCGCCGTCCTCTTATCCCTGTAGCCAGGCTCGAAGCCGGCGGGCAGCCACCGCCACTGTCTTGGTTTCGCCCGCGAAAGAAATCCTGACCGTCCCATTGCCACGATGCGGATCGAAATCCGTGCCAGGCGCGATCGCGACGCCCGTCTCGTTGAGTAGCCGGCGGCAGAAATCCTCGCTGTCGTTCGTCAGGTGCCCAACCTCAGCATAGATGTAGAACGCCCCTTCGGCAGGCGCGAGCCGGTCAAGTCCTGTTTTCGGCAGTTCACGGAGCAGAAGCTCCCGATTAGCCGCATACCGCGCAACATTCGCGTCCAACTCCTCCCGGCAGTCGAACGCATGCAGGGCCGCTCTCTGCGACAACGCCGGCACCGAGATGAAGATGTTCTGCGCGAGACATTCGACCGAGCGCTGGAGATCCTCTGGAATGACCATCCAGCCAACACGCCAGCCTGTCATCGAGTAGTATTTCGAGAAGCTGTTGATGACGAACGCTTCGTCGGTGACAGAGAGCGCTGTCGTGCCGGGCATTGAATAAGTTATTCCGTGGTAGATCTCGTCAGAGATCAGGCGAATTCTGCGGTCGGCGCAGTAAGCGGCTAGCTCCTGCATCTTTTCCGCGCTAAGCATGGTGCCAGTCGGATTGGCCGGGCTTGCCACGATCAACCCGTCTATCGGACCGTTGAGCCGGTCGAGAGCTGCCGGAACCGGCTGATACCTATCCGCCGCGGTCGCGGGAACACCGACCACCTCGAGGTCGAGCGCCTTCAGAATATTGCGGTATGCTGGATAGCCAGGCTCAGCAAGTGCAATACGGTCGCCCGCATCGAACGCCGATAGAAAGGCTAGCATGAACCCACCGGACGACCCAGTCGTGACGACGATGCGATCCGGGTCGACGTCGAGGCCATGCATGTCACGGTAGAAGGCGGCAATGCGCGCACGAAGAGGACCTATGCCCAAAGCTTCCGTATAACCGAGGCGGTCTTCCGTCAGAATTCGGCGCGCGGCTTCGATTACCTTCGACGGCGCTCCGGTAGACGGCTGACCTACTTCGAGATGGAGAACTTCACCCCCCTCGGCCTCGCGCCGGTTCGCCTCTCGCAGAATGTCCATGACGATGAACGGCTCAACGGCGCCTCGCGCGGATCGTTTGAGCGCCATCTCTAGAAACTTGCGCCAACGGCGAGACCGGATCCTCCGGGTTCCACTGCGTACCTACAGAGTTCGGGGTCAGCGCCAATTCCGGTCGGACAGTGGATCATGTTCGTCCGCGCGCCCGCCATGGGCGGGGCCGCCGCCATAGCGTCGATCAACGCCGCTCCGCGGACGACGCGCAATGCGGTCGAAACCACTCGGGCTTCTGTACCCGGACTCCCTCCCGCCCCGGTTATCGCGGAAATAATGTCGTTGCGCGGCTCGTTGACAATAATTGCCACCAAGCCTGGATACTGGAAACCCTCCGATCGCGGACCCGCCTGCAAAATACCCGTGTCACCGATGATACGGCCCTGCTTCAGCGCGTCATGCGCACCGACGGTGCAGACGGCAGCGCCGCTCGTGTTGTCTATCGCGGCGAATCCGATGCTATCGCCACCGCTCGGCGAAATCGCTGCTCCCACGCTCGCGGACACGGTGCTCACCAGTCCGTTCCACAGCTCGAGCGCTGCAGTTGCCTTCGCTCCAGCGGGGAGGTGAAGCGTGTGATTTCCTATTACCTTCTTCTCAGTCGGGAGCCAGACCGGCCGGTAATTTCGAAGGTCGGCGACTGTCACCTGAACGCCGACGTTCCTGCCGAGACCCTCCGCGATACGGCGCGCCACGTCGCCGGTATAGAAATCGCCTGCCCCTCGGAAGCGAATTGCCGCGAGCACGGAGGCAAGCTGAACCTGTTCCAGCGTCCCACCCTCGGTCAGCCTCTTGCCGTCCTTGTAGAATAGTTTCTTCATTTCCGGAGACGCGAAGGCGGTCTCTGGCGCCGCCGCGAGGGTGCGCGCGAATGCCCTGGAAACGGAATGGCCGAACCGAGCAAGTTGCTCGGCTGGCTGTATAAGGCGCGCCCACTGCAGCCGACCGTAGCGGGCATGCAACGCGTACATCGCGCGCGCACCTCCAGGGATGGCAACGGTCCGTCCACCCCGGCGTATCAGCAGCGGCCGGAACTCTATGGCCTCGACGCCGCCCTTGCGGTCGGACCTCTGGACTATGCAGACGCCCTCGCCGCCAAGACTCCCAGCATCGGGGTAGGTGACGGCAAGCGCGAAATACATTGCGACGGCGGCATCAACCGCACTTCCGCCTGCGGAGAGGACGTCGCGACCGATCAGCGAAGCACGCGGCTCTCCAGAGACGACCCCTCCGAATTTGCCCCCCACTTGGCCGACCTGAACTTCGGGCAAGGTACCGGAGGAGCAGCCGGCAAGAACCGCAGCCGCCAATACCCCACCGATAGATTGACGGAGGCTGAAGGCATACCTACCTATTAAAAGCATTATGCGGTTGAGAGAATTCCCGGTGCGCAAAGCGTATTTCTCCCTCTCGGATATCAAGTTAGGCGTCTCGCCCATGGTCGCAAAACCGGCGGTTGGCATGTTTGTGTTGCTGCAGGCCGCGCTGTTCGCAACCGGACTGTCGGCCCCGTCGACTGCGCAGGGGCTGATCCGAGACGCTGAAATCGAGCATACCATCCGGGCATACGCCACGCCACTTCTGCGCGCCGCCGCGCTGGTACCAGAAGACGTTAACTTTCATCTTCTGAGAAGCCCGGAACTAAACGCGTTCGTCGCTCGCGGCCAGCGTATATTCCTGTCGACCGGCCTGCTGATGCGATCCGAACACCCCGGCCAAGTCATGGGCGTGATCGCGCACGAAATCGGCCATATAACGGGCGGCCACCTCGCTCGCCTGGAAGGTGCGATCAGCGACGCCGAGGACCAGGCCTTGATCGGATCGATCATCGGGATCGCCATCGGCGTGCTAGTTGGCAACTCGGGCGCGGCGGCGGTCGGGTCTACGAAGGCACAGGAAATTGCGCTCCAGAAACTACTCAATTTTAGTCGGATTCAGGAACGCTCCGCGGACCAGGTCGCGGTCAATCTGCTTGATCAGGTGCAGGTTTCGGCGAGGGGATTGTCGGAATTTTTCGAAATCCTCGAAGGCCAGGAACTACTCGATCGGTCGCGTCAGGACTCGTATGTAGTCACCCATCCACTGACCCGAGACCGGATCGCCTTCATCGCAGATCATGTCGCGAAATCGCGTCACTCGAGTTGGGCAATTCCGCTAGCACTCAAGGCGGAACACGATCGGATGAGGGCAAAGCTCGCCGGCTTCCTCAATCCGACGTCAAAGACTCTTCGAAACTATAAGCCCGACGACCCGTCCGTGGCCGCGCGCTACGCGTGCTCAATAGCGTACTATCGCGAAGCAAACCTTGAGAAGGCTTTACCCCTGATCGATAGCCTTATAGCTCAGATGCCTGAGGATCCCTGGTTCCAGGAACTCAAAGGACAGATGCTTTTCGAGAATGCGCGCGGTGCAGAAGCCCTTCCCTTCTACCAGAAGGCGGTAGACCTGAGACCTAACGAGCCGCTGCTGCGGGTCGGTCTCGCCCATGTCTTGATCGAACTCGACGGACCCGGGATGCTTAATAAGGCAGAGGCGCACCTGAAACAGGCGCTCCGGCGCGATCGGTACATGCCGATAGCCTGGCGGCTCGCGGCGATCACATACGGCCGGAACGGCGAACTGGGACTTTCCGCGCTTTCGCTCGCGGAATACAGTCAGTTGATGGGTCACCCCTTAGACGCCATGCGGCAGGCGCAGAAGGCGATGCGCCTTCTAACGGAAAGCGAACCCGCCTGGCTTCGAGCGCAGGATCTTTTTGACACCGCAGAACGCCAACACAAGAAAAGCAGAAAAAACTGACGATCTCCGTGGTTTAAGTAGAATTAACTATTAAGTAGCGTTTAGCGCGCTATTTTGACTCATCATTTAATGCTCGCCCTTGCCAGCTGATCCGGCGAAGTAACGGAGATGTTATATCCCACCAGATCCGGTCTATCGCGATGCATCAACGCATTCTGATTCGGCAGGCTCACTTTAGTCACGCTCTCGTTCACCCAACCGACCGCCGCCGCGGGGTCCGTCTCTTCGATTAACAAGGCCGCGATAGAGCCGCTAATTCGGGACCATCTTCACGAAAACCCGGAAATAATCATGCAAGCCCTCGCCAAGCTGCGAGAGAAAAAGCCGCTTGGCGATCAGCAGTCGGTGGACTCGAATACTTACTTGATCCATCGCGGCCCGACCTCCCCTGGCAGCGGAAACCCGGCGGGCGACGTGACGACCGTCGAATTCTTCGATTATTAATGCGGCATCTACCGGCGGGTTAACCGGTTGTGAGAGAATTTGTCGACAAGGACAAGAATATCCGGCGCGTCTACAAGGAATGGCCAATACTGGGTCCCGATTCCGTAATCGCCGCGCAGAAGCAGGGGAGGTATTTCGAACTTCACACCGCGTTGATGCAGTCGCGAACCAGCCTCGATGAACCCTCGATCCTCTGAATCGCGGCCACGGTCGCACTCGATGTCGACCATCTCCGCAAGAACATGGGCTCCGCCGAGACAAAACCGATCCTCCGGCGGAACTACGAACTCGCGGGAAAGCTCAAGCTGAACGGCACGCTGTCGTTCCTGATCGGCGACCGGCTCATCCGCGGCGACCAGGATCTGTAATCGATGCTCGCCAGAGTCGTCCAGATTCGGGAAAAGCAATAACCCGGGCCCATCGGCCGTGAGACGCGGCGATCCCTGGACGATTTAATCCGGTTGCTTAGACGGCTGCGCGGCGTCGAACGCGTCTAGCGCCATGCACGCGTCGAAAATCCGCATGATCGTCGGATACGGCGCGATGTCGCATTCGTAGCGCTGGGCATTGAAGACCTGCGGCACGATACAGATGTCGACCAGGCCTGGCGCATCGCCGTGCGCGAATGTACCGGTTTCCGAATCCCGGGCGAGATGCGCTTCCAGCGCCTTGAAACCCTCCGCAATCCAATGCGGGTACCAGACCTTCTCGATCGCCTCCTTATCGGCACCGATGGGCTGCGACAGGAACTTTAGCACGGCGAGATTGTTCAGCGGATGGATATCGCATGCGATCATGTCCGCGAGACCGCGAACCCGTGCGCGCGCGACCGGATCGGCGGGTAATAGAGCCGGCTCGGGGTACGCTTCGTCGAGATACTCGAGGATTGCCATCGACTGGAACAGCGACGCATCGCCGTCGATCAGCGTCGGCACTCGCGCTTGCGGATTGACCTTTAGGTATTCCTCGCCGAACTGATCCCCGCCCGGCAGGCTGATATTGACGTGGTCCCAGGACAACCCCTTTAGGTTCAGGGCAATGCGGACGCGAAAAGCTGCCGACGACCGCGAAAATCCATACAGTTTCATTCCGCTCTCCTTCGTTCCCAAATTGCTGCGTTGGCGGCAGTGTAAGGGGAGGCGCGCAGGCGATCCAGCCGGGCGCGGAACACAGTTTCCGGCGCTGGCCTACCCCCTCTTTGGGCCGCCCGACGCAAACATCAGCTCGCGTGGCCGGATCAGGGAGCGGGCTGGATCTGCCCGAATTGAGGCCTGCTCAGATGTAGTATTCGTTGAGCGGAGGGAAGCCGTTGAAGCCGATCGACGCGTAGGTCGCCGTGTAGGCGCCGGTCGAAAGGACCTCGATCTTGTCCCCGGCCTGCAGCGCCATCGGAAGCTGGTAGTCAGCTTCCTTGTAGAGCACGTCGACTTCGTCGCAGGTGGGACCGGCAATTACGACCGGGCCGACCGCCCCGCCGTCGTGCGGCGTGGTGATCCGGTACTGGATGGACTCTCCGTGCGTTTCGGGTAGCCCGCCGAATTTGCCGACGTCCAGAAAAACCCACCGCTTGCCCGGACCGCGCGATTTCTCCGCGACAAGGACGACTTCCGTCTGCAGTATACCCGCGTCGCCGGCGATGCTCCGGCCGGGCTCCGCAACGATGTGGGGAGGACGATTGCCGAAATACTTGACTACCGCGGCTCGGATCGCCTCGCCATAGGCCGCGACCGGCTCGATATCGTTGCGGTAGCGAGCAGGAAAACCGCCGCCGATATTCATCATCTCGAGCTTGATGCCCCGGGCACCGAGATCGCTAAAGATCGTCGCCGCGCGTCCCACGGCGACATCGTATTGGGTGAGGTCTCGCTGCTGAGAGCCGACGTGGAACGACACTCCGATCGGGTTCAGGCCTTTTTCGCCAGCTTCCGACAAAAGCTCGATCGCCATATCTGGCTCGCAGCCGAACTTCCGGGACAGCGGCCAGTCGGAGCCAACGCCGTCCATGAAGATCCGGCAAAAGACGCGTGAGCCGGGTGCCGCAGCGGCAAGCTTGTTGAGCTCGCCGCGGCTGTCGAACGCATAGAGCTGGATGCCCTGCTCGAAGGCCCGCGCGATATCCCGCTCCTTCTTGACGGTATTGCCGAAACTGACCCGGTCCGGCGATACACCAAGGTCGAGGCAGTGTTCGACTTCGTAGATGCTCGCCGCATCGAAGTGCGAGCCCATCCCCATCAGCATGGAGAGGATTTCGCGGGCCGGGTTGGCCTTGACCGCATAGAAAATGTCGGCGTGGGGAAGCGCCTGCGAGAGCGCACGGTAATTCTCAGACACCAAGTCGAGATCGACGACCAGACACGGCGTCTCGGGTCGGCGTTCTTCCAAAAATCGGCGGATTTTCTCGGTCATTTCGCTTGCTCCACCCCGCCGCACGAGCGCGGGATTTTCAGGGTGGCGCGTTTTAGTCCCAAGCGGCCGGCGATACAAACGGAAAATAGCCTCGGCGCGAAAAAACTCAGAAATCGGTCTTCAGTTGTTACAGGCCGTACATCATTCCGCCCGCGAGCGCCGGGATGAACAGGCTGAGATAGAATAACGTGACTGGGCTGGACATCTTCCGGATCGCACGTTCTTGGCGGTGTTGGCGGCGGACGATTTCTTATTTCTGGCGCTGCGCGCGATTCTGCTCCGGCTGGTGGCGGGCCTGCTTGGACTTGCGCAGTTCGGGAGCGTTGTTCGCCTCGACCTTGCTTCCGCGGAAGATCGTCCGTGTCCGGGGCTGCTGGATCTGTTCGACAAAGATTTCCTCGATGACGCGAACGCCGGAATACCGGTCGCTCTCGTCCATGAGGCTCGCCTCGAACATCGCGAGGTCCCGATCGTCGAAAGCGGGATCAGCCTTCCACTTACCGCTCTGTTAAGTGTGGATCTCGAATGCCGTCTTATCCGACATGACTGTGTCATGAGTTCCCTCTTGCAGTCCTATTCCCGACTGACTTCCCGGCAGTTCGCTGCGCAGAGAAGACCGGAGATCGTCCGTCCGTCCTCGCTCATCGGCATGATGATGCTGCGATAAAGCTCCTTGTTGCCGTCATATTTCATGAACTCCCCGCCGCGCGAAATCGTTACGCCGCGGTAGAGGATTTCCGGATAATACTCGATCGCATGCTCGACCAGCGTTCCCGTCAGAAAGTCCGAAAGCCGGCTGTTGACCACGTCGCACGGCATGTAGTCGGCGAGCGCGTCGACGACAATTCGAACGACGGGGTCTTCCTCTTAGCCGAGGAAGTCGAGCGCGAGCCAATACGGCCACGTATCCTCGATCTCTTCCGAATCGACGCAGCTGATGGACGGAAAATCGTCGTCTTCCTGCAACTGACGCCACCGCGCCAGAATGCGCAGAACCCTCATACGCTACATGCCTTGCGGCGCGTCGAAATTCGCGTGCGGTTTATTCGAGGCATCTATGCTGAGAAAATTGCGACAATAAGGTAAAATATCGTAAAAATTAGTCCTTTTATTACAAACGAGTAAAGCGCCGCCGAATACGGATTTGGGGGAACCGAATCGTTTTCGCCGGATGCCAAGAAAACGGCGGTTTTTGGCCCGTTGCAGAACCGAGTCCGATTGCGGTACTGCTTTAGGAGTTCATTTTCAAGGTGTCGCTGTGGCGGATTCCGTTAGACTACTGATATTGAACGGGCCCAACCTCAACATGCTCGGGGTGCGAGAGCCGGAGATCTACGGCCACCAGACTCTCGACGACATCCGCGCGATGTGCGAGGTCCATGCCGCGTCTGCCGGCGCCGAAATCGATTTCCGTCAGAGCAACAGCGAATCCGTGCTGGTCGGCTGGATACAGGAAGCCCGCGAAACCGCGGACGCCATCGTCATCAACCCCGCCGCCTTCACCCATACGTCGGTCGCAATCATGGACGCCCTCCTCGTCTTCGGTAAGCCGGTCGTCGAAATCCACATCTCGAACATCTTCCAGCGCGAGGCGTTCCGCCATCACTCATACATTTCCTCCGCCGCGCAGGGAATCATTTCGGGATTCGGCGCACACGGCTATGTTCTGGCCATGGATGCGGCTTGCAGCATGAACGACCCGGCAAAGGGAGCCTGATGGCTAGCAATTTCGACGTCGACCCGGAACTCGTCCGGAAGCTGGCGGAACTTCTCGGCGAGACCGGACTGAGCGAAATCGAGTTCGAGAGCAACGGCAGACGGATACGGATCGCGCGGCAGACGGGCGCCGTCGTCGCTGCCCCCGTCGTCACGGCGCCAGCCGCCGCATCGGCCGCACCTGGCGGCGAAATTTTGGAAAAGGCGTATGATGCAGCAAACGGCACCATTGTCACCTCGCCGATGGTCGGTACCGTCTACCTGTCGCCGGAGCCGGGCGCGGCGGCATTCGTCAAACTCGGCGATAACGTCTCCGAGGGCCAGACCATTATGCTGATCGAGGCGATGAAAACATACAACCCGGTGCGCGCGTCGCGCTCAGGTAAAATCGTTCAGATTCTGGTCTCGGATTCGACACCCGTTGAATTCGGCGAAGAGCTGATGGTCATCGAATAGCGCGAAAGGCGCCCCGAAGGTCTGGCGGAATGTTCGAAAAGGTCCTGATCGCAAATCGGGGAGAAATCGCTCTGCGCATCCATCGCGCGTGCCGCGAGATGGGCATCGCCACGGTCGCGGTGCACTCTACAGCCGACGCCGACGCGATGCACGTCCGGCTCGCCGACGAGAGCGTCTGCCTGGGACCGCCAGCTGCAAAGGACAGCTATCTGAACATTCCCGCCATTGTCTCTGCGGCAACCATCGTTGGCGCCGATGCAGTCCATCCGGGCTACGGATTCCTGTCGGAGGACGCAAACTTCGCCTCCATCCTGGAAGAGCACGGTTTCACATTCATCGGCCCAACCCCCGATCACATCGCGCTGATGGGCGACAAGGTCGCGGCTAAGAGGGCAGTTCAGGAAAACGGCGTGCCAGTCGTGCCTGGGTCTGAGGGCGCGCTCGACAGCCCGGCAGAGGCGAAAAGCGTGGCCGACCAGATTGGCTACCCAGTCCTGATCAAGGCAGCCGGCGGCGGCGGCGGGCGCGGTATGCAGGTCGTTCACAGCGCTGTTGAGGTCGAGTCCGCTTATACGATGGCGCGAACAGAGGCAAAGGCGAGCTTCCGCGACGACACAGTCTACCTGGAGAAATATCTCGAGAAGCCTCGCCACATCGAGGTGCAGGTTTTCGGCGACGGCCAGGGCGGCGCCGTGCATCTCGGCGAGCGCGACTGTTCGCTGCAGCGCCGTCACCAGAAGGTACTTGAAGAAGCCCGGTCCCCAGCACTGAACGACGCGGAACGCGAGAAAATCGGACAGATTGCGTCTTCGGCCGTGCGAGCGATGGGATACCGGAATGCCGGAACCATCGAGTTCCTATACGAAAACGGCGAGTTCTACTTCATCGAGATGAATACGCGGTTGCAGGTCGAACACCCGGTGACCGAAATGGTCACGGGTATCGACATGGTGCGCGAGCAGATCCGGGTCGCGGCCGGCTCGAAACTGTCGTTCGAACAGTCCGATATCTCCTTTTCGGGCCACGCGATCGAATGCCGCATAACCGCGGAACACCCAAAGACATTCGTTCCGTCTCCCGGCCGGGTCACCGAATACCACCCGCCCGGTGGCCTCGATGTGCGCGTGGACTCCGGCCTTTATTCGGGCTACGTGATCCCTCCCTACTACGACAGCCTCGTCGCCAAGCTGATCGTGCACGGGCGGAACCGCAACGAGTGCCTGATGCGCCTGCGGCGGTCGCTGGAAGAGTACGTCATAGGCGGAATAGAGACGACGATCCCGCTGCATCAGCGGATTGTCGAGGATGCCAATTTCGTAAACGGCGACTATGATATCCATTGGCTGGAACGTTTCGTCGACGGAGACGAAGCGGGTCGCTGACCGACGGGCCGGAGGGCCCGGAAACGCCGATGAGCAACCTGACGCCCGAAATTCTGCTTCGCGCTTACACGGTCGGCCTGTTTCCGATGGCCGAGTATCGGGACGACCCGACGCTCTACTGGATCGATCCGGAGAAGCGCGGGATTTTACCGTTGCGCGGCTTCCACATTCCGCGGCGGCTGCGTCGGACGGTGCGCCGGAACGTCTTCGAGATCCGCTGCGACAGCGCCTTCGAACAGGTCATCCGCTCCTGCGCCGCGCCGGGACCAAAGCGGGCCGAAAGCTGGATCAACAACGAGATCGTCGCGCTGTACACGGACCTGTTCGAGCTTGGCCGCGCGCACAGCGTCGAGACGTGGCTGGATGGCGAACTGGTCGGCGGCCTTTACGGCGTCGCTCTGGGCGCCGCCTTCTTCGGAGAGAGCATGTTCTCGACGGCGAACGACGCCAGCAAGGTCGCCCTCGTCCATCTCGTGGCTAGGTTACGTAAGGGCGGCTACAAATTGCTCGATACGCAGTTCGTCACCGAACATCTCTCGCAATTTGGCGTCGTCGAGATAGCGCGCGGCGGATACCGGCAGAAACTGTCGGATGCGCTCGACGTTTCCGCCGCCTTCCCGGCCGAGCTAACTCAGGAAGAGCTCGAGGCCTTCCTGCAGGATATCACCCAGACGTCGTAGACCGGATGCTCCATCGAGGAGACCGCGGGGCTGGAGGCGAACATCCAGCCGGCGAAAATCTGCCGTTCCTGCTCGCCCTGGCGTTTCTCTCTGATTTCGAGGTACGCGGTCGATTCCGGAGGCTCTTCGGGTGGGCGCGTCACGCAGCGGCGCGCGACGATCCGGAGCGTGCCGAATTTGACGGCCTGCCCCAGCGGCGCCTCGATCGTGGTGATCCGCGCCGTGATCTTATCGAGCCCCTGGAGCACCGCGACATCAAGCTCCCCCGACGCGGCCGAGGCGGTCGCGGGAAGGGCCAGAAGTAAAAGAACGCGCATCAGGCGCATCGGAAAAGCTCCCGCCTTACGGTCCCGCCTTGCGCGCTAAAAACCGCAAACGAACGTAATCCGCGACCCAGTTTCCACCCGGCTTCTGCAGATGCGGCCGAGCCGCCTCGACAACTTCTTCAATGACCGCCGGCCGCTCCGCTTCCGTAACGCGCAGCAGGAAAGACTCACCGAACGTCCACAGCCAGTCGGCGAGCTCGCCCGGCAGCGGCGTCGGCCGCGGAATTAGCTCGATATAGGACACCTCGAATCCGGCTTTTTCGAGGCGGGCGCGATATTCGTCCGCGGGCGGGAAATACCACGGACTTGCTCCGCCGCCGTCCAGGCCGCGACGGTCGAGCGCGGCAATCAGGTTTTTGCGGATTATTTCGACGTTTCCGCCGCCGCCCATCTCCGCCACGATCCGGCCCCCACGCTTCAGCGCACGCCACATGCCGGCGATGACCTCGTCCGGCCGCTTCATCCAGTGAAGCGCGGCATTAGACAGGATCGCATCGAACTCCGCGTCGTAGGGCAGCGCATGTCCGTCGACGACGTGGGCATCGAGGCCCTGCGCGCGGGCGGCTTCGATCTGCTCGGCGGACGCATCGACCGCGACGACGTCGCAGCCTGCGTCCGTGAGCTTCACGGTGAGCGCGCCGTCGCCGCAGCCAAGATCTAGAATGCGCTCACCAGCGACAGGAGCCAGTAGTTCTATCAGCGGCTCGCCTAGATCAGCCACGAAACGGGCGTTTCGCGCGTAGCGGTCCGGATCCCAGCGCTGGACGGGCGCGGCCTCGCCGCTACTTCTTCTCGTCATCCTTGCCGGTCTGGCTGAAGATCAACTGACCGATGATACTCATCAGGTCGATGGAACCCTGGGTGGTCGTGATCTCGCCGCCATCTGGCAGCATGTCTTCCGAGCCGCCGGGCGACAGGGCCAGGAACTTGTCGCCGAGAAGCCCATCCGCCGAGACGGCGATCGACGTGTCCTCGGGAACCCTCACGTCTGTGCGGATCGACATGCGGACAACTGCAAGATAGGTCTTGGGGTCGAGTTCGGACGATGTCACGGTGCCTACCTTGATGCCGCTCATCCGGACGTCCGTGCCTGGACGAATACCGTCGATGCGGTCGAATTTGGCCTTGATCGTGTAACCATCGGCCGTACCGACCTCGGCCTTGCTGTAGGCGAAGACGATAAACAGCGCAGCGACTACCAGCACCACCGCGCCCATGACGGTCTCGATCAGATTTCTGCGCACGCGCCCAGGCCCTCGCGGAAACGAATTCTCAAGACGGCTGCCATGGCTCGTAGTCACCGGAGGCATGCGGACGAGTGCCGCCTTCGAGCAGCGATCCTGGCGGCCGGTAGGCATGCGCGGTGCCCGTCATGTTGTGAACATGTTCCTTTTGCCACGGCCAACGTCGGATCGATGCTTCGCTCGGGAGCACATTGGTCGTGTGATGTAGCCAGCTATGCCACTCTGGCGGCACGCGCGATGCCTCGACGTTGCCGGTATAGAGCACCCAGCGCTTTTCGCGCGCGCCGTTCGGCGTCCGACGTGCGCGGTAATAGCGGTTGCCCTGCCCGTCCGTGCCGACCTGCTCACCTTTAAGTATGGTAAAGAGTTTCGTACCGATGGTCATCCGGTGGCTCCCGCCGAAACCGTTTCCAAGTTGTTCGCGAATATGACAAAGGCGCAGCTTTACGTCCAGTGCGTCGCAGAATCGACACAGCACCGTTAAAACTTTCAGACCTTTATAAACTATTGATAAAAAAACTAAAAAACGACACTGGATCGGGATTATGCGGCGCGGTAGGCTTGAGCCGAACAAGGGAGACCGCATATGGCCGGGCGTATCGAACAGCGTCTGAAGGAAATCGGAATAGACCTGCCGGAGGCTACGCGCACCGTCGGCCAACTACGTTCCCTGGCGCCGCAGCGCAACCAGATCTTCATCTCCGGCCAGGTATCCGCTGCCGGCGACGAAATTATTACCGGCAAGGTCGGCGACGACCTGACACCGGAGGACGGATACAAGGCGGCGCGGCTGTGCGCGATCAGCATCCTGACACAGCTCAAGGGCGCGGTCGGCGACGACATGGATCGGTGCCGGGCGATTAAGCTCGGCGGTTTCATCAACGCGACGTCGGATTTCACAGGCCCACCCGCCGTCATGAACGGCGCATCTGACCTGATGGTCGAGGTGTTCGGCGACAACGGCAAGCATGCGCGCTTCGCTGTCGCTGTCGCCTCGCTGCCGCAGGGCGCCGCCGTCGAGGTCGATGCCATCTTCGAGATTGAGTAAGGATGCCCGACGGCGGCGATAGCGTAACCGTCAAGGTCATAGGCTCGCTTAGCGAGGTTTCCGCCGCCGACTGGGACGCCTGCGCGGGCGCCGTCAATCCGTTCGTTTCGCACACCTTCCTGAAGGCGCTGGAGGATTCGGAAGCCGCATGCGGCGAGTCCGGCTGGCTGCCGCAGCATATCGTCATCGAGAACGAAAAGGGCCTCGTCGGCGCCGCTCCCTGCTATCTCAAGAGCCATTCTTACGGCGAGTACGTATTTGACTGGGGCTGGGCGGACGCCTACGAGCGGGCCGGCGGGAAGTATTATCCAAAGCTGCAGGTTTCGGTCCCATTCTCCCCGGTAACAGGACCGCGCCTGCTGGTGCGCGACGGCGAGGACCTCTCGCACACGCGCCGCCTCCTGACCGCTGGCCTCCTCGAGCTCGCGAAACAGCATGATGTCTCGTCGCTGCACCTGACCTTCACGACCGAGGACGAATGGAACGAGCTCGGCGAGCTAGGCCTGATCAAGCGGCAGGGTCAGCAGTTCCACTGGGAGAACCGTTGCTTCGAGACGTTCGACGACTTTCTTGGTTCGCTGAATTCCCGCAAGCGTAAGATGATCCGCAAGGAACGTGCCGCTGCTAACGCGGACGTCGAGATCGAAATTCTGACCGGCGACGATATCCGCGCCGAACACATGCAGGCGTTCTATCACTTCTACCTTAATACGGTCGACCGCAAGTGGGCCCATGCCTATCTCAACTACGAGTTCTTCCAGCTCCTGCGTGAGCGCATGGCCGATAAGATCGTGCTGGTCATCGCGACGCATGACGGGGATTACGTCGCGGGCGCGCTGAACATCCGGGGCGACGATGTCCTTTATGGGCGCAACTGGGGCTGCCTCGAGCGGTTCAGGATGCTGTACTTTGAGGCATGCTTCTATCGCGGGATCGAGTTCGCGATCGAGAACGGCCTCAGCAAGGTCGAGGCCGGCGCGCAAGGGCCGCACAAGATTAGCCGCGGCTACCTGCCCTCGCCCACACACAGCCTCCACTGGATCCGCGACGAAGGCTTTCGCGACGCGGTCGCCGACTTTGTCCGCCGCGAACGCGCCGGCATCGTGCGCGAGATGGAGTCCCTGGGTGAGCTGTCGCCCTTCAAACGATCGAACGAGTCGCCGTGACAATGACCGCACAGAATAACGAAGACATTGTCTACCGCACCGTCGACGGCGTTGACCTTGCCGGCCGCCTATACCGCCCCCACGGGGGCGGCACCGGCACCTGGCTGATCGACGTCCACGGCGGCGCGTGGGGCTCCGGCGACCGGCTCAACAACGAGGTCATCCATCTCGACCTGCAGGCGAACGGCGTCGGCTCGTTCGCTCTCGATTTCCGCCTGTCGGATGTGGCGCAATATCCCGAGCCCCTCAAGGATATCGCCTGCGGCGTGCGCTGGTTCAAAACAAACGCGGATCGGCTCGGCCTGTCGGTGAAGACGCTTGGCGCGTTAGCCTCGTCGAGCGGCGCACAGCAGATGGGTCTCATCGCGCTTCGCCCCGAAGACCCGCGCTGGGATGTGGAGGACGCGGCGCTAGGCAATGCGGATGCAAGCGTCGAATTTCTCGTCGCCGGCTGGCCGATCCTCGACCCGCTCGCCCGCTATCGTATGGTCCAGGAGGCCGGCAACGAGCGTATCATTGACGCCCATCACGCCTACTTCCCGGACGGGGCGGCAATGGCAGACGGAAACCCCTACATGCTGCTGCAACGCGGTGAGGCGACGCACCTGCCGCCAATCCTCATCGTGCAAGGCACCAACGATGCCAATGTCGCGCACGAGCGCGCCGACATGTTCGCGGCTCTCTACCGCGAGAAGGGCGGAGCCGCCGAGGTCATCAAGTACGAGGGCATGCCGCACACGTTCGTAACCAACGACCCGGATGCGGAATTGTCGCAGAAGGCGCTCGCGGACATCCGGGCGTTCGTGCTGGGACTCTAGCGTCCCCTCCGGCAACGAAGGCCGCTTGCGTCTTTCCGTGAAGGGTTCCCTACTCCACGAATTCTTTTTCCCGCTCGTCGCCGGAATCCTCATCGTCGTCGTCCGTGTCGGGATCCTTCGACCCGGAGGTCCCGCCCTTGGGCGGCGCCGCAAGCGTGACGAATGCGAGCTTATCTTCCACCTGGTTGACGTCAACCTGCACCACACCGCCCTTGGAAAGCTTGCCGAACAGGATCTCGTCCGCGAGCGGTTTCTTAATGTTGTCCTGGATGACACGGGCCAGCGGTCGTGCGCCGTAGGCCTCGTCGTAGCCCTTACGCCCTAGCCAATCCCGCGCGTCCTCGGTGAGCTCGAACGTGACGTTGCGGTCTTCGAGTTGGACCTCAAGCTGCATGATGAACTTATCGACGACCCGGAGCACAACTTCCTGGCCGAGCGGCGCGAACGGGATGATCGAATCAAGACGGTTGCGAAACTCAGGCGTGAAAGTGCGCTTGATTGCATCCTCATCCTCGCCCACCCGCGTGGAGCGCTCGAAGCCGATGGCGGGCTTCGCCATCTCGGACGCGCCCGCATTCGTCGTCATGATCAGGATGACGTTCCGGAAATCGACACTCTTGCCGTTATGGTCGGTCAGCCGACCGTGATCCATGATCTGCAGCAGGATGTTAAACACGTCCGGGTGCGCCTTCTCGATCTCGTCGAGCAGTAGGACCGCGTGCGGGTGCTGGTCAATGGAGTCGGTCATCAGTCCACCCTGGTCGAAGCCGACGTAGCCGGGCGGCGCGCCGATCAGCCGCGATACCGAGTGGCGTTCCATGTACTCCGACATATCGAAGCGGATTAGCTCGATCCCGAGGGTGAGCGCGAGCTGGCGCGCAACTTCGGTCTTGCCGACGCCGGTGGGGCCGGAGAAGAGATAGTTACCGATTGGCTTTTCGGGTTCGCGCAGACCTGCGCGGGCCAGCTTGATTGACGCCGCCAGCGCCTCTATGGCGTTATCCTGGCCGAACACAACGGTCTTAAGGTCGCGTTCTAGCGTCTGCAGCGACTCCTTGTCTGAGCGCGATATACTCTTCGGAGGGATGCGCGCGATCTTGGAGACGACGGCCTCGACGTCCTTCACCGTAATCAGCTTCTTGCGCTTGCTCTCGGGCACCAGCATCTGCGCCGCACCGACCTCATCAATGACGTCGATTGCCTTGTCTGGCAGCTTGCGGTCGTTGATATGCTTAGCCGCGAGTTCCACGGCTGTGCGGAGTGCCGCCGCGGTGTAACGGACGCGATGGTGCCTTTCGTAGTATGGCTTCAGGCCACGCAGGATCTTGACCGCGTCCTCTATCGTCGGCTCGGCAACGTCGATCTTCTGGAAGCGACGGACCAGCGCGCGGTCCTTCTCAAAGTACGACCGATATTCCTTATAGGTCGTAGACCCGATGCACTTGAGCGCGCCCGACTGGAGCGCGGGCTTGAGCAGGTTCGACGCATCCATCGAACCGCCGCTGGTCGCACCGGCGCCAATCACCGTGTGAATCTCGTCAATGAATAATACCGCGCCCTCGTAGTTCTCGAGCTCGTTGACGACCGCCTTCAGCCGCTCTTCGAAGTCACCGCGATAGCGCGTGCCGGCAAGCAGCGCGCCCATGTCGAGCGAGAAGATGGTCGCGCTTTTAGCACTTCAGGCACCTCACCGTCGCAAATTTGCCGGGCGAGGCCTTCCGCGATCGCGGTCTTGCCAACGCCGGAATCGCCGACATAGAGCGGGTTATTCTTGGTCCGGCGGCACAGCACCTGAATGGTTCGCTCGATCTCGGCCCCGCGACCGATCAGCGGGTCGATCTTGCCGTCAGCGGCTTTCTTGTTGAGGTTCACGCAGTAGGTATCGAGCGCCTCGCTAGCCGACTTTTTTTCTTCTTCCTCAGCATTCTCCCGGTCAGTGCCACGGACGGATCGGTTCTCCGACCGGCCCGGAACCTTTGCGATACCGTGGCTAATGTAGTTGACCGCGTCGAACCGCGACATGTCCTGCTCCTGCAGGTAGTAGACGGCGTGGCTCTCGCGTTCCGAGAACATCGCGACGAGGACGTTGCCGCCGGTCACTTCTTGGCGGCCAGACGACTGCACATGTATCGCTGCGCGCTGGACAACGCGCTGAAAGCTCGCCGTCGGCTTCGGGTCTTCATGTCCATCGACGACAAGGTTCGACAGCTCGGTGTCCAGATACCTCTCGAGGTCGGACCCAAGCTTCTCGATGTCTACGCCGCAGGCCTTTAGGACGGCGACCGCATCCTGATCCTCAGTCAGCGCCATCAGCAGGTGTTCGAGCGTGGCGTATTCGTGATCGCGTTCGCTTGCCTGTGCCAGGGCTCGGTGGAGGCTTTTCTCAAGGTTCCGTGACAGCATGAACTCAGGCCTTTTCCAGGGTGCATTGAAGCGGGTGTTGATGTTGCCGGGCGAGATCCATCACCTGCTGGACTTTGGTCTCCGCAACCTCGTAGGTATAGACACCGCAGACGCCAACGCCCTTCTGGTGGACATGCAGCATAATGCGGGTCGCGTCTTCATGGTTCTTATGGAAGAAACTTTGGAGCACAAGGATGACGAACTCCATCGGGGTATAGTCATCATTGAGCATAATGACCTTGTACATCTCGGGTTTAGCGGTTTTCGGCTTAGTGCGGACGACGACACCGGTGTTGGTGCCGTCGCTGTTATCGTCTCCGGAGCCGTCACCGCCCCCTGCGTCTCGTCCGGCCATCCAGGGCTGGGAGCCGAGTAACCCGAACTCTTCACCAGGTAGATTCCAGCGAGCGCCCTCCTTAAGGTATTTCAAATGGCGTCTCATTGTGAATATCACTATCTCAGAACATGGGAGCATTGAGCGAGAAGTAAAATAGCATATTCTCGTTTGCAGCGCATCAAACCACCGGATTTCCGCGAGCCAGAGTTAAGACAGCCCGTCTCTGCGGCCCAAGTCATCGGGCCCGAACTGCACTTAGAATATTTCGCACAACGGGTTGCCCACATAGACGCTGGAATATTCCTCCCGCTCGCGGACGAGGCGCGTTTTGTAGAGCAACGCCTCGGTCCGATCGTAATGCTTCAGCGCCGGCGGAAACTATAGCGTATCGTATATTTTGTATGGGTAAAGTCAGGCATTGCTTCACAAGCATCCGTCGATGCACGCTGTGCCTATGTAGCAGAACTCTTTGGATTGGAAATGCAGCGGGCGCGACGATTCTGTCGTGGAACAGTCCACCGTTCGAGGCTCGCTGATCCCTTAGATCGAAAGTGTCGACTGGGTCTTCTTGCCATCCTACCCCCTCCCGCTCTTCGACAGATTCGTGCGGCGCTTCAGATCCCGCTTCAATGGGGTTTAGACGGTCATCGAGGTACGCTTCCCGCCGGGGAGTACTTGAATGTTCTAGATACGCATACGGTCAAAAGGATGCCGTTGTAGAAGACCCAGAACTGTTAAACGGCACCCGAACCGAATGACTTGCGGACATCCCGCGGCCCCAATTAGCTGAAACAATTGAGGTTCTGGGGCAATCCGCCGTAAAAGGCGCCGGTGTATTCGTTCGCGCCCAACGTCAGCATCGTTAGCGCCAAAATGAGAAGCGGTATCATCTGCCCTCGGTCTGGAGCTCTTGGTCAGACGCGATCGCGATCAATTAAAGCACGGCTCTCAGCCCCTCTCTTTCACTTAAATTCGCGGCGTTAATCAAACATTTAAGTGACCATTTCAAAATGGACAAAGTCATCGATGATTAGTAGGTTACTTTCAAAGTCTATATTTATTTATCAGTGTAGACGGACAAATGTCACCGCTTACTCGGCGTGTCGTCGCGGTATAAGATAAAAGATCGCAAATCGGAGGGGCATCCAAACTGGCCTTAATAGTGCATGTGAGGAAAAGAGGTTCGTTTTGTCTCGGCTGCTGACTGGTCTGACCATCTTGATTTTCGCACTAGTCGCGGGAATGGTAGCTCCAGCAACGGCCAAGTACGCCTCCATCGTAGTCGACGCGAAGACAGGTCGAATACTGCACTCGGTGAACGAGACCACAAAGAACTATCCGGCCTCGCTTACCAAGATCATGACGCTCTATATAACATTCGAAGCGCTTCGTGACGGCAAGCTCAAGCCTGGCCAGATGCTGCCCGTTTCGCGCGTCGCAGCAGGCCGATCCCCTTCGAAGCTTTACCTCAAACACGGAGACAAGATTTCCGTCGAAGACGCTATTTCTGCCCTCGTTACCAAGTCAGCCAACGATATCGCGACCGTCCTCGCGGAAGCAATGGGCAAGACCGAGCGCAAATTCGCTCGGCTCATGACACAGCGCGCTAGGGAGCTGGGCATGAAAGATACGACCTTCCGCAATGCCTCTGGTCTTCCACACCGCGGCCAGCTTAGCACGGCCTTGGACATGGCGATTCTCGCCCGAGCGCTGTTGCAGAACTTCCCGCTCGAGTACCGTTCTTTCGCGCAGAAATCGTTCACCTGGGACGGCAAGACACACAAGAACCACAATAAGCTGCTCGAAACCTACCCGGGCGCGGACGGAATCAAGACCGGCTATATCCGCGCCGCGGGCTTCAACCTCGTCGCCTCCGCCAAACAGAACGGTGTCCGAGTGATCGCCGTTCTGTTCGGCGGCAAAACCCCGAAAAAGCGGAATGCCCAAGTCGCCAAGCTCATGGATGAGGGGTTCAGGACGCTTTCGGGCGCGCTCATCGCCTCGAACAAGGTCAAGGAAAACCCAGTCGTGGCCGCCCGGCTGATCTCGACGGCCGCTGCCGCTACGCTGCACAAGCGCAGCGTTCCGGCGCCCGCGCAAACCAAGCCGATCAAAGTCGCGGCCTTGCCGAAGCAGACCGCCTCGCATACCCCCGCGGGCGGCCAGACGATTCGGCGCCCGGCGCAGTTGAACAGTTGGGCGGTACAGGTCGGCGCCTATAACCGCTATGCGCCGGCGCACTTCGCGGTCTCGCGCGCCGCCCGCGCCGTCCCCAGCCTTCTGGGAAGTAAATTCGCGATCGTGAAGCAGAAGAGCTCGCGCAGCCGCGGGCCGGACATCTACAAGGCGCGCCTTCTGGTCCAGACCGAATCGCGCGCGCGGCAGTCCTGCGATGCGCTCAAGCGGCGCAAGATCGACTGCATGGTGATATGGATGGGGCCTGCCGACGCCAATTCCTGATGTCGGCCCCCGGCCCGCCCCGTCCTGCTTCCGAGACCGCAATACCCCTCAGTCAGACGAGATGCCCACGCAGAAGCAGCGCCATGAAGGTGCGCTTGTGCAAGCGCTGCCAGGCGCCGAAGTCCCACGGCCGTGCCGAAACCCGGCAGGACGATCCCGCGACGAACACTGCTGCCGCCGAGACTTCGCCGGATGCGCTGACGTCGGCGCGGATCAGGTCGTACTCCGGGCCTTCATAGGCCGTGAGCGCCGCCACAGCGCCGTCGGGCAATTCGCGGGTTAAAACGCCTCGTGTCTTCACGGCGGAGGACTGGACCACAGCAGGATAGGTCTTCCCGCAAACAGAGACGCGGCGCCACCCGGCGAGCTCAGCTGGCTCAACTTCCAGCCCAACAGCCTGCGCGCCGAGCACGAGAGCACGCAAATCGTTGTCGATGAGTGTGCCGTAGAAGAAGAACCGCACGGCCGGGCCAATCAGAACTCGGGCGGCTCAATGCCACTTGCCCGAACCTGCTCCGCGAGCGCGTCTTTCAGGCGCCGGAGCCCTTCATACGTTCCGGATTCGCAGCGTGCGACCAGAACGTCCTGCGTATTAGATGCCCGAAGCAGCCACCAGCCGTCGTCGGTCAGCACCCGTACTCCGTCGATGTCGGAGACGTTCGTACCGGCCTCAGTAAGCCGCGCGCGCACCTCCTCCACCACCTCAAACTTCCGCGTTTCGGAACACGGAAAGCGCAGTTCCGGCGTGTTCAGCAAATCTGGCAGCCGGCGCCGGATGTCAGCAAGGCTACCATCGCGCGCGGCGAGGGCCGATATCAGCCGGACCGCGGCGTACAGCGCATCGTCGTAGCCGAAATAGCGGTCAGCGAAAAAGATATGTCCGCTCATTTCGCCCGCCAGCAAGGCTCCGGTCTCGGCCATCTTGGCTTTGATCAGCGAGTGGCCGGTCCGCCACATCACCGGCTTACCGCCCATCTCTGCAACCTGGTCAAACAGCACCTGGCTCGCCTTCACGTCGGCGATGATCGTCGCGCCAGGGTTTTCGGCGAGCACGTCCTCGGACCAGATGATCATCAGCTGGTCGCCCCACAAAATTTCGCCGTCGCCGTCGATGACGCCGATCCGGTCGCCGTCGCCGTCGAACGCGATGCCAAGATCGCAGCCCTCGCCGGTCACGACTTCGCGAAGCTGCTCGAGGTTCTCGACTACGGTGGGGTCGGGATGATGGACCGGAAAGGTCCCATCGATCTTTTCGTTCAGGAGAATATGCTGGCCCGGCAACCGCGAGGCAAGATCCGCCATCGCCTCGCCGGCGGATCCGTTGCCGGCATCCCACGCGATCTTGAGCTCGCGCCCCGGCCCAGCGTCCCGGGCGATACGGTCGACGTAGCGTTCCAGCATCGGCTCGGATTTATGGGATCCTTCGCCGACTGCGTATGTAGCCCCCGCGGCGATCGCGCCGAGAGCCTGGATGTCGTCGCCGTAGAACGGCTTGTAGCCGTTCATCATCTTGAAGCCGTTATATTCGGGCGGGTTGTGCGAGCCAGAAACCATGATGCCGCCCGCCGCATCGAGCACGTTCACTGAGAAATACAGCATCGGCGTTGGACCGAGCCCGACGCGGATGGCGTCCGCGCCCGCGTCGTTGACGCCCGCAACTACCGCTTCTTCCATTTCGGGCGAGCTCAGCCTCCCGTCGTAGCCGACGCAGACCGTCTTTCCGCTGGCGCCGATGCAGGTCACGAAGGCGCGACCGATCGCATAGGCGTCGTCGGCTGTCAGCGTTTTCCCGACCACTCCTCTGATGTCGTATTCGCGGAGGATCGTCCCATCGAACCAGTGCGGCCCGCCGCGCGCCATCAGCCGGTCGCCCCGAACACGGGGGCGCGCCCGACGCTGTAATAGTCCAAGCCCGCGTCGAGCACCTCTTCGCTCTTGTAGATGTTCCGGAGGTCGATCATCAGCGGTCGAGAGAGCAGGTTCTTTACGCGCGCAAGATCCAGAAGACGGAACTCGTTCCATTCGGTGACGATCGCGAGCGCGTCGGCGCCCTCCATCGCTTTATAGGCATCCTTGCAGAAAACTACGCCGGGAAGCATGTGGTCCGCCTCCTCCATGCCCTCCGGATCGAAGGCGCGGACAGTGGCGCCGGCCTTCTGCAGCGCCGGGACGATGTCGAGGCTAGGACTGTCGCGCATGTCGTCGGTGTTGGGCTTGAAGGTCAGCCCGAGGACTGCGATCGTCATGCCGTCGACGGAACCGCCGCACGCCTGGATCACCTTCTCCGCCATCTCCGCCTTGCGCTTGGTGTTGACGTCGACGACGGTCTCGATGATGCGGAGCGGCGCGCCATGATCCTGCGCCGTCTTCACCAGCGCGAGCGTATCCTTGGGGAAGCACGAGCCGCCGTAGCCGGGCCCCGCATGCAGGAACTTGCCGCCGATCCGGCCGTCGAGGCCGATGCCGCGCGCCACGTCCTGAACGTTCGCCCCGACCTTCTCGCACAGGTTCGCGATTTCGTTGATGAAGGTGATCTTGGCAGCGAGAAACGTGTTCGCCGCGTACTTGATCAATTCCGCCGTCTCGATCTTGGTGAACAGGATCGGCGTCTCGAGCAGATACAGCGGCCGGTAGAGGTGGCGCAGCACTTCCGAGGCGCGCTCGGATTCGGAACCGATCACGACCCGATCGGGGCGCATGAAATCCTCGATCGCCGAGCCCTCGCGGAGGAATTCCGGATTCGACGCGACGTCGAACGCCGCGTTGGGCCGCGCATCGGAGACGATCTTCCATACCTCCGCCCCGGTACCGACCGGAACCGTCGATTTGGTCACGATCACTGTGTAGCCGTCCATCGCCTCGGCGATTTCCTTGGCAGCAGCATAGACGTATGAAAGATCGGCATGGCCATCGCCGCGACGGCTGGGCGTGCCAACCGCAATGAACACCGCATCCGCTCCCTCCACCGCTTCGGAAAGAATGGTCGTAAAGGACAGTCGGCCGGCCGCGACGTTCTTCTCGACGAGGTCCTTCAAGCCTGGCTCATAGATCGGAATCTGGCCCGCCTTCAGCCGGGCGATCTTGTCAGCGTCCGTGTCGACGCAGACCACATCGGTCCCGAACTCGGAGAAACAGGCACCGGAAACCAAGCCGACATAACCGGTTCCGATCATGGCGATACGCATGGATTTCTCTCTCGTTATAGGCCCAGCCGCCCCGCGTATGCACGAACGATCCGGGAGATATCCTCTCTCAGATCGGGGCGTGCCAGCGCGAATGCGACATTCGCCTCAAAAAATCCCGCCTTGTCCCCGCAATCGAAACGCTCTCCTTCGAAACGGAGTCCGTGGAAGGGCTGCTGTCCGATCATTCGAGCCATAGAATCCGTCAGTTGAATCTCGTCCGCTGCACCTCGCGTGCGTTCGCCGAGGTAATCGAAAACTTCCGGTAGGAGGAGATAGCGCCCGATGATGCTGAGAGTCGACGGCGCTTCCGCCGGATCGGGCTTTTCGACGAGTCCCGTGATTTCCGCGAGCCTGCCGTTGTCCTTGCCGACGTCCAGGATTCCGTAACGGTTGGTGTGTTCCCTGGGCACGTCCATAACCGCGACGACGTTTCCGCCCGTCTCTTCATAAGCGTCCACGAGCTGTTTCAGGCACGGCGTATCTGCCATTACGAGATCGTCGGCAAGCACGACAGCGAACGGCTCATTTCCGACCAAACCGCGGGCGCACCATACTGCGTGCCCAAGCCCGAGGGGCTCCTGCTGGCGGGTATATGCCACACGTCCGGGCTCGAGGACGGGAATGTTGATAGTGCTCAGTTCCGCATCCTTGCCACGCTGCTGCAGAACTTGGCCGAGCTCATAGCTGAAGTCGAAGAAGTCCTCGATTGCTTCCTTGCCGCGGCCGGTAACGAAGATGATCTCCTCAACGCCTGCAGCGAGCGCTTCCTCAACTGCATACTGGATCAACGGCTTATCGACGACCGGGAGCATTTCCTTCGGCATCGCCTTGGTGACGGGCAGAAAGCGCGTTCCAAGACCGCCCACCGGAAAGACTGCTTTACTGATTTTCTTCTTCAAGGCCGCCTCTGCGATGGAACCGGCGCCTGCTCGGGATCGTGACGTCCGTTCATTGTTCTCAGGCGCTTTTTGTGACACGCCGACCCCTGAGACGCAAGGCGCGCGTGGCAAATTGCGCTAGATTTGGGCCTAGTTTCCGGGAAGGAGAATATCCTTGGCGAGATTTATCTGTGCGGCAAGCCAGGTCGATCCACCACGATCGGGGTGATTTGCCTTCAGAAGATTCCGGTGAGCCTCGCGGATTTCGTCTGACGACGCTCCGGGCTCGAGGCCGAGTATCTCGTATGCCTGTTCGGGGGTCATGCCGCCGGATGACGCCCTTGCCCCGCCGCTGCCGGTCCCGCCGTCGGCGCCAGCGCCCGCGCCACGCCAGTCCGCGCCATGGACTCGGTCGAGATAGGATTCGAGGATGGTAGCCGATTCCGGGTCGTTCACCCGGCACTCGCGCAGCAGGTCGAGAAGGTCGTCGAGCAGCATCTCGTCGAGATTGCGTCCCTTATGTGGGCCAGCGAGCACGGTCCCGCGCAACACGCCGCTGTCATGTTCGAGCCTCATCCGGAGATAACGGGTCTCGACGTCGGAGTTGCGGCCCGGCGTCGGTCCGCCCATGTTACGCATGGCTTGCGCAATATTGCGCCACCGCATCAGTAGCGGCAGCGCGAGTACCGCCCAGCCGAGTGGCCCGACTCGTCCTGTTGCGGCGAGGAACCCGAGCACCACAAATGCGACCGCGAATATTACGCCCGCGAGCATTTTCCAGACGTTCTGCGGATTGCTCCGCTTCATGCCGAGATAGATCAGATAGATGCCGACGACGACCGCGAGCCCGAGCAGGAAATACGGCATCGAATCCTACCGGAGCTGGCTCGTGATTATGCGGACGGCCTCGCCGCCGCGCTTCGAGTAATTCTCCAGCGCGATGCGGCCGCCCGCCGCGAACACGGCAACGGCGCTGAGCAATTCTCGAAGCTGCTCCGCGGACGACAGATCGAAGCTGCAGTGCGCGCCGCCCGTCAGGCGGGCGATCTGGCGAAACGCGGACGTCGCGATCGGATCGTTACCCTCCTGAAACAGGAAGGCGGGAACGCCGCGCACGCCGAGTTCTCCCGCCGCGTCGCAGACCTCGTCGATCTCCTCCTCGAGGCTGTCGCCGACGAAGACCAACGCGTTGACGCGCTTCTGGTCGGTGGCCTTGATCGCGTGGCGCAGCACCTTGCGCAGCTGGGTACGCCCGCCGAGGCAGCGGACCTTAACCATGCGGCTGACCAGCTCGTCGGACGTCGACACCCACGGACTCGACTTGCACTCCCCGAACCCGCGATAGAAGACCAGCTGGACATCGAGCCCTCCTAGTCCGTCCGTCGCCTGGAACATCTCCGCCTGGAGATGACACGCCCGGTCCCAGGTCGGCTCGCGGCTCGCTGTCGCGTCCATGGCGAACATTAGCCGGCCGCGTCCCGATGCGGACCTCACGGTCGGCGTCGCGGCCACTTTGGCGAGAAAATCGGCGACCTCGCTGCTGTTCGCCTTGGACGGTAGACGGTTGTGGTCTCGGTCTGCCGACATGGTTCCTTCCGCTCGTGGTTTGTCTCACTGAGATAATACCCTTGAAAGGGGTTTGCCAGCAGCTTCCGAGGCCGGTCGGACGACGCGTCAGGCGGCGCGGACCCAGATCGCAGTATCGTGGAAGACCGCGCCGCCGTTGGGCGCGCCGGGATCGGCGCTGGTAAGCAGATTGATGCCAATCCCCTCCTCGAACGCTTCGTTGGGCCAAATGCTCTCGACGACGGCAACGCCTCGCTTAACCCCGTCATACGGCTCGACGTGCAGCACCAGGTCGCCGCGGTCGTTGCCAATCCGTGCGCGGTCGCCGTCGACCAAGCCAAGCTCTTTGCAATCGGAGGGATGCAGCATCACCGTGGGCCGCGCCTCCCGGGCGATGGAGGTTTTCGTCTCGGTAAAGCTGGTATTGAGATAGTTGCGCGACGGCGCGGTGACGAGACGGAACGGTCGGTTTTCGTCGGGGTCGTCGAGGATACCGCAGAAATCCGGCAACTCGGAAAGCGATAGATGATCAGGGCCCAGCGCCTTCCAGTCGGCCCGGAAATGAAACCTCCCGTCGGGCTGCGGAAAGCCATTCAGGAAATTGCATTCTTCGAAGCCTGGACCGATGTCGATGAAGCGCTTTTGCTTCAGTTCGTCGGCGCTGCAATATCCGGAAGCCGACAGAATTTCGTCGATAACTTCCCAGTCCGACATTTCGAATACGCGTTGCTTCGCGCCAAGCCGGGTTGCGAGCGCGCTGAACATCGCGTGGTTACTCCGCGTCTGCGCGTAAGGCTCGAGAACCTTGGGGCCGATCTGAAGATAGGTGTGGCCGTAGGACGTATAGAGATCATCGTGCTCGAGAAACATCGTCGCCGGCAGCACGATGTCGGCAAGCTTCGCGGTGTCGGTCAGGAACTGCTCGTGGACACAGAGGAATATGTCGTCGCGCAGCAGTCCGCGACGGACACGGCCCGATTCCGGCGCGACGACGGCAGGATTCGAGCTCTGAACCATCATCGCTTTAACCGGCGGGCCACCGTTGAGCGGCGCCGTCTCGCCGTCGAGGATTGGGCCGAGCTGCGACATGTCGAGGATGCGGGCGTTCTGATCGTCGACGCCGGTGACGACGGAATTGTCGATCTGGAACGTCTGGCCGACCGAACCGTAGAGCCCAGCGCCGCGATGCTTCCAGGCGCCCCGGACTGCGGGAAGACAGCTGACCGCGTGCAGCCCGGATGCGCCGTTTCGCGACCGGGAGAACCCATAACCCATCCGTATCATCGCCCGCTCTGTGGTGCCGTATTCTCTCGCCAGCGCCTCAATCTCGGCAACAGACACGCCCGAGATCTCGGACGCCCAGTCGGGCCCGCGCGTCGCAACATGCGCCTCGAGGGCAGCGGGATCGTCGGTGTAACGGGCCATGTAGTCGCGGTCAGCATGGCCGTCGCGGAACAGGATGTGCATTACAGCGACGGCTAGAGCCGCATCGCTACCCGGTTTCGGCTGGATATGCATGTCCGCTTGATGCGCCGTCGCGGTGCGGTAGGGGTCTATCGCGATCATTCGCGCACCGCGCTCCTTCCGAGCCCGCCCGATGTGGTTCATCAGGTTGACCTGCGTGTAGACCGGGTTCGAACCCCACATGACAATCAGGTCAGCCTCGGCGAAATCGCGCGGATCGCTCCCGCGCTGCGCGCCAACGCCGGCTCTCATACCGGCCATCATTATCGACGAGCAGATCGTGTTGTGCTGGCGCGAATAGCCCATCGCATTGCGCATACCTTGGATTATGTCGCGCTGTAGTTTGCCCATTGTGCCGGCATAGCCATAGAGCCAGACCGTTTCGGGTCCGTGCGCTTGGGCGGCTTTGATATAGGCCTCGGCGACGATGTCGAGCGCGTCGTCCCAAGAGATCGGCTCGAAATCGGCGAGGGTCGACGATGCGGACTTAGCGCCCTTTCTGCGTAGCGGTTGCGTCAGCCGCGCTGGGTGGTGAATGCGTTCAGCATACCGTGCAACCTTCGCGCAGACGACTCCCGCGGTATAGCTGTTGGCTTTCGAACCCCGCACGCGCCGGATCTTCTGGGGAGATTCGAGCTCAATATCGAGCGTGCAGGCACTGGCACAATCATGCGGACAGACGGAATAGGCTATATCGAGCGGCATACGGCGCGGTCTCTAGTCGGGGTCACTCTCGGAGTATAGGTGAACTCTGTGACAGTTTGGAGATGGGTTTAATCAAAACGCCTATGCGCGAAGATTGCTCGGTGGCCTACTTGTTCAGCGTGCCGCACTCGACGATGGTGTGGACGGCGAAGGTTAGGTCGTGAACGTCATCCTTCAAGCCAGTGGCCGTCTTGCATCGGACGCATGCAACGGGCGGCGAGCGTCAGCCAACGGACACCTTCTTCCCGGTCTCCGCCGACTCGATGATCGCCGCGAGCACCGCCGTGCCGTGCTGGATTTGATCGGGCGTGACCGGGAACGGCGCATCGCCTCGGATGGAACCAGCAAACGCTTCTAGCCCGGCCGCAATCGTCTTCATACCCGGATAGGCATAGCCCTCCCAAGACTCCTCGACGAAGGTGCCGTCGGTCTTTTGCGCAGTTAAATTGTCGTGAGCGAAGATGCTGCCCCAGCCCTTGGTCCCGAAGGCACGGACCTGCCATAGCGTGCCGGTCGCCGCCACGGTGCCGAGATAGCCGACCTGACCAGTCTCGAATTCCATCAGGATCGCCGTCGCGTCGTCGATGTCGTAGGGGATCGCGACTCGCTTAGAGATTGTCTGGACGCTATGGATTCGGCCAAAAAGGTTGACGTACATGTCGACAGAGTGGATTCCGAGCGACGTCATCCCGCCGGCCGGGCTTTCCTGGCGGCTGGCGCGCCATTCGCCGTCATAGGCGGCCATGTTGGCCGAGAAGTTGCCCTCAATCTGGATCATCTCTCCTAGTTCGCCATCGTCGATCATTTTCTTGAGCATCCGGGCGTTCGGCGAGAAGCGCCGGTTGTGGCCGATGGCGACCTTGAGCCCCTTCGAAGCAAGCGCATCGAGCGCGGTGCGCGCCTCATCGCCCTTAAGCGTAAAAGGCTTCTCGCAGAAAACATGCTTTCCAGCATCCGCAGCCTTCATTATCTGCTCGAAATGCACAGTATGCGGCGAGGCCAGTACAACGGCATCGATGTCGCCGTCGGCGATGAGGTCGTTGTAGTTCTCGAACAGGCGGATACTCCTCCCGGCCGCGTAGTCCTTGACCTTCGAGAGCGTACGCGTGTTGCCGGCTACGAACTTTATATCTTCGCTGCCATCCACAGAGTT
This sequence comes from Alphaproteobacteria bacterium, assembly GCA_038131485.1. GTDB lineage: Bacteria > Pseudomonadota > Alphaproteobacteria > MPNO01 > UBA830 > JAYQUR01. The sequence continues at coordinate 31,611 of JAYPPO010000006.1, forward strand.
AACGAGGGTCTGGCCCCAACGGCCCATCCCAACGATCGCTGCCTTGATCATCCGTATTCTCCTTCGGTTACTCCCCTCGCCAATAAAAGGAGAGGGTCTGGGATGGGGTGCACGGCGACAAGGCGGCAAACTGCTACCAACTTCGCCGCGCCTGTCTTTTCCCGAAACACGACCATGTCGAACCAGGGCTTGTTTCCGAGAGCCACAATGCCGTCGACTTGGAGCACCTTTATCTCGTTGTACTCGTTGATGCCGACCTCGTCGAATTCTAGCCCTATACCCGACTACTTCTAACCGCCGAACAGCATCTGCTCAGATAGCATATGCCAATCTCTGATTAAGACGGTGCCGGTCCGCATGTGAAATGCCAACGCTACGGCATGGTTGGTTTACTCTAACCTGACGCTGCCGCGGAGATATAGATGATACATTTCCATGTCCCGCCGGCTCCGTCGTATCGGTTTAATGTAGTGGGTCGGAAGTTATCGCAGGGATTTAGCTGCGTCCATCCGACCGCCCGTGGCCTTGAACAGAGCGCCCAGCAAAATCCTTGGCGCCGTATGCGCTTGCATGGCGGACGGCGACAGATTTGAGCTCCTCGACCGTATTACAGCCTAGCTGGCCGAGCGTAGCGCTGAGATCGTCCAACAGCAGGTCAATCAGGTGCGCAGGCCCCTGCCCGCCCAGCGCGCCAAGGCTCCACAGGAACGCCTTGCCAGAAAACGCCGCGTCCGCGCCAAGCGCCACCGCGCGCGCCGCATCTGTGCCGGAACGGACTCCCGAATCATAGATTATCGCCGCACGACCGTTCACCTGGCGCGCGATCTCTGGCAGGACGTCGATGGGTGCCGGCAGCGCGTCGATTTGTCGGCCACCGTGGTTGGTGACGAACATGCCATCGAGGCCGAGCTTGATGGCACGCTCGGCATCCTCCGGGTGCATGATACCCTTGATCACTAACGGCTTCTTCCATTTGTCACGATAGCGCGCGATCTCGTCCCAAGTGAACGCGCCGCCGCTCTCGCGCCGGATAAACGCCGCTGCCTCGGCGACACTCGCGCCGGGCTTCATGTAGGGTGCGAGGGATACGAACTTTGGAATGCCATTGCGCGACAGTGCACCCATCCAGTGAGGCGAGCGTATCGCGTCGAGTTTCAAGCGCATCGTTAGCTTGAAGGGGTTCATGATGCCGCTCTTCACCTCGCGCGGCCGCGTGGTCCGCGTCGGTGTGTCTACAGTCAGCACTAGCACGTTGACCCCGGCCGCTTCAGCCCGTCGGGCCAGATCGAGGCCGATCTTGTGATCCTCGCGGTGGAACCGGTAGAGCTGCAACCAAAGAACGTCGGGTGCGATCTCCGCCGCCGCCTCGATATCGATTCCCGACAGGACGCCGAGCGTATAAGGCACGTTCGCCGCCTGCGCCGCCCTCGCGAGATAGGTCTCGGCCCCTGGATAGGCTGTGCCTGGCCCGCCAACCGGCGCGACTCCGACGGGCGCTGCATATTCCTTCCCAAGTATCGTCGTGTTGACCGGCGGCGGTTCGATCACGCGGCCATAGCGCGGCAACATTTCTATGGAATCGAGCGCGTTCCAGTTGCGCTGGATGCCAGTGTCTGCTCCCGCTCCACCGTCGGCATACTCGAAAGCAAAATTCGGGAGCCGTTTGCGCGCCCGCGCCCGCAGGTCCTGCGCCGTCGGAAACCGCCGCTTCAGCGCAAGCTGTTCTGGCGTGGGCGGGGCGAGTTCCGGCAAGCTGTTGCGGCCGCCGTCGGCAGGGTCGGACATTGGAAATTCCCCGGTTTTCTTATGCATTCTTGGTTCAGTCTAATAATAGACCCATACCGGTCGGATGATCGAGTAGGACCGCCGATTGACCCGGCATTTTTAAGCGGGTTTATTCTGGGCCAGGTTGGCAACAGAAGATCCGGCTATGAACGCTCGAAATATCCTGATCGCGGGGATCGCAGTCCTAGTAGCAGGTATCAGCAGGTCCTGTTGGTGCGCGGGCCTTCGCGACGCCGCCGCCAGCGGCATCAATATCTCAGATACGTGTCTCGTATAGAGGGAAAGCGCTCTGTACGCGGCTACCTGCGCGGCGTGTCACAGCAGCGACCTCGAAGGCCAGACGCCGAACTGGCACGCCTGCTCTCCCGACGGCAGCTTTCCCGCCCCGCCGTACAACGAGACAGGACACACTTGGGATCATCTGAACTGGCAGCTTTTCGACGTCACGAAGAACGGCCGCCCGGAGTTCGCAGGCCGCGAGCTCCAGCTGAAGATGCAGGCGTTCCGCGAGAAGCTCTCCGACAACGGCATCTGGGCGGTCCTGAGCTACATCAAGAGCCGCCGGCCGAAACAGGTCCAGCGCGGCCACGACATCATCAACGAACGCGCGCCGAAGCTCTGATCGTCAGGGTCTCGCGGGAGAAAAATCGATGACGACTGCGAGTGGGGAAGATTTCGGCGCCATCGACATCGTGTGCAACGCCTTCACGCCGGAGGCGCTGGACAACGGCTGGATGTCGACGGACGTAAAGTTCCGCGAGAAGGTTCGGGTAAAGCCGGAATACCGCGACGGCGTCGCGGCCGACGCCTACATCGAAATGATGGACCGCGCCGGGATCGAGCGGACGTTGCTCTGCGCTCAGCGGTCGGGCGATATCCGGATCCAGGGATCTGCCCACATGCCGCTGGATTACATCGCCGGTCTCATCAGTGCGCGGCCGGAGCGTTATTCGGGACTTATCGGCGTAGATCCGTCTCGCATCATGGAAAGCCTTGCCGAGGTCGAGCATGCGATACGCGATCTCGGTTTCGTCGGCGCGCACCTCTACCCGCACTGGTTCGACGAGGCGCCCGACGCAGCCAAGTACTATCCGTTCTATGCTAAATGCTGCGAACTCGACGTCCCAATCATGATGCAGGTCGGCCACTGCCTCGTGTACAATCTGTACCGGCGCCTGCCGAGCGTTGGCCGGCCGATCTGTCTCGACCGCATCGCCATAGACTTTCCCGACCTCAAGCTCATCGGCATGCATATCGGCTATCCGTGGCACGAGGAGATGATCTCGGTCGCGTGGAAGCACCCCAACGTCCACATCGCGCTCGACGCCTACGCGCCGAAGCACTGGCCCGAGGCGACGAAGCGCTACATGAACACGTTCGGACAGGACAAGGTGATGTTCGGCACCGACTGGCCCGTCGTCGACCCGGAGCGCGCGATGGCGGAAGTGGCGGAGATGGAATGGCGACCCGGCGCGAAGCGCAAGGTGCTGCGCGACAATGCGGCGAAGCTGTTCGGGTTTTAAATAGCGAGAGATCCTCGGAGGCCTCGTCCGCTCGAGCGGGCCTTAGGCCCGCTCCTACAGCGCAGATACGAATTTACCCGCCCGGCCCTAGTAATTCCTGTTGGCGGTGCCGCCATCGACTGTGACGATAGACCCGCTCATATAGGACGCCCGTGGAGACGCCAGAAATGTCACCATGTCGGCGATCTCTTCGGTCCGCGCCATGCGGCCGAACGGAAAATTCATCTCGGCCTCAATGTCTTGCCAGCGGTCGGGCGTACCGAATTTCTTTTCGCTGAAACCGCGGAGCTGCCCCTCCGCCCGGTCGGTCATGGTGAATCCCGGATTGACGCCGACGATGCGGACGCCGAAATCCGGCGACTCGGCCCCGGCTGTGCGCGTAAATGCCATCAGCGCCGCATTGCCGGTCGTCCCGATGATGTATTTCGAATTGAGCCGTTCGCCGGCGACGCCGATTACGTTGACGATCACGCCCTCGCCGCGCGCCTTCATCGCAGTGTAGAAGTAGCGCGACAGGTTGATGTAGCCGAAGACTTTCAGCTCCCACGACGCGCGCCAGCCCTCGTCATCGGTCTCGTCGAGACTGCCGGAGGCCGCGGCGCCCGCGTTGTTGATCACGATGTCCATATCGCCACACGCGGCGGCCAGCGCGGTCTGATCTTCGGCCCTGGACAAATCGAGGGGATGAATCCGGATTTCGGCCTCGGGGGCAGCGTTAGCAATTTCAGCCGCCGCCTGCACCAGCCCCTCGCGGCCGCGCGAGGCGATATGGATGGAACATCCCTCGGCGGCGAGCGCCGCGGCGATGGCGCGCCCGATCCCCTTGCTCGCCCCGGTGACGAGCGCGCGCTTGCCCTTCAGTTGCAGGTCCATGACGCTTCAGAGCTCATCCGTGCCGAAATCCGCCGGCATGATGATTTCCAGCAATTCGCAATCGTCCGAATAGCCGAGAACGGTGTGCTTGATGTTTGGCGGCTGCAGCCAGCAAGATCCTTCGCGCATCATCAGCTCTTGGCCGTCGTATTCGCCCTTCATCCAGCCTTTTAAGCAGTAGAGGAACTGGAACTGGACGTCGTGGGTATGGCGCTTGGACACCTCTTCCGCGTCGAAAGGCGGCAGCAGCTTGATAACGTGCGCGCGAACCATGCCGTTCGTCGCCTCGACCATGCCGAGATCCCGATATTGGGCATAGGCGCGCAAACCCTCCTCGAACGAGCCGTCCTCGAGGTGGCTGTAGACGAACTTCTGCGGCGGTTGCGTTTCCGTGTCGGCCATTTTCCCGGTCCTGCTGTTGTTCAGCCCGCCGCGGCGCCGCGCGGGCGCAGCTCGACGAGATCGTTGGCGCAATTGTCGCTGGAGAGCAGTGCGAAGACGACCGCCTCGGCCACCTCCTCGGGCGTCAGCGGATCGAACTTGCGGGCGTTGACGGCGGCGATGACCGCCGGGTGATCGCTATCGTTGCGGATATCGGTGTCGACCATGCCCGGCGCGACCTCGGTGACCTTGATGCCCTTCGCCTGCAGCTCGACGCGGAGCGCACGCGCGAAGGCCGACAACGCATGCTTGGACGCGCAGTAGATCGAGCCAAGCGGATAGACCTCGCGCGCCGCTGTCGACGTCATGACGACGATATGGCCGCGGCCACGCTCGACCATCGCCTTTGCGATCTCGTGCGTGACGCGGAACGAGGCCAGCACGTTGGTCGTGATCATGTTCTCGATGTCGTCATAGGTAAGATCGAGGATCGGCGCGTATTTGAGCACGCCAGCATTGCTGACCAGGATCTCGACGTCGGCCGCTTCGGAAACGAGTTTCGAGACGAAGTCGCCGTCGTTGAGATCGCCAGCCAGCATGCGCACGCGGTCGCCGCCGTGCGTCGCGACAAGGGCAGCCAGCGCATCCTCGCGCCGCCCCGTCGCGATGATGTTCGCGCCGCGCTCGATCAGCGCCGCTACGGTTGCCTTGCCGATGCCGGCACTCGCACCGGTGACCAGTGCAGTCTTGCCGGAAAGGTCTCTGCTCATGCTCATTTCCATCCTCGTTCTTGGACGGTGTGCCGTGGCCGCGAACGGTGCCGCAATCGCCCGAACCCGTCAACCGAGCGCCTGTTGCAATTCATCCGCCCTCCCCGTCTAATTCCTCAACAAGAACATCAACGAAAGGGGAAACGGCCGGTCCACGCGCCGCGCCGGACAGACGGAAGCCCATCTGAATGAGCATCGACGAAATCGCAGTTCCGCATCCGGGCGGCTGGCTCAACGTTGCGGACGGTATTTTCCACAACGCGCGGCGTCGGCCCGATCACCCGGCGCTGGTCGACCGCGGCAAGACGATCACTTATGCAGACCTCGCCGATCGCGTCGCCCGGACCGCGGGCCATCTTGGGAACATCGGGGTCACCCCTAGCGACATCGTGGGTATCCCGCTCAACGACGATGCCGATCACGTCGTCGTCCTGATGGCGCTCGCCTGGATGGGCGCGGTCGTCCTGCCGATGGATGTCCGCTGGACCAGCGAGGAAAAGCGCCGCCTCGCCGGGCATTTCGGCGCGAAATTCGTTCTGATCCCGGACGGGCACGACGCCGTCGCCGACGTCGAAACCGTCCCGCTAAACGACGCCTGGCGCGCCGGCGTCACGGCGTACGAAGGCGATGGTGGGCCGGTTCGCGACCGCGACCATCCGCTGTTGCTGTCGCTGTCGTCGGGAACTACGGGTATGCCCAAGGGCCCGATGGTGACACACGGCCACACGCTCAGCCGACTCTACATCTACGCCTTCAGCCTCGGCTTCAACGACGCCGACCGGTTCGTCGCCTCGACGCCGCTCTATTTCGGCGGCGCACGCTACATGACGATGGCATTCCTTTTCATGGGAGCAACGGTCTGGCTGCATCCGCCGCCGTACGAGCCGCGGACGCTAGCGGATACCATCAACAACAACGGCATCACCTCGGCGTTCCTCGTGCCGACCCTGATCCGCCGCCTGCTCGACGTGCCTAACAGCAAAACACCGCTGATGCCGGGCTTGCGCCAGCTCATCTCCTCCGGCGCCAGCCTCTACCCCGACGAGCGCCGCCGGATCATGGACGAACTCTCGCCCAACTTCTTCAATTTCTACAGCTCGACCGAAGGCGGCGGCATCTCGATCCTGCGCCCGGAACATCCGGACGAAGTCTCGCTCTCGGTCGGTCGGGTTGTGTTTGGCGCAGAGGTCGAAATTCTGGACGAGAACGACAAGCCGGTGGCGACCGGCGAGGTCGGCGCGATCAGATACCGCGGCGGCAGCGTCGCCGACGGCTACTACCGCAGCCCGGAGGACAGCGCCGCAGCGTTCCGCGACAGCTGGTACTATCCGGGCGACCTCGGCCGCTTCGACGAAAACGGTTTCCTGTTCCTCGTCGGCCGCGCCAAGGACATGATCATCCGCGCCGGCGTAAACATCTATCCCGTCGAGATCGAGCAGACGCTGGGCACGCATCCCGCCGTCGCGGAAGCCGCAGTCACCGGCTGGCCGTCTCGCGAACTCGGCGAGGAGGTCGCGGCGTTCGTGGTGCTGAACGGCCAGGCCGACGAAGAAACGCTCCGCGACCATTGCCGCGCCTCGCTTGCGCCCTACAAGATCCCAAAAGGCGTATTCATCGTCGACGAACTTCCCAAGAACGCGCTGGGAAAGGTTCTCAAGCCGCAGCTAGCGGAAGCACTTCCACCCCCGGTTAACTGCGAAGGCCCGCGTCCGCCGGCTGCCAGTTGACAAGCGTGACCGACCCGTCGGAGGACGGTGCGAACACCGCTTCCAGCTCCAGCCCTGCCGTGATCACGTCGCTCCCGGCGTTTGCGAGATTGCCGATCATTCGGACGTTCTCGATGCCGTCGATCTCGACCAGCAGCACCGCATACGGGACCTCTTCTTCGAAACCGCGGGTCTGGCTGCGATGGACGATCGTCCAAGAAAAAAGCCGGCCGCGCGGCGCCGCTTCCGTCCAGTCGACCTCGCCCGAGCCGCAATAGGGACAGCCGACGCGCGGCGGCCAGTGATGCTTGTCGCAACTGCCGCAAAGCCGGACGAGAAGCCGTTCTTCCGCTGTCGCCTGCCAGAACGGCGCGACGTCGGGATCTTGGGGATCGGGAAGCGGTTTGGTATTTTCCGATGCCATGGTCTCAGTTCCTTAGAACACCGAGCGCGCCGTCGCCGAGATCCCCCCAGCCGGTCACCGCGAGGCGTTCAGCACCCTCAATCTGGCGCGCGCCGCAGTCACCGCGCAATTGGCGCACCGCCTCGATAACGTGGTTGATGCCGGCGATATGCGCTTCGGACAAAAGACCACCGTGCGTGTTTACCGGGAAATCGCCGCCGAGCTCGATGCGCCCGTCCTTGATGAAGTCGCCGACCTCGCCGCGTTCGCAGAAGCCCGCCTCCTCGATCTCGAGCAGCGCTACATAGGTGAAGCAGTCGTAGATCATCGCACCGTCCATATCGGACGGCTTCATACCCGCCATCGCATAGGCGCGCGGCGCAGCGCGTGTAAGGCCGATTTCAAACATGTCGGGCCGGTTGCAGAGATCGTCCGAGCACATCGGCTTCGCCTGCGCCGCGCCGGCGATATAGACCGGTTTGTGCGGCATGTCGGCCGCGACGTCGGCGGCGGAGACCACGAAGGCCGCCGCGCCGTCGGTTTCAAGGCTGCAGTCGAACAGATGGAACGGATCGAAGATCGGCCGCGAGTTCATGTATTCGTCCATCGTCATCGTGCGATCATGCATCATCGCTTCGGGATTAAGATTGGCGTGCTTACGCGCGGCCATTGCAAAGTGGCCCGCGTCCTCGCGCGTCGTGCCGTATTCGACCATGTGGCGCTGGGCGATCATCGCGTACCATTGGCCGGGTACGCTGAAGCCGTAGGGATTTTCGAAGTTCTGTCGGAAGAGTTGGCCTGGGATGACATTCATGCGGCCGGTCACCCGCGTCCCTGACCGTCCATTCCTTGAACAGAACACCAGAACGTTCTTCGCGACACCGTTGTGGATCAGCAGCGCCGCCGTCTCAAGGCAGGCCACGAACGTCGCCCCGCCCATCTTGATGATCGAGGAATAGCGCAATTCTGCGATGCCAAGCTGCGCCGCCATCTCGTCCGCCGTCGGGCCGAGCACGTAAGGCAGGATCGCGTCGACGTCGCCGGGTTTCAGACCCGCGTCCGCGATCGCATTCCGTGCTGCCTGCACAGCCAGGGTCAAGACACTACGACCGCTCTCCTTCGAGTAGTCGGTCTGGCCGATACCGACGATGCAAGCCTTGTCACTGAGTTCACGAAGATCGCGATCCATCTGCCCACCTATAGTCCAGTGCAGTTCTTCTATCGCGGCCGGATCGGCGAATACACCCCCCGCGGAAATATCACGCCGCTCAGCCCCACGGATGGACATGCCACCGCGTTCGTAATTAACTGTTCTCAACGGGTCCGCAGGGCCGAAAGAAAAAGACGCGGAGGGAAGCACGATGGCGCGGAAGCTGAAATCGTTCAAACGCCCGAAAGGCGGATCGCTCAAGAATTCATACGACTTCATCATCGCAAAACGGCGCAAGGGCGTGCTGGAAATCCAGTTCAACCGGCCCGAGCAGTTGAACGCGATGAATGAGGAAATGGCGGACGACATCATGCACGCAATGGACGCTGTCGAGCTCGATCGCAGCATCATCGCCGTCGTCCTCTTAGGAAACGAGAGGGCATTTTGCGCAGGCGCCGACCTTGGCGGGTTCCAGGATCTGCCAGAAGACCGATACGACAACTATCGCTCTCGCTACAATCAGCGACGCAACCGCCTGCTCTATCGGTTCATGATGAACTACACGAAGCCGGTGATCGCCGCGGTCGAAGGCTTTTGCCTCGGCGGCGGGCTGGAACTAGCGCTGATGTGCGATTTCATTATCGCCGGCGAGAATGCGAGCTTCGGCCTGCCGGAAGGTCGCTACAGCCTGATCCCCGGCGCGGGCGGCACCCAGAACCTGCCGCGTCTGATCGGCGCGCCGCTCGCCAAGGAGCTCATTTGGACGGCGCGGCGTATCCCCGCGTCGGAAGCAAAAGAACACCGCATGGTGAACCATGTCGTCTCGGCCGGTAAGGCACTCGCGAAGGTGCGGGAGATCACTGAGGAGATGAAGGGCGTAGGTCCTATTTCGACCATGATGTCTAAGCAGGCCATCAACCGCGGCCGCGACATGACACTTCAGCAGGGGTTCCTGCAGGAGGCAGACCTTATGTACATGCTTTCATGGGCGGAGGATCGGACCGAGGGTCTAAAGGCGTTCTCCGAACGCCGCAAGCCGGATTTCAAGGGACAATAATCGGATCGTATACGGGAGAGTCGTTATGGCGGGTAACTTCCTCGCGGACAAGGACATCTGTATCGTCGCCTACTCAGAGACGAAGATTGAACGACGCGGCGGGCGATCCGCCTACGAGATCGCCGCCGAGGTCGCCGAAGGCCTATACAGAAAGTCCAAGCTGGGCCCGTCAGACATTGACGGGGTTACCTTCACCGTACCACTCAGCGAATGCTCGAACCCATTCTGGTCGGGCTATGCCACGGAATATCTCGGCATCTCAACAAGCTGGCTGCAGACCACCGACATCGGCGGCGCATCCGCGATCGGCAACGTCGCGCGGGCGGCAATGGCCATCAAATCCGGCTTGTGCGAGACCGCAATGATCCTAGGCGTCGACGCGCCGTCGACGCAGTGGCGGGCCTATTACGGCAGCTATCGCAACGAATTTTGGGACCCTGTCGGTATTCAGGGACCTCCAGGCGCGTTCGGCCTGCTGATGAACCGCTACGAGCACCAGTACGATCTCGATTTCGAGGGCCTTGGCGCGCTCGCCGTCGCGCAGCGCAACGGCGCAATCAAAAATCCAAACGCTTACGAGAGCCTCCGCAAGAAGATCACCGTTCAGGACTATATCAACTCGCGGCAGGTCTCGACGCCGCTTCGCCTTCTGGATTCCGTGATGTGGTGCGACGGCGGCAACGGTCTCCTTATGATGAAGACTAGCCGAGCCAAAAAACTTGGCCTCGGCAACCGCGTCTATCCGATCTCTTACGCCGAGATATCCAACTTCGATTGCGCCAACCAGACGCCCGACATAACCGCGACCGGCCATTCGATCACCGGCCCAAAGGCGCTGCGACAGGCGAAGCTGAAGGCGAAGGACATCGACATGTTCCACCCCTACGACGATTTTCTTTTTGCCGTCATGCTGAAGACCGAACAGTGCGGCTTCGCGAAGAAGGGTCAGGGCTCGCAGTTCCTGCGGGATATGGATCTCGGGCCGAAGGGCGACCTGCCAATCAACACGGGCGGCGGGCAGATCAGCTGCGGCCAGCCGGGCCTCGCCGGCGGCGGCATCAACCTGACGGAAGCCGTCCGCCAGCTGATGGGCGAAGCGAAAGGCCGCCAGGTTCCGAACGCGCGCAACGCGCTCGTCACGGGCATTGGCGTCATCCCGTACGGCCGCAATTGGGGATCGGCCAACGCCATGGTTTTGGTGAACTAAGGGCAGGAAGAGAGAGAATGGTGACTAAAACCGACGTGAAGCCCCGCCCTGTTCCGAAACCAACGCCGACGACGCAGGAATTCTGGGATGGCGCCAAGAAGGGAAAGCTGATGCTTCAATGGGACCCGGCGGCGCGCAAATACCAGTTCTGGCCGCGCGCCAATAGCGTGCGTACCGGCCGGCGGAACCTCCAATGGAAGACCACTTTGGGCAAGGGCGAACTCTATTCCTATACCATTACGCACGTCGCAACGCCGGGCTTTGAGGACAAGACGCCCTACATCGTCGGGTTAATCGAGCTGGACGAGGGCGTCCGCATGGTCGCCAATATGCTCAACGTCACACCCGAGACGGTCGAGATCGGGATGCGCGTGAAGGTCGCGTGGGAAAAGCTGAACGACGACATCACCTATTTCGCATTCGAGCCCGACAAGGCCGCCAATCGCAAAAAAAGAGATAGGCCATGAAGCTCGGCGCCATGCTGGCGGACGCCGCGATGCGTCACCCCGACCGGGAAGCGTTGGTTTGCGGCGAACGCCGGATTTCATTTGGCGAGCTCGACCTAACCGCCAACCGACTGGCTAACGCGTATCTCGGTCGCGGCCAAAAAATTGGCGACCGGATCGTAATGTATCTCCCGAACAGCGCCGAGCTGATCGAGGCGATGGTTGGAGCGGCAAAGTCGGGCGGGGTGATCGTGCCCATTTCAACCCGCCTCGCGCCACCCGAAGCTGACTACATCATCACCGACTGCGAACCGTGGGCGATCTTTTTCGCACCGGATTTCCGCGAAACCGTGCATGCCGCCGCCGAGAAGGTCGGCAACCCGCTTCTAGTCTGCTTCGGCGACGCGGAAAATTGCGAGATTTCGTTCAACGACCTCCGCGTCGACAACGTCACTCCGCCCCCACCCCTACCGACCAAGCCCGATTCGCTGATGATCGGCTACACGTCGGGCACGACCGGCAGGCCCAAAGGCGCGGTGTCGACCCATTCCTCGCTGGTGATGATCGGCGGCTTCATGAACCACAAAGAGTGGGGCATGAACGAGACCGACCGGATTATCGCGACCACACCTATGGCGCACCGAACAGGCCTCGGCCGTATCGCGAACTCCGTCTGCCTCGGATGCGCGGTCGTCGTGATGCCGAAGTTCGATCCTGTCTCGTGCGTAGATACGATCGAAAAGGAAAGGATCACCGCCATTGGCCTCGTGCCGACGATCGCCCGCATGCTGATGCCAGAAATCGAGAAACGGCCGGAAGCCTGCAAGACGCTTCGGATGATGGTGGCGACTGGCGAAGCCTTCCCGGTCGAGGTTAAGCAGCGGCTCGGGAGGGCGCTGCCGCATCTCGGGCTCTATAGTTTCTATGCCCAGACCGAATCCGGCTTCATCACCTGCCTGCGGCCGGAGGAACAGAAAAGCCACGCGGCGTCCTGCGGGCGTGCGGTGCCGGGAGTCGAGATCCGAATTGTCGACGCCCACCGCAATGACCTGCCGCAGGGCGAGGCCGGCGAAATCCTGATGCGCTGCGGGCCGCCTGGCCTGATGACAATGACTGAATACTGGAAGAAGCCGGAGGAAACCGCAAAGGCCTTCCACGATGACTGGCTCGTGACCGGTGATGTCGGACGCCTCGACCAGGACGGCTATCTCTATTTTGTAGACCGCGCCAAAGACATGATCGTCTCGGGCGGGCTCAACATCTATTCGCGCGAGGTGGAGGACGCAATTGAGACGCATGCGGCGGTTAACGAGGCCGCCGTGGTGCCGATACCTGATCCAGAATTCGGCGAAGCCGTCTGCGCGTTCGTGACCTTCCATCCGGGAAAATCTGCCGAAGAAGCTGACATCATCGAACATTGCCGAACTCTGATCGCGAGCTACAAGAAACCAAAGCGGGTGCTACCCATCGACAACTTGCCGCGCAACAGTAATGGCAAGATCCTTAAGGCCGATCTGCGGGAACTTGCCGCCAAAGAATCGGAGATGGCATGATGGCAAGGACCTGATGGAACTACTTCTGACCGATGAACAGACGCTGCTGCGCGACAGTGCCGCGACCTTCGCCGAGAGGCACGGAGGCGCAGCCAGTCTGCGGGCACTGCGCACAGCGGACGCCAAGATTTCCCGCGGACTGTGGCGCCAAGCGGCGGAAGCCGGATGGCTCTCTATTCTTGCGGAAGAGAGTGCGGGCGGGCTCGGGCTCGGTCTGACGGAACTTTGTCTGGTGACGCAAGAACTCGGAAAAAAGCTGATCCCGCTGCCGGTCGGCGCGGTCGCCGCTACTGCTGCCGCCATCGACGATGCGGCCACTGTCAGGCGGATCGTCGCCGGCGACCGCATCATCTTACCGGCTTTGGCAGAGGGCCCGCGCATGCTGGGAGATGAACCGCCGGGCACGGCCGCATCGCCCGACACTACCCTAAGCGGGTCGAAACACGGCGTGCCGTTCGCCGGGGACGCGGACGGTTTTCTGGTCTCAGCCTCGGCCGACGGCAAGGCCCTTCTTTACCTGGTCGACGCAGCTGACGCGTCCATCGAGCCCGCCGCGACTATGGACGGCGCCGTCGCGGGCCTCCTCATCTTGCACGGCTGCGCCGCCCGACCTGCTTGCGGCTCGAACGGCGCGTCCGCAACGCTCGCCCGTCTGCTGGACGCGATGCACCTCGCAGCCGCCGCGGAACTGCTCGGTGTCATGGAAGGTGCGCACGCGATCGCACTCGACTATCTCAAGGTGCGCGAGCAGTTCGGCAAACCCATCGGGTCGTTCCAAGCGCTGCAGCACCGCGCCGTCGACAGCCTCACTGCCATCGAGATGTGCCGTTCGCTAATCTACCAGGCAGCCTCCGCCATTGACGCACGCGGATGCACTTCGGGCCTAGCCTCAGCAGCCATGTCGCTCACCGCGCGCAATGCAATGACCGTGACCAAGACCGCGATCCAGATGCATGGTGGTATCGGCTTCACCGACGAGCACGATATAGGCCTGTATCTGAAACGGGCCATGACACTCACCGCGACATACGGGAACGCGGGCCTACATCGCAAGCGCTATGCCGAATCCGGCACCTGACATGACGGAACGGGCGTTGCGCCCTTCTCCGTCGCCGCTTATGAAATACTGAATTGTAACCTTAGAAGACCGCGTCATGCCCGATCAATCATATCGCACGTTTCTCGCTAACCTCGAACAACAGGGCGAGCTGATCCGTTTCGACAAGGAAGTGGATCCGGCTTCCAACATGGCCGCGATCGAGTGGAAGGCATACAACGAGTTGGGTAAGGCGAGCCTTTTCACGAATCTTAAAGGCCACGAGAACTGGCAAGCGACCAGCCAGATCCTGTCGGATCGGCGCAAATGGGCCATCGGCCTCAATGTCGATGAAAGCGTAATCCTCGACGAGATCAGCAGCCGGTTGCAACAGACAGTGCCGACCATGGATGTCGGCGCCGGAAACGCGCCGGTGCAGGAGGTTGTCTTCGAGGGAGATGACGTTAACATTCTCGACATTCCGGCCATGATGACGTCAGAAGAGGACGGCGGGCGCTATTTCGCCTCTGGCATGGCAATCGTGAAGGATCCCAAGACGGGCATCCGCAACATGTCGGTGCACCGCCAGATGGTCCTCAACGAGCGTGAGACGGGCTTCATCATGGTGCCGCGCCAGGCCAAGCGTATCTACGACATGTACGCAGCCGAGGGACGCGGCATGCCCGTCGCAATGGTCTACGGCGCGCACCCCGCGATCTTCTACGGCGCCGGCTTCACCACGAGCTTCGGCAAAGATGAGCTAGAAGTTGCCGGCTCGCTGATCGGTGAAGGCATACGTATGGTCAAGTGCAAGACAATCGACCTCGAAGTGCCTGCAGAAGCCGAACTCGTGCTCGAGGGGGAAGTCTTGCTCGATCGGCAGGAACCGGAAGGCCCGTTTGGCGAAATCCCGGGCACCTATGCCGAGGCAACCACTTCGCATGTATTCCGGGTTAACTGCGTCACCCGCCGCAAGGACCCAATCTTCTATGCCGTCCACTGTGGCTACCCGACTACCGACACACAGGGCACGATGTCGCTTGGCATCGAGATTGCGACTAAGGAACAGCTGCGCAATGTCGAGGGTGGGCTAGACCTGCTCGACGTCCGCTGCCACCCATCGGCTGGCATGATGATGCTAGTCCTGAAGATCCGCCCACGCGTCGAGGGACAGGCCAAGACCGCACTGATGGCTGCACTCTCCGGAGCTTATCTGCATCCGAAATTCGCCATCGCGGTCGATGACGACATCGACGCCAACGATCTACGTCAGGTCATGTGGTCGATGACGACGCGCGTGCACGCCGAGCGCGACGTAATTATGATTCCCAACACACGCGTCTTCGCGCTCGACAACGTGTCGCCGATCGTGCCGGGCCAGAACAGTTTCCACCGCATCGGCACAAAATGGATGATAGACGCGACCAAACCGGCTCTCACCCAGAAGGAAGAGCGTGCACGGTTCGAACGCGCCATGCCGAGAAATTTTGACAAGGTTGATCTGGACGAATTCCTGCCCTGACGGTTACGACAATTTGTGCCCGGTTGATAACAAGGCTCATCCGTCGCCATTAATTCAAATTTTAGCTTTTTTTCCCTGAAAATTCAGGGAGACACGCCCAATGAGGTTAGGCGCAGTATCGGCGACCTAAGCGCTCGTTGCATCGATCAACTAAGTTAATTCCAGCAAGTCAGACGCGCCAAAAACCTCGAAACGGTGCAACGGCTCAAGATACTCGGACAGTATGCGAACGCCGCTTGCACCGGGCGATGACAGAATATCTTCGTTACATTGAGCGCGCTTCAGGTGAAATTCCGTGCCGTTGATCGGGGCACAGCCTGCCGCCGGCCTCTAGTTTTCAAGCAGTCTTGGCAGGATGAGCGTTATCGTAGGGAACGCGACGATGAATACGACGCGAACCGCATCCGACAGGAAGAACGGCAGGACGCCCTTAAAGGATTCGAGCATCGGCACATCCCTCGCCATCGCGTTGATTATGAAGACGTTGAGACCGACTGGGGGCGTGATCAGCCCAACTTCGACGACAATCAGCGATATGATGCCGAACCATAGTTTCAGATCCTCACCCTGCACGGGAAAATCGAGGCCCGCGATGATGGGCCAAAAAATCGGAACCGTTAGAAGGATCATAGACAGCGAGTCCATGACTAGGCCGAGCGCGATGTAGAGGAGGATCATGGCGGTCAGCACCAGCATGGGGCTAAGACCAGAGTTCTGAAAGAAGTCCGCTGCGTAGATAGGCAGCTGGGAGAAACCGAGAAACGCGTTGAAGACGGATGCACCGAGCAGGATCAGAAAGATCATCCCGGTGGTCGATGCCGTTCCGAGGATTGCGTCAACGAAACCGCTCCAGCCCATTCCGCCGCGCATCACCGCGATAATGAATGTTCCAGTGGCACCGACGCCTGCCCCCTCGGTCGGCGTGAAGATACCCGCGTAGATGCCTCCCATTACCAGTAGGAAGATTACCAAGACGGGCCAGATCTCTACGAGCGCCTGCCACTTTCGCAAGAACGTGGTCTTGGGCCCCGCGGGGCCGGAATCAGGAAAAACGCGAACGACGATTGCTATCGCGAGGATATAGCCGATCGCGGCGAGAATGCCCGGAATGAAGGCCGCCTGGAAAAGCGTTGCGACATTTGCCTCGACCATGACCGCATAGATGATCAGGACTGATTGACGGCGGAATGAGAATACCGAGCGTACCGCCAGCTGCCAGCGCCCCGTCGCAAGACCGCCCGAATAGTTATAGCGCTTAGCTCTGGAAGCGCGACGAGCCCATGGTCGCTGCTGTAGCGAGCGACGAGCCGGTGATTACCGAACCCCGCGCAGCCGCCGACAGCCGCCATCGCGATGCCGCCGCGAAACTGCCCTAACCAAGCATTCGCCGCCGATGAACAAGGCCTGGCTCAGTCCGGCCTTGGCCGCAGATTACCCATCAGGACAAATAGCGGCACCACAGATAACGTCTCCGCTGTAAACCGCCAGTGAGTTTCCGGTCTAGATAGCTGAAGAGGCCGTTTCGCCGGCGATAAAACGTATCCACCATCCCAACGGCGAGCATCGCGATCGCGATCGGAATGCGGATCGCAGCGCAGCAGCAGGGATGCCAAAACCGATTAGACCGATTATGGCCAATCACCATTTCTCAGGCACTCCGGGCTGGAATAATCTTCGAAGAACTCGCCACGCGCCGCCTCGGCGAAGCTGCGCCAGACAGTGTAGACGGTGATAACGACGAGGAAGCCCATCATCGCAATCGACGGTGGGAAGGTCGTCCAGCGCGGAAACTGATCGTCATCGACATCTCATCATAGTTGTACATATCGATGCCGCCGAAGATCATCCGCCAGGTGAGGATCCGCCAATCACGAGATACAGGATCCCACCGATCAGGTCACAGAACGCCTTGAGGCGAACGGGTGCGCGCGTCATGAAGAAATCGACAGGCACGTTGCTGCAGGTAAGCTGGCACCACGGCAGGAAGGCGAAAACCGCGAGGCCCGTGCCGATGGCGATGATCTCGAAATCGCCGGGCACCGGCGCCGAAAAATGCGCCGCGCCCGATCACGCTGACCGTCGTCAATCCCGCTAGTACGCACAGGACGAACCCACCCAAAATGGCGAGGACTCGGGCGATACGATGGAGCACGCGCCCGACTGGATCCGATGGTCCGCTGGAAGTTTTGATACTTTAGCCATGCAAGGGAATAGCCGCCCGGCCGAGAGTCCGGCCGGGCGGTCACACTACTTAGAGTATTTGTCGATGAGCTGACGGGCATCGGCAAGGAGTTCTGCCGTCGACGCCAATCTTGTCCATCTCGGCGAACCAGCGCGTGAACACAGGCTGCGCCGCGGCGCGCATCTTCTCGACCTCGGCTTGGGGAACAACGTGGAACTTATTCTTCTTCTTCGCCTTGACCATCTTAAGCCCTGGCTCCTGAGTGGCCTCCCAATTCTTGCCCCCATTTCGGCGATTTTACTGCCGGAGTTGTCGTCGATCACCTTTGAAGGTTCTTCGGTAGCTTTGCATAGCTGTTCTTGTTCATGAGGAAGGTGAAGACATTCGTGCCGAGACGCGGTTGATCCCGCCAGCGTCGTGAAGTTGCTCACCAGGTCAGGCGTCTTCACGGCAGGTGCGATTTCATACGGCAGCGTCACGCCGTCGGTAACACCCCTTCGACAGCGCCGGCGGGATCTGCGGCAACGGCATACCGATGCCGGTGGCTCCCATTGCGTTCAATAACCAGACCCCTGCGCGCGACGCGGCGCAAGCTTCATACCCTTGAGGTCAGCCATAGTCTTGATCGGTTCTTGGTCTGGAGCAGGAAGCCGGCGTGCACGTGAACGAGCAACGGATGGTGTCACTTCAGATCCGTCGCAGGTGCATCTTCTGGTAGTCCTGCAACGCCAGCGTAGAAGGCAGCGCGTCCTTATGCACGAACGGAAGCTCAAAGGGGCTCAACGCGCGGCATGCGACCCGGCGTGAAGCCCGGCAGCGTCCATGCGATGTCGATCACGCCGTCGCGCACCTGATCAGAAGCTGGGGCGCCTTGCACACAAGCTGCATCGTCCAGAACGGCTGCACCTTCAGCTTGCCGCCCGAGGCCTCGCCGATTTTTTGCCCACGGAATCAGGGAACGTCTTGCCGGGGTTTGCGACCGGCGGAATGAACGTCTGCATGCGTAGCGTGGTCTGCGCATGCGCGGAGGTCGCGAGGCCGGCAACGGTGGCGACGGCAGCAGCAGCGGCAATGCTGCTGGAAAGCTTGGAAATCATTAAACCCCTCCCGGGAATTTCAATGTTGGGTCGTCCTACTCTCTGATGGACGACAATGTCGAAATCTATCCATTCCCCAAATGGGACACAAATAAAGAAAACGTTATTGCCAATGGATCGTAGCGCGGTAGGAAACGATAGTCCCGCGGTTTATCCGAAGTGCGCGCGGCGATACAATCGGCGCTCAGAGATTTTGGGGAAGGACACGGTTAATGGGCGCCGCGCCGATCTGGATTACCGAAAGGGACGTGGTGGAGCTGATCAGTCTGCCCGAAGCGATAGACGCACTGGAACGGACGCTTGCGCTTGAGGCGCGGGACCTCGCCGTCAATTTGCCAAAGACCCATGTTATGGTCGCCGCAAACGACGCTATGCACGGCATCGGCGGTGCCGTCGCAGGTGAGGGCATTTGCGGCTTCAAGACCTGAGTGAACATCCAGGGAAAATCGGAAACCACCCTGACACTGTTCGCCCTCGACGACGGACGCTGTCTGGGCGTCGTAGAGGCGACCGCTCTGGGTCAAATGCGCACCGCTTCGGTCACCGGCGTCGGCACCAAACGGCTCGCGCCCACCGGTGCCAACGAGATGGGCATCGTAGGGACCGGCAAACAGTCGCTACCGCAGATCGCCGCCGTCCACGCTGTCCGGCCGGTGCGGGAGGTCCGCGTCTTCAGCCGCAATCCAGAAACACGCGCTAGGTTCGCCGAAAGCGTGACCGCCGCACTAGGTATCAAGACAATTCCGGTCGAAACGCTGGAAGACGCCGTTACCGACACGCCCATCGTCACGCTCATCACCAACTCGACCGAGGCATTCCTTCGCGCCGACATGCTCGCGCGGGGCAGCCATCTCAACGCGATGGGAGCGATCGTACCCGCTCGCGTTGAGTATACCGACGACGTTTTCGACCGCGCCGACGTCGTCGCCGTCGATAGCTTGCCTAGTGTTCGCGATCTTTCAGCTGAGTTTCGAGCGCACTATGGCAATGACGAGGCAAAATGGGCGGAAGTTCGGACGATCTCATCGATCATCGCTGCAGACGAAACCCGCCTCGAGAACGCAGACCTGACGCTCTATAAGGCGATGGGGATGGGCATTTCTGATCTCTCACTTGCTATCGAAATATACAAGCGGGCGGTTGCGGCCGGCCGCGGCGCGGCAATGCCAGAGCGCATCAAGCTGCCGCCGCGGCTGGTTTAGGAACTCCGATGACGGCCGCAGGCAATAACGGTTCGGATTACGACGTCATCGTCGTCGGCAGTGGCAGCGCGGGTCTCGCCGCCGCTATCTCCGCAGCCGAAAACGGTGCGCGGACACTAATGGTCGAGAAGAATAAAAATCTCGGGGGCACCACCGGCTGGTCCGTCGGCTCGATCACGACGAGCGGTTCGCCGCATCAAAAGGCCGCCGGTGTCGCAGACGACCCAGACCAGCATTTCGCTGACATGCCGCTGTTCCATACCGCCCGCCTCAAGGGCCGAGACAACGAAGCTTTGCGACGGCTGCTTGTCGACAACACACCGCCAACATTTGACTGGCTGCTGAGCCTTGGGCTGGTTTTCTACGGACCGATGCCGGAACCGCCGCATACAAAACCCAGGATGCACAACATCCTTCCGAACTCGCGGATGTTCATCCATCACCTATCAAAACACGCGCGCAAGCTTGGCGTCGACATCATGACGGCGACGCCAATGCGAGATCTAATCGTCGAGGAGGGTCGCGTCTCGGGCATCGTCACGGCCGACGGCAAGCAAATCAGCGCACAGCGTAGCGTCATCCTGGCGGCGGGGGACTTCTCGGCCAATCAACTGCTCAAGCAGCGTTATATGCCGCCGGAAGTTGCGCAGATCGGCCCCTTCAACGAAACGAGCACCGGCGACTGGCACGACCCGGTCACAGCGCTGGGAGGCCGGGTACTAAATGGTGACGTGGCGCTCGGCCCAGAAATCCGCTTCGTGCCGCCGACTAAAGAGACCTTTATCCGCCGACTGCCACCATGGCTCTGGCTCGCGCGCATAGTGCGCTGGTCTATCAACAACATGCCGTCGGCCATCGTCCGACCGTTCGTGCTTGGCTTCCTGACGACCGCCCTTATGCCGTCGCTGGACCTCTATCGGCAGGGAGCACTGCTCATCAACCGGCGCGGCGAACGGTTCGCGGACGAACTGAAGAGCCCATCGGATAACATGCCGCAACAGCCGGACGGCGAAGCTTTCGTAGTGATGGACGGGGCGCTCGGCGCGACCTTCCAGGCGTGGCCGAACTTCATTTCGACGGCACCTGGCATCGCCTACGCTTATCTCGACGACTATCGGCGCAACCGGCCTGACATTTTCTATCGCGCTGATACGCTCGCCGAGCTTGCGGTTAAGACGGGGATGGACCCTCAAAAACTCGAGGCGTCTGTCGCTGCCTATAACGAGACAGACGCCGGCGGCGATCGGCGGCCACTCGGATCGCCGCCGTTCTACGCACTGGGGCCGGTCTGCGCCTACATCATGACGACGGACGGCGGGCTCGCCGTGAACGAACGGCTGCAGGTTATGGGAGAAAACAACACGCCGGTCCCAGGGCTCTACGCCGCGGGATCGACGGGCCAGGGCGGCCTCCTACTAGAAGGCCACGGCCATCATCTCGGCTGGGGCTTCACCTCGGGCCGTCTCGCCGGCCGCCATGCGGCAGCCGAGCGAACGAACTGACTTCTATCCACTGACACGGAATTGCGCCAGCACGCCCGCCTGACAGAGACGGTCCAGAAGCGTCGTTGGCTGCACCCATACCAGTACAACAGGTCCAACAGGCTGTGCTTTGCGCTTTTGGACTGTTGAGTAGAACAGACGTCCTGCTGCAACTGTACCTTGAGCGATACGCAGTCGCCGACCGCGGCTGAAACTCTTCGTTTAATCCCGCAAGCTAATCGGCCACAAGCCGGGCCATTTCATGGCCAAAATTCTTATTCGAATTAAACGTGTGCCGGTCTCTCACCACCGAGTCGCAACCGGCCGATATGCTCATCCCCATCGAACTCAATCCTGATCGATTTTACGTGCATACCGGCATGCATGCCCTCTTTCCGGCTTTTGGAAGAAAAAAATCGCGGTGACA
This sequence comes from Alphaproteobacteria bacterium, assembly GCA_038131485.1. GTDB lineage: Bacteria > Pseudomonadota > Alphaproteobacteria > MPNO01 > UBA830 > JAYQUR01. Next base: position 53,412 of record JAYPPO010000006.1, read on the forward strand.
TTACAGAAATAATAATAATATCAGTGTTTTAAAGTTTATTTTCGATAAACGTCAGTTGGACTTTAGATAAATCTTCAACCAGCCGCGGGAAGCTCGGTCTTCCAGGCATCGTAGCCATAGACCCAGTCAGGATCGGTCGCCTGGCGCATGAATTCGTTGCGGTGCGAGGTCGCCTGGATCGTCGCGGTTCGCTCCTTGCGCGCCGTCTCGAACCGTCGGAAGGCACCGGGAATGTCGTCTCCCCCGAAATCCGCAATGCAACGTGACAAGACGACGGCATCTTCCAGCGCCGACGCCGCGCCCTGCGCCATATAGGGCGTCATGGGGTGACAAGCATCACCCATCAGCGTCACCGCCTCTTCCTGCCACTTCGGCAGCGGATCTCGTTCGAAAATCGCCCACTTGTGGACCTTCGGACACGCGTCAAGAACGGCGCGAACATCCTCGTGGAATTCCGCAAACGCGGCGCGCAAGTCGTTCACGTCGCCAGTCGCCGACCAAGATTCGACCTGGAAGTCGGGCTCCGGCTGACTGGTCGTGAAATAGACCTCGTTGCGGTTCGCGGTAACGTAATAGATCACGATGTGCCGGTCGGGACCCCACCATTTGCAGCTGTCGTCGATAACATGCCCTTGTAGCAAGTCCGCCGGAAAAGTCGTCCGATACGCGAGACGGCCGGTGAACTGCGGTTTAACGGATTCGAGCATCGTGTCGCGGACGACCGAATGCACGCCGTCCGACGCAATCACGGCGTCAGGCTCAACCGTGGTCCCGTTGTCGAACGCCAGCCGGATACCTCGATCACCCTGCTCGATCCCGGTAAGCTTGTGGCGATAGCAGATCGTCTTGTCGGGAACCACGCCATGCAGCGCCGCGTGCAGGTCACCGCGATGCATCAGCACGTAGGGCACCCCATACCGCTTCTTGGCGTCCGGGCCGAGCGGATGCTCATTCGTCATTTCGCCGGTGTCCGACACCCGGTTCCGCCAGTAGGGAGGCTCAAAGGCCGCAGCGCGGATTTCCGCGCCGACGCCGATGCCGTCCAGCACCTTCATGGCGTTGGGGCTCATTTGGATGCCTGAGCCGACGCGCGCAAAGCGGGAGCCTGCTCGTAGATCATGGTCTCGAAACCTGCTTTCCGCAGCGAGGCGGACACAGCGAGCCCGCCGATGCCCGCGCCAATAATTGCGATTTTCGGTTTGCCGTGAGGCATTCCATTAACTCCCGCTCTATTGCTGGCGTCAGCATAGTCGCGACCGGGAGGCCGTGTCACGGCGGCATGACGCATCGTGCCATGCGCGCCGCGAGTGTCGGAATTCGCGTGCTCGAGACGTCCTGCTTATGCTGCATGGCACTGTCTGGGATATTCGTCATCTGGATCGATTAACGCGCCGATTGCGAGAGGCTTGAGGGAGGGTTGACGGGCAGGAGACAAAATCGGCGACGACGCATACGGCCCGCTACGGGCGGCCATCCGGAACTATTCGGTCGACGACACGGGTGTGACGTCAGCCTGGACCAAACTGCCTTCGCGCGAAAAGAGCTCGAAGCCCGAATACGGCTGAGCGGTCATCGACCAATACCAGTACTTTCTCGACCTCGCGGCCCGCACAACGATGCTCACGGTCCTATCGGAGGACGTCGATCAGGCCTGGCACGTGCGCCTCCTTGACACAGAGGATTACTGGAACCGACTACGCGACGATATTCTCGGGCGCCTCCTGGATCACCGCCTGGCCAAGGGCACCAAGGATGACCACAATACTCTCCGGGCGGAATTCGAAGAGGTCATGGACCGCGATCGCGCAACTTTTGGCGCGCCGTTGGAGGAGATTTGGCCCCCAGCCCGCGCTCGCTTGCGGGACGGTGGCGATCACCGTTTCGATGGCAGCAGAGATAGCGGGGCAGCTTGCGGCGGCTTCGGAGGCGCCTAGAACCGCTCTTTTTTATCGGGCGGTCAGCTTGTCGGCGCGGCGCAGCGCTTCCAAATCTGGGTGCCGCCCGACTTCGGATCGGACTTACGTCCGTTGGGCCAGAGCTGCATAACGTCGTCACCCCAGAGATCCATGTAGACGCGCCGTCCGGCGTTTTCTTCACCCCCCGGAACTATGTACGTGAAATCGTGCCGCCCGTATTCGCCCTGTGTCCTGACGCCGCCGGACGTAACGATCGTCGACCCCGCGATGTGAAGGTGTTTCGCGCCATTGCACCAATTGCCGTCGATAGCATCGGCGGCTGCGGGAGCAGCCGAGAAAATCAATAGAACTACTGCGATTGCAGCAGAATAGCAGGGTCGGTTGAGCATCGGGATTTCCTGCGCCAGCCGCTCACATGACTAACACGGATTTGCCAACAATTTTTCGGTCCTCGAGCATCATGATGCCGTCCATGTACTCGTCGAACGAGAATCGGCTCATGATATTGGGCGCGATCTTGCCGGCAAGAAGCAGCTCGAATAGCGCCTGCTGCGCTTCTCCGATCAGCGGCGATCCATCCTTGATATAGAAATTAATGGTCGAGCCAACGACCGCGATGTTCTTTAGCAACAGGTAGTTCGTTCGCACCGCAGGGATCGTGCCCGACGTAAAGCCGGAAACAACAACACGTCCCTCGCTCGAGATGGCCCGGAGCGTCGCGTCGAAAACCTCGCCGCCGACCAGATCAAACGCAAGATCTACCCCCGCACCGTCAGCCGCTACGGCTACCTGTGCGCGGATACTGTCCTTCAGGTCGTCCGCCGTCAGGTCTATGATTGCGTCCGCCCCTCGCCAGGACAATGTCCCCTTCGACGGCGTAGTGAGACCTGCCAGCACTTTCTTGGCGCCAAGCGCCTTCGCGATCCTGACCGCCGCCAGTCCGACCCCACCCGACGCGCCGTTGATCAGCACGACATCGTCCGCTGACATCCGGCCGCGCCGCATCAGTGCGATATACGCCGTGAGCGAGAGGCGAGCCTCATCGCCGCCGCCGCGTCGAACTCGACGCCGTCGGGCAGCTTAAAGGCAAGTTTCTCCGAGCAGACCGTCTTTCCGCCATCGCGCCATGGATTACATGTGCGATCACTGGTCGCCGATCTTGTGACCTGTCACATTCGCGCCGACCGACAAGACGACACCAGCCGCGTCCTTGCCGGGGGTGAAGGGCGGCGGCGGGTTGTTCTGGTACTTTGCCGTCGAGCGACAGCAGGTCGGTAAAGTTGATGCCGCACGCCTTCACGTCGACGAGAATCCGTTATCGCCCGGCACCGGGTCCGCAGTTCTTCAATAGCGACGTTGCGGTTGCTGGTATCGGTGATAACGACGGCGCGCATGGCTCTCTTCCCCCTTGTCCCGTCGAAGGTATATCGGCTGGCCGCGCTCCCGAAAAGACCACGCAAGAGGGGCGGGATGACAAGCCGCGCGCTCAATGTCACATAAAGGTATGACATCGAAAAACCTAATCCCCGTCTCAGTACTGACCGGCTTTCTCGGCAGCGGCAAGACGACAATCCTCTCTCGCCTTCTGCGAGACCAAGACTGGTCAGATACCGCCGTCATCGTCAACGAGTTCGGCGAGGTAGGTCCGACCACGCGCTGATGGAATCCTCCGAAGAGAACATCATCGACCTCTCCTGTGGCTGCGTCTGCTGCACCATCCGCGGCGACCTGACCAAAACATTAATCGATCTGTGGGAGCGGGCGGACGGCTGGCACTATCCAGCCATTTCAGCGCGTGGTGCTGGAAACCAGGCCTCGCCGATCCAGCGCCAATCATTCACACGCTTATGCAGGAACCCCTAGTCTCGCTCATTACCGGCCCGCTCGGTTCGTTACCGCCGTCGACGCCGTTAACGCGGCGGCGACCTTCTCGGCACAACCTGAGGCGGTGAAGCAGGTCGCGGTCGCCGACACGATCCTGCTGACCAAGACTGATATCGCAACCGACGCAAGCGCGGTCGAAGCGCTTACCGCGCGGCTTTGGACTGGGTTCACGGCGGATATTGAATTATGTACGCAGGGACAGACGACGCCGGAGACTTTGTTCGCCGGTGGTATGTACGACCCGGGGGCGAAAGGAGCCGACGTCGCAGCGTGGCTCGCCCAAGAGGCCAGGGTGCAGCATGAGCATGAGCATGCGCACGACGTCGACCGGCACGACGACGACATCGTCGCCTATGCGATCAAACGCGACAAACCGATCGGCCGTGGCGCGCTGTCCTCTTTCCTTCAGATGCTGGCCGACCAGCGCGGCGACAACCTTCTCCGCCTCAAGGGGCTAGTCGCGTTGACCGACGATCCGTCGCGGCCGGCGGTCGTCCACGGCGTCCAGCACGTCATACACCCGATCACCCGTCTCGACGCCTGGCCAGACGACTTGAACGGCACCGCCATCGTGCTGATCGTCCGCGGCATCGAAAAAGGACTGGGTCGAGGCGCTGTTCGATAGAGTGACGGAAAGCGCTTATGCGGGCCTCGCGTGATAAATCTCATTCCTGCGCCGATTAACAACGCGATGCAAAACGGATAGATTTGCCCCAGACCGGCTTCAGGGAGACTTTAGATGAGCCAGACCGGGATCGACAAGGTAACCTACGGGGTCAAGGACCTCGTAAAAGCTGAAACTTTCTGGACCGATTTCGGCCTTAAGAAGATCGACGCGGGAAACGGGCATCTGACCTTCGCCTGCCAGAACGGCGCCACCGTGGAGATCTGTTCGCCAGACGATCCCGAGCTACCCCCGCCGTAGGCGAAAGCATGGACGCTACAGCCCGCGAATGCACCTTCGGCGTCCGCGCCGACGCTGATCTGAAGGCCCTAGCCGACAATCTCTCTGCCGACCGCGACGTCCGCGAGTATGCCGACGGATCAATTCATGCTGTGGATCCTGTCGGGTTCGGGGTCGCTTTTCGCGTTACTCAGACCGAGAAAGCTATTGCGCCGGAGCAGGAGGTTAATGTTCCCGGCCGGGCGACGCGGATCAATAAGCGCGGAGACCTGTACGAACATGCCTCTCCCTCGAGATCTCTCATATCGTCTACATGACGGACGAGCTGAGACCCAAAAGGAATTCTACGTCGACCGGCTGGGCTTCATGGACCTTATCCGCGGCTGGCTATTTTGCCCGCGGCGGCTCAGCACATCATCATCACAACCTGTTCCTGCTCGACCCCGGTATCGGCAAGCGGGGGTTCCACCATCTCGCGTTCGAACTCGGGACAATTCACGAACTATTTGGCGGCGGCAATATGACGCGGCACGGCTGGGAAACGCAGATCATCCCGGCCGGCACCCCATCTCGTCTTGCTATTTCTGGTACTTCAAGAACTTTGCGGCGGCGCGGCAGAATACGACTTCGATTCCTGACGTCGTCGACGACAACTGGCAGCCCAAAATTTTGAGTCGACGCCCGAGAACTCGCCGAATGGGCGCTTGCCGAAGGCATGGGTGAGGCAATGCTCTTCAAGGGCATCCAGCGCGGCTAAATCATGAAAACCGGCGCCGTTCGACTATGTCCCCGCGCACACCGTGGAAGACGCTCGCTGCGCTTGCAGCGTCGGTCGGCGCGAAGGTGCTCGCGGGCGGTCAAAGCCTGCGCCAATGCTGAATTTCCGGCTCGTCGAAGCGCCCGTTTTCGTCGACATTAATGGAATTGCCGAACTCCGCGGCATTTCCGATGGCCCGACGGCGGATTGCGCATCGGCGCGCTGACGCGCCATCGCGACATAGAAATCGCTGATGTAATAGCAACCCGCTATCCCATCGTCCGCGAGGCGACGCGCCATGTAGCGCACCTTGCGATCCGCAATCGCGGCACGATCGGGGGCAGCCTGTCGCACGCTGACCCGGCGGCTGAATGGCCCGCATTGTCGTTGCTCCTCGACGCAAAGATGACCGCCGCAGGGCCTGCCGGCCGCCGCGAAATCGCCGCCCGGGATTTCTTCGTCGCGCCGTTGACCACGGTGCTGGAGGACGACGGGTTGCTGGTCCATATTGATCTGCCGCCGCTGCCGGCCGGCGCCGGCTGGGGCTGCGAGGAGGTCGCGCAGCGTCACGGCGATTTTGCCTTGGCCGGCGCCGCCGCCGTTGTCGCGCTCGATGACGGCGCAATTTCGGAAGCGCGTCTAGCAATGTTCGGCGTCGACGAGACACCTCTACGGATCCCCGCTGCCGAAGAACTGCTCTTGGGAAAAATCCCCGGTGCAGACGCTCTTGCCGCGGCGGCGGAGACGGTTCGCGCCGCGATCAGCCCGATGAACGACCTGCATGGCTCAGCAGACTACCGCCGTCATCTTGCCGGCGTGCTCGCGCGCCGTGTCCTTGCCGCCGCCGCGGAGCGCGCAGCATGACGGACACAGTCACCGTCACCGTAACAGTCAACGGCCGCGAATACCGCGCCGAGGTAGAACCGCGCCTTCTACTCGCCGATTTCCTGCGCGAAACGTTGGACCTGACGGGCACGCACGTGGGCTGCGAACATGGCGTCTGCGGCGCCTGCACGATCTTGTTGAACGGCGACAGCGCGCGCTCCTGCCTCACATTTGCCGTGCAGGCGGACGGCTCGGAGATAACAACCGTCGAAGGGCTTGGCAGCGAAGGTGCGCTCGGCCCGGTGCAACAGGCTTTTCAAGACCACCACGCGCTGCAATGCGGGTTCTGCACGTCGGGGATGCTGATGACGGTCACCGATATGCTGCAGAAGTACCCGCTAGTGACGGACGATGAGATCCGTGAGGCCCTCTCGGGCAACATCTGCCGCTGCACAGGTTACGAGCACATCGTGCGTGCCGTGCGTGCATTGGTCGATGCGCGCGATGCGGCTGGAGAAACGCCGTGAGCCCCGCCGGCGATCTGAACTTCACGCGGCCAAAATTCGTCGGCGCCAGCGTCGCGCGTCGCGAGGACCCGCGCCTGCTCACTGGCGGCGGCCTTTACGTCGCCGACATCAAGCGCCACGGCATGTTACATATCGCCTTCCGGCGAAGCGACATGGCGCACGCGGAAATCAGGTCCATCGATGTGAGCGCCGCGCTGGCGCATCCGGGCGTCGTCACGGTCTATACCGGCGAGGATATCGCGCAGCTTGCGAAGCCCTATCGCGCTACATCGCGCATGAAGAACTACCAGGCGACGTTCATCCTGCCGCTTGCGCACAAAAAGTGCGCTACGTCGGCGAGGCGGTCGTCGCAATCGTCGCCGAAAACCGCTACATCGCAGAGGATGCGCTGGCGTTGGTCGATATCGACTATGCGCCGCTGACGGTGCTGGTCGATCCGGAAGCCTCGCTAGCCGAGGGCGCGCCCACGCTGCACGACGATCTCGGGTCGAACATCCTCGCGGAGCGCGAATTCGCCCGCGGTGAGGTCGACGTCGGTTTGCTAAGGCCGCCGCAACAGCTGGCGGCCGGTTCCATTTCACTCGGACGACGCCCGTGACGATCGAAGCGCGCGCCGCCGTCGCCGAATACGATCGGCGGACCCGGACACTCGAACTGCACTGCACGACGCAGATCCCGGGTATCGTCCGCGACAAGCTCTCAGAAATCTTCGACATGCCCGGCCCACGCCTTCGCGTGATCGCGCCGGACGTCGGCGGCGGTTTTGGCGGCAAGACCTCGCTCTACTCGGAGGAGGTCGTCGCCTGCGCCATCGCACGAGACCTGCAACGCCCCGTCAAATGGGTCAGTGACCGGATGGAAGACCTGATGTCGACCGGCCACGCCTTCGACGAGATCATCTACGCGGAGATCGCGGTCGCGGAGGACGGCGAAATCCTCGCTGTTAAGGCGGACGTGATCGGCGACGTCGGCGCGTACTGATCTACCCGTGGACCGCGACCATCGAACCAGTCCAGGTGGTGAGCTTCCTGCCTGGCCCCTACCGGATAGAGAATTACGCGGCGCGCGTCCGCGCCATCGCCACCAACAAAACGCTGACGGGTGCCTATCGCGGCGTCGGCAGGCCGATCTCGGTCTTTGTTATGGACCGGCTCTTGGATATGGCAGCGCGCAAGATTGGCATGGATCCGGCGGAAATCCGCCGCCGCAACCTCGTGAACGACGACGAGTTCCCCTACAAGGCAGCCTCGGGGCTCGTCTGGGACCGCTCGGCGTTTCAGTCCTGTCTCGCGACTGCCCGCGAGAAGATCGGCTACGACGCGCTCCGCGCCGAGCAACGAGCCGCCCGCGCCGAGGGCCGCTGGGTCGGGATCGGCATCGCCTCGTACGCGGAGCTGACCGGTGTCGGCTCGCGCATCGCTGTCGCGCCCGGCATGCCGATAAATACCGGCACCGAGACGTGCCATGTCGCGATCGATTCTACCGGCGCGGTGACCGCGAGCTTCGGCGTCGCCAGCCAGGGCCAGGGGATGGAAACCACCCTCGCCCAGGTCGTCGCCGAAGCCCTGGGCGTAAAGATCGAGGATGTCGACATCGTGCTTGGCGACACCGCTGCAGTCAGTCACGGCACCGGCACCTATGCGAGCCGCGCCGCGGTTCTAGGTGGTGGAGCCGGCACACTCGCCGCGAAGGCCGTGCGCGAAAAGATCGTCCGCGTCGCGGGCCACTTGCTGGAAGCCGCAGAAGAGGACATCGAGACCGGCGATGGCAACGTCTGGGTGAAAGGCACGGACCGCGCGATGACCATTAGCGACCTCGCCCGAGCGCTCTATTCAGACATGGGTCGCGTGCCGAAGGAAATGCGCGACGACCTAGGCAATCTCGAATCGACCAAGGTATACGATCCGTTCTTCGGCACGACGACGGCAGCGAGCCACATGTGCCTCGTCGAAATCGATCCGGAGACATACAAAACGCAGGTAAAGCGTTACGTCGTGGTTGAGGATTGCGGCCGCGTAATCAACCCGCTTATCGCCGATGGCCAGGCGCATGGCGGCGTTGCGCAGGGGATAGGCGTCGCGCTGATGGAAGAGGTAATCCATGACAAAAGCGGCCAAGTCCTGACCGCGAGCCTCGTCGATTACGTCGTCCCGTCCGCCGTGGAAGTGCCGTCGATGGACGTGGTGCATGTCGATGCAGAACTGCCAAACACGGTCGGTGGTTTCCGCGGCCTCGGCGAAGGCGGCACCATTGGCGCGCCCGCCTGCATCGCCAACGCAATCTCGGACGCACTGAGCCCGCTCGGCATTGAGATCACTGAGCTTCCGGCAACGCAGGAACGCTTGTTCCGGATGATCGAGGCCGCAAAGACGGGCTGAGCCCTACTCAGCCACTGAAACGCCCTCTTCCAAAGGGTAAATTTGAAGGTGCATTATTTTACCAGGCAACGTCGTAGGCAGGTCGAGCACGATCTGAGCCTCGCGCTGGACCTTGTAGGCAGCGACGTCGTCACGGCAGTGTTGCAAGGTTCCTCTAACGTCGCCCTTTGGGCGCACTTGAGGACGTCGGACATCTCTTCGACTCCGTAATAGGAGACCATCCATTCCCAGTGGTTTTAGGCATAGAGCGTAACTCGGTCGCCCTTATGTAACCCCTTGGCCGCAGAGCTGGAGTTGACGCGGTTCGAAAACCGGTCAAGAGCTGCGAACGTAAGCCTTGGGTCACCGAAGATTAGTGCGGTCTTATTGAGATAGCACGCGTCGGTTTCACACGGGATCTTGTCAACCAATTTATAGAGTTTCTGGCTCTTCTCAGCTCGGCCCGTGGCCCTCTTGTCAGGGGAGAATCCCATCATCCGAGAAATTCAATCGCCAAATTTGAAATCGAACGCATCGCCATTCCGGCAGACATGCCCCACTGAGGGCGACGGGAAATGACCCGTCATCACCAGCACATTGGTATCGCAGTAACGATCTAGGAACGATAGGCGCGTCGCAGCGGACTGCGCTCGGTCGGAGCATCCGACCGCCGACCATTCCGGCTCACGACACTGGATGGGTGTGTGGACGACGTCGCCGGACAGGATCGAGTTCACGCCGGCCGATTTCAGCCTGATGCTGACGTGCCCCGGCGTGTGGCCCGGCGTGCGTTCAAACCAGATCTCATCCGAGAACGCGAAATCGTCGGCGACGATATCCGCTTGGCCCGCCTCGACGACCGGCAAGACAGAATCGTCGATGCAGCCGTCAGAATATTTCTTGCCCTTCTTGTTTAGCTCTGACCAAAAGCCGAATTCAGACTCCGCGAAGACGTAGCGCGCGTTCGGGAAGGTCGGCACCCAGCGGCCATCCAGCAGCCGCGTGTTCCAGCCGACGTGATCGGCATGGAGATGCGTGCACATCACGTAGTCAATGTCATCGACCGAGAGGCCCACCGCCGCCAGCGAGTCCATGTAGCGCGTATCGGTCTTTGCCGACCACGGCGTATAGAAGCGGCGGTCCTTGTCGTTGCCCACGCAGGAATCGATCAGGATCGCATGATGGCGGGTGCGCAATACGTAGGACTGCGTCGCCATAATCAGTCGGTCGCCGCCAGTCTCGATGAAGCGCGGCTCCATCCATGGCCGGTAGGCGTCAATCTTTTCCGGCGTGGCATCAGGTAGCAGGAAACCGATCTCGAATTCCGGCCCCTCGTGCTCAACGACGCGGTGCCAGGTGATATCGCCGATCTGTCCGCCTGTTATCATCAAATTATTACCTTTTTTCTCTCGGCAGGTTAGCACAACCCGTCATCTCTGTGCTTAGGGGCCGGTTTAAGAGCGGCTCGCGGCCGGCGCCTGAGCCCACCCCCAAACAGGATATAAAATCCCATAAACCCAATCCCGTTTTGCGCCGCAGAATCGGAAGGACTATTCTCTCGCAATCGCATATCAGAGCGGAGTGGACCCATGGATGGCGACAGCGGCATAACCGCAAAACCGGCCCTCGGAACGGCGGAAAACCCAATTTCCTCGGGCGCGGACTATATCGAGAGCCTGCGCGGCCGTAACTTGAAGGTCTTTCTCTTTGGAGAGCTGGTGGATGAGCCGGTTGACCACCCGATGATCCGCCCTTCGATAAACGCTGTCGCCCGCACCTACGATCTAGCCAACGAAAACCCAGAACTGGCCAGCGCAAGGTCGTCGATCTGTGGCAAAACTGTGAACCGTTTCCTGCACGTGACGGAGAGCGTGGACGACGTCGTCATGCAGAACCGCATGCAGCGTAAGCTCGGCCAGCTCACCGGCACCTGCTTCCAGCGCTGTGTCGGAATGGATGCGACCAACTCGTTTCATTCAGTCACTTACGAAATCGACGAAAAGCACGGCACGCCATACCACGAGCAGTTTTAAGGCGTTCATTAAGGAGGATGCAGGAAGGCAACCTTGTCATCGGCGGCGCGATGACCGACGTGAAGGGCGACCGCAGCAAGGGACTGGCCGCGCAGGACGATCCGGACATGTTCGTCCACATCGTCGAGCGTCGTGTCGATGGCGTCGTCATCCGCGGCGCCAAGGCGCATCAGACCGGCTGCATCAATTCGCACTGGGTCGTCGTGATGCCGACAATGCGCCTTACGGAGGCGGACAAAGACTATGCAGTGGTCTGCGCCGTGCCCGTGACGGATCCCGGTCTCACCTACATCTACGGCCGTCAGTCGCGACACTCGCTCGATGGAAGACGGTAGCATCGACGTCGGTAACGCCCAGTACGGCGGCCAGAAGCGATGATCATCCCCGATGACGTGTTTGTGCCTTTCGAACGCATCTTCATGGACGGCAGTACGAACTGCCGCCGATCTTGTGGAGCGCTTCACGTCCTATCATCGACGGTCCTACGTCTGCAAAACCGGCCTGGGGACGTGATGATCGGCGCGGCGGCGACCATCGCCGACTACAACGGCGTGCCCGGGGCTCCCATCCACGACAAGCTAGTCGAGATGACGCACCTCAACGAAACGATCTACTCGTCGGGCATCGCTGCGTCGCACGAGTCATTTGAGACCAAATCGGGCAACTACCAATGCAATGACATGCTCGCGAACGTTTGCAAGCACAACGTGACGCGCTTCCCATACGAGTTAGCGCGTCTCGCGCAGGATATGGCGGGCGGTTTAATGGTTACGGCGCCATCCGAGGCGGATCTGAACTCGACGTCACCGGGCCGCTGATCCGCAAGTACCTGAAGGGCAAGAGCGACGTCACGGTCGAGAACCGGCTGCGCATTTTGCGGCTAATTGAAAACATGACGCTGGGCCGCAACGCCGTCGGCTATCTCACGAATCGATGCACGGCGCTGGCTCACCTCAGGCTCAGCGCATCCAGATCGCCCGCCAGTCCGACCTCCGAATACAAGAAGAAGCTAGCTAAGAAGCTGGCGGGGGTCGACGAGGCCGACGACGGCGCGAAGTCAGCGCTGTCCGCCCATCAGGGTCGCATGTTCCCCGAAGGCGAGAACGACTGAGCCCCTCCCTAGTAGTGGCGAGCGGGGCATGACCTCGACGCTGATAGGCAATATCTGTGAAGTCATTACTGACTACATGGCCACCACCGTCGAGACCCAGATCATGGAAGCGGCTGCGGCCTGTGGCAATCCGTTCTGCGCTGACGGCGAGAGTTCAGTCGTTGTCCCTCAGGTGCTCGCCACGGTTCTGGTATAGGGTCTCATCGGCATAGCCCATTGTTTCCGGCTGACCTCGGCCGAGCATAACCTGGAACCATACCGGCTCGAGACTGTCATTGTCATAGCCGTGGATGACGCCCGGCGGACACGCGATACATTCCCACGGCCCCAGCCGCCGCGTCACCCGGTTGCCGTCCTCGTCCTCGATGAAGACCGAGAGAATCCCCTTGAGGACAAAGAACACCTCCTCGACCTCATGAGTGTGCGGTGCGTTCCCCTGCCCTGGCTCGACATACATGATGCTGAGCGTGAAGCCGCGGGCGGGGATCGAGTTTGGATCATTATGCTTACCCGATCCGCCGGCACCGATGAAGCGGTGCTGCGCGCGCTCTCCAGCCCTCGATCTTGGCATCTTCAAGGCCTCCCAGTCAGGTACCTTGTCCTTGAAGCGGCCAACGAATCGCTCGATCAACTGCTCCGGCGTCCAGTCGGCGAGGTCCTCGGGACGCGGATGACGGGCGACTGACATACAATTTCTCCCAGGTTTAAACCGAGCCGGTCGGGCGCAGCGTCCGGCGGAGTAGCGTCGATGCTGTTTGCGGTCGTGCACACCATCCCAAAAAAGCCAATCACCGAGGCGAGCGCGACAAAATCTTCCTCCCCATACAGTTCGATCGCCCGGTTGTATGTCTCTTCAGTCAGACGGTGCTCCCCGATCAGCTGAAGCGCCACTTCGTGCGCCATCTGTTCGCGCGGATCGGTGAGCCCCGGATCGCGCCGATTATTGATCGCGTCAGCCTCGGCCTGGGTGACGCCGGCGGCCAGCGAATTGCGCACCTGCACCGCCCACGGGTAATTCGCGTCCCAGTGACGGATAACGGTGAGCACGGCGAGCTGCCGTTCGCGTCCCGACAGATTGCTGTCGCGGAACCACTCGCCGACATCCGAGCACAGCTGCATCAGCGCAGGGTGGCGGATATAGGCCCAGTACGGCCCCGCGTTAGGTTTTCCCTCTGCAGCGAACCGCTCATAGATTTCCCGCTGCTCGGCGGTCATGTTATCGGGTTCAAGAATTCGTATGCGTGTCATAGGTATTTCCTCCTTTGGATAAATTTATTCCGCGGCGCGAGCGGTTTTGCCCATCATCGGCATCACCTCCTCCGTAACTGCCGCATCGTGGCGCAGGTCTGCTCGTGGGTTAGCCCGGCGAAGCGGGCAATGAATAACATCTCGGTGAAGCCGAGGTCGACGTAGCGCTGCATGCGCTCCGCCGCCTGCTCGGACGTACAGATCAGCGTGCGGCGGCGGAAAACATCCTTCCAGTCGTCGTCCTCGCACATCGACAGCAGGATCGCGACGTCGCCCTCGTAATCAGTATCCCATTGCCGTCCGCTTGCCACCTTTTGATAGGCGCCTGCATGTTCTTGAAGCGCTGCCTTCGCCTCTTCAATAGCCTGTTCTCAGCATCGGCGATATGCGCCATGAAGGAGACCATCGCCTTCCGCTCGGACGTCTTGCGCCCCGCTCCTCTCCCAGGTCTCGCAATACCATCCGAACTTCTCGGCGAGCGACGCGAAGCTCATTGGGTACTGGTTCATCATCAATTGGTATCCGCGCTCGGCGGCGTTGACGAAGCTCGACCGCGAATTCGACGCTGCGTTCCAGATCGGCAACGTGCCTTTTACCGCCCACGGCCATGGTTTGAGCTGGTCGAACCGGAAGAAATAGCCCTCGTGCGCGAACGGCTTGCCCGACCAGAATTTCTTGCAGACGTCCAAACCTTCGGCGATGCGCGCCGCTACCTCTTCCCGCGGAATGTGAAAGGCAGCAAACTCGTGCGGCACGAAACCGCTAGCGACACTCATGTCAACGCGGCCGTTCGACAGTTGGTCGAGCAGCGCGTAGTCCTCCGCCACCGTCAGCGGATCGCGGAGCTGCATCAACGAAACAGTCGGCGCGAGGCGGATACGCTTCGTCGCCTGCGCCCACGCGGCGAGTATGACGGCGGGATTCGGAACCGCGCCCCCGTAATAGTGGAAATGATGTTCGGTCGTCAGCGCTCTGGCCCAGCCGAGCTCGTCGGCGAGCACGACACTATCCGTCATCTCTCGATAATAGTCGGTCAGCGAAACGCCGTAACCGTCACGCCAGGTCGGCAGGTAGAAAGCGACAGGTCCGTCACGTTCGCCTCACCCTTCCTGAGTGGTCTGCGACGGAAAAGCGTCTATCCAGAGACGCACGGAAGTCCGCCGTCGGCTCGATGCGCGCGGCGTCGATCGGGATGCCGGTTGAGTCGGCGATGCGGTCGATGGTACTGAACGTCGCTGCGACAGCCGCGGCATCGACCAGCGCCGCCGGGCCCATTGCATCGATGACCGCCTGACGTGCATCCTCGCCGCGCCTCATCGTCGTCCCAGACCGCCTCCGCGAACTCCGGAGGATCGCGCCGTGCGCGATCCCACCGTCGCCCGCCGCCTCCCACTGATAGCCGTCAAATCCACCTCTTTACCGCTGTGCTGGCTGCTCGCACGGAGCAGTGCCGTATGGCTGGTCGTTCAATACGCGCACTGGTTGAGGAAGGATATTCGGCCCGCGACCAGCTCGATCTGGGCACGGTCGATGGCGCGGTGCATCGTGTCGAAGTCGCGCATCTGTTCGGCGTTCAGATACTGGGTGTCGACGACGTCGAACCACGCCCTTGCCTCGTCGGGCACCAGGCTCAGCGCGCGGCGGATATTGGACGCCGCCGGGCCAAACTGGTCGCCCCATCTCTCCCAGCGTCCTGGGGCGCAACCCACGACACCCAGGCGTCGCCCGGTTTCGCCTCGGCTGGGCGCTCTCGCGCCGGTTCGCCGGCCTTTGGCGCGGGAAGTGGCAATCGCCCGGTTCCGGCTGCGCGCGCAAACGTATCGAGTGAGATCGTCGAGCAGGTGACGCCCACAATCTCGACATATTCCTCTTCCATCAGCCCGCTCGAGGCAATTCCGGTACCAGCGCTGTGAGAGCCGACTGGGATCCGTCGCGATCCGGTGGATCACTTCGATGACAGGCTCCGGCAGGTCGTCGAGACTATCGTGCATTCCGTCGACTGCTAACGGCGAAAGCGCCGCCGTGCGGCGAGAGCAAAGCTTGCAGCCATTGGCGTTTCGCGCCTCGGCGGCGATCGCTACGCGGGTCTTTGCGTCGAACCAGGTGCCAGGCGAGGCGATCTCGTCGAGTCGCTGCGCATGCGCGGCGCGGATGTCCGCCCGCACGTCCAGCGGCGCATCGTCGTATAGCGTCGTGGCCATCTCAATCTCCCTCCGTTGTAGAGATGACAGTGGAAAGCGGGACCCTGTCAATGCAGGCGTGCGTAACGACCGTCAGACGCCTAAACTCTTCAATCAAATCCACTGAGGGAGTGATTAAATGCCTAGAGAAATCCGCCGCGTCGTGACCGGGCACGACGACAACGGGAACCGCGATCATTGCCATCGACGACAGACAGAATGTCCGCGTGCGAAGCGAACGGGATCGCGTCCACGCTGCTTTGGGTGGAGGATACCCGTCCGACAATACAGGCGTCACCGACAAGGCCGACCGCCAATCGGCGTGCGCCGCCCGACGGCGGGCACGTGTTCCGAATCGTCGAGTTTACCCCGACGATGACGCGGTCAGCAACGAGGATATGAAGAAAGAACTCGGCCTCGATCCGACAGCGGCGGGCCGGTGCGCCATCCCGGCATGCACCGTACGCGCAGTGTCGACTACGCCATCGTAATGTCGGGCGAGATCGACATGCTCGTCGACGAGGACGAAGTACATCTGAAAGCGGGCGATGTCGTCGTCCAGCGCGGCACCAATCACGCCTGGGCCAACCGTGGCACCGAGAACTGCTCGATCGCTTTCGTGCTGATCGACGCGAAGGAGCTCTAGTGCTATCTGCCTGCCCACAAGCTGGGGGAGAGAAAAGGGCAGACCTCATTGGGCTGCCCTGAAATCTTGCAAGTGCATCCGTTTGGCAGTCGGATCACCCGCTTCCAGCGCCCAACGTCTAGCGCCAGGAGTCAGTGGTCCTTGATCGCGGCCTAATCCATTGGTTTAGCGGAGATCATCGAAAGGCTTCCCCCGTCCAGCCGAGAAGAATTGCCTGACAGATTGCGAGTCTCAAAAGTTAGTGCGATGCCATACCGGCGTTAGAAATTTTATCAGCAATTTTGTCTATATTTTTTATGTTTATTTTCAACGCGTAATGGAATTTTTCGAGTGCGGCAGAAATAAGGATTGTAAAATTTTCAGACATAAAATCGCGGAGGGTGCGCGATTCTAGCTCGTAGGCTTTCGCCGCCCGGCGAGCTTCGCCTGTCTCGAAATAGCGGCCCGTAATCGCCTTCGGCCTCATCGGCGTTCTCTCGGTCCATGCCCCGAGCGGGTAGTCGTGCCACGGAGTTTGGAGATCGAGCGGCGGCAGGCCCAGTTCCACCCACTTCGCCTGTGCTGCTTTCATGAAATACTGGCGAGGGAGCGCCACCGGTAAATAAGGGTGTTCGCGCAAGGCATTGGTCAGGAGGGCGGACGATCCGTGCCCGTCCGGATAGGCGTATTGCCGCCTATCATCCGATGGCGTGATCGAGGGATCGAGCCGCGGAACCTTGCCGCGGATAACTTCAGCGTCGCGGTGCGGCTGCATCGCGTAGCTAAGCGCCCACAGGACGGAGTCCATGGATTCGGGGTCGATGTCTGAGTCAACGGCTATAAACATCTTACCAAGCGAAGCATCGAAAGCAGCGGCCGCCCTAAGCGCCTGCCAGGGCTGGCCAAGCTCGGGCCGGTGGAGCTGAATGACGAACAGCATGTTGCAGCTCGCTAGCTCGTGACAGGCCACCTTTGTCACCGACGGGATGTTGCAGGCATCGCGCAGGTGGCGGAGATAGATCGAGTCGAACGCGGCCTTCCGCATCACCGTGCTTTCGGACGGCGGGAACTCGCTGATGATACCCTGATAGATTGGTTGGCTGCGGTGGGTGACGCAGGTCACCTCGAAAACCTTTTCCATCTTGCGCGGGCCAAGGTAGCCGCTCGCCTCACCAAACGGCGCCTCGGGTTCAAGGATGTCGGTGCGTACAATTCCTTCCATAACGATCTCAGCCTCGGCGGGAACCCAAGCGTCGAACGTCTCCGCCTTGACGACCTCAATCGCCTCGCCGTTGAGCGCGCCAGCAACGCCGTACTCGTCGACTCCATATGGGACTTTGGCTGCCGCCGCCAGCAGCAGTGCCGGCGGGCCTCCCACGAACACCGCGCATTCGAGAGGCTTGCCCATGCGTCGCGCCTTCTCCCACTGGATAGCGAGGTGCTGGGTAGAGACGTCGGTGGCGCAGCCGATGCGATCGGGCGCCTTGATCATACCGCGATAGATGCCGAGGTTGTAATCGCCAGTCTCGGGATCGCGCGTCACCCAAACGCCGGCGGTCAGGAACGGTGCTGGATCGAAGCCCGGCGTCGAAATCAGGTGCGGGAAACGGTCGACGCCATCTTCGAACGTATCGCCTTGGAAGACGTTTTCCTTCACCGGCGCTGTATCGCGTGCCACCACCACTGGCTGGATCGGATTACCATGGACGCTCGCCCACTTGGCCCCGATGCTGGCAGCGTCGGTGCCCATCGCTGCCGCGTAAACCTTACGCGAGCAGCCGAGCGAGCCTAGCGCCACCGAGGCATCGAAGTCGCGCCCGCGCGCGTCGGTGACGTTTTTGAACCAGAAAGCCTTCCGCTGTGCCTCGGGCAGGCCGCGGAATTGCAAGCGGACAAGTGGTACCAGCTCAGTATCCTTGCTGGTGCGAGCGTCTATCACGTGCAACAGATCTCGGCGCTGCAGTTCGTCGAGATAATCGCGGAGGTTTCGGTAGGGCACTTGTCACACCCGGGAGAGGGTGGCACGCCGTCCTGCACCCTGCCCTGTTATCCCGGCCTTGTTCCGGGATCCAGAGGATCGCACGACGGACGGGCAAGACCCCGGAAAAGTGCCGGGCTGACAATGAATTCGTTGCAATGGTTCGCGTCTTTCCGGCTCTATCTGCTCGCCCCGCCTCAGATCTTCAGTCGCGGGAAGACGTGACGGGTATTGTCCTCGAAAACCGCCTTCTTCGCCTCGGAGTCGAGGTTCGGCGTCGCGTCAATGTAACGCTTGGTATCGTCGTAGTTGAACCCGGTGGTCGGATCGACACCGCGCACAGCACCGACCATCTCGGAGGCAAACAAAATGTTCTTCTGCGGGATGACCTTGGTCATGCAATCGATGCCTGCCTGGTGGTAGACGCAGGTGTCGAAGAAAACGTTGTTAAGCAGGTGCTCGTCGAGGGCGGCTTGCCCATGTCCTGCGCGAGCCCCCGATATCGGCCCCAGTGGAACGGTACTGCGCCGCCGCCGTGCGGATGATAAACTTGAGGCCAGGAAATCCGCGAACAGATCACCGAGGATGAGCTGCATGAACACCGTCGTGTCGCCAGCGATGTAGTGCGCGCCGGTGTGGTGAAAGTTCGGATTACACGATCCGGAGACATGCAGCATGCCGGGCACTGCAGTTCCTCCATCTTCTCCCATAGCGGGTACCACCACTTGTCGGTGATCGGCGGGTCCAGTCCACATGGCGCCGGACGGATCCGGGTTCACGTTGACGCCGATGAAACCCATCCGTTTACGCAGCGTTCTAGCTCGAGATCGACTTGCTTCGGCCAACGCCAGGGTACTGCGGCAGCTGGCAGACCGGCACGAAGCGCTCGGGATAAAGGTCGCAGACCCGGCGGATCATGTCGTTGCAGATCTGCGCCCAGTACGTGGACGTCTGCTCCGTGCCAAGATGGTGGCCCATGCCGACCGCGCGCGGCGAGAAAATCGTCATATCCGTCCCGCGCTCCTGCTGGAGCCTGATTTGGTTGGGCTCTAGCTTTTCGCGAATCTGGTCGTCGGTGATGTCGAGCGCGGCCGCCGAAGGCACGAAGTTCGGATCGTTGTCCACGCCCGCCAGCTGCGCCTTGCGGTAGTCGGTCAGCGCGTCGGGCTCGGGTGGTATAATGGCCATGGCAGTCAATGATCATGGGTCGGTCGCTTCCTTTTAGTCGTGTTCTTGTGCGGGGACGCGCCCCGAGTGTGGAAAAGATTATACCCTTTCTCCTGCGCCCTGCACTCCCGCGGAAACACAGAAAGGCAAAACTCGCAAATAACCCCATCCACCCGAAAGGATCCACCGATGGTTCTCGGTCCTGGACGATTTCTTATACTATCTCTGTCTGGGCTCGCGCCGATAGCTGCAAGGCGGAAAGGGCTATCACTGGATTCGGCGAAACTTGAATCCGAACGGCTGTTTGTAGAAAGTCGCGACGGGGCGTACCTACCCCTTCAACGCCCCTAGCACCCCGTCGATGCTGTCCTTGGCGTCACCGAACAACATTCGCGTGTTCTCTTTGTAGAACAAGGGGTTGTCGACACCCGCATACCCCGACGCCATCGATCGTTTCAGGACGACCGATGTCTTTGCCTTCCAGACTTCAAGGACCGGCATGCCGGCGATCGGGCTGTTAGGGTCGTCTTGGGCTGCCGGGTTAACGATGTCGTTAGCGCCGATGACGAGGACGACATCGGTGTCGGGGAAGTCGTCGTTGAGCTCATCCATCTCTAGGACAATGTCATAGGGAACCTTTGCCTCGGCGAGCAGCACGTTCATGTGGCCCGGCAGGCGACCGGCGACTGGGTGGATGCCGAAGCGGACGGTCACCCCCTTGTCACGCAGCAGCTTGGTAATTTCGCTTACCGCGTTCTGCGCTTGGGCTACGGCCATGCCGTAGCCGGGGACGATGATTACGTCATTGGCGTCGGTCAGCATGCCTGCGACCTCGTCGACCGATGTGGCGACGACCTCGCCCCTCAACTTCTGCGGCGGCGCCGCCGGCGGTGCCGAAGCCACCGAGGATAACGCTAACGAAGTGGCGGTTCATCGCCCGGCACATGATGTAGCTCAGGATCGCGCCCGACGAGCCGACCAGAGCGCCGACTACGATGAGAAGGTCGTTTGACAGCATGAAGCCGGTGGCGGCGGCCGCCCAGCCCGAGTAGCTGTTCAGCATCGACACGACAACCGGCATATCGGCACCTCCGATGCCCATCACCAGATGCGCGCCAATCACGAAAGCGATCGCGGTCATTAAGAGGAGCGGCGTGAGCCCGGAGTTGTGATCGACGGCGCCGAGGAACTCCCAGCCGAGCCATAGCGAGACTAGCACACCCGCGAGGTTCATCCAGTGGCGCGCCGGCAACATCAGCGGCTTGCCGGAAATACTGCCCTGCAGCTTGCCGAAGGCGATGATCGAGCCGGTGAAGGTTATGGCGCCAATGAACACGCCGATGAAGATCTCGACCTCGTGGATGGTCTTGTCGACGCCCTGGTAAGCGGAGGTCGGGTCAATGTAGCTGGCGACGCCGACGAAGCACTGCGGCGAGGCCGACGAAGCTGTGCAGGATGGCGACAAGCTGAGGCATCTGGGTCATCTCAACTTTCGCCGCGACGATCGTGCCGATAGCACCACCGACGATGACCGCGCCGATTAATATCGTGTAGTCCTCGATCGTCGTCGCGAGGATGGTCGCGATTATGGCGATCGCCATACCCACGATGCCGTAGATGTTGCCGCGCTTGGCGGTTTCCTGGTTGCTCAGCCCGCCGAGGGACAGGATGAAGAGGATGCTCGCCCCGATGTAGGCGACCGTGGTCAGTCCTTCGCTCATGCCCCCGCTCCTAGCTCTTCTGAAACATGCGGAGCATGCGCTGGGTGACCAGAAATCCGCCCGCGATGTTGATGGTCGCGATCAGCACCGAGACGCCGGCCAGCACGACTACTAGCGACGACGGGTTCGAGATTTGCAGCAGCGCGCCGATGACGATGATACCGGAAATGGCGTTGGTTACGCTCATCAGGGGCGTATGCAGCGCCGGCTTGACGTTCCAGATGACCTGCCAGCCGACGAAGCACGCGAGTACGAACACCGTCAAATGGCCCATGAAGGCGGGCGGCGCGACGGTACCGAGCGCAGCGAGAACCGCGGCGCCAATGACGAGCGTGATCGCGGACTTGAGACCTACGTTCTGCGGTCTCTCACTCCTTCTTGGACGCCTCGGCCGCCTTTTGGGGGTGGTGGCGACGGCGGCGCGATCTGCGGCGGCGGCCACGTGATCTCGCCGTCCTTCACGACCGTGGAGCCGCGGATGACGGTGTCTTCCATATCGACATTTATGGTCCCGTCCTTCTCGGGTGACAGGTCCGAGAGGAAGTGCCACAGGTTCGTGCCGTAGAGCTGGCTCGACTGTGCGGCCATGCGGCTTGGCAGATCCATGTAGCCAATCATCGTGACGCCGTGTCTGACCGCAACCTCGCCAGGAACGGTAAGTTCGCAGTTGCCGCCCTGCTCGGCCGCGAGATCGACGATCACGGAGCCAGGCTTCATCGATTCCACCATCTCTGCGGTAATTAGCTTTGGGGCCGGCTTGCCGGGGATTAGCGCGGTCGTGATGATGATGTCGACGTCCTTGGCTTGTTCGGCGAACGGTTGCATCTCGGCCTTGATGAACTCCTCGCTCATCACCTTGGCGTAGCCGCCGGCGCCGGCCCCTTCCTCCTCGAAATCAAGCTCAAGGAACTCGGCGCCCATCGATTCCACCTGCTGCTTCCCCTCGGGGCGCGTGTCGAAGGCTCGGACAATAGCACCCATGCCGTTCGCGGCGCCGATGGCGGCTAGGCCCGCGACGCCGGCACCGATTACCATGATTTTGGCTGGCGGCACCTTGCCGGCCGCGGTGATCTGGCCCGTGAAGAAACGACCAAAATTGTTGGCCGCCTCAACCACCGCGCGATAGCCGGCGATATTCGCCATCGACGACAAAGCGTCTAGCTTCTGCGCGCGGCTGATGCGCGGCACAGAATCCATGGCGATGACGGTCGCTTTGCGCGCCTCGAGCTTCTTCAGCAAGGCCTCGTTTTGGGCCGGCCAGATGAAAGAGATGAGCGTCGCGCCCTCCCGCAAAAGCTCACACTCGTGCACATCAAGGGCCGGGTGGTCTTCAGGCTGGCGCACCTTCATCACGATATCGGACTGCGCCCACAGCGCCCTGGCGTCCGCCACGACCTCCACGCCCGCGGCGCGGTAGGCATCGTCGCTGAACTGCGCGGCCGCGCCTGCGCCCGCCTCGATCGCAAGCTCGAAGCCGAGCTTGGCAATGCGCTGGGCCGTGTCGGGGGTAAGGGCGACACGCTGCTCTCCAGCGTGCACCTCCTTCGGTACACCAATCTTCATGGGTAAATTTCCAGCTTTCAGCTCAGAACTCGATCCGCAGATAGTCAGGACTGCAAGGTGGCGCACCACCTATCTTTTCACATATTTATAACATTCGAAATCACTCGGAAACAGTCAATATTTAGGAGATTGGCAACATGTCGCACCGATACGATTTCGCCTGTCGCTGCACCGGCCGGTCCACTCCCGATCACCCAACGCCAATATCCTCATGGGCGGCAGGGAGCGGGAGCGGGCAGGAGCGGAGATTTACTGGTGAGGAAGGCCTTCGGTCTCCGCGTCGATCAGAATAAAAGCGATCCGGCAGGGCTCAGTGCCACGGTTGATCCATGAATGTACGGTGCCGCGCTGGACCATCACATCTCCTGCCTTCATGTGCACCTCCACGCCGTCGTCGAGTTCCATGTCGATCTCCCCCGACATGCAGATGGCGTAGTCGATGGTGTCAGTCTTGTGGCGTCGGCCGGGAAAGCCCGCAGGATAGTCTACGATGCGGAACCAGCTGCCATTTGGGCCGGGCGCGACGTCGTTCTCCCGCCCACCGATATCTTCATCGCCGGCATTTGACGCCGGCATGCGGTCCGTGCCCCAGAAAAGCGTTGTCCGTGGGCCGTTGAACCGGACCTCGCTATTCTCCGCTGGCCCGTCGTAAAGCACGATTGCCTTTCCGTCGCCGTCGTGGCCCGTGACAATGCGCCGCGGCGGCGGGGATATTTTCTAGCCATGATCACACCCCGTCAGCGGATGGGGATCGCCCTCAGGCGCCTCGACCTGGAACGTGTTCAGGACGACTGAAACCGTGTGATAGAAACCGATCAGCGTCGCCAGTTCGACCATCGCCTCCTCGCCGAAATGGTCGATCACTCGCCGATAGCTCGCATCGGACAGCTGGCGGTCTCGCCAAGCTCCTTCGCGGTCTCGTAGACCAGCGTCTCGTCGGCGTTCGGGAAGTCGGGGACGCGATTGTTGCGCAGATCCTCGATGCAGCCGGCGTCGATGCCGTAGTCGGCGGCGCGCTTCGCATGGATGAACCACTCGTAGTCCGAGCCGTAGACCCGCGCAACCGTGATGATCGCCAACTCTTTTAAGCGCAGCGGAATCCGGGATTTACCTTCATCCAAAGACAGATCGACGAAGTTGGCGAAGATCTCGCAGATCTCAGGCGCGCGCAGCAGGACCGCGAATGGGCCGCGAATCGGCACGTCCCGCTGACGCTGCACCATCGCGGCGACGCGTTTCTGGTGATCGTTGTAGTCCTCGGCGGGCATCGGTTTCAGTCTGGCCATTTACCGGCTCCTTCTCAGTTTTCTAATCCTGAGAAAGAGTGCCTGTCCTGCCCGCTCGCAGCAAGACCGGCGCATGATCGGGGCATGGACATCAGACCACAGCGCGTCATAATCCGGCGCATCCGCGGCCTCCAGATCCGCTCTTCGGACACCGAGCCCTCAGGTTAAAACGAGGCGCACGCAAAGGGATAACACCATGGACCAGCAATCATCGCCTGACTTCACCGTCGGACAGGCCTATCTCTCTGCCCTCAAGCAGTCGGGGATCGACGTCGTGTTCGCCAACGCCGGCACGGACTTCGCGCCGATCATTGAGGGAATCCTACGAGCAGGCGATGCGGGCTAAGACATCCCGCGCTTCGTCACCGTGCCGCACGAGAACGTCGCGGTGGCCATGGCGCAGGGCTACTACAAGACATCCGGCAATATCGCGGGCGTGATGGTGCACGTCACCGTAGGCACCGCAAACGCACTGTGCGGCATCATGAACGCCGCGCGCGACCGGGTGCCGCTGCTGCTCGCGGCGGGGCGCACGCCGCTAACCGAGACTGGCGACATGGGCTCGCGCAACGTGCCGATCCACTGGGGCCAGGAAAGTTTCGATCAGGGCGGCATCGTCCGCGAATTCGTGAAGTGGGATTACGAACTCCGCGCGGGCCAGCCGGTGGAACAGGTTGTCAGCCGCGCTGTCGATCTCGCCATGACCCATCCGCGCGGGCCGGTCTATCTAACGCTTCCCCGCGAAGTGCTGGGCGGAGCAGACTCTATGCCGGTCGCACCTCGCGCCAGCGGCGAGATGGGCGCACGGCCAGGCGCGCCCTCAGCAGACACCATCGAAAGGATCGCGGAGCTCATAAAGAAGGCAGAAAGCCCGCTGATTATCGCGGGTAGCATGGGCGCCGACGCGGCATCGTTCGAAGCACTAGGCGCGCTGGCGACTGACAACGCAATCCCGGTCTGTCAGGCGCTCGACCTAAACTTGCCTTCGAATCACCCTATGCTGCTCGGCGGCACGTCGCCCAAGGCGCTAAACTATGCCGACCTCATTCTCGTGCTCGACAGCATCGTGCCGTGGATGCCGCGCGTCGCGGCACCTAATCCGGACGCCACGATTATACGGCTCGGTAACGATCCGCTGAATTCACGCATTCCGTTTGAGGGCTTCCGCAGCGACCTGTCGGCCGTGTGCGACCCCAAGATTGCGGTGGCCCTGCTGCGCGACGCCCTCGCCGGCAAAGCAGGATCCGGTGCAGCCGGCGACAAGCGCCGCGGCTGGACTTCCGATTACCGCGCCGAAGCCGCCAACCGCCGCGCCGCGGTGATCGAGGAAGCGCGCACCTCAGCGCCGATCCACCCAGCATGGGTCGCACACTGCCTGAACGACCTCAAGGACGAGAACGGCATCTTTGTGAACGAGCTCGGGCTGCCGCTGGAGCACATGACCTTTACTAAGCCTGGAAACGTTTTGCCCGGCGGCGGCGCTGGTGGTCTCGGCACCGGCCTCGGCGAAGCGCTTGGCGCCAAGATCGCAGCGCCCGACCGACAAGTGATCTCCTGCGTCGGCGACGGCTCATACATGTTCAACGTGCCGACGGCTGCGCACTTCACAGCGCAGGCGGAAAAGCTGCCGACTCTGACTTTGGTCTCCAATAACTCGGAATGGTTTGCCGTCCGCCGCGCCACCCTCGCCGTCTATCCGGACGGGCGCGCATCGAAATCCAATAAGCTGCCCCTCGTCGAGTTGAACCCCAGCCCGAATTTTGAGAAGACCATCGAGGCTTGCGGTGGGCGCGGTGAGAAGCTCGTCGATCCCGAGAAGGTTCCCGCGGTGCTTGAAAAGGCGCTCAATGACGTCGACGACGGTCAATCAGTTCTACTCAACATTATCTCGCGCGCCGGTGGCCGCGGATAACACATCACTTAACGGAAACGATCATGAAAGCAGTATATTTCGAAAAACTCGGCGGCCCGGACGTCCTCAAATACGGCGACCTTCCTGACCCGACGCCGTCCGCCGACGAGGTCATCGTCGACATCCACGCTGCCAGCGTAAACGGTGCGGACTGGAAGGTCCTTGGCGGCAAGTACGCGAACCCGGTGACGGAATTCCCCTACATCCTCGGCCGCGACTTCTCGGGCGTGGTGTCCGCCGTGGGCGCGGACGCGGACCTTGCGGTAGGCGACGCAGTTTTCGGCGTCCTCCCAGTCGGCCAGGAGGGCACCTACTGCGAGCAGATCGCGATCAAGGCAGATGTTCTGGCTAAGAAGCCGGACGATGTCTCGCATGTCGACATCGCGGCGCTCTCGCTGATAGGCCTCACGGCGGAGATTTCCATCGAGGAATCGATCGAGCTAAAAGCCGGCGAGAAGATCCTGATCCAGGGCGGCGCCGGGGGCGTCGCGGGTTCGCGATCCAGATGGCAAAGAACATCGGCGCCTATGTCATCACCACCTGCAGCGCGAAGAACATCGACTATGTGAAGGGCCTCGGCGCCGATGAGGTAATCGACTACAATGCAGTCGATTTCACCGAAGTCGTCGGCGACTGCGACGCCGTTTTCGACACCGTCGGCGGTGATGTCACGCAGAAATCCTTCCAAGTCTTAAAGCCCGGCGGCCGCGCCGCCTTCATCGCCGCGGGCTCTAACCCGCCCCAGCCCGAAGGCCGCGACGACGTTATCTCACTTCGTCCGCGCGTTGGCCGCAGCCGCAAGCACATGGAACACGTTCTCGAGCTTTACAAGGCGGGCGTGGTGACGGTTCCTGAGCTGCAGGTGTTCTCCCTCGAGGACGCCCCCAAGGCGGTCGCACTGAGCGCCTCACGGCACTTCCGCGGCAAGCTAGTCATCAGGGTGAAATAGGCAAACGGGCGGTTCTTAGACCCGCCATTACGACCGCAAAACCTCACCGTAGGGCCGGTCCACGACCGGCCTGCATGGACAGAAGGGCGCGGAAACCCTGCGCTTAAATAACCCCCATATCCGGCGGGTGCCCCAGCAGCCACGCGCCGACCGACTGGTAGTGCGACTTTCTGCCCTGGATTTGCTGGGCAATCATGTGAATGTCTCGGAAGCGGCGTTCGAAGGGGCCATCGGAGAAGACGGCGCTGGTGCCGGCGGCGTCGTAGAGCGAGTCCACTGCGGCCTTGGCCTCGTGGATCGCGTGGGTCGCGGACAGGCGGATGCGGTTGCGCTGAGCGATAGAGAGCTTGCCCTCGAGCGACGCTTCCTCCCACGCCTTTTCTGCCTCCTCGCGCAGCCACGCGCGACCTGCCGACAAACGCGCCTCGGCGCGGGCGACGTCGTCCTGGACGACCGGCCTGTCGCGAAGCGGCGAGGCGTGGAGGCGCGGCATTTTTGTCTGCGCCATCTCAATAAATGCGTTTATGAACCCGCGCGCAGCGCCGGTCGCGGTCGCGGCAAAGCCAGTCGCGTGCACCGACATCTGCGGGAACGCATATAGCGGCGACATGCCATGCGCAGGCCGGTTTTCAAACATAGTCGCACGGACAACAGTGTGTCCGTCTGGAACGAATAAGTTCTC
Organism: Alphaproteobacteria bacterium; assembly: GCA_038131485.1. Classification (GTDB taxonomy): domain Bacteria; phylum Pseudomonadota; class Alphaproteobacteria; order MPNO01; family UBA830; genus JAYQUR01. The sequence continues at coordinate 81,037 of JAYPPO010000006.1, forward strand.
GACCTCGTAGGCGTCGCTGCCGGTGCCACGCAGCCCGAGCACGTCCCATGTGTCGATCAATTTGGTTTCACCCGCCGGAAACAGCAACGTTCGGACCTCAGGATCACCACCAACGCCGGGCCTTAGACTGCCATCCATTTCCTTAACCGCCGAGCCGTGCGCGCCGAGCCAGGTCGCGCGGTGGCTCCCGCTCGCAAAGGCGGCTTTGGCAGTGAGGTTGTAGCCGCCTTTGACCACCTGCGCTTCGGCCTGCCCCGGCCCCCAGGCGAGGACAGCGCGCGGATCTTTGCCCCAAATCTCCTGCCCCGCGTCGAGCGGCATGTAACCCGCGGTCATGGCGCAGCAATTGCCCTGGCAGACGCACCAGGCGGTGCTGGCGTCGTAGGTCGCAATTGCTTCCATCACGTGGAAATAGTCAGGCAGATTCAGTTCGTATCCACCAAGCGCCACGGGCAACAGCAGGCGGAATATTTCGCGCGAGTGCAGTGCGTCCATCGTGTCGATCCCGAGCATTCGTTCGCGGTCAGCCTGTGGTGCACCAGCCTCGGCTATAGGACCCACTTCAGCTACGCGGGCGAGCCAGTCGTCTCGCGTCAGCGCAGTGCGGCCCGTAGCTTCCACCGAAGCTCTCAGCGATGGCGTGGGCGTGTCGTTCATGTTCGCGGTTCTCGTCCCGACTTGTTGTTCGCGTTTATTATGCCGCTGGTATCCTGAGCTGTCACGAAATTGCCGGCATTCCATCTGCTTCACAGGAACGGCCGTTTGTGTGCACAATTCTAGCGACGCCAGATAAGGGAGGACGTCCAATGAAGATACGAAGCGTATTTGCCGCACTTGCGGTCACTGGTCTAATCGCGGCCTGCTTTGGCACGGCCGTCAAGGCCGATGCCGTCGCGGATTTTTACAAGGGTAAGACAGTAACGATCGTGGTCGCGGCCGGTCCCGGCGGCGCGCACACCAAATACTCACAACTGCTCGCGCCGTATTTCAAAAAATACATGCCCGGCAACCCGGACTTCATTACCCAGAACATGGGTGGCGCCGGCGGCACGAAAGCAGCCAACTTTCTATATAACACCGCGCCGCAGGACGGCACCGCGGTCGGTATCCTCCTGTCGGATACACCGATGGCGTCGCGTCTGCGTGCAACCGGTATCAAGTACGACGCTGCTAAGTTCCATTTCCTTGGCGGCGCGGACCAGCCACGCAGCGCCTTTGTGGTCTTCAAGTCGGAAGGCGTGAAGACGATGGACGAAGCCAAGCGAAAACAGATCTTGTTGGGATCAACCGGTAAGGGTTCGCAGACTTTCGTAGTGCCGACCCTGACCAACGCGATGCTAGGCACCAAATTCAAGGTTATCACTGGCTATCGCGGCATGGGCGGCATCTATCTCGCCATGGACCGCAAGGAGGTAAAAGGCTTCCAGTCGGCTTGGGACGCGGTGAAATTCCTGCGCAAACAGTGGCTGGAAAACGACCTCGTCGAGGTGCTTGCGGTCAACGCATTGACGCCCGCGCCCGACCTGCCCGGCAAACCGCTGCTCAAAGATCTTGTCACCGATCCCGTGCACAAACAGATTGCAATCCTGCTGGGTGGAAACACGGTTCTCGGCCGCGGGTGGCTTGCCCCCCCCGGCGTGTCCGCGGACCGGGTCGCGGCGCTACGGAGCGCCTTCGCCAAAGCGTTCGCTGATCCGCAAGCACAGGCCGACGCTAAGAAACGTGGCATGGCCTGGGATCCAACCAACTGGCAGGACATGCAGGCTCATGCGCAGCGCATCGCGGCCGCCGATGCCAAGATTATCGGTACTATGCAGAAGGCTCTCGGCGTCAAATAGCGCCGCTGCGAGACATCTGAACCTGAACCGGGTCGACGGCCAAAACGCTGTCGTCCCGGTTTAATTTCAACGAACACGGAAACAAGGACCTAAAACCTATGTCGAAGGCCAAAGTCCTCGTCTACACGCCGATGGGCGAGTGGACGCGAAATACAGCGAACTGGAAAGGCGGGCTGCGAGGTCGTTCGGCAACGGCGAATGGCGCCGCGCGTTCGGCGCCAGCGAAGAACGTTTTCCCCATCGCAGACGGGCGCGACGGATCATCGGCGCGGTGATGCGCGGCTTCCGGTTCGAGCGCGACTTCATGGAACGCCTGCCGCAGGCGCGCATCATCGCCAAACTGACGATCGGCTACGACGACGTCGACATCGAGCGACCGCCGATCTCAGCATTCTCGTCACCCATTCGCCAGCAGGCGAACTGGGGCGGCGTCGCAGAGGGCACCATGACCATGATGCTGACCATGCTGAAGCAGACGCGCCAGAAGGACCGCCACGTCCGCGAGGGCGGCTGGCGCGACGACTCGCTCGACGGCGTCTATCTTGGCGCGCCAGGACGGCTACGAGAGGCATCACGGTCGGGATCATCGGACTGGGACGCATCGGCTCGCGCCTGTGCGACCTGCTCGCGCCATGGCGCGTCAACCTGATCGCGTGCGATCCTACGTCGACAGATCAAGTTCGCCCACCACAACGCAACGCCGGTCGACCTCGAGACGCTGCTCAGCAAATCCGACGTGGTGACGATCCACGCTAACCTGACCGAAGAGACCCAGCACCTGATTTCCGAGGCGCAGTTCGACCTGATGAAGCCGAGCGCCATCCTGCTCAACGCGGCGCGCGGCCGATCGTGGACGAGGACGCGCTGTTCTTCGCGCTCGACCGAGACAAGATCGCGGGCGCCGCGCTCGACGTGTTCGAGAACGAGCCGCTCGACCTGCAGTCGCCCTTGCGCGGCCTCGGTGACAAGGTCCTGCTGTCGCCGCATATGGTCAGCGCCAACAAGGGCGCGAGCCTGGAGCCCGCCGTGCCTTGGGCGATGAACGCGGCGATGACAGCCATGCGCGGCGAGTGCCGCGTCATGTCGTCAACCCGGACGCGATCCCGAAATGGCTGGAACGGTTCGGCGGCAAGGTTTGCTCTAAAGGCGGCTTTCCCTGCCAAGACACAGTGTCGTCCGGGATTTGTTCCGAAATCCAGAAAACCGGGTAGCGGCACGAAGACTGGAGCCCGGCACAAGGCCGGGGTGACAAGCTCGAAAATCGCTGGATCGCGCGTAAGGTCCGCCTTGCCCGCCTTTCGCTTGATGAAACCGTCGAGCGCGCCCGCGATCCTCGTCGTAGTAGGGCGCCCACTCGTCGAACCCGATCAGCGGCACGTCGATGTCCTCGAGGCCGAGATCGTAGAGCTCCACACCGTTGATCAGCTTGTGCGCGGTCCGGCCGCTCTCCGACGAATGGGTGTTGTCGTTGCCGGGGATGACGATAGTCGGCGCCTTGATGCCGTCGAGATCCGCCTGCTGCACGCCCATCACTGGCAGATCCTTGCCGGCGATAAATCGGTCCATCAGCTTCGTCTGCATGGCGATGAAATGCTGCGGGTCGATCGACATCAGGTAGTCGCGCACGGCCGGGTTGGCCGCGATGCGCTCCGACCAGACGTCGGTCTCGCAGATCGCTTCCATGCCACCTCTTCCGCCGCGCGGATGAAGCGCCGTAATAGTTCTCGGGCAGCCGTCCGCCGCGAACGGCCCACCGGTGACGCGCAGCAGCAGCAACGCGCGCGTCGCGTCGGGGTGGCGGATGCCGAACAGCATCGCTGTGCGCGCGCCCGACGACGAGCCGCCGATGCAGGCGGGCGTCGCGCCGAGCTGGCCCAGTAGCTCGTACAGATCGTCAGCCCATGTAATTTCTTCCACCTCGTCGGCGCCGAGCTTCACCTCGGATCCGCCCGTATTGCGCCGGTCGTGCAGCAGGACGCGGTAGCCGCGCTCGGCGAGCATCTCGGCGAGCGGCACGGACTCGTCGTGGCCGCGCCGGCCGCCGGTGATCAGGGCGATCCACGGGCCGTCGTCGCCGATCACCCGGTAGAGATGTTGAGCCCGCGCACGGTTGCTGTCGGCATCGCGTATTTCCCCTCGGTTTTCTCGTTCTTGCAGCCGCATTATGCGGCATGGGCGCCAGCGCGGAAGGCGCGGACGGCCAATCTCCGGTATCAGCGGCAATTGCAGCCACGACGCCCGCCGCCGCAATGGACCGTCGTCGTGCCGGCGAATTCAGGCGCCGGCCGGTCGAGGCGGGTCGTCGTGCAGCATGCGGCCCGGCGTGTCGTATTCGTAGTCGCGCCCTGCAGCAGCAGCGCGATCCAGTAGCCCGGCGGGCACACGATGGAGACCGCCAGATCTCGACATCGAGGACGACCGGGACGTCAGGCGTAAGTTTTCGGATTTCGTCGTGACTGTGCGCCATAGTCGCCACGGCGTCATTTTCCGGGATCGGTCTTGCGGTGCGAGGCGCGGAGCCAACCGCGGCTCAACGGCGTCGGCTCGTGCGCGCCGGTGAAAGCCACCTCGTTCCCGTCAGGGTCCAGCAGGCGCAGCGTTGCGAACGTCGAGGTCCGTCGTCGAGGAAGACACCGTCAGCGCGCGACCACCGGCCCGGCGAACTCCGTCTCGGTCTCGAACGGCGCGTGGCGAATTCGACCCCGTCGCCCAGCGCCTCGAAGCTCGCCTCGCTCTCCGCAGCGTCTTCCGACAGCGCCATCGACCCGCCGTCGAGCACGCAGCGCGCCCAGTCGGTCTGGCGAGCGGCCACTCGGCCTCGGTCGGAAAGAGACGCTGTCGGGCCGGCGGACCGCCATGCGGATCGGCGCCTCCCCGTCCCAGCCGTTGTCATCGCCGCGCAGAAATACCCGAAGAACCGTTTCTGCATCTCGACGTATTCGGGGAGATAGAAGCTTTCGAAATGGGTGCCGACGTGGAACGACAGCCATTTCTGCGGTGAGGCAGCAGCCGACCAGCCCTCGATGTTGCCGCGGAGATGCAGCCCGGCTCCACCCCAGTTCGCCGCCGACAGAACAGGCACTTCGATGCGGAGAAATCAGGCGTCATGGCAGCGTACCAGGCGTCGTCAAGGGCGTGCAAAAGAATTTCGTCGGGAAAGCGGGACCGGTTGCCGGCAAGGATTTCCGCGCTCAATTCGGTGGGTCCCGTTGTCCGCTCACCAGTATCCGGATCGCGATAGGGCGAGCTGGCATTGCCGTGCTGGTTGGGATCACCTGGCGCGGCCACCAGTCGACGGGAAACCGCGTCCGCAAGCCCCGTGGCGGCTCCATTCGCGATAGAAGTCGCAGCATCCCTCCCACGGCGCGATGGCGGCGAGGTGTTTCGGCTGCGCGCCGCCACCTGCCACTGCTTGGAGGCGAGATAGGAGACGCCGAGTAATCCAACCTTGCCGTTCGACCACGGCTGCCTTCCCGCCCATTCGATAGCCTCGGCGTAATCCTGCGTCTCGATCGGCGAATAGGGATCCAGGTAGCCGGGCGACTTGCCGCTGCCGCGGCTGTCGACGGAAACGACAGCGAAACCGTTCGGAACCCAGCGCTCGGGATCAGGCAGCTCAGCGCAGGAACCGGCCGGAGAGCCGTTTCGACGAGCCCGGGATAGATCTCCAGCAAGCGTTTCCACTGAGCACCGAACGCGTCGCGGAAATGCACGTCCTTGCCGTACCGCCCATCGACATGACGACGGGAAAGCGCCCGTCTTCTGACGGCCGAAGACGTTCGCGCGTAACCCGATGCCGTCGGACATCGGAACGACGACGTCCTGTTCGTAGATGAAATCAATCGCCATGCGGTCGGCCTCAGCTCCTTAGACACGGTCGATTGCGATACATCAACGCAGAAGGCCGCGCAAACCGCCGTGCGCCGGGTAGTCGTCGCGACGGGAGCTGCGGATGTCATAAATATTTAAGCTAACTGTCACATTTCGCCAGCAGGTTCAGGCCAAACTCCGCTCGGGTGGCTGAAACAAGATTAGATCGACCGATCTGCCTGAAACGATGAGCGAAAACCTGGACAGAAAACCGGACGGCGATCCGACGGGACGCCGGAGAGCCGGCGGCGCCGGCGATCCGCACGCCGAGAAAAATCGCGCAAGTGGCCGACGGCTGAGCTTCGCGTCCGCTATCCGGCTGCCAGCGTCTTGGCGCGCAATCCGCCCGCCGCCTCGATGAACGACGCGATTGCCTCCACCCCGTGGTCCGCCTTTATGTTTGAGAAGATGAACGGCTTGTCGCCCCGCATCTTGCGCGAATCCCGGTCCATCACGTCAAGGTCCGCGCCGACCAGCGGGGCGAGATCAATCTTGTTGATGACCAGCAGGTCGGAACGCGTGATGCCCGGGCCGCCCTTGCGCGGAATCTTGTCGCCGGCGGAAACGTCGATGACGTAGATCGTGATGTCCGCGAGCTCCGGGCTGAAGGTGGCAGCGAGATTGTCGCCGCCGGACTCGACGATCACGAGGTCGAGCGTGGGGAACTTTTTGTTCATCCGGTCGATCGCCGCGAGATTGATCGACGCGTCCTCGCGGATTGCCGTATGCGGGCAGCCGCCGGTCTCGACGCCCATGATCCGGTCCGCGTCGAGCGCGCCCGAGCGCGTCAGGAACTGCGCGTCTTCCTGCGTATAGATATCGTTGGTGACGACGGCAATGTCGTAGCTGTCCCGCATTTGCTTGCAGAGCGCATCGGTCAGCGCCGTCTTGCCGGAGCCGACGGGCCCGCCGATACCGACGCGAAGGGGTCCGTTTGGTGAATCGGTCATGATCTGAACAGCCTCGTGTACTGGGTTTCATGCTGCATCGACGCGAGGTCGAGAAGCGGCGCGGACGTACCCAGGTCGTCCGGCGACGCGGCGGCCGCGCGCTCGTGGACGCGCGATACCGTATCGGAGAGGGCGGCGAGCGCCCGCTGGCCGTCGGTCTGGCCCAACGGAATCAGTCGAACGCCCGCGGAAACGAGATTGGCGGCGAAAGCATGCAGATAGGCATGGAGGCCCGAGTCCATCGGCACCCCGTGCGCCGCACAGGCGACCGCGACGGCAACCGCGTAGACCGCGGGGCCGCCGAGCCGGTCGAGCGCGTCCGCGTGCCACGCCGCCGACGTCGCCCGCAGGAACGCATCGCCCTGCGCACGGGCCTCGAGCGCGAACTCGCCGGTCGACAGTAAGGCGTTGCCTAGCGCACGTACATCTTGGAGCCGGGCCCATTCCTGTGCGTCCGTCGCCCGCCATGCCTCGCAGAACAGCGTGCCGTCGACCTGTCCCGTGCCATGTTCGAGAACCGTCTCCACCCAGGCCGTGAGAGACGCCACGTTGCGGACCGAGCCCTGCTCGACCGCGGCCTCCAGGCCGTGGCTGTAGCTGAACGCACCGACCGGGTAGTTCGGCGACAGCCAGCTGAGCAGCCGGTACAGCGCGTCAGGCGGGTTCATGGGCATGCCCTTCCCCGTCTGCATCATGATCGTGATCGTGACCCTGATCGTGTCCGTGACCGTGGCCATGCGCGTGCGCGTGGCTTTCCTGGTGATAGGCGCCGCGCTCCGGATCGAACGGTGCGCGCACTTCCGTCACTTCGGCCCCGAGACCGCGCAGCATCTCGGCAAGGACGTGGTCTTCCCGGATCAGGATACGGTCGCGCTGGATTTCCGCCGGGCAATGCCGGTTCCCGAGATGCCAGGCGATCCGGTGCAGGTGATGCGGATCCCTGCCGGCGATACAGAGGAGGTTCTCGTGTGCCGCGCGCACCACTACCCAGCCGCCCTCTTCGAGACGGAGACCGTCGCCGTCGCGAATGGCGGCAGCCTTCGGCAGGTCGAGCAGCACATGCAGTCCGTTGTCGCAGGTCAGCCGGACGCGCCGCCGATGGCGGCTGTCGAAATCGAGAACGACACTGCCGACGGCTTCTCCCGCCGGCCAGCTGCTCCTCGGTACTACCTCGATCGCGCGATCCATCCCCCCGCCCCGATCAGAACAGGAAATAGCGCTGCGCGAGGGGCAGCACCTCGGCAGGCTCGCAGGTCAGCAGTTCGCCGTTCGCGCGCACCTCGTAGGTTTCGGGGTCGACCTCGATCTCGGGCGTCTCGCCGTTGAGCACCATCGCGCTCTTGCCGATGCCGTCGCGCGTGTTCTCGACGGCAAGCAACTCGCGGTCGAGGCAGAGCGCCTCGCCGATGCCCGCCTCGAGCCCCGCCTGGCTGACGAAACTGACCGAGCTCGCCGTCAACGACTTGCCGAACGCGCCGAACATCGGCCGGTAGTGCACCGGCTGCGGCGTCGGGATCGACGCGTTGGGATCGCCCATCGGCGCCGCGGCGATGGTGCCGCACTTGAGAACCACGTCCGGCTTGGCACCGAAGAACATTGGGTTCCACAGCACGAGATCGGCGAGCTTGCCGACCTCGATCGAGCCGACATGCTGCGAGATGCCGTGCGCGATCGCCGGGTTGATCGTGTACTTCGCGACGTAGCGGCGGACGCGGAAATTGTCGTTGTCGCCGGTCTCTCCGGGCAGCGCACCGCGCTGCTTCTTCATCTTGTCGGCGGTCTGCCAGGTGCGCGTGATCACTTCGCCGACGCGGCCCATCGCCTGGCTGTCCGACGCGATGATCGAGAACGCGCCCATGTCGTGGAGAATGTCCTCCGCCGCAATGGTTTCGCGCCGGATGCGGCTCTCGGCGAACGCGACGTCCTCCGGGATCCTGGGGTCGAGATGATGGCAGACCATCAGCATGTCGAGATGCTCGTCGACCGTGTTGACCGTGAACGGCCGCGTCGGGTTGGTCGACGACGGCAGCACGTTCGCCTCGCCGCACAACTTGATGATATCCGGCGCATGGCCGCCGCCCGCGCCTTCGGTATGGAAGGCGTGGATGGTGCGGCCCTTGAAGGCGGCGACGGTGTTCTCGACGAAGCCGGACTCGTTCAGCGTGTCGGTGTGGATCAGGACCTGAATGTCGTAATCGTCGGCGACGCCGAGACAGGTGTCGATCGCCGCGGGCGTCGTTCCCCAGTCCTCGTGCAGCTTGAGCGCGCAGACGCCCGCCCTGATCTGCTCTTCGAGCGCCGCCGGGGTCGCCGCGTTGCCCTTGCCGAAGAAGCCGAGGTTCATCGGGAACGCCTCGGCCGCCTGCAGCATTCGGGCGATATGCCACGGACCGGGCGTACATGTCGTCGCGTTGGTACCGGCGGCGGGGCCGGTGCCGCCGCCCATCATGGTCGTGAGGCCGCTATAGAGCGCGTCGTCGATCTGCTGTGGGCAGATGAAATGAATATGGACGTCGAGCCCGCCCGCCGTGACGATCTTGCCCTCCGCCGCGATGGCCTCGGTGCCGGGACCGACGACGATGTCGACGCCCGGCTGGACATCGGGATTGCCGGCCTTGCCGATAGCCGCGATGCGGCCGTCCCTCAGGCCGATGTCTGCCTTGTAGATGCCGGTATGATCGACGATCAGCGCGTTGGTGATCACGGTGTCCACGGCGCCTTCGGCGCGGGTCGCCTGCGACTGGCCCATGCCGTCGCGGCTGACCTTGCCGCCGCCGAACTTGGCCTCTTCGCCGTAGATCGTGCGGTCGGATTCGACCTCAATGATCAGGTCCGTGTCACCCAGCCTCACCTTGTCGCCCGTCGTCGGGCCGAACATGTCGGCATAAGCGCTGCGGTCGATTTCATATGCCATGGCTCAGCCCCCCAGCGGTCCGTTGATCTTCGCGTTGAAGCCGAAGACCCTTCGGTCGCCGACGAACGCGACGAGGCGCACGGTCCGCGTCTGGCCGGGCTCGAACCGCACCGCGGTGCCGGCCGGAATATCGAGCCGGAAGCCGCGCGCCACCTCGCGGTCGAACGACAGCCCCTCGTTGGTCTCGTAGAAATGGTAGTGCGACCCGACCTGGACCGGCCGGTCGCCGGTGTTGGAAACCGCGACCTCGACGGTTTCGCGGCCCTCGTTGAGGGTGATGGTGCCGGCCGCGGTAATGATTTCTCCGGGTTTCATGCGCCCATCCCTATCGGATCGGTTCGTGGACGGTCACCAGCTTGGTGCCGTCGGGGAAGGTCGCCTCAACCTGGATCTCGTGGATCATCTCGGCGATGCCGTCCATGACCTGGTCGCGGGAAATCACGGTGGCGCCGTCGCGCATCAGCTCGGCGACGGACCGGCCGTCGCGGGCGCCCTCGACCACGTAGTCCGTGATCAGTGCGATCGCCTCGGGGTGGTTGAGCTTCACCCCGCGGGCCAGTCTCTTGCGCGCCACTTCCGCCGCCATGGCGACGAGCAGCTTGTCTTTTTCTCTCGGCGAGAGCTGCATCCTGTCCTCCCTATCCTTCCCTGCCCCTAGACTTCCCACACCCGCGGCGGACGCCCGGGAAAACCCAGCCTTTCCTGCCGGATGCGCATCCAGCACGCCGTGAACTGGCGGCGAAGCTCCCCGGCATCGGGATTGACGAACCGCACGATCGCGAGATCGTCGATCACGGTCGCGGCGCAACCGTCGCCAAGCCCTTCGAGCGCCGGCTTCACGGTTTCCGCCGCCGACGGCCCTGCGACCAGCATCATGCCGACCGCCGCGGCGTGCCCGAACGCGTACGCGTTCTCGAACAAATGCCCGACGTCTCCGTCGAGCCGAAGCGCATCCGCCCAGACCAGTTGGCCGTCGTGATGAACGCGCCAGCCGTCATGCAGAAACCCGTTTCGGAAAACTTCGCCGTGGGCACGCCGCCCGAACACCACGATCTCGCCGGCGACCAGCGACGCGCTCTCCGCGAGCTCGACGCGGGTCTCCCGGCGCAGCCGCGCGTTGTCGAACAGGATCGTTTCCTGGGGCATCCATTCCGCACGCGCATCCACGCCGATCCGGACGGCAACGTCGATTTCCGACAGCGCCCCGGCGGAGCGGTATATCTTCTCGGCGGCCTGCGTCGTGAAGACGGCACGCGTGCCGGCACCCGCCTCGACGTCGAAACGAAGCCGGTCCCCGCCGACCACGCCGCCGGAGGTGGTGATGACGACGCATTCTTTCGGCGCCACGGCAGGCGTCCGCGGGAACAGAACGCGGCACGGGTCCGACTGATAGAGATGGGACAGACGAGTCTCGCCTTCCGCGGCCTGCACGCCTATTTCCGCAGCCCCGTCAGCCCATCGGCGGAGGAGCACGATATCGGCCGACCTGCGGGCTTCATCAGACGGTGAGGTAGCTGCGTACATCGGTTTCATTCATTGCCGAAGCCGCGCCGGAGACCACCACCTCGCCGCGATCCATGACAACGTAATTGTCCATCAGTTCCTTGGCGAAATCGAAATATTGCTCGACCAGGACGATCGCCATGTCGCCCCGCAACGCCAGCGTTTTGATGACCTCGCCGATATCCTTGATGATCGACGGCTGGATGCCCTCGGTGGGCTCGTCGAGAAGCAGCAGGCGCGGCCGCGTGACCAGGGCCCGCGCGATGGCGAGCTGCTGCTGCTGGCCGCCCGACAGGTCGCCACCGCGCCTGCCGAGCATGTCGTACAGCACGGGAAAGAGGCTGTAGATTTCCTCAGGGATATACCGGTCCTTGCGGGGAATCGCCGCGAAACCGGTCTTGAGGTTTTCCTCGACCGTCAGCAGCGGAAAGATCTCGCGGCCCTGCGGCACGATCGCGATGCCGGCGGCCGCGTGCTCGTAGGGCGGCCGGCGCGTCAGGTCGCGGCCCTCCCACTCGATTGTGCCGGAACGTACCTTTTCCTGCCCGACTATGGACCGCAGAAGGCTGGTCTTTCCCACGCCGTTCCGGCCGAGAACGCAGGTCACCTTGCCGATCTCCGCGGCGAAACCGACCGAGCGCAGCGCGTGGCTCGCACCGTAATACAGATCGATCGCCTTGACGTTCAGCATCGCTCAGCGCCCTAGATAGACTTCGATGACGCGTTCGTTGTTCTGCACGCTGTCGAGGGAGCCTCGGCAAGTACCGACCCTTCGTGGAGAACCGTGACGCGCGTGTTCAGCGCGCGGACGAACTCCATGTCGTGCTCGACGACGACGACAGACCGGCCCTGATCCCTGATCTCGCGCAGCAGGTCGGCTGTCTGTTCCGTTTCGGCGTCGGTCATGCCGGCGACGGCTCGTCGACCAGCATCACGTCCGGGTCCTGCATCAGCAGCATGCCGATCTCGAGCCACTGCTTCTGGCCGTGCGACAACTCGCCCGCCATACGGTCACGCTGCTCCTGGAGCGCGATGGTGCCGAGCACGTCCTCGATGCGGTCGCGCTCCTCTCCCGACAGCCGGTAGAAGAGAGATTTGCGGGCCGTCTTGTTCGCCTTGAGCGCAAGCTCGAGATTGTCGAAAACCGTATGGTTCTCGAATACCGACGGTTTCTGGAACTTACGGCCGATGCCGAGCTGGGCAATTGCAGTCTCGTCGAGGCGGGTCAAGTCCGTCAGGCCGCGAAATACCACCTCGCCCTCGTCGGGCCGCGTCTTGCCAGTGACTACATCCATCATCGTCGTCTTTCCGGCGCCGTTCGGCCCAATGATCGCCCGCATTTCGCCGGGTTCGACAAAGAAGCTAAGCGCGTTCAGCGCCTTGAAGCCGTCGAAGCTGACCGACACACCGTCTAGATAGAGAACGGGCGCGGACTCAGGGTCCATCTTTATATCAGCCATCGGCTTTACTCGGGACTGGTCTCGGCGGTTTGCGGCCAAACAACGACCGGGCACCTGCGAACGCCGGCACTGTCCCGACGATCCCCTTGGGTAGGAACAGGGTCACAGCGATGAACAGACCGCCGAGCATGTAAAGCCAGATTTCGGGAAGCGCTCCGGTAAAGTAGGTCTTCGCATAGTTCACCACGATCGCGCCTAGGACTGCGCCGTATAGGCAGCCGCGGCCCCCGATCGCGACCCAGATCACGATCTCGATCGAAAATGCCGGAGCAAACTCGCTCGGATTGATGATCCCAATCTGCGGGACGTAGAGTGCGCCCGCGACGCCCGCTAGACATGCGGACAGAGTGAAGACGAACAGCTTATAGTATTCGGGCCGGTAGCCAAGGAAGCGGACGCGGTTCTCGGCGTCGCGGATGGCGATAAGGATACGTCCTAGTTTTGAATAAACGATATAGCGGCACGCTATGTAGCTGAGGCCAAGAACGATCGCTGTCGTCGCAAACAGCCCCGCACGGGTCTCGGCCGTCTGCAGGTCGAAGCCGAGTAGTTCCTTGAAGTCGGTCAGGCCATTGTTGCCGCCGAAACCCATGTCGTTCCGGAAGAACGCTAGCATCAGCGCATAGGTCAGCGCCTGGCTTATGATTGAGAGATAAACGCCGCTGACGCGCGAGCGGAACGCGAACCAGCCGAACGCGAATGCGAGTATGCCGGGCGCGACAAGTATCATGATCGCGGCGAGCCAGAACAGGTCGAACCCGTGCCAGTACCAGGGGAGTTCCTTCCAGTTCAGGAATACCATGAAGTCGGGCAGGATTGGGTGCGCGTAGACCCCGCGGTCGCCGATCTGGCGCATCAGATACATACCCATCGCGTAGCCGCCGAGGGCGAAGAAGGCGCCGTGGCCAAGCGACAGAATTCCGCAATAGCCCCAGATCAGATCGACGCTGAGCGCCAGAAGCGCGTAGCACAGGTATTTGCCAAACAGCGCTACAAGGTAGTTCGGCATGTGGAACGGCGACCCTTCGGGCACCGCCAGGTTGAGGATCGGCACTACAACCGAGGCCATCACCAGCAGACCAAGCAGCACCTTGCCACCCGTGTCGGTCATCAGGAAGGCGAAGCCTGACCGGCCTTGCAGCGGATGGGTGGTAAAGCTGGCGGCCATCGTATCAGGCCTCCACTGCGCGGCCCTTGAGCGCGAATAGTCCGCGCGGCCGCTTCTGGATGAACAGGATGATCACCACCAGGATAAAAATCTTGGCGAGCACCGCGCCGGCCCACGGTTCGAGAAACTTGTTCGCGACGCCGAGGCTCAGCGCACCGACAAGCGTGCCCCACAGATTTCCGACGCCGCCGAATACCACAACCATGAAGCTGTCGATGATATATCCTTGGCCGAGGTTGGGGCTGACATTGTCAATCTGGCTGAGCGCGACGCCCGCCATGCCAGCGATGCCCGAGCCGAGACCAAAGGTCAGGGCATCGACGCGCCCTGTACGGATACCGAGGCCGCTCGCCATCTGCCGGTTCTGCGTGACGGCGCGCATCTCGAGCCCAATACGGGTAAAGCGGAGCAGTGCGAGCAGGGCAGCGAACACCACGATAGCGAAGGCGATAATCCACAGGCGGTTGTAGGTGACTACCAGCTGGCCAACCTGGAACGCGCCGTCCATCCACGATACGGCGCTTACGTCGCGGTTTGTTGGGCCGAAAATACTCCGGACGAACTGTTGCAGGACGAGGGACAGGCCCCAGGTCGCGAGCAGGGTCTCCAGCGGCCGGCCGTACAGATAGCGGATGATGCCGCGTTCGATGGCGATGCCGAATAGCCCGGCGACGATGAACGCAGCAGGAATTGCGACAACGATGGACGCGTCGAACATGCTGGGCGCATAGGCGCGGAAAATTTCCTGAATGACGAACGTGGTATAGGCGCCGAGCATGACCATCTCGCCGTGCGCCATGTTGATCACGCCCATTACGCCGAAGGTAATGGCGAGGCCGATGGCGGCGAGCAGCAGAACGGAACCGAGCGACAAGCCGTACCAGAAGTTCTGCACGTAGCCCCATAGAGCGAGATTGTCCTCGACCGAGACGATCGCGGCCGCGACCGCTTTCCTTACCTCGGGCGGGGCATTGGCGGGCACGCCCTTGAGGAGCGCGAGCGCGCGGTTGTCACCGCGCGCGCGGATCGCTTCGATCGCCTGGAGCTTGTCGGCCGTGCTGGCGCCGGCGCGCGTCACGACGATCGCGGCACGCGCCTCGATCATCGTTTCCTTGATCTCGGAGACGGTCTCGCGCTCGATCGCCCTGGTCAGCGCCGGCAGCGCGCTCGCGTCGCGGGATTTGAAGACGGCCTGTGCGGCCTCCATGCGCCGCGCCGGGTCCGAGACCATCAGCGTGAGCGAACCGATCGCCGCGTTGATGATGCCGCGCAGGCGGTTGTTGATCCGGACGCTATCGGTGTCGGCCGGCGGCTCGCCCGTCACGGGCTGGCCCGTGGAGGCATCGAACAGCTTGTCGGCCTTGTCCCGGATGAAGACTTTCTTGGTTTCGGCGCTGTAGAGCAGCCGGCGGTCCTGCAGAGCCTCGAGCACCTTCGGCGCAAGATCGTGGCCGCTTTCGGCGACCGCCCGGATCGAGCGCATCGTGTCGCGGAAGGAGTCCTCTGCGAAGCCTGCGATCGCATCCTCGTAGGGGCCTGCCTTCGCCGGGAGGGAAGCGGCTGAGAAAAGAATCGCCAGTGCGGCGAGGACAATCACAGCCAGGCATTTAGACAATGGAGCCATCACTTGAAGATTATCATTTGTGTTGGAGGGAGCGAAAGCGGCCTTCGTCTGCCGTACGCACTCTGATTGTAGAGGGTTCTGCGGCGGCCTGCCGCCGCCGGAGAGCTTGTCGGCGTCAGGAACCGCCGCACTTGTTCATGGCGGTGTTGTAGTTGCCGCACTTCAGGCCGGGCCAGTCGGACTTCATGTCCTTGGAGCCGGGCAGGAAGTCGGACCACGCATCGCCGGGAACGAGACCCTTGGTCTTCCACACCACGTCGAACTGGCTGTCGGCGCGAACTTCGCCGATGAAGACGGGCTTGGTGATGTGGTGGTTCGGCAGCATTTCGACATACCGCCGGTCAGGTTCGGCGCCTTGGTGCCGGGCAGCGGCAATGACCTTGTCCGGGTCGGTCGACTTGACCTTCTCGACCGCCTTCACTTACATGTTGAAGCCGACATAGTGGGCTTCCCATCGGGTCGTTGGTCGTGCGCTTGTCGTTCTTGATGAACGAGCGCCAGGCATCGATGAACGTCTTGTTGTCGGCCGTGCGGATCGACTGGAAGTAGTTCCAGGCGGCCAGGTGACCGACGAGCGGCTTGGTGTCGAGACCGGCAAGCTCTTCCTCGCCGACTGAGAACGCGACGACGGGGATATCGGTAGCCTTAACGCCCTGGTTGCCAAGCTCCTTGTAAAAAGGAACGTTGGCATCGCCGTTGACCGTCGAGACCACCGCCGTCTTTTTGCCGGCAGAACCGAATTTTTTAATCTTCGACACCTCGGTCTGCCAGTCGGCAAAACCGAACGGAGTGTAGTTGATCATAATGTCTTCGGCTGCGACGCCCTTTGCCTTGAGGTAGGCTTCGAGAATCTTGTTGGTCGTGCGCGGATAAACGTAGTCAGTGCCCTTCTAGGACCCAGCGCTTCACGGAACCGCCTTCCTCGCTCATTAGGTAGTCAACGGCCGGGATGGCCTGCTGGTTAGGGGCAGCGCCGGTATAGAAAACGTTGCGCTCGCTCTCCTCACCCTCATACTGAACCGGTAGAAGAGAATCGAGTTAAGCCCTTGAACACGGGCAGCACGGACTTGCGCGACACCGAGGTCCAGCAGCCGAACACCACGTCGACCTTGTTCTTCGAGATCAGCTCACGGGCCTTTTCGGCGAACAGCGGCCAGTTGAGGCCGGGTCAACGACGACGGGCTCGAGCTTCTTGCCGAGGACGCCGCCCTTCTTGTTCTGCTCTTCGATGAGCATGAGCATCACGTCTTTTAGCGTGGTTTCGCTAATGGCCATGGTGCCAGAGAGGGAATGGAGGATGCCCACCTTGATGGTTTCGGCAGCCTGCGCAACAGAAGCCGTTGCTGACATCGCCGCTGCGATGCCAGCCACAGCAATATAGCGCATCGCTGTTTTCATTTTCGTCATTAGTCGCTCCTTGACACGGAATTGTGTAACGCAAGGTTATATGCAAACGCTGTGCCAGATTGACCTATGGTTGAAAATTATAGGTAACCCTATGGAATAAAATCAGAATTTACGATTGATTGATTTTAGGGGAAATAGGTTACCCCGATGAATAAATGCACACTTTTTAATCGTAATTAGTTTTTTGCCTACTTTTTGACCTTACTGCGCGCCGAAAATCTCATCGAACTTCTCGTCAGACCGCTGCTTGCGGGCGTCGGAGCAGTTTCGTAGGCTTGTCGCACCGGCAACCGCCGGTAGCGAGCACTCAATCATGTCGATCCTCATTCCCTACAATGCCGATGCCGTATCGGATTCTCAGGTTAACGATATGCCAGCCGCTGCTAGGGGCTTCTCCTACCGTCTGCCGACCGTCGCGGTGACTGCGGGAAGCGCGCTTCGCTTGAATTCCGGACAGCTCGAATTCGGCGATCCTCCGCCGGTCGCCGATATGCCGCGAACGGAAGACCAGCTCGCCTTCCTGCGCGGCCATTTCACCCGTCAATGCGATATTTGGAACAAGCATGCCCGCATGTTCGTCGAGCGCTATTTCGAGTTCGTGGAACGTCAGGTAGCCAGCGCGACGCCGGAGATTTTCGAACTGCTATCTCCGTTCGGAGCGCTGTACCAGCCGGACCAGAGCGCCTTCGCGGCGCTACGGCCGCTGCCCCGGGCACATTTCAACGCGCCGGACGCCGAGCATCCCGTGCCGCCAGGCGCGCTGTTACGCGCTGAGATCGGCTTCTGGGCGGCTTCAGGCGGCGTCGCCATTGAACTGGTGGGATCGAACACGCGCCGGCCCGCGGATGACGCGCGACGCGCCCGTTTCGAGGCTGCCGAAATCCGGGTCGTGGAGATGCCACACGCCCTACTAGAATCCGGCACCTCGGCCGCCTTCGACCGCGCCCTGCCGGACGAGTTCCATCATTTCTGGCGCGATACCGTCCTGCCGTCCGGCCCGTTCAAGGCGGTCGCGGCGCTGGGACGCCTCCCAATCTAGATATTGAGCTCCAGCGCGTAGAGACCGCCTGTGAATCTGTCGACGCAGTAGACGGTCTGATCCTTGTCGACATAGACATCATTGATCTGCGCCGCACCCGCCCGCGAGCCTTCCGGCATCTCGGGCACGAAGCTCGCAACCTCTTTCGGCTGGAACGGGTTCGAGATGTCGTGCACCCGCATGCCTCCGTTGAAGTAGGTACCGAAGATCAAGGTGTCGGACTTGAACGTGCCTGGCTGATTTTCATGCAGATTGTGCGAGCCATAACGACCTGGACGTTGGGTCATTTCCTCCACAGGTGGTAGTGGCAGCGTTGCGATCGGCACGAGATTGCTCTCCTCGCGCATGTCGAGCACCCAAGTCAGCTTAGGCCAATCCTCCCCGCGATTACGGATGCATTCGTCGGTGACAATCAGCAGGCCGCGGTCGAACAACGGCAGCGCGGTGTGCGCGAAGCCCGGATAGGGCGGATGCGGGTTCCAGCTGCCGACAACCCTCGGGTTAGCCTTGTCCGAAATATCGAGAATGAACGTGCCACCGTCGAGGTAACAGACGTAGGCGCGATCCGGCCGCTCGGGGTAGACGTTGGTGTTGTGCGCGCGTATGCCGGAATCGAACACTGGATGGCGCGGCGGCGGCGGCGCCTCGTCGCCTTCGCGCGTGCCGGGCAGCCACCAACGGCCAGCCTCCTTCGGGTTCGACGGGTCACGAACGTCGATACATTGGTAGAATTGGGAATCGTTGACGTTGCGCGCCACAAAGTCGTGCGCGCCGCCCGCGAAGTGAATGTATTCCCCGTCGGCGAACCAGAGCTGGTGAACGCCGAACGAACCGGGCCCCTTGCAGGAATACAGCGCAATGCTCCTCGGGTTTTCGGGATCGCTTACATCGAACAGCTCGATGCCGGCAGGATCCATGTCGAGACCGGGATCGCCTAGCCCCTTTGGCCCTAGTGTCTGGTACGCCACCGCAAGCAGGTCGCCACACAGATCCAGCGAGTTTGAACGCATGTTGTTATGCGGCAGGTCGGTCTGGCAGATCACCTTCATATTTTTCGGATCTGTGACGTCGACGCCGGTGAAATTCTTCGGCGCGCCCTCGTGTGCAAGCCACATGACCCGCCGGCCGTCCTTGCACTCCTGGATCATCATCCCTTCGCCGATGCCGCCGAACCCCTCGAGGGTGTTCTGCGAAATCAGCTTCACGTTGACCATCTCGTGGTTACTCATTTTCGCTCCCTAATTTTCGTTGATTGTCGGTCGTCGACGCTTTGTTGGCTTTAGTTTGACCGATTTCTGACCGCCGCGTCGAGCGCATTCGCGAGATCGGCCTTCGCAATGCCGCGCGTGATGCAAACGATCCGGGTGCGTCGGTCGCTGTCCTGCCAGGCATCAAGAAAGCGGGGCGGATGGAACACGTGCTGGACGCCGTGGACGATGACAGGCCGATCCTCGCCCTCGACGGCCACGATCCCCTTAACGCGGAGCAGGTCGGCGCCGCGCAGCGACGTCACGGAATCGAGCCAGTCGCGCACGCCCGCCCACGGCAGCGGTGCCTCGCGTACGAGGCAGAACGACTGGACACCGTGATCATCGTGGCCGTGATCGCCGTGAGGCCTCGCGTCCTCGGACCCGGTAGACAGCCAAACCGCGAGGTTGCCCGCCGCTTCGTCAGGATCGAAGTCGGCATCTTCGAAAATTTCAGCGCAGTCAATGTCTCCGAGCACAACGTTTCGGATCGGCGCGGCAGCATTCAGCGCGCGAAGCCGCCCGCGCAGCAACTCCGGCGCGCCGCGCTCCGCGATGTCGATCTTGCTGATCAAAAGCCGGCTGGCAAGCGCGACTTGCTTTTCAGCCTCCGGGAAGGTCTCGATCTGGTAACGGCCGTTTACCGCGTCGGTGACGGTGACCAGCCCGTTCAGCTTGTATCGCGGTGTAAGTATCGGATCGGAAATAACAGTCTGGAGAACCGGTGCGGGATCGGCGATGCCCGAGGTCTCAACCACCAGCCGGTCGAACGCAGGCAGCTCGCCGTTATCAACCTGCCACATCATACGGCCCATCGTGTCTACGAGATCGCCGCGGATGGCGCAGCAGACGCAACCCGATTCCAGCAGGACTGCGTCGCCAGGCATGTTCTCCACCAGCAGGTGATCGATCGCCACTTCGCCGAATTCGTTGATGATTACGGCGGCGCCCGCCATTTCGGGCCGGCCGAGCAGACGGTTGAGCAACGTCGTCTTTCCAGCACCGAGAAAGCCCGATATCACCGTGACGGGCACGCGGCGGTCGTTCGTCTGGCTCCCGGTCATGCGCTCCCTCCGTTAGGGCGCAACCTAGCGGCCCAAACTGTAAGAAGAAACAACCCGATAGGAATATGCTGAACGATGCGGTTGTCGGCCGTTCGAGCCGGAGAATTTTCGCGTTTTTCGCTTATTCGTCAATTCGGCGTTCATCTATCAGACGTTACGAAGGTGATGTGATGGCGCGTTAAACAAACAAATTCTCCCGGGCGCCGCTTCGGGAGACAAATGGCTACGCGCTCCTCACAGGCTGTACGCTCTAAACGAAGCCGCTCGACGGCGAGGCGCGGATAGTGCATGTGGCAACTGATCTCGAGCCGTTCCATAATGTCGCCGTTTCGACGACGGGTTCGATCACCGTCGGAACGGCGCTGGTGCACAGAGCCTGCCAAAATCGTCGTCGCCCATAAAAAACGCTGATCCCTGGCCCACACCGCGGGCATCTTCGCCCGCACCTTTATTCCTCCGCCCAACCGAGGCACACTGCCCTATGCTCGCCAAAAAAGGACTTCCATCGGGAGGGATTAGAATGTTCGTCAGAAACTGCTGGTACGTCGCCGCCTGGGATACCGAAGTCGGCCGCGAGCCGCTTGCCCGCAAGATTATAGGCGAAAACGTAATACTGTTCCGGGCCGAGGACGGAACGCCGATCGCGCTGGAGGACCGTTGCTGTCACCGAAACCTGCCGCTGTCGCAAGGAAGTATCGAAGGCGATGCGGTTCGCTGCGGGTATCACGGACTGCTGTTCGACGCAGCAGGGAAATGCATCGAGGTCCCTGGCCAACGCAATATCCCGCCTGGCGCCGAAATCCGCGCCTACCCCCTGGTGGAGCGCTGGCAGTGGATTTGGATTTGGATGGGCGACCCCGCCAAGGCCGACGCGTCACTGATCCCGCACTGGGACTGCATGGAAAGCCCCGAGTGGGCGGCAGCGCCTGGCAACGGACGGACGCCACTGCCGATCGCTTGCAACTACGAACTGTCAAACGACAACCTTTTGGATCTGTCGCATGTCGCATACGTCCATGCGAGCTCGCTCGGTAGCCCGGGCCTGTCGGACTTTCCAGTCGAGACTGAGCGTTTCGACGACCGGGTCACAATGACGCGCTGGGCCTTCGATATTCAGCCGCCTCCGATCATCGCCAAATATTGCGGTGTCGAGGATAATATCGACCGCTGGCAGTCGAGCGAGGTTCAGTCTCCATGCCACGTGCTCGTCGACGTTGGTTTCCCCTCGAGGGGCGGCGGCCGCGAGGCGCGCGGCAATAAGCTGGCGCCGAGCCTGCGGGTACCAATCTCGAACACGCCAGAGACGGAAACGACGACGCTGATGTTCTTCTGCCAGACGCGCAATTTCAGTATTGACGACGACGAGCTGACGAAAAAAGTGCAGAACGATTTCCTGCGGGTCTTCTATGAGGACGTCTCCGTCCTGGAAGCGCAGCAACGGATCTACGAAGAGCAGCCGGACGCGCCGACCATCGATATCAACGTTGATGCACCAACTATCGCCATGCGCAATTTGAACAAACGCCTTGCCGAGGCCGAGCGAGCAGCCTGAGTTGTATCTTGGGGCCGTGTCGGGCCGGGCTGGTGACGGAATAGAGCAACCCAGGACTTAATAGAACCTGCTGTGCTCTGCCGCGAGAACGTCTCCGAAGGACATGTTCGTCTGTGAAATCGCAATGACGGGGAAAAGCTTGGGACGCCGGTTTATCCCCCTTCATTAACAGGCTATTGGCTCGGCTCAGATCTCGCGGAATATCGTTGCCGCATGAAACCACGTCACCGAGGTTGAACAGCGCATGGCATCTCGGTTGAGCGCCGCGCGAAGCAGAGAGTTTGTCGCCTGTTGTGG
Source organism: Alphaproteobacteria bacterium (assembly GCA_038131485.1). Lineage (GTDB taxonomy): Bacteria > Pseudomonadota > Alphaproteobacteria > MPNO01 > UBA830 > JAYQUR01. The sequence continues at coordinate 102,970 of JAYPPO010000006.1, forward strand.
ATCTAGCGGCGCACCCCATCCTAAATAGAACGACTCGACGATATTGCTCTGGGGAGGCTTGTATCCAGTTCGGCGGCGCGCTTGAAGCAGACCAGCTCCTTATCCAAGCCGGTCGAGTACCCAGTCTATCTGGTAAGCGACGACCTGCGTCCAATTGTCGACGCTGCAATGCCCGGATCCGCCGGTCTTGTCGTCGTAGATACGGAGCGTTTTGTCTTCAACCTCTAGCTCGTCGAACAGCCGCTGCGCCGACGAGGCCGGCACCATGTGATCGCGCGCGCCGTGGGTGACCAGCATAGGGCATTCGATATTGGCGAGCTTGCCCTCAAGATTGAAGTCGGCGAGGTACGCCCGCGCCGCTGCATCCGAATCCGTCCCGGTGATCCACTGGAGCTGCTCATGGAGGGGCGGATAGGGCTCGTATAAGTCTTTGAGGACGTCATAGAGCGCGCCCCATACGACGCACGCCTTTATGCGGCCCTCGAAACTGACTGCCCGCGGCGCGTAGTAGCCCGCCATCGAGCCACCAATCAGCCCGATCCGGTCCTTGTCGACGTCATTTCGGGTTTCCAGATAATCGACTGCGGCGCTGAAGACCCGCTCGTAGTCCGGGATCGTCGGCAGGCCGAGCACGCGGATCGACTTGCCCTGCCCCGGCCCGTTGAACAGGAGGACCGCGGCGCCACGCGCCGTCATTTCCTGCGCACCACGGAAAAGCTGTTCCTCGGGCAACGCGTCGGCGCCGGTGGGGAAGATGATCACGGGCGGCGGCGTTCCGCGCGCCGCGGTGCGCGGAGGCAGGAAAAGTCCCTCGAGCTCATTGTCGTCGAACGAGATCGCGATCTTCTCATAGGTGTGTGGCGTCAGGTCGATTCCGGTGTAGAAGCATTCGATGCAGCGCTCGTACATCGGTAGCTTGCGCGGGTCCTTGCCCTTTAGCACGCGCTCGGCCGATCGGTAGTAGGTGAAAGCCCGCCAGTAGGCCTGCGCCGCGGTGACGTCATGGCCGGCGGCGCGCGCCTCGTCGGCAAGCCCCTTGATCTGGTCCCCCAGGTTGAAGAAGGCCTCGTACCAGTCCTCGTCGTTGCCCGCCCGCACGTCCCGAACGGCATGGAACAACTCGTTCGTGTCCGCGCCGCCTTGCATCGCCTCATAGAAGAGCCAGACGAGATGGAAGGAGAAGACGACCGACTCGCGCCTGTCGTCGGACCAGTACTGGAACATCGCTCTCCCTCCCTATGCGTCAACCCGCCGGCGTCAGTCGGACCGTCCCAAGATCGCAGTCAACGTCCGTCGTGACGACGGCAACATGTTCCGCGTAGCCAGCCTTGCGCACCGTCACCCGGTATTTGCGGTTCTCGGTAAGCCCGCGGAACCAGAATTCGCCGAAGGCATCGGTCGATGCGGTCTTCTCGCCGTCGCCGACGAGATCGGCCACGACGATCTCGGCCCCGTCGATCACCTCGTCGGCGGCATCGTCGATTACGATGCCCGCGATCCACGGACGGGGCAGGCCCTTCCATTTGACCCGCGGCTCGGCGCCGTACTCGGGATGGAATTGCTCGAGCGTGCCGCTGCCTTGGACATTTGCGGCCGCCTCCGCCGCCTCGCCGAACAGAATTGAGCTGTGAGGACAGGCGTCGGCGCAGCGGGGCTGCAACCCCTCGTCGACCCGGTGGGCGCACCCCGTACACTTCTGCGCGATATCGAGTTCCTCGTTGATGTAGATCACATCGTAGGGACAGGCCTCCTGGCACAACCCGCAGCCGTTGCACAAGGCCGGGTCTATCCACACGATCCCATCGTCGCGCGTCTTGATGGCGTCGTGGGGGCAGACCTTGGCGCAGGGCGCGTTCTCGCAATGCTGGCACATGATGGGCAGAAAGCTGACGCGCAGCCGCGGCATTGTCCCGCGCTCCCGCTTGTCGATGCCGACCCAGAAATGGCCACCTTCGGGCTGGGGCTTCGTCCACGGCGCATAATCGCTGTCGACGTGCTCGTCCTTGCAGGCAACCACGCAAAGCTGGCAGCCGGTGCAGGTTTCCGCATCGATGACGAACATGCTCATACTCCCTCCTCCAGCCGGTCCGGCACGGTGGCGCTTCGCCCACGCCCAGTGCCTGGCACGATACCCGACGGGTCGACCGGCACGACATCAACGAGAAATCCGCTGACGTTCATTTCCGGCACCGAGATTTCAGCGCGTTCGCCGTATTTTTCCTGCGGCGTCGGCGCAATCAAGTTGATGCAGCCGCCGCGATCAACGAGCGTATTGTTGAGCATGGCGAGGTCCATTTTAGCGCCGTGATCGATCGACAACGCGCCGGGGATGATGCGCTGGGTGATCATGGCACCTGCGAGAACCGCGCCGCGCTCGTTGTAGACCATGACGACTTCGCCATCGGAAATTCCGCGTCTCGCGGCGTCCTCGGGGTGAATCCAGCATGGCTCATACATATAGCCGTCTGGCCCGCGCACCTTCGTCGCCTCGCGAATCCATTCTAGATCGTCGCCCTGGACGTGGAAGCGGAAGCGCGGGTGGTTCGCCATTACCGAGAATGGATACTTCTTCGACCGCGCGGTGCCTTGGAGTTCCGGGTGCGGCATCCACTTGGCGAGCGGCGGCCGCTCGGAATTGTCGGGATCGAGCTCGCGGATGCGCTCTGAGACAAATTCAATCTTGCCGGATGGCGTGTCGAGCCCGTCGGCCTTTTCGTAGAACCAACTCAGTCCTCCGGTCCTCTCGCCGTAGCCATATTCTTTCTTGATATCAACCCACTCTTCCCATGTGGGGCAGTCGTACACGATGAACTTTCGTTCCTTAAACTCCTCCCACGAGACGCCGAGCTTCGTAGCCGCCAGCGTACCCTCGTAAGCATTCTTCAGCCATTCCCCTGCTTCCGGGAACTGTTCGCCGAGACCCAGTCGAAGGCCAATCTGGCGGTGGATCTCGTAGTCACTCAGCGAGTCGCCGACAGGTTCTATCGCTTGGTCCTGGTAGAACATAGCTAGTACGTCGCTGCGCTGAACGACGGCGAGATCCTCGTGCTCGTAGCTCGTCTGCGCCGGAAGGATTATGTCTGAATACGGAATGTCGTTTTCCATCCACGGATGGACGCCGACGACGAAATCGACCTTCGGATTCCGCAGCGCCTCAAGCCATTTCCAGCCGTATCCCCAACTTCCGGGCTGGCTGCCGTTCTCGTTCCAGACGACGCGGATACCGGGGTGGTCGTCGGTAGGCGGGAAACGATACTTGTTGAACTGGTCCTCGGTCTTGGCAAGCGCCGCCGTGGTACTGCGCCAATCGATCCGGGGATCATTGATCGCCTCTGCGGCGAGCGTGCGAGGAATGAACACCGGCGACTTTGGCCCGTGGCCGATCGCGTATTCGATCATAGGGCTCAGCGCAACGCCCCTCATGTCTACGTCTACATATCGCGGCACCTGCGCCAGCGACCTTTTGTAGAAGGAGGGCGCGCCGGTCCGAAGGAACTGGCGGCCGGGGCTGCCGAAGCCCTGCATCGCCAGCACGTAAGCCTCTGTGCGAGTGGCAAGATGCGACAGTGTACCCCGCACCTTGGGCCCGCCGAAATAGACAGACAGCGTCGTCTTCTTGCGCGCCCATTCGCGAGCAAGCGCACGGATTGTATGCGTCGGAATGCCGGTGATGTCCGACGCCCAGGCCGGCGACTTCTCGACGCCATCATCTTCACCAAGGACGTGCGCACGGAACTCGCCAAAGCCTAGCGTGTGCGAGGCGACGTAATCCTTGTCGTAGGTATCTTCCGCGATCCACGTATGGGCGACCGCGAGATAGAGCGCCGCATCGGTGTTGGGCTTGATTGGAATCCATGTATCTGCGTGAACGGCGGCGGAGTGATTCAAATCGGGCGAGATCGCAATGATCTTGATGCCGGCGCGCTTCAGCCATTTCGGCATCTCCAACGCGGTGCCGCCGGACATGCCGAAGCCTGTCGCCTCGGGGTCATTGCCGGAGAAGATGACCATCTCCGAGTGCTCGAGCACGTCGTCCCAGACCGCGTCCTGGATCGGCTCGCCAAGCGAGTTGTCGAATCCCCAGACATGCTTCGCACCCCAGTAATAGCCTTCCCAGCTGTCGGGGTTGCGCACCTGCTGCGTCCACCACCCCCAGTCGAGATGCTCGCGGATCATGTCGAACAGGTAATGGCCCCAGAAATGAAGCGACTGCAGATAGCCGCTCTGGCCGTGGCCGTCGGCCTGCACCAGCACCGGCTCCATCGAGCCGTACTTTTTCTTAACCCGTTTCAGCTGATCGACGATAACGTCGAGCGCCTCGTCCCAGCCGATGCGGCGATAGCCGCTCACGCCGCGCCCCGACGGGTTGGGATTGTCGGGGCTCCAGTCTTCGCGGATCATCGGGTAGCGGACGCGCGCATCGGAATGCACCCGCTGCTTGGCTGCGAAGGCCAGCGGCATTTGCACCTCCTTACGCGGGCGCGAGAACGTGCCGCGAGACGTTTTGATCTCGTAGAGCCGGACGTCTTCCGGAATGTAGAACGGCAACGACCGGACGATCTTGCCGTCTTCAACATGGCATTCGAGCGGAAAATTGGACCGCGCGAGGCCGCTTCCCGGATGCGCGACATAAACCACCTTGCGGCCGCTGTTCGTGCCCATCTTTATTCCTCCCCTTTGGCAGCCGCCGCTGACGGGGCCAAGCCGTATTCTCGCCCTATTTGAACCAGGCGGGGCGCGCTGAGGCAAGTCGCGGCAAGGGTGGTGTGCGCCTGCGTCGCGCTGTTACAGTTCCCGAAACAGCCGCAAAGTGGGAGAAAACTTGATGAAATGGTGCCGCATCGAAACGCGGGACGGGCCAAGCTTCGCCTATGTGGAGGGCAAGATGGCCGTGCCGGTCGACGGAACGCCTTTCGGGGAACACGAGCGCGCGGGCGATCCGATCGAACTAGGCGAGGCAAAACTCCTCGTGCCGATCGTCCCGGGTACATTTTATGCAATCGGCTCGAACTACCGCGATCACGTTATCAGGATGGCTGAAATGCGGAACCGCGAGCCGATCTGGTATGAACGCCCACGGGTCGGCTACCGCGCGAACAGCGCGCTGATCGCCAACGGCGAGGACATAGTGAAGCCGGCCGACGCTACCGACGAGTTCCAGTACGAGGCGGAAATCGTCGCGGTCATCGGAAAGCCGGGCCGCAACCTGACGCCCGCGCAGGCCCGCGAGCTGATCTTCGGCTGGACCATCGGCAATGACGTCAGCGAACGGAGTTGGCAGGCAAGCGATCCAACCAACATCCGCGCCAAGAACTCCGACACTTTCAAGCCGATGGGGCCGTACATCCTCGAAGGCAACGACCTGACCGGCACACGTACCGACGTCCGGCTGAACGGTGAAACGCTGCACTCGTTCGACACGTCGGCGATGATCTTCGACGCGGCGACCGTCATCAGCGAAATATCGCGCTACAACACGCTGAGCCCGGGCGACGTGGTCTGGCTCGGCACCGACGAACTACCCAGGAACATGACGCCGGGCGACGAGATCGAAATCGAGATCACCGGGATCGGCGTCCTGCGCAACCGGGTCGTCGCGGAAAGAGGCTGAGCAAAGCCGTCAGAACCTGCCCAAGGCGCGCAATACGTCTTCCGGCGTTATAGGAATATTGCTTACCGCGCCGCCGAACGGCGAGATCGCGTGGTTGACGGCGCTAAGGATCGTCTGGGGCGCCCCCGCCATGCCGCTCTCGCCAGCACCCTTCGCACCGAGCTCGGTCTTGGACGTCGCGGTGACCACGTGGCCGACCGACACATCCGGCATTTCTGCGGCCATCGGCACCAGGTAATCGGCCATCGTCGCGTTCTGAAGCTGGGCGGAGCCGTCGTAGAGGCAATGTTCATAGAGCGCATCGCCGAGACCGTGGATCACCGCACCGCGCTGCTGTTCGGCGACGAGTTGCGGGTTGATGACCCGGCCGCAATCCTCCACCACCCAGTAATTGAGCACCTGCACGAATCCCGTCTCAGGATCCACTTCGACATGGGCGGCATGTGCAGCGTTGGTGAAGATGTAATCGCGAACTCGGAACCTCTCGGTCGCGACGAGGACGGGGTGAAAATCGTCCGGCAGCTCATAAGAGCGCAGGAACGCGATGTTGGCGAGTTCCTTCAGCGTCATCCGTTCAGCACCGGTCGCGGCGTCTACAATCGCCGCGTCGCGAATGTCGAGCGTCTCCGCGGACGTCTGAAGGAGAACGGCCGCGACATCAAGAATCTGGCCGCGCAGCGCCAACGCCGCCCTCCATGAAGCTTCGCCGCCGATGCCGGCTCCGCGCGAACCGTAGGTGCCGCCGCCGTAGGGCATCGCATCCGTGTCACCTGTTAGGACGCGCACGTGGTCAAACGGCAGGCCGATGGCGGAGGCGACGACCTGCGCCATCATCGTCTCGGTCCCCTGCCCCTGCTCGGTAACGCCGGTCAGGCAGGTGACGCCGCCCTCCGGTTCCAGTCGCACGATACAGCCATCCTGCGCCGATATCGGCACCCGGGCCGGGCCGTAGATCAGCGCGCCGGGGTTTGTGCCCTTGATGAAGGACGCGAAGCCGATGCCGCGATAGACGCCGTCCCGGCGGGCCACCTGCCGGTCGACTTCCAGCTCGGCGAGACCGATTTCCTTTTCCAGCGCGTCGAGGCATGCCTGATGCGAGAGGTCATCAAGCGGCACGCCGCCAGGCGACGCGACCGGATAGGAATCGTCGGGTACGAAGTTGCGTCGGCGCATCTCGAGCCGGTCTATGCCGAGCGCAGCGGCACCCTTTTCCAGCAGGCTGTCGCAGGCGACGATGCACATCGGATGGCCGACGGCGCGGTATTGCGAAACCGGCACCTTGTTCTGGAAGACGACGGTCGTCCGGCCGCGGAATGCGCCAACGCGATAGGGTCCGCCCGCGATGTTGAGAACCTGGTTGCCCTCGACGATGCTAGTGCGCGGATAGGCGGAGAACGGCCCGCCGCCGACGAGATCGTCGAGCTCGAAGGCGAGGATACGCCCGTCGCCGTCGAAGCCCATCCGCGCGCGCACGCGGTGATGTCGCGCGTGGATGTCCGAGACGAAGGACTCAATCCGGTCGGCCCGCCAGCGAACCGGGCGGCCGAGCATCATCGACAAGACGGCCGTCGCAAACTCGTCTCCATAGAAATGGCTCTTGATGCCGTACGAGCCGCCGCAGTCCTGCGCGATCACGCGGACGTCGCGCTCCGGTAGGTCGAGATGCTTTGCGAACAGCGTCTGGATCATGTGCGGCGCCTGGCCGCCGTAATAGACGCTCAGCCTGCCGTCCGCCCGGTCATAGGACGAGATGACGGCGCGCGGCTCCAGCGTGACGCCCGTGTGCCGCCCAAACCGGAATTCGCCCTCGACGACCGTCGCGGCGGCAGCGAATCCCGCGTCCGCATCCCCGGTCTCCACGGCGCGTTCGTACATTTTGTTGTCGCCGAGGCTTTCGTGAATGATCGGCTTTCCTGGATCGAGCGCGGTCTCCATGTCGTCAACCGGCAGCCTCTCCCGCCACTCCACCGCAATCCGTTCGAGCGCATCCTCGGCGATCGCGCGTGTCTCAGCGACGACCGCGCAAACCGGCTCGCCCTGCCAGCGTGCACGCTCGATCGCGAGGGCGTGCTGCGGCACGGTCCGGAGCGCCGGCTGGTTCTCCATCACGCCCATCCACGGCCGGTAGCGTTCGGCGAGCTCGGCGCCGGTAACGACTGCGACGACGCCGTGCATCGCTAGGGCAGCAGACTTGTCGATGCCGAGGATGTCGGCGTGCGCATATGGGCTGCGCAGATAGGCGACTTCCACCTGGCGCGGCAACACGAGGTCGTCGACGTACCGTCCCCCCCCCTGGACGGCGCGCCGCGCCATTCGCCGGGCAGGCGATTTTCCGATTTCGCCGGTTGCATCGCCGGGGTCAGGCCGCTTCATGTCCATTTCGTTAAATTTCCCAATGTAGAATTCGGTAGGCAAGACCGCTCTTTAGGATGCTAGCTCATCGCCGCTCGCTCCTCGTCGAACACGCGCTCTGCGATGATCAGCGCCTCGCGCACCGACGGCACGCCGATATAACCGCCGAGATGCAGCAGCGCCTCGGTAAGCTCTTCCTCCGTCCAGCCCTGCCCGATTGCGAAACGCAGATGGAGTTCCAACTCCGGCCAGCAGTGGCTACAGGTATCGGATATGACGCAGATCAAGGAGCGCGTTTTGTAGTCTAGCCCGGGCCTTGCCCAAAGATTGCCGAATACGGTCTCAGTGGAAACCTCGGCAAACTTCTGCATAACCGGCCCGCTATAGACGGTGTTCGCCATTCGCTCCATCAAGGCCTCGCCCATCACTTCGCGGCGGGTCGCCACGCCTATTTCGAATTTTTCGCTTTTCGACACGTCATCGCTCCAAGGGTTATGATCTTCGAAACGTTAGGCGTCTAACGACGCTCACTCAAGCGAGCCGAAAGCGATCGGACGGCAGAGGACCATGTATTTCGACGAGATGCCGGAGCCGGGGCGAAGCAACCTGCTCAATCACGAGATGCCGAACATGGGTGAAACGCCGTGCGTCGATGGCCCGCCTCTGGCAGAACGCCGGATTTCGCTCGTCACCACCGCTGGGCTTCACGACTGGCGCGACGCGCCATTCACGCCGGGCCTGTCGGAGTACCGGACGATAGATTCGGCGATGGACATGGCCGACCTCGTCACCAGCCATCCCTCAACAAACATCGACCGCACCGGCATCCTGCGTGACATCGACACGGTCTTCCCGATCCACCGGCTGCGCGAGATGGCGGCCGACGGGACGGTGGGCTCAGTCTCGGAGATGCACTTCTCGTTTCTCGGCTCGACTCCGCCCGCCGCATTCGAGGGACTGATCGGCGAGATCGCCGCGAAGATGCGGAGCGACGGCGTCAACGGCGTCCTACTGGCGCCGGTCTGACCGTTCTGCACGCGCGCGGTGTGCGGGCTTGCTCACTATCTGGAAAGCGAAGGACTTCCGACCGCGGCGATCGGACTGATTGCGCGTCACGTCTCGCTCATCAGCCCGCCGCGCGCGCTGACCGTGCCGTTCGAGCTCGGCCGGCCGTTCGGCGCGCCGGATGACGCCGCGCTGCAGCGTCGGGTGATCGACTGCGCGCTCAGGCTTCTGGACCGGACGGACGGTCCGGTACTGGAAGATTTCGCGCATGCGCGCGAGGCCGCAAGCGCCGCCGCGGGATGGTCTCCGCCGATCCCGCCGGCGCTGAGCCTGTCGCTCCCGGAGGATGAAGGCGTCTTCTTGGCCGCACTTCGTGAGGAAATTTCGTCGCTCGAGTCGGCATTCGCGAGATGGTCGTCCTCGGGCGGGAGGCGGCTCGACCGGGTATCCGGCCTCGCGCCGGCGGAAATCGCCGACCTTTTGCTCCGACTTGCCCGCGACCCGGCGATGGAGAGCCCGCGCGAGGGATATTCAGCGGTCCTCGCCGTCAAGTTCGCGGCGGACGACCTCAAACACGCCTACTATCAGGCGGCGCTTTCGCAGCCGGGCACGCCCACCGACGTGGAGGTAGACGACTGGTTCTTCGGCGGGACGCTCGCGGGCAAGCTTCTTTACTATCTGCGCGCCGCGCTACTGGCGGCAGAGGACGAGAGCGTCCGCGGCTTCGCATCGCACGCCTTCGTCCCGTCGCACCAGGCCGAACGTATGCAAGACTGAAGACGCTTCGCGTTCGACCGGTTTCCGGCGTGATCGAGGCAAAGACGTCGCCGCGACCACGGGATACAATTCCCTCAATATAATTAAGGAAATACACCATGCCCTATTCGTTTGAAGAGTTTTGCGCCGACACGCGCTCCGCGATCCAGTTACAAAGGGGCGCGAAGGCACACGATACCGTCCGTAAAAACCTCGAGAAACTCCTCTCCAACGAAGATTTCGTCGCCGAGAATTGCGGCCCCGGCGCTGAGCCCGGCATCCGCACGATCTATCGAGACGAGGACACGGACTTCAACGTCCTCGTACATGTCTACCCCGAGGGCAAGAAAGGCCCGCCGCACGATCACGGCACCTCGTGGGCAGTCTACGGCCAAGTGGCCGAATATACTGACATGACGGACTGGCGGCGTCTGGACAAGGGCACGGGCGCGGAGAACGCCGAAATAGAAGACGTCTCGACCGTCCGCCTCGAGCCTGGCATGGCCGGTAAGTTCGAGGTCGGCGAAATTCACTCAATCGAGTTTCCGGCAGGCGCCCGCTTCGTGCGCGTCACGGGCACCGATCTCGACGCGATCCCGACTCTCCGTTTCGACCCGCAGGCGGGCACCGCGGCGGTCGCCAGTCGTCTTTGACGCCTTATTCAGCGGCCTCGGCGAACGGCATGGTGATCGTTGCGTCGTCGGCGAGTAGTGCGGGGGGCGCGCAGTAGGCCGGATCGGCTGCCTCTCGCTCGATCATCGCCTCCAGCAGACGTCGGCCGGTCACCGGGCCCTTGTCGACCTTGATTGGCAATAGCGGGACGGGCGGGAAATTTTCGGCCTCGAGAGCCTTCTGCTGAAGCCGGAGCAGTTCCCGGTCCTCCTTAAAGGTGTGATCGGTCGCCTTTAAGATACCTTCGTCCAGATCCTCTTCATCGATTCGGAAGTTGCGTGCGACGCTCCAAATGTAGTGCGAAGTGCTGTCGGTCTCCGGTGTAACGATATGGATCGGCCGGAAGATGAAGTGATCTGTCCGCCGGTCCGTACCCACCCCGTGGAAAGCCGCCTCGGTCATGTTAAAGCCGGGGGCCATGTAGATTGCTATTTGCCAGCGATTGATGCGTCCCTCGTGGCCTTGCGCAAGCGCGAAAAAGGGCGGCGGCTCGATGTCTGGCATTTCGCGATGGACGCGGACTACGCGATCGTCGACGATGTCGGTGACGGCAGGCGAATCCGCGACAGCGTCGGCGCCAATCGTATGCTTATGGATGAAAGTCTCGTGCGACAGATCGAGCAGATTGTCGTTGACCAGCTTGTAATTGCATTCGAAGTGCAGATAGCCGGTCACCGAATTCCAGTCGGGCGCCCCCATCCAGTGCATATCTGGGATCAGCGCCGTGTCTGCCAGTTCCGCCGCGCCCATCCAGATCCAGATCAGATTATGACGTTCGGCGACGGGAAAGGTTCGGACGCGAACGCTCTTCGGCGGCGTTTCCTGGCCCGGAACATAGGAGCAGGTCCCGGTTCCGTCGAACCTCAAGCCGTGATAGCCGCACTGAACTTGGCCGTTGACGACCTCGCCCGTCGACAGGGGCACTAGACGGTGCGGACACCGGTCTTCCAGCGCGGACACGGCGCCAGACGCATCTCGCCAAACGATCACCGCTTGGTTCAGGATCGTGCGGGCAAAGAGCGCTTCCGTGATGTCAGACGAATGTGCCGCGACGTACCAGCAGTTAAGCGGCCATCTTTTCTCGGCCATGAGGCTTCCTCCCGTTGATGAGCTAGCATATCACCCGAGCGATGCAGCGCGAACGGTTTGCCGCGTGAAGGCCTTGGAATCCGAAGCCCGCGAATTAATTTAGGAATGGTGGTTGCCCTCGGAGGCACCAGCGCACCTTCCGCTCACCCCCGAAAACCTATAGGCAAGCATGATCAACGTCGCGACACCGAAGACTGCCCAGCTTTCCCGCGTCCGCCTTCAGACGGAGTTCGGATTACTGTTCGTCGCCGTCCCGGTCATGCACGTCGTCTTCTTCGACACATTCGGACCATTCCTCCCTATAGTGTTCGTGTTTGTTGTTGCCGCGGCGCTCCTCGCCGTCACGCCGGGATATCGGTGGATTTCGGTGATCGACGTGCGCCGTCCGGGACGCTGGCTACCGCTGACGATCATACTGAGTGCTGTCTGCGCCGCAGTCACCCTCGGGATTGCGATGCTGCTCGTTCCGGAGCGTATATTCGATTTTCCACGATACAACCCGGACCGCTTCCTACTGGTCATATCGCTCTATCCGTTCCTGTCGGTGCTTGGCCAGGAAGTCGCATACCGCCTTTTGTTCTTCGAACGCTATCGCGAGCTCTTTGCTGACGACTGGACGGCGATCTCTGTTAGCGCCCTCGTCTTCGCGCTCGCGCACACATTCTACTTCAACTGGGTCGCTGTGATCCTGTCTTTCACCGGCGGTGTCGCCTTCGCCTGGGCGTATGTCAGGACACGCTCGTTCCCCGCCGTCTGGATCTTCCATAACATCGCCGGACAGTTCCTTTTCGCCTCCGGCCTGGGTGTCTATTTCTATCACGGCGCAATTTCGCGCTAGCAGCGCGCCGCAATACAGGGGTCACGTATCGTAGGTCGAGACGTGAAACAACTTTTCGGGCGCGAAGGGCGCGTCGATCAGGCGCTGATCGTGCGAGAATCCGATGAACGCTTCCAAGTTGGCGCGGTTAGCGAAGAGGCCGTTTGGCCAGGGGTTGTCGAAGACGGTCCGTTCGCGCTCATAATATTTTCGGCCATCGACTAACAACGAATAGTTTGAATCGTCATAGAAGCCGTAGGCCTGCCGGTTGGCCTCCTCGAACATAAGCATCAGCGCGCAGGGAAGGTCGGGGCGCTGTTCGACCAGTTCCCGTTTTATCGCGAGTAGGTGCATGATTGGGAAGTAGCCATGCTTGCCGAAGTATCGCACTTCCTCGGCTTCCGGGTCGTCGAAAAGTCGGCGGTAGCGGTCGGGACGCGCCAGCATGGATTTCCGCGGCTGTGGCGAGATCAACGCATCGATCTCGCCGTCGCACAGCATCAGCCCCATGTCTTTGCCGTCGGGCATCGCCTCGACCGAGACATCACCGCCTAGCTCCACGGGAATCACCTCCGGCTTCATACAGACCCAGTTGATACTCTCCCACGCGACGCCGTAGTCGCGCTTTAAATCTCCCTTTGCGAGAACCGACAAGGTTACCTGAAACGCGTGAATACCGACGCTGCGGCCGATCAGGTCGGCAGGCGCGCGAATGTTGGTGTCCGCATTAACGTAAATTTGGCCCATGCTGAAGAAGCGTCGGGGAAAGACTGGGATGCCGATTAACGGGAAATCTGGATCGCGTGCGACCGCCATGATGAAGCTCGACAGCGACACTTCCGCGACATCGAACTCGAGCCCGTTGAGCATGCGCTCGTGCCGCTCGCCGCCGTCGCGGAACGGCGTGCTCTCGCCTACTTCAAGCGGATGTACTGAAATGCCGTCCGGCGCATCGACTGTTCCCATGAAGAACGGTACGTGCCGGTCATAACGATTGAGCGCGAGCGAGAGTTCCATGGTTTCCCTCACAAATTTTCATAGCAAAAACTATTCACATTCGAGGATAGCTGTACACAGAGCGCCGGTCGCCGTTAATCTTTTCCCGATCGGGGAGCCAACGCCCGGCACAGGAGAGACACTATGGAGCCACTGATCGGTAAATCGGTTCGCCGTCGCGAGGATTTCCGCTTTCTGACTGGCACGGGACGCTTCTCGGACGATTTCGATATCGACGGGCAGGCATACGCCTGTTTTGTTCGTTCGCCTCACGCCCACGCGCTCCTGCGAGGGATCGATGTCGCGGCCGCCCGTTCAGCACCCGGCGTCCTTGTGGTGCTGACCGGCGCCGATTACCTGACCGACGGAAATGCCGGCATCGACCATCTCCTGATGGGTGTAGACTATGCTGACACAAAGCTCCCGGCTTTTCCCGACGAGGCGGCACCACCAGGCGGTGCGCCGCCGCACATACCCATCGCGAGCGACCGCGTCCGCCATGTCGGCGACACAGTGGCGATGGTGGTCGCCGAAACGCTTGCGGCGGCGCTCGATGCAGCCGAGCTGGTAGCTGTGGAATACGAACCGCTGGCCGCGGTCATCAACGCCCGCGAGGCACTGAAACCGGATGCTCCCCTGCTGTTTGACAGCGGCAACCAGTGCATCGAATTTTCACGCGGCAACGCCGCGGCGACGGAGGCCGCGTTCGCAAAGGCCGATCACGTGGTTCGTCTCGACGGGCTTAGCCAACGTATCTCAGCGATCCCGATGGAGCCGCGCGCGGCGACCGCTGAGATCGATCCGGAAACCGGAATTGCGACGCTCTATGCCCAGAGCCAGGGCGTCCACAAATTCAAGCTCGCCGTCATGACGGCGCTCAACATGCCGCCGGAGAAGCTTCGCGTGGTCACCCGCGACGTAGGAGGCGGGTTCGGCGCGCGCTCCTGCGCTAATGGCGAATATCCGCTGCTCGTCTGGGCGGCGCAGCGTACCGGTCGGCCCGTCAAATGGACCGCAACGCGGAGCGAAACGTTTCTGTCTGACTACCAGGCGCGGGACACGGCGGGTGAGGCCGCCCTCGCCCTCAGCAAGGATGGCCGCGTCCTCGGCATCCGCATCGACTACGTCACCAGCCTTGGCGCATATCCGGTTTCCTTCGCAATCGCAGGCAATCTGCAGCGTCTCGCAGGTGGCCCTTACGACGTCCATGCGGTCCATATGTCGGGACGCGGCACCGTTACTAACACTGTTCCTGTCTCGGTCTACCGCGGCGCGGGACGGCCCGAAGTGACGTTCCTCGTCGAGCGAATGCTCGACATCGCGGCGGGCGACCTCGGCGTCGACCGGATCGAGATCCGCCGTCGCAACCTCATTCCGCCGGGGGGGCTGCCGTTCCAGACCCCGCTAGGCCCACGCTTCGATTCGGGAGCCTTCAGTCGAAACCTCGAGAATGCCACCGCTGCCATCGACTGGGACGACTTCGCGGCGCGGCGCGCAGCCGCGGAAAAGCGCGGTATGATCGCCGGGATTGGTATCGCCTGCTACCTAGAAGCGCCATCCGGCGCGCCAATTGAGCGCGCCGACATTCGGGTACGGCCGGATGGCCGCATAGTCGCCGTCTTGGGCACGCAATCGTCGGGCCAGGGCCACGAGACTGTCTTTGCGCAAGTCGTCGCGGACACGCTGCAGGTGCCGGAAGACCGGATTGATATCGAATTCGGGGATACCGACCTTGCGGTGTCCGGCGGCGGCACTCACTCGGACCGGTCGATGCGGCTCGGCGGAACGGTACTGGTACAGGCCAGCGAAAAGATCATCGCGCGTGCCCGCGAAATCGCCGCCCACATACTCGAGGCGGCCGCAACCGACATCGAGTATGCCTCGGGACGGTATAAGGTTGCCGGCACAGATCGCGAGGTCGACCTGTTCTCGCTGGCGGCCCTTGCGGCAGCAGGCGACGTACCGCAAGAATTATCCGGACCTCTGGACGCGACCGATATCGTCGATTACCGCCTGCCAGCGCATCCCAACGGGATTGCAGCGTGCGAGGTCGAGATCGACCCGGAGACCGGTGCATTAAGGATCGTGCGCTATGCGACATTGGACGACGTCGGGCGGCTTATCAATCCGGTCATCGTCGAGGGCCAGATTCACGGTGGTATCGCCCAGGGCCTCGGTCAGGCGCTGTTCGAGCACAACGCCTACGACGCGGAGACGGGCCAAATTATGACGGGGTCGTTCATGGATTATTGCCTGCCGCGCGCCGACGATTTTCCGTCCTTCGACATCACGCCCAACAACGACTGTCCAGCGCCCAGTAATCCGCTGGGCGTGAAAGGCGCAGGCGAAGCTGGAACTACGCCTGCAACCTCAGCACTGGTAAGCGCGGTAGTCGATGCGCTCCGGCCATACGGGGTGGCGCACATCGAGACGCCGGTGACGTCGGAAAAGATTTTCCGGGCGATCCACAAGAGGGCAGACTGACGGCGTCGTGCTAGGCGGCCGCACCGCCAGGCTGGGGTCCGTCGCCGACCTTAGGCCGCGACCTGCCAGTCGTCGACCATGACCGGATGCATCGCGTAGACGGCTCGGTATTCGATCTCGAAGGCTTCCGCCAGCGAAATTCCGTCTGCCTCGGCGCGGTCGGCAGCAAGGTCTTCTGCGACCTCGCGGGCGCGCTCTTCGCGCTCAGCCTCGGTCCAGCAGCGATAGAGAGGCCAATGGTCGGAATATTCGTTCACCCATTCGCAATCGGTCATTTCTGACAGGATCGAATAGGCGAGGTGATCACGGGTATCCGAGAACAGCGTGGCACCGCGGATGAAGCCGTGGTCGTCTGTCGACGCGAGGAAGGTAGTGCCGCTGAACTGGTCGCGAATGACGCACCCTCGGTGATCAAGGTTAATTTCAAGCGGGATGGCGCGGCGGCTATTCCAGGCGTAGAGCTGGCTGACGGGGATCTTCCGGGTCGGCAGAAAGTCGGTATGCATGGTCTTCTCCTCTTTCACGGTCGGCGTTGAGGTTCGGCGTGGTACGCCTTTTCGATGAGTAAAAGGTAAACGCCTTTTTAGTCATTATTCGGGGTATAAAAACGGCGGAGGTACAGATGGCCTATACCAAGCTACGCGACATGCTCGACCTCGCGCTTGAACTGCAGGCGAGCTCTCTCGGCCTGACTATCGAGCAGCTGAGGGCACGCACAGGGCGCAGCCGGAAGACGGTCGAGCGGATGCTTCAGAGTCTCGCGGAGATCGGGCTCGAGGCGGAACACAGCCGGCTCGAAAGCGATCATCACCTGGTCAAACGCTGGCGGCTGCGCACCGACCTACCCAGCACCCTCCTCTCACTCGAGCCGCACGAGCGCGGCGCTCTCGAACGGCATCTCCAGACCCTTCCGGAAGGCGCGACAGCGCGCGCACTCGCCAAGCTGCTCGGAAACCAGAAGACGCTGTCGAACCATCTCGCCATCGACGCAGAGGAATTGATCAACCGGACCGCCCACATAGGCCGCGCCGGCCCGCGCACCCAGGCGGATGAGTCACAGATGGCGATCTTCGAGCACGCCATCCAGGGATTTGAGAGGCTGGAGCTACTTTACCGGTCGCAGGGACGTCCTCGCGCGACCTGGCGCACGGTCGATCCACTGGGGCTTTTGTTTGGGCGCTTCGGCTACCTAGTAGCCGCGCGCGAAGGCATCCGTGCGACCTACAGGCTCGACCTGATTGACGATGTCAAGACGACCGGAACCCTCTTCAAAGCGCCTCGCGATTGGAATATGAAGGATTGGGCCGCCGACAGCTTCGGCGTCTATCACGGAGACGAAATCCTCGACATCCAGCTGAGATTTACGGGAGAAGCCGCCAAGCGCGCGATGAAGGTGCGCTTCCATCCAAGCCAGAAGATGCATCAGACCAGAAACGCGCTGGTTGTCGAACTGCGATGCCAGGGCCACCGAGAACTGATCCACGAACTTTGCCACCCGGACTGGCTCGGGCAGGTGAGGATAGAAACGCCTGACACGCTGCGCGCTGAATTCGACGAATATATCGGCATGCTAGCAGGGGTGACCGGATGACGGGCTACTCGCCACAGCACAACGGGTCTAAACTGTTGGGAAGGTCGAAAGGATAACGCCGAACGAGGAGATTACGTCATGGCGGATGACGCGGGCACTGTCGACGGGGCGGCGCACCAGATCGAATTCCAGAAGCGCTTTCGAGCGCGCTTCGTCTCAGAGACGCCAGACTGGTATCATGGGTTGATGCATCTCGGCTTCACGCTGACGGTTACCATCGGAACTGCAATGATCTGCTGGTTCAACATCTCCGGCGCGACTGTTTGGGAATGGCTGATCGTCGTGCCGATATTTCTCTTTGGCAACTGGTGCGAATGGGCCGGTCACCGTTATATGCTCCACCGGCCCATCCCCAAGCTTAAAGCGATCTACCTGAGACATGCTGGCGTCCATCACCAGTTCTTCACGAGCCACAACCTCGGCTACAAGGGCCACAGGGAGTGGCGGGCGCTGCTGTTCCCGCCCTTCGCGCCAGTGATGTTTCTGTTAGCTGCCGCCCCCGCGGCGCTTGCAATCTGGGCCGTGTGGTCGGCCAATGCCGGGCTCATCGTCATGTTCACCATGGCCGCATATTTCATCATGTATGAGGGGCTCCACACCTCGGCTCACCTGAAAGGCCCACGCTGGAACTGGCTACGCTACATCCCGCTGATCAACACGGTGCGGTACATGCACGTCGCACACCACGATCTGGAGTTGATGCAGAATTACAACTTCAATCTCACCTTCCCGATCTGCGATGCGCTTTTCGGCACCAGCACGCTCAACCGCGGCATCCTGGGGACACTGTTCAACGGCGAGAACGAGAAGTATCTGCGGGACGGGATCCGTCGCTCCCCCCCGCCACCCGACGTCGGCGAGCGCGCGACGGCGAACGCCGAGGCTACCTGACGTTACAGATCACACCGACGGGAAAACAGCGAAGCACTTGTCGGACTGAAAAATGAACGTCTCGACGTAGTCGAGAATGTCGGCCCGCATGTCCAGCGCGTCCATTGCTCCGACCAGCACGTGCCAGTTCAGCAGCTCATGGTGGCCCGCCGCTTCAACTTCCTCGATGGTGCGCTGCCGCCACGTGTCGTAGTCCCCCGCCGTCAGGGCATCGAGCATCTTACGGTCCGAGTCAAAATCCGGAATCACATACCCGGAGTTGGGCGACAAAAAGCAGTGCGACCAGCTCGATGACGCCATGATGACGCACCGGTAGGGACTCTCCGCTAGTGTCTCCGCCATCTTCGCGCCGACCTCGTGGCACATTGCCGGATTGGGGCCGGGCGGGTCGGGCAGCCCGTCGATCTTCGTTTCCTCGAACAAATGACTGAATGCGCCGCCCGCACTTATCACTGCACTACCGTAGCAATTAACGTGGAACGGAATGATTGGATACGGAAATCCCTTCCGTTCGAAGTCGAGATAAAGCGCGGTGTAGTTGAAGCCGTGCGCCAGGATCGGCGAATGTAGCATCTTATATGAATACGGCATCGGTACGCCGCGATTGAGCAGCCCAGTCGCGAGATACTTGGCGCCCTCGCGATGGCCGCGAAAAGTTATCATGTGATCGTGTGGCTCGCCCCAGTAATTGTCCTTGGAAGCCATAATCCCGTGACTCCAGATCTCCTGCTCGAACTCGTCGTCGAGGCCGTAAACACAGAAAGGCGGGATGATGTCTTCTTTAAAGTTCTCGTATTGGTCGTCGGCGACGATGACAACGAAATCCGGTTCGAAGTCATCCAGGATCTCGCGCTGCTTCCGGAAGTTTTCCCACATACGGTCGCGGTAACGACCGGCCGCAGATAAGCCCATGTCGTTACCGACCTCTTCGACCATGCCGTCGGGCCAGTTGCTCTTGTCTTTCCATTTTTCGTCGATCAGCGGCGCATTGATTATGGCTTGCCAAATCGAGCTCAGCCCCGTGTCCGTCCCGGTCAGCCCGGGGTAGTGGGTCGTGCCCAGCCCAAGAATCTCGCCCATTTCTCTCACTCCCTGATATGCTTACCGTCCTTCGGACAGGCATTGGCGAAAGTCTAGCAGACGGTACTCGACTGGCAATCGGAGCGTGATAAAAGGGCCGGGGCTTGCCGATCATTCGGGGAAACGGCGAGCCAACGCCGACCACATTCGGTCACATACCGAATTCCCTTGCGAACAACTCATAGGAACGCTTGCGCGCCGCCAGCTCATAGGTCCAGGTCAGGATCACGAGCTCATCCAGGCCGAGCTCTTCCATCAAACGACGCAACCGGTTGCCAACGTTTTCGGGCGTACCGACAAAAGCCTCCTCGCGCATCGCCTGAATACGCGCCTGCTCATGGGTTGAGTATCTATGCGACTGGGCAATGTCTGGCGGCTCTACCGGCAGCAGAATTCCCCGGTCGCGCGCCAACCGGGAACGCGCTCGGGACATGAACTGGAAGTCGGCCTCCGCCTCGGTATCGGCCATCAAGGCCCAAACGCAGACAGTCAGTGTCGGCTCGGGATGCCGCTCGCTCGGCCTATAGTTCTGTCGATATATGTCCAGCGCCCGCCCGCACCCCTCTCCCTGCGTGATGAAATGCGCGAAACAGTATGGAATCCCGAAATGGGCCGCCACCTGCGCGCCGTAATTGGACGTCCCCAGCATCCAGGTTTCCGGGGTCGTCTCGCCTTTCGGAAATGCCCGAATGTCGGCGAAGGGATGAGTGTCAGGCAGAAGTTCTCCCGACACCCACGCCATGAGATCGCGCACTTGTGCGGGGAAATTATCCGCGCCAGGCGGCGCATGAGGATTGAGCGCATAGGCCGTACGTCCGTCTGAACCTGGCGCGCGCCCAACGCCCAAATCGATCCGCCCCGGCGCGATGGCATCCAGCACCCGGAACTGCTCCGCGACTTTTAGTGCCGAGTAGTGAGGCAGCATGATGCCCGCGCTTCCGATGCGGATGCTCTCGGTCGTCGCGCCGATCGCCGCTATCACGATCTCAGGCGCCGTCCCTGTGATCGTGTCGTGGTTATGATGTTCGGATACCCAGAAGCGGTGATACCCTAAAGCTTCACAGTGCTTCGCCAGCTCGATAGTTTCTCTTATGGAGGCCCCGTGAGAGCGCCCAGCCAAGGCAACGGACTGATCAAGGACGGAGAGACGCAAAGGATTTACCCCCTCAAATTGAGACCGATCCCCGGCTTAAAGGGTCAGAGCGGATTATGGAAGGCGCCAGAGCTATGACTTTTAATTTCGGATGCTTGATAAGGTCGGGCTCAATCGACACGATCGGCCGCTATGACCGAATACCCGATCGACGACATATTACCAGCTCTCTGCGCGAGCCTCGAGCGCACCCCTAACGCCGTTGTGCAGGCCGCGCCGGGCGCGGGGAAAACCACGCAGATTCCCCTGAAGCTTCTGGATGCACCCTGGCGAAAGGGCAACCGGATCGTCATGCTAGAACCCCGCCGCCTGGCGGCAAGGACCGCAGCCCAACATATGTCGAATTTACTGGGCGAGAACGTTGGTAAAACCGTCGGCTACAGCATACAGCTAGATAACAAGACAGGTCCGAACACCGTCATCGAGGTCGTCACCGAAGGCATTCTGACCCGCCGCCTGCAAAGCGACCCGTCTCTGGAAGGGGTAGCAGCGGTCATCTTCGATGAAATTCACGAACGTAACCTGCAGTCTGATTTAGGTCTCGCATTATGCCTCGACTGTCAGGCGGGCCTGCGCGACGACCTCCGGATTCTGGCGATGTCGGCCACTCTGGACACAGCGTCGATTGCGGCAATCATGGGGGGCGCGCCTGTTTTCGCGAGTACAGGCCGCGCTTTTCCTGTCGAGACCCGACACTTGGGGAAACCGCCCACCGACCGTTTCAGGGACGCGCTTTGCTCGGCCGTCAAACAGGCATTGAGTGAGGAAACGGGAAGCATTCTCGTTTTCCTCCCTGGTGAACGGGAAATCCGGCGCGTCGAGAAGCTCCTGAACGGGTCGTCTTTGCCAGGCAACGTCGACGTGCTGCCGCTCTATGGAGCGCTTTCCGAGAAACTTCAGGACAGGGCCGTGTCGCCGACACTAGCCGACCGCCGGAAGGTCGTTCTCTCGACATCCATTGCTGAGACCAGCCTGACCATCGAAGGCATTCGGGTAGTGGTCGATGGCGGTCAGTCCCGCAATCCGAGGTTCGATCCACGAAGCGGCATGACCCGGCTGGTTACGGAGCCGGTTTCACTGGCTGCCGCGACGCAACGCCAAGGCCGTGCTGGTCGAACAGAGCCCGGCGTCTGTTACCGGCTTTGGGACAAGGTGGGGCAAGGCGGCCTCAGACCATTCTCCCAACCTGAAATTCTCGAGGCCGACTTAGCCCCCCTGGCCCTGGATCTCGCGAACTGGGGCATCCGCGACCCAAGCAAACTGAAGTGGCTAACAACGCCCCCAGAAGCTGCCCTGGAACAAGGCTGGAAGCTTCTGAAGCTGTTACGGGCCATCAACGATCCCGGCAGGATCACCGCCCACGGACGGGAGATGGCAAGGCTAGCCATGCACCCGCGGCTGGCACATATGGTGATCGAAGGCGGACGGTTGGGATGGGCCGATGACGCCTGCAATCTCGCCGCGTTGCTGACAGGAACGGATATCTTCCGACGTGACGGCCCCGATCCTCTGGCAGTCGATCTGAACTTGCGGCTGAGCGCCCTGAAAGGAGAGCCGACGGGCCTGTCCCTTAACCGTAACGCTCTCAACCGAACGCGCGCTCTCGCAAGACAATGGCTGCGGCGGACGCCGCAGAAATCCCATCACGATCTCGCCCTGGACCTGTCTACGGAGGAGCGGATCGGCGCACTCGTCGCCCTCGCCTATCCGGACCGGATCGCGGAACGCCGCCCCGGCGGCGAGCCGCGGTATCGCATGAGCAACGGCAAAGGGGCCGTGCTGCCTGCCGGGGATGCTTTGCACGAGGCGCCTTATCTATCGATCGCTGTGGTCAGCGGGGACACCCGGGACGCGCGCATCCGGGCCGCCGCCCCCGTATCCGCGGCAACGATCGAACAACTGTTCGGGAACGAGATAAGGGAAGAGGAAACCGCGGCCTGGGACAGCCAGAGCCGCTCGGTGATCTCGCGACGGCTGAGACACCTTGACGCCTTGGTGCTCAGCGATAAGCCGGCAGGTAACATTTCGGACGATCAGATCACTTCTGCTCTCATTGAAGGCATTCGCGACGTGGGGCTTAGTTGCCTGCCCTGGACCTCCGAAGCCACGGAATTAAGGAGACGGGTGCTATGTTTCCACCGCGCCACCGGTGACGGGCCCGACTTTTCGGACGAGACCCTGCTTGCGACGCTTGAAGGCTGGCTGGTGCCCTGGTTGGCAGGCAAGAGACTTCTGGAACATCTTAAATGCCTGGACATGCTTGCCGTCCTAAAGAGCCGGCTGGATTGGCCGACGCTGCAGATGCTGGACAGACAGGTGCCCGAGCATATCGTCATTCCGACTGGGTCGCGCATCCGGATCGATTACACGGATCCAGCGATGCCGGTGCTGCCGGTAAAACTGCAGGAAATGTTCGGGGCAACGGAGACGCCAAGCATTCTCGACGGAGCGATAGCTCTGCAGATACACTTGCTCTCGCCGGCAGGGCGCCCGTTGCAGATCACTCAGGATCTCAGAGCGTTCTGGGACAATGCCTATCCTAGCGTTAAGGCCGAGATGAGAGGCCGCTATCCCAAGCACCCGTGGCCCGACGACCCTCTGGCCGCCGTGCCGACACGGCACACGAAGAACAGACTAAACCGGAAATGACGCGATGCACCCCCGAGGTCGGGACAGCCTAGCGGCAATGATCTACCTGGAGCGCAGCTGGATTATACGCGTGTTCAAGGGCCGCGACACAAGCCCCCCCCTCGCGCAGCCGATACCCAGTTCCAGAATAATTCTTTCGAAACCGCGGCGCAGCCGATAGGATTCTTCGGAATTCGGCCGTTTCGTGGCCGAGACACAGGAGGCATCCGGATGATCGACATCAAGGGCGTTGCGCATTTCAGTATCCCAGTTACCGACATGGCGCGAAGCCAGGCGTTCTACATGGATGTCGTCGGCCTCAAACCGCTCGCGCTGGTGGGAACGACACGATGTCGTTTCTGATGCGGGCAGGCGTGCGTAATCCTGTTGCCAGCAGGACCGGAGCAATCGAACAACAGCGCGCAGGGGCCCAACCGCGTGCACCATTCGTTCATCGTCGACACGGAGACCTACAACACCCTGCCGACCAGCTGTCGGCCAAGGGCGTCGACGTCGAGTTCGAGGAGGATCGCCAGGTGGCGTCGTCAACAGACCGCGGCTCTATTTCCGCGACCCTGACGGAACGTCCCTCGAATTCATCGACTTGACCAGCTACGCCGGCGCCTGACCGCCGCATCTGGCAACCGTGACTACCGGCCGAAGGAGCAGATAATGAGCGAACGCGAAACGGCCTCTAACGAAAAGACGGTCGGTCGCTTGCCGCGATACGAAGCGGCTGCGCTCGGCTTCCGGAACTACTGGTACCCAGTCCTTGAATCCCGGAAGCTGAGGGCGAAACGCCCACAGCCCATCACAGTCTGTGGCGAGAAGGTCGTACTGGTCCGCGACGGCACTGGCGTCCACGGCCTCTCCGACCGCTGCCCCCACCGCGGCGTGCCGCTGTCGATGGGTCGATGCGAGTTCGCGGGCACGGTCTCGTGCAGCTATCACGGCTGGACCTACGACCTCGAAAGCGGCGAGCTTGTCGCGGCGCTGACCGACGGCCCGGACTCCGATCTGCGGTGAGCTGGCAGTGCGCGTGAAGACTATCCGGTCGAGGAGCGCGCGAACCTGATCTGGGTCTATATCGGCGACGGCCGCGCCTGCCAGTCGAGGAAGACATTCCCGAAGAACTTCGCTGCTCCGATGCGGTCGTCGAGCCGATGGTCGATCTCCGCAAGGGCGACTGGCGCTTCGCATGGAGAACGCAGTCGACGAGGCGCACGCAAAGTTTCTGCACCGCAGGACGCCCTACTACTTCTTCCGCGAATTCCCGGCCTACCAGACCGACATCCGGATGGTGGCGAGCGAGACGGCAAGCGGCTCGAACGGCTGAGCAAGCCGGTCTTCGGCCCGCCTGTCACGGCAAGCTGGGCGCCTGGCCGAGCGCGACCTCTGGCGCTCCAGCGCGATCATGTACAAGCCCGAAGATAGCCGGGAAACGTCCACCCGCGATGTTCAAGGCGCGTCTTCGGCCATCTTCTATATCGGCACGGCGACTGGCTCGATTTCCAAATGTTCGTGCCTGTCGACCTGACCTTCACCTGACGCTTCAGGTCGATGAGCTGCGCCAAGGGCCTCGGCAAGCTCTTCTGGAAGTTCCGCTACTGGGCCTTCATCCGCTATTTCCATCACATCGTGCTCAACCGGTGGGAGGACGGCGCCATTATCGAGGCGATGGACAGCCCCGCCGGAGCGCCTGTTCCGTCCTGACATCTCGATCGCCGCATGGCGCCGCTGGTGTGACTTCACGCGCGGCGTTCACCAACCGACCGCGCCACCCGCCGGAGTCAGAGTCACGGCGGACATGTCGGAAGACACTCCCAGCAGTCTAGGAAGTGTTCACAGATGAAGATCGTCGTTACCGGCGGCGCGGGAAAGCTGGGCCTTGCCGTCGTAAAGGAGCTTCTCGCGCCCGTTTTGGGGCGATGCGGGTCACGAGGTTCACGTCTTCGACCGTGATCCGCTGCCACGGAACGTCGGCGCCTCTTCCGTCGTCGGCGACACCGAGAACGCCGCGCACGTAGTCGATGCGCTC
Source organism: Alphaproteobacteria bacterium (assembly GCA_038131485.1). Taxonomy (GTDB): domain Bacteria; phylum Pseudomonadota; class Alphaproteobacteria; order MPNO01; family UBA830; genus JAYQUR01. The sequence goes on from JAYPPO010000006.1 coordinate 128,133, forward strand.
GCAGGCATGGATGCGGTCATCCATCTCGCCGGCATCCCGACACACAGCATCGCCCTCGACGACGTCACCTTCCGCATCAACACGATTGGCACTTCAACGTGCACGATGCAGCACGGCGCCACGGCATCGGCCGAGTCGTCACAGCAAGCAGCGAAGCAGTGCTCGGCTGGGCGCCCGGCTCTTGGTTGCGCGAACAGCGCCCCAGACTACCTGCCGATGGACGAAAACCATCCGGCGGCGGCCCCAGGACCCGTACGGGCTGTCAAAGGTCGCCTGCGAGGAAATCGGCGGTCGTTCACGGATAGATGCGGCATGGAGACGGTGCTGCTGCGCCCCGCCTGGTAATCCTGCCGGAAGAACTCGACGCGCTGCGCATCGCGGGGCCGGCGTCCGGAGAAATTCGCCTTCCACTATATCGACGCGCGCGACGCCGCCGTCGCCTATTCCGCAAGGCGACGGAGCGCCCTCTACCGGGTTGTACCGTCCTGTTTGTGGGATCGGGGGAAAGCCTCGTCGACGAGCCGCTGTGCGACGTCTACCCGCGCCTGATGCCTGCAATCGGCGACAAGGCGAAGGTGCTGACGGGCACCCAGGGGCCGGTCAGCGTGGATCGGGCAAAGAAATTGCTCGACTGGGAACCAGTCCACTCCTGGCGTTAAGCGGCTGTCTAGCCCCCATTGAGTGATCCGGGTTGATCGATAGTGCATTGACTGCCAAAGGTGGAACGGGATGATGGTTTCTGGGCGTGCCGAAGCACGCCATACCCGCTTTTTTCTCGCGGTCGGCGACTGACTGGATTCGGTCGGAGCGTCCTCGGAAACGAACCAGGGTCATACTGGTTGAGTGACACTTTGCCCTCGAAAATAAGGAAATCTGGCGGAGGGAGTGGGATTCGAACCCACGATACGGTGTTACCGCATACACGCTTTCCAAGCGTGCGCCTTCAGCCACTCGGCCATCCCTCCGCGGCGGCGGATAATGCCCAAAGGGCGATTTAGTTGCAACCGACACGGCGCCTTTTCCTGCTTTCGGTTTGGAGCGCCTGTTCGATATGATACGGTGGTCAAGAAACAGGGTAGACATGAAAACCGGACGCACCGTCGGCTGGATATTGCTGGGACTAGCACTGGTTCTTATCGGCCACGAAGCTCTCAGAGCTCTCGAAGGCGAACCATACCGTCTTATCGCGCTTGGCGAGCTGTGGTTCCGTATTGACCGAGAGCTCGGCACCGCTTCGCTCAACATCAGCCAAGCGATTATTCAGCGGTACGTCTGGTCGTGGTTGTGGGAGGGCATCATCCAGCCGATACTGACGGCGCCTGCTTGGGTGGTGTTGGGAATTCCCGGCCTGCTGCTGTCATGGCTGTGCCGCTATCGCGGGCCACGCAGGCGAATTAGGAAAAGATTGTAAAACTCGGATTTAGTCGGCCTGCAGCTTACTCGTCACCGATCCTTAGCGCTTCGATGAAGGCCGTCTGCGGGATTTCGACCGAGCCGAACTGGCGCATCCGCTTCTTCCCCTCTTTCTGCTTGTCGAGCAGTTTTCGCTTTCGGGAAACGTCGCCACCGTAGCACTTAGCAGTGACGTCTTTGCGCATCGCCGAGATGGTCTCGCGAGCGATAATCTTGCCTCCGATGGCGGCCTGCAGCGGGATTTTGAATAGCTGGCGCGGAATGAGGTCCTTGAGCCGCGTGCAGATCGCGCGGCCGCGATGCTCCGCCTGCGACCGGTGCACAATCATCGACAGCGCATCGACCGGCTCAGCGTTGACAAGAATCTGCAGCTTGACGAGATCTCCCTCTTCGTAGCCGGTCACCTGGTAATCGAAGCTCGCGTAGCCGCGGCTCACGGACTTGAGCCTGTCGTAGAAATCGAACACAACCTCGTTGAGCGGAAGCTTGTAGACCAGCATCGCGCGTCCGCCGGCATAGGTAAGCTCTTGCTGGATGCCACGGCGTTCCTCGCACAGCTTCAGGATGGCACCGAGATGCTCGTCGGGGACAAGGATAGTCGCCTGGATCCAGGGCTCCTCAATGAAGTCTATCTTGACCACTTCGGGCATATCGGCAGGGTTGTGAAGCTCAACCAGCTTTCCGTCGGTCTGGTGAATGCGATAGATGACCGACGGCGCTGTCGTGATGAGATCTAGATCGAACTCACGGTTGAGCCGTTCCTGCACGATCTCCAGATGTAGCAGCCCCAGAAACCCACAGCGGAAGCCAAAGCCGAGCGCCGCCGAAGTCTCCGGTTCGTAGTAGAAACTGCCATCGTTGAGGCGAAGCTTGGCAAGGCTGTCTCGGAGATCTTCATAATCCGCGGCATCCACCGGAAATAAGCCGCAGAACACGACCGGCACGCTTGGCTTGAAACCTGGCAGTGGTGCGGCCGCCTGGCGGCGTTCCTCGGTGATCGTGTCGCCAACCTGCGCGTCCGCGACCGCCTTGATCGAGGCGGTGATGAAGCCCACTTCGCCGGGGCCGATTTCGGGAACGTCTAAGCGCTTTGGCGTGAAGGCGCCGACGACGTCGATCTGGTGGATCGCCCCGGTTCCCATCATACGGATCTTCATGCCCTTTTTCAGGACGCCGTCTCGCACCCGGACGAGTACGATCACGCCGAGATAGGAATCGTACCAGCTGTCGACCAACATGGCCTTCAAGGGCGCGTCCCGGTCGCCCGTCGGTGCGGGCAAACGCTGGACCAGCGCTTCCAGAACCTCCGTAATGCCAACGCCGGTCTTAGCGGAAACGGCAATCGCGTCGGCGCCGGCGAGCCCAACGACGTCCTCAATCTCCTGCCGCACCCGCTCGGGTTCGGCAGCGGGCAGATCGATCTTATTGAGGACAGGAATGATCTCGTGGTTCGAGTCAATGGCGAGATAGGCATTTGCCAATGTCTGCGCCTCGACGCCCTGGCTCGAATCGACTATTAGCAATGAGCCTTCGCAAGCCGCGAGCGAACGCGAGACCTCGTAGGTGAAATCGACATGGCCGGGCGTGTCCATCAGGTTGAGTTGATAGGTCTCGCCGCTCTGCGCCATGTAGTTAAGACGCACCGTCTGCGCCTTGATCGTGATGCCGCGCTCGCGCTCGATATCCATCGTATCGAGCATCTGCTCCTTTAGTTCGCGCTCCGTCACGCCGCCGCAGGTCTGAATCAGCCGATCGGCAAGCGTGGACTTGCCGTGGTCTATATGGGCAATGATCGCGAAATTGCGGATATGCGTGAGGTCCGTCATAGCGCGCGGAACATAGGGTCGGTTGTTTTGATCGGCAAGTAGAGAGATGCCCAAAAAGAGGGTATTGCCGTCACACAGCGGTTAGAAAATCCAACGATCCGGACATACCATTCCATAGATCCATAGCGAACAGGAGAGCGTGGCCCGAAAATATCGCTAATCAATCGCCCTCAATCGGTAGAAATATTCGCCCATGAAATCCACTCAATTTTTTGGAGACCGCACTCGCTGCCAGAAGCATATTCGCCGCGGCTTAGTCGCCCCAAGCATCCGCAATAGGCAGGGATGCCGACATCGTCAGTGCCAAGGCGAAGTGGCCATCAAGAATTCCGGATCGTTTATCGTTATGCAGCGAGCCTCGGCGCTATCAGCCGCGCAGCGTGCCGCCGGTCCGCTTCTCTATCTCTGCAACGACCTTTTTGCCGACCGCGTCTATTTGCTCGTCCGTCAGTGTTGCCTCGGTCGGCTGCAGCGTGACAGCGATAGCAACGGATTTCTTGCCCTCACCCACATGCTCGCCGTCGTAGACGTCGAACACGCAGACGTCGACGATCAGGTCGCGGTCAACCCCGCTAGCAGCGCGGACGATATCGCCCGCTGCAATGCCCGCATCGACCACGAACGCGAAATCGCGATTGACCGCCTGGAACGGCGATAGTTCGAGCAGCGGGCGCGCCGCATTGCCGCCCGACTTGCCTTTCTTCACTTTGGGTGCGGGAATGTTCTGCAAATTGACAACGAATCCGACCGCAGGCCCGTCGATATCGAGCGCGTGGAGGATTGCCGGGTGCAGATCTCCGAAGACGGCGAGCGCGATGGGCCCGAGGCGGAGGACACCCGAGCGGCCGGGATGGAACCATTCTGGCGCGTCAGCGGTAACCTGAAGGTTAGCAATAGGTGCTCCGGCGGCTTCCAGCGCGGCAAGCGCGTCTGCCTTGACATCGAATACATCAGGGAGGCGGGGCACCTCCGCCCAGTGGCGTGGCCCTGTGCGACCAACTCGAATACCTGCAGCGACCGTTTTCTGACCCTCGTCCGTATCGTCGTCATATTCCGGCCCGATCTCGAACAAAGCAACGTCGGCATAGCCACGGTCGGCGTTGCGCCCCGCCGCTTCCAGCAAGTTCGGCAGGACTGAGGGGCGCATGGCATTTAGATCGGCTGAGATCGGATTGTCGACACGAAGGGCCTCGCCACCGAACCCGAAGAGCTTTGCCGTCTCATGCTTCATGAAGGAAAACGTTACCGCCTCGGTCATGCCGCGCGCGGCCAATGATCGCCGGGCAGCAGACTCACGCCGCTGGCTTGCAGACCAGGCAGGCTGAGCGATCGTCGAGGGCCGCGCCATCGGCACGTCAGGAACCTCTTCGTAGCCCCTGATCCGCAGCACCTCCTCGACTAGATCGGCTTCGCCGTCGATATCCTGACGCCAGGACGGTATCTTTGCGCGAATGGCGGCGCCCTCATCAACGGGCTCAAAACCGAGATCGGTAAGGATCCGCACCTGCTCATCTCCCGGCACATCGAGGCCTCCGAGGGAAGCGACACGGGTCTTGCGCAAAACCACCTCGCGCTGCCAATTGGGCATCTCGCCGGCGACCGTTAGTTCGGACGCTTCGCCACCGCACAGATCAAGAATCATGCGAGTGGCAATATGCGCGCCCCACCAGGCGCTCTCGGGATCGACACCACGCTCGAACCGATAGCGCGCGTCCGACATGATGCCAAGCGCGCGGCCGGTTTTCGCAGTGCGCACCGGATCGAACAGCGCAACCTCGAGGAAGGCGTTCGACGTTCCCTCGGTAACGCCCGAGGCCTCACCGCCCATTATGCCCCCAATTGCCTCGACGCCATTCTCGTCGGCGATGACGGTCATGCCTTCGGCGAGCTCGTACTCTTCACCATCGAGCGCGAGAACCTTCTCGCCCGGTTTGGCGAAACGCATCGTCACGTCACCCTTCACCTTGTCCGCATCGAAAACATGGAGCGGTCGGGCGAGATCGAACGTGACGTAGTTGGTGATATCGACCAGCGATGAAATCGGCCGAAGGCCGATGGCACGCAGCCGGTCTTGTAGCCATTGCGGGCTGGGACCGTTCTTCACGCCACGGAAATAGCGCCCCACTACCATCGGGCAGGCGTCGCTAGCTTCGGCCGGCAGATCCCGCTGCCACTTGATCGGCGGGTCGAACGTGCCCTCGGTCTGCGGAGCATCAAGCAGCTTAAGCGTGCCGAGCCCGGCGGCCGCGAGGTCGCGGGCGATGCCGCGGATGCCGGCGCAGTCCTGCCGGTTGGGCGTTAACCCGATCTCGATCATGGGATCGTTGAGCCCCATCGCGTCGATAGCCGAAATTCCGACCTCAGTATCCTCGGGCAGCTCGACGATGCCCTCGTGATTATCCGACAGGCCCATCTCTCTTTCCGAAAGAAGCATGCCGTTCGATTCCTCGCCGCGGATCTTGCTCTTCTTGAGCGTGACATCGATTCCCGGAATGTAGGAACCCGACGCTGCGAAAACACCCTTCATGCCGGCGCGCGCATTGGGCGCGCCGCAGACGACCTGTACAGGATCGCCGTCACCGTAATCGACCATGCAGACCTGCAAACGGTCGGCATCGGGGTGCTTCTCCGCGGAAACCACATGCGCCACTCGGAAGTCGGCTAGCGCCGCGGTGCGGTCCTCCACCGCCTCGACCTCGAGGCCAATCATCGACAGCTTCTCGACAATCTCTCCGAGCGAGCGGTCGGTTTCCAGGTGTTCCTTGAGCCAGGCCAAGGTGAACTTCATCTCGCCACCCTCACGCCAGACCAGCTGCGACGTTCGGGACGTCTAGCGGCACGAAGCCGTAATGCTTCAGCCAGCGGATGTCTGATTCGTAGAAAGTGCGCAGGTCGGGGATGCCAAATTTCAGCATCGCCGCGCGCTCGATCCCCATCCC
>JAYPPO010000007.1:0-123012 GCA_038131485.1 Alphaproteobacteria bacterium
ACGACATTCTGTTCCGCTTCTTCGAGAGTGGAGAGATGGCTATTTTGGGCGTTGAGCCGACGCTGTCGCCGAGCATGGACATCCAGGTGTCGAGTAACTTTGAGCGGCTACTATTCGAAATGCTGGACCGAGACGGCAAGGCAGTGAAAGCGTGGCTATCCGATTTCCGAAAGACCGGACGGGTTTCCGTCTCCGACGTAAGGCTCGCCGCCGCGCGCGAGAAGTTCGATGCTGCGCGGCTGGACGACGACGGCACTAAGCGCATGATTCGTGAGATCTTCGAGACGACAGGAGAGCTCCTCGATCCACACAGCACGATCGGGGTATATGCGGGCCAGCAGAAGCGCGGCGATCCGTTGGTTCCGATGATCTCGCTTGCGACCGCGCATCCAGCCAAGTTCCCGGACGCGGTCGAGGCCGCAACGGGCATCCGTCCCGCGCTGCCGCCGCAGATAGCGGGCTTGTTTGACCGCATCGAGCGGTTCAGTCCGCTGCCCAACAACCTTGCCGCGATCCAGCAGTTAATCCGCGAACGGGCCGGCACATGAGCATAGAACAGGCGACGCTCTCCAACGGGATGCGGATCGTGACCGATCGGATGGACTCGGTCGAGACAGTCACACTTGGCGTTTGGGTCCTGACGGGCGCCCGCAACGAAACCGCAGAGATCAATGGCATCTCGCACCTGCTCGAACACATGGCCTTCAAGGGCACGCGCCGGCGGTCAGCGAAGCAGATCGCAGTCGAGATAGAGAACGTTGGCGGGCAACTCAACGCCTACACGTCGCGAGAGACCACGGTCTATTACGCGACCGTCCTAAAGGAGGACGTGTCGCTCGCCCTTGATATCCTGGCCGATATCCTGCTGGACTCCGTGTTTGACGAGGAGGAGCTGGCACGCGAGCGATCAGTGATCCTTCAAGAGATCGGCCAGGCCAACGATACGCCTGACGACATCGTGTTCGACCGGTTTCAGGAGACGGCTTTTCCAGATCAACCGCTCGGAAGGCCAATTCTCGGCACTGCCGAAACGGTGAGGACTATGCCGCGGACGCGGCTGATCGACTACATAGGGGCGCAGTACGGCAGCGGGCGGATGATCCTCGCCGCCGCGGGCAATCTGGACCACGCGGTTCTGGTCCAGATGGCGTCCGAGAGGTTCGAGGGGTTGGCGCCGGGAGGCGCTTCCGAAGCAGTCCCCGGACGCTACAGCGGTGGCGAATTCCGCGATGTGCGCGATCTCGAGCAGGCGCATCTCGTGCTTGGGTTCGAAGGCATCAGCTATACCGATCCCGACTATTATGCGCTCGCCGTCCTGTCGACCGCGCTCGGCGGCGGTATGTCTTCTCGGCTGTTCCAGACGATCCGCGAGGAACGCGGACTGGTCTATTCGATCTATAGTTTTTCATCGGCCTATCGAGACGGTGGCATCTTCGGCATCTACGCCGGAACCGGCGAAGGAGAGGTCGCGGAACTCGTTGACGTGACCGCTTATGAGCTGCGCGCCGTCTCAGCGGCTCCGATGGACGAGGACGAGATCGCTCGCGCCCGCGCCCAGATCAAGGCAGGGGTGCTGATGTCGCTTGAAAGCACGTCGTCGCGGGCAGAACGTATAGCGCGCCAGGTCATGATTTTCGAGCGACCGATTCCAATCTCTGAGATTGCCGCGAAAATTGACGCGGTCACGCCGGACGACGCGCGGCGCGTCGCAAACCGACTGTTCTCAACGTTGCCGACCGTCGCAGCGCTTGGGCCGGTGGGTGCGCTCCAAGAATACGAGAAGGTGAGAGGCGCGCTTATGGCGTAGACGGGCCCGCCGGATCGGTTACGCGTGACCTGCGTCGCCCGACAGCATCAAGACGTCAATTCCGATTTTAGCCAGCGCATTTTGCCAAATGCTAGCCGGCTCGGTGCCAAATACTAACCCGTCGTCGGCCTCGACCGATAGCCATCCGTTGGCCTGGATCTCGGTATCGAGCTGTCCGGGCCCCCAGCCGGCATAGCCCAGCGCCAGTATGCTGTTGGACGGCCCTTCGCCGTCCGCGATGTCGCGCAGGATGTCGGTCGTCGCGGTGAGAGAAATGCTCTCGTCGATCACCATCGTCGCGTCCTGGACGTAGTCGGCCGAATGCAGAACAAAGCCACGCCCGGTCTCGACGGGTCCGCCGAAATGAACGCGGATATCGTTTCCCGCAACCTTCGGCTCCAGGTTGAGCTGTTCGAGAAGGTCCGGAAAATTGATGTTTTCCATCACCTTGTTGAGGACGAGCCCCATCGCACCGTCTTCTGTGTGCGCGCACATGTAGATGACCGTTTTCTCAAAACGGGGATCCAGCATCTGCGGCATAGCGATGAGAAGTTGACCGGTGAGATATCCATCTTTTTTTATCGGGTCAGATTCGGTCATTTTAGGCTCCTCTCCAATTCTTTTTGCCGCATCTGCCGAAGCACCCGAAGACACAGAGTTGGCGCACCTGCCTGTTTCCCGCGGCGCGGCGAACTATATTATAAAGTATGTCGGGCGGAAGAGTTAACAAGCCCGTCGGGGACTATATGACTGTGCTTCAAAGACTTTCTGCTCTTTGCGTTGTGCTAGTGATTATATTTGGTGCCAACGGTTTGGCAGTGGCCGCAGCGTCTGACTGGTTCGAGCATGAACAGGGCGCGGTGCGGCTAATTTCCGCAGGAGCGACGGCCGGCAGCGGCGAGAAGATAGCGCTCGGCCTCGAATTCCGGATGAAGCCGGGTTGGAAAATCTATTGGCGCACCCCGGGTGATGCAGGCTTTCCCCCGCAGATGAACTGGGCCGGCTCGCAGAATTTCGGCGGCGCGAAAATGGCGTGGCCGGCGCCGCATCGCTTCTCAGTCCTCGACATGGAGACGCTCGGCTACCAGGAGCAGGTGGTTTTCCCTATAGAGGCGCAGCCGTCCAAACCCGGCGAGGGGGTCAATCTGCGCGCTAAGGTTACATTCTTGACCTGCGACGACATCTGCGTGCCCCACGAGACGACGCTGGCCCTCGACCTGCCGGCAGGCCCGGATATAAATACGCCAGAGGCTAGCGCAATCGAGACTTGGCGCGCGCGCGTGCCGCCAACCGGCCGAGACGCGCCTTTGGCGATCGAGAAGGCGGAACTGGCCGGCGAAGGGGCATCGGCGACGCTGGTCGTGCGAATTAGCGGTAAGGGCCGCTGGCGGCCGGACGTGTTCGTCGAAGGGCCGTGGATTACGGTTTCCGGAACCGGTGACAACCAGTCGCGTCGACGGGAACGGAGGCGCTTCTCAGCATCGGTGTTCTTGCGCCCAAAACCGGATCCGCGCCTGCCGGAGAAACCATGTGCCTGACGCTGGTCGACGGCGACCGGTCGGTGGAGCGCCGTCTCGTGCTTGAGCGCGGCACCGCAGTGGCGCCCGGCACGGCGGCCTGCGTCGGCGGAAGCGACGGACGTATTTGGCTACGGATTCGCGGCCATCCTCGGGCTAGCGCTATTGGGCGGGCTGATCTAAACCTGATGCCCTGCGTGCTTCGGTGCTGTCGATCGCTGTTGACCGTGATCGGACATAGCGGCGAGACGCCGGGCCGGATAAGAACGGCTTCGTAGCCTCCGCCGTGGGTATCGTCGTGAAGCCCCTGCTTCTCAGGACCGCCGCCGTGGGACTCAAGGCGGCGGCCTCGCCGTCGGCTGGGGCATCCAGTTCCAACAGCCGGTATTCCTCGCCTTCATGATCGCGGTAATCACGCTGTTCGCCTGCAACATGTGGGGGCTTGTTCGAATACGGCTACACGGACGGTGAGCGATGCAGCAGCGACGGCAGGGCATAGAAACAGCGGACTCGCCGGTCATTTCCCGACGGGCGCCTTCGCGACGCTGCTGGCGACGCCCTGCACCGCGCCGTTCCTCGGCACGGCCGTCGGATTCGCGCTGTCGCGCGGTGCGATGGAGATATACGCCGTCTTCCTGTTCCTCGGGATCGGTCTGGCGCTCCGTAGCTGCTTGTCGCGGCTTTTCCCGTCCTGGTGAACCGCCTGCCCAGGCCGGGTCACTGGATGACGACGTTGAAAAGGATCCTGTCGATCGGGTTAGTCGGCACTGCGCTGTGGCTGCTGAGCGTGATGTGGTTCCAGATCGGCGGGCCAGCGACGATGATGATCCCCCTGCTGATGACGGCCATCGGCTTCACCGTCTGGCAGTACCGGCGTTTCAGCGACCAGGCGCGGTTCGCGACCTGGATCGTAGTCGGCCTTCTGACCGCGATTTCCATGGTCGGCGCCGGCAGTTTCGCGGTCGGTGGCGCCTCGGGCGTGGTGGTCGCGAAGGACGACGTCTGGCGCAAGTTCGATCTCGCGGCCATCGACCGGGAGGTCACCAAGGGAAATACCGTCCTCGTCGACGTGACGGCGGACTGGTGTCTCACCTGCCAGGCAACAAGTCGCTCGTCATCAACCGGGACTAGTCGCAGATCATCAGCGGCGGCAGGATCGTCGCAATGAAGGCCGACTGGACGCGGCCCGATCCGAAAGATCGCCGCCTATCTGAAGAGTTTTCGGCCGGTTCGGCATCCCCTTCAATGCCGTCTACGGGCCGTCGGCGCCCAATGGAATTCCCCTGCCTGAAATCCTGACAGAGTCGGCGGTTCTGGCCGCGATCGGCAAGGCAGGCGGCGCGGCCCGATCGCCTCGCGCTGAAATTGTATGCGCGCGGCGTGACATACCGCCCCGTTGCTCTATCTCGGGCTCGTAATTTGAGGCCGTCCGCCGCGTCGGCCCATCACCGCAACACAATGAGGAGAGCGAAAATGGCAATTGGAGTTGGCGACAAAGTACCGTCCGGCACTCTGACGAAAATGGGTCCCGAAGGCCCGCAGCCCGTTTCCACCGACGAGCTTTTCGGCGGCAAGAGGGTTGTCCTGTTCGCGGTGCCAGGCGCGTTTACGCCCACCTGTTCGGCTAAGCACCTGCCCGGTTTCGTCGAGAAGGCGGCCGAGATCAAGGCGAAGGGCGTCGATACCATTGCCTGTCTGTCCGTGAACGACCCGTTTGTCATGGGCGCTTGGGGCAGGACCAGAACGCGGCGACAAGGTCGAAATGCTAGCTGACGGCAGCGCCAAGTACCCAGGAACTCGGCACCGTGCTCGATCTTACCGAACGCGGTCTCGGCGTCCGTTCCAGCCGTTATTCGATGATCGTGGACGACGGCATGGTCACCCAAATCAACCTTGAAGAGGGCGGCGGGTTCGAGGTGAGCGACGCCGACGATCCTATCGCAGCTCTGAAACGACACCCGTTCCGACGATAGAGCCCGGCCGATCGGCCAGGGCTTTTTGCCAGTCCTGACGGCTCCGTGCAATCCGCGCCTATAACGGCGCAAACGTAGACATAGGAGACGCCGCGGATGAGCGAGGAACGGACTGGCCGGGCTACGCGCAACAGGACATCGTCCTCAGGATTTCGACTTCGCCAACAGCCAGCATCTGGACGAACTGACGCTCCTGCCGGACGCTGGGTACGCTGCGCCGCGATCCGGCAGCCGGGCGGCGAACGCGGCGCTCCCTGCTCCACAACACGACCGGCTCCGCTTCGTGGCTCGACGACAGGCTGGCGGGCGAGTTGTTCGGCGCCGGCCAGCCGCTCGATCTGGCCGACTGGTACGTCGTCATTCCGGACATGGTCGGATTCGGCGGCTCGTCAAACCAAGCGACGGCATGCGCGCGTCGTTTCCCAACTATCGGTATATCGACATGGTCACCTCAACCCACCGGATGGTGACAGGGAAGTCTCAATAAACCGCCTCGCGCTCGTTCTCGGGCTGTCGATGGGCGGCATGCTGACCTGGATGTGGGGCGAGATGTTCCCGGATTTCATGGAACGGCTCGTGCCCGTGGCGACCAGCCAGGCCCCATGAGTGGCGGAACTGGATACAGCGGCGCATTTCCATCGAGGCGATCCGCAACGATCCCGACTGGAACAACGGAAACTACGAGACCAACCCCAGCCGCTACGTGAACACCGCGCCCACAGCGGCCTGATGGTGCAAAAGCGTCGTCCGACTGCAGGAACGCGCCAACGCGTGAGGCGGCGGACAAGATGTACGGACGATGGTCGAGCGCGCAAAAGGCGGCGCCAACAATCGGCTCCTATCAGCTAGAGGCGTCGATGGACTACGACCCGTCAGGCGCTCTCGACAGGATGAGGAACTAAGCTGCTGGCGATCAATTTCGAGGACGACGAGCTAAATCCGCCGCAGCTTGGCGTGATGGAGCCCGCCATCGCAGGTGTCCCCGGGGCCCGATACGTGCTGATTCGCGCGCCGACGATACCTACGGCCACTGACCGACGCTGCACGCGTGCTCTGGGCGCCGCCGCTCGATTTCCTGAAGAGAGCTAGGCGAAGAGGTCAGGCATCCGCCTTGGCCGTTGCAGCCAGGTCGCCTTCACAGTCGCCGCGGCTGAAGCCCATGATGCGGAGCGGGTCGTCGGCGCGCTCGCTCGGAAATGCGGGATGGCGGGTTGCAGTCGCCGCGGCGCTAGCCGTTCCCGCTTAGCGCCTCCGCTAGCCCTGTCCGCGCAAGCTCGTCTGCGCGTTCGTTTTCAGGGTGCCCGGCGCGACCCTTGACCCAGTGCCAGGAGATCTCGTGCCCGCTCATCGCGTAATCGAGCCTTCTCACAAATCCTCGTTCTTGACCGGCTTCTTCGCCGCGGTGCGCCAGCCGCGGGCCTTCCAGCCGTGGATCCACTCGGTGATCCTTTTGAACGTAGTGCTGTCGGTGTAGGCTACCCGGACGCCCCGTTTAAGGTTTTCCAGCGCCTGAATGGCCGCCATCAATTCCATGCGGTTGTTGGTCGTCTCCGGCTCGCCGCCCTTGAGTTCCTTCTCGGTCCCCCGCCAGCGAAGGATCGCGCCCCAGCCGCCGGGACCCGGTTTCTGCTGCGACGCCGTCGGTGAAGATTTCGACGACATTGTCGCCGTCCTGCGGATTGCTCATGGGAGGCAATCTGTCCCGTAGGCGGTGGAATCAGCCACGCCGCGATGGAAATAGACGATCGGCCGCAATTCGAGCGGGTCCTTCCGTCGCGTAAGCGCCCGGTCGTCATTTTCGACGAACCAGTCGTGAAGCCGTGTAAGCAGGAACCGCAAGGCGGCGCCGCGCGCCAGGATCGGGAGCGCCGCTACCTCGGCCGGGCCCAGCGGCCGCCATTCTGAGTACCCTGTCAGCAGCCCCGCGGCGCGGTCGCGCATGAAACGTCCGTCTGGCGCGAAACACCATGCGTTCATCGTCACTGCGAGGTCGTAGGCGAGAAAATCGGTGCAGGCAAAATAGAAATCGATGATGCCGTTCAGCCGGCCGCCGAAAAATAAAGTGTTATCGGGAAAGAGGTCAGCATGGATCGTGCCGGTGGGAAGGTTGTCCGGCCAGACCGCTTCCAAAGCCGTAAGCTCTCCCTCTATCCACTCAGCGAGCCCGTACTCAAGCTCGTCGGCCTGGCTCCTGCCGGCCTCGAACAACCGCCGCCAACCCGCGACCGACAGTTCGTTCGGCCGCACGGAATAGTCTCGGCTGGCCGCATGCAGACCAGCGAGCGCGCGTCCAGCTTCTGCGCAGTGTTCCGGCCCCGGCGAGCGCGGACAGTCGCCGTCGAGATGGCTGACGAGGACTGCGGGCTTATCGCGTAACGTGTGCAGAATCTCTCCGGTCCGGTTGCGAATCGGAACCGGACAGGGCACGCCATTGGCAGAGATGTGGTCCATAAGCCCAAGGAACCAGGGTAGGTCGGATGCTGTCACGCGGTTTTCGAATATCGTAAGTAAGAAGCGGCCTGCGGAAGTCGTTAGGCGATAGTTCGTATTCTCGATGCCCTGCGCGATGGGTTCGAGCGACATGGGCAATCCGATATCGAATGGGGCCAGAAACGCCGACAAATCGTCGTCGGATACGCGGGTGTAAACAGCCATGGGATCATACCAGCCCGGCCGGGTATCAGACGGTCAGCGCCGCGGCAGGCTGAAAGAGATGTTCTCGTCTACCGCTCCGTTCCTCCACCATTACGCTCCGGTTTTCTGAAAGACGGTCAATCAGCTCACTACCAGAAGATCTGGCGCCGATGCGCCCGCCGTGATGCCCAGCGTCGAGACGCCGTCGAAGCCAGTCGTCGTCGAGCTCTGCTGACCGCTGAATCAGTAGTGACTTCTCACAGCCCGACGTCCGCGCAACTTCCACGAGACGTTTCGAATTCGAGGAGTAGGGTGCGCCGAGAACGATTAGGGCGTCGCAGTCGGGTGCGAGCGCCTTCACCGCCGCTTGCCTGTTAGTCGTCGCGTAGCAGATATCTTCTTTGCGCGGCGCTTCGATATTCGGGAAACGGCGTCGCAGGATTGAGACGATCTCGGCCGTATCGTCGACCGACAGGGTTGTCTGGGTCACGAAGGCGAGATTGTCCGGATCGTGGACCTCGAGCGTTTCTGCCTCCTCCGCGTTCTCGACGAGAAGCATTTCACCTTTTGGCAGCTGGCCCAGGGTCCCTGCGACTTCCGGGTGGCCGGCGTGGCCGATCAGGACGAGCTGCTTACCCTCGTTGCGATGGCGTGCCACGTCGACATGGACCTTCGTGACCAGTGGACAGGTGGCGTCGAAATAGTGCATCTCACGGCCGTCGGCCTCGGCGATCACCGATTTGGGAACCCCGTGCGCCGAAAAAACCACCGGAACACCGGGCGGTACCTCGTCGAGCTCTTCGACGAAGATCGCTCCCTTAGATTCGAGGCCTTCCACGACGAAGCGGTTATGGACGATCTCGTGACGGACATAGACCGGTGGTCCGTGCTGAGGACCAGCTCACGATCGGATCGCTTGGTCGACCCCGGCGCAAAAGCCGCGCGGCCCGGCAAGCAGAATTTTAAAGGTAGTAACGTCATCCGGCGGTCGATATCCGTTCGTCGTTTCGTGATCGTACCGCTTGTACTCGGACGGCGCCTTAACTACAGTCGCTAAACCCGTGATGCGGTCGAATGTAATTATGACATCAGAAATAAGCGCGCCTCGAGCCGCCGAGAAGGGCGCGGTCCGTAACGACCAGATAGATTCATACAGCAAAGGATCAGGTATGTCCGAACCGGTTGTCGCACAGAAGAGCTTACGAGGTAGAGGTGAAGGCCGGAGAGGAATACTGGTGGTGTGCCTGCGGGCGCAACGAGACCAGCCGTTCTGCCGATGGATCGCACGCGCACCGATCTTCGACCGGTGGAGTTCGTCGCGCCCGAGACGACCCCCTTCTGGTTCTGCGGTTTAAGAAAACCGGTAATCAACCTGAATGCGACGGCAGTCATCGCAAGCTCTGAGCCTAATGAAGACAGGGAGCCGCAGAACAGCGCGTCTGTTGGATGCGCGGATGCCGTTTGTACTCGCAGTGGCACTGGTGATCCTGTCGTCTTGTGGAAACCCATTCAAGAAGGATATTCCGCTATATGCGTGTCCGAAGGTCCTGATCGTCGGCGAGGCCGACGCGCTGGTCCGTTTTAAGCCAGGCGCCGGACGAGATATCACCGATATCAAGTTCGAAGCCCGGATCGTGAATTTCGTCGGTGGCTGTGTATACAAGAAGGATGGTGTCGCCGTCGACCTGAACATCATGATTGCCGTGGAACGCGGTGCGGCCGCGGTTGGATCTGCTTTGGAGTTTGACTATTTCGTCGCGATACCAGAATTCCGGCCCAAGCCCGAAGGAAAGCGGATCTTCAACGTGAAGGCCGAGTTCGCCGGGAGCCGACCTCGGCTGTCCTATCAGGACAAGGTCAACCTGTTTATTCCGCTGAGCGACGGTGCGACTGGTCCGCAGAAGGAGATTGTTCTCGGGTTCCAGTTGACCCCGTCTGAGCTAGCGTACAATCGTTCCGTTCGTCGCCGATAGCCGCCTCCCGGTTCGTGCCGTTTTGCCCGATCTGCCCGTCACGCGTGGGCCGGAGATACGGCGCGGTCCCATGAAGCGCCGATCCAATCACTGCCGCACAGTCTTGACGCGACCGCTGCTGCCGAGCACTTGGACCAGTGGTGTCATTCCGCGGCGCCGAAAAGCGAGGTGGTGGAGCAGGGTCTAAGCTGCGACAATAAAAAAGCGGGCCAAGGCCCGCTTTTTTATTCTAGTTCTGGAATGCGCTCAGTGAAGCCTGGCAGACAAAGCAGAAATGGATTCGTCAACTAGCGCGCCCGCCTTGCTCTCGTCTAGCTTACCGGCGATCAGTTCGCGCGTCGCAGCGATTGCGACCTCTACCGATATCGATCGTACCTCGCGGAGCGCATCGGCTTCTGCCTGTGCGATCTTCTCCAAGGCGAGCTGTTCGCGTCGCTTCAAGGCTTCTTCGAGCTTTTCTGAACCTTCTCGAGAGATCCGACTCGCCTCTTCCCGAGCCCGGACAAGCATATCCTCGGTTTCCCTAACCGCATCGCGCTGCTTGCGCTGATACTCTGCCAAAAGCTGTTGGGCTTCCTCGCGAAGGCTTGCGGCTTCATCGAGGCTCTTGCGGATCGCATCTGCGCGCCCGTCAAGCATGCCGGTGAGGGCCTTGGAAGCAGGCTTGAAGACAGCTGCGACGAGAATGACGAAGCCGACCGCGACCCAGAGTGTGGGATCGTTCCAGTCCATATCAACCTCGGTTCTGCCACGCGTGGGCGACGGCGGCCTCGGCATCCAACGCCTCAACGTCGGTATCGATCAGCCGCGCGGTGGCAGCCTGCGCAACCTCGGCCGAGACCGATTGGATGCTGGCGATCGCGTTGGCGCGGGCCTCCTCAATCCGCTGTTCGGCGGCATGGGTGTCGGCCTTTATCTTCGCCGTCAGGGCGTCCTGCCGCTGAGCCGCTCGTAATGCTAGTGTTTCGCTCGCCTCATGGACCACCCTTTGTGCTTCAGCGCGAGCATCGGCGACGAGCTTCTCGTATGCTTCGATCGCGTGATCCGCCTCTGCCTTAAACTCCTCCGCCTTGCGCAGGTCGTCGCCGATTTTATCCTGACGGTCCAGCAGGATCAGCGAAACGCGTGGCAGAGCTACCTTCCAAAGCACGAAGTAAAGCATCCCGAAGGTAACTACCAGCCAAAACGCCTGGCTGAGATAGGTGCTCATCTGCTCTATTTGAGGCATGTCACCTGTCCGTCGCAGTTAGCTGTCCGTTTCCGACCGTTCGATCAGAAGACGAAGAGAATAAGGAACGCAATAACCAGCGCGTAGAGCGCGATAGCTTCGACCAGCGCGAAGCCGATCCAGGTCATCTGCGTCACGTTAGGCGCGGCCGCTGGGTTCCGCCCGACGGCCGAGATGAACGAGGCGAAGATGTTGCCGATACCGATACCCGCGCCGATCACGCCGATGGCGGCAAGGCCTGCGCCGATGAGCTTGGCCGCTGCTGCTTCCATTTTTTTGTCCTTTCGCTCGGAAATTCCGCAGTTAGTAGTGGTTGAAGTGTGGTTTTCTCGTCAGTGGAGATGCACAGCGTCCGAGATGTACAGACACGTGAGCACCGTAAACACATAGGCTTGGAGGAAGGCGATCAGTAGTTCCAGGCCAGTCAGTGCCGTTGCGAAGGCGAGGGGCGCGATGCCCGCGACACCCAGCGCTGGCACGAAGCTCGCGAATACCTTCAGCATCGTGTGACCCGCTGTCATATTCGCGAACAGACGGACGGCCAGGCTGACAGGCCGCGAGAGGTAGGAGATGATTTCGATAGGGATCATCAGCGGCCACATAATCAGCGACACGCCCGGTGGGACGAAGAAGCTGAAGAAATGGAGGCCGTGCTTCAAGAAGCCGAGAATGGTGACGCCGATGAAGACGACGATCGCCATCACGAAGGTCACGATGATGTGGCTTGTGAAAGTGAAGCTGTAGGGCACCATGCCGAGCATATTGCCGAACAGGATGAACATGAACAGTGTGAAGACGAAGGGGAAGTACTTGCGCCCTTCATTGCCGACCGTGTCGCGCAGCAGGTTCGCGCAGAACTCGTAGCACATCTCCGCGAGCGACTGCCAACGGCCGGGGACTAACGCGCGCTTGCGCGTTCCCAGCGTCATAAGCAGGATAACCAACCCGATCGACACGAGCATTGCCAGCGCAGAATTGGTAAAGGAAATGTCGTAGCCGCCGACATTGATGGGGATCAATTCCTTGATCTGGAACTGCTCTAGCGGGCTATGTCCGCCCCCGTGTTCCGTGCTTGCGCTCGCCGCCAACGGTCAGCCCCTGTATTTCAATTCTTGCCATTGGGCTCCTCGGAGCCGTCCGGCGGTTTGCGATAACCTATCGTGCTGCCCTGTCCAGAGGCGACCCGATAGACATTCATGAAACCTGCCGCTGCGCCGAAGAAAAAACCCAGAAGCGCAAGCAGCGGTTTCGTATCCAGCCATTCGTCGAGCAGGTAACCCAAGCCGACGCCGACCAGAAGTGCCGCAACCAACTCCACACCGATTCGCATTGCAAACCCCAGACCACTGTGCGCTGATCCTCTGCCCGATCCGCCAATCGCGACATGTCGTTCGTCGCGTGCCCGCCGCAACCGTCGGGCCAGATCGTCAGATGAGTCTGGTGATTTACGCTCCGTCATCGAAAATTAGTGCGACAAAGGCTTTTCAAGCGATTTCGCGCCTGCAAAAGCGTCGGCACCATACGGTGTGGTCGGGGCACTGTCAACCCTTACGAATTTCCCATAACCCTCTGATATAAAACAACGAAATTAGGATGCTTCAGGCTGTATCACGGAGTCGTTCGGCCGTCTGTAGATCCACCGACACGAGTTGCGAAACGCCGCGTTCGCCCATGGTGACGCCGTAAAGGCGGTCCATGCGCGCCATCGTTAGCCGATGGTGCGTTACCAGCAGGAAACGCGTGCTCGATTGTTCAGCCATCGCCTCGAGAAGGGTGCAGAAACGGTCGACGTTGCTGTCATCGAGCGGGGCGTCGACCTCGTCCAGCACGCAAATCGGCGCCGGGTTAGTCAGGAACACCGCAAACAGCAGCGAGAGGGCGGTCAGTGCCTGCTCACCGCCCGAAAGTAGCGTCATGCTCTGAAGCCGCTTGCCCGGCGGGCTCGCAAAGACTTCGAGGCCCGCTTCGAGCGGATCGTCGGCCTCGGTGAGGCGCAGATGGGCGCGGCCGCCGCCGAACAACTTTGCGAACAGGTCACGGAAATGCTGGTCGACCTCGTTGAATGCGGCGAGCAGGCGTTCGCGACCTTCGCGGTTAAGGCCAGAAATTCCCTGGCGCAGGCGCGCGATCGCGGTGATCAGGTCCTCGCGCTCGGTCTCCATGCCGCGGATCTTCTCGTCGAGCTCGTTCGCTTCCTGCTCGGCGCGGAGGTTGACCGCGCCCATGTTTTCGCGTTCGCGGACGAGCTTATCCAGTTTGTCCTCGACCGTCTCCTGCGTCGGGAGCGTCTCTTCCTCGGGGTCGATGTCGACCGATGCCAACGCTTCGTCGGGCGCGCACTCGAGCCGTTCCGCGATGCGTTCTGCGACTACCGCGAGCGACTGATCGATCTGCCCGACGGCCGCTTCCCGGCGCACCCGTTCCTCGCGCGCCTCGCCGAGTCGCGCTTCGCGGGACCGCAGTTCGTGGGTTAGCTCCTCGAGGCGCGTCTCGGCCACAGTCAGCGCGTCGGCCGCTTCGTTACGCGCGGTCTCGGAGGTCTCAACGTGGTCGAACAGAGCGGAGCGTTCCGCCGCGATCTCGGCTGGGCGGGCTTCAATCTTCAAGAGTTCTCCCTGCTGGTCCTCGCGCCGAGCGGCAAGCTGCTCGAGCTGGTGCAAGGCGTTCGATGCCCGTTTGCGCCACAATTCGAGCTCGTTCTCGATCACCTGCAGGCGCAGGATCCGGTTTTGCGATTCCTGGTCCAGGCGGTCGTGCGCGCTCCGGATTTCTGCAAGCGTAGAGCGTTTCTCGGCGAGACCACGCTGCCGGGCTTCGACCTGCGCGCGCCGGTCGGCCACATCTGCGAGGCTTTCCAGCTCGGTGCGCGCCGTCTGTTCCTGCGACGCGACCTCGGCCATATCGGCCTCAATCCGTTCTATCGCTTCGTGCAGGCCAGTGACGCGGGAACGCGCATCCGCCGTGCTTTCGGCAAGAGCCGATGCGGCTTGCTGGGCGTCCTGAGATTCCTTGTCGGCCGCCCAGACCGCTTCACGCGCCGATTTATCGGCCACCACTGCCCGAGCGACCGCGGCTTCCGCCTGTTGACGCGCCGCGAGCGCTTCTTTCGCTGCCTCCTGTGCGGCGTCGAGATCGTCGCGCATTTCGTCCAGCCGGTTCCGTTGCGCAAGACGGGAGGCTGCCGCAGTGGGGGCACCCGCCGATGCGGTAAATCCGTCCCAGCGCCACAGCGCACCGTTCTTCGAGACGAGCCGCTGGCCTTGTTCTAGCGCTTCATGGAGCCGGCTTCCGGCCGTTTCGTCGTGGACCACGCCGATCTGCGACAGGCGCCGCGTGAGCGCTGCGGGGCCGCGCACGAAATCGCTCAGCCTCTTTACTCCGGCGGGAAGATCGCGCGGGCTGTCGAACATTGGGAGCGCGCGCCAGTGGATCGGCGAGGCTTCGTCGGTCGGCGCGACGAGGTCGTCTCCCAGCGCGGCGCCGAGCGCCACTTCGTAGCCAGCCTCGACCTCCACCGCGTCGATCATCGGCGGCCAGAGTTCTGGATCGCCGATTTCAAGCAGCTCCGCGAGGGCTTCCTTTTCGGCTTCGAGTTTCGCCGCCTTCGATGCAGCCGTCCGGTGCGCGTCTTGGGCGAGATTTTCGGTTTCCCGCGCGGTCTGGGTCGCGGCTTCTGCATCCTGAAGGCGCCTGCGGGCATCGGCGGCCGCTGCGCGGGCCCATTCGGCCGTTGAGCGGGCGTTTGCCAGCGCGCCGTCGTCGTCCGCCGCGCGCTCGGCTTCCTCCCGTTCCAAAGCCGCCGTTTCGCGGCGTTCCGCGAGGCGCTGGCGCCGCAGGCCAAATTCCGTGATCTGCCGGTTGAGTGTCGATTCGCGCGTCTCGTCGGCAACGACCGAACGGGTCAACTCGGCGAGGGCTCGTTCGTGTTCGGTCACGCCCGTCTCCGCTTCGGCGAGGCGCTTCTTCGCTACTTCGAGGTCGTCGCCCTCACGGGCCTGAGCGCCGCGGATCTCGGTAGATTCCGTCTCGAGGCGTTCGACGGCTTCTGCGGCATCGCGGCCGAGATTCTTCTCGCGCTCGGTATCCGCGTCGATCTGGGCGATGCGTTTGCCGATATCCTCCCGCAGGGCCTCGATGCGGCGCTCTTCGGCGTCCAGCGCATCGCGCGTCACGAGAAGGCGTTGGAGAGCTGCGGCCGCCTCGGCTTCTTTCTGACGGAGGCCCGGAATTCCAGTCGAGGCATCGGCCTGAGCCGTCGTTGCGGCGGCGACCGCCTGCGTCAGGTCGGCGACAAGAGTTTCGATTTCAGCGAACTTCACGGCCGCATTCGCGCGGTCGGCCTGCGTCGACGTCCAGCGTAGATGCAGCAGGATAGCTTCGTGCCGCTTGATGTGGTCTGACAGGTTGCGGTAACGCGTCGCTTGCCGCGCCTGCCGCTTTAGCAGGCGATGCTGCTCCTCGAGCGCCCCGACGATGTCTTCGAGGCGTTCGAGGTTGTTCTCCGCGGCCCTCAGGCGAAGCTCCGCCTCGTGCCGGCGTGCGTGCAGACCGGTGATCCCGGCGGCCTCTTCAAGCAGACCACGGCGTTGCGTGGGCTTAGCGTTAATGATCGAGCCGATGCGGCCCTGACTCACCATCGCGGTCGACCGCGCGCCGGTCGACGCATCGGCGAACAGGGTCTGAACGTCGCGCGCCCGGGTTTCGAGGCCGTTCACCTTGTACGAGGACCCGCTGCCGCGTTCGATGCGGCGAATGATGTCGAGTTCGTCGGTGTCGTTGAACTGGGCTGGAGCGCGCCGGTCGGAATTGTCCATCGTCAGGATGACTTCCGCGAGATTGCGCGCCGGCCGATCCGAGGTGCCCGCGAAGATGACGTCGTCCATCTCGCTGCCGCGCATCTGCTTGGCCGAAGTTTCGCCCATCGCCCAGCGCATCGCTTCCACGAGGTTCGACTTGCCGCATCCGTTGGGGCCAACGATCCCCGTAAGACCCTCATCGATAATTAATTCGGTCGGTTCAACGAAAGACTTGAAACCGGAGACGCGCATGCGGGTGAACTGCACTGTTCGGGGACTCCCTCGTTAACTCGTCAGGGCTTCGATAGCAGCCGGTCGAGCAGCGTTCGCATCTGGTCGAGCGTCATGCCGCCGCTA
This sequence comes from Alphaproteobacteria bacterium, assembly GCA_038131485.1. GTDB lineage: Bacteria > Pseudomonadota > Alphaproteobacteria > MPNO01 > UBA830 > JAYQUR01. The sequence goes on from JAYPPO010000007.1 coordinate 16,286, forward strand.
TAGCGGTCGCCGTTCACGAAGACCGTCGGCGTCGCCGTAATCTTGAAATCGTTGACCGCCTCGAGCCTTTGCTTGAGAACGGCGTTCTGAATGCCCGCGTTCCGCAGGCAGGTGTCGAAGGCCTTCTCCGACATGCCACCGAGGCGGGCGAGATTACTGAGCGCTTTTATCGGGTTTCTGGCCCGCGACCACTGACCCTGCGCGGAGTAGAAGGTTTCGATAAAGCCGAAGTAGCTCTCGCGCTCTGCACACCGGGCGGTCATCGCGGCCGCGAGCGCCAGCTGGTCGAGCGGGAAATCTCGATAGACGAAGCGGACCTTGCCGGTCTCCAGGTATGACTTCTTAATCTCCGGCATAACCTTGGTGTGAAACTCGGCGCAATGCGAACAGGTCAGCGAGGCATATTCCACGATCGTGACCTTCGCATCGGCTGGGCCGATCGCAAAATCAGCGTCGGACAGTCGAAGATCCACGATATTTCCGCTTGGAGGCGGCGGTTCCGCCGCCTTGTCCTGCGCTGCGACCGGGTCCGCCGCGCACAGAAAAAGAACGGCACCGGCCGCCATATGTTTCCATATATTCCGCATTTTCACCTCTCGGGTACAATATCTAGAGGTCCATACCGAGTCCAGTACAGGATTCCCAGGAAATATGGCGGATTGCGGGCCTTTTTAGCTTTAATTGAAACGATTCGGCGCGGCCGATGCGGGGCCGTCAGCTGTCTCCCACGACCGCTCTTCCCAGGCGTTGCAACGCCTCGCGCAGAGCGTCGTCCTCGATGCCATCCAGCGCACGGTTGAGGAGGGCTTCCTCGACGACGGGAAGGCGGCGAAAAGGGACCCGCCGTGGCTTGCGCCCGGGCGGCAAAGGCCCCTGGACGTAACGCAGGTCGGCGACGGCGCGGAATCCGAAAAAGCCGTTGATGCGCTCGATGATCTGCGGCGCGATGTGCTGCAGCTCGAGAGCGAACCCGGAGGCGACGCGGAGATGCAGGACGGCATCAGATCGGCTACCGCGCGGGAAGACCAGCTTCTGCGGAACTGTCTCGCGCGCCAGCGTTTCTCCGACTATCCCTGGCCATTCGGTGATCAGCCGGGCCTCTGCGAACCCGCGCTTCCTGAGCGCCGGCGCGGCAATGCGCGGCAGGTTCGCGCCGACGGCCAGAAGGCCTCGTGCCTTACGTTGCTCGGGGTCGTGGGGCAGCCGCTTGCCGGTCGGTCGTTTCGCCATAGCGCTATGGTATGCTGACAATTTCCGAGCCACAACACATGACCCCGAGAGACAATTGACCGACCGCCCTGCCGACGCAACCCATCTGCTCCAAGCGCTGCTCGAGTGGTACGACCGCAGCCGACGCGCGATGCCTTGGCGTGCGCTGCCCGGGGAAACGGCCGATCCCTATAATATTTGGCTCAGCGAGATCATGCTGCAGCAGACGACGGTCGCCACCGTCGGTCCCTATTTCGAGCGGTTTCTAGCGCGCTGGCCGTCGGTCGACGCGCTCGCGGCGGCCGATCTCGACGAGGTCCTCCTCAACTGGGCCGGTCTCGGCTACTACGCGCGGGCGCGCAACCTTCATAAATGCGCACGCGCCATCGTCGGGGAGCATGGCGGGCGGTTCCCCGACACCGAGGGCGCCCTGCTGAAACTGCCGGGGATCGGCCCGTACACTGCTGCGGCGATCGCCGCAATCGCATTCGGGCGCAAGGCGACGGTGGTCGACGGCAATGTGGAACGGGTGATGGCGAGACTGCGGGCGATCGAGACGCCGCTCCCAGCCGCCAAACCTGAACTGCGGGACGCCGCTGCCGCGCTTACGCCCGAGGCGCGCTGCGGCGACTATGCTCAGGCGGTGATGGATCTGGGAGCTACCGTCTGTACGCCAAAGTTGCCAGCTTGCGTGCGGTGCCCGTGGCGCGACGCGTGCGCCGGCCGCAAGTCGGGGATCGCTGAGACGCTGCCGCGCAAGGCGCCCAAAGCAGAAAAGCCGCTGCGATACGGCATTGCGTTCTGGACTATGGCGCCCGACGGTGCCGTATTGCTCCGGCGCCGGCCTGATCGCGGACTTCTCGGAGGAATGATGGAAATTCCTTCTACCGGCTGGCGCGAGCAAGGCTGGGAGGACTCTGCTGCGCTGACGTTGGCGCCTGCGCCTGCCGACTGGCGGCCGGTAACCGGCGTCGTCCGGCATACCTTTACGCATTTCCATCTCGAACTCCGCGTCCTCGCCGCGCGCATCGACGATCCGGCGTTGGCCGATGGTGTCTGGTGTCAGACAACACAATTCACGGAATACGCGCTGCCCACGGTAATGAAAAAGATCGTTCGTCTGTGCGCCGGCCATGCCATCTAGACTTGCGCACGTAATTGACAACCAAACGCGCGCACTGTGAACTTGCATTGGTCGTGCATACCTTTATTTCGGCCGCGTTAAGCAGCGACCGCCCTACGTGGCGGCAAAATGGGATATGAACATGAGGTTTCTGATATTGGGCCTGACGGCAGTATTCCTGCCTCTTTCGGCAATGGCGGGATCGTCGGTTAACTACAGTGTGAACGGAGAGGAATTCGAAGGCTACAGCGCCATGGCGACCGGCAAGTCGAAAGGCACAGTCGTCATAATCCATGACTGGGACGGCCTGACTGACTACGAAAAGAAGCGCGCCGAAATGTTGGCGACCCTAGGCTACGACGCGTTTGCACTAGACCTGTTCGGCAAGGGCAAACTGCCAAAGAGCATCGACGAGAACAAAGCGATGACTAGTCGGCTCTACAAGGACCGCGAACGGATGCGTTCGCTATTGATCGTGGGGCTCGGCGAAGCGAAGAGAGCTAGTAGCGCAAGGACCGTCGTCATCGGGTACTGCTTCGGCGGCGCGGCGGCGCTAGAGATGGCCCGTAGCGGCAGCGCAAAAGATATCTCGGGGTACGTTACCTTCCACGGCGGGCTGAAGACGCCGAAGGGCCAGAGCTATCCTAAAGATACGCCTCCGATTTTGATCGCCCACGGTGGCGCTGATAAGGCCGTTACCATGGAACACGTTGCGGACCTGTCGAGGGAACTTGAGGCGGCCGGGATCACTTACGAGATCGAGGTCTATTCGGGCGCGCCGCACGCTTTTACTGTGTTCGACTCGAACCGCTACCGCAAATCGGCCGACAAGAAGTCGTGGGCGGCCTTGCGGGAATTCCTGAAGACCAACCTTTGATCTTTGGAAGCTGACAAAAGAAAGACATCGCATCCCAGGATGTCGGCGCTTTTCTGCTGCGTTTCCGGCCTTCGTCTGTTTCACGGCCTCGAACTAGGCGCTGCCCTTCATGCCATCGCGGACGACCTGCCGCAGATGGTCGATGGGCTTTGTGCGCCCCTCATCCTCGTAATGCCAGAACGTCCAGCCATTGCAGGCCGGCGCGTCCTGCACTTCCGCGCCGATCTTGTGAATCGAGCCGCGGCGTTGGCCTATGCTGAGCGTTCCGTCGGCGCGGACGCGTGCGACGTAGCGGCGGCGAGTGTCGAACAGCTTTTGGCCGGGCTCGATTAGCCCGCGCTCGACGAGCACGCCGAACGGAATCCGCGGCTCGCTGCGTTTCGACGGAGTTTCGAAGTCGGACATGTTCTCCGGCTGCACGGCTTCCGCGATCCGCTCGTGCGCGATGTCCGCATATCCTGGGTCGCGTTCAATGCCGATGAAGTGCCGCCCCATCTTCTTAGCGACGGCGGCCGTCGTCCCCGTTCCGAGGAAGGGGTCGAGTACCACGTCGCCCGGATTCGTCGACGCGAGCAGCACGCGGAACAGCAGCGACTCCGGCTTCTGCGTCGGGTGCGCTTTCTTGCCGTTGCGCTTGATCCGCTCCGGGCCGGTGCACAGCGGCAAGGTCCAGTCGGACCGCATCTGGACGTCGTCGTTTAGCGATTTCATTGCCTCGTAATTGAAGGTAATGCCCTTCGCATCACGGGCCTTCGAACACCAGATCATGGTCTCATGCGCGTTGGTGAAACGCGTGCCGCGGAAGTTCGGCATTGGGTTGGTCTTGCGCCACACGATGTCATTCAGCACCCAGAAGCCGAGATCCTGCAACGATGTGCCGACGCGGAAGATATTGTGATAGCTGCCGATCACCCAGATTGAACCGTCGTTCTTGAGAATACGGCGCGCGGCGGTGAGCCATTCTCGGGTGAAGGCATCGTATGCCGAAAAGCTCGCCAGTGGATCGTTTTCGCTTTCGGCGAAGCGGTCCCACGCGGCATCGACGCCCTCGACACGGGTGTTGTTGGGGCGGTGAAGTTCGCCTGCGAGCTGAAGATTGTATGGAGGATCGGCGAAGATAACGTCGACCGAACGGGGAGGCAGCTTCCCCATCTCCGCGACACAGTCCCCAATCAGGACGCGGTCCAAAGGCAGTTTCATGATGTGTCCCACCAAATGCCCCGGTTGTTTTTGGGGGCGCGAGTTATCCACAGAGCATGATTCGAGCCAGACTCGGCGTCAAGTTTTATTTCAGAGTCAATGGGTTAGGTAAATTTCGACCTATATCTGGAGTCTCGGGGTCCGTCGGACTCAATATCTTGGCGATTGGCGCGAAGGATCGGCGGTGGTGCGCGGTCACGCCGGCGGCGACGAGCCCTTCCCGATGCTGTCGTGTGCCGTAACCGACATTCCGGTGCCAGTCGAAACCCGCGTGTCGCAGGGCGAGGCGTTCCATGGCGCGGTCGCGGGTCACTTTAGCGACGATCGAAGCTGCGGCGATGGAGAGGCTGCGCGAATCGCCCTTAATGACGGTCTCGCCCCGACAGGGCAGGGCGGCGGGCAGACGGTTGCCGTCGATCAGGGCGACGTCGGGCACATGCGGCAGCGACCGGATGGCGCGGCACATCGCGAGATGGGTGGCTTGAAGAATGTTGAGGCGGTCGATCTCCGCAACGCTCGCTGCCCCGATGCCGATCTCAGCGCAGCCTTGAAGTGCTTGCAGCAGAACTGACCGTTTCGCAGCGGATAGCTTCTTTGAATCGTCGAGGCCGTTCAGCAGGTCCTTCGGAACAGGCAGCTTTAGGATGACCGCCGCCGCAACGACCGGTCCTGCCCAAGGGCCTCGCCCAGCTTCGTCGACGCCCGCGACGATGCCGCCGTGCGCCGTCTCCAGGCCCAAGTCAGGCATTCCCCGGTTCGGTCTTTAAGTCCTCCGGGTTGGCTCGACGTCGGCCGTCCGATTTTGCCGAAGCCGCGTGGAGGTGCGCGCCCGGCTTCGGCAGCGACTTGTCGTCGCCTGCCTTGCCGTTGTCAGTGTCTCCACTGGTATTCGTATCAACTAGCAGCGGCCGCAGCTTGGTCGGGTGGATGCGTTGTCGATTTGGCTTGTGAAGGCGCGCTAGGATCGGGAAGAGAGTCGCCGCCTTGTTCCAGCCGGTCCGGCACAGTAGCAGTGTGACGACGAGGAAACGGCGTGAGCCGCGTCGGACGACCTTCACCTCTTCGCCATAGGCCGCGTCGATGAGCTCATGCAGCGTATCGATCTGGCGGCTGGCGAGCCCGTGCACGCGGCGTGCGCTGGTTAGCCACAAAGGGCTGATCGAAAGGCTGAGGACGGTAACCGCGATAACGAGGCGCGACTGCTCCTCTCCGATGGTGCCCGCAGAGAGGCCGGTTGCCGCCAGCAGGAACGAGAACTCGCCGACCTGCGACAGAGTTAGGCCCTGTAGCGAGGCGCGCTGCCAGCTCTCGCCCATCAGGCGCATGATCCCGATATTGAGCGCTGTCTTGAACAGCGTGACGATCAATAGGAGCGTTAGCACGGTACCGAGATTGTTGGTGATGAAGCGCAAATCGATCAGCAGCCCGACCGAAAGAAAGAACACCATCACCAGCACGCTCTGGACCGGCCTTACGGCATGCAATATCTGTTCGCGCTGGTTCGCCCGACCGACGACTAGGCCGGCGAGGAACGCCCCGTAGGCGGGCGACAGTCCTACGAGACCGAAAACCGCGCCGGACCCGAAGCAGTAGACTAGCCCCGTGAGCGGCGAGAGGTCGATGTTGGCCATCACTATGCGCGCAAATGGCAGGTTCACGCGGCGGCCGTTCAGCCAGCGGACGAGGAGGACAAGGACACCGACGGCGAGCAAAATCTGGAACGCGGCCCAGATTCCGAAAGAGCCTCCGCCCATGTTCTCGACAACGATCAGCATCGGCAGGAAGGCGAGATCCTGAGCGATCAGTATGGCGACGGTAATGCGTCCGGCCCGCGTGCGCAGCTCGCCCACTTCTTCAAGCATCTTAATCGCAACGGCTGTGCTCGACAGCGCGACAACGAACCCGAGGAGAACGGACTCCGCTGGAGTGAAATCGAGAACGAGAGAGCAGAGGAATATTGCGGCAAGGCTGCCCACGACCTGAAGCGCGACAGCGCTGAGCGCCAGTTTCCAGGTCACCATGAAGATCCTGACGCTGAGCTCCATTCCGATCAGGAAAAGAAGTAGGAGAACCCCGAGTTCCGCGAGGCCGCCGATTTGTCCGCGGTCCGCGACGATGCCGAAGGCGGAGGGGCCGAGTAGCAGACCCGCCAGGATATAACCGACGATGGCCGGTTGCCGTAGCCGGGCCATCAGCAGGCCGCAAAGCAGCGCGCTTAGCCCGACGACCGCCATGCCTGTCAGGTTCACGTGGGCGTCCATAACGGCTAATTTAACACGGCGACGTTTAGAAACTCTGGAAATCCGGCGAAAATTTTGTTCCAGAAAAATTTTTCGGAAAATGGGCGGTCAGAACAACGTCAGCTGATCGCCCTTTCGTGGTGGCCGCTTGAACTGCGTCGTATCGAGCCGGTACTTGCGGTCGTTAAGGCCTAGCCGCCTGCAGGCAATCTCGAAACGCTGCTGGAGAAGGTCGGCGTAGGGCCCGATTCCCCGTTGCCGCAACCCATATGTGGGATCGTAGATCTGTCCGCCGCGCGCCTCGCGCATTACATTAAACACGTGTTTCGCCTTGAGCGGGTAGTGCGCTTCAAGCCATTCCCGAAACAGATCCTTGATCTCGAGCGGCAGGCGAAGTAGCACGTAGCCGGCCATATCCGTTCCCGCGGCCGTCGCCGCCTCGAGAATCAATTCCAGTTCGGGGTCGTTGAGGACCGGGATCAACGGTGCCACCATCACGCCGCAAGGAATGCCGGCATCGCTCAAAGCCCTTATCGTCTCCAGACGGCGGGCAGGCGTCGGCGCGCGCGGCTCCATTTTTCGCGCGAGCCGGTGGTCGAGGGAGGTAATAGAGATGCAGACCTGAGCGAGCCCCTTAGCGGCCATCGGCCTGAGGATGTCGATGTCGCGGAGGATCTGACTCGACTTCGTGACGATGCAGATTGGATGATCGTGGGCTGCGAGCACTTCCAAGATGCGTCGGGTCAGCTGCAGCTCGCGCTCGACCGGCTGGTAGGGATCCGTGATGGTCCCCATCGCCATCACGTCGCAATCGTATTTCCGGGACCGCAGTTCCTTCTCGAGAAGGCTTGCCGCGTCCGGCTTGTAAAAAAGCCGGGCTTCGAAATCTAGGCCCGGCGACAGACCGAGAAACGCATGCGTTGGGCGCGCGAAACAATAGACGCAGCCGTGCTCGCACCCCCGATAGGGATTGATCGACCGGTCGAACGGCACGTCTGGGGAATCATTCCGCGTGATGATCGTCCGCGTCGCGTCGACTGTCAGTGTAGTTCGCAGCGGCGGCAGTTGCTCGTCCCAACTGCCCCAGCCGTCGGCGACGGGTTCGACAATGTGTCCTTCGAACCGGCCTGTTCGGTTTGTCACTGCGCCGCGCCCCTTGCGTGGGGTATCCGGGAATGGGATGTCGTTTTCCCACTCGGTTTGTGTTGTCTCAAGCATCACTAAAGACTAACCGGAAAAGAGAGAACAAAACAAGAACAATTTTCCAATGCGATGGACAGGAGCCGCCGTGCTATTTTGCGGTCATGGCTTCGCTGCTTCCCGTTTCCGTCGTGATCCCCACGCTGAATGCCGCCGGTCGAATTGCGGCGACTATATGTGCGGTTAGGCCCAGCGTCCCGGAAATCGTGTTGGCCGATGGCGGCTCGTCTGATGCGACGGTGAAGCTTGCCTCGGCTGCAGGTGCGAACGTGGTAACGTCGCCGAAAGGGCGTGGCCATCAGCTTACGGCAGGCGCTGCTGCGGCGACTCAGCCGTGGCTGCTTTTCCTGCACGCGGACACCGTGCTTGGCGCTGGCTGGGCGAGAGAGATCAGGGCTTTTATCGACGTTCCCGACAATGCGGAAAAAGCGGCGGCATTCCAGCTGGTCCTCGACGACCCCGAGCCGGCGGCGCGTCGCGTCGAGCGGCTGGCGCGCTGGCGAGCAGGTATGTTGGGCTTGCCGTACGGCGACCAGGGCCTGCTGATTTCCCGGCGCTTTTACGATGCCGTTGGCGGCTTCCAGCCTATCCCGCTGATGGAAGACGTGGACCTTGTCCGCCGGATAGGAAAGCGCCGTATCCGTTTTCTTCAGACCCCCGCGGTCACGTCGGCCGAGCGCTATCGCCGCAACGGCTGGTGGGCGCGGCCCGTCCGAAACCTGGTTTGCCTTTGTTTATATTTCGTCGGCGTGCCGCCGTGCGCGATCGCGAGGCTTTACGGATGAAACACGCGGTGATCTTCGCCCGGCGCCCGCAGCTTGGCCGAGTGAAGAGCCGTCTCGCCGCCGACATTGGCTCCGTAAACGCATTGCGATTCTATCGTTCGACCCTGTCGGCTCTCTGCCGCCGCCTGTCGGCCGGCGGAAGCTGGCAGACATGGCTTGGGGTCACGCCGGACGCTTCCCTTCTTGACGCGCGAATATGGCCCGCCACCATCCCGAGACTGCCGCAAGGATACGGTGATCTAGGCGACCGAATGGAGAGGATACTCGTGGTGTTCGGGCAAAACCCTGTATTGATAGTCGGTAGCGACATCCCGGATGTTTCGGCGCGACATATCGCGGCGGCGTTCGAGGCGCTGCATCGGAGAGATCTCGTCTTCGGGCCGTCGGCGGATGGTGGCTACTGGCTAGTGGGCGCGCGCCGCGGTTGTGATGCGGCCGGCCTCTTTGAAGGCGTCCGATGGTCCGGGCCGGAAGTGTTAAGTGACACGATGAAGAATGCGCAAGGCAAGCGGATTGAGCTGCTCGATGAACTTGATGACATCGACGACGGATCCTCCTACCAGCTATGGTCGTCGCGACGTTGACCTCCCCAGTCCGCGCGTCCTATTTGGGATCGCGAGTTACCGCAGGAGACTAAACCGTTTTGAGGCCTCTCTTTCTTTTTATAGCTACCTGCTGCGTTGTCGTTTTCGGAGTTGAAGCATCGGCTGAGCCGATAGGCGAAATGCAGCGGCTAGAGAAATTCGAGATCGACCGCACCGAAGTTACAGTCGGCCAGTTCCGCCGATATGTGACGTTGACCGGCGCCGTTACGGCGGCTGAGCGCGCGAATGGCGGGCTGGTTTATGAGAGGGGTTGGACGAAAAAGGCGGGCTGGAATTGGCATTCGCCGTACGGGGTTACCGCAACTGACGGCGAACCGGTCGTTCACGTCACCTTCGATGAGGCACAGGCCTTTTGCCGGTGGGCGGGTAAACGCCTGCCGACGGATGGAGAATGGACGTCGGCAGCCTATCTCGAGCAAAGGATCGCGCCGCCACCGCCCTTTCGACGTGGCATTCATTATCCTTACCCGACCGGCGCGAGCCCTGCTGGCGCGCATTGTCTGGGAGATTGCGGCAGAAGTCTCGGCGGGAAACACGGCGATATTCTCGAGCGTGGGTCCGGCCATTCGGCCGCCGGCACTGCCGCCGCCGGGGTGAACGGTCTCTATGATATGGGCGCAAATGTCTGGGAATGGTGGTGAATGGCGGCGACGGCGATGCGCGTATCACGCGCGGCGGGTCTTGGTGGTACGGCGCGGCGCAAATGCAAGACCACGTCGCGATGAAACCGCGCGACATGGCGGTCGTCTATATCGGTTTCAGGTGCGTGCGCGACGCGGGTTGAGACAGCGCCTACTCTAGGTGTCTGCAAACGCGGCATCAGCTCGGCGAAATTGCAGGGCTTGTGTCGGATATCCAGTTGATAGACCAGAATGTCGTCCCAGGCGTCTTGCAGGCGCTGGTAGAGCCTGAGCGCGAAAAGATACGTGCCTCCGGCGACGCCCCAGTGGCACGCGATTGCACGGTCGAGGTGCCGATTTTCTTATAGGAGAGCACCGAAACAGTTCGCCGAACCCGTCGACTTCCTTCTCGTAGACAGCGTGAAACGCCCCTGGTGTGACGTCGCGCCCGGTTACGCGCCGTACCTCCCGTGCTGATCACGCAGTCGATATCTGGGTCGAAATCCATTCCCTGAGCTTGGCGACGATCGCGGCATGCTCGTCCTGACGATCATGCGGTCGGCAATGCGATGTCCTGCTTTTTTGGATCCGATCAACCAGCGTATCGCCGGACCTGTCGTCGGACATCGTACGCGTGTCGGAGATGTCAACACCGCGATGTTGATCGCGACGAATGGGATTTCTTCTCTAATTCCGAACATCTTCGGGCCTTAAATCCTCCGCAACGACGCGTTTCGCACCGTCGACAGAGATGTACAGTGGCCTGCCCGCCAAAGCGCGTCGAGGAGGGCGACGGTTCGTCGAGGCGCTCTCGGTACATCCAGAGGTTCGAGAGCACGCGCTCGATGAAGATGCGGGTCTCGCGCGCAGGGATGCTCTCGATGAACATCAGCCCATCGTCATAGTCGTTTCGCTTCGCGCGGCGCTGCCACTTCTTGAGGTTGCCGGGTCCGCCGTTATAAGCAGCTGCAATCAGCAGCAGATCGCCCTTGATGTGGTCGTTGTCCATCAGGTGGAGAATGTATTTCTGTCCTAGAGACATATTGAGCGCGGGATCGTAGAGCTGATTCCGGTTGCGGCCGCTGAAACGCTTCTGAGCGATGAAGGCGGCCGTTGCCGGCATGAGCTGCATCAGACCGCGCGCCAGCTCGAACTTCTTGGCCCGGACGTTGAACGCGGATTCTGACGCATGAAGGCGAATATCAGGCCCTGTCGACGGTGAACCCTTCTTTATCAGTTCGGGACCGGATCGAAGAGGGCGGGCGTGCGGGCGATTTTCGCGCTTTCGGTAAGTGCGAGACCGCGCGACTGACCGGGCAGCGATTCCCGATCGGCGATCGCAACGAGGGCTTCCGTCAAATTCGGATCGCCCGTGTGAGCGAGGAAGCGGAGTTCGCGTTCGGCGCGTCTTGTCATTCCCACTGCAAGAAGCGCCAGCGCACGACGGCCGGCCTTAAGGTCCTTCACTATCGTTAGCCGATCAGGGGTAAGCCGCGGCGGCGTCCAGTCGAACGGCGAAGTGTCGCCAAGCCAGCGGCGAGCGAGGATGCCGTAGAATGTGTGCGGCTCTTCGGCCGCAATTCGCAGGAAACGGTTCACGCGCTCTGGACGCTTGCCCGTCATGTTCGCGCGTGCCGCCCAAAAAGCAGCCGCGGCATTATCCCAGCCGCTCACTTCGCTCGACTGAGTGACGGCTTCGAAGTGATCGGCCGCGGACACATAATTGCCGAGGCGGAAGGCAGAGAGACCCGCTATCCAGTGAGCGTAGGGCAATTTCGTTCCTGCCCGTTTCGCGGCGACGGTCGCATCTCGATAAGCTTTCTTGCTGTCGCCGTGGAAAAACCAGCCCGATGCGATGTGCGTCCGCGCTAGTTCGAGACCCGTCGGGCCGAGTTTGCGGGCGATATCTTTTCGGGCGATGTAATTGCCGGCAGAGGTCAGCTGGCGCCTCCAGACCATGCGCTGAACATGTGAGACAATCTGCTTTTCTTGGTGTCGGACCGGCCGATAGCCGCTGTGTTCGATGATCGCCGCGGTTTCAACCCTGCGAAGAAGCGCTTGTCCGGTCGGACGCGCAGCCACTTTTACCGGCTTCCGTTTCTGCGCGAGATTGCGGCGATCCCGCGTATTCCTTCACAAGGCAAGCTCGCCGTACCGGGTAATGCGTCGTTGAAGTCGTTGGGCCAGAACGTGACCCATGAGGAGCCTGTCGTCGAGCTTGCGGATGCGCCGCGGGCCTGCCGGTTCTGGGCGTCAAGATTTGGGTCGGAAGGCGAGATTTCGCATCGCGGCGGTCACTTCGGGTGCCGGGTCCCCAGGCCGCTGAAATAGCGACCAAGTCCAAACGCGCGAACAAGATGTTGAATTTTCAACCTATTCCCCTGCATGTGCGGGACTATATTTATGAAACGCGGTTAATTTTTTGATATTTTGTAGATAAATGAACCTCAGAAAGTTAGAGACCCCCGCCCGCCCAGCGGTCATTGGAGCCGCGATTTCAGTAGGTGCCATTTTCTGCCCTGCTGGCGAGCAGAGGGGACCACGCCCGGAAGTCCCAGCGGCCGCGGGCTGCTGGCAGAGGGTTCCGCCGACAAGGACTATAATCTTTGGGCCCCAAGAGTGATGTGACGTTCGAGAAACGGCAGGCAGGCCACGATTTCGGCATCGGTTGGATTGCGGTTTCCAGGCGGCCGCCAAGCGGAAAAGGTTTGATATATAAAGTTTGCGTTCGGTTGAGCCCGATCGCTTCTAGCATTTGTCGAGTAGCCGTCCTGCTGGGGCCGACGAAGGGCAGACCCTGGCGATCTTCCTCCGCGCCCGGCGCTTCGCCGATAGCATGAGGTCGGCGCCAGGGGAACGTCCGGAACACGAAGTTCGTGGCCGTCTCCTTCAGCGGGCAGCCGTCGAAAGCCTCGAATGCGGCACGTAGCTCGTCATCGACGCGGTTGGCTGGATTTCTGGGCGGTCTGCAGCGGCTGAACGGGACTGCAGCGGCGGTGTCGGAATCGCGGGCACGGCCGTCGCGAGGTCCTGCTGGATTTCCGCGACGAGATCTGGCGCGCGGTATGCAGAGCTTTCCGCTTCGGCCGAGGCGGCAGAAACATGCGAAGTTCTGGGGGTGGTCGCGAAGCGGTCGACCGGTGCGTCGCCGATGGTCTCGTCGGCGCCGGCATCGACGTACCAAGCTAGTAGCGCCCTACGCGCGAGGTCCTGATAGTCGGTTGGGAAAGTCGATTCACTCATGAACGAAGTCTACCCGAATCCGGCATTCGTGAATATGCTGGAGCACAGTGCTATATCGTGAAAGGCAAATACGGAGCGCGACATGGAACGGAATCGATGAATTGACGTCGTGATCGTTGGCGCGCCGGGCCGTCCGGCTTGCCGCGGCGATTAGGTTGCGTCAGCTGGCCGATGAGGCCGGTCGCGATATTTCTATCTGCGTGCTCGAGAAGGGATCGGAAGCCGGCGCCCACATTCTATCTGGTGCTGTGATAGAGCCGCGTGCGCTTGGCGAGCTATTTCCCGACTGGAGGGAGAGGGGCGCGCCTCTGAATACACCGGTTACCAAGGACAAGTTCCAGCTCCTAACGGAGACCGGCGCCATCACACTGCCAACGCCGCCGCAGATGAACAACCACGGTAACTACATAGTTGTCTCAGCAACGTCTGCCGCCTTACAGGCGCGGAGGGAAAAGTCGAGGTTTTCCCCGGTTTTGCGGCGGCGGAGGTCCTGTACCACGACGACGGCAGAGTGAAGGGCGTTGCGACGGGCGAGATGGGGATCGGTAAGGACGGCGAGAAGATGGCGAACTATCAGCCAGGTTACGAGCTTCACGCCCGCCAGACGATCTTTGGCGAGGGCTGCCGCGGCTCTCTTACAAAGACCTTGTTCGATAGATTCGGCCTCCGCGAAGGGGTTGACCCGCAGACCTACGGCATCGGCATCAAGGAGTTGTGGGAGGTCGACCCGGAGAAAACACCAACTGGGGCGCGTCTTCCATACAATCGGCTGGCCGCTGGACACGTCGACCTACGGCGGCTCATTTCTCTATCACCGAGGACAATCAGGTCGGTGGTTTTGTGATAGGCCTCGACTACACCAACCTCATCTAAGCCCTTTGAGGAGTTTCAACGCTCAAGACGCATCCGACCGTTCGCCCGACTTTAGAGGGTGGTCCGGCGTATCGCCTACGGCGCGCGCGATCAACGAGGGCGGACTCCAGTCGGTGCCGAGCTTACCTTTCCCGGGCGGCGTCCTCGTTGGATGCGCCGCCGGCTTCCTGAACGTCCCCAAGATCAAGGGCAGCCATACAGCAATGAAGTCCGGCATGCTCGCCGCCGAAGCTGTGTTCGAGTTGCTCGGCGAGGAGGACGGCCCAGCCGAGGCGAAGGCGTACGAGAGGGCGTTAAAGGCGAGCTGGGTTTGGGACGAGCTGCGGCCTGTCCGCAACATTCGCCCTTCGTTCCGCTGGGGGTTATGGGGCGGGCTTATCTACTCTGCGATCGATACCTATATATTTCGCGGTCGCGCGCCGTGGACTCTCCGGCAGCATTCCGATCACGACCGTCTGAGGAAGGCTACGGATGCGCCAAGGATTGAGTATCCGAAGCCCGACAATGAAGTGAGTTTCGACCGTTTGTCGTCTGTATTCATCCTCAACACCAAATCACGAGGAGAATCAGCCCACCCATCTCAAGCTGGCCGATCCGTCAAGGCAATCAGCATCAACCTCGAACTCTTCGACGCGCCCGAACAGCGCTATTGCCCCGCCGGCGTATATGAGATCGTTCTGCGAAGACGACGGCTCGAAACCGCGGCTGCAAAATCAACGCCCAGAATTGCGTTCACTGCAAAACCTGTGACATCAAGGACCCGACCCAGAACATCCAACTGGGTCGTTTCCCGAAGGCGGCGGCGGGTCGAACTACCCCAATATGTGACTGGCCTGGTTTCCATGATCGCCGAGCTATGGTCACGAGTACGTCATCTTGCGTTTAAGTGTTCGTGGTAAAAACTTGTATAATTAGCCAAGCGGCAGTTGAGCTTGGGCTGCTTGCGGAACCGGGCTATTCACGGGTTTGCGGTAGAAATCGGCAGGTGTGGCGCGGGCAGGCAGCAAGGACGGAGTAGGTAAGTCATGGACATAGGGAAGCGGGTCTCGACCGACATGCTGACTGCGGTTGTGGCGGCTTTGTTCGTGATGTTGGGCTATGGCACGGCGGCTCAATCTGGAGAAACGCCGGTCCTCAATTCGATATTCACGGACTCGGCGCGCGGCGCGCCCAGGGACACGCCTCTGCTTGCCACGGCTTCCAGGATCGGCAACTACCTTGCCGGCAGCTATGCTATGAAGAACCGCGACTTTTCCGCGGCATCCGATCTTCTTAAGCGCGCGCTGGAAGTCGATCCCACAGATACGGCGCTACTGCGCCAAGCCTTCATTGCGAAAATTTCAGACGGCAATGTCGACGAAGCCGTCGCAATGGCGCGTCTTATTGTCGATCGCAACGGCAATACGCCTATCGAGCGCCTTGCGCTCGTCGTTGGCGCGATCAAAAAGGGTGACTTCGCAACCGCGGACGCCCAGCTTGCAAAGTTCCCTAACCGGGGTTTCAGCGGTTTTATGAAGCCGCTGCTGAGGGCCTGGACGCTTGTCGGTCTCGGTCGGGGCGACGAGGCGATTGCCGCGCTGGAACCGCTAAGGAGCCAAACTGGCCTTCGAGTTCTCTACGAACTGCATGCGGCACTCGTCTCCGATCTTAACGGTCGCAGTGACGAGGCGGTACGGCACTACGAACTCGCGCGAGACAATGCGCGCCGACCGACATTGCGGGTCGTACAGGGGCTTGGACGGCATTATGAGGTTGCTGGCGAAAAGCAAAAAGCCGGTGCGCTCTATCGGGCTTATCTCAGCGAAAATCCCGATTCGGTGGTGCTGCAGCTCGCCCTACAACGGCTGGAGAAGGGAGAAAAGCCGTTGTTTATGGTGGCGAGTCCGCAGGAGGGTATCGCGGAGGCGCTGTTCAATATCGCTAGCACGATGACGCGCGAAAATTCTGCGCAGTTGGCACTTATCTACGGCCGGTTGGTAACATATTTGCGCGGCGAGTTCGATCTTGCAGACATGCTTGTCGCCGGCCTTCTTGAATCGATGGACCGACATGCCAATGCCGCGGTCGTTTACGGAAAGATTGCAGCCACGTCTCCGCTCTATTGGTCTGCGCAACTCCGGATTGCCGGCAACCTCGAGGCGATGGATCGCGACGACGATGCGGTCGTGCTGCTCAGGAAACTGGCCACACAGTTTCCGGAGAGGCCCGATCCGCTGGTCAGCCTTGGCGACATCTTTAGGTCGAACAAGCGCTACGAAGAGTCGGTCGACGCCTACGACCGCGCATTAAAGGTGATCGGAGATATAGATCAGCGTCACTGGACGCTTCTTTATTCGCGCGGGATATCGCTGGAAAGGTTGAATCGCTGGCCACGGGCCGAGCAGGATTTCCAGAAAGCGCTGGAGCTCAATCCCGAGCAGCCCTACGTCTTGAACTATCTGGGCTATTCGTGGGTCGATCAGGGAATTAATCTGCAGGAGGCGCGACGCATGATCGAGCGCGCGGTGGAGTTGCGTCCCGACGACGGTTACATAGTCGACAGTCTGGGATGGGTGCTGTATCGGCTGCGCGACTTCGATGGTGCGGTCGCGGAACTGGAACGCGCGGTCGAGTTGCGGCCGCAGGACCCGACGATCAACGATCATCTCGGGGATGCATACTGGCGCGTTGGCCGCCGGAACGAGGCCCGTTTCCAGTGGATTCGCGCGCTGGCGCTGAAGCCCGATGAGGAACAGATTCCCGTAATCGAGAAAAAGCTGCGCGATGGACTTCCCGCCGGCCGCGCCCAAAAGGACAGTTGAGACCGCGCAAATGTCTGCGACGGAACGGGATAGACGACTCGCGCTTGACGCCCCGGCAAAGATCAATCTGTTTCTCCATGTTGTCGGCCGGCGCGACGACGGCTATCACTTTCTCGACAGCACTGTTGCGTTCGCCGGTGTCGGCGACACTCTCTACGCCTCGGCCGGCGACGGCTTGTCGCTTAAAATTTTTGGGCCCTTCGCCGAAACGCTGATCAGCGACATGGAGGATAATCTCGTTCTGCGGGCGGCGCGTGCCCTGCGCGATGCAGCGGCAATCACCGGCGGCGCTATGCTATCCTTGGACAAGCGTCTTCCGGTCGCGTCCGGCATCGGCGGCGGCTCTGCCGATGCAGCAGCAGCGCTCAGGCTTCTAGCGCATCTTTGGAGCCTGCCGGAGGAGGCCACGGTCGGGCTTGCGATCGGATTGGGTGCCGACGTTCCTGTCTGCCTGCGTTCCGCATCGTCCCGCGTCGGCGGGATCGGGGACGCTGTCGAACCTTTGAATTCGTTACCCGCATGCGGCGTCGTCCTCGTGAATGCGGGTGAGGGCATATCCACTCCTGCTGTATTCGCCGCACGATCCGATGGTTTCTCGAATCCAGCTGCTTGGAGGTCGCCGTCGTCCTATTCGGACTTCATCGAATTGCTCCGCGAGACACGGAATGACCTTGCCGACGCAGCCCTGTCAATTTCGCCCTCCATCGGGGACGTTCTCGCTGCGCTGAAACGTACCCAAGGGTGCGACATCGCCCGCTTGTCTGGAAGCGGCGGCACATGCTTCGCGTTGTATGAGACGGCGGACGCGGCCTCTGCGGCAGCGGATGCGCTAACGGCAGACCGGCCTGGATGGTGGGTGCGGGCTACCCAGTTTATGAGGACCGCCCCCTCGATCCGAGAGGGGCATCTTAGCGCGCAGATTCGCGCGCTTCGTCGGAAATGCCTTTGAGGCGCTAGGGCGTGCTGGCATCCGCCATTTTGCGATTGAAGAGCACCCGTTCGCAGCCAAACATCTTCCAGCGTTGCAGAGATGTTGCTTCTTCCGATATGTTCACGCCGCGCCGGGTTGGGGCGTAGCCAAGTCGGTAAGGCAACGGGTTTTGATCCCGTGATTCTGCAGGTTCGATCCCTGCCGCCCCAGCCAGCGCATTTCGCTCGCAGCGTCTTTTACCCAAGGCTCGCCCGCATGACCGCGCAACCTTGTCTTCTCGATGCTTCGGGGCTTCGCTGCCCGCTTCCCGTTCTACGCGCCCGCAAGGTTCTTGCAGGACTGGAAGCCGGCACGCTGCTGGAAGTTGCGGCGACTGATCCAGCTGCGCCGGCTGACTTCGAGGCATTCTGCAGGAAGCTGGACACAAACTGCTAGAATCCAGACCGACGACGACGTCCACCGAATCAGGATCCGCAAGAAGGCCTAGGCTTTCGCGCGGACTTTGCATGGCAGGGACGCGCGTTTCGCGAGTTCGACAGCACCCCGAACGGAGAGGGCGAGGAGGGCTGTCGGCGGGGCGCTTTCACGGATCAGAGCCGCGTCATCAGGGTGAATGGGCTCGGAGGTATCCACCTAGCCTGATCAGGGCGCAGCGTTTCGCCGTGCCGACATTCATGCCCGCTGCGGCTTGATCGCGAGAGAGACAGGCGCGCCCGCTATTACGCAGCCGAGCGACCTGATAGCATCTCGGAGTTCGAACAACCAGTCAGCTCACAAGAAACCGCGTGACGGTGCTAGGGATGCCGGTGGAGGTAACAGGGCAGGTCAAAAACGCTGGTCGCGGGAGAAGAAGAGCAGCCCTATCGCGAGGAACATGAAGGTCGCCGAGAGATAAGAACCCCATTGGTTAGGCCGCCGTCGAGAAGCGCGCCATAAATCAGTGGCGCTGCCGCCTGGCCGACATTGAACCCCGTGCTGACCAACGCGAAGACCGTTCCCAGAGAGCCGACCGAGCAAGTTCGCGCACCATCATGTCGCGGGCCGGATTGACGATCCCGCGGGCTAGCCCGCCAATCACGAACGCACCCAAGACTGCCGCCACCGGCATCCAAGCGGTTCCAACCAACAGAAGCAGGGCGCCATAAAGCCCAAACATGACGACGAGCACGAGGTCATGGCGTTTGGTTCGGTCGGCAAGCCAACCGCCGACAAGCGTCCCCGCCGCCGTGCTGAATAATAGTGCGGACAGCAGGTAACTCGCGGTTTGGACCGAAACGCCATAGAGCTCTGGCAGAAACACTGCGGCGAAACCCGTCAGTGCGATGTTGGCGGAGGAGGTAAGAACGTAAAACATAAATAGTAGGATGACAGCGCGGCTGACGATTGCCGTCAGCGGCTTGGCGTCTCCTGCTTTTTTCTTTCGGTCGGCATCCTCGCGCAGCGTATTACCTGAGAAGACGAAGACCAGGCTAAGAGCCATTCCGACGAACCCGCGACATTGAGGCTGACCGCCAGTCGGTGACGGTGATGAGCAAGGCCATGCTAGCCGGCCCCGCTGTGGTTCCCAGCGACCCGCCGAAGGAATGCATGGAGTAGGCCCGACCGTGCCGACTAGAATCGACCGATGCGGTCAGTATCACGTAGTCCGCCGGGTGGAAGACGCTGTTGCCCGCGCCCGAGACGAGAAACAGCACCAACAGCGCCCAGTAGGATTCCGTGAAGCCGGCCAATGCGAAGGCGGACGACGTAACGAACAGGCCGCCTATCAGGACTCGCCGAGCGCCGAAGCGGTCGACGAGGACGCCCATCGGAGTTTGCAGCGCGCCTGTCGCGACGTTGTAAGCCGTCAGAACGGCGCCGAGTTCAACGAAGGATACGCCCAGGTCGCGATGCATCGCGGGGAACAGGGGCGCCAGCCCGAACATGTAAAAGTGGCTCAGGAAGTGGCTGAATCCGATCAGGCCTGATGGCCCGAACTCCCCGGCCGACGCTCGCGGTCGCGGCCGTCATAGCGGTTCGCGCCATGCCACCGCTGACCATCTATTCGAGAATTTTTTATTATCCATGGCAAGAATTCGCATCAACCGCTTTTGATGGCTCGGCGGCAATGCCCCACCTGATAATCGAGAGAGCGCCGAGGTTCAATATGGAGGAGCAATAAAGTAGTTGCGGATTGGCACGGTCGGTAATTGGCGCTTTTTCCAACTCGCAGGGCTTTCCCCCTTTTCCATTCTCTTTCTGATTATGGCCGAGTGGGCGTTTTCGGGATTGTCGGGGCGTTTCCAGAATTGCCTGCTGAGCAATCCGCGCTTCGGCCATCTCTCGATCGAGTAGCGAGAGTAGGGCGCCATTCCTGTTCGCGCGAAAACCCTCGCGGTCGCGATGAGCACGGCGAGTTTCGCTCGGGCCTTTGTCTACGCGGGAAACAGCTGTGAATTTCCAGTCGCTGTCGATGTCGTCTAGCCAGTCGATGCGGCATTCGTCGTCACGCGCTGAAAAGCGCGACGCGCAGCGCTAGTCCAGATACAGGCCGCGATGCCGATGCCAATCCTCGATTCCCTCGTCCGGATACAACTCGAAGTACTTGTCTCTGGGCCCGTCCGATACCGGTACCCAAGACGCTTTGTATCTCAGCATCAGGTTGGTGATGGTCGGCGGTTTGGGAAGGTCGGTATCTATGGCGGTGGCGCAGGGGTAGACCCAGTCGGGGTACTGAGGATTGAAAATGTAGAGTGGCGATCCGCAGATCTTGCAGAAATGTTTGCGCGAATAGCCCAGCCCGTCGTTTTCGTATGCGCCGCGGTGGTTGTTCGCCGACCGGTAGACGGTGATGTTGTCGGCGCCTTCCACTTTCATCGTGGCGATGTCGGCCATGATGTTGACAGTATATCCTGAGCCGCCGCCCTTCCGACATTTGGTGCAGTAGCAGCGGTTGAACGGGTAAGGGGTATGCGAGTCCACGGTGAAAGTCACCGTCCCGCAATGGCAGGAGCCTTCGAGCTTCATGATCGCCTCCGAAATAGTCGTTTTCATTGATTAATCGATCCTATCCGGTGCACCGCCGTTTCCGCCAGGACCGGAAATCCTGTATGTTCTCGGCGCTTTAAGACCGGGTTAGAGGAATAGACGACAAATGGCCGAGAATTTCCGCGAACTTATCGACGACCTACGCGATGCGGATCAGCTTATCGAGATCGAGAAGCCCGTCGATATCCGCCACATCGCGACTCTGGTCGACCAGTCAGAAAAGGCGCTGATGTTCACAAACGTCAACGGCTACGACATGCCGGTCGTCTCGGGCGTTACCAACAGCCGTGAAAGGCTTGCGATCGCGGCCGGTTGCGATTTTTCTGAGATCGAGGCGCGGCTCCGCGAGGGGTTGGACCATCCAATCGAGCCAGAGTTTGTCAATACCGGTCCCGCCCGCGAGGTCTATTTCGAGGGACACGACGTCGATCTCTACGGCATGCCGATCCCGTTGTTCTCGGTCCTCGATGGCGGCCCAATGATCACCGCCGGGGTGACCTTGTCACGTGATCCGGATGACGGCGAGGACGCGCCTATTAATGCGGGGGTCTATAGGTTCCTCGTGAAGGAGAAGAACCTGACGGGTATAGACATCGTGACGCCCAACAATCTTCATCGCTACGCGGCGAAGGCGTATGAGAAGGGAGAGCCGCTGCCGATATCGATCAATATCGGTACGCACCCGTTCGAGCTGATCTGCTCTACCTACAAGGCGCGCGCAGGGGTGTCGGAACTTGGCATTGCCGGCGGCATGCGCGGCAAGGGCGTGCCGCTGACCCAGTGCCAGACCATAGACATGCCGTGCATCGCGGACGCCGAGATCGTGCTGGAAGCAGAGATTTTGCCCACCGGCTGGACGCAGCCCGAGGGCCGATTCGGGGAGTTTACGCGTCTAATGGGTGGTCTCCACTGGAACCCGCACGTGCGCATTAAGGCGGTCTCGATGCGTAAAAATCCACTCTATTATGCACTGCACATGCCGTGGGAAAACATCTGGCCGTCCGGCCCAATCTACGAAGCCGCGGTGCGCCGGGTGCTGGACGAGGCTGGCGTCAACGTCACCGCGGTCAACATCACCCCGGGTGGCTGTTGCCACTGGCATGCGATCATCGCGATCAAGCCGCTGCCGGGCGATGGCAAGAACGCGATTACGGCAGCCTTGTCAGTTGCTGACATGAAGCACGTGACAGTCGTCGATGACGACATCGACATCTTCGATCCTGTCGACGTCGAGTGGGCTGTTGCGACACGCGTTCAAGCCGACCGCGACGTGGTCATCATCTCGGGCGCTCGATCAAAGCCGCTCGACCCATCGCTGCCGCCGCCCGGGCCGTATTCGCGTGTTCCGACCACGGCGAAAATGGGCATCGATGCGACCATCCCCGACAATGTGCCGCGCGAGCGCTTTCACCGCATCGCCTATGCCTACGCCGATGAGGTGAGGTTGGAGGACTTCATCGGGGATGCTGGCGGGAAGGTCCCGAAACTGGAGCCGATCATCAACGAAAAGCTGGCGAGCGTTATCAAGCAGACGATCTCGGAAAAACCACTCTATTTTGCAGAGCTGTGTGAGCTGTTCGTTGCCTATGGTTTCCAGGCCGTGACGCGGGCGATCGGCACGCTGCACGAGAACGGCATCCTGTGGCAGGATGCTGAAGGCCGGTTTTGTCTCAAGGGCTCGCAGTTCGCGGCGGTGCCGCCAAAACGTTAGGTTTTTGGACCTCTGAGGGGGTGCTGCCTAAGCGTCGTATTTGATCAGTGAATGTATCGGGACGTCGAGCTTCGAGCGGCCGTTGAGGAAGTTAAGCTCGATGATGAAGGCCGAGGCGACTACGTCTGCGCCGAGTCTGCGAAGCAGTTCAACGGCCGCCGCGGCCGTCCCGCCGGTCGCGAGCAGGTCGTCCATGACGACAACTTTCTGCCCTTCGGCCAGTGCGTCCGCCTGGATCTCGATGGTATCAGAGCCGTATTCGAGGTCGTAAGTGTGCGCGACCGTGTCGCCGGGCAGCTTGCCCTTCTTGCGGATCATGGTGAACCCGACCCCGAGCCGAAGCGCGAGTGGCGCCGCCACCAGGAAACCGCGCGACTCGATGCCGATTAGGCGTTCGGGCCGAAAGGGCTCGATCGCGTCGGCCAGGCGCTCGATCGTGGCCGACCAAGCCTCGGCGTGCTGTAGCAGCGTCGAGATGTCGTAAAACAGTATGCCGGGCTTGGGGAAGTCCAAAATTGACCGAATATGGTCTTTCAAATCCATGGTGATTCCTGATGGATGGTGGTTACGCGAGTGCGGCCGCGCATCCTACCCGCTCGAATTCGAAATTGGCAATTGGCGGGAGGTCAACCGACGGCCCATGGCCAGGTTGAAGTCAACGGTCATCGCGTCCAAGCTTTACAATATGTCCGGTGCCTGAAGCTCCTCGCTTTCCAGCGTACCTTTGTGCAGTCCAGTTTGTTGCCATTGATCGGCATCGGTCCTTGGGATACCAATGACGACCTCACGGATCTAGTCGCGCTTTCGATGGGTTCGCGCGGCTTGCCGATGCGCCTGTTTTTGACAAACAGACGGGTAACAGGGGGAATTGGCTCAGGCGCGGAGGGCGTAAGCTATCTGGTCGATGCACTCGTAATCGACTAATCCCTCCCATCCCGGTTGGCGAGTCACTCAATCTCGGAGATGCTGCGGCTCTTCCATACCCGGGAGACGGCGCTAATTCGTATGCCTGACAAGCGGTTGCGGCCTTACATGGAGGAGAGGCCCCACAACACAGTCTATGAAGATCGCGACCCCGAAATCACGGCGACGGCCGATATATCCGCGGGCAACCATATCGCGGCGGCCTGCGCCGCGCCGGCGTCAAAAAGCTGGCTATTTTGTTGCTTCCTTCAGGAACGCTATGATGTTCTCGAGATCTGACGCCTTTTTCAGCCCGGCGAATGTCATTTTCGTACCCTTTACGTAGTCGCGGGGCTTCTTGAGGTATTCGGTAAGAGTCTTTTCGTCCCAGACCAAGCCTTTACTGCCCGCCTCCTTCATGGCATTCGAAAATCTATACTTGTCGGTAGTGCCCGCTTTGCGGCCGAAAAGGCCGGCCAGGCTGGGGCCAATGCCGTTCTTACCAGCATTAAGGCTATGGCAGGCTTTGCACTTATTGAAGACCACCTTGCCCTTCGCGACGTCTGCGGAATGTGCATAAGTCGCCGGAGTCGAGAGGATAAAGGCAATACCGAGGATTTTGAAAAAATGCTTCATCTTAAATGCTTCCGGTGGTGATTCGATTGTTAGCAACACCGTAAATATGACGCTACGACCGAGCTTGTAACACCCGTCAGGGTGACCTGTCTGTTACCTTTTCGTAATTCGGAGACCCAACTGGCTATTAAAAGCTTTGTGCATGGATAAGTCTTGGGGGCGCGCGGCTGATCCTAGCCGATTTTCCTCGAGGATAGCGGGGCACACGAACGGGAAGACATCCCCGGAAGATGTTGTGCGACTGCTCCAGGATCCAGACCGCGATATTGGCGACGACTATACCGAATACCTGATGGAGCAGCCGGCGAAGATCGACCATGGATTTTGGCTTGGCCGCTGAGGAGCACATGTTACAGCCGCCGGCCCTTTATGATCGAGTTCGCACCGAACCGGTTGCGGAGTTTATCCAGCGTGGTTTCAACCCGCTTGCGCCGTTGTGCTTTTGGATCAGCGAGGTCGATGGGGTCGCATTGATCTGCCGGAACAATTCCCGACAATCCGACGCCCAGAAGCCGAAACGCCGTTCCGTCCGCCTCGCGGTCTAATAGCGGTGCCGCGGCTGCATAGATCACATCCGCAAGCTGTGTCGGATGGGGGAGGGTCCTCGCCCGCGTCCGAATCCGGAAGCTGGCTGTTTTAAGCTTTAGCGTGACCGTTCGTCCGCCAATGCCTTCCTTTTTAGCGCCCGACGAGACCTTTTCCGCCTGACGCCAAAGTATCCGCTTCAGCCCCCCAGCATCGGAGACGTCCTCGGCGAATGTCGTCTCACTGGACAGGCTCTTGCGGCTGGTGCTGGGTTCGACGCGCCGCGAGTCCCGGCCGTTGGATAGGCGGGCGAGCCTCTCTCCGATATTCCCGTAGCGACGGACAAGCTCCGCTTCCGGGATCCGCTGAAGGTCTCCGATACGGCTAATTCCGTCCCGTTCGAGGCGTTTTTGCAAGACAGCGCCCACACCCCAGATGCGCGCCACCGGCAGGGTTGCGAGATACGAAACGGTTTCCGCTTCGCCGATGAGCGTAAAGCCTTGCGGTTTTTCAAGCGCGGAGGCGAGTTTCGCCAGAAACTTGTTGTGGCTCAGCCCGACCGAAACGGTAATGCCTTGCGCTGCGCGAATGTCGGAAACAAGTCTTGCGACCGTTTGCGCCGCGGAACCGCTGTGGAGACGTTCAGTCCCCGTCAGGTCCAGGAACGCCTCGTCAATCGAGATGGGTTCGACGAGCGGCGTGACTGACCGCATCATCTCGCGAATTTCGTGCCCAATCTTGACGTATTTCTGCATGTCGGGCCGAATGACGACGGCGTTTGGACATTGGCGCAGCGCCTTGAACATGGGCATCGCGGAATAGACTCCGTATCGGCGGGCAACGTAGCAAGCCGCCATGACTACACCGCGCTTTTGGCCGCCGACCAGAACCGGTTTATTCGTAAGCTCGGGACGATCTCGCTTCTCGACGCTAGCATAGAAGGAATCGCAGTCGAGATGGGCGATGTGGAGACGTTCCAGTTCTGGATGAGAGACTATCAGGCCGTCACCGCAGCTCGGGCAGGGTGCGTCAAAGGAGTTATCGAAAAGTGCAAAACAGCTACGGCATAGGGTCGGCATGGGCCCACTCTGTGCTCGGTCCCCTGCAGGGTCAATCGTCGAGACCATGCCTTGCTGAAACCGTCAAGATCTCGTTCGCAACTTCCTTCGCGACTTCTTCGTTGAGCCTCTTGAACGCGTTCGACAGCTAGTCGACGGACTCGCGATTGAAATGACGGTGCCCGTCGATCGAGCCGTATATAATGAGCACTGGCTGTTCGCCGTAATAACCGCCGCCGATCCCGTTGAGGCTGGCCGCCGCGCCAAGTTTGTCGATATTGAGACTCGTCAGGCCGCTGCGAATAGCCTTGACCGCCGCTTTCACTACTCCTTCCAAGATTCTCAGCAGTATTTTGTGGTTAATACGCCAGCCAAAGTCGATAAAAAAATACGCCATTGTTGCGAAACAGATAAACAGCGATTTTCTATGGCTCTGGTCCCTGCATTTCACGCGGTGCCCTCGCTAACGAAACGAGTTTGACCTATAAGTGACCGTCAAAATTCTGGGACATCGGGTAGAGGCGGCCCACTGCCGCGGGCTAATCGGACGATATGATAGACAAGACTGTCAGTTCCTTACGCGAGGCCGTTTCTGTCGTTCAAGACGGCGATTGCGTGCTGATCAGTGGCTTCGGAGAATCCGGAAATCCGACCGAGCTTGTTCATGCCTTGATCGATCATGGTGCGCGCGATCTGACGGTCGTGAACAACAACGCGGGTAACGGCAATGTCGGGCTGGCAGCCCTTCTGGAATCGGGCAATGTCGCCAGAATCGTCTGTTCGTTTCCGCGATCGACTGCATCGCACGTTTTCGACGAGATGTATAAGGCAGGCCGTCTCGAGCTCGAGGTTGTGCCTCAGGGCACCCTGGCCGAGCGCATCCGCGCCGCCGGCGCTGGGATCGGCGGTTTCTACACCCGAACCACGATTGGGACGCCGCTGGCCGAGGGGAAGCAGCGGCGCGTCTACAAAGGCGAAGATTACGTCCTAGAGGACCCGCTGCATGCCGATGTTGCGCTTGTAAAGGCCGAACTTGCCGACCGGTGGGGAAACCTTACATATCGGCTCGCAGCGCGGAATTTCGGCCCGATCATGTGCACCGCCGCAACGACGACCATCGTGCAGGCTCGGCAGATTGTTCCGCTTGGCGACATCCCGCCCGAAGCGGTCGTGACGCCGGGGATATTCGTGGACTGTGTGGTCGAAGTTCCCAACCCTGTCAGCGAACGCGAGATGATCGAGAGTGGCGTCCACTATCTCGGAGACGGCACTTCATGACCGAAAATTGACCCGCCGCCAGGTCGCTTGGAGGCTCGCGCAGGACATTCAGGACAGCATGTACGTCAATCTGGAATCGGTATGCCTGAGCTCGTCGCGAACTATATTCCGGGTGACGTGAAATCGTCTTTCACAGCGAAAACGGTATACTCGGCATGGGACCAGGCCAGAACAACAACGCCGATTACGATCTCATTAATGCCGGCAAGAAGCCAGTCACGATGCTTCCCGGCGGATCGTTCTTCCACCACGCGGATTCGTTTGGGATGGTTCGGGGCGGCCACATCGACATCTGCGTTCTTGGCGCGTTTCAGGTTTCGGCTGCCGGCGATCTCGCCAACTGGTCGACCGGCGCAGGCGTGCCGGCGGTGGGCGGGGCGATGGATCTCGCCGTCGGCGCACGCCGCGTTTTCGTGATGACGGACCACAACACCAAGAACGGCGAACCGAAGCTTGTCAGGGAATGCAGTTATCCGCTGACTGGGACCGGCGTGGTGAGCACGGTCTACACGGACCTTGCCGTCATCGACGTGACCGATCGGGGGCTGACCGTTCGGGAGAAAGTAGAGGCTCTGACCTTCGAAGAATTGCAGTCACGTACAGGCGCAGATCTTCTTGGCATGGAGACTTGCGGTATTCTGAGAGCGCCCGCGGTAAGCTAACAGGTCTACCTGCCCCGCGCGGCACCGCGGTCTTGGCCGCTTTTTCCTGCGAATAAGAGGGTTCCCAGCAAATTCCTTGCCGGGTTCTTTTTCTTCCTCGAACAAATCTATCCCGTCATCCTTGATCCGCCACGTCAGGTGGGCTCCGACGACATGCACGTCCGTATCGTAAAACGTAACTGGGTCGCCAACGCGCGTGCTGCTTCGACCATGGGACAGGAACAGCCCGCCGGTTCCGTTATGGGGTTAAGAGCACCGACAGCGATTCCAGTCATGCTGGTCAGAATTTTCATGTCCCCCAGGCAACGATTACGCTGTGGGCTTCGACTTATGCCGCGATTCGCGGTGCCATAGGTCGAGCCCGCTGCAACGATAGCCGCGCCAGATCATAGAAACCGTCCGGATACTGGTCAAAAACGATGATGCTGATGATCGTGACCGATGATCTGGGTGTAGAGAAAACGGCGAGAGTGTCGACACGTCGGCGACTTGAAGGCGCGGATGAACGGATAATGGCTGACCGAACAGGGCGCCGGTTTGACTATCAGAGCCCAGGCGAACGCGTCCGGGTTCTTCCAAACGAACGGGACGATACACGACATCACGATCACGCCTACCGCGACGTCCAGAACAGGCTGGTCCGTGTATCCTCAGTTCGCCCGGCGATGCGCGTCATTATCTGGTAAGCGGCGTAGCATACGGCGGTGCCGAGCGGCAGGATCGCCGCCCAGTGCATGACGCCGAGGCCAAGGCGGATGATCAGGACGCCGCGAATCCGACGAAAATCGCGCACCAGCGACGGACGCCAACCTTCTCGCCGAGGAATGGGATGAAGCGCGGTCACCAGCAGCGGAGAGGCGAAATTGATGGCTACCGCTTCTGGCAGGGAGAGATAGATCAAGGCTGTGAAGAAGGTGATCGTACCGAGCATGAGCACGACCGATCGGGCGAGGTGCAAGAACAGCCGGGCAGTCCTAATCTGGCTGACGATCCCGGTCCGCGAGAAGATCAGCAGGAAGACGAAGGCGTGAAACGTATCGTGCCCAGACGACCTGGAGGATGTCATCCTTCGCCAGCGTCTTCACACACGTTTCCCATCCCGAAGAACGCCACACCCGAGCACAGGAGCGCGATGCCGAGGGTTGGGTTCTGAACCCGGGCGGTCGTTATATCCAAAGGACGGCCCTGACGAGGGTTTTCAGCCCCATACCTCTTTGGCAATGTCGACGATGGCGCCTAATTTGGCTTTCTGTTCCTCGACTGAGATCAGGTTGCCGATCGCGTTCGACGAGAAGCCGCACTGCGGTGACAGGCAGAGTTGGTCGATGTCGACGAATTTCGCGGCTTCATCGATCCGGCGCAGAATTTCGTCGCGAGGCTCCATCTGGCCCCGCTTCGTTGTCAGCAGGCCAGAGCAAATCTCGGCTGCTGGGGACGAACCGTGGGCTCGAACCGCCCGACGCTCGTCGTCGTATTCGAGGAAAAGCCGTCGACCTTTGGTCAGGTTGAAGACCATTCGGCGATGACTTCGTGGCCGCCGGAGGCGAACCACTGGCTTTGTGCATTGCCGCGGCAGAGGTGGACGCAGACTGCCATGTCGTTGGGACGCTCGCCCACCGCGTCGTTGATCAGCGCCGCGTAGGTTGCAGGCAGCTCGTCGGGGTCCTCGCCCAGCTTGCGCGCCCCGTCGCGCATCTTCTCGTCGCACAGGTATGCGAGGTTGGTGTCGTCGAACTGACGTAACGGCAACCGGCGTCGGCGAGACCCGCAAGCTCCTCGCGGTATGCCTGAGCCAGATCGGCAAAGAATTCATCCATCTCCGGATAGGCATCCTTGTCAATCGCCTCCGCCCGCCGCGGAATGCGTCATCGTCGGCGACGGGATGGTGATCCCGGGCGTTCGATCTGTAAGGCCCGCGACGACCTTAGGTTCTCGACCTCGCAGCCTTCTGGCGGGCCGTTATCTTGGGTGATGTGGCGACGAACGGCGCCTTCTCTGGATCGATGGATTGCCTTCTGCACCTTCCGGCATCATGACGGAAATCCACGCCCCATTTGCTGAGAAAATCGAAGTGGAAATTCTCTCGGCGATACTCGCCGTCGGTTACCGACTGCAGTCCGATTTCCTCCTGCATCTTAACCACTTCGGCAATCGCCTTGTCTTCCTGCGCGCGCAATTCGGCGGCGTCGATGTCGCCCGTTTTGAATTTTGGCGTGCCTTAAGAAGCCACTCCGGGCGTTGCAGGCTGCCGACGATCGGCGCGGAAAGGGCCTTGGCGTTGGCCATGATCGATTACCCCCGTTCGTTTGTAATGGCATCGGGCGTTGCTGCGATGCCCAGAGATTAGCCGGTTTTAGGCCGTCTTCCTGACCCGCACCGCTATTTCATAGTCGACATGCGCGTCGGGACGACCCAGTCACGACCATCGCGTCCCGGTCGAGCATGCTGGCGAGCCGCGGCAGCATTTCGTTCTGCCACCAGTCGTTTTCGTATATCGCCTTGTACTGTTCCTCGCGCTGTTGCTCGTTCTCGAAACGTCAGAATCCAGCAATAGACAGAATCGTCGGTCTCGCCGCGGAAACTGCCACAGATCACGACGCCGTTCGCGACCTGGAACGGAAGAATTTCTCGCTCCATGCAATCGGAGCCAGTTTTCCATCTGGCCGGGTCTCACTTGTATTGGCAGGAGTTCATAAAGGCCATGGGTTGTCCTCCTCATGTAGGCGTGTCCTACAATTGTTTTGCTCGCTTCGACAGGCGTTGTCCAATATCGTTTTGTCAAAATCAACCGAGAGAGGTTTGGCATGAAGCTATAGCGGACGCCGCGTGGTGACGGGTCACGACGGAAGCGGCAAGGCAGTCGTCAATATCGATGACGTCGGCGCCAACAAACGGAGCGGTCGGGAGAACATGGTCGCGCAAGTGATCTGGACCACCAACGACATGCCCGTCGAGTTCGCCGAGGGCGAGGACAAAGGTGCACGGCAGATCAGGACTACCATTCCGGGCGGCTCCGTGTTCCGGGTCGTCCCAATTTGATCCAGGCGTCGCCCCGCGGAATCATCGGACGGACAGCACGACTACGCCGTCGTCGCGAGTGGCGAGATCATTGCAATTAGAAGATACAATCGTCCACCTGAAAGCGGGCGACGTGCTGGTGCAGCGGCACCGTCCATAACTTGGTCAACAATGGGTCCGAACCATGCGTCATCGCGTTCACGCTCATCGCCTCCACCGACGACACGGCATTTGGGTAATCGATCTATGACCGGATCCGACGCCGCGCCCATCAGCCGTTTTCCGTTCCGGACCGCGGGCTCCCGAGTGATATTCGTGAGCGCATCAAGGCGGTGCAGGAAAAGTCGGGCTTCATTCCGAACGTCTTTCTTGCGCTGGCGTGGCGACCGGACGAGTTTCGCGCATTCATGGCTTATCACGATGCGCTGATGGAGAAGAAAGGTGGCCTAACGCCGGCGGAACGTGAAATGATCGTCGTTGCGACTAGCGCCGCTAACGACTGCCATTACTGCGTCATCGCCCACGGCGCTATCCTTAGGATACGCGCGAAGAACCCGCTCATCTCCGATCAAGTGGCCACCAACTACCGCAATGCCGACATCGCCCCTCGGCAGCGGGCGATGCTCGATTTTGCCATGAAGGTGGCGGTGGAAGCCCAAATGGTCTCGGATGCAGACTACGAGGCGCTGTCAGACCACGGTTTTCGCAGGACGATCTTTGGGATATCGCCGCGATTCGCCGCCTTCTTCGCGATGTCGAACAGGCTCGCGAACGCCTCCAGCATGAGACCCAATAACGAATTTTATGCGATGGGGCGATGACGTTCTTTTCGACTGATATGCCGAGGTGCTCAAGAACCGTGGGGAGGACTGTGACAGATACATCGGAAAGTTCTCTCCTCCAGCTGTCGTAGAGACGATCCTGATGTTTTTACCCCCTATTTCAACGCCTTCACCCGCTTTTACACCTGCACCTGCACAACACCCTCCAATGCCCCGATCAATAATTGTCGTCCAGTGCTTAACGGCATCCAGTGCGGTTAATAATCCTTTCTGAATTCCAATCTGCGTCTATGCCTGTTATGGATGGCCGTGCTGGCTATCAAAAATCAACATTTGCATTCAATAAAAATTGACAAAAAAGCGGGACTTATCTATTGAAGGAATGGGGATTATTTATTCGGTAAGATCGGTAAGATTTCTAATAATTTCCATAACCCTATAAAAGGAAATAAGAAATGAAAAAAATGATGTGGGCAACGGTCTGCGCCGTTGGTGCCTGTGCAATGTATATGGCTGTTTCGGCGTCGGAAGCTTATGCGCAGAGTGGATCACGTCTTTGTGGTTGGCAGACGAAATCTGTAAAAACACAAGTTGGCAACCAAGAAATGAAAGATGTTCATGTTGCTATTGTCTATGAGGCAAGACAAGCGCAAGTCACCTACAATAAAAGATGTGATGAAGCGATTAAAAAAATAAAAAAGAAGCTTCCTAACACTATGGATGTGGTGGTGAAAAATAGAACGGTAACTCTCGTGCTGGAATGGAGCAAAGTTCACAAGAAAACTTGCGAGTCTGTTGGTGATAAGCTCAAAGGGCAAGGGGTTCCCAAAGATATTTGCGATAAAATGAAGGCAAATGAAGCGTATAAGTGGGTGAAAAAATCGGCGACCGAGGCTGCTACGAAAGAGAAGATGTAACCCGGCAGGTTACTATATTTACAAGACGATATAGACTCTAAACCGACTAAAGAAGCCCCTGGACCATTTTGGTTCAGGGGCTATTCGGGAGGACGGACTGCCTCTTATCGGCGCCATCTAGCCCCCCTAAAATCTAACCAAGCTTCTTAGCCAAATCCTCTGCTCTGAGGTGGGTGTAACGTTGGAGCATCCGTAGGTCTTTATGACCCGTGATGCTTGCAACCTCCATCACGTTCAGCCCCTTCTCAAAGAGCCTGCTAGTCGCTTCATGTCGAAGATCGTGAAAGTTCAGGTTCTCTATCTCTCCCCTTTTGCAGGTCCGTCTCCAAAGTCCTCGCAGGGCAACCGCGGTGAGAGGGAATACTCGATCACTAATGTCTCTCGGCAGGGCTGCTAATATCTCTGTTGCACGTAGGCTGAGAGGTACTGTTCTGGGTGAACCATTTTTGGTGTTCTCTAGATGAATGGTCCTTAGGTCTAAATCCACGTCCGCCCATTCAATGCTGAGTAGCTCACCCCGTCTCATCGCTGTCTCTATTGCCAGGTCAATTAGGGGTGACAGCCAAATATTCTGAGATTGGTTTGCAGCGTTGAGCAGTGCCGATGCTTCGTCCCCTTCCAGACGTCTGTTTCTACCACTTGGTTCTTTCGGTTTAGATACATCGCTTAGCACATTCCTAACGCTCAAACCCCATTCCCTTCGACCAATGTCGAGAGCATGGCTAATTAACTGAAGCTCTTTTTTTGCCGTCGCTGGGGACACCTGCTGGAGGCGTTCGTCACGGTATTGAGCGATGTGGAATGTTTTCAATTTACCGAGAGGTACAGACGCAATCGTGTGTCTCTGCATCTTTGCTAAGCGTGCAATCTCTTCCTTATAGCCACGCTTCTTGATGCTTATTACCCCGCCATACTGCGCCAGCAATGCGCACAGCGTATCCACGTGTTTGATTTGAGAGGTGTAACGCCCCGTCTCAATCTGTCTTTCGGTTTCTGACGCCCACAGGTGAGCGTCTGATTTGCGTGAGAAGCTCTTACTGATAGCTGGATATTCAGTTTTCGGATCTGGACATCCCAACGGCCTTTGCGTTTCCGAAACGTAGCCATCTTCAACCTCACTGTGACAAGAGTGTGACAAAAGGTTGAATCGGGAGAATTGCGACAAGTTAAACGATGTCGGATAAAGCCCGTAAGCCCCGGGTGGACTTGGAGAAAATTTTGGTCGGAGTGAGAGGATTTGAACCTCCGGCCCCTGCCTCCCGAAGACAGTGCTCTACCAGGCTGAGCTACACTCCGACCGGAACGGCCGCGGTTATAGCTCTCCATGGGCCAGCCCGCAATAGATTGCCGCGGATATCAACGGCCGAGATGGGGGTTTATTGACTCGCGTCGTTGCCGGTTCCACTCTGCCGCAAAACACACAAGGACGGGAAATCAAAGGGTGTCCGAAGGGTCGTTGCCACTCAGCCGTTTCCGGGTGCTGGACCTGACGCGTGTGCGCGCTGGGCCGACCTGCGTGCGCCAGCTTGCCGACTGGGGCGCCGACTGCATCAAGATCGAACTGCCGCCGTCGGCGGGGATCAAGGAAGGCATCACGGGCGACCGCGCAGGCCCGGATTTCCAGAACCTCCACCGCAACAAACGTTCGATGACGCTCAACCTCAAGGAGGAGGCGGGGCGGGATATTTTCTACAAGCTGATCGAGAAATCCGACGTCGTCGTCGAGAACTACCGGCCCGACGTGAAATACCGACTTGGCGTCGATTATGAGACGCTGAAGAAGGTGAATCCGCGAATTGTGCTCGGTTCGATCTCCGGCTTCGGCCAAGACGGGCCATACGAAAAAAGGCCCGGCGTCGACCAGATCGCGCAGGGGCTCGGCGGCATCATGTCGATCACCGGCTTGCCGGGGCAGGGGCCGGTTCGCGTCGGCACCGCAATAGCTGATTTATCCTCCGGCCTCTACTGCGCCATCGGCATCCTGATCGCGCTGCTTGAGCGTGAGGTGTCGGGCCAGGGGCAGTGGGTGCATACGTCGCTGCTTGAGGCACAGGTGTCGATGCTCGATTTCCAGGCCGCGCGCTGGCTGCTCAGCGGTGAGGTCGCGCCGCAGGCGGGCAATAACCATCCGACCTCGATACCCACCGGCGTCTACAAATGCTCCGACGGTCATTTCAACATCGCGGCTGGCGGCCAAGAGATGTTCGAGCGCCTGTGCCGCGCGCTCGGCGACGAGGCGATGGCAGCGAACCCTGACTACGCTAACGGAAAGCTGCGCTCCGAAAACCGAGATGCACTGCATGCAGACATCGAGGCGCATACGGTTAGCAAGACAAGCGCCGAGTGGATCGAAACCTTCAACGAATTCGGCGTGCCGTGCGGGCCTATCTATTCCATTGACCAGATGTTCGCCGACCCGCAGGTAAAGCATCTTGGGCTCGCCGCGCCGGTCACATCGCCGGTTCATGGCCCGCAGCACGTGGTCGGGCAGGCGGTCAATATGAGCCGCGCACGGCGGGACATCCGGACCGCCACGCCCGAACTTGGCGAACATACGGATGCAATTCTCGCCGATCTCGGATACGGCGAAGCCGAAATCGCGAAATTTCACGACGACAGTGTCGTCTGACGGAGAGGAAACTGTCATGGCTGAAGCAGCATCGCAGCAACCTGCGGAGAAACCGCTGGCAAGAATGATTGCCCGCAAGGAGGGCGGCATCGGTTGGATGATCTACGACCAGGTCGCGAAGCATAATGCGGTCACCTACGATATGCGCCGCGCCATCCCCAGCATTATGGCCGACTTCGAGGCGGATGATGACGTCCGGGTGTGCGTGATTGCCGGAGCGGGAGAGAGGGCGTTTATCTCCGGTTCCGACATCTCCCAGTTCGGCGAGAAGCGGTCGTCCGAGGAAACCCGCGTTATGTACGACGAGGCGTCGGAGCAGGCCAATGCCGCGATGCAGGCGTTCTCGAAGCCGATGATTGCGATGATCCACGGATATTGCCTCGGCGCAGGCGTGCTGACAGCGATGCTGTGCGACTTCCGTATTGCCGCCGACAACGCGCAGTTCGGCGCGCCACCTGCGAAGCTCGGCCTCGGTTTCGGCTACGGCGGCGTCGAGAACCTCGTCCATCTCGTCGGCCAGGCGAACGCGGCCGAGATGTTGTTCACGGGCAGTCGCTGTTCGGCAGAGGATGCGCTGCGTATGGGCATGGTGAACCGCGTAGTGCCCTATGCCCAGCTGGAGAAGACCGTGACCGAAATCGCCGGTGTCATCGCCGCCAACGCGCCCCTGACCCTGCGGTCGGTCAAGACGTCGATCCGGAACGTGCTGCGCGACGAGAGCCGTCGCGACATGGCGAAGGTGCAGGCGCAGATCGACGCCTGCTTCGCCAGCGAGGATTATCTGGAAGGTCAGAAGGCGTTCATGGAAAAGCGCAAGCCGCAGTTCAAAGGGCGCTAGAGGGAAGGCCGTGTCGATATCCCCTTCCCCCTATAGGGGAGAGGGACGAACCCAGAAATTCGTTAGAATGACCGGTGGATCGCGAACTGGACGGCTTCTTGTAGCGCGTCCTTGATTTCGCAATCGGGGAACGGATCCAGCGCTGCGCAGGCTCGCGCGCCGTAGTCCTTGGCGCGTTCCTGAGTCGCGGCGAGCGCACCCGATTTCTCAAGCATTGAGACGGCGCGGCGGAAGTCGCCCTTCTTCTGTTCCAAATCTTCCAGCGTCCGGCGCCAGAATGCCCTCTCGTCGGTATCGGCGGCCGCAAAAGCGAAGACGATCGGAAGCGTGATCTTTCCTTCGCGGAAATCGTCGCCCACGGTCTTGCCCAATGTCGCCTGGCGCGCAGAATAATCGAGCATGTCGTCGATCAGCTGGAACGCCATGCCGAGATTGTGGCCAAAGGAGTCAAGCGCTTCCCAATCCGATTTGGGTCGGTCCGCGACGACGGCGCCGATTTCGGATGCGGCCGCGAACAGCTTTGCGGTCTTGGAACGGATGACCTCAAGATAGTCGGCTTCCGTCGTTTCGGTGTCGTTGGCGGTGACGAGTTGCAGGACCTCGCCCTCCGCGATAATCGACGACGCTTGTGATAAGATACGAAGCACGTCGAGATTGCCGTCTTCGACCATAAGCTCGAAAGCGCGACTGAACAGGAAATCGCCGACAAGAACGCTCGACTTATTGCCGAAGACTGCGTTCGCGCTGGCCGCGCCGCGGCGCAGGTCGCTCTCGTCGACGACATCGTCGTGCAGCAGTGTCGCAGTGTGGATGAACTCCACGCAAGCGGCGAGGCCGATATGGCGGTCGCCCTCGTAGCCACACATGCGGGCGCAGGCTAGCGTCAGCATAGGTCGGAGCCGCTTACCGCCCGCAGCGATGATGTGGCCGGCGACCTGAGGAATCAGGATTACCGGGCTTTCCATGCGATCGATGATCGTTTTGTTGACGTTTTGGATGTCGTCCGACGTCAACATGCTAAGCGCTTCCATTGACGGCGCAGGACGTCCTGGCCAGTTCTTATCGAAATTGACGACGACGCTCACTAAAACCCCGATTCTTGACGGTTAATGCCTACAATCCGAACATAGTTGAGGCGAAGTTGTGGTCAAGGCGCATCGGTGTGAAAGAACTTCTCAGAACTAACGAGCGAGTGTTTTTGTCTTGGGGACAAGCGTTGCTTGCGGCCGGGGAAATTAAGGCATTCGTATTGGACGGGCATATGAGCGTCCTCGAGGGAAGCGCGAGCGCAATACCGATGCGTCTGATGGTTGCGGACGCGGATTATGGCCGCGCGAGGCGTCTTTTCGAGGATGCGGGCGAGGGGGACAGGCTTGTCTGACCCCGTTCTGCCCTCAGGGATTACCGAGGATGCCTTTCTTGGCGGGGCGCTGACCCTGCGCCAGCCCACGGGCGGTTACCGAGCTGCCATAGATCCCGTATTTCTTGCGGCTGCCGTCTCCGCTGAGCCGGGGCAGATGGTACTTGACGCCGGTGCGGGGCACGGCGCCGCAGCGCTCTGCCTTGCCCGCCGGGTCGAGGGCGTCCGTGTCACCGGCATCGAGCTTCAGGCGGACATGGTTCGTCTCGCGAACGACAACGCGCGGCTCAATGGTCTCGAACGTTTGGTCCAGGTTATGATCGGCGATCTGAAGACGCCGCTGCCGCGCCTGGTACCAGGCTCGTTCGACCATGCAATGGCGAACCCGCCTTTTCTCGATCCCGGCCGTGCGGTCGCTTCGCCGGAACCTGGCCGGGCGACCGCCAATGTCGAGGGTGCCGCGACGCTTAACGACTGGATTGGGTTTCTCTTGCGCATGGTGAAGGAGAGAGGTTCACTAACCGTGATCCAGCGCGCCGACCGACTGGTCGAAATTCTCGCGCTGCTCGACGGCCGCGCGGGGGAAATCGTGGTTTACTCGTTGTGGCCGAGAGATGGTGTAGCGGCGCGCAGGGTGCTCGTGCGCGCCCGGAAGGGAATCCGGACGCCGATGACCATTTCCCCCGGTATGGTCCTGCATCGAGACGACGGCGGCTTCACGCCCGCTGCTGACGCTGTGTTGCGCGGCGCGGCACTGGATATCGCGCCGGCGCGAACATGATATAACCGGGCATGCGTATCGAAGATGTGAAAAAGCAGTTTTACCGCCTACTTGCCGCTTTGCCGGTAGAAAGGTTCAGAAACCCCGCGCCCGTTGTCGGCGTCTTGCGCTTCGAGGGTGTTATCGGCCGCGCAGCCGGGCCGAGCCGATCCGGCATTACCCTGTCCGGCCACGAGAAGGCGATCGAGAAGCTGTTTTCGACGCGCAACCTGAAGGCTGCGGCGCTCGTCGTTAATTCTCCAGGTGGTTCGCCCGTCCAAAGCGCACTGATCGCGAAACGTGTGCGCGACCTCGCCGCCGAAAAAGAGGTGCCGGTTGTCGCATTCTGCGAGGACATCGCGGCGTCGGGCGGCTACTGGTTGGCCTGTGCCGGCGACGAGATTTTTGCTGACGCAACGTCGATCGTGGGCTCCATCGGGGTGATCTCGGCGGGCTTTGGGTTAAACGACCTGATCGAGCGCTACGGCGTGGAAAGACGCGTCCATGCGACCGGCCCACGCAAGGGGATGCTCGATCCGTTCCAGCCGGAAAAGGCGGACGATGTTGACCGATTGCGCGAACTGCATGCCGACATCTTCGAGACCTTCAAGGATTACGTCCGCGACCGCCGAGGTGAAAGGCTGATTGCGAGGGACGATACGCTGTTCACCGGCGACGTCTGGACTGGCCGCCAGGCAGTCGAGAACGGGCTTGTCGATGGGCTTGCTGAGATGCGCTCAGAAATGCGTCGCCGGTTCGGCGACGAGGTGAAGTTCCGCAAGGCGGATATACGACGCGGACTGTTAAGCCGCCTGCGGGGCG
This sequence comes from Alphaproteobacteria bacterium, assembly GCA_038131485.1. Classification (GTDB taxonomy): domain Bacteria; phylum Pseudomonadota; class Alphaproteobacteria; order MPNO01; family UBA830; genus JAYQUR01. Next base: position 54,919 of record JAYPPO010000007.1, read on the forward strand.
GCGGTGCCTCGGCTATCGACCCTGCCGCCATCGTATCGGCGCTCGACGAGTGGGCGTTCTGGAAACGCTACGGGTTGTGAGGGCCGGAAATTGATTATGAAATACGTCATTCTAGTGGCGATCGTCGGGGTGGTCTGGTACGGATTCAAATTGATCGCCCGTCGGAACAAAGCGAAGCAGATACAGGATGATCAGCGCGACAGCGTCGAGGACGTGACCTCTTGCCCCGTCTGCGGTGTCTACGTCACGCCTCAGCAGGCCGACTGCGGACGGGAAGCTTGCCCGTACGTGAGGTGAAAGCTTCGCCGAGCCCTATACAGTCACTTCCGCGCCGCCGTCCCGCGAAGAGATCAGCATCGCTTCCAGAGCCGCAACGCCGTTGATTGCATCGGTCGGCGGGATCGGCCAGCGGGCCTTGCCCTGTGCCGCCGCAGCAAATAGCTCGAGCTGCTTGCGGCACATGTCGACGGCCTCGAATTCCTCGACGACGAGATCGTCGCCTAGCATCTGATGCTCGATGCGATCGGTTCCGCGCACTTCCGCCCAGCCCTTGTCGCCATACAAATGCAGCCGGTTGAAATTGGGCGCGACGCCGATGGCCGTCAGCGTCCCCGTCTCGCCGCCCGCGAACCGCAGCGTGACCGACGCGCAGTCCGAGAAGCCGTGCTTCACAACTTGTGTTGTCGCATTGACCGACAGGGCGGCGACTGGGCTCATCAGCTCGATCATAATGTACATCATGTGATCGGCGAGGCTACCTGGCGGATTAGTCTCTGGGTCGGCCTTCCACGCATCTCCTTCGAAGGTCAGCATGCGGTCGACGATGAAGTCGCCCGACGCGTGGAAAATGCGGCCGAGATCGCCGCCGCGCACCAGTTCGCGGAGCCGGTCCATGGCGGGCGCGAAGCAACGGTCGTAGCCCATCGCGACGAGGGTGCCCTTCGCTTCCGCAGCGGCATAAAGCTTTTCTGCATCGGCGCCGGTGGTTGCCAGGGGCTTGATGACGAGTACCGGCTTGCCCGCTTCGGCGGCGGCCAATGCGTCGGTGGCATGGAAGGCGGCGTGGCCCGCAACTACGATTCCGTCGACCTTGTCGTAAATGGCGGCCGCATCCTCCACGACCGCTATCCCGCGCTCCGCGGCAAAGTCGGTTACCTTGGCGGGGGTTCGCGTTGCCGCCGCTACGATGCGGACGCTGTCGCTCTTATTGTGAACTGAATTGACGAGGCGTTTGCCCCAGGCGCCGAGCCCCACGATGCCGAGTTTCAACACGTTATTCTCCCTGATCAACCGTTTTGTATTTGCGCTCAAAACCTAGCGGAAACCCCTGACAACGCGAAACCGTTAACGAGTCGCCAGCGAGTCGTTGACCCCCCTGCCGTGCGCCCCTATTTTGCACCGCAACATCAACCTAACCTGAGTGCAGTGAAATGTCGCGGAACAGCGCTGCGGACACCTCTTTTCAGTCGCTTATACTCAAGCTTCACGCCTACTGGGCACGGCAGGGCTGCGTAATTCTGCAGCCCTACGACATGGAAGTCGGCGCGGGCACTTTTCATCCTGCAACAACACTTCGCGCGCTCGGCCCCGAGCCATGGAAGGCGGCCTACGTGCAGCCGTCGCGGCGGCCTACCGACGGTCGCTACGGCGAGAACCCGAACCGGCTGCAGCATTACTACCAGTATCAGGCAATTCTGAAGCCGTCACCGGCGAACAGTCAGGAACTTTATCTCAACTCGTTGCGCGAGCTCGGCATAGATCCCAACTACCACGACATCCGTTTCATCGAGGACGACTGGGAAAGCCCCACGCTGGGCGCCGCGGGCCTTGGTTGGGAAGTCTGGTGTGACGGTATGGAAGTCACCCAGTTCACTTATTTCCAACAGGTTGGCGGCATTGAATGCGATCCGGTATCGGTCGAGCTGACCTACGGGCTCGAGCGCCTCGCGATGTATATCCAGGGCGTTGAGAACGTTTACGACCTCGACTTCAACGGCGCGGGTGTTACCTACGGCGACGTGTTCCTGCGGGCCGAGAGGGAGTATTCGGCGCATAATTTCGAGCACGCGAATGTTGATCTGCTGTTCCAGCGGTTCGTGTTTGCCGAGCAGGAATGCCGGGAGCTTCTGGCGCAGAAACTGGCGCTGCCCGCCTATGACCAGTGCATCAAGGCAAGTCACGTCTTCAACCTGCTGGACGCGCGGAGCGCGATCAGCGTGACCGAGCGCGCCTCCTATATCGGGCGCGTGCGCGGAATGGCGAAGGGTTGCTGCGAGGTATGGCTCGGCATCGAGGCGCCCGCCGAGGCGGCGGAATAAGATGCCCCAGCTTCTGCTCGAATTATTTTCGGAGGAAATTCCCGCGCGCATGCAGGCCCGCGCCGCGGACGACCTGCAGAGCCGTGCGGTCGCCGCCTTCAAGGAGGCGGGACTTGAGCACGGCGAGACGCGAACCTTCGTCACGCCCCGCCGTCTCACGCTCGTCGTCGACGGACTACCCGAGAAGCAGTCCGATCTCCGTGAGGAACGCCGCGGCCGCGCGCCGACGCGCCCGAGCAGGCGATTGAGGGATTCCTGAAGAGCAACGGTGTGACGCGCGAGCAGTGCGTGAAACGCGAAACGCCGAAGGGCACGTTCCTGTTCGCGGTCGTCGAGAAGTCCGGAGAGGCGACCGCGTCGGTTCTGCCTGGCCTGCTGTCCGTCGTCGTGGGCGATCTCGCGTGGCAGAAATCCATGCGGTGGGGGACGGGCGCGATGCGCTGGGTCCGCTCGCTGCAGCGCGTGCTTTGCCTGTTCGACGGCGCGGCGTTAGCGCTGACGCTCCGGAACGAAGTGCCGTGCGGCGCCGCTACGTCGGGCCATCGCTTCCTGTCGCCGACACCCTTCGAGGTGACGGATTTCGCCGATTACGAGGCGAGGCTGCGCGCCGCGCATGTCATTCTCAACCGCGCCGAGCGCAAGGCGAAGATCGCCGAGAGGGCTGAGAAGATCGCTGCCGAACACGGCCTGACCCTCAAGGGTGATCCGGGCCTGCTCGACGAAGTCGCCGGGCTGGTTGAATGGCCGGTCGTGCTGTCGGGCTGGATCGACGATGCCTTTATGGACGTGCCGGACGAAGTGCTGATCACCTCGATGCGGGCGCATCAGAAATATTTCTCGCTGCTCAATGCCGACGGTAGCCTCGCGCCGCGCTTCGTCGTCGTCGCCAACACCGAGGCGAAGGACGACGGCGCCGCCATCGTCGCCGGAAATGAACGTGTGCTGCGTGCGCGCCTGTCCGATGCCAAGTTCTTCTGGGACCAGGACCGCAAGGCGACGCTCGAGAGCCGGGTGCACAATCTCGCGGGCAGCGTGTTTCACGCCAAGCTCGGCACCATGGCACAGAAAGTCGAGCGTATCACGGTGCTCGCCGGCGAGCTCGCGCCGTTCGTGCCCGGCTGCGAGCCGGGCGATGCGATGCGTGCCGCCCGGCTCGCCAAGGCCGACCTCGTTAGCGAGATGGTGTTCGAATTCCCCGAGCTCCAGGGCACGATGGGCCGATACTACGCCCTGAACGATGGAGAAGACGTCGCCGTCGCCGACGCGATCGCTGCGCATTACTCGCCGGCTGGGCCCAATGACGACTGCCCGACCGCGCCGCTCTCGGTCGCCGTCGCGCTTTCTGACAAGCTCGATACGCTGGTGGGTTTCTTCGCGGTTGGCGAGACGCCGACCGGGTCGCGTGATCCGTACGCGCTTCGCCGTGCCGCGCTCGGCATCATTCGACTGGTGCTTGAGAACAAGCTGCGCCTGCCGCTGCGCGAGGCCTTCCGAAAGGCTTACTGGGGCTACAACGAAACCGTCGCCGATTTCGAGAAACAGCTCGACGGGGGTCACAAGCCCAAGGTGCTGGAACGGGACCTGCTCGACTTCTTCGCAGACCGGCTCAAGGCACATCTGCGCGAGGAAGGCATCCGCCACGATTACATCTCCGCGATCTTCGCGCTCGGTGGCGAGGACGATCTCACGCGCCTAATGTTCCGCGTCGACGCGCTGTCGGGCTTTCTCGCGACCGAGGACGGCGGCAACCTGCTCGCTGCCTACAAGCGCGCGAGCAACATCGTCGCAATCGAGGAGAAAAAGGATTCCGCGAGCTACGACGGCGACGTCGCGCCCGGTCTTCTCGACCGGGATGAGGAAAGGGCGCTGTTCGACAAGCTCGGCAGCAGCGCCGCCGGCGCCAACGCCGCGATCAGCGCCGAAGAGTACGTCAAGGCGATGGAAGCGATGTCGGGCCTGCGCGCGCCGGTGGACAGCTTCTTCGACAAGGTCACGGTCAATGCGGACGACGCGGACGTACGCGCCAACCGGCTGCGGCTCCTGTCGCAGTTCCGATCAACGCTCGGCCGGATCGCAGATTTCTCTCAAATTGAAGGCTGAACGGATGAGCGATACCAAATGGGTGTATCGCTTTGGAGGCAGCAGCTCCGAAGGGGCGGCCGACATGAAGAATCTGCTCGGCGGTAAGGGGGCGAACCTCGCTGAGATGTCGTCCCTCGGCCTGCCGGTCCCGCCCGGGTTCACTATCACCACCGAAGTATGCACCGCCTACTATGAAAATAACGAGAGCTATCCCGACGAGCTCGGTGGTCAGGTCGATGACGCGCTCGCGTTCATCGAGGAAACGGTCGGCGCGACGTTCGGCGACAGCGCCAACCCGCTTCTCGTGTCCGTACGGTCTGGAGCGCGTGTCTCCATGCCGGGCATGATGGACACCGTCCTCAATCTCGGCCTCAACATGGAAACCGTCGAAGGCCTCGCCGCCAAGAGCGGCGACGCGCGTTTCGCCTGGGATTCCTACCGCCGCTTCATCCAGATGTATGGCGATGTCGTCCTCGGCGTCGACCACGACAATTTCGAGGAGATCATCGACACCCAGAAGATGATGAAGGGTGCGGTGCTCGATACCGAGCTCGATGCCGAGGACTGGAAGGCGGTTGCCACCGGATTCCTCGAGCTTGTCGAGGACGAAACCGGCACACCGTTCCCGCAGGATCCGCGAGACCAGCTCTGGGGTGCGATCACCTCCGTGTTCGGAAGCTGGCAGAACGACCGCGCCGACACCTACCGCCGCCTCCACGGCATTCCAGAAAGCTGGGGCACCGCGGTTAACGTTCAGGCGATGGTATTCGGTAACATGGGCGAGGACTGCGCCACCGGCGTCGCTTTTACGCGCGATCCGTCGTCCGGCGAGAACGCGTTCTACGGCGAGTATCTCGTCAATGCGCAGGGCGAGGACGTCGTCGCCGGTATCCGCACGCCGCAGCATCTTACAATCGCGGGCAAGCAGGAGCACGGCTCCGACCTGCCCGCGATGGAAGAGGTGATGCCCGATGTTTTTGGCCAGCTCGACGAGGTGCGGCTAAACCTCGAAAAGCACTACCGTGACATGCAGGACATCGAGTTCACGGTGCAGCAGAATAAGCTGTGGATGCTGCAGACCCGGTCCGGCAAGCGGACGGCGAAGGCTGCTCTCAAGATCGCTTGTGACATGGTTGTCGAAGGGCTGATCACGAAAGAGGAGGCGGTCTCGCGCGTCGAGCCGGAATCGCTCGACCAGCTTCTGCACCCGACGCTGGATCCCGACGCGCCGCGCGATTCGCTGACCCGCGGCCTGCCTGCGTCCCCCGGTGCGGCTTCCGGAAAGGTCGTATTTTCGGCTGACGAGGCCGAGGCTGAGGCTGCGCAGGGCGAAGAGGTCATCCTCGTCCGCATTGAGACCAGTCCCGAGGACATCCACGGCATGCATGCAGCCAAAGGCATCCTGACCAGCCGCGGCGGCATGACAAGCCATGCGGCGGTCGTGGCGCGCGGCATGGGCCGGCCTTGCGTCGCGGGCGCTGGCGATATCCGTATCGACTACGCGAAGCAGACGCTGACGTCGCTCGGCCGCACCGTGTCCGCCGGCGACATCATCACCATTGACGGCACCACCGGCGAGGTGATGGCAGGCGAAGTGCCAACGCTCCAACCGGAATTGTCCGGCGATTTTGGCACGCTGATGGGCTGGGTCGACGAGATCCGGGAACTTAAGGTCCGTACCAACGCCGAGACGCCGACCGATGCGCAGACGGCTGTCGATTTCGGTGCGGAAGGAATCGGCCTGTGCCGCACCGAGCACATGTTCTTCGACTCCGACCGCATCGTTGCGGTGCGCGAGATGATCCTCGCGCGCAACGAGCAGGGCCGCCGCGCCGCGCTCGAGAAAATCCTGCCGATGCAGCGCCAGGATTTCATCGACCTTTTCCGCGTCATGGCAGGCAAGCCGGTGACGATCCGCCTGCTCGATCCGCCGCTGCACGAATTTCTGCCGCACACGGCCGAGGAAATGCAGCAGGTCGCCGACGCTGCCGGAGTCTCGGTAGGGGATCTGCGCATTCGCGCGGACGAGCTTGCCGAGGTCAATCCAATGCTCGGCCATCGCGGATGCCGCCTCGGCGTTTCCTATCCCGAAATCTATGAGATGCAGGCGCGCGCGATCTTCGAGGCTGCGGTCGAGGTGTCGAAGGGTGCCGCCGAGCCAGTCGAGCCGGAGGTGATGATTCCGCTCGTTGCCGACAAAAAGGAATTCGAACTTCTGCGCGAACGGATAGATTCCGTCGCCGCGGAGGTCTTCGAGGAGACGGGGACCGAAGTGGTCTATCTCGTCGGCACCATGATTGAGTTGCCGCGCGCGGCGCTGCGCGCAGGCCAGATCGCCGAGGGCGCGGAGTTCTTCTCGTTCGGCACCAACGATTTGACCCAGACCACGTTCGGGCTGTCGCGCGACGATACGGCGGGCCTTCTCAGAGAATACGGCCGGCGCGGGATCTTCGAAAAGGATCCGTTCGTCTCGCTCGACGTCGACGGTGTGGGCGAGCTGGTGACGATCGCAGCGGAACGCGGCCGCGCGACCCGCCCGGGCATCAAGCTGGGCATCTGCGGCGAACATGGCGGCGATCCCGCCTCGGTGCATTTCTGCGCCGACGTCGGGATCGACTACGTGTCGTGTTCTCCGTATCGCGTGCCGATCGCGCGGCTCGCCGCTGCGCAGGCAGCCCTCAGAAAAGACGGCTAGCGAGGGCAGTCGGGCTTCAGAAATTAGCCCAGTCGGGTTTGTGCGGCCGGACGATCGCGCCGTCCGCGGACAGGTCGTCGCGGCATACTAGGTCGAGCCGCAGCAGCGCGAGACCCTTGCCGTCGTGGGCGCTGTAAACCTCTCCCACTGTAACGCCGTCCGCGAGGATTTCGGCACCAGGAGCCGCAGTTCCCTCGATATCGATCGGGCACAAGCGCTTCTTGACGAGGTTCCGGTGTTTCATCCGAGCGGTCACTTCCTGCCCAACGTAGCAGCCCTTGGTGAAGGAAATGCCATTGAGCTCGTCGAAGCCGCATTCGAGCGGCATCGATTTCCCCGGAAGCAGTTCGCCCGCTCCGGGAATGCCGAGGGTGAGCCGAAGCAAATCGTAATCGGCCTCCGTCGCCGGCGTCAGCCCCCGCGCGGCAAAACCGGTGCCCGCCGGGACAATCGCCCTGTCTCCGAGAGCTGCGTGCCGGGGGTCGCCGAACGCTATTCCCCCGAGCCAGCCTGCTGCAGAGCCTACCTTTCCGGTTCCGGGCAGAAGTGCGGCGACCTGCCAGTCGGCCGTTTCGTCGGCAATCTCCACCTTCGCGCGAAGCCTGTACATCTTGAGCCGCTTGAGAAGGTCGTCGACGCGTGCGGCTGGGGTTTCCAGCAGCAGCCGGCCGTCCAGCTCGGCGACGAAAAAATCGTGCAGGAACTTCCCCTGCGGGGTCAGCAGGGCGGCATAGATCGCTTTAGCGGGGGAAACGAGTTCAATGTCGTTCGTGACGATTCCCTGAAGAAAAGCTCGCATATCGTCGCCCATCAGCGCGATTACGGCCCGGCCTGAAAGCGGGAGATATCGATCCGAATCCATGAAATCCGTTCCCCTTTGAGCCTAAGTAGTGCTTTGGAATGGATTTATCCAGCCTTGGGTCTATAAATCGCCCATGACTGCAGACCAGTGCGTCCTCTCCGCCGTAATTTCCGTCCGCAACGAGGAAAAACAGCTCGCCGATTGTCTCGAAAGGCTTTCTTTCGCCGACGAGATCGTCGTGTTGCTCGACAAATGCACGGACGGATCCGCCGCGATCGCAGCGCGGTTCACCGACCGGCTGATCGAGGGCGACTGGACGATCGAGGGCGAACGCCGCAATGCGGGTATCTATGCCTGCCGGGGCGAGTGGATCTTCGAGATCGACGCCGACGAGCGTGTACCGTTGGCGCTGGCGGACGAGATCCGGCAAACCGTCGAGACCAGCAAGTCCGATTGGCACGGCGTCCCGGTCGACAACTATATCGGCGACCGACTGGTGCGTTATGGCTGGGGCGCGTCCTACGGCAAGAACGAGTATCCGGGCCTGTTTCGCAAGGGCGCGAAGATCTGGGGTCTCCAGCGCGTCCACCCCGCGCTCGAAGTTACCGGCAAGGCCGGGCCGCCGCTCACGAACCGGATCGAACATTACGTCGATCGGAATATCTCTGACATGATACGGCGGCTGGATTCCTATACGACCGCGCGGGCGCGCGACATTCGCGAGTTCGGTAACGGCGGCTCATTCGCCCGCAACGTGCGGCGCATCTTTTCGCGGTTCTGGAAATGCTACGTCTCGCGCAAGGGCTATCGCGAGGGACACTACGGTTTCGTGATCGCGCTCTTTGCTGGGCTCTATCCCATCGTCTCCTATCTGAAGGCGACGCTGGAGGACGAGTGATGGCGGCGATCGTGATGGCGGACGACGGTATCGTCTTCGACGGCGATTCGATGGACTCAGGCCCACTCGGCGGCGCCGAGACGGCGTTCGCGTCGCTTGCAGAGGCGCTGGCCGCCCGCGGGCACCGGGTCTCCGTGTTCAACCGCTGCAAGGCGCCGATGGAACGCCGCGGCGTCGCATGGCGGCCGCTCTCTGACGGTCTTCCCGATGCGGCCGACCTCTATATCGCCAACCGCGGCGACAATTTGATCGCGCTCGTGTCCCGAGCGAGAACCCGAGTGTTCTGGATTCACAACCCGGCCGACTATCTGCTGAAATGGCGTTATCTGTCGAAGCTCTGGCGCTGGCGGCCGACGATTGTGTTCTCGGGCAAATACCATGCCGCATCCTACCCCGGCTGGGCGCCAGCCGGTGGCCGCGCGGTGATTCCCTACGGCATCTCGGACGCCTTCATGGACGCCGATGGACCCGTCGAAGCGCCGCCGCCTCGCGCCGTCTTTACGTCGAGCCCGCTGCGGTCGCTCGATTGGCTGCTCGACCTGTGGGCCGACAAGATCCGGCCGTCGGTACCGGCGGCGGAACTCCATCTTTTTTCCAGCCCGCAGACATACGGAACCCACGGCGACGCGAGATCGGTGCAAATGAATGCCGTGCTCGACCGGGCACGCGACCTTGCCGGCCGGGGAGTCGTGTTACGCGATCCGCTCCCGAAACCGGAACTCGCCCGCGAACTGGCCGGGTACCGTACGCTACTCTACCGCGGCGATCCGGGGGAGACGTTCTGTCTTGCAGTCGGCGAGGCGCAGGCGGCCGGCGTTCCGGCAGTGGTCCAGGACATCGGCTGCGTTGCAGAACGCATCGTTGACGGCGAGTCCGGTTACGTCGCCCGGGACGATGCCGAATTTGCGAAACGCGCAGTCGCCCTTCTCAACGACGATGCGCTTTGGCGGGCCCAGCACGAAACGGCGTCGGCGCGGCAGCGTAGTTGGGGATGGCCGCAGGCGGCGGAAGACTTCGAGAGGCTGCTTCCATCATGAGGGTGCTGCAAACGATGGCGGGCGGAGAGGTTGGCGGGGCCGAGGAGTTCTTCGTTCGGCTGGCGGTCGCCTTGCAAAGTCGGGGCGTCGACCAGCAACTGATGGTCCGGTCGAACGAGGGCCGGAACGCGCGCCTGTCGGACGCGGGTATCGCGATGGCGGAACTGCCGTTCGGCAGTTTTCTGGACCGCCGAACCGTTCCCGCACTTGCTACCGTCATAGACGATTTTCGTCCCGATATCGTTTTGTCCTGGATGAGCCGCGCGAGCGCCGTTTCCGCCAAGGCGATTGCCCGGTCGGCGCGCCGTCCGAAACTCGTCGGCCGGCTCGGGGGCTACTACGACCTGAAATACTACCGGGGATGCGACCATCTGATCGGCAACACGCCGAATATCGTCAGCTACCTCCAGGCAGAATTTTGGCCGTCGGAGCGCGGCCACTTCGTGCCGAACTTCGTTTCGGCCGAGCCCGGAACGGCGCTCGCTCGATCCAAGTTTTCCATACCCGCCAACGCCCCGGTTTTTCTGGCCGCCGGCCGGCTGCACGGCAACAAGGCGTTCGACGTCCTGCTGCATGCGCTAAAGCGCGTCGACGGTGCTTACCTGCTGTTGGCGGGCGCCGGCGACGATGCCCGATCGCTCAATGTGCTGGCGCATAAGCTGGACGTTGCGTCGCGCGTGCGGTTCCTGGGTTGGCGCAGCGACATCGCGGCCCTCATGGCGACGGCCGACATTCTTGTCTGTCCGTCGCGGATCGAGCCGCTGGGCAACGTCCTAATCGAGGCATGGGCGCGTTCTTTGCCCATCGTTGCGGCTGCATCGGCTGGGCCAATGTGGCTTATCCGCGACGGCGAGGACGGCCTTCTTGTGCCCGTGGACGATTGCGGCGCCCTCGCAGCAGCGCTGACCCGCCTCATCGCCGACCCAGAGCTCCGAACTTTGCTTGCTCAAAAGGGTCTCAAACGTTTTGAGGTCGAATTCACCGAAGACGTCGTCGTTCGGCAGTATTTCGAGCTGTTTGAAACGGTTCTCGGCTGATGTGCGGTATTGCCGGTATCATGACGCGCGATGGCGCGGAGCCGGGCCGGATGTCGCTCGATGCCATGCGGCGGGCGCTTCTCCATCGAGGTCCCGACGGCGACGATATCTGGACCCGGGACGGGGTGGGACTGGTCCATACCCGCCTTGCGATCATTGATTTGGAGACCGGCGACCAGCCGCTGTTCGGACCCGGAGATACGGTGCTGGTCGCGAACGGCGAAAGCTAGAACTACGTCGAGCTGCGGGCAGAGCTGTCGGACGCCGATTTCGCAACCGCGTCAGACTGCGAGCCGATACTGCACTACTACGAGCGTTACGGGCTCGATTTCGTCTCATGGCTGCGCGGAATGTACGCGCTGGCGCTTTACGATCCGAGCCGCTCGCGCCTCGTGGTGTCGCGCGACCCGTTCGGGATCAAGCCCCTCTACTACGTCGAGACGGAAACCGGTTTCGCGTTCGCGTCCGAGCCGACGGCGCTTCTGAAAGCGGGGTTCGCGCGGCGGCGCCTGCTGCCGGAGGCGACGGCGACGCTGCTTCAGCTTCAGTACACGGCCGGCGCGGAGACGCCGTTCGAGGAGATCCGGCGCGTCCTGCCGGGGGAGACGCTGGTGGTGGAGAACGGGCGTGTGGTCGAACGTCGGCGGCGTCCCGCGTTGCCGGACGGCGCCCCGGAGAGCCTGTCGGAAAACGCCGCGCTGGAGCGGATCGAAGCGGCGCTTCTCGACAGCGTCGACGTGCATCAGCGATCCGACGTTCCCTACGCGATGTTCATGTCCGGCGGTATCGACTCGACGGCCGTGCTGGCGCTGATGACGCGTCTCGATACGCGGCCCGTCTGCGCTTACACTGCGGGCTTTCCGGGCACGCGCGCGGCGGACGAGCGAGAACACGCGCGTCGCGTGGCCGAGGCGGCGGGCGCCGAGCATATCGAGATCACCTTCGACGGGGCCGACTTCGTGAACCTTCTGCCGCAGATCGCGCGCTGCATGGACGACCCCGTCGCGGACTACGCGATCCTGCCGACATGGAAGCTCGCCAGAGAAGCCTCGTCGCGGCACAAGGTCATCCTGTCGGGTGAAGGTGGTGACGAGATCTTCGGCGGTTACGGCCGATATCGCGCGTTCCGTAAGCCGCGATGGATGGGCGGCGGCCGGCTGCGCCGGCACGGCGCACTAGACGGGCTCGGGATCCTGAGGAGCGGAGACGACGCCTGGGAGCTCGCGCTAACCGAAGCCGATGCGGAGGCGCGCCGCGGGGGGCGGTCGGAACTTCAGGTCGCGCAGGCCGCAGATTGCCAGGACTGGCTTCCGAACGATCTTTTGACCAAGCTCGACAGATGCCTGATGGCGCACGGCGTCGAGGGGCGGACCCCGTTTCTCGATCCCGCCGTAGCCAACGCCGCTTTCCGTCTGCCCGACCGCCTGAAGATCAGGGGGCGTCTCGGCAAATGGATTCTCAGGAAATGGCTGAACGGCGTCGCGCCTGCGTCTGATGCGTTCTCGCGTAAGCGGGGCTTCACCGTGCCGGTCGGCGAATGGATCGATGCCGAGGGCAAACACCTTGCGCCGCTCGTCGCCCGGCAGCCCGGTATCGTCGAATGGTGCGACGCGGCGAAGGTCGAAACGCTGTTCCGGCAAGGGGCGGCACGCCACGGCTTGGCTGCTTGGTCGCTCCTGTTCTTCGCGCTGTGGCATCAGCATCATGTGATCGGGCTGCCGATCGGCGGCGACGTGTTCGAAGCGCTCGCGGAATCCGGTTAACCGTTTTTATTAAATTGTATATTTTCAATATGTTAGGGAAATTCTCCGGCCGCTCTTGGTAAGTTTTCGGTAAAGCGCGCTGACCCCGCCGTTAACGCTTGCTTAGCGGCGATTTTCCTAGAAGGCAGGATCTCTTTCCGGGCGTCCTCGGTCCCGGTCGACGCTTTTCGTGTAACGGGTTTTACGGATGCTGAGTTTCCGACTGAAACTGGTGCTGCTTTCTCTCGCGGATCTTGCCATGGCCGAGTGCGAAAACACGACGTTGGAAGATACGATCTTCCTCAAGAAGTACGTCGCGCGTCACGTCCCGAGAGAGGAAAAGGTCCAGCGGCAATCCATGTTTGAGCTAAGAGCGACGGGCGTCGTGCAGACATATTGCTACAGCACTATCGGGGAAGTCGAGTGATATGCCCATCCGCGCCCCGAGGAGCGCTATCGCCTGAACGGATATTTCGGGCCGTCGCCCGAATAAACAGCGTCGTTCCGCGTTCGTGACGATTCGGCTACCGAAAGGTAGCTTTTTTTACCGTCACAAATGACGACTGGCCACCGCATGATTCCGGCCCGCGCCGCGTTTTTCGCCCTCGTTTCCTGCACAGGTCTTCTCCTGACCACCGCACCCGTATTCGGCCAGCCGACCACCTATGGCGAGGCGATGCGCTGGTACGAGCAGCATGCGAATGCCGGTTCCGCCAAGGTGCAGTACCTGCTCGGACTATTGTATGAGCGCGGCGCCGGCCCACGAGGGAAAGACCCAAAACGGGCGTTCCAGTGGTTCGAAAAGGCGGCCGCCCAGGGGCACGCGAACGCCCAGTTCAAGGTCGGTTCGGCCTACCAGTTCGCCAATGGGGTCGTTGCGGACCCGCAAAAGGCGCTCGATTGGTATCGCAAGGCCGCAGAACAGCGCGTGCCCGAAGCACAATTCAATCTCGCCTACATGATCGAAAACGCGATTGCAGGCCAGCGGCCGATCGAGGAAGCGGCCCTCAATTATCGTGCAGCGGCCGAGCAGGGGCTCGGCCGCGCCCAGCTTAATCTCGGCTACCTCTATTATCAGGGGAAAGGCGTCGGCCGCGATCTCGCCGAGACATGGGCGTGGTTTCGCGCCGCCGAGTCCCGGAACGTTCCGGAAGCCGCGGACGCCCGGTCCCGCGTCGAGGCCAACATGTCTCCCGACGAGGCGGCAAGGGGCCAAACGCTTGCGAAGGATAGGATCTCCCGCTAATCCACCCGATGGGAGGTTCCGTATCAAATCAAAGCGAAAACGCGCGGACCTACCGTCCCGGCGTAGAGCACTGTATAGTGGAAGCCATGGATACGCTGGAAAAGATCGACATCGACATCACGCCAGACGAGCTCGTCGCGCGGGCTGCCGCGCTCAAACCCGCGCTGCGCGCCCGCCAACGGGAGACCGAGCGGAACCGGCGTGTTCCGGACAAAAACGTCGCGGATCTGAAGGCGGCGGAGCTCTACAAGGTTCAGCAGCCGGCGCGCTATGGCGGGTTTGAGTTCGATATCTGGACGTTCGTGCGCTGCGCGATCGAAGTCGGGGCAGGCTGCGGTTCCACCGCCTGGGTCTACTCGACCGCGGCACAGCATCAGTGGCAGATCGGCATGTTCGACGATGCCGCGCAGGAAGAGGTGTGGGGCGAAAACCCGCTCGCGATATCCGCGTCGTCCTATTCGCCGGGCGGAACGGCGATCGAGGTCGCCGGCGGTTACCGGCTGACGGGCAAGTGGCTCTACTGCTCCGGCGTGCTCAACGCCGACTGGATGATTCTCGGTGCGCGGATCGCGAAGGACGCTGCGTCCGATCCCTACACCCAGGGTTACGTGCTGGTGTCGAAGGCCGATTTTACGGTCGAGGACAACTGGGACGTGATGGGCCTGATTGGGACGGGGTCGAGCAATGTCATTCTCGACGACCTGTTCATCCCCTCGCATCGCATGCTCACGCTCGAGCAGGCTCTGTCGGGCAATCCGCCCGGCGCCGCCGTCAACAAGAACGACCTCTGGAAGGTGCCGTTCTTTGCCGCTATCTCGATCTGCCTGTGCGCGCCGTTGGTCGGCATGGCGCAGGGTGCATTGGAGACCTACATCGAACAGATCGGCGTCCGGAAAACCCGCGGAGCTGCGCTGAGCACACCGCAGAGCATGGCGGACTTCCCGACCATCCAGGTGCGCGTCGCCGAAGCATCGGCGGCAATCGATGCGGCGAAGATGCTCGTGATGCGCGACTGCCAGGAAATCATGCGCATCATGGCTGAAGGTCGGGAGCTGACGACCCAGGAGCGCGCCCGAAACAAAGGTGACCTCAGCTTCGCCGTCCGCCTTGCGCGTAAGGCGACCGATCTGCTGTTCGAAAGCGTCGGGGGCGCCGAGCTGACGAACGACGGCCTGATCCAGCGCTACTGGCGCGACCTCAATGCTGGCGCGAAGCATATCAGCGTCAACTGGGACATGTGCTCGACGCTGTACGGCAGGGTGGCGCTGGGACTGCCGGCAGGAACCGCGCAGTTCTGATGGAAAACGCGCCCTACGCCGCCTCGCCCGCCGCATAGCCGCTCGACCACGCCCACTGGAAATTGTACCCGCCGAGCCATCCGGTCACGTCGACAGCCTCGCCGATCGCGTAGAGCCCCGGAACATCCTTCGCTTCCATCGTCCGCGACGACAGGCAATTTGTGTCGATGCCGCCCGATGTGACCTCCGCCTTTGTGTAGCCCTCGGTCCCTGACGGGCGTAACCGCCAGCGGTTCAAGAGACCGCCCAACCCGAAGAGCGTCTTGTCCGCGATTTCGCCCATCGGCGCATCGGGCAGGTGGAGAGCGGAAAATGCGTTCGCGAGCCGGCCGGGCAGGCGCTCAGCTAAGACCGTCCGGCCCCGGGATCGCGGGTGCGCGCGCTTGGCCTCGACGAGCCAGGCAGCTCCGTCGGTGTCGGGGAGTAAATCGAGGGATATGTCCGCACCATCCGACAAATAGGACGACGCCTGCAGGATCGCCGGGCCTGACAGACCGCGATGGGTAAAGAGCATGGCTTCCCGGAACCGGGCGCTGTCGGTCGTTGCGACGCAGTCGAGCGTGACGCCGCTCAGCGACCGCATCAGTTCGAGGACGTCGCCTGCGAACGTCAGCGGCACAAGGCCGGGACGGACACTGGTAAGGGTCAGGCCGAAGCGCCTTGCGACGTCGTGCGAGAAACCCGTGGCGCCCATCTTCGGGATCGAGAGGCCTCCGGTGGCGAGAACCACCGACGCGGACTCGAAGTCGCCACTGTCGGTCGACACCCGGAAACGATCGGCGCGGCTTACGTCCGTGATCCGCTGGCCGACGCGCACGTCGACGCTTGCGGCCCGGCATTCCGCCAGCAGCATCTCGACGATGCTGCGCGCCGAACCGTCGCAGAACAACTGCCCGAGCGTTTTCTCGTGCCATGCGATGTGATGCCGGTCGACGAGCGCGATGAAGTCGTGCTGCGTATAGCGCGCGAGAGCCGATTTGCAGAAATGCGGGTTTTCCGACAGGAAATTTTCCGGTCCCGCATGGAGGTTGGTGAAATTGCAGCGCCCGCCGCCGGATATCAGGATCTTCTTGCCGGCTTCCGATGCATGATCGAGCAACAGGACACGCCGCCCGCGGCCGCCCGCGGTCATCGCGCACATCAATCCCGTGGCGCCGGCGCCGAGGACGATGACGTCGTATGATGTCTGCGTCGAGATCGTCATGCGGCGGGTCGTAGCACGGATGGGGCGGTTCGGCTGCGCCGATCGTTCCAGCGCGTCAGAACCGGCGCGAGGTTTCCAGCAAAACCTCCGTGCCGTTAGGGTTCTTGCCGTGTCGCGAATAGAAATGGAGCGTCTTCAGAACCGGCTCGTCGCTCGAGACGAAGAAGATCGCGTCGCCGCCTGCTTCGTTCGCGTGCTCGACCCATTCACCGCCGGGCACGCAGAACGTGTCGAACGGCTCCCAGTCGAACCGCTTTCCGCCGATCACCGAATGGCCACGCCCTTCGAAGACGGTGTAGATCAGGCTCGCATTCTGGCGCGAGGGCAGGGTCGTTTCGCCCGGTCGTAGCATCTGGGTAAAGAAGGTCATCGTGGAGTACGGCGCGCGGCCCGTGGTGGGATCGACATATTCGACCATCAGCCCGTCATAGGGGCTTCCCTCGCTGTCGCGCATGTTCTCGAGCAACTCGCGCGTCGGCTCCCAGCGATAGACGTACATGGGAGACGCGTTGCCCGTTCCCCGATCGTGGCTGACCGTGCGTGGCAGAAGGCCGCCCTTGCCGTAGGTCCGGAGGCTATGCTCGGGATGGAAGCGGTCGTCCTGCGTCTTCTTGCGGATTTTTTTGCCCGCGTCGTCCTCTTCGTAATAGTCGCTCTCGAAATACGTGGCGTTGAGCACGTTTACCAGAGGCATGTCGAGCACGCTGAGATTGACCGCGCCGCCTTCGCCCTCGTTCCCGTGATTGTGCCAGGTGTCGTGCGGCGTCAGCACCAGATCGCCCGGCCCAAACGTGATCGGCTCGCCCTCGACGCCGGTGAAATTCGTGTGGCCGGTCAGGCCGAACCGTATGGCATTCGGGGAATGCCGGTGCGCCGGCGCGATCTCGTTCGGGTTGTTGATGCGATAGGCGGCGAACATGGTCGTCGTTGTCGCGATCAGGCCTTCAAGGGCCGGATTACACATGATCAGCGACCGGCGCTCGCTTTCCTCCATGTCGATCAGCTCGCCAGCCTTTTCGAGGCAAGGCTTGATGTCGCTGTACTTCCAGATGTGGGGGACGGCTTTCTGGAATTTCGCCAGATCGCGGACCGCCTCGTGCTCTCCGGCTTTGCCGACCGACCAGAATTCGTAGAGGTTGAGGGCCTGCGTGCGTTCATGCAGGTCCGCCATTTCCGCGTTCCAGTCGTAGCTGTTGGCTTGACGTTTCTGATCGCCGCGCAAGGTGGTCGCCATCTCGATCTCCCTATCCGATGACGATTCAATAGATGAATTTTCGCGCAGCGTCGACGCCCGACACCCTGGGCGAGAGCTCCGACCGGCGGGTTGATTGACGTGGAGCGGCGAGATAGACAGGCGCCTTCGCAACGTCAGCTTGGCAATTAACCCATGAGTTACCGCCATATCCTCACGACGGCCTGCTCCGACCAGCCGGGCATCCTCGCCGCGGTTTCCGGTTTCCTGACGGATTCCGGTTGCACCGTCGACGATGCCGCGTTCTTTTCCGATGCCGACTCCGGCCGGTTTTTCGGGCGTTCCGTGTTCACCATCGAGCGCCCGGGCGTCACCGGAGAGATGATCGGGTCCTGGTTCGGCCAGGTCGCGCACAAGTACGGCATGGACTGGAATATTTTCGATACCGCATCGCCGATGAAGGTGATGCTCATGGTCTCCAAGTTCGACCATTGCCTCAACGATTTGCTCTACCGCTACCGGATCGGCGCCTTGCCGATGGAAGTGACCGCAATTGTCTCGAACCACCCCGACGCCAAGCCGCTCGCCGATGCGGCCGGCATCCCCTATCACCATATTCCGGTGACGAAGGACACAAAGCCGGAGGCCGAGGCGAAGCTCTGGGACCTGATCGGCGAGACAGGGACCGACCTCGTCGTCCTGGCGCGCTACATGCAGGTCCTGTCCGACGATCTGTGCCGCAAGCTCGGCAGCCGGGCGGTCAATATCCACCATTCGTTCTTGCCCGGCTTCAAGGGCGCAAAACCGTATCACCAGGCGTTCGAGCGCGGTGTGAAGCTTATCGGCGCGACGGCGCACTTCGTTACGGCGGACCTCGACGAGGGCCCGATCATCGAACAGGCTGTCGAACGCGTCGATCACACCGTAATGCCCGAGGAGATGGTCGCGGTTGGTAGGGATATCGAGAGCGTCGTTCTCGCGAGGGCGCTCAAATACGTGCTCGAGCGGCGCGTCCTGCAGAACGGCAAGAAAACCGTGGTTTTCAGGTAGGAACGCTTTACCGTAATCGTTCCTCGAGAAATTTCACGGTATCTGTCATCACCTCATCGCGCGGCTAGCGGAACCACCTGTAGCGCCGCTTTGGCCTCCGCGTCAGCTCGTCCGCCAGGCGTCGCCAGATCTGCCTAGAGCGCGCCGCCGCTTGGGAGCGAAAGCTCAGTACTCCGCCCTCTTGCGCCCGGGGGGCAGCGCGATAAGCAGCAGTAGGGCGAACGCGAGCGGTCTCACCAAGCCGTCCATCCGCCGTCGATGACGATGCTTGTCCCCGTAATCAGCCCCGAGGCGGGGGAAGCGAGAAACAGGACGGCGCCCATGATGTCCTCCAGCCTGCCGAGCTCGCCCATCGGGATGCGGCCGAGTGTGTCGTCGCGGAATTCCTTGTTCTCGAAGTACGGCGCGGTCATCGGCGTCAGGATGAAGGTCGGGCCGACCGAATTTACGCGGATTTTATGCGGCGCCAGCTCGACGCCCATCGCTTTGGTCAGTCCTTCGACAGCGTGTTTCGAGGTGCAGTAGACGGTGCGGTTCGGCGCGCCGACATGGCCCATCTGCGACGACATATGAATGATCGAGCCGCCGTCGCCCTGCGCGATCATCTTCTTCGCGGCGACCTGAGAGGCGAAGAACAGCGATTTGACGTTTAGCCCCATGACCCGGTCGTAATTTTCTTCGGAGACGTTCACGAACGGCTCCGGAGCGTTGGTGCCGGCGTTGTTGACGAGGATGTCGATACGCGCCAATCCGCCGATTCCGCGCGCGATGTCGGTTATGTCGGAGACGTCGCAGACGAGCGGCCGGGCGACGCCGCCTTCCGCGGAAATTTCGGCTGCGACGGCCTCCAGTTCCGACAGCGTCCGGCTGACCAGCACGACGTCCGCACCCGCCGCGGCGAGGGCGAAAGCGCAGGCGCGGCCGAGCCCCCGGCCGGCGCCGGTGACCACGGCAACCTTGCCGTCGAGGCGCATTTCAGGCGTATTGAGCGGGCCGTCCCGCAGCGCCGGTTCGTTCATCCGTTCCTCCCAGGCGTCAACTTGACAGGGCATAGGCTATCCAACCTAATGCCATCAAACGGGGACACCAACAACCAACAGGAAGCGTTGAAATGGTCCACAAATATTCGGACGGCAAACTGGACATGAACATCCTCCGCGAGACGGCGGAGAAATGCAAAAATTGGGGCAAATGGGGCCCGGACGACGAGGCCGGCACGCTCAATTATATCGGCCCGGAGGAGATCATTGGGGCAGCCGGGCTGATCAAAAAAGGCAAGACCTTCTCGCTCGGCCTAAATTTCGACAACCAGGGTCCCCAGTCGGGCCTGTGGGGCAACCGCTTCAATCCGATCCACACCATGCTGGCCACCGGCACCGACGCGGTAGCCGGCAACCAGGACGAGGGCGGCATCCGCTACGCCGACGACATGGTCTCGCTGCCGCTCCAGTGCGGCACGCAGTGGGATGCGTTGGGTCACATCTTCTACGATGACAAGATGTGGAACGGCTACGACGCGGCGCTAGTCGATTCCAACGGTGCCCAGAAGAACGGCATCGAGAAGGTCAAGGACCGGATGGTCGGCCGCGGCGTGCTGCTGGACATCGCCAAGCACACCGGCGTCGCGGCGCTGTCCGAAGGTGACGCGATCTCTCGCACCGATCTTGATGCGTGCGCCGAGGCGCAGGGCGTCGAGGTGAAGAAGGGCGATTTCGTGCTCGTCCGCACCGGCATGATGGAAGAGCGCCTCAAGAACGGCTGGGGTGGCTATGCAGGTGGCGATGCGCCTGGCCTGTCGTTCGACACCGCCGAGTGGCTCTACGAGAAGCAGGTCGCCGCGATCTGTTGCGATACTTGGGGTTGCGAGGTGAGGCCGAACGAGACCAAGGACGCGCAGCAGCCCTGGCATTGGGTCGTGATCCCGATGATCGGCATCACCATGGGCGAGATCTTCGTGATGGGTGAATTGTCAGACGATTGCGAGCAGGATGGCGTGTGGGAGTTCTTCTTCTGCGCTCCCCCGCTGCCCGTGACCGGCGGCGTCGGCTCGCCGATCAATCCGATCGCGATCAAGTAGAAACCAGCTCGGTCGCTCCCTGCCTAACTCTCCCCCTGAAGGAAGAGGGGACAGGGCGAGCTAACCGAAGCATTTCGGATCCTCTCTCCCCGCCTGCGGTCCGAAGCCGCAATATGGCTGAGGGGGTTGGAAAAGGGGGGGAAAGGTAACGACACCATGGCCAAACATTTGAAGGAACGCATCGGCGAGGCGGAGGAGAAGGAATACGACGCCCAGGTCCGCCGCACTGTCGAGGATATCCTCCGTGACATCGAGGATCGCGGCGACGCTGCGGTCCGCAACCTGTCTGAAAAGTTCGACAAATGGTCGCCCGCGAGCTTCCGCCTATCGGGAGAGGAAATCGCCAAACTGATCGCGGGCGTTCCGCAGGAAACCATCGAAGACATCAAGTTCGCGCAGGCGCAGGTCCGCAACTTCGCCCAGATCCAGCGCGACGCGCTGAAGGACGTCGAAGTCGAGACGCTGCCGGGCGTGAAGCTCGGCCATCGCAACATTCCGGTGAACTCAGTCGGCTGTTACGTGCCTGGTGGGCGCTATCCGATGGTCGCGTCGGCGCATATGAGCGTGGTGACGGCCAAGGTCGCGGGCGTTAAGCGCGTCATCGCCTGCACGCCGCCGACCGATGGCAAGCCGCACCCGGAGACTATCGCAGCGATGCATTTCGGCGGCGCCGACGAGATCTACCTAATGGGGGGTGTTCAGGCGGTCGGGGCGATGGCGATCGGCACCGAGACAATTGCGCAGGTCGACATGCTTGTTGGCCCTGGCAACGCCTACGTCGCGGAGGCCAAGCGCCAGCTCTACGGCCGCGTCGGTATCGACCTGTTCGCCGGACCGACCGAGATCCTTGTCATCGCCGACGAAACCTCGGACGTGGAGGTGATCGCGACCGACCTGCTCGGCCAGGCCGAGCACGGTCCGACGTCGCCCGCCATTCTGATCACGACGTCGGCGAAGCTCGCCGCCGATCTGCCGGCCGAGATCGACCGACAGCTTGAGCGGTTACCAACTGCCGATGTTGCAGGCGACGCTTGGAGCGACTACGGTGAGATCATCCTCGTCGACGATATCGACGAGGCGGTGCGGGAGGCCGACCGCGTCGCGGCCGAGCATGTCGAGGTCCTGACCGAGAACCCGCGCTATTTCCTCGAGAACATGACCAACTACGGTGCACTGTTCCTTGGGCCCGAAACAAACGTGTCCTATGGCGATAAGGTGATCGGCACCAACCACACGCTGCCGACCAAGGGCGCGGCGCGTTACCAGGCGGGCTGTGGGTCGGGAAGTTTCTCAAGACCTGCACCTATCAGGAGTGCACGGAGGAGGCGAGCGTTGTCGTTGGCGACTACTGCTCGCGATTGTGCGCTATAGAGAAGTTCTGGGGGCACAAAGAACAGGCCGACCTGCGTCTCCGGCGTTACGGAGGCCGAAATATTGGCCTCGGCGCCGGCGCTGCCGAATAACTGAGATCGAGAAGGAAAAGGGACATGGCAAACGTACAGGTCAGCCGGGAAGACATGATCGCCCGGTTCGCGAAATTCGGCGAGCTTACGCCGTCAAAACAAGCATTTGTCGATACCCGGTTGCCGGAGCACACACGTGATATCTTTAACGTGATCGGCATGGGAGTGACCGAAGATCCTGAACTCAAGCCCGCCATCACAGCGGTCGAAGGATTCAACGTCACTTATGTCGGTGCAGATCCAGGCAAAGGCGCGGCGCTTCACGCGCATACAACGGTCGAGGTATTCATTGCGATGAGCGGTCGTTGGGCGGTTTTCTGGGGAGACGAGGGCGAGAACGAAATAAAGCTCGACACGTTCGATTGCGTCTCGGTCCCGGTCGGCGTGATGCGCGGATTTCGTAACATTGGTGACAGTCACGCGCACCTGATGGCCATTCTCGGTGGCAAGGATGCTGGCAAGGTGAGCTGGGCCGATTCCGTGCTTGAGCGGGCAAACGAATCTGGTCTCGCCTTGGATGAAAAGGGCAACATCGTGGTAGCCGCCGACTAGCTGGAATCCTGATAATTTTCATAGAAGCGGCAGTGTAATTGTGCGCCTCTCTTCGGAGATGTTCGGCGGCGTCGGACGAGCGATGTCGAGCCCACATTATCGTCGGTATGCCTGTGGCCACATCGCTAACGTGTTCGGCTGGTGGGGCTACCGGCTCGGCGTCGGCTGGCTTGTCTGGGAGTTGACCAAATCGCCTGGTTGGCTCGGCATCTTCGTCTTTGCCGGTATGATACCCGTAACTGTGGTCTCGCCGATCGCAGGAGCGCTTGCCGATCGGCATGGCCATCGGCGCGTGGCGATGATCGCGGCCTCCCTTTCTGGAACCGTGATGCTGGCGATGACGCTGATAACGGCGGCGAACGAGATGACTGTTCCATTGCTGCTGATCCTGAGTATCTTGCTCGGCATTTCTTTTGGCACAGAGTTCCCTGCGCGGCAGGCGCTGATCCCCCAGCTAGTCGAGCGCGAGAACGTCTCGGCGGCAGTCGCCTTCAATTCGACGACGTTCCAGGTCGGCACGTTTCTTGCTCCCGTACTTGCGGGCTGGATGATTTCGGAGTGGGGGAGTTGGGCGGCGCTCGCGCTTTACGCCTTCTCCAACTATTGGATGGTATTGATGCTTGCCGTCTTGCGGTACAGGCCTCCGCCAAAGGAACCTATGCCGCCGCGGGGGTTTTTCTCCGAAATCGGCGATGGGTTCCGCCATATCGCGGACGTTCCCGCGCTTCGTTTGCTTTTCGCGATCACGCTGATCAACGGCATCCTGCTTCGCCCGTATTTGGAGCTGCTGCCCGGTTTCGCAGCGGATATTTTCGGTGGCGGGCCAGAGACCTTGGGAACGCTAACGGCGGCCTCAGGTTTCGGGGCTCTCGCTATGGGGACCTTTCTTGCTTTCCGCGGCCGCAATCGCGGTCTCGTGCGCCTGATGCTAGCTGGCGTCGTGTCCGGATCCGCCGGACTGGCGGCTTTCGCGGCTACTGATGACCTGCATCTTGGGGTTGGCCTGATGGCCCTGTCCGCGTTTCTAATGCTCGCTTGCCACATCGGCGCTTACAGCCTCGTGCAGAACGTCGTCGAACCGGCGATGCGCGGCCGAGTGATCTCGGTAAACATCTCAATCGTTATCGGTGGACCTGCAATCGGCGCGATGCTCATCGGCTGGTGGGCTGAAGTTGTCGGCCTGCAATGGGCTGTCGCAAGCGCCTCAATTCTTGCTATTGCTGGCGTCCTGGCTTTGGCACCCGCGATCCGCCAACATGCGGGTGACATGGAGAAGGAGTAAGAGGGCGGTTCCCAACTAGCGTCCCCGATACCGGGCGGCGCGGCCTTCCCGATGAGCGGCTATGCCCTCATCGATGTCTTCCGACCATTCGAGTGCTTTTCGCAGCTCGTCAGACAGTGCTCGTGCATCTGCAAACCCCGGAGCCATCCGCGTGCGCAAGATACGTTTCGCGCCGCGCGTCGCGAGCGGCCCGTTCATGCCAATCATGCGCGCCTTCACGAGCGCTGCTTGTTTAACCGTACCACGGGGATGGCGCTCTTGGACGATGCCGAACCGTTCCATGTCCGACGCGCCAATCTCGCGGGCGGTGCAGATTAGGTCGAGCGCACGGGCGTACCCTACCGCCATTCCCAGCCGATGCGGCGCGCCAGCGCCGGGAAAACCGCCCCATTTAGCTTCCGGCATCGACATCGTTATGTCGTCGGCCGTGATCCGAATGTCGCAGGCCAGCGCAAGTTCGACGGCGCCCGCCATGATGTTGCCGTTGATTGCGGCAATGGTGATTTGCGGCAGGTCCGCGAGCGCGTCGAACACGCGGTTTGCTAGCATCACGAAGTTGATGACCTCGTCCTTCGACATTGCCGCGCGGATTTCCGGGTTGAGCAAGCCGAGAGAGAAAACCTCGTCTCCGGCGCCGGTCACCACCACGGCGTTCACCGTATTGTCCGCTTCAATTTCGTCGACGATGTTTCCGAGCAACACCATCGAATCGGGCGTCAGCCGGTTGGCGTCGTCCGGGCGGTTAAGCGTGACGGTCGCGACGGCTCCGTTGCGCATGAGGTCGATGTCGGCCATGGAATCCTCCCTGTTGGTGCCGAGCGTAGCACGAGAACGCGCAATTGCCGGAACCGCCGGTGACGCTACAATTCGCCTGGCGAAGGGGAGGAAGCCGATGGACGCGAATACCGAGAGCCGTGGAAGAGCGTTGGTTGAACGAGCGCGCGAGCTGTTTGGGCTGCTAAACGAACAGGCGCCTATCGGCGAAGCAGCCGGGAGGCTGTCGCCGAAGACTGTCGCCGCCATGGATGATGCGGGTCTTACCGCGATGTGGGTGCCCGAGGATCTCGGCGGGGCGGAGTTGTGGCCGGTCAACGGTCTCAAGGTTATCGAAGCGCTCAGTTATGCCGACGGGTCGGCTGGCTGGGTCCTGATGGCGGCTGGACTCTGCATCGGGACCGGCGCCGCCTATATCGATCCCGGCGTTGCGCGCGAAATGTTTGGTGGCAGGGCGCCGATCATCGCCGGCCACGGCGCGGCAATGGGCCGCGCGGACATCGACGGTGACGAGGTCGTTCTGAACGGTTCGTGGTCCTATGGAAGCGGCCTTCTGCATTCGTCCTACATCCACACCGGCGCCATCGTCTACGAGAACGGTGCGCCCCGCATCGACCCTGCGACGGGCGAGCCGGAGTTCCGTGTTTTCGTCGTGCCCATCGAGGCGGCGGAAATTACCGGAAACTGGGACGTTATCGGTCTCAGGGCGACCGGCAGCGTTGATTACACTATCGAAAACGCGCGGGTCCCGCTTGCCTGCAGTCATCTGCAGCACATCAAGGTCCCGAATATTGGCGGCAGGGTCTACAAGCTTGGCATCTTCGGGTTCAGCAATATCGGCCATACCGGCTTTGCGCTCGGTGTAGGGCGCCGCTTGCTCGATTTGCTGGCGTATATTGCGCGCGCAGAAGGAAAGCGACCCTTCGTTCTGCCGCAGCGAGGCGGCGGGGAGGCGTTTCAGGAACTTTACGGCGACGCGGAGGCGAAATTCCGCGCTGCTCGCGCCCTGGTCTATGAGGGATGGCGCGAGATGGAGGACGCGATCGCAGCGGAGGGTCCAATCCCGACCCGCAACTTCACGCTCATTCGCCTCGCGCTTAATCACCTGACGACGGTCGTCAACGAGATCGCGTCGTTCGCGTTTTCCTACGGCGGCGGAACAGCCTCGCGCCAGGGAACGTTACAGCGTTTCGTCCGTGACATGATGACCGGCGCGCAGCACGCCCAGACCTCTCCGCAGATCCTCCGCGAATGCGCCAAGGACCTGATGGGTATGGCAGAAGGCAAGGTGTGGACGATGCGGTATCTGGTAGACCCCATGCGGGAGGCAGCGGAATGAGCGGCGGTGCCGACGATATCCTGATCGCGGGCGGCGGCATCGGTGGGCTGACAATGGCCCTCGCGCTTCATGCGCGCGGTATTCCGTGCCGAATTTACGAGGGCGCGGAGGCATTCAAACCGCTCGGTGTAGGCATCAACATGCTGCCGCATGCGATCCGGGTGCTGTCGTCGCTGGGGCTGGAAGACGCGCTTAACTTCTATGGCGTCGAGGCGCGGGAATTCGCCTATTTCAACCGGCACGGGCAGTTTATCTTCGCCGAGCCGTGCGGTCGTTTCGCAGGCTACGAATACCCGCATTTCTCAATCCACCGGGCCGATCTGCACCAGGCTTTGTGCGATGCGGTATGCGACCGGCTTGGCCCGGATTCGATCATGCTCGGGCATCGGTGCGTCGGTGCGGAGCAGGCGGGCGAGCGCGTCGTGCTGCGGTTCGACCGTACCGAACCGGCCGAGGGCAGGGCGCTGATCGCTAGCGACGGTTTCCATTCCGCGATCCGTCGCCAGTTCTACCCCGACGAGGGGGCTCCGCAGTTCGGCGGCATCAACAGTGGCGCGGCGTGACGCGGCGGAAGCCGTTTCTGAGCGGGGCGAGCGTCACGCGGGTCGGCACGGTCGCGCGTGGCAAGATGGTGATTTACCCCATCCGCTCCTTCGACGATGGAACCCAGCTCATCAACTGGAACACCGAACAGCCGCGCGACGCCCCCAAGCCGAACGCCTGGGCGACGCCCGGCCGGATCGAGGATTTCATCGAGCCGTTTGCTGACTGGCGTTTCGACTGGCTGGATATCCCGAAGCTGATAGAGGACGCGGAATTCATTCTCGAGTATCCGATGGTAGACCGGGATCCGGTGGACCGGTGGACATGGGGCCGGATCGCGCTGCTCGGCGACGCGGCGCATCCGATGTACCCGCGCGGCGGCAACGGCGGCGCTCAGGCGATACTCGACGCGGAATGTCTGGCGCGTTTGCTCGACGAGACGGAGCAACCCGAACAGGCATTCCGCGCCTACGCGGCGGAGCGGATCGAGATCGTGAGCAGGATCGTGTTGACGAACAGGGCGCAGCCGCCGGACTACATCATCGAGACGGTCGAGAACCTGACCGGCGGCGAGCCGTTCGACCGCATCGAGGATGTTATAGATCCCGCGGAGCTTGCCGCGATTTCCGACCGCTACAAGGAGATCGCACGCTACAGCAAGGAAGCGGTCCGGTAGGGACCGAGATCCCTCCTAGATCTTCCCAAGCGCCTGCAGCACCTTCTTCGGCGTGAACGGCATCGAGGTAATCTTAGCGTCGAACGGCGAAAGCGCGTCGTTCAGCGCGTTCATCACACAAGCCGGTGCGCCGCATGTGCCGGCTTCACCTGCGCCCTTTGCGCCGAGGTCTGAGTCCGCCGTCGGCGAGACCACGTGCCCGCAGTCGATGTCGGGCAGTTCTGCCGCCATCGGCACCAGATAGTCGGCCAGGTTGGCGTTCAGCATCTGGCCGTCCGCGTCGTAGAGGCACTCCTCCCACATCGCGCCGCCGAGACCCTGCACCACGCCGCCGCGGATCTGTTCGTCAACTAGAAGCGGGTTGATGACGGTGCCGCATTCCTCGATGCACCAGTGCCGCAGCAGCTTGATGAAGCCGGTCTCGACGTCGACCTCCAGATACGAGGCCTGCGCGCCGTTGGTAAAGGCGAACGGGTACTTGCGCGGCACGTAATGGCGCGTCGCCACCAGCTCGGACTGGAAGCCGTCGGGCAGCGTATCTGGGCGATAGTAGCAGATGCGCCCGACCTCATCGAGGCCGATGCGCTCGTTGCCGGTGTCCGCGTCGACGACGACGCCGTTCCGGATGTCGAGCTTCGCGGCGTCCTCCTGCAGCATCGCGCCCGCCGCAACGAGGATCTGTTCGCGTAGTGCGCGGCCGGCCTGGGCGACTGCTTCGCCGCCGATGCCGGCAGCGCGCGACCCCCATGTACCGCCGCCGTAGGGCGTATGCTCGGTGTCGCCGGTGATGATCTTGAGCCGCTCTGGCGGTACGCCGACGGCGGTCGCCGCGACCTGCGAGATCACCGCTTCCATGCCCTGGCCCTGCTCGGTCGCGCCGGTTGAGACGAAGACGTTGCCCTTCGCGTCGAGCCGAAGAGTCGCGCCGTCTTGCGCCGAGATGCGCGCGCCGCCGACACCGTAGAACGCCGCCGACGGGTTGGTCACCTCGATGAAGCTCGCGAAACCGATGCCGCGATAGATGCCTTCTTTGCGTTTCTCGTCCCGGTCGGCTTTCAGCGCCTCGTAGTCCATCGCTTCGAGGAGCGTCTTCATGCTCTCCTCGTGCGACAGGTTCTCGAAAGGCAGCCCCTGCGCCGACTTGGTCGGATACGCGTCGTCCGGGTGGAAGTTCTTCTGGCGAATCTCGACCGGGTCCATTCCGACCACCTTGGCCGCCGCATCGACCAGGCCTTCGGTGACCGCGCACATGATCGGGTGCCCAACGGCGCGGTACTGGCACATCATGTTCTTGTTCTGGAATACGACCGTTGCGACGGCGCGGTAATTGTCGAACCGGTAGGGGCCGCCGATCATGTTGACGACCTGGTTCGCCTCGATGCCGCTGGTCCGAGGATACATCGAGTAGGGCCCAATGCCCGTCAGGTCGTCGATCTCGAAGGCGACGATGGTGCCGTCGTTCTTGACCGCGATCTTGCCTTTGACGCGGTGGTCGCGCGCGTGAATATCGGTAACGAAGCTTTCCATCCGGTCAGCGACGAACTTCACCGGTCGTTTCAACATGATCGAAAGCCCGACGGTGGCGATCTCGTCTGCATAGGTATGTACCTTGATGCCGAACGAAGCGCCGACGTCTCGCGTGATCACCCGGACACGGTGTTCGTCTAGGTGGTAATGGGTCGCCAGAATATTCTGGATCATGTGTGGGCACTGGTTGTTATGCCATACGGTGAGCTGTTCCTCGGACGGCTCGAAATCGGCGACCAGCGCGCGTGCTTCGAGGCAGACGCCGGTATGGCGGCCGAAGACGAACGTCTCCTCGACGACGTGATCGGCGTTCGTATAGGCCGCGTCGACGTCGCCGATGTTTGCGTTGCGCCGCCAGGTCAGATTGTCACCCAAATCGTCGTGGATGACCGGGGTGGAGGCGTCGAGTGCCGTTTCCGCATCGGTTACGGCGGGCAGAACCTCCCAGTCGATCTCGACCAGCTCCACGGCGTCTTCCGCGTGGGCACGGCTGTCCGCGACGACGGCGACCACCCCCTCGCCCTGCCAGCGGGCCGTGTCGATCGGCAACGCATATTGCGGCGCCGACTTGATGCCTTCCAGATGCGTCAGGACGCCGACCCAGGGGTCATGAATTTTGGCAAGTTCTTTGCCGGTAACGACAGCGACGACGCCCGGCGCGGCCTTGGCCGCATCCGTCGAAATCGATTTCATGCGCGCGTGCGCGTAAGGAGACCGCACGAACGCAACATGGACCATGCGTTTGAGCTCGACGTCGTCGACGAATGTGCCGCGGCCCTGGGCGAGTCGCGGAGCATTGGGCCGGGGGACCGAGCGCCCGATATAGGAGTTCGGCCGATCGAGAATCCAGCGGTCCGTGATCATGTCGGTCATCACGCGTCTCCCTTGGCGCGCGCCATCGCGACCGCGTCGACGATGGCCTGGTATCCGGTGCAGCGGCAGAAGTTGCCGGAGATGAATTCGCGGATTTCCTCGCGGCTCGCATCCGGCTTGCGTTCCATCAGCTCGGCAACCGTCAGCAGCATGCCGGGCGTGCAGAAGCCGCACTGCAGCGCGTTGCGCTCGACGAATGCGTCCTGCAGTGCCTTGATTTCGCCCGTTTCAGTGACACCCTCGATGGTCCAGACGTCGCTGCCGTCGGCCTGGGCGGCGACCATCAGGCAGCCGCGGACGATGCGTCCGTCGACGCGGACGGTGCAGGCGCCGCAGACGCCATGCTCGCAACCGACATGGCTGCCGGTAAGGCCCAGCTCGTAGCGCAGGAAATCGACGAGGTTGGTGCGGGCTTCGACGCGGCGCGTGACGGTCTCGCCGTTGACGGTCATGGTTACGTCGACGTTCTTGTCCATGATCAGGCTCCTGCCAGCGGGCCGAGGGTGCGTTTCACCAGAACGCCTGCCAGATGTTTGCGCATCGGCCCGTCCGCGTTGAGGTCCTCCGGTGGATCGAGCTCCTGCTTCAACGCCGCCGACAGATCTTCGGCCAGCGCGTCGCTCCAGCTCTTGCCCTTGATGAGGGCGGCTGATTTCGGCGCGGCAACGGGCCGGTCGCCCGCGCCGAAGAACACCAACCGGCCGTCGCCGAAGACGTTGCCATCGTGCTCGACGTGGGCGCACAGCCCGATAATGGCGTAGTCCCCGTGCCGCCGCGCGAGCTCGAGGAAACCGGATCTCCAGCCGGTTGCAATCTTTGGCACGGAGACGGCGGTAAGAATCTCGCCGGGTTCGATCGCTGTCTCGTATAGCCCCCGGAAGAAATCCGCCGCTGCGACGGCGCGTTCGCCGCCTTTACCGGCGATGTGCATTGTCGCGTCGAGGGCCACCGCGCAAGCGGGCAGTTCCCCCGCCGGGTCGGCGAACGCGATCGACCCGCCGAAGGTACCGCGATTGCGGATCGCCGGGTGCGCGATGTGTTCCATCGCGGCGGCGATCAGCGGCGCGTGGGTCGCGACCGCGTCCGAGGTCTCGATGTCCACGTGGCGAGTCATAGCGCCGATGCGAATTGCGTCTCCCGTATCCTCGATGTTTGCAAGTCCGTCGATCCGGTTTAGGTCGATAAGGATTTCAGGCGCCGACAGGCGCATATTGAGCGTCGCCATCAGGCTCTGTCCGCCCGCAAGCAGACGCGCGTCATCGCCGTGTTCAGCAAGAAGCGCCAGCGCGTCGTCGAGCGTAGACGCGCGCGCATATGCGAATGGTGCCGGTTTCATGCTGTCTCCCCTTCATCGGACTGCATTTTTGGTGTGCAGCCCTTTCTTCAAATTGACCGTAAAAACCACCTCAGATCAAGACGGGCGGATCGGCACTCGATTGTCCGCGGGTTGTTCACGTATGCGTCGCCAAGGCCTATGATCGGCTTGAACGGTTCTAAACCTGGAACTATCGAGGGTCCGGGACAAAAAGGGAGAAGCACCATGAGCCTCAGTTCTCTTGACCATTGCTCAATTCGCACGGTCAAGCTGGAGGAAACCCGCGATTTCTACGTCGATATACTCGGGATGGTCGACGGCGACCGGCCTGATTTTCCGTTTCCGGGCGCCTGGCTCTATGTCGACAGCGTCGCCGTCGTCCACCTCGTCGGCGTCGATCCAGACGATCCTTCGGGACTGCAGCAGTATCTAGGCGGCGACATCAGTGCCGAGGCGCTTGACGGCTCGGGGGCGTTCGATCACATCGCCTTCCGGGCGCGCGAGCCCGAGAAGCTGATCGCCCGGCTCAAGGACAAGGGTTATCCGTTCAAGGAGCGCCAGGTCCCTAACATGGACCTGTTTCAGGTTTTCGTCGACGATCCTAACGGGATCACGGTGGAGCTCAACTACTGGGCGGAAGACCAGAAGGCGGCCTGACGATGGCAGAAGCGCCCGCGATTATTGCCGGTTTGGCCACGCCCTCCCGCGAGGAGATGGTTGAGCGCGCGCATGCGATGACCGCCAAACTCGCTGCGCGTGCGAACGACGTCGAACGCGCGCGGGAAATCCACCCCGATACCGTAAAGGACTTTTGGGACACCCGGCTGTGGACCGCGCTCAAGCCGAAACGCTACGGCGGGCTGGAACTCGACTACGGCAGCATCATTGACTTGTCGGATCCGATCGCGCGTGGCTGTGCGTCGACTGCCTGGATCTATGTGAACCTGCTGAGCCACGACTGGATGCTGCCGATGTGGCGTCCTGAGGCGGAGGACGAAGTTTGGAAGGACAGTCCGACGGCGCTGATCGCCTCGTCGCTTGTTGCGACCGCGGGTGTCGCGAAGCCGGTCGCGGGCGGTTATGAGATTTCCGGACAATGGCCTTACTGCAGCGGCATCGATCCCAGCGACTGGATGATGATGGCTGCCATGATCGAGGACGATGGTCCTCGCCGGCCGTTGTGGCTCGTCGTGCCGCGCGACGCCCTCGAGGAAATCGATACCTGGCACGTCGGCGGTCTTGTAGGGAGCGGCAGCCGTGACGTGAAGGGTGAGGGGATTTTCGTACCCGAGCACATGACGCTGTCTCCCGCCGACGCGCGGGGGGGGCCGACGCCGGGTTCGGCGCACGTGCCGAACATCCTTTACCAGCTTCCCGTACTCGGCTTGTTTCCGCATATTCTGCTCGGCCCGATGATCGGCATCGTGCAGGGTGCTTACGACGACTATGTGGCGGAAATGCGCGAGCGCCTATCGACCTACAACAATTCGCGTCTGGCGGAACATACCCAGATCCAAATGCGCGTCGCGGAAGCCGCCTCCTTGGTCCAGGCGGCGCGCCTTCTCGGTCACGACAACATCCGGGAAGGCGAGGCGGTTGCTAATTCCGGCCGCGTGCCGACGGTCGCCGAAAAGGTCCGCTGGCGGCGCG
The DNA here is from genome assembly GCA_038131485.1 of Alphaproteobacteria bacterium. GTDB lineage: Bacteria > Pseudomonadota > Alphaproteobacteria > MPNO01 > UBA830 > JAYQUR01. The sequence goes on from JAYPPO010000007.1 coordinate 87,591, forward strand.
ACGGCGCGTTCGCCGCGCAGAACTGCGTCAAGGCGCTTCAACTCCTTCAAGGTGCGGTCGGCGCGGCGGGGATTTACCTGTCTCATCCATTTGAGCGCCGGATTCGCGACATGAATGCCGCCGCCACCCAGATCCAGATGAATTTCGACATCAACGGCGCCGAGTTCGGCCGGGTCGAGCTCGGCCTCGAGCCCGTAAACAAGGCCATCTGAGGAACCGCCATGCCCCGACTTCCCGCGCTGTCTCCCCGAGAACTGGAGGAGCTCAAGGACGATCTCCAGCTCGTGACCGAGAACCTCGGCGGCACGCTGCCCAACAGCATGCTGACGCTGGGCCGGCGTCCGAAGATCATGAACGCGGCGCGCAATCTCTGGTTGGAGACCGTCATAGAGCCCGGCGAAGTGCCGCGCGGGCTCAAATGGCTGATTGCGCATGTCGTCAGCGTTTCCGCGGGATGCCAGTACTGCGCAGCGCATACAGGCGAGAACTCGAATATCGCCGATATTCCGGCCGAGAAGATCGAGGCTGTCTGGGACTACGAACGCAGTCCTCTGTTCACCGACGGCGAGCGCGCCGCGCTCCGCGTCGCACAGGGGGCGGCGCAGGCACCCAACGAGGTCACCGACGCCGATTTCGAGGAACTTCGCAAGCACTGGGACGACGGACAGGTGGTCGAGATCATCGCGACGATCTCCGTCTTCGGTTTCTTCAACCGCTGGAACGACACTATGGCGACCGAGCTCGAGTCCAATCCCCTTCGATTCGCCGAAAAGCACCTGTCGCCCGCCGGCTGGAATGTCGGAAAGCACGCAGCCGAGTAAGCTGCTGCAACTGCCACAAGACCTTCCTCGCGCCTAAGCGGCATTGATCGGGCCAATTTTCCCGTCTTGAAGCGCCAGCCGATGCGTGGCATAAGATAATTGTTGATCAGTCAACAATTAGATATATCAACGTTTTCCGGCCGGTTGGGCGGCCGGTCCCTGAGTTAGGGTGACGGGACATGAAATCGCTTGTTTCAATGACGGTGAACGGCAGGCAGCGCGACGATGCAGTATCGGGCAACCTGCTTCTCGTCGATTACCTGCGCGAGGTGGTCGGGCTAACCGGCACCAAGATTGGCTGCGACGGTGGCGAATGCGGCCTTTGCACCGTGCTCGTCGACGGCAAGGCGCAGCATGCCTGCCTGACGCTGGCCGCGACATGCCAGGGCAAGTCGGTCGAGACTATCGAATCGCTGGCCGACGGCGGCCGGCTCAACGCGATCCAGCGCGGCTTCCACGAGAAGCTCGGCGCGCAGTGCGGTTACTGCACGCCCGGCATGGTGATGGCCGCCGAAGGCCTGCTGCGCGAGGATCCAGATCCCGACGAATCGACAATCCGAACGGAAATGGCGTCCAATATATGCCGCTGCACCGGTTACGTGAAAATCATCGAGGCCGTGCAGTTTGCGGCGGACGAGATCAAGCGCAGCGGCAAGGACAAGGCGGTGGCGTGATGGACGGAAAAGGACCCGGTGCCCCGATCCGCTCCATCGGCGTTCCGATGCCGATGGTGGACGGACCAGAAAAGATCTCGGGGAAGGCGCAGTACACCGCAGATTTCTATAATCATGGCGCGCTGGTGGGCGCGATCAAGCGCAGCCCTGTCGCGCACGCTAAAATTCTCTCCGTCGACACCTCCGACGCAGAAGCACTGCCTGGCGTGCGTGCCGTGATTACCGGCTCGGAAACGGACGAGGGGCACGGCGTCCTGCCGGTCTCGCGGACCGAGCTTCCCATTGCGTTCGACAAGGTGCGCTATCGCGGCGAGCCGGTGGCGGCGGTCGCTGCCGACAGCATAGAGGCCGCGCGGAGGGCCTGCGACCTGATCCGTGTTGAGTATGAAGAGTTGCCGGCATATTTCACGGTGGCGGACTCGATGGCGGACGGGAGCGTTAATATTCACGACCATCGTCCTGGCAACATCGAGCGCCACGTCGACTACGAGATCGGTAACGTCGATGCAGGGTTTGCCGAGGCCGACCTAATACACGAGACCGAATATCATTGCGCTGAGGTCTGTCAGGTCCAGACCGAGCCGCATGCCGCATTCGCAGAATATGATGGCGAACGGGACGAGCTGACGGTCCGTGCCAGTACCCAGGTGCCGTACTATGTGCATCTGATGCTGTCCAAGATCCTCAAGATGCCGAAATCGAAGATAAGAGTGATAAAACCCTATCTTGGTGGCGGGTTTGGCTGTCGGACAGAGGCGCTCAACGTCGAGATGATCACCGCTATGCTGGCGCGCCGGGCGAAAGGCATCGTGCGCACGGTCATCAGTCGTGAAGACACCTTCATCACCCATCGCGGCAGGCCCGAGCAGATAGTGAAGATCCGCATGGGCATGAAGAAAGACGGCCGCGTCACGGCGGTCGAATGTTCGACCGTCCAGCGCGGCGGCGCGCATTCTGGCTACGGCATCGTCACGATCCTCTATTCCGGTTCGATGCTTTTCGCGATCTACGATCTGCAGAACGTGCGTTACGAAGGAAAACGCGTGCTGACTAACACGCCGCCCTGCGGCGCGTTCCGCGGGCACGGCACCGTCAACGTACGGCATGCCTTTGAGAACGCGATGGACGAGATGGCGGCAAGGCTTGGGCTCGATCCATTCGCTGTGCGACGTGTCAACTTGATCACAGAAATGGGCCACGTTGCCAACGATCTCTGGGTCAATTCCTACGGGCTGCCGGAATGCCTCGACATCGTCGAGAAGGCGTCTGGCTGGAAGGATCGAAAGGGCAAGTTGCCGGCAGGCAAGGGGCTCGGTCTTGCGTGCTCGCACTACGTCTCCGGGGCCTCCAAACCGGTAAACTGGACCGGTGAGCCACACGCCACGGTAAATCTCAAGCTCGACTTCGACGGCAGCATAGTAATCCTGACAGGCGCGTCCGAAATCGGGCAGGGCTCGTCGACGATCCTCGTCCAGTGCGTCTCCGAGGTACTTGGCATCGATCCTACGCGGGTGAAGATTGTCGCGGCTGACAGCCGCGTGACGCCGAAGGACAATGGTTCGTATTCGTCGCGCGTTACCTACATGGTTGGTAATGCGGCGATCGAAGCGGCCAACAACCTGAAGGGCATCCTGATCGACGCGGCGGCGCGCAAGCTCGACGTCAACCCCGACGATGTCGAATGCCTTGGCGAGGTTTATCGCGCGGGTACCCAGGACACGGGCATGTCCTTCGAAGACGTCGTCATGGCGGCGCTCGAAGGCACCGGCACAATTACGGTCAAAGGCAACTTCGACACGCTACCAGAAAGCTGGGGTGGCAAGAAATATCGCGGCGCGGCGATCGGCGGCTCAATGGCTTTCGCTTACGCCGCGCAGGTCGTAGAGGTGACGGTCGATCCCGCTACGGCCGAAATCAAGGTCGACAAGGTCTGGGTCGCGCACGATTGCGGAAAGGCACTGAACCCGCTCACCGTCGAGGGGCAGATACAGGGATCTGTCTGGATGGGTATGGGCCAAGCCATGACCGAGGAGACCCGCTATCACGACGGGCTGATGATCACCGGAAATATGCTTGACTACAGGGTGCCGACGTTCGTGGAATCGCCTCCGATTGAGGTGCATATCGTCGAATCGAACGACCCGTACGGCCCGTTCGGCGCAAAGGAGGCGGGCGAAGCGTCGCTCGCCGGCTTCCTGCCCGCCTTAACGAGCGCCGTCGCCGATGCACTAGGCGTTCGCGTTCACGAACTTCCGGTAACACCCGACCGTTTGATGCAGGTGCTCGAGGACTACGAGCGCGGTACCGGCGTCGCGGCGGAGTAGGGGAACCGTCATGGAACACATGCCCGATTTCACGCTGCATCGCCCGAAAACGACGGCGGAAGCCATCCGGTTGAAGGCGTCCGATGCTAATTCCCGCTACCTCGCGGGCGGCACCGACATGATCGTCAATGTGCGCCGGGGCATCGAGACGCCCGCGACGATGATCGATCTGACCTCTATCGAAGAAATTAGATCGGTGTCGGTTCAGGAAGGCGGTTTGCGCATCGGCGCCGGGGTCAAACTCAAGGATGTCGCGAGTCATCCCGACATCCGCGCGCGCTGGACTGCCGTCGCGGAGGCCGCCGCGTCGGTTGCGGGACCAACGCACCGCCACTACGGTACTGTTGGCGGCAATCTGTGCTTGGATACGCGCTGCCTTTACTACAACCAGTCGCAGTGGTGGCGCGAGAGCAACAATTTTTGCCTCAAGCACAGGGGCGAGGTCTGCCATGTCGCGCCCGGCGGCAAGCGCTGTTTCGCGGCTTTCTCCGGCGACGTCGCACCGGCGATGCTTGTGTTCGGCGCGACAGTAAATCTTGAGAGCCCCGGCGGCGCACGCACGATCCCGCTGGCCGATCTCTATCGTAACGACGGCATGGAACATCTGACGCTCAAGGATGGGGAACTGCTTGTGTCGGTCTTCTTGCCCACCGCGCCGGACGGGACTGTGTCGTCATACGAGAAAGCTAGAATTCGAGGCTCGATCGATTTTCCGCTTGCAGGCGCGGCGGTCCGGTTGCGCATGGATGGCGATAAGCTCGTAGAGCTCGATATCGCGCTGACGGCCGTCAATCCCCACCCGCAACTGGTGAAGGGGGGAGACAAGTTTGTTGGAAAGCCAGTAGATGCAGCCGCGCTCGATGCGATCATGGAGGCAGTGCGTTCCCAGGCGAAGCCGATGCATACGACCACTGTAAGGCCCTGGTACAGGCGCCGGGTCGCCGGCGCCCTGGCTAAGCGTCTCGCGGGGCGGCTTGCAGGCTAGGCGCAGCTTTCTCTACCTGCGACGCCAGCGTTCGCCGACAAGGCAGATTACTTTCGCAACGGTCAACTGGCGGCGGAGCTGTTGGCCGTAGGTCTGAAACTGGCGCGGGGTGAGCGCTGCCGATGACGGCAGATCGCCAGAGTCGGCCTCCGGCCGAACGCCCGACCGGCCGATCGCTTCTTGCATCGTGCGCGGCGCTGTCGAATAGGACCTACCTCTGCGCGGCGCACCCGCGACATGGATGCCGATAACCTCGCCGGCGGTATTCACCCAAGGCCCGCCGCTGATGCCGCTGAGATCCGAACCGATATCCGGCACGCGGCGCAACTGCGTCCAGGCGATGACCGGCTCGTCTGTGTTGTACCTGCCACGCGCTAGCATGCGGTTTCGTCCAATTATCTTGGCGTAGACGTCGCCCGGATCGCCTTTCGGGTAGCCGAAAGAGTAGCCGGGCTGACCGACGCGCAGAGTGGGATCTACCACCGGCATGGCCGGAGATCCGCCGCGCGTCCACAGGATACTTATGTCGGCACGCGGATACTCGGAGACCCGTAGAACGCGGACCAGCCTGCCCCCCGATTTCTCTAGACCGACAACGTCACATCCGTTTGTCACATGACGTGCGGAGAACCAGATGCCGTCGCGGTTGATCGAAAAGGCTGTGCCCGTCGCGCTGTTGCGTTTGGTCTCCGATTTGACCATCAGGGCCGGGTCGTTGGGCGACTCGCGGGGCAGAACCGGTCCCTCGTCGCGCGGCTTGGGGACGCGCAAATCCGGCGCCCGAGCTACCCGAGGTTCGAACAGCCGAGGGTCGGGACGACGTTCAGTTGGCGGATTGTCGATCCCGTCGCGATAAACCTTCCCACCGATCGCAACGCTGATCAGGACGATCAGCGCAAGAACATCCCGAAATTTCACGTTGAATGCGCGCCCATTCCGCTCAACCGGCGACGGCCGCTGCGTTAATTAGAGCGATGGCGATCTTGATGCCGAGGACGAGGACCGCGGCTCCGATCTCGTCGCTCTCAATGCGGGTCGGCAGATCTTTGAGCAAAGCGTCACTAATCCTGAAAGCGAGAAGCTGGATCAGCAGGGTCACGCCCCCCCAGACGACGATGTCCCAGACACTGACGCTCGTCGCCATGCAGACGGCGAGTGGTATGGCGAGGCCTACCATCGCCGCAGAAAAGGATACCGCAGCGGCGGTATTACCACTCCTGATCAGCCGCAGCTCGTGATAGGGCGTGATTAGATGATAGAGGGCGACGCCCACGGCAAGGATTGCGAGCGTGACACCGAAATGCAGCAGTAGAACCGGAAATCCGGTAAGAAAGCTCTGTATGACGGGGTCCATGTTCATCGATTTCCGTTTCACTAAAGGGGATAGCTATGTTAGCGGCGCCGTGTGTCTCACCCAAGCCGCCGGGGCTTTTTGAAGCAAAACTTAAAATCAGCGACCCTTCTGTTTTCCCGTATGCGCTTTCAATTCCTTAAGGATTGGCATTTCGTCGAGATCTTCGTTGCTAAGGCGGTCCCATTCGATCGCGAAGGGCGGCGGCGGTGGATCAGAAACGCGAATCGTCCGGGTCGGCGTCGTGATCACGGTCAGCGGCAGATCATTGGTCTCGATGGGAAAAGTGCGGACTACCTGCACGTCGTTCACCGTGGTCGCCACAGGTACTGCATCGTGGCCGAGTTCCCTTAGAATCGCGAACTCGATGTCGCTATACCCCTCTCCTTTGCCCGCGCGCCGGCCGCTTTCGGTCACTGCGACGCAGCCGGTGACGATCGCGTCGAGCTGCGGGATGTCTCGGAGCTCGACCGGTTCCGCCCATCTCGCGCATCGAGACATCTGCGAAGCGTCACCGATGGCATCAAACGGGATTTCGGTCGGGTCGAGCTTCATGAAACCACCCTTCAGCCGCGGCGTAGGGACGTAGACGATGATCCCGCGCCTCAGCGCTTCGAAACGGACATGCTTCTGAGGGGAGTCAGGGTTGATCTTGATGCGTTTGGCGTCGCGCCATTCGGGCTCGTCAAATAGCCGATGCGCTGCTTCTTTAGCGCCCTTAAAGTTCGGGATGCGGCCATGCGGTGGAAAAGGGAAACGTGCGAGCTTTTCCTCTTTCAGCCGGTCCCAGATCGCCTGTCGGGCGGACTGCTTGCTGTTAAAAACTGCCATCATACGGCCCCTGGCGGCGCGAAGTTACGCCAGAAACCAGGCCGAATCGGCAGATCAGTGAATGGCACGACCTTGTCAGCTGCGCGCCCGACGATTTCGGAGGCCGTTTCACCTCGCTCCAACAGGTATGTCTCGACCGTCTTCACGGCCTGTTCGAGAACGCCGAAGCCGTTGGTGAACGCGGCCGTCGAAATCTGCGCCGCGTGTGCGCCGGCGAGTAGCATCCGGAGTACGTCGTTGCCGTCGCGGGCGCCATTCATACCGATCAGCCGCGCGTCGGGTCCAAGCCTGGCGCGAGATTTCTCGAGCCAGTAACAGGTCATGGGCAGCGCCCATCCGCCGCCGGTGCCAAGGTTGGTGCCGAGGAGGGGCGCTTGGGTTTCAAGTTCGGGGATCATGCCGAGGAAGCGTCCCATCAGGCAGGCCGCTTCGGCGCCGCCTGCAAGGGCTGCCTCGGCGAGCGCGGCGACGTTCTCGCTCTGCCCGGTAATCTTGGCCCAGACCGGGATGTCGACTGCGTCGCAAACGGCCTTTACGTATGCCGTGACCCTGTCACCCGCGCGTTCGGTCGAGACGACGCCTGCCGCCTCGTCGCCGTATGGCGTACCGATATTAAACTCGAGCAGCCGGACACCTGAGGCCTCTACCTTCTTCGCCATGTCGATGGCGGCGTCGAGGTCGGCGAGGATGATGCTAGCGGCTACGTACTGACCGGTTGCTGCGGCTTCGGCATCCAGCCGGGCAACGATTGCGAGCCATTCGTCGAAATCCATGGTCTGGAGGCCCGACCGGCTGGCGAGGGTCGCGTCGCGTGGTGCGGTGAAGTCCCACGGCAATCGGTTCCAGTTCCCGTCGAGGAGCGCATAGTCGGTCCGCTCGAGCTGGTTCTTGGCCGCCTGGACCTCGTTGAAGGACTTTGCGATCACGGCGCCGACGCCGGTCTCCATCGCAGAGCGAAGCCCGGCTTCCGTCAACACGTGCTCGCCGGAGCCGCAGATGACGGGATTGTTCAAAACGATGTTGCCGATTGTCGTCGTGGTCGCGTCGTTCACCTCGTTCCCCCCTGTTATGGCATTGATGTAATACATATTTTCTGCGCTTTGGCCGGAATATGCTAGGGTTCGACATGCGTTTCGCGCTTATCCTTATGGCTGGTTTCCTGATCGCAGCGACCCCGTTTTCGGGCGTGTCCGCAGACATGGGTGTGGCCCGACGTGCAGCTCTGTCTGGCGATCCGGCGCCACTGACCCGACTCGCCGAAAGCGGTGACGCGGCGGCGCAGCTTGCGCTTGGTGAGCTGATGCTCGTGGGCCGCGGCATGGCACAGGACGCGGCTGCGGCGATTGCTTGGATGCGGAAGGCAGGGAAGCAGGGGAACCTTCCAGCGCAAATGATGCTCTCAATGATCTACGGTGAAGGCTCTGCTATCGCCGAGGATCAGGCCGAGAGTGCCCGTTGGCTCGAGAAGGCGGCGGCACAGGGCGATGCGGAAGCGCAATTCGAGATCGGCACGCGCTATCTCAGTGGGATAGGCGTCGCGCAGAACGCGACGACCGGGCTGGACTGGATGCGTAAATCCGCCGAACAGGGCGATCCGCAGGCGCAATTCCATTTTGGGGCGGCCTTGGTGAATGGTGTCGGAGGTGAACAACGTATAGAAGACGGTCTCGGCTGGGTCACGCGAGCCGCCGACCAGGGATACGTCGAGGCACTGATGGCCCTCGGTTCAGTCACGCTGAAGGGGGTTTACGGCAAGACCGACCCCGTTTTCGCCTATAAGTGGTTACGTCTCGCCGCTAATCGCGGCGAGGAACAGGCTGCTCGCGTCTACAAGGCGCTCGAGGAACAGATGACACCCGAACAGGTCGCGGAAGCGAAGAGGCTGGTGGAGACATGGACGCCAAGGTAGGAATAATCCCCTCCGGCGAGGAGATGGTCGCCCGCGCCCGCGAAATCGCTCCGATCCTAGCGGATCGAGCGGCGGCGACGGACAAGAATCGTTCGATGTTGCCCGAAAACCACAAGCTGCTGCGCGCCGCGGGTTTTCTGAAAATTCTCCAGGCGAAGGCATATGGCGGCTACGAACTCGGTGTGCCGGTCCTCGTAGAGTGCGTGCTCGAGCTGGCGCAAGGGTGTGCGTCGGATGCGTGGGTGACAAGCCTTTGCGCCAGCCAGAACCGCTTTGTCGGCTGTTATGCGAAGGAAACGCAGGACGAGGTCTATGCCGCGAGCGGCATGGACCTGATGACTTGCCTTGTGACCGGGCCCACGACCACGGCCGAGAAATGCGACGGAGGGTATAGGCTGACGGGGAAGTGGCCCTATGTCAGTGGCGTCGACCAGTGCAACTGGCTGCTACTCTCGGCATTCGATCCGGACGCACCTGAGAAGGGTGCGCGGTATTCCTTCACCTTTCTCGTTCCGCGAACAGATGTCGCCGAGGTTATTGACGACTGGCACGTGCTCGGGCTGCGCGGCACGGGCTCCAAGACGGTCGTGCTCGACGACCTGTTCGTGCCGATGCACCGCACGCTGAATTTCTGGCGGCACGACGACACCGCGCCGCCCGGCGCTTCGGCTAATCCCGGGCCGCTGTTCCAGGGCGTGCCGCGTATTCCGATCTTCGGAATGGTGGTGGCCGCCCCGGCGGTCGGGCTTGCGCTGGCCGCGACGCAGGCTTTCCGGGAACGCCTCGAAGGCCGGAAGAGCGCGCTGATGACGAATGCCGCGACGGAGAACGCGCCTGCGCAGATAGCGCTCGGGAACGCGATCGACCGTGCCGAGGTCGCCCGGACCCTACTGCTCGAAATCGCACACGATTTTCAGAGCCTCGCCGAGGCCAGGCACGTGTTCACGTCCGCCGACCGGCTCCGCTATCGTCTCCGGGGCGCGGAGATCCTCCGGATGAGTACCGAAATCGTCTTCGATATGTTCAAGGCTGGCGGGACCGGCGCAACATTCGACCACAGCCCGCTGCAGCGGCTGTTCCGCGACGCCATGGCGATCCGCAGCCACGTGGTGCTCGACCATGACAGCGCCTCCGAAAACCGCGGCCGATACGCTCTCGGAATCGATCCGAAGCCGCCCTATAATTGAGTAAATAGGTACCTTGGGGGAAACATGGCGTTTGCGGCGCACGATACCGGTATAGTGAATACTGGCGACGTGGATTTGTTCTATCGTCGATTCGGTGCGGCGGGCGCGACGCCGGTCTTGATCGTGCATGGGCTTAGCTACTTCTCCTACGACTGGATTCCGGTAGCGTCGGCGCTTGCATCCGGGGGCCGCGAGGTCGTGGCCATGGACATGCGCGGCTTCGGGGACTCCACATGGAGCGCGAGCAAAGCCTACGGCATCGGCGATTTCGCGGGCGATTGCATCGCTGTCATGGACCATTTCGGCTGGGACAGGGTTAACCTAATGGGGCATTCGATGGGCGGGCGCAACAGCACGTGGTGCGCAGCCGAGAACCCCGACCGCATGTCGACGCTGATCCTCTGCGATTACTCGCCGGTCAACGCGAAAGCGGGCTCGCAGCGGGTGACGAAAACCGTTGCAGGTGTACCCGACGTCTTTCCGACCGTCGACGACGCGTTGTCCTATTTCGGCAAGGACCCAGCAATGTCCGTCGCCGACCCGTACCGCAAGCGGATGGAAGCCTATCTTAAGCCCGTCGACGGCGGTTACGTGATCAAGCGCGACACGTTCCATCGCGAGCGCTTCCGCAGGGTGCTCGCGGGCGAGAGCGGCGGCGGCGGTCCCGACATGTGGGCCAAACTGGCTGAGGTGCAGTGCCCGACGCTGGTCGTCCGCGGTACCCGCTCTGACATGTTTGCTGACGAGAACGTCGGCAAGGTCAAGGCAACCAATTCGAACATCACGCTGGTTCAGGTCGATGCGAGCCACGACGTCGCGGGCGATGCGCCCGATGCGCTGATCGCTGAGGTTAACCATTTCCTGGAGGACAAGCCATGAACGAGATGAGCAAGCCCGAACTCGACCGCCCCGATCTCAAGCCCGTCGGCGTGCGCGGCATCGATCACCTAGCCTTTGTCACCGATGACATGCCGGCAACGATGGATTTCTACGCGCGGGTGCTCAAGATGCAACTCGTCCATGTGCGCCGCGTCCCGTTCGAGCGCGACCGAGGCCAGCCACCCTACGAGAATCTGCGCCACTATTTTTTCAACATGGGTAACGATTCGTTCCTCGCTTTCTTCGAGTACCCGAAGGGTCTCGACCGGTCGAACCGCGACCTGCCGGGCGGCATGCAGCACATCGCTTTCCATGTGCCCAAGGACAGGTTCGATGAGCTTTGCGAGCACGTGAAATCCTGCGACGTTGACGTAATCGGGCCGTGCCATCTGGGCGGGCGCTTTTGGTCGGCTTATTTTTACGACCCGAACGGCATCCGGCTGGAGCTCGCCACCAGCATCGCGGACGCCAACCTGTCGGTGATCGAATCCGGCTGCCAGACCGAGTCTGAAGCGCGCGCCGAGCTTGAAACCCTGTTCGACGATCCTGCCGAGGTCGAGAAGTGGCTGAAGGCCATGCCGCTCATCGAGCACGAGATCGGGGCTGAGGTTCCGGCGGTGTAAGCGCATGAGCGCGCTCTCGAAAGCCGAAGAAGCGATCCCGGCGGCATTCCAGGTCGAGCGCATCGGCCCGACGATCGGCGCTGAAATTCACGGGCTCGATCTCAACGCCCCGCTCGACGATGTCACTTTCCGGGCGTTCGAGGCAGCGCTGATCGAACACAAGATCGTCCACCTGCGCGACCAACACATCTCGACGGAACGCCATATCGAGATCGGCCGCATGTTCGGCGAGCTGGAGGTGCATCCCTTTCGGCCTGAGGGCGCGTTCCCAGAGATCATGGTGCTCGATAACCACAAGGACAATCCGGTCCTGTCGACAGACGTCTGGCACTCCGACACCAACTTTCGCGAGCGACCGACGCGATATTCAATCCTAAGATCGCTCGTCGTCCCGCCGGCCGGCGGGGATACGCTGTGGGCGGACATGACGGCGGCCTAAGATGGGCTGAGCGAAGCGGTGCGCGCGCTGATCGCTCCCCTCGAGGCGGTGCACGACTTCAAGAATTTCCGGGCCCTGTTTAGTGACAGCGAGGAAGACCGCGCCACGCTGCGCCAGATGGAAGAACTCTATCCGAACCCAACGCATCCGGTGGTCCGCACGCACCCAGTCTCGGGCCGCAAGGCGATTTACGTGAATCCGCAATTCACGTTGTATATCAGAGGCTTGAGAGGTAATGAAAGCCGGGCACTACTCGATCTTCTCTACGAACAGGCAAAGGTCCCCGAATACTAGTTCCGGCTCCGCTGGAAACCCGACACCGTCGCGTTCTGGGACAACCGGTCGACACAGCATTACGCCGCGAATGACTACTACCCAGACCGCCGGACGATGGAACGGGTGGCGGTGATTGGCGAGAAACCCGCCTAATCCGACATTACGCTTGTTGCGTTAGAGCGCGCTCGACAGGCTTGTCATCGATCGGAAAATTCATCAGCGACGCGACGAAGCCCATTACGATTGCGGCCCACCACACGACGTTGTACGTCCCAAAGATGTCGAAGAAGTAGCCGGCGGCATAGATGCCGATGAAGCTGCCGAGCTGGTGCGCGACAAAGGCGAAGCCGAACAGCATGCCCATGTGGCGCAAGCCGAAGACCTGGGCAACGATCGAGCCGGTCAGCGGCACCGTGCCTAGCCACAGCAGACCCATCACGCAGGAAAAAGCGATCACGCTCGTCGAGGTGATTGGTAGCATGATGAACGCGACCATAATCACCGAGCGCAGGCTGTAGAGCCAGCAGAGAAGGTATTTCTGTCGATACTTACCGCCGCTAGCGCCCCACAGGAAGGTGCCAAGGATGTTGAACGCGCCGATAAGCGACAGCGACATGGCGGCGATGGTGGCATCGACCTTGAGGCTGGATAGCATCGCCGGGAAATGGGTGCCGATGAACATTGTCTGCAGGCCGCAGACAAAATAGCCGCTGACCAACAGGATATAGCCGCGATGGCCGAACGCTTCGCGGATCGCTTCGCCGGTACGCTGGATCGGGATGGTGGAGCCCGAATGAGCGCTGTCTTCCCTCGGGCGCATCATCACGACAGCCAGTGGCACGATCAGCGCCGTCAGGATTGCCATCGCGTACAGCGACATGACCCAGCCGTAACCGTCGATCACGTACTGGCCCAGCGGAATCATGAAAACTTGGCCCGACGATCCACCGGCGCTTGCGATTCCAAGATAGAGGTTGCGTTTTTCGGCTGATACCGCGCGGCTTATCGCCGAGAGGATGATTGGGAACATCGCGCCGGACATCGCGAATCCGGTGAGCACCCCAATGGAGAAATGCGCCATCAGAGGCGTCGTCGAGACCGTCATCATGACGAGACCCGCGGTATAAAGAATGCCGGCGGCGGCGATCACGCGCCCCGTCCCGTATCGATCCGCGATATTACCCGCGATCGGCGTGCCGATGCCCCAGAATAGCGACTGCAGCGCGAGCGAAAACGACAGGATCTTGAACTGGCCCGGCCCGAACAGGTCGAGGGTCGCCGGTTCAAGCCACAGCCCGAACGTCATCCGCGCGCCGAGCGACAGGAATACGATGGTCGTGCCCGCCAGCAGGATCAGGAAAGGCGTGCGCCAGTTCGACCGCATGATTTCCAGCATTTCTGACTATGCTCCCCGCGCCGCCGCCCGTTCGACGGGTCGGTCGTTGATTGGATAGTGCAGCAGCGCGGCGACGAGGCCAAGCGCGACGCACATCCACCAAATCGTATTATAGCTACCGGTATCAACGAACAGCTTACCGCCCAGCCAGATGCCGAAGAAACTGCCGAGCTGGTGCGAGAAGAAGACTAATCCCGTCAGCGTCGCCATGTAGCGCAGCCCGAAGATCTGGGCGACGAGGCCCGAGGTCAGCGGCACCGTCGCGAGCCATAGAAGTCCCATAACGCAAGCGAAGACGTAAGTGCTGAGCGGCGTGATCGGTATCAGCACGAATGCGATCAGCGCCAGCGATCGAAGGACATATATCGCGCTTAATAAATATTTCATCCGCCAGCGCCCGCCGAGCGCCCCCCATGCCAGCGTACCCACGATATTGAACAGTCCGATCAGCGACAGGGCGGTCGCGCCCACCCAGGGGCCCTGGCCCGCCTGGAGAAGGAACTTGGGGAGGTGCGTCGCAAGAAACAGGATCTGGAAGCCGCAGACGAAGTATCCCGCCGTCAGCAGGATAAAGCCGCGATGGCTCATCGCCTCCCGGAGTGCCTCGCTGAGACGCTGATGACTGACGCCCGGCGCGGTGGCTTCACGCTTTGGATCCGCGAAGGCCGCCGCCATCGGCACCATCAGGGCGGCGATGCAGGCGAAGATCACCACCATTGTGACCCAGCCATATCCCTCGATCAGATGCTGGCCGAGCGGGACCAGGGCGAGCTGGCCCGACGACCCCGCGGCGCTTCCAACGCCGAGAAAAAGGCTGCGGCGCCGCGCATCGACATGCTTGGTGACGGCCGCGAGGATGATCGGAAAGCCTGTGGCGCTCAGCCCCAGACCGAGCATCAGGCCGGAGGTGAGGTTCATTTCCATCGGCGTGGAGACGCGCGACATGAGCGCGAGGCCCACGGCGTAAAGGATTCCGCCTGCGAAGACCATCTTCGCCGTCCCGAAGCGGTCTGCCAGCGATGCGGTGATCGGCGTGGTCATGCCCCATAGGAACGCCTGCAGCGCGATAGCGAAGGAAAAATCTGCAGGTGTCCAGCCGAGCGATGTCGTCATCGGATCGAGCAGCAGCCCGAAAATGTTCCGTGCGCCGAAACTGATGAACAGTATGGTTGTGCCGCACACCAGTACGACACCCGGCGTCCGCCAGGAGGATTTCATCGATTAATTTTCTTCCCTACCTTTGGAAACCAACTTAGCGGATTAGACCAAAAGCTACCATCGACGAAGCCATGCGGCCTGCGGGCGGGTGCCATCCGGCTAAGGGACGGATCAATCCATCAACCAACCGAATTTGTCTCGGGCTTCCTTGAGGATTTCGGGCCCAGGAGCGTTCACCGGCGGATACTGATCCTTCCAGTGGAACGGTTTGCATGCGTCGATTATAGCGCGGCTGTTGGTGATGTCGCCGTTTGCCTTCTGCTCCGGCGTGAGCCGCGGGTCGGCGGGGGATGTCCATGCGCCCTTGACGATGTCGATGGTTGTCGCTGGATCGCAGCGCGTGCACATCGCCCAGATTAGCTCTTCGAGGTTGGTAACGTCGATATCGTCGTCGACCACGATGATAAAGCGGTTGGCGTAGTTGGCGGCCCGACATTGCGCGGCAATATGGCCGGTCTGCTTGGAGTGGCCGGGATAGCGCTGCTTAATCGACACGCCGTGGAGCAGGCGCGAGGCGCCGATCTCATGGCACCAGACGCCGGTGACGTCGGGCACTCCGGCGTCTGCCAGGTTCTGCTTGAGCATCGCCGAGCGGAGGACGGCGCGGTACCGCGCCATTTCGTCCGAGCCCTGGCCCATAGGGGGCACGCCGAGGATGATCGGGTCGTTGCGGTGATAGACGGCCTCGACCTCGAGTATTGGCTCGGGGTGCTCGCCGCTCGCGTAATAGCCTGTCCATTCGCCGAACGGGCCCTCGTTCTTCACCTTGCCCTGATGGAGATAGCCCTCGAAGACGATCTCCGCGTTGGCGGGGAAGGGGAGGCCGGTGACCTTGCCTTCGACGCAGTCGATCGCCTTGCCCCGGATGCCGCCTACAATGTCGAGCTCAAAAGTGCCATAGGGGGCTTCAGCGCCGCCCTGGAAGAAGGCGATGGGCTCGCCACCAATCACCATCGCGACCGGGCAAGGCTCGCCGCGCTCCCAGTGTTTGTTGCGGTGGATGTAGCCATGCTTACCAGTCACCATGAAGCAGCCAACCGACTTGGAATCGTGAATCATCGCGCGGTAGGCGCCGCAGTTGAGCCAGCCCTCTTCGGGATCGCGGGTCACCGTATACGTGCCGGTACCGATATAGCGGCCGCCGTCCTTCGGGTGCCACATGGGCGTCGGGAATTTCATGAGGTCGATGTCGTCGCCCGTAAGCAGGTTCTCGAAGATCGGGCCGTCCTCGACGATACGGTGTGGGATTGTCTTGCGGTCCTGAATGAAGGAATCGAAGCAGGCGTCGGAGAGCTCCTGCTTGGTCAGGTGGTTGGGGAAGCCGAGAGTCATGTTACGGCGCTTGCCGCCGAACACGTTGATCAGCACGCGGAACCCCTCGGGGCAGCCGGGGACCTTGTCGAACAGCACTGCGGGGCCAGTTTCTTCGCGGATGACGACCTCGGCGGCGAGGCCGATGTCTTTTTCCCACGATGCGCCGTCGACGCGTTTCAGTTCGCCGAGGCGATCGGCCTGCTCGATCCAGTCGCGCAGGTCCTCATACGAAAACTGCTGTCCGGCGTTGCTGAGCGCTTTTTCGATCGTTGCCATCGTTCGTCTCCCTCCCTATGCGAACGGGCCGGTCATGAACCGGCCTGCGCAGTATAAACGATCCGCCCTCGCGGATCAGAGCTTGAGGAATTTCTGCGCGTTGGTTGCGTAGATCTCCGTCCGCGTCTCGTCGTCGAGTTCGACTGAGTCGAGGCAGCGGATCGTCTCGCGGATATAAAACGGGCCGCCTTCCGGGTCGAACGGGCAGTCCGATGCGAACATGCAGTGGTCCTTGTCGAAGAAGTCGAGACCGCAGCGCATCGCGCCCAGCGAGCCGAAAGTTGCCGTGTCGGCATAGAACATCTTGAAGTAGTCGATGGGCCGCTTCTTGAGGCTCTCGCGAAGCTTTGTCAGCTCGTCGCCGGGCGTCCTCGAGCCGAGCTGGTCCTGGCCGTAGCCGACGCGCCCCTCGACATAGGGAATCATCGCGCCGAGATGATGGGTCAGGATCTTGATGTCCGGCAGCTTGTCGAACAGCTGCGAGAAGACGAGGCGCGCCATGGCCGCGCTCGATTCATACGTCCAGCCGAAGGTCCACCATATCTCGAATTTGGACATGGTTTCGGTGACGTAGTCGGAGAAGTTCGGGCCGCGGGCCGGATGCAAGAAGATCGGTACGTCGTGCTTCGCAGCCGTTTCGAACACCGGGTAGTACTTCGGCAGATCGAGCGGCTCGCCATTGACGTTGGTGAAGATCTGCACCGCCTTGGCGCCGAGCTCGCCGGTCGCGCGCTCGATCTCCTTGACCGATTCTTCCGGATTATTCATCGGCAGTGAGGCGACGAAGGTCGGGAACTTGTCCGGGTGCGCCTTGCAGATATCGGCCATGCCGTTATTCGCCAGCCGCGCTAGCGCCGGTGTCTCGTCCGGCGTGCCGAGATATTCGATGGTCGGCGCCGACAGGCTGATGACCTGGCAATAATCCTCGCCAAACTGGTCCATCATCTTCATGCGCGCGTCCATGTCGTATAGGACGGGGATGCTGAGCCAGCGCTTGATCGGTCCGGTGTCTGTCAGGACTTCCTGCATCTTCTCGAAGAATGGAACCGGGAACACATGGTTAAAAATGTCGAGTTTCATGTGACTCTTCCCTCACTATTTTGCGGTAGTTGCTTGTAAGCAGTGGATGCTATCGGCTTTGCCGACGTGCGGAAACGGCCCCGTTAATTTGTTCCCGTCAGTTGCGGACCACCTCTGCGGCGTCATCCGTCGGAAACTCCTTGCCGCATCCGGGGCAGATCAGGTCGACGTTCTTAATCGCGATCAGCGAGTTGGAGATATGGAACCAGTGACCGCAGCCCGGACACTGGGCCCAGGTCGCGTTTCCGGTTTTTTCGAAGGGCGAATCGGACATTAGGCAGGCCAGTCTTTCATGTTGATCCCCGACAGAAGGTCTTCCGCCGCCGCCATCGCCTCGTTCGATACTCGATTGCGGGGCGCCATCGGCTTTGGTTGTCCTGGGCGCGCAGCGGGGGGGAGGGTCGCGTCGATCGCGGCCTTGGTTATCGTCCGACCAGTTGCGGGCGCACTCGGATCTAGGGGCGCGAGCGTGAGCCCGTCGAGCTTGAGAACATCGCGGTGCCACTGGACCCGGGTCGCGATCGCCCACATCGCCTGTCGGTCGTCGAAGATGTCGACGTCTTCGTCGAAGGCGAAGACGGCCTTCAGACGCCGGAAAGATATCGCCGCCATCATCGCATCGCGCACCTCCCCGGGGCGCGGGTCCTTGAATTGCAGATAGGCATGGAACCGCCTGCCCGACACCGGCACATGGACGTTGATCAGCGACGGCGACGCCTGGCGGGCGAGGGAATATATGAAACCCTCCATCCCCATGTTGTCCGGGACCAAATGATCCGGGAGCCCTGAACCGCAATCGTGATAGATCGCGTCGCTGCGCCGTGTGATGCAGGTAACCTCGACGACCGGATTGGGTATCTGCGGACCCTGGTAGCCGGAAAACTCCGCAAACGGTCCTTCCGCCTCGATTCGGTCGACCGGCAGGAAGCCCTCGATGACAATTTCAGCATCAGCCGGCACCATGATCTTCTCACCGTGGGTGAACGACGGCACGAGGCGCAGCGATTCGCCTAGCGCGCCGCCCGCGACGCCCCAGTGGCTCTCCGGATAGCCGAGCTTCGATTGTGCACCCATCTCGACCGCCGGGTGGTGCCCGACCCAGATCGCAACCGGGCAGGCTTTACCGCGCGCCCAGAATTTCCGTAGGTTCACCATATTGTGCGACGTCTCGAGCATGTAGCAGCCCATCAGCCGCGGACCCCGAACCCAGAGGCGCTGGATGCCCATATTGTCGATGTCCGTATCGGGGTCGTAGGTCACAACATGGCCGCAGGTGACGTAATGCCCGACGTCTCCTTCATGCTGGCGCAGCGCTGGCAGCGCCAGCAGGTTCGCGGCGTCGCCCTCCTCGACGATTTCCCGCACGGGGGCGTCCGCCGGATCGACCACGGTCGGCGAGATCGCCTTGGACGACAGCGCCGACAAGGCCTTCGCCGATTGTCGGTGGTCGTCGATGCCGAGCGCCTTCGCGCTGAGTTCCCGACTCGCGAACAGGTTGGTCAACACCGGCATGTCGCTGATACCGCCGTCGGGGAGCCGCGGCTGGCGGACAAGGATCGCCGGGTTGGCGCTCCGTGTCGCCATGACATGCTGCAGAGCCGTAATTTCCTGCACAACCGAAACGGGCTGGTCGGGCCGGAAAATTGCGTTGTCGATTTCGTGCAGATAGGAGCGAAGGTCGTTCATGCGAATTATTTTGCTCCGCCAGCCGTTCTGCGTTCCGCCTCGGACCGGGTTTGCGGATCTACGTAGTTTGCCCAGAAATCGTTGTAATAGGCGAGGTTTGCGGGATCGAGGTCCCGTTCCGGCATCGGATCAGCCAGCCAGTAGTCGTGGGCGTTTTCGCCGCGCACTAGCATGGCCGCTTGGCCGTCAAGGGTTGGCCGAACATAAGCCGCACAATAGACGAAAAGGATGCCAATGCGGCGCCGGTCCGACAGGTTCGGCTCGGACGCATGTGCGAGACGAAAATGGTGGATCGAGCATTCGCCCGGCTCCAGTTCGGCATTCACCTGGCCGGAATCGTCGAAATCGTCGGTAATGCGCTGGCCGCGGGATAACATGTTCATCTTATCCCAGGTTTCCTCGTGCGCCATTTCCGGGTTGTGGTGGCTTCCCGGCAAGTATTTAAGGCATCCATTGTCCGAATGGCTGTCCGTCAGTGCGATCCACGCGCCCCAAACGTCCATCGGTTCGTAGCCGAAATAGGCCGAATCCTGATGCCAGGTAACGAAGCGCGGGTCGTTTGCGCCCTTTGCCCAGATCGCGCAGGTCGGCATCATGATGTTGGGGCCGACCAGGTCCTCGATCGCATCTAGCAGCGTCGGCGTGGTGCCGAGCTCGTACAACCAGCGGAACAGCACGTGCGGCTTGACCGAGAGAATTTCGGGAACGTCCGTTCCCTTGCGTGACTCGACATCCTCATAGAGCGCCCGATAACGGTTTGCTTCTGCAGTCTCCATGATGCGGACCGGAAAAAGGCAGCCGTCTCCCTTTGCGCGAGCGATTTCCTCGTCGCTCAGTTTTCTCGGCATGGTCCGTCCCTCCCGTCGGGCGAAATGATGGCGAAGCTCCGCAGAAGAGTCCAGCCGGAGGGCTGGCCCTGCGTCGCCCCGCGAATTTTGAGAAAATTAAAGAAAAAGGACTGCCGTCTTTCGGTCACGGCCCTCGGTTCTTCGAATGTCGCGCGGTCAGTAGCGGTCTGTGATATCGACCCCGCGGTTTTTTGGAGTTCTCGACGCCGAATGTCTGAACAGGACTCTCCGTCTGCGCCTTTCAAGGCAATAACCTTGGCTTATTTGGATTAGGCCGTTTCCCGGATTGCCTCGCCGAGGATAGAGATCATCTCGTCGATTTGCTGGTCGCTAATGATCAAAGGCGGCGACATAGCAATGATATCGCCTGTCTGGCGCACAAGCAGACCCTTTTCGAGAGACTTTAAGTAAGTTTCAAATGCCCGAGCAGTCGGCGCCCCTTCCCGCGGCTCCAGCTCAACCGCGCCCATAATCCCAAGATTGCGGATATCGATGACGTGCGGCAGGCCCTTGAGCGAATGCAGCGCGTCTTCCCATTTCGGTGCGAGTGCCTTGGCGCGGGCGAAAAGCCCTTCCTCGGCATAGACATCGAGGGTCGCCATGCCCGCAGCGCAGGCGAGTGGGTGCGCCGAATAGGTATAGCCGTGGAAAAGATCCACCATATCGGGGGGTCCCTGCATGAAGGCGTCGTATATGCCTTTGCGGATGGCGACTGCCGACATTGGCACGGCGCCGTTGGTCAGCCCCTTCGCCATCGTGATCATGTCCGGGACTATCCCGAAATAGTCCGCCGCGAGCACCTCGCCGAGGCGTCCGAACCCCGTAATCACCTCGTCGAAGATCAGCAGGATCCCGTGGTGGTCGCAGATTGCGCGCAATCTCTCCAGATACCCGCGCGGTGGAACAAGCACGCCCGTGGAGCACGCTACGGGCTCGACGATGACCGCCGCGATGGTTGATGCATCGTGCAGTGCGACAACGCGTTCGAGATCGTCGGCGAGATGTCGGCCCCAGTCCGGCTGGCCTCGGCTGTAGGCCATCTCGGAGGGGTTGTAGGTGTGTGGCAGGTGGTCGACGCCCGGCAGGAGCGAGCCGAAGAGTTTGCGATTGTTTGTAATGCCGCCGACCGAAGTACCGCCGAAGCCGACACCATGATAGCCGCGTTCGCGCCCAATCAGGCGCGTCCGATGTGCCTCGCCTCGTTGACGGTGCCAGGCAAGCGCGATCTTGAGCGCCGTGTCGACTGCCTCCGAGCCCGAATTGCCGAAGAAGACGTAGTCCAGGTCGCCCGGGAACATCGCCGTCAGCCGTGAGGCGAGTTCGAATGCGCCGGGGTGGCCGCCTTGGAATGCGGGAGAGTAGTCCATGCGCGCCGCCTGTAACCGGATGGCATCGACGATTTTGTCACGGCCGTGACCGGCATTGACGCACCACATGCCGGCGCTGCCGTCGAGCACCTGTCGGCCGTCTGCCATCGTGTAGTGCATATCCTTCGCGGAGACGAATAGCCGAGGCGCCATCTTGAACTGACGGTTAGCCGTAAACGGCATCCAGTAGGGTTCGAGCGTGTTGACGCTGATCTGCGTCGGTGCGCCGTCATCGGGCATGTCAGTCTCCGTCCCGCCGGGTTGTGGAACGCCCGAGGCTATCAACGCCGGTGGGGCGCGGCAAGGAGGCCGCCCAGGGGAAGGTTCCCCGCTTCGGGAAAAGGAGTAAAGACCCCATGGTCGCCATATCGGGATTTCCGGCGCTTGCCGCCCGCTCGCAGAGCGCAACTACCGTATCTTCTCGATCGGGAACATCTTTCGCATAACGGTACCTGGGCGCAACGGACGGCAGTGCTTTGGTTTACGTGGCAGCTCACGGAATCGGGCACATGGCTCGGCCTCATGTCGGTTGCCGACCTGTTGCCGGTCGTCTTTATCGGGCCCATCGCGGGCGCCATCGCGGACCGGGTGAACCTCCTTACAATGATGAAGATCACCCAGCTGCTGGCGGCCTTGCAGTCTCTATCTCTGGCGGTTCTGACCTTCATGGGCGTGATGACGCCGGAACTGCTATTCGCGCTAGTGCTCGCCCACGGAGTGATCATCTCGTTCAACCAGCCGGCACGGCTCGCGACTGTGCCGCATCTTATCAAGCGAGAGAACCTGTCGGCCGCCATCGGCATCAACTCTATGATCTTCAATTCGGCGCGCATGACCGGTCCAATGATCTCTGGCTTTTTGATCTCTACGCTCGGGATCGGCTGGGCTTTCGCGTTCAACGCGGCGAGCTACATCTGGTTCGTTGGCTCCCTCCGCCTGCTCCGGATCGACAACCCGAGATCTACAAAAGAACGAACACGCGTGTCCGAGGTGCCGCGCGAGATCGCAGATGGCATGCGCTACGCAATGCGCCATCCTGGGATCGCGCGGATGTTGGTGATCCTGGCCATCGTTTCGGTCTGTGGGCGCCCCTATATGGAGTTGCTCTCGGGTTTTGCGGACGAGGTCTTCGAGCGCGGCGAGCTCGGCTACTCGATCCTTGTCTCAGCATCCGGTGCTGGGGCGATGCTCGGCGCGCTGTGGCTGGCCCAGCGGGGGCAGGTGGTCGGGCTAACCGCGCGGGTCGTCACCGCGATACTCGTGATGGCGCTGTCACTGGTCTGTTTTGCGGCGACTAACCTGTTCCTCTTCGCGGTTGTCTGTCTGTTTGTCACCGGCTTCGCGACGATCATCGTCGGCGTCGGCGAACAGACCCTGATGCAGAACGCCGTCGATCCCGCGATCCGCGGCCGGGTGATGAGCCTCTACGGCATGATTGGGCGCGGCGCGCCAGCGGTTGGCGCCATGGCGATGGGAATTTTCGCCGAGGTCTTCGGGTTCCAGGTTCCGGTTCTAGTTGGTGCGTTGCTGCTTCTCGCCTTATGGTGGTGGTCGTCACGCCGTCGCGACGCCATAGCCATGGCGATGGAGGGGGAATAGCGTCTATTCGATCGCATTCGCTTCCTCGACCATCTCGACTAGCGAGGACCGCAGCAGATAGGCACGATGCTTTTTCTCGTCGGCGACGGTCTCGCGAAGCTCGTTGAGCCGCGCCTTGCGAGCTTCTGGATCGGTTTCCTGCAGGATCCGCTTGTTGTTGATCGATTGAGCCTGCACATATTTCTCCGCCATCGGGCGACGCTGACGATCATATCGCGCTAGGAGAGATACGTGATCCGCGCCGACCCATACCTCGGTGAGCTTTTCGGCCAAATTCAAGCCGTCATGGATGCCGCTATTCATGCCCATGCCGCCGAGCGGGTTGTTGACGTGCGCAGCATCGCCAGCAAGCGCGACCCGTCCCTTAGCGAAGCTCTCGGCGACACGCTGGTGCACGCTGTAAAGATTGCGGTGGAGAAGATCATAGGGCGGGCCGTAGGGGAAGCATTCGGCGAGCCGGTCCTGGATCCACTCGTCGCCGAGCACGTGCTTGTCCGAATCGTTGCCGAACGCCGGCAGCAGCGCGCGCCAGACGCCTTCCGACCGCTCGCCAGGCACCTTAATCATGGCCGACCACTGCTCCGGATGTGCGACGTAGGAGCGGTAACGGAAGCCGGCAGCTTCCTCGAAATCGAAATAGGTCGAGACGATGATGAAGCGTTCTTCCCAGGTGAAGCCTGGGAAATCGATATCGAGCGCCTTGCGCACAGCAGACCGGCCACCGTCGCAGCCGATCAGGAACTTGCCAGTGTGCGTCTCGCGCGAGCCATCGGGCGCCTGGAGCGTAATCTCGACGCCATTTTCGTCTTGGCACAGGTCGACCAGTTCGCGCTCTCGGGTGAGAGAGAAGCAGTCGCAGTTGAGTGCGAGGTCCCGGGCGATCTCGATCGTCTTGTGCTGTTCAAGCTGAAGCGCGAACGGGTAGGGTAGCGTATCTTTAAGAATGCTGTAGTCGAATTCTGCAACAACGTCGCCCGAAACGCGGTCGCGGAACTGGAACAACGGCGACTCTATTCCCCGTCGCAGCATCTCGGGCACCATGCCTAGTTCCTCGGTCATTGCGAGCGTCGACGGGTGAAGGGTGGAGGCGCGATGGTCGGTCGGGATGTCCGCCAGCGCGTCGAACAATTTTACCGGTATGCCCGCCCTAGCCAGCGCGAGGCCCGTTGTCATGCCCACTGGGCCGGCGCCCGCGATCAGAATGCAATCGTCATAAGCCATATCAGCCCTCGAGTTCTTTCATTGTCGTGGTTTGGGCCGGATGCGGCGCGGTTTTGCGCCGGCCGGACGTCACCAGCCATATACCGGCGAAGATAACCGCGATGCCGACGAGGTGATAGGTGTGGATGTTTTCGCCTAGGATTGCGACCGAGAGAATCGTGCCGAAAATTGGAATCGAGTACTGCGTCATGCCCGCAATGCTGGCGCCGACCACTGGGACCGCCTTGTTCCAGAGGATATAGGCGAGGAAGGACGGGAAGATCACGGCGTAGGCGATGATGACGCTGTTGTCGGCGTTCCACTCAAAGGTCTTCCCCTGCGCCAGCTCCCAGAGCCAAAGCGGGAACATCATTACGACCGAGAATGCGGTCATCGAGGTCAGGAAGGACAGCTCCCCCATTTCGGTCGGCTTCCAGCGCAACATCACCGTGTAGACCGCCCAGGCGAAGAATGCGACGAGGACCAGGATGTCACCGATGTTGATCCGAAACGAACTCAGCGTGCTCGGATCGGCCTTGAGGACGATCAACACGGTGCCAACCAGGCCGAGTAGGACGCCGAGCGACTGTCGTTTTGTGATCGTCTCGCCCGTCATCAGGAAGGTCGTGCCGAGAATCCACAGTGTTCCCGACGCGTTCATTAGCGAGGCATTGACGGCGACCGTGTATTGCAAGCCGACATAGTACGGGACCGTAAAGCCGACGACGCCAAAGAACCCGAAGGCTGACAGTAAGGCCCAGTGTTTCGCGATCAGTTTGCGGTCCGCCCAAGTCTGCCGCCAGCCGATCAGCAGGAACAACGGCACCACGATAAGCCATCGCACGAAGGACAGCGTGAACGGCGGGACATTGCCCGACGCGGCGCGCCCGGCGACCGAACTACCCGCCCATGAAACTGCTGCAACGACGAGGAAGACGCAGGCGAGCGCGAAGGGAATGACCGCCCCGTTCGCTTTGGGGGAGAAGCTCATCGGCGGTTCCGCGAACGCCCTGTATGACACCACGTCGGCACGATTTCAGCGGCCATTGAACTTCGCGTTACGTTTCTGTGCAAAGGCCTCGTAGGCATTTGCGTAATCCTCGGTGTCACCGTAGGAAGCGGCTTCGGAGAGCATTTGCGAATCAGGCACGACAGGCGCTTCGACGCCCCGGATCACCCGCCGATTGTAGCGGGCCGCCAGCGGCGCGCCAGAGAGAATCCGCTCGACAGTTGCCGCGATTTCGGCGTTGAGCCCGTGATCCGGAACGATCCGGTTCACCAGGCGCTGGGTCAGCGCTTCCTCGGCGGAGAGCACCTTGCCCTCCAGGACCAGCTCGAGCGCCGCCGCGCGTCCGATCGCGTAGACGAGCGTTTCGGCAAGAGCGGGATCGAGATAGATGCCCATATTCTTCACCGGTAGGCCGAACCTTGAGCCGTTGGTCGCGATGCGGATATCGCAGGCTAGCGCGATCTCCAGCCCACCGCCCAGGCAGTATCCCTGGATGCGGGCGACAGTAGGGTGGAGCGAGTTTTCGATCGCCTTGACAGCGCGCATGGTGATCGCGTTGTAGGCTTTGACCTGTTCTGCGTTGGAGCGCGCTGTTTTGAATTCCGAAATATCATTGCCCGATCCGAATGCTTTGCCACCGGCGCCCGTCACTATCACACAGCGGAGGCTCGTGTCCGTCGAGAGTTCCTCAAAGGCATCGCCGAGTTGCCGCCATGCGCCGCTGTCGAGCGCATTCCGTTTTTGGGGACGATTGATTGTGACCGTCGCGACGTCGCCGTCACAGTGACACAGGATGCTGTCGTTCATAAAAATAGCGGGACCGTGATTATTTGGCCGGATCATAGCAAATGCGGAATTCGCCGTTGGATTTTTTGATGGGTTTTATTCCGAAAACATTTTCATCCATGAAAAAATAAAGAAATCAGAGACTTGTAAGTCCGGCAAAAATTTTTCTTTGCTCAAGATATGAATTGCGTCCATGGAAGAATCGATAATTTTTAGAGGCAAGAAACGCATGCGCCACGGGCGCCGCCAAGCATCCGACGGCTTGCAGGCCCTGAGCAAGGGCACGGTTTTCCAGTTAATTTGTGCTGGCACCTGAATGTGGGGCGACGCACTGGTTAATATCGCGACGCGAACGCTTTAAAATTTTCCCTAGCGCATGCGTACATTTGGGAGCCGTCTGCCATGTCACCCCGGAAGACGCAGTTTTACTTTTCATGCCTCAAAATCAGTTGGATTGCCTGGATTGGGCTTTCGCCGCACAACTCTGCGGGAGAGGTTGGTGAGCTATGCTGCCGAGAATACAATTTGCGGAGGCCACAATGCCTTAATCCGCTCTTGTTGCCGCTGCCGCAATCGTCGTCGGCGCCTCATCCACCCCGTAAGCTGCGTTTCCCGTTGTTATCAAACTGTTCCTATATAGATGCCAACTTGATGAGCGTGACAACGGCGATACCCACCGGTATTTGCCGACTAACAAGACGAACTGCGTCGCGATCAACGAAGAGATGGCGGACAAGCGCCTGACTGCGGAGAAGGCGCTGGAACAAAAGCCCGGGAAGTAAGTTTTTGGGGTGGAGAACGAGAACGTGCCGTCTGAGCGTGATTACCGGTTGCGCTAGACGGGCTACGGCTCGAAAACCCGTTGCACAAGTTAACTACGACCAGCGCTTCGGGCGGTGGTTTGGCATAGGATAAATCACGCATTTTTGAGGCTAAGCTCAAGACGGGCGAATGTGTCTATTCCTCTCCGAATGGTACGCCGCCGAACTACGCGCGAGTGTTCAAGTGCCGATTCTGGGCATTTGCAAGTGGGAAGGGCTAATGCATTCGCCGGCCTGCTCCCGTTTGCATCTTTTTAGCAGATGGCTGCCGAGAGATTTCCGATCATCTCTTCCATGTCGGCCGCGCCGTTAAGCCGGCCCGCGACCGCGGAGTGCGGCGTGAGCAGAGCTTTGGAGTAATTCTTTAGCGGCTCGTCCGGCAGCGACGGTTCCTCGTAGTGGACGTCGAGCGCCACGCCGCCCAGCCGGTCGCTCTCCAGAACGTCCATCAGAGCCTGCCTATCGATAATCGCCGCGCGCGAGATGTTGATCAAAAACGCGCCATCCTTGATTCGGGCAAACGCCGCCGCGTCAATAAGACCGCGGGTCGAGTCGTTGATCGGCAGGTGGACGCTGACGAAATCCGATCGTTCGAGCAGTTCCTCGAAGCTGCAATAGGTCGCGCCCAGCGGCTTTTCGACTCCCTCGGGCAGCTGGTTGCGCTGGTAGTAGAGGACGTCCGCGCCGAACGCGGTCGCCCGCGACGCGACCTCGCGGCCGATCTCCCCGAGACCTAAACATCCGATCGTCGAGCCGTATAGCGTGCTCAGTCCGTACACACGCCCCCAATTCGCGGCAGCAGCATGTCGCGTGTCGTTCATCCTTGCTTCGAAACCCGCCTCACGGAGGCTTGCTTCGTCGATACGGTGATTCAGAAGGCAGAGTTTCTTCGCCATCGCGATCATCAAGGCAAAAGCGTGCTCTGCGACCGCGATATTGACTCGTCGGCGCAGCGTTTTGACCTCGATGCCGCGCTTCGCACAGGCCTCAAGATCTATATTGCGGGTGTCGGTCCCGAACTTCTGGACGATCTTGAGATTAGGCGCCGCGTCGATCTCTTCGCGACCGACGCGAAAGCCCTCGACGATCACGCCGTCCGCCTCGTGGAGCGCGGCTCGAAAGGATTCCTCGTCGCCAAGCATACGGTACTTCGCAGGATAGAGATCTGGGACCGATGCCCGTACCTTCGCGACCCAGTCGTCGAACCAGGGAACGTCGACGTGGTAGTAGTCCTTGATGGCGGCGTATCGTTCGGGGTCAGTATCGGGATCCAGGATTACCTGGGATGTGCGAATAATGACGTCGTCTTCCGCGACTATGGTGGGCATCGGTCACTCCAGCGGGGGGTGTCGGAGGTGTCAGGGAATGAACTGCTCGTTCAGGATGCGGTCTTCGAGGTTGTGTTCCGGATCGAACAGAAGCGCGAAGGACTTGTCAGCGGACGCACGGACGCGGACGCGGCGAATGTCGCGTACTTCAGTATAGTCACCGACCGCGCTAACCGGCCGCTTGCGCGGCTCCAGCACGTCAATGCTGATGGTCGCCCCGTCGGGCAGCAATGCGCCCCGCCAGCGGCGAGGCCGAAAAGCACTGATTGGCGTCAGCGCCAGCAAGTTCGCGCCTAGCGGAATAATTGGGCCGTGGGCGGAGAGGTTATAGGCAGTACTGCCAGCCGGCGTCGCCACGAGAAGGCCGTCGCAGATCAGCTCCGACATGCGCACCTTTCCATCGATGCGGATGCGAAGTTTCGCGGCCTGGCGGGTTTCGCGCAGAAGGGAAATTTCGTTGATGGCGATGGTGTTGATCGTCTCGCCGTCGACGGTTTGGACCGACATTTCCAGCGGCCGCAGCACGACTGGTTCCGCTGCGTCCAGGCGCGCTGCGAGCCGTGTTTCCGTGTATTCGTTCATCAGGAAGCCGACAGTGCCGCGGTTCATGCCATAAATCGGCACGTCACGATCGAGATAGTTATGAAGCGTTTCAAGCATCAGGCCGTCGCCGCCAAGAGCGACGATGACGTCCGCAGTCTCCGGCGGCACGTGATCGTACTTCTTGGTCAGCCGGCTATATGCCTTCCGCGCCGCGTCGGTGGTTCCTGCGACAAATCCGATTGTCGAAAAGCTCATGCGTATCCGCCTATCGGGGCCAATCCGTATTTCGCCGAGTATATCGGTTCGCCCGCTTTGCGCCAGACTACGTGGCCCCTGCTTTCTTTGGTGTCCGAGGACGCGGCGAAGACGCCAAAGGCCGACGCGTCCGGCAGGATCGGGGTGTGGTGGGACTGAGCGGTTTGCGCACTCGAAGAAGATCGGGCCAAACTGGCGGCGGAAGGTGATGCCGGTGGATGCTGGGCAGTCAGCCTCGCCAGTTACACAAGCGGCCTGAGAATCATCGGCACTGGTTTTCCCTATGTCTAAAAGGCCGACTAAGAATCCACCTGCGCGTCGGGAGGGGCGAGCACGACACCCAGCTGTCGCAACGCCTTGAGGCTCACCACCTCGAAGGAGACGGGAATATCCCCGTTCTCGTCGAAAAATTCGCGGCCGAAAATGATGGGAGAGCCGGCCGGCCGAAAATCAGCCCAACGAAGAGCTATTAATGCAGAAATCCAAGTCTCGGCGCGCCGCACACCAGTTTAAGCATGGCGCCGAAGCCCCGATGGGGTGCGGGCGGGAAGTTGCGGGAGCGCATGCTCCCGCAATCGTCGTTAGGGCGCTTCTTTGGCCTCTTTGTCGCGGGCGTCTTCGGCATCGTTCGCTAGGCGCTCGTTGCTAGGGACGTCGGTTGCGGCATCGGCGACGGAGAGTTCATCTGCATCAGGCGCGGCGCCTTCTTCGAAAGCCGCTTCCGCTTCCGCCACGATCTCGTCATCGTCGATCGCTACAATGTCGCCATCCCTGTTTAACCGTTCCCCGCGGGCCTGCATTCCTGCCTCTTCTTCGGAGCGGGCGATATTGGCGATTACTTCAGCCGTCACTTCGGGGTGCAAGATAACGCGGATCGGATGCATGCCGACGGTTTTGATCGGGCGGTCGAGCTGTACCTGGCGGCGGTCCACGGTCACACCTGCCGCGACAATCGCGGCCGATATGTCGCGCGTCGTGACCGAGCCGTAAAGTTGGTCGCTGTCGCTCGCCTGGCGCACTACTACGACCGTCATGCCGTCGAGGTCCTTCGCGACGCGTTCGGCATCGGACCGCAGTTCGAGATTGTCGGCCTCCAATTGGGACCGCTGCTTTTCGAAAACGGCGCGGTTCGCGTCTGTTGCGCGAAGCGCCTTCTTGCGCGGCAGCAAGAAATTGCGGGCGTAGCCCGGCTTAACGGAGACCAAGTCCCCCATCTGGCCGAGTTTCTCGATTCGCTCGAGCAGTATCACTTCCATTAATCGTTCCCCTTGTTCGTCAGAGATGCCGCCGCGCGGTCGCGTAGCCGCATCCAGTTTTCCGCAATACCCAACAGGGCGACAACCGCCGCGGGCCAGAGCAGCAGAACCAAAAATAAATAGACGCCCACCAGCAGCAGGGGGCGTCCGGGCCAAGCGGACGAGATACTATGCAGAACAGCCAGTCCGATAAAGAAAAAAGGCACAAGTGCTATAATCAGAACGTTCAGCCCAACAAACCCCGGAAATCCGCCGAAAATCATCAGAATCGCGCCCGCCAGCAGAGCGACCGTCGGCCACAAAACCGTCTCTACTGCCCGATAGGCGGGTTTTGGGCGAATATTTCGACTTGTTACGCACAGGATTTGCTGGGCGAGGCCGCAGTTCAAGATCACCATCACGAGCCAGGAGACGGCGGCTGCGGCCGGGAACACCCTTGCCGCCGACAGCATGAAGGCTTCTATCGTTTCGCGGTTGTCGACCTGGTAGGCGTCGGTGAATGCGACGAGGTAACGGTTGATGGCTCCCTGCAGCCCCCCCTCTGATCCGCCGAAGACTATAAGCGTCACCGCGAACATCGCGAGGGCGAGGGCGGTGAGCGCGGCCATGAGGCGGCCGAGCGGATACCAAGTCACCGAGCCGTCGTCGGCAGGCACGCTCCTCAATGCCAGAACGACTACAACCATGACTGGTAGAACGGAGATCGTCAGGAACATCGAGAGCGATCCGGCACCGGGTGCTGCCAGCGCCACGATGACCGCCGCTACAGCCGAGGCGACAGCTCCCTGCATCGCGCCAAGAGACAGACCCGTCGCCGCCAGCGGAAGCTGAGCAAAATACGCAATCATCAGGGCGCTGGGCGAGCCAGATGCGACGGACAGGTGGAGAAGGGCTGAGACGATTCCGGCACCCAACGGTATGAGTTGCGTGCCGGACATCGGGATACTTCAGGCGGTCGGAACGCGCGCCGGCGTCAGTTGATGACGAAGGGCATCAGCGCGAGGTTGCGCGCGCGCTTGATCGCAGTTGCAAGCTCCCGCTGCTTCTTCGCGGAAACCGCCGTAATACGGCTCGGGACGATCTTGCCGCGCTCGGACGTGAAGCGCTGCAGAAGCTTGACGTTTTTGTAATCGATCGCCGGAGCGTTGGCGCCCGAAAAGGGGCAGCTCTTCGGCCGGCGGAAAAAAGGCCTGCGGCTCATTATTCGGAGTCCTTATCTCTGGTGTCGTCGCTCGAGGACCGGTCGTCATCGTCACGGTCGCGGCCGCGCCCCTCGCGCCCACCCTTATTCTGCATCATCGCCGATGGGCCTTCCTCGTGCTCTTCGACGCGGATGCTCATATAACGGAGCACATCTTCATTAAGCCGCATATTGCGCTCCATCTCGCTAAGCGCCGCTGCCGGGGCCTCGATGTTCATAAGCGAGTAATGGCCTTTTCGGTTTTTCTTGATCCGGTATGCGAGGGACTTTAGCCCCCAATACTCATTCTTGGTAACCTTACCACCGTTCTCCTCGAGAATCCTTGACAGACTGTCGGTAAGAGCCTCAACCTGAGCGGCAGAAATATCCGGGCGTGCGATATACTCGCTTTCATATAGTGGCAACTTATCACTCCTGGTTCGCGCCAAACTGTCGTGCGCATGGTAACTTCCGGGCTTCGCCACCGGAAAGCGTCCGCCATCGACTATCTTTCCCGAAATCAAGCGCGTCGCGCCATGGGACGCCGGAATATACACAAATCGAGCGCCTCTGCAAGAGATCTGAGCACGGTTCGATGGGCTAGCTTGACAGCCTGTCGGCACCGTATATGACTGGTTTTTATCCTAATAGAGCGGAAGGTCAGATGGCACGAGCATTCGTTTTCCCGGGGCAGGGATCGCAAACGGTCGGGATGGGTCAGGAGCTACTGGCGGCGTTCCCAGTTGCCCGTGAAACGTTCGAAGAAATCGACGACGCTCTCGGGCAGAGCCTGACCCGTCTGATGGCCGAGGGGCCGGCAGAGGAGCTGACGCTCACAGAAAATGCGCAACCTGCATTAATGGCTGTCAGCATTGCGGCGCTCAGGGTTCTCGAAAAGGAAGGCGGTATCGACCTTTCCAAAACTGTCGCGTTCGTAGCGGGGCATTCACTGGGCGAATATTCGGCTCTCGCCGCAGCTGGAACCTTGAGTCTCGCGGAAACGGCGCGGCTTCTCAAAATCCGCGGTCAGGCGATGCAGAGGGCAGTCCCGATCGGGCAAGGGGCGATGGCTGCTCTGATCGGGGCCGACCTTGATCTTGCGCGCGAAATCGCCGAAGCGGCGGCCAATGGAGAGGTCTGTTCGCCCGCGAACGACAACGCGCCCGGTCAGGTGGTGCTGTCCGGCGCAACCGCAGCCATCGACCGGGCGATAGAGATCGCGACAAAGCGCGGTATCCGGCGGACCATGAAGCTTCCTGTCAGCGCGCCCTTCCACTGTGCGATGATGGCTCCAGCAGCCGACGTGATGCAGAGAGCTCTGGACGGCGTAGACATGCTTCGCCCGCTCGTGCCCGTGGTCGCGAACGTTACCGCCTCTCCTGCAGAGAATCCAGAAGACCTTCGCCGGCTGCTCGTTGAGCAGGTCACGGGGATGGTGCGCTGGCGCGAGAGCGTTCTCGCGATGCGCGATGTCGGTGTCGATACGCTGATCGAGCTTGGCTCAGGCAAGGTGCTGTCCGGGCTTGCCAAGCGGATAGACCGCGATCTGATCGCGATGAACATCGAGACATCGGCCGACGTAGAAACTGTGCTTTCCACATTCTGACACCGGGAAATCTAATGTTCGAACTCTCAGGTAAGAAAGCTTTGGTTACCGGCGCGTCGGGCGGCATCGGCGGCGTGATTGCGGCAGCACTGCACTCTCAGGGAGCAACCGTCGCCCTCGCTGGCCGGAACCGCGCTACGCTGACCGAATTGGCGGCGACACTTAGTGAGCGGTGTCACGTCATTGAAGGCGACCTTGCGGACACAGCGTCAGCCGATGCGATGCTCTCGGCCGCCGACGGGGCAATGGGCGGGATAGACATTCTTGTAAACAACGCTGGCCTTACGCGTGACAACCTTGCGATGCGCATCAAGGACGAAGACTGGCAGTCAGTGATCGAAGTAAATCTGACGGCGACATTCCGACTATCGCGCGCGGTGCTGCGCGGTATGATGAAGTCGCGGTGGGGCCGTATTATCAACATCACGTCGATCGTCGGCGTTACCGGAAATCCCGGTCAGGCGAACTACGCCGCGTCGAAAGCGGGGATCATCGGCATGTCGAAATCGATGGCCCACGAAGTCGCGACCCGCGGCATCACGGTCAACTGCATCGCGCCTGGGTTCATCGAGACCGCGATGACCGAATCACTTGATGACGATCAGACCCAGCGACTGATGTCGGCCATTCCCGCCGGACGTCTCGGAAATCCTCAAGATGTGGCGGCGTGTGCCGTTTTTCTCTCCTCTGAGGAGGCGTCCTATGTGACCGGCCAAACCTTGCATGTAAACGGCGGAATGGCCATGATATAGAGCGCTGCGGGTGGAGCATTTCATCCAGCAGCAGGCCTTTAATCGGAGTTCAACCTGACACAGGGAGGTCTCGGAGGGGTCGGGAGCAACAAAATTAGGGGCCGGCCTGCCGTCAATTGGACGCCGGCAATTGCAGGGAAAAGACATGAGCGATACCGCAGACCGAGTGAAAAAAATCGTTGTCGAACATCTCGGTGTTGACGAGGGCAAGGTAACGGAGAATGCAAGCTTCATCGACGATCTGGGTGCAGATAGTCTTGACACGGTTGAACTTGTGATGGCGTTCGAAGAGGAATTCGGCTGCGAAATTCCGGATGATGCCGCTGAGAAGATTCTCACCGTGAAGGATGCGATTTCCTTTATCGAGGACAATCAGGGCTGACGCTGCCGCAGTCCTTTTCCAGACTTCGCAAATCCACCAGCCCGAAAGCATGGCCATGGAACTGAGGCGAGTTGTCGTTACTGGCATGGGCGCGGTAACGCCTTTGGGCGTGGGCGTGCAGAACATCTGGAACCGTCTGATTAATGGTGAATCCGGAGCGGACACGATAAAGTCGTTCGACGTGGAGGACTTGTCGGTAAAAATTGCCTGTCAGGTACCGATCGGCGAAAGCGCGACGGGCTCCTTCAATCCCGACGCGGTGGTCCCACCAAAAGATCAGCGCAAGATGGACGATTTCATCATCTTCGCGATCGGTGCAGCGGACGAGGCGATCGCAAATTCAGGCTGGGCGCCGGTGTCCGAGGAGGACTTTGAGCGCACTGGCGTGATGATCGGTTCGGGTATCGGGGGTCTCGAGACGATCGCTGAGGCTTCAGTACTCCTCAAGGAAAAGGGCGCTCGCAGGATATCTCCGTTTTTTATCCCGTCCAGCCTGATCAACCTTGCCTCGGGGCAGGTGTCGATCAAATACGGCTTCAAGGGTCCGAACCATGCGCCGGTAACGGCGTGCTCGACGGGCGCCCATGCTATCGGCGATGCCTCGCGCTTGATCGGCTTCGGCGATGCGGACGTGATGATTGCGGGTGGCTCCGAAGCGGCAATCTGCCGGCTCGGCATGGCCGGCTTTGCGGCGGCGCGCGCCCTGTCGTCCAACTTCAACGACGAGCCGCAGCGGGCGTCACGCCCGTGGGACAAGGACCGTGACGGATTCGTCATGGGCGAGGGCGCGGGGGTCGTTGTGCTCGAGGAGTACGAACACGCGAAAGCGCGCGGCGCTCGGATCTATGCCGAGGTTGCCGGTTATGGCCTGTCCGGCGATGCCTACCACATCACCTCGCCGCCTGAAGACGGAAACGGCGGGTTCCGCGCCATGACATCGGCGTTTCGGAACGCCGGGATGACGCCCGAGGATATCGACTACGTAAACGCGCATGGCACGTCGACGCCGGTCGGCGATGAAATCGAACTAGGCGCTGTAAAACGGCTCTTCAGAGATCACGCATACAAGATTTCGATGTCGTCGACGAAGTCCGCGATCGGCCACCTGCTTGGCGCAGCCGGCGCGGTCGAAGCGATCTTCTCCATCAAGGCCATCGAGGCCGATGTCGTCCCCCCGACGCTCAATCTCGAGAATCCGTCGGAAGGCTGCGATATCGATCT
>JAYPPO010000008.1:0-114396 GCA_038131485.1 Alphaproteobacteria bacterium
TCTCCGACGTCGTGAAGTTCTCCGCGCTGACCCGGTAGAAGCATGGGACCGAGCTCGGCCGTGGGACACCGACCACTTCGAGTTCCTTAATATGCTTTTCGAGCGCTTCCACGTTGCGACCCGTCCAGCCGGCGATCACGAGATCGTCGATACGGATGTCCTGCCGGGTGCCATCGGGCTCGATGGTGAATGTCAGTGCTGTCGGCAAGCCGTTTCCCCTATTTTTGACGGCCGACAAACTACCGCCGCACTTGTCGCGAGGCAATAAGCACACCCGAGCAGGACTGCCCATTCAACGCATATCTGATAGTGTCTCGTGGCTGCCCCGAAAGCAGCGATGGGGAAGAAAATGGCAGCAACAAGAAACGACACCGGCGAGGCGGGGCACGTGCCGACTGGGGCGAAGCTAATTCTCGTCGTTTTCCTGCCCTTCGGCTGTGGCTATTACCTGTCCTACTTGTTCCGTACGGTAAACGCCGTGCTCTCCGAAAACCTCACCCAGGAGCTGGGGATCGGTCCGGCTGATCTCGGGCTGCTGACGAGTATCTACCTGATCGCGTTTGCCTCGTCGCAGGTCCCGCTTGGGGTCGCACTCGACCGATACGGGCCTCGCAAGCTCAACGCGTTCTTGCTGCTGTTCGCGGCGGCAGGCGCGGCATTGTTCGCCTTCGCAGAGAGTTACTGGCTGCTATTAGCCGGACGGGCGCTCATTGGCTTTGGCGTCTCAGCGGCGCTGATGGGCGCCTTTAAAGCGAACGCTATCTGGTTCCCCGCCGACCGCATTCCCCTGATGAACAACCTGATTGGTGCGTTCGGCGCCGTCGGCGCAATTTCCGCGACGCGACCCGTCGAGATGCTGCTGCATGTCGCTACATGGCGCGACGTTTTTGCGGGCCTCTCAGTCCTAACCGTCGTCGTCTCCCTGCTGATCCTGATTGCTGTGCCTGAGAATAAAGAGGCCACGCAAAAGGAGGAGAGTTTCGGCAAGCAGCTCGTCGGCTACCGCGAAGTGATCCGTGACGGCTTCTTCTGGCGCGTCAGCCTGATCTACTCGTTCTCCTATACAGCGTTCGTTTCCTATCAGACGCTTTGGGCGGATCCCTGGCTCCGCGACGTCGCCGGGCTCGAACAAACGGAGCGTGCGAACTACCTCTTCGCGATCCAGGTTGGTTTTCTGATTGGGTTGCTTTCGACCGGCATGATCGCCGACTGGCTGCGCCGGACGCGGGTGCAGGCGGTTCACGTCTTCGGCGCGGGCATGCTGCTGCTCATGGGGCTCCAGATTCTGCTGGCGCTCGGCGTCACAACGGCGCTCACGGCCATCTGGGGGATATTCGGAATCTTGTCGTCCGCGACCTATCTTGCCTATGCGGCGCAGACTTCACATTTCCCTGCCGCATTGACGGGCCGCGCAATAACGGCGATGAACTTCTTCCTGTTCGTGCTCGCATTCATCTGTCAGTGGGGGATCGGCGGCGTGATAGAAGCGTTTCCGCGCACAGCGTCTGGCGGTTATCCTGTCGAGGCGCATACCACAGCGTTGTGGATGATGATCGGCCTGCAGGCAGCCTGTTACTTGTATTTTGCAAGCCCGTTACTGCGGGTGCGCCGCCATGGCTGATGCCGCGAAAACGCCTGAAGTCCCAGCGGTAAAGACAATCCCCGTCCTGCTGCTGACGGTCCTTCTGCCGTTCGGGCTCGGCTATTACATGTCCTATTTGTTCCGGACAGTGAATGCTATCATCTCGCCGCAACTGGTCACCGATGTCGGTCTCACCGCGGCTGATCTCGGCATGATGACCAGCGCATACTTCGTAACCTTCGCGGCTGTCCAGCTTCCGCTCGGCATCATCCTCGACCGCTACGGGCCGAGAAGGGTTCAGGCGATGCTGATGTTTGTCGCGGCGATTGGGGCCGCGATGTTCGCTTTCGGCACCGAAGCCTGGACACTCGTAGCCGGTCGCGCGGTCGTCGGTCTCGGTGTCTCGGCTTGTCTGATGGCGGCGCTCAAGGCCAACGTCATGTGGTTCCCGCGGGAGCGGATTCCCTTTTTGAACGGTCTGATATTCGCGTTTGGGACATTCGGGGCGCTGTCGACGACGGTTCCGCTGGAACTGCTAGTGAAATCCGTCGACTGGCGGACGGTTTTTTGGTGGCTCGCCGCGATCTCGGTTGTGGTCGGGTTCCTGATCTACTTCGTCGCGCCTGATCGCCCGCCCGAACAGAAGCAGGCCGTCGAGGGAAAATCCGCCTTCGCGAGCCAGCTCGAGGACCTTAAGAGGGTGTACGGCAGCGCGTTTTTCTGGCGCCTTGCAGCATTGGTGATTGTCCATAACGGCGTCTTCTTGTCCTACCAATCCCTTTGGGCCGCGCCGTGGCTGAGGGACGTCGCCGGGCTCGACCGGTCGGGCGTCGCAGATGCGATGTTCATGTTTAACATCGGCATGTTCCTGGGCGTCCTGTCGCTCGGCTTTATCGCAGAACGCATCCAGCGGCTCGGCATCCCGCCCATCGTTCCTGCTGGAGTCGGGATCGCAGTGTCGATCCTCGTCCAGTGCCTGTTCGTCGTGCAGTGGGCTGACTTCCCGGGATTGCTTTGCCTGCTTTTTGGCTACTTTGGCTCGTCGTCGGTTCTCGCCTACGCGGTCCTCGCACAAAATTTCCCTGCGTCGCTCGCCGGACGGGTGAATACTGCCCAAAACATGCTGACCTTCATCGCCGCCTTCACGACGCAGTGGGCGGTTGGCGCGATCATCGGAGCCTATCCGTCGCCCGGAGGGGGGCTATACAGCGCCGAAGGCCACCAGGTTGCGCATGCCGTGTTCGTGGCTGTCGAGATTTTCGGTTTCGCGTGGTTCATGTGGCCGCGACGGAAGAGAACGGCGTGAGCTCCCGAGAATATCCGGATCGGCCCGTTTGCGGCGTTGGCGTGGTCTGCTTCAAGGACGACCTTGTCCTGCTGATCAAGCGCAGCAAGCCGCCAATCACATGGGAATGGTCAATTCCGGGCGGCGGGCAGGAGGTCGGGGAGACAACGCGCCAGGCGGCGCTCCGAGAACTGAGTGAGGAAACCGGCATCGAGGCCCGACTGCTGGGACTGATCGACGTCATCGACACCGTCCGAAAGGATGAGGAAGGCAATGTGCAGTTTCACTACACATTGGTCGATTTTGCCGCTGAGTGGATCGCTGGTGAGCCGGTTGCGGGTGACGATGCCGCTGATGCAAGTTGGGTTCGGCTTTCCGAAATAGAGAACCGCGGGCTCTGGTCGGAGACGGTCCGGGTGATCCGCAAGGCGGAGAAGCTGCGGGAAGGCTGAATGGCGAAGGACCTGCGGAGCTTCATCGCGGAGAATGAGTGGCTCTTTTTGCGGGTCCCGAAACTGTGGCTGCAGCACCCCGGGGGGCGTGCCCTTTTCGGACGAACGCTGCCGCCGGGTTTCGACGATATTCGGCTGGAGGATTTTCTGTGAGCGCGACCATGCGAGCGATCGTCGTTCGCCGCGCCGGCGGCCCCGAAGTTCTTGAGATCGAGGACGAATGGCCACGTCCCGAGCCGCAGGAGGGACGCGTGCTGATTCGCGTGATGGCGTTTGGCCTCAACCGGGGGGAACTGTACACCCGCATGGGCCATTCGCCGTCGGTCGAATTTCCTCGCGTTCTGGGTATCGAATGTGCGGGCATCGTCGAAGACGGGGGAGGTACCGATTTCAGCGCCGGACAGAGCGTGGTCGCGACGACAGGTGGCATGGGACGCGCCTATGACGGCAGCTATGCCGAGTTCGTCTCCGCGCCCGCGACGAGCGTACATGCGGTTGAAACCGCTCTCGACTGGACGCAGCTCGCGGCCGTGCCGGAGGTGCTTCACACCGCCTGGGGCGCGCTCAAACTCGCGCTCGGCTTCGAGGCCGGGCAGACGCTGCTGATTCGCGGCGGCTCGTCCGCCGTGGGACTGGTTGCCGCAGACCTTGCGCGCGCCAGAGGGTTGACCGTGTTGTCCACCACGCGCGATCCCGCCAAGGCGGATAGGTTGCGAGATTTTGGGGCGGATCACGTCATCGTCGGCGGCGACGAGATCGCCGCTGCGGTGCGCGGAATTGCGCCCGACGGTGTCGATGCGATGTTCGATCTCGTCGGGACTAAGGTGATCGCCGACAGCTTCGCCTGTATCCGGACTGGCGGCACTCTTTGTATGGCTGGATTGCTCGGGGGTGAGTGGGTGATCGACGATTTCGCGCCTGGGGCGACGATTCCCTCGACCACGAAATTCACATATTTCTCGAGTTCGTCGACACCAATGCCGACGGTCGCGCTGCATCAGTATTTGAAGGGACTGGAGGCTGGCAGGTACCGCTCGCCGCTTGGCCGCGTCTTCTCTTTTAACGAGATCGCCACAGCGCACGCGCTGATGGACTCGAATATCGTCGCAGGCAAGATTGTAGTCGGCATGACATGAGACATCCGGCCTTTCTCGTCGTGTCGTTCTGCACGGCACTGGTGTTGTCGCTACTAGGCTTCATGGCCCCCGCCGCCGTATTAG
The DNA here is from genome assembly GCA_038131485.1 of Alphaproteobacteria bacterium. GTDB lineage: Bacteria > Pseudomonadota > Alphaproteobacteria > MPNO01 > UBA830 > JAYQUR01. The sequence continues at coordinate 4,540 of JAYPPO010000008.1, forward strand.
ACGACATCATCCGCGACTGGTCGCTGACGAGCACGCAGGCCGGATGGCTGGGTGGAGCGCTGTTTGCCGGATATATCGTCGCCGTTCCAATCCTTACCGCCTATACCGACCGGATCGATCCCAAGCGTATCTACCTGGCCTGCGCGGCACTCGGGACGGTCGGGAATTTGGGGTTCGGATTCGTTGCCGACGGTCTTTGGTTGGGTGTTGGATTTCGCGTATTGACTGGGATTGGGCTAGCCGGAACATATATGCCCGGACTGAAGGCGCTGACCGATCAGCTTGCGTCGGGGACTGTCCAGCAGCGCGGCGCGACCTACTACACGTCTGTCTTCGCCCTCGGCTCCGGCCTGTCCATCTTAGTCGGGGGAATTGCGGGGGACATCGCCCACTGGCACTGGGCCTTCGTGGTCGCGGGCATTGGCTCATTTGGGGCGTTCGCGATAGTTGCCGTCGTTCTGCCGACGAACCCGCCAAAGCTCGCTTCGCCTGTATCCGGACCGGCCCTCGATTTTCGGCCGGTACTGCGGGATCGGAATGTGATGGGGTATGTCTGCTCGTTTCTAGGGATTGCCTGGGAGGTCTTCGCAAGCCGGATCTGGCTTGTCAGCCTTTTTCTTTTCCTGCAAGCCGGCTTACCCGATATTGAGCGCGGCTGGAGCCCAACTGCATGGGCGACCGTGGTCGCCTTTGCCGGGGTGCCTGCGGCGATGGCGCTTGGGGAACTCGCGGTGCGGTTCAACCGACGGCGGCTTCTGATCACCGTGTCCACCGCGTCGGCGCTGCTCGCGGTCGCGGCTGGGCTAACGGTCGGGATATCCTACGAATTGACGCTCGTTCTTTGTGTCCTGTTTGGGATGACGTCCTATGGCCGGAATGCGGCGACCGCGGCGGGAACGATCGCGGTCGCCGATCCGGCGAGGCGAGGCGCGGCGCTTGCGGTGCAGGCATTCATCGGATTTTCGGGCGGCATTCTTGGGCCACTCGCCTTCGGCGCTGTGCTCGATCTGACGGGGGGCACAGCCGACATTGCGGCATGGGGGGCGGCCGTGTGCGTAATGGCGGTCGGACCGCTGCTCTCACTGGTCTCTTTGGTTTTAATGCCGAGATCAGCGAAAGCCTGAAAAAAAGTGCATAGGTGTCTAGCCCCCCATGTTCTGCGCCAATCGTTGTCTTAGCCTGGTTGTCGAGAGGCGAGTATCCCGCAGCCTATTAGCATCGAAGGGCGGATAGCCATGCGCCGACCCGATGGTCTAAGACGCCGGCTGCCTGAAGCCCGGTGCACTGAGCGGCCTGACGATGTTGAAGTGTCTCTGGCCTTGGGGAAGCGTGAAGCCTCCTCCGGCGCATACGGCAGGCTCGCTCTTCGTTTATTCAGAAAATATCCGACCTCTCGTACTGCACGGGCCACGCGAAATTCTCGGCTCGGAGGTGCGAGGCGGCGTGCATTGGCCAGTATGGGTCGGCGAGCAGCGTGCGTCCTAACACGATGAGATCTGCGCGGCCGTTCGCGATTACTTCCTCGCAGAAATCGGGGCTATGCAGGAGCCCGACCGCCGCCGTGGCGATATCCGCTTCCCGACGTATGCGCTCCGCGAAGGGGACCTGGTATCCCGGATGGACCGGGATCTGCTGTCGTGGGTCGTTGCCACCGGAAGAGCAGTCGATCAGATCGACCTTTCCCGAGGCCTTGAGCATGCTCGCGACGTCCACCGTATCGTCGACGGTCAGGCCGCCCTCGACCCAATCCGTACATGACAGACGCACGAACAGCGGGAACTCGTCAGGCCATTCGCTGCGGATAGCGTCGATCGTCTCGAGCAGCATGCGAGCGCGGTTCTTTAGAGAGCCGCCGTAGGCATCGTTTCGAACGTTGCTCAGCGGCGACAGAAAACTGTGGGCGAGATAGCCGTGCGCGGCATGCAATTCGATTAGCCTGAAGCCTGCGACACGGCCTCGCCGGGCCGCGTCAGCGAACTGTTGCAGGACGCGGGCGATGTCGTCTCCGCTCATTTTCGATGGCGTCTGGTAATCGGCGTAGGGCAGGGCTGATGGTCCGATCACCGGCCAGCCGCCCGGTTCGTTCGGCATGATCGGGCCCGCGCCGTCCCATGGCCGCCGTGTCGATGCCTTTCGGCCGGCATGTCCGATCTGCAGCGCAGGCACCGCACCCTGATCGGCGACGAATGCCACGATCCGTTTGAACGCGTCACGCTGTTCATCGTTCCATATCCCGAGGCAGTTCGGCGTAATCCGGCCTTCCGGCGCGACGTGCGTCGCCTCGGTGAACACGACCCCAGCGCCGCCAACGGCGCGGCTGGCGAGATGCACGTAGTGCCATTCCTCCGGCATGCCATCGGTTGCCGAGTACTGGCACATGGGCGAGAGCATGACTCGGTTTCTGGATCTGACGGATCGGAACTCGATCGGCCGGAACAAGTGAGGGTTTCGGTCCCGTTGCAGGATGCGGCGCTTGTTTTCGCTCATCGAATTCAGAATACCTTTTCGGAAATGAAGGCCTGATGGGTCACGTCGCCGTCGAAGTGAGGAAACTTCGCGAAGTCGTCCCGTGCTTCGGCGCGCGCCCTGGAGGCAAGAGCTGCGTCCAGCGCCGGGATGTCGTCGAACTGCATCTCAGCGATTAGGAGATTGCCTCCGGATTTGACGGGGAAGGGGTCGACGAAGTCGGCGCCGCGATGAAGCACGAGTGAGCGGATCCCCGGAAAGCGATTCAGGATCGGCGCGTGGCTGGCCCGGTAATGGGACAGGAAAGCATCAGGATCGGGGGCGTTTCCGTGATAGCGGATAATGTAGGAGGCGGTCATGCGGCGGTTCCCGTTTCCGTAATTTCGAATGTTTGACAAGGGTTGCCTATCGCGAGCCGAGTGACAAGGTGCAAGACGGGCTGGCATATGTTGTTTTGCACAAGAGGAGCCGGTAATCAGATGATATTTGAACGACGAGCCTATACCGCTAAATCCGGCAGGCTATCGAACTTCTACGCCGCCAATGTCGAACGGGGCTTCGATCTTGTCGATCCGATGATGAAACGTCTTGTCGGATATTTCACGACGCGGACCGGGCCGGTCGATCAGGTGGTGCATTTCTACCGCTACGACGATCTCGGCGACTGGAATACGAGGCTGCGCGGCATGTACGGAGTGCCCGAACTGAAGCCGTATTTCACGGAGGCGCGAAGCCTTCTCTGCCGTCAGGAGAGTGCGTTCTTAGATCTCTTGCCGGTCGAGGCGCTCAATCCCCTGTGGGGAGAGGAAAACGACTGGCTTCCCGGCAAGAATGTTGCACTTGCGCCGTTGGACGGGAACCTCGTTATCGAGGAACGGTCCTTCCAGCTTCGCCCCGGCGGCGTCCCGGCCTTTGTTGAAGCCTGCAACGCGCACGGCGCGGCGGCTCTTGCGCCGATCGCTGACCGGACGATTGGTAGCTTCGTGGCTGTGACCGGGCAGCTGCATCTGATCCGGGTCTGGTGGTGGTTCGCCTCCGAAGACGAACGCACTGCCCGTCAGGCGGCGGTGTTCGGGTCCGTAGGTTGGTCGGCCTTTATCGCAGCTATTTCACCACTGGTTCAGGAACAGACGTCGGTGCTGATGATGCCTAGCCCAGTACCGGAGATGTCGCCTTTATTCAGTCACACCGACGTTTGATATAGGCGGACGCAGTCCTGAATAATTGTGTGTATACTAACAATAATGCGTCCACAGCTTGGGAGGCGCCTCGTGAGTTTTATCCAAAATGCTTGGTACGTCGCCTGTTGGGGTGATGACCTCGCGGACCGTCCAGTTCCGCAGACCGTCCTTGGAGAGAACATCGTCTTATGGCGCGGCGCGGACGGGAAAGCGCGCGCGGCAGAAGACCTGTGCCCGCACCGTTTTCTGCCCTTGTCGCGCGGGCGCATAAGGGGCGACGACCTACAGTGCGGCTATCATGGGCTGACCTTCGACGGCGAGGGTGGATGCGTCGGTGTGCCGACACAGGATATGGCGCCGGTCGGCTGCCACATCCGAAGCTATCCGGTGCACGAGAACATGGGACTAATCTGGGTCTGGACTGGCGACCCGGCCCGCGCCGATCCCGCCGACGTCTTCGACCTGCCCGAATACCATCGCCCGGAATGGGGCGTAGCCTTCGGCGATGCACTAGACGTCGCGGCGCATTACCTACTGCTGTGCGACAATCTCTGCGACCCTACCCACGTGAACTACGTTCATCCGTCTACCCTCGGTAATCCAGACGAGATCAACGCACCGGTAACTTTCGAGGACAAGGAGTGGGGCGTTCTCACGGAACGTCTGACTTCTGACTCAAAACCGACCGGCTTCGTTAGCGCTTTCGGCGGCCATGAGGGACGTGTCGACATGTGGCAGCGATACCTGATGTATATGCCGTCCGTCTCGATCATCGATTTCGGGGCCGTCGCGGCGGGGACCGGCACGCACGCGAAAGGCGGGGAGGGACGTATCCAAGTGTTTTCGTGCCATTTCATGACGCCGATTACCGAAACGTACACCATCGACCGCTGGCTCCATGTACGCAACTTTCTGCCCCACGACGCATCCGCTGGCGAAAAGATCAGTGATCAGTTCCGCATCGCCTTCGCCGAGGACAAGGAAATCCTGCAGGCGGTGCAGGTCCAGGAGGAACAGCACGTCGGGCGCGAGAAGGTCGGTCTCGACCTTGATGCCTCAGCCGGCCTGTTTCGGCATAAGGTTAACCGACTCCTGCGCGAAGAGGCGCGGGCAAATACGATTGAGTAAAGGTTACTTCACCCCCGCAGCTTCCGTTGGGGGGAGGTAGAGCTCGAGGATTATCTCTGATGGCCGAGGAAAAACCGTTCATCCCCTATGCCGACCGCGACACGTTGCCTGACGCTCTCAAGGAGCCACTTGAAGCGTACGAGCAGCGAATGGGTTTCATGCCGAACGCTCTCAAGCTTTACATGCACAGGCCGGAGCTGTTGGGGTGCCTCGTCCAGCTCAACAATACGGCCATGCGCGACCCTACGAGCCATCTTGACGCCGGGCTCAAGCGGCGGATCTCCGCGATCTGCAGCTACCTGAACAAGAGCGCCTACTGCGTTGCGCATAATACCAACACGCTGATGACAGCCGCGGGCGGAGACGGGGAGGGCTGGGATTTTTCCGACGAGGACGTTATGAACCTGCTCGATCCGGCCTACAGCCCGATCGACCCCGCAGAGAAGGCAGCGATCGACTATGCGCGTGCCGCAACCGTCGACCATTCTAATGTACCGAGGGCGGTGCTAGACAGTCTCGCCGAGACGATGACGCCACCGCAGGTAATCGAGCTCGCATGTGTTGTCGGGTTCTGGAAGATGTACAACTCGATCCACGAGGCGCTACACGTTCCCATCGAGCAAGAGCTGCTGGGCAACGCTACCATCCTCGACGTATAAGCGAGGGCAGGCCGCCGTTGACCGTCTTGTGCCTCGGAGATTCTGGGTAACAGAAATACGGACCACGCCTTTCCCCGCATGTTTTACGACCTGATAACGGTTGGCGTGCGCATGCAAGGTCCGTGACCGCCTGGTTGCAGAGATGGACATATCCGGGCCGCAATATGTGATCCTGATGGCGATTGCCCACCTGCAAGGCGAAGACGGCGGCGCGGTCGTTCGCGCTGTTGCGCGTCGGCTGCACGTCAGCAGGCTGTTCCTTAAGGCTCAGGTCAATCGCCTTGTGGACAAAAGCCTGGTGGAGAAGGCGCCGAACCTCGAGGACGGCCGAGGTGCCCTGCTCGCGATAAGTGCGGCCGGGGGTGCCGTCATCGATCTAATGGCGCCCTCGATCCGGGCCGCGAACGACGCGTTCTTCGGCCATCTCGAGGCCAGTGATTTTGATAGCTTGTGCAGTCTTGCCGCCAATCTCGTCGAGAGTTCTGAAGAGGCGCTTAAAACGTTTGGCTTCGGACAGGCGCAGGAAGCACAATAAGCCGCTGCCGCTAGACTCTCATGCCTTTCGGTGCGATCTACAAATGACATTCCTGTCGGACCGCCCTCTTTGACCGTCTCCTCCAAACCGCAATCCAAATCAGACTCGCATTGGCCGTTGGTCGTCTGCCTTGGAGTCATCGCTGGGCTGGCGCCTCTATCAATCGATATGTACCTGCCGAGCTTCCCTTCGATCCGGTCGGAGTTCGGAGCGTCGGCGGCCCAGATTCAGCTCACGCTCTCGGGCTATATGCTCGGTTTCACCCTTGGTCAGCTCTTCTACGGGCCGATCTCGGACTGGTTCGGAAGGCGGCCGGTCCTGCTGACGGGGATCGTTCTCTACGTCGTCATGTCGGCCATGAGCGCTCTGTCGAGCGACGCTGAGATGCTGACGATCTGCCGGTTCTTCCAGGCGATCGGCGGCGCCGCCGGTACCGTGCTGTCCCGAGCCATCATTCGCGACCGCTACGCCGGTCCAGTCATGGCGAAGGTGATGTCGCTAATGCTGACTATCATCCTGTTCGCGCCGATGATAGCACCTGTGGTCGGCGGCTATCTCCTCGTCCTGCTTGGCTGGCGTTCTATCTTCTGGACGTTGACCGGCTGCGGCGTCGTTGCAATCTGCGTGATCTTCTTCGCGCTGAAAGAAACGCTGCTGCCGGATCGGAGGAGCACCGGAGGCGTGAAGCCGCTTCTGCGCGGCTATTGGACCGTCATTCGTCATCCGGGCGCATTGGGATATGTCCTATCAGGGGGGGTCACGTTCGGCGCGCTGTTCGCTTTTCTCTCGGGGGCGCCCTTCGTGTTCATTGAATTTTATGGCGTTGCGCCCGAGCACATGGGCTACATCTTCACGCTCAACGTTGTTGGCGTGATGATCGGCGGCTGGCTGAACAGCCGTCTTGTGTTGACCATGGGCGTCCGCGAAATGATGACTATCGGCACGTGGTTATTGTTCGCCGGCGCATGCATCCTCTTCGGCGTGGTCGCGCTTGATATCGGCGGAATGTGGGGCGTGATCGCCGGCATCGTGGTCTTTACCCTGCCGCTGAATACGATCAATGCGAACGCCGCCGCCGGAGCGCTCGAATACTTCCCCGATCTCGCCGGCACCGCGTCCGCGGTCGTCGGCGCGTTCCGCTACGGATGCGGCGCGGTTGCCGGCATCGTTGTCGGCCTTCTGCACGACGGCACCGCCATGCCAATGGCGTGGGTCATTCTCGGCTGCTCCACTATCAGCGTTATCTTTCTTATGGCAATGGTGCGCGGACGCGCTTAAGCGGCGGCGACTTTTGGCCAGACCTGCGGGCACTGATCTGGAATCTCAGTGAGCGGCGCGCCATCCTCGAGCGTGCGGTCAAAGATCAACGGCGCTTCCGAGCGATTCTTCCAGCGGATGTCGTCGCCCGCGAACCGAAGCGACAGCGCGCGGCGCGGTAGGTCGGTCCGACTGTTGCCGGACGATGCATGCAGCGTTAGACCGTGGAACACGACGACATCGCCCGGGTCGGTCTCGAACATGACCGTCGGGTACTCATCCGGATTGCCATCAATGTCCGGCACAGTGTCGATCAGCTCATCACGGTCGAAACCGTCGACCGGCGTGTTTTCGCCGATGCGTACCGGGCGGAACAGCTTGCCCCACTTGTGCGATCCTTTGGCAAGCCTCAGGGCGCCCGTGTCCGCCCGCGCGGGGTCCAGTGCGAACCAGAAACTCGCAAGATCGTATCCCTCGATAGAAAAATAAGGCATGTCGTGGTGCCAGTACGTCTGCGCCGGCGCGCCGGCTTCCTTGATCAGCAGGTGTTCGTCGTAAAGATCCACGCGCGACGCGCCAAGTATCTGTGCGGCGATGGGCGCGAGAGGACCATCGAACAGAAACCGTTGGAACGGCTCGAACCTCCTGAAAACCCGATGATCCGTGTAGTAGCGTGGCGCGCCTTCCGGACCGTAGCTCTTCGAAAACGGACCGGGCGCGGCGATAGCCTGATCGAAGCCCTCCGAGAGAACCTTCAGCCATTCGGGCGAAATAACGCCGCGCAGGCAAATTGTGCCATCCTCGTGAAAGGTCTTGATTTCGTTATCGGAGACGGCGGCGGTTTTCGTCGTTGCCATGGGCGATTTCTCCTGAATTTCTCTCAACAGTCTGACAGACCGGCCGCGATCGGGCCAACTTAATGTTCCCGGTTGGCTTGGACGGTGCTGAGTTCCGTTCCAGGCGCCTGTGACCTGTCAAACGCGATGGTCGAGAGGGTGCTAGATGAAGGCTGCGGGAGTGCTCTGTATCGTGAGGCTGAAAATGAGAGAAAGAGAGTCAATGACGCGGAGCGGAATTCAAAGGACATGGCATGGATGGCGGGGTTCAAAAGTCATTGTCTTAAATAAAAAATTTAGCTAAATACCTTAGGTAATAGGTCCGGGAAAAAATTTATGGGAAAAGACGTTTCGGAAATCGAACTAGAGACGACGGACGGTTGGCAGATGCCCCGGACGACAACGTCGGCTGCGTTGCTGGATCGGGAAGGTGGCGACGGGGACTTTCGGCGCCTGATCTACGGCATCTTCACCATGACGGTGAATTTCGACAAGATCCGAGAACGCATGGCCACCGCGCTTGGTCTGTCCGGGATCCAGTATCACATACTTATGGTCGTCGCGGAGCTGTCAACGGAAGAGCCCGTGACCATCTCGACGGTCGCCGACCGGCTTCATACGTCAGGCGCCTACGTGACAATGGAAACGAAAAAGCTCATGCGGCGCGGGCTTCTCGACAAATATCCCAACCCGGCTGACAGGCGTAGCGTGATTCTGGTGCTTACATCGGAGGGGCGACAGACCATCGAAGAGTTCGCGCCTTATCTTTGCGAAATAAACGAAGAGCTGTTCGATGGATTTGGGCCGGAGACTTTCGAAGCGTTCCGAAACATCGTCGATCACATGACCAGAACGAGCGTACGAGCCTCGGAACTAGCCGAGCGGATCGCACGCGAAAAGATGGAAATCGGTGACACGGCTATCGGCGCTATTTGGCGTTGACCCGTACGTGCAGATAACAGGAGAAATTGGATGCTGAAATCAGGGCAGGAATATCTCGAAGGGCTTCGCGACGGCCGGAAGGTCTATATTGGCGGCGAACTCGTGAACGACGTCACGACCCACCCTGCGTTCCGTAACGCGGCGCGGTCATTTGCGCGTCTATACGACAACAAAAGGGCGTCTGAGAATATCGAAGTCATGTCGTTCGAAGCCGACGGAGATCGACATTCTACATGGTATCTTCAGCCCAAGACGCAGGATGATCTCCGCAAGCGGATGGAGACCCATCGCCGCGTTGCTCAATGGTCGCACGGCTTGCTGGGGCGTTCGCCTGACCACGTGTCGTCCTTCGTCGCCGGCCTCGCCATGCGGCCCGACATATTTGACGGGATCCGACCCGGCTTTGGCGACAATCTCCTTAATTACTACAAATACATGCGCGATAACGACCTCTGCGCGACTTATACGGTTTTGCCGCCGCAGGGCGCCCGCAAGCCGGAGCTCTACCAACGCGAAAACATGAAGATTCCCACGCTGAAGGTCGTCGACGAGCGCGACGACGGGATTGTTATCGACGGCATGAAGATGCTGGGTACATCAGCCGTCTTCGCCGACGAGACCTGGGTCGGCAACCTCCTTCCGCTTGGCCCTGGCCAAGAAAAGGAATCCGTCACCTGTGCCGTGCCGCTGAATACGCCTGGCGTGAACATGTGGGCGCGGAAGCCGTTCGAGAAATACGCCGTCAGCGAGTTCGACAACCCGCTCGCTTACCGGTTCGACGAGACTGACTCCATGGTGATCTTCGACAACGTCTTAGTGCCGTGGGAGAGAGTATTCACGCTCGACAACGTTGACCTGTCGCGGGAAATCTACATGCGGACGCCGGCCCACGCGATGGGTAATCACCAGTCAAACATTCGGTTCTGGGAGAAGCTGAAGCTCATCATTGGCATGGCTAATCGCGTGGCGGAGATGAATTCCATCCGTCACATCCCGTCGGTTCAGGGGACGCTGGGCAGCCTCGCAGCGTCTCTCTCTGGGCTCGAAGCGATGATCCATGGCCAGGTTGAAAACTTCGAGAGAGATCATGCGCCAGGCTTCGTCAACATCAACCGCCGCTATATGTATGCGGCCCTCCACTGGTGCACAACGAACCACTCACGCATCTGCGAGACGGTTTCGGAACTGCTTGGCGGCGGGCCGTTCCAGTTTCCAGCCGATATTTCGGTTATCAATGACCCGGAGATGAAGAAGACGTTCGAGACTTACTGGTCGGTACCGGGCGAATCTGCGGCAAACCGAATGAAGGTCTTGAAGCTCGCCTGGGACCTGCTCGGCTCGGATTTCGCCGGCCGTCACATCCAGTACGAACGTTTCTACGCGGGGCCCAGCTTCATCGTGACGAACTATAACTTCCTGCTCGCCGATTGGGACGGCTGGGAAGAGATGGTTGACGATATTCTGAACGGCTATGACGTGCCGTCGCCCGCGGCGGCAGCCGCGGAGTAGGCGTCAGCGGTCTAAAATCTGACTCAGGAACAGTTTAGTCCGGTCGTGCTCCGGCGACGAGAAGAACTTCGCCGGTGGAGCTTCCTCAATGATCTCGCCGCTGTCCATGAAGATCACGCGGTCGGCGACGCGTTCTGCAAATCCCATCTCGTGGGTCACGACGATCATGGTCGTGCCGTCATCCGCGAGCTCGATCATGACGTCGAGCACTTCCTTGATCATCTCCGGATCGAGCGCCGAGGTCGGCTCGTCGAACAGCATGATCCGCGGCTCCATGCAGAGCGCGCGGGCAATGGCGACGCGCTGCTGTTGTCCGCCGGAGAGCTGGCCGGGATATTTGTCCGCCTGTTCCGGAATGTGAACGCGGGCAAGATAGCTCCGCGCAATTTCTTCGGCTTGAGACTTGGGTAGCTTGCGGACCCAAACAGGCGCCAGTGTGCAGTTCTCCAGAACCGTCAGATGTGGGAAAAGGTTAAAGTGCTGGAACACCATGCCGATTTCCGAGCGAACCTTTTCGATATTGCGGAGATCGTGCGTCAGCTCCGTACCGTCGACAATGATCATTCCCAGCTGATGCGTCTCGAGCCGGTTGATGCAGCGGATTAGGGTGGACTTCCCCGATCCCGACGGTCCGCAAACGACGATGCGCTCGCCCGCCGACACGGAAAGGTCGATATCCTTGAGTACGTGGAAGCTGCCAAACCATTTGTGCAGACCGCGGATCTCGATGGCGGGGCGACCGGTCACGGCGTCGACCTCTCGGCTTTCGAGTTTGTCTCTCGTGCCACGCCCGACCCCAGCCGTCTTTCTAGCCACATGGCGTAGCGAGACATTGAGAAGCAGCTCAGGAAGAAGAATAGCGCGGTGAACAGGTAGACCTCGTTCGATAGCCCATTCCATTTGGCGTCCGCGAGGATCGCGCGCGTAATGCCGAGCGGGTCTAGCAGGCCGATGATCACTACCAGCGTCGAATCTTTGTAGAGCCCAATGAAGATATTGACGATGCCGGGGATAGAGATGCGCAGCGCCTGGGGCAGCGAGATAAGGCGTGTGGTCTGCCAATAGGTCAGACCCATTGCTTTGGCTGCCTCGTACTGGCCCTTCGGGATCGCCTGCAAGCCGCCGCGAACCACCTCAGCGATATAGGCGGCGGCGAAAAGGCTGACCATGATGAGGACGCGGACAAGCAAGTCGAATGTCGTCCCAGGCGGCAGAAAATAGTTTAGCATCGTCGAGGCGACAAATAGCAGCGTGATCAGGGGGACTCCTCGGGCGAACTCGATGAAGCAGACGCTTAGCGTGCGAATAGCTAATAGTCGCGATTGCCGCCCTAGTGCCAGCAGTATGCCGAGCGGCAGCGACGCGGCAATGCCGGTAACGCCGATCACGAGCGTCAGCAGGAAGCCCCCGTAAAGCCTGGTCTCCACGACTGCGAGTCCCAACAGCCCCCCATGGATTAGACACGCGGCGATAACCGGATATGCGGCGGAGAGCCAAAGCAGCCGACGGCGGCCCGGCAGCCGGTCGAAAAGGACCGGCGCCAACGCGACGAACAGGAGTAAGAAGGCGAGGTTTGGCCGCCAGCGTTCTGCCTCCGGATAGAAACCGTACGCGAATTGCTCGAGCCTGACAAAGACCACTGCCCAGCACGCGCCGTCGCCTGCCGCGCGGCAGCCGGCCCGCGAGTCCGCCGAAACGACGGCGTCGAGGACAAACCAGCCGATGGCGTGGAAGAGGAAGAGACCAACCACTACGCCGCAGACCATTGTCAGCGCAGTGTTCGTCGGCGAAGAAAACAGGTTGGCGCGCAGCCATCCCGCGAACCCCGTCATGCCGAGGGGCGGCGGCAGGTCAGGATGCTCTCCGGGACGGTATCGACGCTCGGTTTCGTCCGCCATTCTACCGCTCCACCAGCCGGACGCGCCGATTGTACCAATTCATTAATAGTGAGATCGCAAGGGAGATGAGAAGATAGATGAGCATCACGAGGATCATTGCCTCCATCTCTCGGCCGGTTTGGTTCAGCGTGATCCCACCCATCGTCGCGACCAGGTCCATATAGCCGATGGCGATTGCGAGCGACGAGTTTTTCGTAAGGCTCAGATATTCCGACGTGAGCGGCGGGATGATCACCCGCAGTGCCTGAGGTAGGACCACGAGCCGTAAGACGCGGCCTTCTGAGAGCCCGAGCGCACTTGCCGCCTCCCTCTGCCCCGTGTCGACGGCATTGATACCGCCGCGGACAATCTCGGCGATGAAACCCGACGTATAGAAGGCAAGCGCCCACGTTAGTGCTACGAACTCTGGCAGCAGCGTGATTCCGCCGCCGAAATTGAAGCCGCGCAGCTCTGGCACATCGAAAGATACCGGCGTTCCCGCCGCGACAAACGCTGCTGCAGTCAAGGCGCCGACGATCAGTGTTCCGGGCAGGACCCATTGCGTCTCCTGTCCAGTCATTTCTCGCCTCCGAACCGCCCGCCGCCTTAGGAGCAGCATCGCAGCCAAGCTGACCCCAATTGCCGCGACGACGATCCACGAACCTGGCTCGAAGATGGGTCTTGGAGCGAAGATGCCGCGATTGGTGAAGAACACGATGCCGCTGATGTCCGCTGCCTGCTTCGGGTGCGGAAACGCGTTAATAAAGATCCCGTGCCAAAGGAGGATCAGCAGAAGAACCGGCGTGTTTCGAGTGAACTCGACATAGACGGCGGCAATGCGTGAGACCAGCCAGTTGCCCGAAAGCCGCATAACCCCAACGATGATCCCGAGGAACGTCGCTAGGGCGATCCCGATGACGGCGACCAGCATGGTGTTCAGGAGCCCGACAACGGCCGCCCGGAGATGGGTGTCGGTGTTGCTATAGTCGATCAGCGTCTGATTGATGTCGTAGTTGGCCGGAAGACGCCACAAGAACGAAAACCCGAATGTCTTGTCGAGCGCGGCGAAGTTCGCGATGACGTTTCCGATCAGCCAGGCGCCGGATACGAATACGGCGACGACGAGGAGGAACTGGATCGCCAGGTCGCGCACCTGCTCCTCATGCCAAAGGCGTGCGATGCGTGACGCGACAACTGACGTCATAAGGCTGCGGATTGGCGGTCAGGTGCTGCCGTCGGCTTATCTGAAAGGCGGCGCGTAGATGAGCCCACCGTCTCGCCACTGCGCGTTGATTCCACGCTCGATCGCGAGCGCCGTGCTCTTGCCCAGATGCTTTGCGAAAATCTCGCCGTAATTGCCGACCTGCGAAATTACCTTAATCGCCCAATTCGGCGCCAGGCCGAGCGAGGCGCGACCTTGAAGTTCCTCCTTGCCCAGCAGACGGTTGATTTCGGGGTTTTTTGTTCCCTTCGCCATCTCGGCGACGTTGACCGATGTAACCCCCAGCTCCTCGGCTGCGATGAGCGCGTTCAGCACCCAGCGGCCAATGTCTGCCCACTGATCGTCGCCCTGGCGGACAAGGGGGCCGAGTGGTTCCTTGGAAATAATCTCCGGCAAGATCACGTGGTCCGCCGGCGCATCTATCGAGGCGCGGGTGGCGGCAAGACCGGACGCGTCGGTGGTGTAGACGTCGCAGCGGCCGGCGAGATAGACGGACCGCGCCTCCGATGCGTTCTCCACTGGCACCGGCTCGTACTTCATTTTGTTGAGGCGGAAATACTCCGCGAGGTTCAGCTCGGTCGTCGTGCCGGTCTGAATGCAGATCGAGGCGCCATCGAGCTGTTTAGCTGATTTGACGCCGAGCTTCGTGGGCACCATGAAGCCCTGGCCGTCGTAGTAGTTAACGCCGAGAAAGGTCGTTTGAAGATCAGCGTCGCGGCTGAACGTCCACGTCGTATTGCGGGACAGGAGATCGATCTCGCCAGAGCGTAAAGCGGTGAAGCGGATCTTGGCGGTTAGATTTGTATACTTGACCTTGGATGCATCGCCGAGTACGGCGGCTGCAACCGCACGGCAAAAGTCGACGTCAAAGCCTTGCCAGACTCCTTTATCGTCCGGCGCGGCAAACCCGGCGAGACCGGTATTGATGCCGCAGTTGAGGCTGCCGCGCTTGCGCACGTCGTCAAGGGTGCCCGCGGATGCGAACACGGGTAAAGCTGCTAGTACTGCAACGGCGGCAATTAATCTGGCATACATGGCGAAACTCCCTGTTGCGGATAAGGCCGGTTGACCGGCGGTCAGTGTAGCAAACTCTGGAGTGCTGCCAACTCCGCGGCAGCTCTCTAGGCCGCGGCGTCGAACCGTTTCCGGTCGTGAGGCTGCATAAGGGTGTTTTCAGGACCGCGCGGAATGATTCCGTCCCAACCGATGGGGCCCGCCTTTCCGAAGCTGCCGGCTTTCATACCCTCGATATCGCTAACTTCAGCGATTCCCGGCAACTGGTAGAGCTCCCGAAGATAGTTCGAGAGGTTAGGGTAGTCGCGGATCCGCCGCAGATTGCACCGATACCCAAGATAGTAGACCGGGTCGAACCGAATAAGGTTCGGATAGAGCCGCCAGTCTGCTTCCGTAATTCGGTTGCCGATCAGATAGCGCTGGTGGCCAAGGCGCTCTTCGAGCGCGTCAAGGGCCTCAAAAAGCTTTTCGAATGCTTCGTCGTATGCCTCCTGCGACTTCGACCGGCCGCAGCGGTTCACGCCGTTATTGATGTTTTCCAGCACGAACGTATTCATCGCGTCGATTTCGTCGCGGAGTTCGTCCGGGCAGAGCACTGGCGTCGGTGCGGAAACCTTTTCAAACGCTGTATCGAACATTCGAATGATTTCGGAGGACTCATTGCTGACGACGGTTTGCGTTTTGGCGTCCCAAAGCGTCGGCACCGTTACGCGCGTGGTGCAGCCCTCCTCCGAGATCGTATAGAGCTCGTGCAGCCAGCGGGCGTTATGCGACGTGCCGGGGACGCGGTGGCCGCTTTCGCCGAATCCCCAGCCTTGGCCGCCGACCTCTTGGTCGGTATTCACCAGCAGAACGATGTTATCGAGCTTCTTGAGGGTGCGATAGAGAACGGCGCGGTGCGCCCACGGGCAGCTTGTCGCTGCATAAAGCCAGTATCGGCCCGCTTCTGCGATGTAGCCTTCGGCGCCGTTGGGGCCAGCGCTGCCGTCAGAGGTCACCCAGTTGCGAAACTGGGACGGTTGTTTGACATAGGCGCCCCGCTCGTCATGCTCCACGAGCTTTTCTTCGTGCGTCCAGACGCCGTCGAGCAGATGTCCCATCGCCATTTCTCCGATTTTGTTTTGAATACAGACCCGTCAAATTGGCCCGTTAAGCGCCATAGCGCTGTATTTGACGGAATAATAGCGTAAAATCCAGCCGCCTTTACCATGCCGAAAATCGCAAGGTTGCAGCCTTCGAGGGGATCGCGCGGGTCCCGCTACAGCCTTTGAGGTGCGTACGCGTCGCCGGGATTGCGAGCCATAGCTTCAATCATTCTCAGCGACATCATGGCGCTCACATTCCGCCGGCTTTCCGTTAGTCGCCCCGGCCTTGGTCATCGACCCGGTACCGGTTGAGAATAGGTATCTGTGTCATGCTGAATGCCAGCGTGATCGCCATGATACCGAATACCTTAAAATTGACCCAGAAATCCTCTGTTTGAGTTCGCCAGACCAGTTCGTTGGCGACCGCCATGCCGAGAAAGAACAACCCGAAATTCCGGGTTAGGATCCGCCAGCCGGGGTCGGTCATCGGCCATGCAGTCCCCATGACGGGTTTGAGCAAGGCGCGGCCGAAAATCAGCCCGCCTAGCAATATGGCAGAGATCAGCGCCTGGACGATTGTTGGCTTCATCTTGATGAAGGTATCGTCGTTGAAAATCAGTGTTAGTGCCCCGAACAAGCCAACGATTCCTGCCGTTATCAGCGGCATAAGCGGAATGCGCCGGTTTATCGCCAGCGACAGGACGAGCGCGACGGCGGTCGCGCCCATAAGCGCGGCGGTCGCGACGTATAAGTTGTAAAGCTTATAGGCAATGAAAAAAACGACTAGCGGCCCGTAGTCCGATACGACTTTGACCCAGCCTTTTTCTGAGGCTGTCTTGCGCGGAGCGTCCATACGTCCTGTTACCACTCGGTCATTCGTAAATCCACTAGGCCTCTTTTGTCTCAACACTTGGTTACCTAAATGGTCCAGAACTGATTTGGATGGCTGCGGACGCTTCTTGCCGCAGCGATTGATGGAAAATCATCCTGCGATTGTATCTGATAATTGGGGTGATCGAGGTAATGATGGTGAGCGGGATGAGGAGAGACAAAGGCGACGTCCGGTCGGGACCGTTTGAGACGCCAGTGCACTAGACGCGCTAATTCGAAAACGCGTCACCGATTCGCCTATAGACGGATTAACATCTGACTAAGGATGTGCCGGCCAAAAGTGGTGTCGGCGTGTTTTTGGTTTTATGTCTTTTTCTATGTGAATATTTCACTACACCGATAATTATTTGGTGACAGCAGTAAATTTGCGCGCTATATTTGATGCCGTGAGCAACGCAAGAGTACGGCATAGGTAAATATTGTCTCGGTCGGGACCATCACGCCTCGCAGAGGTGCTTAATGCGGCCCTCCAGGCAAAGCAGCCTGCTTCGAGATACTCACAAACCTTGGCACGCCTCCCTTCGGGAGGCGTTCGTCGTTTGGGGCCGGTCGCTCCAGCGACCTATTTTTACCGCAAACCAAAAGGACCTTCATGGGCAAGAGATCCGCGCGCCCCGCTCGTTCGGGAGCCTTTGAGAGCAACGTATGCACGATTTCGGGGAACATTTGGGATCCGCTGGACGACAGCCGGATCGGTAAGCGCTATGTCCGGAATATCCAGCCGAAGAGCTCGAACCAGGCCCGGCTGATGGCGGCGCTGCAATCTTCGCAGATGGTCCTGGCGCTGGGACCGGCGGGAACAGGCAAGACGTATCTGGCGATCTCGGCCGCGGTCGAGGCGTTGGAGGCTAACAAGGTAGAGCGTATCATCCTGTCGCGGCCTGCCGTGGAGGCGGGCGAGAGCATCGGGTTCCTGCCAGGCGAACTGATCGACAAGGTAGCGCCTTACATGCAGCCTTTGTACGACGCACTACTAGATCGACTGGGCGGCAAACGCCTTCGGGCATTGATGTCAAACGGCGGAATCGAGATCGCCCCGGTTGGTTTCATGCGCGGCCGGACGTTGAGCCGGTCTTTTGTCGTGATCGACGAGGCGCAGAACTGCACCTACGCCCAGCTCAAGATGCTGCTCACGCGGCTCGGTTGGAGCGCGACGATGGTGGTGACGGGTGATCCGGAGCAGACCGATCTGCTGCCGGAATTGTCCGGGCTCGCCGATATTGCAGACCGGCTTGAGCCGCTTCCAAACGTCGAGGTCGTGCGGCTCGAAAAGTCCGACGTCGTGCGCCATCCGCTGGTCGGAGATATGCTGACCTTACTCTGAAGGGAATCGCCGCTGTTGCGCGAGGGCGCGGCGTCCGTTATGCCGCGCCCATGACTAGGAATATCAAAGATGTAGAGCCGGGCCGGGTCGTCGAGCATTTCTTCGAGGATATTAAGGTCGGCGAGGTGCGGACGGCGGGCCCCATAACCGTCACGGCAGAAGAAATCCTTGCTTTTGCCCGCCGGTACGATCCGCTTCCTATGCATACCAGCACCGCCGGCGGGCGCGAGACGCCGCACGAAAGCATGATCTCGTCCGGCGTGCTCACGATTGCGCTCAAGCAGCGGATGATCATGAGCATAGAGCGCAACACGGCGCTGATCGGCGCAGCCCGCATCGAGGAGCAGAACTTTCTTCGGCCCGTCCGGCCTGGCGACGAACTGTCGATCCGACAGGAATGCGTCGACAAGCGTGAGTCACGTTCAAAACCTGACCGTGGCCTCGTCACGTGGGCTGTCGAGGTGATTAACCAATCCGATGCGGTCGTCCTCAACTCGCGTGATCAGGTGATGGTGCGTCGGCGGCTAGAAAACTAGGCGATGGGCATCCGGAGGCTGTTTCTCATCGCAATTATTGGCGTCGTGGTGGCTCTTATTGCCCGAGCAAAGGCAGCAGAAACGGATTTCGAAGTCTCTCCTCGCGGGCGGATCGTCTCCCGGTGACCGAGTTTCTATTCGATGGTCCCGCAGATGCACGAATGACCTTGTTGATAGCTCATGGTGCCGGCGCGCCGATGGATTCAGAGTTCATGTCGTATTTCGCTGAGGCAGTGGGAGCGCGCGGTATCCGCGTCGCGAGATTTGAATTTCCCTATATGGCGAAGCGCCGAGAGGATTGCAAAAAACGGCCGCCCGACCGCGCGCCAGTGATGCTCGAATTCTTCTCGGAGCTTGCTGCGGAACTTGGACCCAACAATCTTGTCGTTGCCGGCAAGTCGATGGGTGGACGCATGGCCTCTATGATTGCGGAGAAGGCGGGCGTCGCCGGACTCATTTGCCTCGGTTATCCGTTTCATCCGCCTGGAAAGCCAGAACAACCGCGGACGGAGCATCTAAAAACGCTAAAGACACCGGCGCTGATCCTGCAGGGCGAGCGCGATCCGTTCGGCCGGCGCGACGAAGTCGAGAACTACGAAATGTCGAATTCGATCGAGGTCACATTCCTACCCGACGGGGACCACGACCTGAAGCCGCGAAAGGCAAGCGGGCGCACGCGGGAGGAAAATTGGGCGGACGCGGCAGAGCGCATAGCGCTATTCGTCACCCGGCGTTGACGGCCGGCTGGAGCGCGCCTCAAAATCTAAGGCAGAAACTTATATGACAGGGAGATGGAACATGCCCGGACGGGTGGAGGGCCGCGTCTGCATCGTGACCGGCGCGGCACAAGGGATAGGCGCGACCTACGCGCGGGCGCTAGCAGAAGAAGGCGCGAAGATCGTGGTCTCGGACATTGACGACGCTGGCCAGGTAGCCGCGGAGATCGAAGCGGCAGGTGGGGAAGCGGCCGCCATTTCGTGCGACGTCTCCGGTTGGGATGCCTGCCAAGAATTGATCGCGCAAACGGTCGACCGGTTCGGGCGGATCGACGTTCTGGTCAATAACGCGGCAATTTTCGGCACTCTAGATCGTGCCTCCATTGACGAGATATCTCCCGAGCTTTTTGACCGTGTCATGAAGGTGAATGTTGGTGGAACGTTTCTGTGCACCAAGGCCGCGGTTCCGGTGATGCGCGAGCGGGGCTATGGCAAAATCATCAACATCTCGACCAGCCGTATCTTCGCAGGCCTGCCATTCTATCTGCATTATGACGCCTCAAAGGGCGCTGTATTCGGGATGACTCGAGCGATGGCGAAAGAGCTGGGTGATGCGGGTATTCGTGTCAACGCGATCGCGCCGGGCTCGACGATGAGCGAAAACGTGAAGGCGCGAACCGACTGGCGCGACGGCGGACCGGCGGCGAAGCTCGCTAGTAGGTCCCTCAAGCGTCTCCAGGATCCGGAGGATCTAATTGGCGCCTGCATATTCCTTGCGTCCGGCGAGAGCGATTTCGTCACCGGCCAGACGGTTGTCGTCGACGGCGGCGGCGCGATGTGGTGATGCTTGCCGCATCGCCAGCTGGTTGATAGAAAATCGCTCAGGGAGAGGATCGAATTTATGGCGGAAACCGTCCAAAATATAGAAGAGCATCCGTTTCTGGCGGGCGAGGCGGTGCAACGCACTTCCAACGGAGCGGCGCGGTTGATCGGGACCGAATGCCGCGACTGCAGAACACGGGTTTTCCCACCCGTGCATGTGTGCCACGAATGCATGTCCGAAAACGTATCCGAAACGGAGCTGTCGACCGAGGGCACGCTTTATTCCTGGTCGGTGGTGCACGTGGCTCCCAAGGGCTGGCATGTGCCTTATATCGCCGGCTATGTCGATATGCCTGAAGGCGTAAGGGTCTTCGCTCATATTGTAGAAGCGGACGCGGAAACAATTAAGATGGACATGCGCGTTAGACTGACGACGGCGGTTCTCGGCGAGGCTGACGGCGAGCCGTTCGAGAGCTACGCGTTTCGGCCGGCGAGGGACTAAGGAGAGAGCGTTGCGCGACGTATTCGTTATGGGTGCCGGCATAGTTCCGTTTGCCAAGTATCGAGACAAGACGCTCGCCGAAATCGGCTGGCCGGCGGTTAAGGCTGCGATTCAGGACGCCGGTATCGAGAAGCGGGATATCGAGGCGGCTTATTGCGGTTCCGGTCTCGGCGGCATGATGTCCGGCCAGCGCGTCCTCAAGCAGCTTGGTATCACTGGTCTCCCCATCACCAATGTCGAGAATGCCTGCTCGTCGTCATCCACCGCATTCCGGCAGGCTTACATCGCCGTCGGTGCAGGTGTGTACGACTGCGTGCTCGTCCTCGGGGTTGAGAAGCTCACTAAATTCGGCGGCGGTACACTGCCGCTCGAGGATGAGGATTTCGAAGTTACCCACGGACTTGTTATGCCGGCGCTTTATGGGATGCGGGCGCGGCGCTACATGCACGAATACGGCCTCACGGAGGAACAGCTCGCCTCGGTTGCGGTTAAGGCGCACAAGCACGGCGCCAAGAACCCGGAAGCACAATTCCAGAATGAGGTGACGCTCGAAGAGGTGATTAGCGCCCGCAAGATCGCGGAGCCGTTCACGCTACTTCATTGCTGCCCATCTGGAGACGGCGCCGCAGCAGTCATCATTTGCTCGGCGGAGAAGGCGCGTCAGCTCGGCGGCAAGCAGGTTAAGGTGAAAGGTTCTGAGGTGAACTCGGGTCGCTACATGACGGGTTTTCGAGACATGACCACGCCGGAGATCACTGTCCGCGGCGCGAAGCAGGCCTATGAAGAGGCCGGTATCGGCCCCGAAGACATCGACCTCGCCGAGGTCCACGACGCCTTCACGATCGCGGAGCTGCTGTATTACGAAGCGCTGGGCTTCTGCGGTAAGGGCGAGGCGGCGAAGCTGCTGGAGGATGGCGAGACCTCTGTCGGCGGCCGTATTCCGGTCAATCCGTCTGGTGGGCTACTTTCCAAGGGCCATCCGATTGGTGCTACTGGTGTTGCGCAGATCGTCGAGGTCGTCCGCCATCTCCGTGGCGAAGCGGGCAACCGCCAGGTCGAGGGCGCGAAAGTAGCTCTTACGCACTGCACCGGTGGCGGCATTTCCGGCTTCGATCACGGTGCCTGTTCCATCCACATGTTCTCGGTCTGATATGAAACCGCCTCCCTTTACCTATCACGACCCGCGCTCGATCGACGATGCGGTCAGCCTGCTCGCTGAAAAGGACAACGCAAAGATCCTCGCGGGCGGCCAGTCGCTGATGCCGATGTTGAACATGCGCTTCGTGCTGCCCGACGACGTCATCGATATCAACCTGATTGAAGAACTTTCCTACATCCGCGAGGACGGCGACGCGCTTGTTTTTGGCGGTATGACGCGCCAGCGAGATATCGAGTTCTCGGAGCTCGTAGCCCGCCGCTGCCCGCTGATGAAAGAGGCGATCCTCAATGTCGGCCATCGCCAGACCCGCAACCGCGGCACTTACGGCGGGTCGCTCTCCCACCTTGACCCATCCGCCGAACTGCCAAGCGTGTCGATGGCGCAGGATGCGACCGTCACTGTCCGCAAGAAGGGCGGCACCCGCGAGATAGCGATGGCGGATTTCCCAATGTCTTATATGATGCCATCCTTCGATCTCGATGAAATGGTGACCGATATCCGGGTGCCTTTGTGGCCTGAAGGGCATGGCTACGGGTTCGTGGAATTCGCGCGCCGTCACGGCGATTTCGCAATGGCGTCGTCGGCAGTTCTGCTCGACGTCGGCGCAGGTGGTTTGATCGAGCGCGCCAGTGTGACGGTTGGCGGCGTTGGCCCGTCGCCGCTGCGCGTAAAGGCGGTCGAGGACGCGCTAATAGGCGAAACAGGCTCCGCTGAGCTGTTTACCGAGATCGCCGAGAAATGCCGCGAGATCGACGCGATGGAAGATGTCTACGCGCCAGCGTGGTACCGGCAACATCTTGCCGCGGTGCTGACGCGCCGCGCGCTGGGCAAGGCATTTTCCCGCGCTGACAACGGAACGGAGATGAACCTGAGATGAGCGACCGCAGAACCGTTTCCGTCACCGTCAACGGAAAGAGCTATGAGCGCGAGGTCGAAACCCGCCTAACGCTTGCAGATTTTCTGCGCCACGAGATTCTGCTGACCGGCACCCATGTCGGCTGCGAGCATGGAGTCTGCGGTGCCTGCACGATCCTGCTCAATGGTATCACGGCACGCTCGTGCCTGATGCTCGCCGTCCAGGCGAACGGTCACGAGATCACCACGATCGAGGGTATAGCGCCCAATGATGAGGAACTGCATCCCCTGCAGCAGGCTTTCCAAGACAATCATGGCCTGCAGTGTGGGTTCTGTACGCCGGGCATGCTGACCACGCCTCGAATTCCTGCGCGACAATCCCGATCCGACGGAACGCGAAGTTAGAGAGGCGATTAGCGGCAACCTGTGCCGCTGTACCGGTTATCAAGGCATTGTCAACGCGGCACTGGACGCTGCCAAGAGGCTTCAGGCCCAGTCCGGAGCCTGAGCCGATGGGCGCGAAGATGTTCGGCGTTCCGGTGCCGCGGCTAGAAGACCCGCGGCTCCCTGACCGGACGTGGAAGCTATACCGACGACTTTCATCTGCACGGCATGCTGGAGGCGGCTTTCGTCCGCAGCCCGCATAGCCATGCCCGGATCAACGGCATCGACAAGAGCGCGGCGCTGACCCATCCGGGCGTTATTGCCGTCTATACCGCGCAGGACCTGCCGGCCGACCTCCGTGATCAGACCGTGCCCTTTCAGGTGCCCAACCCCGCCATATCGCAGCCGTTTCAGCAGCGCCTGCTGGAGGATCGCGAAGTCTGCTTCGCCGGCGAGCCGATCGCACTCGTCATCGCAGACACGCGCTACAATGCTGAAGACGCGGCGACGCTGGTGGAGGTCGACTACGACATCCTGCCCGCGGCATCAGATGCGAAAGAGGCGCTTGCCGAGGGTGCGCCTTTGGCGCACTCGGCTTCGCCCAACAACGAGGGCGCAAAATACACTGTCGGCTACGGGGATCTCGACGCGGCATTCTCGGGTGCATATATGGTGCACCGAGAGGAATTCTGGATCCACCGCGGCGGCGGGTTCGCGATTGAGAACCGCGCGGTGGTCGCCGAATACGACGAGCTGCGGACATAGTCACCATCTGGTCCGCGACCCAGTCACCGTTTTTGGTTAAGCAGAATGTCGTCGACATGCTCGGCTGGGAGTCTGACCGAGTACGCGTCATCGCGCCCGACGTCGGCGGCGGCTTCGGGCCGAAGACGGTCTATTACGTCGAGGAGGCGTTGATACCGGTCGTCGCCAAGTACCTTGGTCGCCCTGTTAAATGGATCGAGGACCGCCGCGAGAACTTCCTCGCGACAAATATGGAACGCGACCAGTACTGGGACATGGAGATTGCCGTCGATGCCAATGGCAAGCTTCGTGGCGTGCGCGGCAGCATGATCCACGATACCGGCGCCTATATGCCGTGGGGAATCATCTCGCCTTACATCTCGGCAACGACGGTGCCGGGTCCCTACGTTCTGCCGGCGTACAAGCTGGAGACCCGGGTCGCGCTGACCAACAAGGTCGCCGTAACGCCGGTACGAGGCGCGGGCCGGCCGCAGGCGGTCTTCGCCATGGAACGCCTGATGGACCGCGCTGCCGACAAACTCGGCGTGGATCGCGCCGAGATCCGGCGCCGTAACCTGATCCCGACTGAGGAAATGCCCTATTCGCTGGGGCTAATCTTCCGTGACGGCAAGCCGATGACCTACGATTCCGGCGACTACCCAAAGTGCCAGGCGGAAGCCCTCCGCATCGGGGACTACGACGGCTTCCGCGCCCGCCAAGAAGTGGCGCGTGGCGAGGGACGCCATATCGGCATCGGGATTGCCAACTACGTCGAAGGCACCGGGCTAGGCCCGTTCGAGGGCGCGACTGTGCGCGTTCAGCCATCGGGGCGTATTTGCGTCTATACCGGCGGTGGTGATTCTGGGCAGGGGCACTGGACGACGCTCGCGCAGGTCTGCGCCGACAAGTTCGGCGTCGATATCTCAGAGGTCGAAGTCCAAAAGGGCGATACGGGCAAGATCGCGTCCGGCGTCGGCACTTTCGCGAGCCGCATCGCCGTCAATGCTGGCTCGTCTGTTCATCTCGCCGCTACAGAAGTACGAGAAAAGGCGATCAAGGTTGCTTCGCACCTGCTAGAGGCGGCCGAGGAAGACCTCGACATCGAAGACGGGCGCGTTGTCGTCAAGGGCACCGATCAGTCGGTGGGCTTGTCGGAGATTGCGCGCGCGGTTCAGGGCATGCCAGGCTTCTCGCTGCCCGGTGGGGTCGAACCTGGTCTTGAGGCGACGCACTATTTCTCGCCGTCGCAATCGTCTTATTGCAACGGTACGGCGGTCGTCGAAGTGGAGGTCGATATCGAGACTGGCCACGTCGAGATCCTGAATTACGCGATGGCGCATGATTCTGGCACGCTAATCAACCCCTTCGTTGTCGAAGGTCAGGTCCAAGGTGCAGTCGCGCAAGGCATCGGAAATTCGCTGCTTGAATGGATGCATTACGACGAAAATGCTAACCCGATTTCTGCGACGTTCGCCGAGTACCTTTTGCCGTCCGCGCCGGAGACGCCGAATGTTGAGGTAGTCCACGTGGAATCGCCCACGCCGATCAACCCCCTCGGTGTGAAGGGTGCGGGGGAGGGCGGCACCATCCCGTCGGCAGCGGCTATTGCTGCGGCTATCGAGGACGCGCTCGCGCCCTACGGGATTGAGATTTCCGGCGCACCTGTGACGCCGGACATGATCGTTAGTAAGATCAGAGCAGCATAGACCGTGATTATTGCTTCGGGACGTGTACCGAAAAAGAATCGACGGATAATCAGGCCCCTCTGCGTTGTGGACTTATCAGGATTCCGCCCAGCCTCAGTTGTAATAGGGATTGACGCCCGCCGAGTGATCGGTGACGTCGACGACCCGCGCGATCGTCGGCACAACCTTCTTTATCTCCACCTCGACGCCCTGGCGTAGGGTGGCGGATGATGCCGAGCAGCCTTGGCACCCACCCTCGAGGCGGACGAACGCGGTATTCTCCTTCACGTCGATTAGCGAGATATGACCGCCATGGCCCGCCACCTGCGGATTGATCTGGTTGTCTAGCAGGTTAAGGATCGCCTTGCCTTCCTCAGTATGCAAGCCAGGCCGGTCTTCGAGATCGATTGCGTCGCGCACGTCGTTCACCTCGGGCACATAGTGCGCCAGCATGTTTTTGATTGGCTGCATTAGGCTATAGGCCGCGCCCTCAAACCGGAGGTACGCGATGCCGTCCTTGAAGGTTTTGAAAACGACGTCACCGCCGCCGTCCTTCGCCGCAGGGCGGATTCGCGTATCGACGATCTCGCGGATTTCGGCGGCGGGGCCGGTGAGCTGTTCCGTGTCGTCCTCCTCCGCGCCGGGAAAATCGCCCTCGATAACCGGCAGGCCTGACATAAAATGGTCCATAATCGCGGCAAGAACCTGCGGGCGCAGAATGTGCCATTCCGTCTCGCCCGTCTTGGTCACGCATACATCGACAGCGCCGAGCGCAACCTTCACCACACCCGAGAGCGCGAAGATACGTTTTGCTAAAGGCGAGATCTCCGCTTCTCCAGCGCTCGAGAACGAGGCGCCCGCGGGCAGGACTTCCCGGCCGGGTATAAAACGGACGATTTCGGAGCTCGAGGTTTCTTCAGTCTGGATGAACATTTGTCTAAGCTCTCCGGGCAGTGTTTGAGTTGCCAAAATAAGACTTTTGACGCAAAAGCAAAGGGTTCAGAGAGTGGTTGTCAGTCTCCCGTTGCCGTAAAACTCTGTGCTACGTCGATCAGCAGCTCGCGGGACGGCGTCTCCGCCGTCATGATGCGGATATACTGGTTTCGCCGCTGATTTCCGATTGTCCTCGCTGTGCGGGAGGGAGCTAAATTACCGAGTTCTAGGAAACAGCGTGGAACTGTTTGGCTAGTTTCAGGCCTTGACCCTGATAATGTGAGCCGATGCCGCTACCGTAGATCTTCTCTGGGCGCGCGGTCAGATGTTCGTATCGGAGACGGCCGATGACTTGCTCGTGCTCTAGAAGAAACGGCACATCGTGTGAGCGCACTTCGAGAACGCCGCGCGAGCCGACATCGAAATCGTCGGGGCTCCATCCAAATCCAGGGTCGAAGAAGCCTGCATAGTGAACTCGGAATTCGCCAACCAGCGTGTCGTAGGCGACCATCTCCGCAGCGTAATCTGGCGGCACCGTGACGGCTTCGCGCGTGGCCAGGATGTAGAAATCGTCAGGATTGAGAATGATGCCGCCGCGCCGTGCCGAAACCGGCTCCCAGAAATCGGCGGGGTCGTAGTGGTGCGGCTTGTCGACGTCGATGATCCCGGCATGGCGCCGTGCGCGCCAGCCGACTATGCCGTCGCCGCCGAGATCGAGCCGTAGGGTGAGGCTTTTATGCTCGGCGACCTCGGTCCGATCGATGGCTACGTCGACGAGGCGGGTTGCGTCGTGCAAGGCGAGAAGATCATCCGAGCCTACGCGGGCGCGCCCGCGGCGCAAACGAAGCTGCGTCAGGCGCGATCCGGTGCGGACCGCGATAGAGAATGTTTTGGGCGATACCTCGGCATAAAGCGGACCATCATAGCCCCGCCGGATCAGATCAAACCGCGTTCCACCGTCCGAGATCACACGGGTAAAGACGTCGAGCCGGCCGGTAGAGCTCTTCGGGTTAGCGAAGGCTGAGAGGTCGTCGGGGAGAGCTAGCCGCTCCTGCAGGGGAACGATGTAGACGCATCCCTTTTCAAGGACGGCGCCGTCCGTAAGGTCAATGCGGTGCATCTCGAACGCGCGTACCTTTTCCTCGACCGTCGCATCGGGCCCGGGCAGGAAGCTAGCCTGCACGCGCCAGGCGAACTCACCGAGGCGAAGGTCTATGCTGGCCGGCTGAACGAGGTCATCGTCGATGTGGCCGTCCGCGCTCACTGCGCCGCTAGCGATCAGGGCGTGCAGACTCTGTGACGGGAAGATTCCCAGAGGGGCGTCGTCGATTTCGAGCAAGGGAGCTGGCCTGTTCATGATGTGCAGTTTACGCGAATCTCGTGGATATGTTGGGGGTGTAGACGGGGACTTATCCACAACTGCCGCCAAATATTTTCCTTGCCCAAAATTATTTTAAGCTTAAAATAATTTTATCTCGACCAACGTTGGGCGAAAAATAGAATGAAAATCGAGATTATCGGCGGCGGCCCAGCGGGCCTCTATTTCGCGCTCCTGATGAAGAAAGCCGACCCGTCGCACGAGATAAAAATCTACGAGCAGAACCGGCCAGACGACACCTTCGGCTTCGGCGTCGTTTTTTCCGCTGAGACGCTTGGCCACTTCCGCGATTACGACGCCGATTCCTACGACCGCATTCGCGAGACTTTCGCCTATTGGGACGACATCGTTACCCACTACAAGGGTGAAACGGTGGTGTCGGGCGGGCATGGGTTCTGCGGCATGTCGCGAAGAGATCTACTGGTAATCCTACAGGACTGCTGCCGCGATGTGGGCATCGAGATGGAGTTTATGCGCGACATCAAGTCGCTCGATGAGATTGCTCCCGATGCGGACCTCGTCCTCGGCGCCAACGGCATCAATTCGTGGATTCGTGACCAGTACGCTGATCACTTCAAGCCGCGCGTCGACTGGCGGCCGAACAAGTTCGTTTGGCTTGGCTCGACCAAGCCGTTACCGGCCTTCACCTTCGATTTTCGCGAGAACGACGCCGGCATCTGGAACCTCCACGCGTACCAGTACAACAGCGAGATGAGTACGTGGATCGTCGAGACTACGGGCGAGGCATGGACGAAGGCGGGGATGCAGGATGCGACGGAGGAAGAGACCGTCGCCTACATTTCCGAGCTCTATAAGGATCTTCTTGGCCATTACCCGGTCATCACCAATCGCTCGATCTGGCGTAACTTTCCAATGATCCGTTGCGAAACCTGGGTGAAGGATAACCTCGTCATCATGGGAGACTGCGCGCACACCGCGCATTTCTCTATTGGTTCGGGTACGAAACTCGCGATGGAGGACGCCATCGCATTGTTTGAGGCCTGCAAGCAGGAAAAAGACGCCAAGACGGCGCTCAAGCTCTACGACAATGTCCGCCGTGACGAGGTCGAACGGCTGCAGCATGCCGCTGATGTCTCGTTGTCTTGGTTCGAACATGTTGAGCGTTACTGGGGCATGGACGCAAACCAGTTCACCTTCAGCCTGATGTCGCGCTCGAAGGCGATTACCTATGACAACCTTCGGATGCGCGACCCGGCTTTTATTGCCGAGATTGATAAGGCCTTCTCGGCCGATGCCGCGGCAGCGTTCGATTCGCCCGAGCTTGCAGAAAAGCCAGTTCCTCCGATGTTCGCACCATTCAAGCTGCGCGACATGAAGCTCGCGAACCGCGTCGTTGTCTCGCCGATGTGCCAGTACTGCGCGACTGATGGCATGCCGGACGACTGGCATTTCACGCATTACACGGCGCGTGCGCTGGGTGGCGCGGGGCTGGTTTTCACGGAAATGACCTGCGTTTCGCCCGAGGCCCGAATCACCCCGGGCTGCGCTGGCATCTGGACCGAAGGGCAGGAAGCTGCGTGGAGACGAATCGTCGATTTCGCGCATGAGCGCACCGACGCGAAGATGGCGATACAGATTGGCCACGCTGGCCGCAAGGGCGCGACAAAGCTCGCCTGGGAAGGTATCGACCAGCCGCTCGATGAGGGCGCGTGGAAAATTATCGCTGCTTCGCCCATTCCCTACCTGCAAATATCTCAGGTGCCACGCGAGATGACGCGGGAAGATATGGACTGCGTAAAAGCCGATTTCGTCGCCGCGTTCCAACGCGCTGAGCGCGCGGGCTTCGACCTTGCGGAACTTCACTGTGCCCATGGCTACCTGCTGGCGACGTTCCTATCACCTGTGACCAACACCCGCACCGACGAATACGGCGGAAGCATTGAGAACCGGCTGCGCTATCCGCTTGAGGTCTTTGACGCTTGTCGGGCGGTTTGGCCAGAGAACCGGCCAATGTCCGTCCGCATTTCGGCGAGCGACTGGATAGCCGGCGGCACAACGGGCGACGACGCCGTTGAGTTCGCGAAGGCGTTTAAGGCGCAAGGTTGCGATGTAATCAACGTCTCGACCGGCCAAACCGACCCGGCTGAGAAGCCGCTCTACGGCCGCATGTTTCAGGTGCCGTTCTCAGAACAGGTTCGCATCGAGGCGGATATTCCGACGATTGTCGCCGGCAACATCTTCGACTGGGATCAGGTGAATACTATTGTGGGCTCTGGCCGGTCTGACCTCGTCGCGTTGGCTCGGACACATCTCTACAACCCGTGCTTCACGGAGCAGGCGGCGGCCTATTACGGCGTCGAGAAGCAGGCGTGGCCTGACCAGTACATGTCGGCCAAGTTCGCTGCTTTCCGACAGTTCGAGCGTTCGCGCCTTCAGCTGGAGGAGTTGCGCGAGCAGGCCAAGCCAAACACGCAGGAAGACCGGACCGGTTCGTCGCTCCTCAACCGAGCGAGCGAATGGGAGATGAAGGGTGCCGTGGTCGGTGCCGCAGCGGCCGCGCCGAAAGCGGCGGAGTAACCCGCTTAGGGATCGACCGGCCCGTAGCCCCGGTGGTCTTCTAACGGTTCATTCACGAGAATCGCGCGACGGCCGCCGAAGCGTTCCTTCCATTTCTCGATCGCTTCCGGATTGAAGACATTGTTCGGCACTTCGCCGTTCAGCGCCTTCAGGACCGCCTGCGCCGCCCACTTGTATCCCGGGCCGAGCCCGCTATTCAGGTTCGACGAGACCATGTGGGCCGACATCGAGATCTTGTCCCCGAGATCCCGGAGAGGAGAGTCAGCGGGCAGCGGCTCGTCGGCGAAAGCATCGATGGCCGCGCCGCCGATCACATCATTCTTCAGCGCGTCCGCCAGCGCCGCTTCGTCAACGTTTCCGCCGCGCGACGTGTTGATAAAGATCGCATCCGGCTTCATCTTCGCGAAACGCTCTGCGTTCATGAACTTGTCCGTTGTGCGGTTATGTGTGCAGTGGACGGAGACGATATCTGCGTGTTCTAGTAAGTAGTCTAGCTCGACCTTCTCAGCGCCTTTCCGTTCGAACCGTTCGTCCTCAATGAAGGGATCGTGCGCGATGATGCGCATGCCCCAAGGCTGGAAGAGCTGAGAAACTCGCCCCCCAATTCGTCCCAGCCCAATAATGCCGAGGGTCATCCCCTCGTAGCCGTCCGTTGTTCGCCGGCCCAGATATCGGCCCATAAGGGCTGGATCGCGCCACTTTCCGGACTTTACGGCGGCATCTCTCTGAGAAAGCTTCTTGAGACGATTCAGGATCATTGCAACGGTGCCTTCTGCGACGCCGTAGCAATTGGATTCGGTCGGCGCATGGGTCACGAGAATGCCAAGCTCGGTCGCTGCGTCGACGTCGATATCGTCGGTGCCGACCGTGCATTTGGCGACGACCCGCAGGTTTGGACTAGCTTTCATGATCGCGCGGGTAATGGGGCTAGAGCGGATCGAGGTGCCCATTAGTGCATCCGCATCGGCGGCGAGATTGATCATTTCCTCTTCATTGTTGCCCTGCGGCGTGTGCCAGTCGGCTTCTCCGAGGGTCAAGTCGCAGCCATAGCGTTCGAGCCGAGCATGGCTCTCGCCTGTATCGTCCGCCGGTGCGAATATGAAGACTTTCGGATCAGCCATCCTGCCTCCCCCATTTTTGTTGCAAGGCAAAGTTAGTCCCCGGAATGAGGATTACGCAACCATTCGGATCCTTGACGTGCAGGCCCGGTGCGGATAGCCACGAGCGACAGGAGGAACGACCCGATGACCGTCAAGCTTTACGAACTTCTCGGTGCCGACGACCGGCGCTACAGCCAGTTTTCCTGGCGCGCGAAAATGGCGCTAAAGCACAAGGGACTCGATTTCGATCAGATCCCGCTGCTGCTGACAGACAAAGATTCAATCGCCTTCGCCAACTCGACGAGTGTCCCCGTCATGGTCGACGGTGAGCATATCGAAAACGATTCTTGGGATATAGCGATCTATCTCGAAGAGCGGTACCCGGTCGCACCGTCGCTGTTTGGCGGCGAGATCGGCAAGGGCGTGACGCGCGTCTTGAATTCGTGGTGCGACCGCGCGGTCAACGTCGCGCTCGGCCCGCTGATCGCCCGGGATGTGCTCGATGCGGCGCATCCGGAGGATCGCGACTATTTCCGTGAGACAATGGAGAAAATGTACAAGCGCCCGCTCGAGGAAGTGCAGAAAGGTCGTGAGGATAGGGTGAAGAATCTCTACCGCACGCTCGATCCGATCCGAACGACCTTCCGCAAGGGCCAGCCGTTCATTTCTGGCGAAAGGCCCGCCTATGCCGATTACGTCGTCTTCTCTCAGTTCCAGTGGGCGAGGGTAACGAGCCCGTTCAAGCTGCTCGACGCCGACGATCCGGTCTTCCAGTGGCGCGAGCGTATGCTCGATTTATATGGTGGGTTTGCACGCGATACGGTGGCCTACGAAGTGGCCGCCTGAGACTTTTGAAAATCAGAGGCGAAGACCTAGCCTCAGACGATGCAATCAAATTCCTTTGGCAAATCGAATGCCGACGAATAATCCGTTGCGTCCTGGAGATAGGTAAGTGTCGACACTGCATGCGAGTCGCAGGGGCTGCCGGCACCATCACGGTGCACTCTTAGGCTGACATTATCGTAGTCTGACCCATCATAGACTCTAATATATACGGAATTCGGCCGGATTTAGTCGCTTTCTCGCTCGCGGAGTCGGAACCTCTGAAGTTTGCCCGTCTCTGTCTTCGGCAATTTGCGGACGAATTCGATCTCGCGGGGATATTTGTAGGGGGCGATCTCGTTCTTGACGAAATCCTGCAGCGATTTCGTCATCTCTGCCGTCGGGTCAAACCCAGCGCGCAGGACGACAAACGCCTTCACGATGTTCGTCCGCTCCGGATCCGGCTTCGCGATCACCGCGCATTCGGCGACCGCATTGTGGTCCAGCAGCGCGCCTTCCACCTCGGGGCCAGAGATGTTGTAGCCCGCCGAGATGATCATGTCGTCGGCTCGGGCGACGTACCTAAAAAAGCCGTCCTCGCTCATCTCGTATATGTCGCCGGGGTAGTTCCAGCCGTCGCGGACATATGTCTTTTGGCGGTCGTCGGCAAGATAACGACACCCCGTCGGGCCCTGCACCGCGAGTAGGCCAGGCTCGCCGGTTCTGCACTCGTTGCCGTTTTCGTCGACGATTCGCGCCTTGTATCCCGGGATCGCCTTGCCAGTAAAACCTGCGCGCATGTCCTCGCGGCTGGCGGAGACGAAGATGTGGATCATTTCTGTGGAGCCGAGTCCATCGACGATCGGGATGCCGGTCGCCTTGAAGAATGCCTCCCACGTCGCCTTGGGCAGGGTTTCGCCGGCGGAAACGCACTTCACTAAGCTGGAGATATCGTATTTGGGTGCGAGTTCGGCGAGAAGGCGGTACATCGTGGGCGCTGTGTAGAGGCTGGTGATCCGATACTTCTCAATCGCCTTCATCATTTCCTCGGGGCCTAAAGGGCCGGGGAAAAACCGCGTTGAGGCGCCGAAGCGCATCGGGAAGCAGGTCAGCCCGCCGAGGCCGAAGGTGAAGGCGAGGGGCGGCGTGCCGATGAAGATATCGTGAGGTTCGGCCATTTTGAATGACCGAGGGAAACAGTCGCACATAGCGATGACGTCCCGATGGAAATGCATCGTCGCCTTAGGTGAGCCAGTCGTGCCTGACGTGAAGGCGATCAGCGCGGTATCGTCTGCCGCGGTGTCGCAAACGTCGAACCCGGGCCTCTTCGACGCGATTGCAGTATCGAGACCCGCGTCGCTGTCGCCGAGCGCCGAGAAATAGAGCACGTGCTCCAGTTCGGGCTTGCAGGACCTGGTTTCCTCCATCGCCCCGGCAAGCGTCTCGTCGCACAGCGCGTGGCGGATTTTAGCCTTCTCGACGATATAGACCAGTTCGCGGGCGCGCAGTAGCTGCATCGTCGTCACGCAGATGCCGCCGGCCTTCAGAACCGCGCACCAGCATGCGACAAGCATTGGATTGTTGGGTGCGCGCAATAGCACGCGGTTGCCGGGCACTAGGCCCTGGTCCTCGACAAGAACGCGCGCGATCCTGTCGGAGAGCGCTCGCAGCTCTTTGTAGGTCCAGGTCGTGTCTTCGTAGTGCAGGACCGGGCTGTCGCCATGGCCTGTCTCGCACATCTCGTCGAGCAGCACGGCGCCCGCGTTCATCCGGTCGGGATAGCTGCGAAGGATCTCTAGCGAGCCGTAGTCGAAGTCTGGCCATTGGTCGCGCGGCGGCAGATTGTCGGCGGCGAACGTATCAGCATGGGCGGTTGGACCGCCCGGAAGATGCGTGTTCATGGCCGTATCAGTTCCCGTCCTAATCCGATGCTGCCAAAGCCTGGCCTGCAATAATTAGTTTTTGGATTTCGCTGGTGCCTTCGTAAATCCGAAGGGCGCGGATCTCTCGGTAAAGGCGTTCTACGGTGCTTCCTACGACGACGCCCATGCCCCCGAATAACTGCACTGCTTGGTCGATCACCTCCTGGGCGCTCTCGGTCGCGAAGAGCTTCGCCATCGCCGCCTCGCGCGTTACCCGAGCTGACTGCGTGTCGCGCGCCCAGGCTGAGCGATAGACCAGCAGCGCTGCGGCATCGATTTTTAGCGCCATGTCGGCGAGCTTCTCCTGGATGAGCTGGTAGTCGGAGAGGGCCTTGCCGAACGACTGTCGCGTCTTTGCCTGCACGAGGGCCTCGTCGTGGGCGCGCCGCGCAAAACCCAGCGCCGCGGCGCCGACCGTCGAGCGAAAGACGTCGAGCGAGGCCATGGCGATCTTGAACCCGTCGCCGCCTTCGCCAAGGCGATGCGAGGCGGGGATGCGGCAATTGTCGAATTTCAGCCTGCCGAGCGGGTGCGGCGCAATCACATTGAAGCGCTCGGTCACTGAAAATCCCGGACTATCGGCGTCGACGACGAAGGCGGACAGGCCCTTTGCGCCTGGCGCTTCCCCGGTTCGGGCGAAAACGACGTACTGATCGGCGATCCCACCGTTCGAAATCAGTGTCTTTTCGCCGTTAAGGACGAAGCCGTTACCTTCGGGGGTCGCCTCGGTCACCATCGCCGCCACATCGGAGCCTGAGCCCGGCTCGGACAGCGCGAAGGCGGCGATCCGCGTACCGTTCGCAATGCCGGGAAGGTAAGTCTCGCGGATCTCGTCGGAGCCAAACAGCGAGATGGGCCCACTTCCGAGACCCTGCATGACGAACGAAAAATCCGCCATGCCCGAATACTGCGCCAGCGTCTCACGCATAAGGCACAGCGCCCGCACGTCGAGCGTCTCGAATCTGCCGCCCCACGGGGCAGGGACCGAATATTGAAGCCAACCGCCGGCGGCGAGGCGCGAGACGAGTTCTCGTGCGAGGGCGTCGAGGCGAGAATCCGTGTCGGGCTCATCCTCCGCAAGGGGCGTAATTTCCTTGTCAGCCCAGTTGCGGAACGCGGCTGCCAGCTCGCGGTGCGAGTCGTCCAGAAATGGCCAGGTGAGATAGCTGCGGTCTGGCACGCTTAGTTACCCTCAAATACCGGCTTCTGCTTCGCGACGAATGCGTCGAATGCGCGCTGGAAGTCCTTGGTCTGCATGCAGATCGCTTGCGCTTCGGCCTCGGAGGTAATCGCGTCTTCGACGCTCATGTTCCATTCCATGTGGAGTTGACGCTTGGTGATACCGTGCGCAAAGGTAGGGCCCTCGGCCAGCCGCCGGGCCGCTTCCTCAGATTCAGAAAGAAGTTTAGAAGAATTGAATAACTTATTGAAAAACCCCCAGTTATATCCTTCTTCCGCGCTCATCGATCGGCCGGTGTAAAGGAGCTCAGACGCGCGTCCCTGGCCAATGATCCGCGGCAGAATGGAGCACGCGCCCATGTCGCAGCCAGCAAGCCCGACGCGCGTGAACAGGAACGCCGTCTTGGTTTCCGGCGTCGCGTAACGCAGGTCGGACGCCATGGCGAGGATGGCACCCGCGCCCGCGCAGACGCCGTCGACGGCAGCTACGATCGGCTGCGGGCAGGTACGCATAGCCTTGACTACGTCGCCGGTCATCTCGGTGAAGCGGAGAAGGTCCTTCATGTTCATTTCGAGGAGTGGGCCGATAATCTCGTGCACATCGCCGCCGGAGCAGAAATTCCCACCCGCGCCCGTGATGACGATCGTTTTGATGTCGTCGACATGCTGGAGGGTGCGGAATGTGTCCCGAAGTTCGGCGTAAGATTCGAAGGTCAGCGGATTCTTGCGATCCGGACGGTTAATGGTGATCGTCGCGACCTTGCCGTCGACGCTCCATGCGAAATGCTCGGGCGCAAGCGCGGCGCCAGCGATCGTCTTCATTCTGCTACCTCCAAGTTGTCGTCGTCGGCCGCGCGAATCGATTCCTTCAGGCGCGCGAGCAGGGCGTAGAGCGAACGCATCTCGGACGAGCTGAGGCCCGCCATCATGTCGCCCACCAATTTGCGATGGTTTTCCGCGATTTCTCTAAAGAATTTTGCGCCTTCCAGCGTCAGGTTGACCATCTGAATCCGCCGGTCGGACGGGTGGGGCGACCTTTCCACGTATCCCTCGCGGGTGAGCCGATCCACGAGGCCTGTCACATTGCCGTTAGAGACCATTAGGTGGCGAGAAAGAGTGCCCATCGACATCGGTCCGCCGTGCCGTTCGAGCTGCGCGAGGATGTCGAACCGCGGTAGCGTTGTATCCACCGTCTGCTTTAGATGATGTCGAACGGCGCCTTCTAGCATGTTCGTGCAGGTCAGAAGCCGTAGCCACACGCGCAATTCCATCCCGTCGCCGTTGCCCACGCCGCTTTCGTAATCGGGCCGTTCGTCGATCACATCACTTCTCCGCCGGCTATAGGCACTGCCTGACCGGTGATGGAGCCGGATCCGGGGAGCGCGAGCCAGGCGACGGCCTCCGCGACTTCCCACGGCTGGACGAGCCGTCCCTGAGGGTTGGTCGCGGCGAGCTCCTTCTTCGCGTCCTCTTCCGAACGGCCCGTCTTGGCGACGATGTTGGCCAACGTGTCGCGGATTAGATCGGTTTCTGTATAACCGGGGCATACCGCATTTACGGTTATCCCCCTGGTCGCGAGCTCCAAAGCGAGAGACCGCGTGAGCCCGATTACGCCGTGCTTCGCCGCGCTATAGGCGCTCACATAGGCATATCCCTTGAGGCCCGCTGTCGAGGCCACGTTGACGATCCGTCCGTAACCCGCGTTTAGCATCGAGGGGAGGACCGCCTGCGTGCAGAGAAACGTTCCAGTAAGATTGACGGCGAGCATCGAATCCCAGAGGAACCGGTCCATTTTGTGTATTGGGGCGCTCTTGCCCGTTCCCGCATTGTTGACGAGGATGGTGACGGGCCCGTTCGCTGAGACGGCCGACCGGAGGGCGGCAACAACGGCATCGCCGTCGGTGACGTCAGCGGATTCGACGTGGACCATGACCGAGGATGCCACGGCTATCTCGCTCGCGCGCTGATCAAGGAGAGGGCGGTCGCGCCCCGTCAACGTCAGGTCTGCGCCGAGGCGGCCCAGCGTCTCCGCGATCGCCGCGCCGATGCCGCGCGTTGCCCCTGTGACGAGCGCGTGTTGACCCGCGAGCGGCGTGCCGCCGAGCCGTCCGTGACTGTCTTTTTGTGATGTGGTGTCGATTTCGTTCACCCGGATGCAACGTTGATCCGTTATTATTTTAAGCTTAAAACAACCGTCCGAACCGTGCAAGTTTTCCTGAAGTTAAGGATCGGTCATGAAGACACTAAATCCGCCCGGCTGGCCGCGGCCAAAGGGCTATTCGAACGGGATACTTTCCGAGGGGTGTTTCGTCTTTGTCGCCGGTATGGTCGGCTGGAACTCGAACGAGGAATGGGAAGCGGATGATTTCGTCGGACAGTTCCGCCAGGCATTGATTAACACGGTCGCGGTGCTTAAGGAGGGCGGCGCAACTCCTGAGAACGTCTGCCGGATGACGATGTATTTTGTGGACAAGCAAGAATACCTAGCCAATCTCAAAGGCGTCGGCGAGGCTTGGCGCGAGGTGATGGGCAAGACGTATCCAACGATGGCCGCCGTGCAGGTCGTCGCGCTGATGGAGGATCAGGCCCGTCTCGAGATCGAGACCACGGCCATTATTCCGACCTGAAACCTCGACCACGGCGAATGGCCGGAATAGAGCGGCGCCAGGTTGGGGAAGCCCGTCGCGGATTTTTGTTCGTGGTGATTTGATCTTTACTCGACGGTCGGCGGTCACCATCTTCCTAATATCGAAAAAATGCCAGTAGAGGATTCGCCATGACAACCGAACGCGCCGTTCTTGCCGGTGGCTGCTTCTGGGGAATGGAAGAGCTTTTCCGCCATCAGCCGGGCGTGATTTCCACGCGCTGCGGCTATACTGGTGGCGAAGTGCCTAACGCCACCTATTACAACCACGGCAACCATGCCGAGGCGATAGAAGTCATATACGACCCGTCCAAGACCGACTATCGCGCCCTGCTGGAGTTCTTCTTCCAGATCCACGATCCGTCCACCAAGAACCGCCAAGGCAACGACATGGGTCCGAGCTACCGGTCGGCGATTTACTACGAGGATGATACGCAGCGCGATATAGCCCGGGCTATTATCAACGAAATCGACGCCTCGGGTCTGTGGCCGGGCAAGGTAG
The DNA here is from genome assembly GCA_038131485.1 of Alphaproteobacteria bacterium. Lineage (GTDB taxonomy): Bacteria > Pseudomonadota > Alphaproteobacteria > MPNO01 > UBA830 > JAYQUR01. Next base: position 42,887 of record JAYPPO010000008.1, read on the forward strand.
TCACCGAAATCGAGTCAGTGAGCGATTTCTGGGAGGCGGAACCTGAACACCAGAACTACCTGCAGCGGTTCCCGATGGGATACACCTGCCACGCCGTCCGGCCGCGCTGGAAGCTGCCGCCGCGCGAAGCCGCTGAGTAAGGGTGAAAGCACCGCTAGCGGCATTTGTGGCGGTGGACGATTGCGGGCGATTGAGCCATTATCCCCGACATGAACACATCGCCCTACATCATCGATAATCCGTCCGAAAACGATTTTCGGCTGAACCGCCAGACCCTCATCGACCCCGCGATTTTGGCGCAAGAGCGGGAGAGGATCTTCAATACTTGTTGGATCTATGCCGGCCACGAATCCGAGGTTCGAGAGCCAGGCGATTTCGTCACCCGCCGGGTGGCAGGACGGCCGGTCATCATGTGCCGCGATAGCGGAGGTGAGGTCCGTCTATATCTCAATACCTGCCGGCATCGGGGTGCGCAGGTTTGCCGAGAGCGCAAGGGCAAAACCAAGCGGTTCTACTGCTTCTATCACGGTTGGTCATACGACTGCGACGGTAGGCTCGTGGCCGTGCCAGGAGACGACGCATATCCGGATAGTTTCAACCGAGAAGAGCTGGGGCTAAAGGAAGCGCCTCGGTTCGAGAACTATCGAGGGTTCTGGTTTGCCTGTTTCGAACCATCTGTGCCCGACCTCGAGACCTATCTGGCGGGTGCCAAGGAATATATCGATCTCGTGGTTGACCAGTCGCCGTCGGGCACGATGGAAATCGTTAGTGGCGTGCAGGAATACGACGTAGAGGCGAACTGGAAACTCCTCGTGGAGAATTCGTTCGACGACTACCATCTGCATTCAACGCATTCGACCTGGCTCGAATACATGAGGGATGCTGGGGTCAACATTGCAGTGCCCAAGGGCGAGGGGCTGCTGCTACCGAAACGCGGCATTGGGCGGAACCTCGGCAACGGGCACGCCGTGATCGACAACGCCAATTTCCGCGGCCGGCCCGTCGCCGCTTGGATTTCTATCTATGGCGACGATGCGAAGCCGATTGTCGAGGCGGCTAAGGCGGAACTGGTCGAGCGGCTTGGCGAAGAACGTGCGGAACGCGTCGCTAATACCAACCGAAACTTGTTCGTCTTCCCCAACTTGATGATCAACGACGGCTCGTCGGTAACGGTTCGGACGTTTTGGCCGGCGGCAGTCGACCGGATGGAGGTCACGGCGTGGGCGCTTGGCCCTGTCGAGGAAAGCCGGGAGATGCGCAAAGTCCGCCTGGATGCGTTCCTTACGTTCTACGGTCCGGGCGGCTTCGCGACGCCCGACGACGTTGAGGCGCTTATGCAGGTCCAGCAGGGCATCGCGGAGACGGTCAACGAGGTGCCTTGGTCAGTGATGACGCGCGGCATTGCGAAGACCGGCGAGCAGCTTAACTCGGACGAGCTGCATCTGCGCACGTTTTGGCGGCGTTGGAACGAGCTGATGACCGGCACCCAGGCAGCAGCCCAGGCGGCTGAATAATGGCGTTGACGGAGACGAAAAGAGCGGCGCTGTCCGTGACACGCGCCGAGATAGAGGATTTCCTCTATCATGAGGCGGCGCTGCTCGACGACTGGCGGCTGGACGACTGGCTCGAACTTCTAACCGAGGACGCGTACTACCTCGTGCCGCCGAACGAGGCTCCAGAGTCGAACTTCGAGGATACGCTCTTCATCATCGCGGACGACATCCACCGTATCCGCAGCCGCGTAAAACGCCTAAAAAGCCCCGACGCGCATGCTGAGTTTCCGCCGTCGCGTACACGCCGACTGATCACCAACGTCCGGATCGTCGGAGCCGACGGTGACGAGGTGACGGTTGCGGCCAATTTCTCAGTTCACCGCCTCCGCCGAGAGGGCCGTGGAGGTGAATATGTCGGCCATTACATCTTCAAGCTGCGCGTCACAGGCGAAGGGTTCCGGATTGCGGAACGTCGAGCCGTCCTCGATTCGATTGAGCTCGGTGCGCTCGGCGCGGTTAGCTTCATTCTCTAATCTCTTTTCCGTCGCCCTGTATTCAGTTTGGCGGTTCGACCTGCTAAATCTTCCCTGAAGAACGATTGCTTCCCGACAGCACCGTCGGAGCTGATCGGAGACGGGCGGAAAGCAATATTATGAGCGGCGACGAAACGCAGAGAGAGAGGAGCGGGCAGGGCGCATTGGCGGGTCTGCGGGTCCTCGATCTGACCCAATTTCTCGCCGGTCCCTATGCCACGATGATCTTCGCCGATCTTGGCGCCGAGGTGATCAAGCTGGAAGCGCCTGCGGGCGACTGGTCTAGGGTACTACCGCCCTATTTCGTGGGCGATGACAGCTGCTACTACTTGTCGATCAACCGGAACAAGAAAAGCATAGTCGTCGACATGAAGAACGGCGACGGTCTAGAAATCGTCAAGCGGTTGGCCGACGAGAGCGACATTATGGTCGAGAATTTCAGGCCCGGCGTACTCGACCGACTCGGGCTTACCTACGACGACCTATCGGCGCGCAATCCGGGTCTCATCTGGGCCTCGATCAGCGGTTTCGGGCAAACCGGCGTCGACCGCGATCGGCCAGCCTACGACATGATCGTCCAGGCGATCTCTGGCGGCATGGGGATGACCGGCGAGCCCGGCCGTTCAGCTGTCCGCTCCGGCATCCCGATCGGCGATCTCAATGCTGGCATGTACGCGGTGATCGGCGCGCTCTCCGCGCTCGAGGAACGCCGACGTTCCGGGCGCGGCCAGTATATCGACGTCTCGATGCTCGACTGCCAGATCTCGATGCTTTGCTATCAGGCGGCTTATCACCTGCATTCGGGGAAGAATCCGGGCCGCCAAGGCTGGGGGCACGATTCGATCCCGACATATCGCGGCTTCAACTGTGCGAATGGGACGTCGCTGGTCATCACGGCCAACACAGAGCGGATGTGGCAGGCGTTGTGTGACGTGCTCGGCCTTGCCGAGCTGAAGGACGATGAGCGCTTTACGCTCAACGAGAACCGCTACGCCAATCGGCACGAGTTATGGCCGATCCTCGAGGGCGCCTTCATGATGAGGGCGGCGATTCACTGGGTGCCGCGACTGCTGGAGGCCGGAATTCCCGTCGGCGAAGTCAATTCGCTCGAGAAGGCGTTGAGCAATCCACAAATCGTCGGCCGTGACATGGTACTGACTTTGGAGGACGGCGGTGGTAACGCTGCACGCGTCGCCGGTAATCCAGTGAAGATGTCCCGCTCCCGCATGAACGATCACACCTATCCGCCGCGGCTGGGCGGTGAAACCGCGGAGATCTTGCGAGACGTGTTGGGTGCCAGCGACGAGGAAATTGCGAGGTTGATCGAAGGCGGTGCCGCCTTCGAATACCGTCCGCTGAAAAAGAAATAGGGGAGAAGAAGAATGGCTGACGATATCGAAGACGTCTTGAGGCTCGACCTTGACGCTTCCATAGCACGAATCACGATCGATCGTTCCAACCGGGGCAACATGCTGACGCTTGACATGCTGGATCACGTCTCGGCGCTAATAATCGATGCAGGCTGCGACCCAGAAATCAAGGCGATCTCGATCAGCAGCACGGGCGACAACTTTTGCCTTGGCCGCGACCCGCAGAGCGCGCCGGAACATACGCCGAAAAATGGCGTCGAGATGCGCGAAGCGCTGACCGCGCCGATCCTCGGTTTCTACGAGGCGGTGCGCGGAGCGGAGGTGCCGGTCGTCGCGACGGTGCAGGGGCGGGCGGCAGGCTTCGGCTGCGCTGCAGCCGCGGTCTGCGACGTAACCATCGCGGCGGACGACGCACGGTTCTCGCTTCCCGAGATGAAGCACGACCTGCCGCCGACGGCGGCGATCTCGGCTCATATCGACCGCTCGATGCCGAAGTCCGTGGCTTGGCTAGTCTATTCGACGGAAGAGGTCGATGCGCAGACGGCACGGGCGGCAGGTTTTGTCAGCCATGTTGTTCCTGCCGGCAATCTGTATTCGGCCGCGGATGAGATGTTGGCGACGCTCGCGAGCCGTGACCGCACGGCCCTGGCGACCTGCAAGACCTACATTTCCAACGCACGGTTGATGGAAACGCCGCAGGCGTCGGATTACGCGGCGAACATGCTGGCGCTGGTGATGGCGTCGAAAGGGTAAACTAGACTAGCGAAGGAGGGCGCGAGCGCGCGTTGTAGGCCCGTTTATTTTCCTTCAGAGCTTTTTCGTTTCGGTGAGGATAGAGACGACCTCAGCGGATAGTGTTCTTCAGGGCGCGCAGTATCCCCTAAGCTGTCGTCGGCGGCTCGATAGAGGAGCGGTGGCGTTCTTGGATTAGGAATTCGGGTCTCGTTTGAGCATTAATTCGTCCTCGACATGCACGAAGTGCAAAACGGCGTGTGCGGAAGCAGTTCCAACCGCTTTTCTGGAATTTCCTCGTCGCACTGGACGCAGACCCCAAAGGTTCCGTCATCTATCCGAGTTAGTGCGGCCTTGATCTGCTCCGCTTCTCTCAGGCCTTGAACGCCGAGACCTTCTAAGACCTCGTCGCCGGCGATCTCGATCGCGCGTTCCTCAAAATCCGCCTCAGTTCCGTGCTCTTTTAGGTTCTCGTCGATTTCACTCAACCTGGAGACCAAAAGCGCGAGACGGTCTTCGAGTAGCTTCTTGAACTTGTTCGTGTCGACCATGGATCGTTTCCCTGCGCGTGCACGCTGCGACGACTATCCCGATGTTTCACTCGAACGAGTACGACTTTGACCGCGATTCTGTCATACGGCGCGCCAAAGTGCGAGCCCTGTGTGCGCCGAGGGATCTATGCATTTTCTCTTATTTTTTTCTTTGAGCCCAGTTAGGCAGCAGTCCATCCGCCATCCACCGGCAGGGTAACACCAGTCACCATCGACGACGCGCTGCTGGCCAGAAACAGAAGCGGGCCCGCGAGTTCCCAAGGTTCGCCGAAGCGCCCCATTGGCGTGGAGGCCTCGATCGCCTCGACCAGGCTCGGGTTGGACTGCATATAGGCGGCGCCAAAATTCGTCCGGAAAAAGGTCGGTGCTAATGCGTTGACCCGGATGCCGCGATCGGCCCATTCAATGGCCAGCGCGCGCGTTACGTTTACCAGTGCTCCCTTCGTCGCCTGATAGCCCACATGCGCGAAAAGCCGGTTGCCGACGAGACCCATGATTGACGCTAGATTCACGATCCTCCCATTGCCGTGCTCAAACATATGCGGCGCAGCGGCGCGGCTGCCGAAGACTGCCGCCGTAAGGTTCACCTCCACCACCTTGTCCCAGTGGCTGTCCTCCATTTCCAGCGTCGGCCCCCTATTGCTTATGCCGGCATTGTTGACCAGAACGTGAAGACCGCCGAGGGCTCGGGCGGCGACGTCGACGGTCGATTTCAGCGCATCTCGGTCGGCGACGTCGAGTTCGAATGCGAGGGCTTGCCCGCCCCTACACACGATCTCGGCTACAACGGCTTCGGCGCTCTCCTTGTTCCGATCTGTGACCGCGACGGAGGCGCCGGCGTTGGCGAAAGAGAGAGCAGCGATGCGCCCGAAACCGTCGCCGCCGCCAGTGATGAAGGCGACGTCGTCGTCCATCCGAAACAGCTTGTGGACAGCCAGATCCTCGAAGCTCGTCATTGTCTCTCTCCCGTCACGCTCGTGCCGTGCGGCGCCCGCAGGATTCGGACCAATACTAGTCCCATGATAGCCGAGATCGCGACGATGATGCCGCCCATGATGAAGAAGCCCGTAGACAGGCTCGATGCGCCGACAATGGCGCCCATGGAAACCGGGACCGCAAGCGAAGCCGTCCTATTCATCGTCGCCCGAAGCCCAACGCTGAGCCCCTGATTGTCGGTTCCCGCGCCGCGCGTCAGGACAGACAGGATCATCGGGAACGCGGTTCCGGAGCACGCGCCCGTGGTGCAGGCGACGACAAGAAGCCACCAGAAGTTAGAAAAAAGAGGTGCCATGCAAAAGGCGGCCGTGGCGGCAACGGTGCCGATCAAGACGAGCCAGTGCGGAGCGATCCAGCGCGACAGGCGCCCGACCGCGATACCGGCGACGCTTCCTGACAGCGCGATGCTGCCGACGATAAAGCCGATCTCGCCGCCGCGAAAATCGATGCTTTCGAGATATATGGCGAAAAACGTGTGCCGCATCGCGTACATGCCGGCGAGGATTGCAGAGACGATGATAACGTATGTAATTATGGGCACGCGCATAAGCGCGAATCCAGCCGCGTAGGTTGTCCAGCGGGGGAGTAAATCGGTAAACGTTACCCGAATGCCGACGCTCCCATCGACATCGCGCGACACGGCGTAGGTCACCAGCACGAAAGCGAGCGACCAGACAGAGACCATCCCGAAAGCACCCCAGGGGCCAAGATATTGCCACGCGAGACCCGCTAGAAACGGGCCGAGGAAATTGCCCAGCGTGGCCAGGAAGGTAAACCGGCCCATTAGCGCGGGATCTCCCCTCGTCAGGCGGCCGACGAGCGCTTGCGCTCCGATCCAACAGGTGAGGTGCAGGAACCCGACGACGACCTGGAGCAACAGAATTCCTGCGACGCTCGGAAACAGCGGATAGATCGGCACCATAGCGGCGCCGCCGACGCCGAGCCAAAGGGTGACCCGCCGCGTTCCCAGCCTGTCCATAATCGCGCCCGCCTGGATCGAGAACACCATAGCGAGCAGCGCCCGCATGGCGATCGCCATTCCGATCCAGAACGCCGACGCGCCGACATCGAGCGCCCAGAGCGGCACGATTAACGTCATCATCGGAATTTGGCTCAGGCTGAAGAAGCCGGTCGCAAACACGGCAAAATTGCCGGTATGTGAGGGCGTCTGACCGGGGAGCTTAGCGTGGCTTTCTGTCACACGGGTTGCCGAATTGCCGGGAGAAATAAGGGACAATATAGTTTGAAGACGAACGATGGGTTAAGGGGGAGAGAGAAAAATGGCGACACAGGCATCGGATATTGTGTTCGAGCCGTTGTCTGATGTCCTCGGCGCGGAGGTGAGGGGGCTAGATTTGAGCAAGCCGCTCGATAATGCGACCGTCGCCGAACTGAAGCGCGGCTGGTACGAGCATATCGTCCTAGTTTTCCGCGATCAGGATATCTCCAATGAAGACCAGATGCGCTTCTGCAGCTATTTCGGTGAGCTCGAAGCGGTGCGCACTGGCAAGCAGGCCAACAAGGCCATGTCGCACACCATGATGATCACCAACGTCCGCGACAGCGGCTACGCGACGGCGCTCGAGGACGGCGAGATGTGGTTCCATGGCGACCAGTGCTATTACGAGATCCCGGCGCGCGCTTCCACGCTGTACGCGATGGAGATCCCGCCGACCGGCGGAAACACCATCTTCTCTAATAATTACATGATTTGGGACGGGTTGCCCGACAAAGTTCGCGCGCGCCTCGACGGGCTAAAGGCTCGCAACATATACGATTATGCTGGCAATCCGACCGCGCGAGGTAAGAATATCGACCAGAACGCGCCACAATATTCGCACCCGGTCGCGCGAACGCATCCTGAGACCGGCCGCAAGGCGCTGTACGTTAACCGGCTGATGACCGATTACATCGAGGGCATTCCGCGTTCAGAAAGCGACGCGCTGCTGGAGATGATGTTCGACCTAAACGAGGAGCCGCGGTTCCTCTATGAGCACGTCTGGCGCGTCGGCGATCTGCTGTTGTGGGACAACCGCTGCTCGCACCACGCTCGAACTTTCTTCGACCCGTCTCACCGACGTATGATGCGCCGGATCACGGTGAAAGGAGAGCCGGTCCTTTAGGCCGAATAATCTTTACTCGGCTGCGATCGCGTTCTGGGGCTTGGCGCGCTCGAGATTTATATCGTAGGCCAAGCCGAAGCTGATGAAGGGCATCGACCTCATCAGCTTGCTGACGGCGTTGGCCTCGGCGGACATATTGCCGAGCTTGATGCTCTCTTTGCCCGAAAACACTCTCTTCAGGTCGTGGTTGACCACGTTAATGTCGATGGCGTGCGCGCCCGTTTCAACAGGTGCGCCTAGGTCCGTGCGGCGCGTTATCGGACGCCAAACAGTTCCCTCGTCTGGAAGTCTGCCAGTGCCAAGGCTCTTTCTCCGGCCAAACCCTGTTGCTCAGCGAGCTTAGATTAGAAGGTCAAGCAATAGCTGAATTTGTTCTCTAGCGAGATGAGTATTTGGCAAAGCTCCCTCAGCCCGTGCGGCAGCAGACCCCCGTCGAGAGAACAGTCCTAATACCTCACTTAGCCGGCGCCGGCCGTCACGTGGCGCGTCATGATGTCGATATCGGGCGGATCCGGCGCGCCGAAGCCTTCGGCGGGCGCAACAGGGAGACCTCTTACTCCTGTTTTTCATCATCTTCGCTGTCACGGATTCGGGGGGTGGGGGGGTACTCCTTTTGCCGAAACGGAGCTGCGCGGGGTCTGGGGGTTGAAATCTCGTTGCGGTATGAGGCAATCAAGTGATATATCGAATATATATCGCGATAGGTTCAATGGATATCAGGCAGCTTCGCTACTTCTCCGAAATCGTCGAGGCGAAAAGCTTCACGAAGGCAGCCGATCGCGTCCACATCGCGCAGCCGGCGCTTGGCCTGCAGATAAAAAAGCTGGAGGACGAGCTAGGCGTGACGCTTTTGCGCCGTCATTCTCGGGGGGTCGAGCCGACGCAGGCAGGGGCGGTACTACTAAAGCACGCGAATGCCATTCTCAAACAGGTTGAGCAGGCGAAGCGCGAAGTGACCGATCTTCTCGGTCCCCCGCGAGGCGAGATCGTCATAGGTATCACACCTACGGCAAGTGCGATCCTCGCGACGCGGCTCGTTCGGGCCTGCCGGGACGCCTATCCGGATGTTTCGTTGAACATCGTCGAAGGGCTCAGCGAAGAGATTATGCGCCGCCTCGGCGAGAACTCGCTCGACATGGGATTCACCTATAACCCTACGGCGGTGACGGGTATTGCGACCGAACCACTTTTGACTGAAGACCTTTATCTCGTCGGCCCGGTCTCAGAGGGCATGCTGGGCGAGACGATTTCCTTCGCGGCAGCGGCGAAGAAAAGACTGATCTTGCCCAGCCGTGGATTCGGGCTGCGTGATTGGGTGGAGAACATCGCGCGCGAAAATGGCGTGGAGATCGAAGTCGCATTTGAGATCGATTCTGTGTCGACAATGCGCGAGTTGGTCGAGGGCGGTCTCGCTTGGTCGATGCTGCCGCTGGCGACTGTCCAGCGGTCGGTTGCGGCGGGCATCGTTGCAGCGGCTCAGATTGTGAAGCCGCGCGTCTCCCGAACTCTGCACCTGGCCTACGCCGCTTCATTCAGCGAGAACAATGCCGCGCGCGCCGTCCGCGACGCGATCGACGCGGTCATCAACGAGAGCATAGATCACAGTAAGGGCAGTCTTCGCAAGGCATGAAAGTAGGGGGGCGGCAGGGCCCCCATAAAAATATCGAATAGCACGTATCGCTCAAGAGTCTTTGATAAACACTGGATCGTGAGCCACAACACGATCACCTAACGAAAGAGGAAAACCATGAGCGCCAAGTCTGTTATCGCGGCCCTCGACAAGGTGGTCGACAATTATTCTAAGAACAATAGGCTGATAAACGAGCCCCTGACAATCGGACGTGCACATGCCTTCGTCATGCAGCATCGGCAGAACACACGGCAGCGCAACTCGGTGCTCAAGCTCCGCGTCGCGACGAACTGCCCGATCTGGGACGTCAAGCTCGGTATCTTGCAGGCCTGCACCGAGGAGATCATAGCCGACGACGAGTTTTACGAAGGCGAACCGCACTGGAAGGTACTAGAGGATCTCGGCATTAAGGTTGGGCTGACGCGTCAGAAGATCCGCAACGCTCCACTCCTGAACTCGACCAAGATGTGTTGGCTGTCCTGGGAAGCGCTCATGAGCAACACGCACTGGCTTGAAGGGCTGGTGGCGAACACCTGCGCCGAGCGTGCGAATATTCCCGGCTACGGCAAAGGCCTCGTCAAGAAGCGCGGCTGGTTCGGCAGCGAGCACGCGAAGTGGCAGAAGCTGTTCGGTCTCACCGATCAAGACCTCGTGTTCTTTGGCTATCACGGCGAAGCGGACGTTATACATTCCGATCTCGGCTGGCGGAACGTTGCCAAATACGCGACCGAGCTCAAGATGGAAGAGCAGGTCGTCAAGGCATGCGCCGACAATCTGATGGTATGGGACCACTACCTGAACGGCATCGCCGACTGGGGCGACAAGATGGACCGCAAGGCGGGCCGCGTCTGAAAATTCGATCCGAGGCCGAATTTCGGCCTCGGTTTCGTTAGGCGGCGCTATAGTCGCGCCACGGATAAGCTTAACAAATTAGCCAACGGGAAGTGTCCAAATGTCGGAACTTACTCTCACCTATGCCGCGAGTGACTACGAGCACACGCGGGACCTAACACGCGGCGACATCAAGGCCGAGGGCATCGACCTCCGATACCTGAACCTACAAATTGAGGAAACGTTCTTCCGCTTCATCAAGTTTCGCGAATGGGACGTCTCCGAGATGTCGTTCGGCAAGTACATCGCGCTCAAGTCGCAGGACGATGACACTGTCACTGCGATCCCCGTCTTTCCGTCGCGCGTCTTTCGCCAGTCGTCGCTGTTCGTTCTTCCCGGCAGCGACATTAAGGACGCATCCGATCTTCGCGGCAAGAAGATCGGCATTCCCGAGTGGGCTCAGACGGCCTCGATCTACACGCGTGGCTGGCTCGTCCACGACATTGGCATCCCGCTTCAGGACATCGAATGGGTCCAGGCGGGCGTCAACGATCCGGGCCGTGTTGAAAAGGTAAAGCTCAAGCTGCCTGACGGTGTGAAGTACCGGAACGAGCCCACGAAATCGCTGACCGGCATGCTGCTCGACGGAGAGATCGATTGTGTAATGTCGGCGCATCCGCCAGGTCCGGTGGAAGAAGGCGAGGATACGATCGTCCACCTCTATCCGAATTATCAGGAGATCGAGGAGCAATACTACAAGGACTCTGGCATCTTCCCGATCATGCATGTGATCGCGATGCGTGGAGACACGTTCCGGGCGAACCGCTGGATAGCCATGAACCTCCTCAAGGCCTTCACCGAGGCGAAAGACCGCGCGATGTTCCGCGTTCAGGAGATGACAGCGACGCGCGTGCCCTACGCATGGTGCTATGAAGGCGCGCAGAAGGCGCGAAAGCTGTTCGGCGAAGATTTCTTTCCCTATGGCGTGGAGAAGAACAGGAAGACGCTCGAGGCGTTCCTGCAGTATGGCTTTGAGCAGGGCGTGTGCCAGCGGAAGGTCGAGATCGAGGAACTGTTCCCCGAGGAGGTCTTTAGCGAGTTCCGCGTTTGATCCTTCGTCGATGAGCCTTCCCGTCGTCTTAGTCTCGAAGTTGCCACAAGCGGAAGCGCTTACAGCGATCCGGGAAGAACTTGCCGGGGTTGCTGACGTGGTGTTTCTGCCCGACCTCGATCCGGAGGGGCAGTCCCTCGTTCTCAGGGAAGCGCGCGCCGCGATGACCTATCACCCCTGGCGCGACCTTGGTCCAGAGTGCCTCGAGCAACTTGTCTCGTGCCAATTGCTGCAGTGTATGACCGCCGGGATCGACTATCTTCCTCTTCGCGACCTCCCGGAAAGTCTTCCCGTCGCGTACAACGCTGGCGCTTTCGCTGAACCGATGGCGGAGCATGTGTTAGCCATGGCTCTCGCCGGCGCGAAGCGGTTGCGCGGCGAGCACCTGGCGATGCAGGCCGGCGAGTTCAATCAGTTCGCTGTGACCAAGCAGGTGAGGGGTGCTGTGTGCGGCATTCTCGGTTTCGGAGAGACGGGCCGAGCGGTCGCGCGCCTTCTAATGCCACTCGGATTGCGCATCCATGCCATCAACCGAAGCGGGCGAACCGACGAAGATGTGGAGTTTATCGGGACTCTCGACGATGTCGGAGCCGTCCTCGAAAGAAGCGACTACGTTGTCATCACTCTTGCGCTTACCACAAAAACGGATGGGCTGATTGACGCAGCCGCGCTGAGTCGCGTGAAGAAAGACGCCGTGTTGATCAATGTGGCACGCGGGGAAATCATTGACCAGGATGCCTTGTACGCGCATCTCCTCGCCAATCCGCACTTCATTGTAGGCCTGGAATCTTGGTGGATCGAACCCGTCCGGCACGGTCGGTTCGAAACCCGGCACGATTTCCTGTCGCTGCCGAACGTCATTGGATCTCCCCACAACTCTGCAATGATCCCGGGTGCGCTGATCTACTCCGCACGGCAGGCGGCGCGCAACGTCCACCGGTTGCTGACCGGTGAGGGCGCCCGGTATATCGCGGGAGACGACGTGAAGATGAGCTGAGCGCTGCGCCGAGAGCTAACTCGGGCTGAAGCTTCCTTTTTTGAGGCGTACGGATCAGCGTATGCCGAGCAGTATTTAGGGGAATGCTTGTCGGTTCCCGTCGTGCTAGATCAACCGAAGCACAACTCTGCCTTGGCGAACGAACAAAGGGAGGGTATCGCCTCCGTCGGCGCTCTCGTGAGCGTGCGAAAGATTGTCCGCGCGTGCTCTACCCGCAGGAAGTGTAGACTTAAGCCCGAGCTCACGTTTTCGCTCTCAATCAGTAAGCCCAGGATGCGACGGCCGTGACGCGCGAGGCTGAGACAGGCGTGCGAGCATCGGCGGCGGGCTGGTAGAATACCGTGATCTCCCCAATGGCCTTTTCGAACGCTTCCGCATCCTCCCGCTTGTGGATCTCAAAGGCGTCGATGCCGCAGCGCTGCATGAATAGAAGCTGGTCGCGCAGGACTTCACCGAATGCGCGAACTTCGCCCTCGAAGCGGTAGCGCTCGCGGAGGAGACGTGCCTGGGTGTAGGCACGGCCGTCCTTGAAGGCGGGAAACTCGAGCGCGATGACGCCAAACCGGTGGAGGTCGACCGCGACGTCGGCCGGAGACTGGTTGTTTCGTAGGCGGATGCCGACAGGCGCATTGCGGTGCACCAGAGATTCCCGGTCGGTGAGCCAGCGGTCTGCGCTGATGATAACCGAACCATCAAACGGAAGGTCTTCGGCGTCCGCGATATGGGTCCATGAGTCCTCTGTAATCTGCTTATTTTTAACGAGCGGCATAGAGAGCTTCCTTGAAGGGTTCTTCGCCGAGCCGTTCATAGGCTTCGACGAAGCTTTCGTTCTCGTGCGAGCGACGAGAGAGGTATGTATTAACGACGGTCTCGACGGCATCAGTCACCTCTTCGAACGCGAAGCCGGGCCCGACGATGCGGCCGATGGCGGCATTATCGTCGGCGCGGCCGCCAAGAGTGATCTGGTAGAATTCCTCGCCGTTCTTCTCGACGCCGAGGATACCGATATTACCGATATGGTGATGGCCACACGCGTTGATGCAGCCCGAAATGTTGATCGACAGGGGCCCAATCTCGAGCTGGCGACGCATGTCGGCAAAGCGACGGCTGATGTTTTGCGCAACCGGGATCGACCGTGTGTTCGCGAGGGCACAGTAGTCGAGGCCTGGGCACGCTATAATGTCCCCTGCATGGCCGATGTTCGCTGTCGCAAGACCGGAGATGTTTAGCGACAGCCACAAGTCGTACAAATCCTTCTGACGAACGTCGGGCAGCGTCAAATTCTGTTCGTGGGTCACGCGAATTTCGCCGTATGAATAGCGATCGGCTAGGTCGGCAACCGCCTCCATCTCCTCGGCTGAGGCGTCCCCTGGGATGCCGCCGACCGGCTTAAGCGAAATATTCACGATGGCGTAGCCCGATACTTTGTGCGGCACTGTGTTGGTGGCCAGCCAGGCGTCGAACTCGGAGTCGGCACGGCTCGCTTCCATGCCTTCTTCCAGTTGATCTGGAAGCTTCTCGTATGCCCGCGGAGAGAAATATGCGCGGATGCGAGCGATCTCGCTTTTCGGCAGGTCGAGTGAACCACCGTGCAGAAGGGCGAATTCCATCTCAACTAGCTCGCGGAACCGTTCTATACCCTCTGACTGGACGAGTATCTTGATGCGAGCCTTGTAAATATTGTCGCGGCGGCCGAGCATGTTGTAGACGCGGAGGATCGCCTCGAGATAGGTCAGCAAATCCTGTTTGGGCAAGAAGTCGCGGACTGTTTTGCCAACAATGGGCGTTCGGCCGAGGCCGCCGCCGACGTCGATGCGGAAGCCAGGGTCGCCAGCCTCGTTTATCAGTATCGTAATCCCTATATCGTGTACCTTGACTGCCGCCCGATCCGTCTCGGCGCCTGTCACGGCAATTTTGAATTTCCGCGGCAGGAATGAAAATTCGGGATGTAGCGTCGACCACTGGCGAATGATCTCGGCGTAGATACGTGGATCATCTATCTCGTCGTGCGCGACGCCTGCATACTGGTCGGCGGTGACGTTGCGGATGCAGTTGCCGGACGTCTGGAGGGCGTGCATTTCGACCTCGGCGAGCTCTTGGAGGATATCCGGTGTGTCGACCAGCTTGGGCCAATTGAACTGGATATTCTGCCGCGTTGTGAAATGGCCGTACCCTTTATCGTAGACGCGCGCGATATGGGCGAGCTTCCGCATCTGCCGGCTCGACAGGGTGCCGTAGGGGATCGCTACCCGCAGCATGTAAGCGTGAAGCTGCAGGTAGAGGCCGTTCATCAACCTTAGCGGCTTGAATTCGTCTTCCGTCAACTCGCCGTTTAGGCGGCGTTGCACCTGATCGCGGAACTGGGACACCCGTTCGGCAACGAACTTGTGGTCGAATTCGTCATATCTATACATCGTCAGGCGCTCCGGGTTGCCTGGTGGCCAAGGTCCGGACGGACCGTCGGGCCCGCCGCGCGGATCCGTTCGCGCCGACGGACGGCCCGTTCGGCCTCGATGTCTATCAGCCAGGCGTCGGCGACTTCGTTATCGCTGACCGCCTTGCCGGCGAGGGCAAGTAACTCTTCGCGGGACGCGTCGTCGCTGGCACGCCGTGCGAGGTGTATATCTTCGGTCCACCCAGCATAGCCAAGATAGACGACAAGCCCGTCAGTCAGTCGGTTGGCGGTAACTACCTTACTAGTCATCTATGTACCCCTTACCCCGCCACAGCCAGCTCGAGCTGTTCGGCGGAACGCGGGTCCGATGCCGCGAGGGCCGCGACGTCGCCGATATAGGTCAACGCGGGTCCTCTCACGTTCGCAGATCGTACCTGCGCCGCGATGTTGGATAACGTCCCGGATATGGTCCGCTGGTTTATCGTCGTGCCGTTCTCGACGACGACCGCCGGCGTATATCCAGGAAGGCCGTGCGCGACAAGGTTCTGGGCAATTGCGGGTAGCGCTGTTAGCCCCATATAGACAACGATTGTGTTGTCGCCGCGGGCGAGGCTGGCCCAGTCTGCGTCCGGCTCGCCCTCCGAAGAGTGGCCGGTTATGAACGTGCAGTTGCGAGCAAGGCCGCGATGTGTCAGCGGAATGCCGGTGGCGGCGCCTATGCCGGCGGCGGCCGTGATCCCGGGGACGATATGGCAGGACAGGCCTGCCGCACGGATCGCGAGCATTTCCTCGCCGCCGCGACCGAACACGAACGGATCGCCGCCCTTGAGGCGAATGACCTGTTTGCCCTCGCGGCCGAGGCTGACGAGAAGTGCGTTGATATCTTCCTGCGCCATCAAATGCGCGCCGGGCGCCTTGCCGACGTATATTAATTCTGCGTCGCGCCGGGCTAGATCGAGTACGCTGTTGGACACGAGTCGGTCGTAAACGATGACGTCCGCGCTCTGCAGTAGACGGTGTGCACGCAGCGTCAGAAGATCCGGATCGCCGGGGCCGGCCCCCACGATATGGACGGCGCCGGGAACCGGGCCCGATGTGTCCAGCAGATCGGAAAGCATTCGGTCTGCGTCGGCATCGCGGCCCTCAAGCGCGAATTGCGCGGCCGGGCCGGCAAACAGAACTTCCCAAAACCGCTTGCGGACCTGTAGAGACGGCAGTCGGTCGAGGACGGTCTTGCGCCAGCGTTCGGCTAGGTTGGCAAGAGATGAAAGCGACGAGGGCAGGGCTCGTTCAATCTGGCCGCGTACCCAGCGCGCTAGGACCGGCGAGACACCACCGGTCGACACGGCGACCAGTACCGGGTCGCGGTCGACGATCGCGGGGACCTGAAAGCTGCAGAGCGCAGGGTCGTCGACGACGTTAACTGGAATATTCCGCTGCCGCGCCTCCCACGAAACGCGGGCGTTTACCTCGCGGTCGTCGGTGGCGGCGATCGCGAGCGTTGCGCCGTTGAGATGTTTTGGAGAAAACGTCGAACCGATGTGTTGAGTACGGCCGGCAGCCACGCCGTCTGACAGGGAAGGGACGAGTTCGGGTGAAATCACACGAACGCAACCACCGGCACGTTCCAGGAGATCGACCTTTCTCGCCGCAACTTCGCCGCCACCGACTACAACGCAGACTTTGCCTGCGATGTCGAAAAAAGCGGGAAGATGGCGCATCGAGGTGGCCCTGATTCTATTGCGCGAATCCGATTGGGATGGTGGACCCGCAACCGTTCGTTAATGGCGTTTTGGTAGAACTAATTGTTTAGAAAAACAATCCGGAATTATGAAAAAAACAAAAAATATATCTCTACGACCTTCATTAACCGCAATATAAAAAATCTTAAATACCCCTTTTAGACCATTAACTAGAAAAAAATACCCAAAAATATCAGCATTGAAATCCTGATCCGGCGAACGATGTCTACAGCGAAAAACGTCTGAGCCTGCAGTCTTGCAGTCGAAGCTTTGAAGCAGCACTCTCCCGGAATGACTTCCCTGTTTACGGAGTTTACTTGCAAGAGAGGCGCACGCCTTCTTGGGGTGGTGCTGCTGGCTTTGTGTCAGGGCGCCGCGCCCGCTGCCGGGCGGTGCGTGACGGGCAGTGTTCTGTTCGAAAACGACCTCGACGGACGTGGAACTGACCGCCATTACACGCACGGAACGCGCTTTTCGTGCATTTCGGAAGCGCTCGAAGTGGGGGATCCGCTGAAGCTGTTTGCGGCCGGGCTGGAATTCGACGTGCTGGGCGTGAAATTTCTCGAGACCGCCTCGGAAATGCGTTACGGCTTTGCGTTCGGTCATTCGATGTTCACGCCCGAGGACCTATCGCGGCGGGATCTGATTCTCAACGACCGGCCCTATGCGGGCTGGCTTTACGGCACCGCTGGGCTGGTGATCGGGCCGGAGGGAAAGAAAGAGAAGGCGTCCACGGGGTTCGAAAGACTTGAGTCGATCGAGCTCACGCTCGGCGTCGTTGGTCCAGCTTCGCACGCTGACGAAACTCAGAAACTCATCCATTCTTCTATCAATGCGCCCTATCCGAATGGCTGGCATAACCAGCTCCGGAACGAGCTCGGGATTGTTTTGTCCTACGAGCGCAAATTACGCTGGGATGCCATGCTGGCGTCGCCACGGAACGGTTGGCTGGAAGTAGATGTAATGCCTTCGGCGGGGTTTGCGCTTGGCAACATACATACCTACGCAAATGCGGGTATCACGCTTCGCCTCGGCAGTAATCTCGCTAGCGATTTCGGACCGCCTCGCATTCGCCCGTCGATCGCGGGCTCCGAGTATTACGCGCCTGATCCGAACGAAATCGCTAACGGCTATCTTTTTTTGAGTATCGGCGGCCGCGCGGTTGCCCGAAACATCTTTCTCGATGGCAACACCTTGAGCGACAGTCATCATGTCGACAAGAAAGTGCTCGTCGGCGATATTCAGTTCGGGTTCGTACTGTCTATCTTCAGCAAGGCGCGCGTTGCGATGAGCCATATCATCCGGTCGCGCGAATTCGAGGAGCAGGACACACAAAACCAGTTCAGCGCGATCAGCGTAACCTTTCCGTTGCTCTGACGGGCAACAACAAGCCGGACGGAAACAATGCAATCCCTCTCGAAAATGGCGGCGCCTGTGGGCGAGCTTCTCAAGCAACGCGGTGAGACCGTCGCGATTTCTGAATCAGCGGCGGGTGGCCTGATCGCAGCCTCGCTGCTCTCGGTACCCGGCGCTTCGGCCTATTTTCTGGGCGGCGCCTCGATCTATACGCAGACCGCGCGACGCGGCCTGCTGCGGTTCAATGACGCTAAGGCGCAGATGCGTGGCTCGACCGAGGACTACGCGACGCTATGCGCATCGACTGTTCGCGATCTGTTAGAGGCCGACTGGGCGATCGGGGAGTCGGGCGCTGCAGGGCCGACCGGCAACCGCTACGGCGATCCCGCTGGACACGTCGCGCTCGCCGTCGTCGGACCTGTCACGGCTACGCGGATCGTCCGGACCGGCAACGACGACCGAGAGGATAACATGTGGACCTTCGCCCGCGCTGCACTCGACCTTCTTTTCGACACATTGAAGGAACAAGGCTGATGTCGCTGACGGTCTTTGGGATCAAGAACTGTGATAGCTGCCGCAAGGCGCTTAAGTGGCTCGAGGCGGAAGGCATTGAACACAAGTTTCATGATCTCCGCGCGGACGGGCTCGACGCCGGCGATCTGGCCCGCTGGGCGGACGTCGCCGGCTGGGAAACACTCTTGAACCGGCGCGGCACGACCTGGCGCAAGCTGGCAGACGTTGACAAGGACGCTGTAGACGCGACCAAGGCGTGCAAGTTAATGGAATTCAACCCGACATTGATTAAGCGGCCAGTGTTTGACCGAGGCGGCAGCAATGTAATCGTTGGCTTTGGTGCAGGCGAGCGCGCGGCGCTCAGCGCGTAATTTCTAAGACACCGTCCCAAGCCGCGTCGTAACGTCGAGCACCGCGACGCCGCCTTTCTCTACCACGTCGACGGCCCGCTTAAGCGCGTCAGCGAGCTGCTTGGGATCGCCGATGGGGCCTTCCGCCCAGGCGCCGAAGCCGCGTGCGACCTGGGCGAAGTCGATGACCGGATCGCGCATCGCCTGACCGATCCAGGCGTTCTCCTGCGGCCGTTGGCGCTGGTGCGCAACCTCAATCTGGTGAACCTCGTCGTTACCCCAGGTGGAGTTGTTGTTGACGATGTGCAGCATTGGTATGCGGTAGTGCACCGCGGTCCAGATCGAGGCGGGCGCCATAAGATAGTCGCCGTCGCCGCCCAGAGAGACACAGAACCGGCCTTCGTCGCGCAATGCGAGCGCCGCGCCGATCGCGCCAGAGGTGTTGTAGCCGACGCCGCCGCCTCCGTCTGAGCCGAGATAGGCACCGGCGCCGGGGAAGTTCCATACGACTTCGTTAAACGAGCGGTGGTTTGCGGCCGTCAGCGTCCACGGCTTGTTCTTAACCGCCTGATAGACCTCGTGGATCATGCGCTCTACCTTGAGCGGCGACGAATCCCAACCGGCACGTGCCTTCTCCGTCTGCGCGGCGCGCAGTCTTTCATGGCGATTGGAGAGGATCTTTCTGCGCGCCTCGATGCGGGCATGGCTGGAATTGTCGCGCTCCAGCGCCTTGCGCACCGCGGCGATTAACTGGTGAAGACCGTGCCGTGGCTCGCAGACGAGTTGTAAGTCGACCGGCGGTGTGGGGCCCCCGAATGCGGTCCAAGAGTTGTTGTCGATGCCGTTGAGCGACATGTCGATGATCTTCGGCGCCGCCTGGGTGCGAGCCTCAATGATGTCCGACCGGCGTTTGACGGCGTAGGTCCCCATAGTGTTGTTGATATCTATGACATCGAGGCAGACGATAACATCCGCCTCGCGCAACGCGTCCCGGTCGCCCGACAGGTTCTGCGGATGGTCGCTTGGCCAACAGAAGATTGCGCGGTCGTTGAGCCCGCCTGCACCGGTGATCTCGAGCAATTCGATCAGGGGCTTGCGCACTGCCTCGAACATGCCGAAACGCCCGCCAACGAGGACGGGAAACTCTGCCTCGACGATTAGCCTCGCCGCTTCCATCAGCGCGTCCTCGTTCGCGGCCATCGGCGGCGGCGGCTGATAGCGAGGCAGCATTGGGTCTAGATCCTCGATGTTGCCGTCGATCGGTTGTTCTTGGATATGTGTGTCGATGGAAATGTACACGGGGCCTTGCGGTGCCGTAGCCGCGATCTGCCTGCCGCGCAGCATCGACTTTATGGTGGCATTCGCGGTCGGCGGCTCGTCCGTCCACTTAACCCATTTCTTCACGATATCGGCCTGCGTGTTCGCTGAGTGATTCCATTCGATGAAGCGCCGCTGGTCAGGATCGAGCGGCCCGGCGCCGCCAAGAAAAACGACCGGCGCGCGATCGCAATAGGCATTGTAGATCCCCATCGAGCCGTTCATCACGCCGACGAGGTCGTGCAGAATGCAGAGAGACGGCTCACCGGTTGCCTTGGCATAACCGTGCGCCATCGAGGCGGCCGAAAGCTCGCTCGTCGCCAGAATGATCTGTGGATTGAAGTTGCGATTATGGTTGACCAGCGAGTCGTGCAGTCCGCGATAGCTCGCGCCGGGCAGCAGGAAGACGTGCTTGAAATTCATCTTCGCCAGCAGCTCCGCCATTGCGTCGGAGACGAACTTCGGCTCCGGCCGGTTTGCGGGAAGGTTCACCGGGCTTTCGTGGTGGGCGTAGGCGTTGTTGGCCATCGGGTTGGTTCCTGATCGTCGGGGTTGCTGTACGTTCGAACACCAATCCAATAGCATATCCATGGGGCAAAGAAGGGAAAGAGGGCTGCCCAAGCTTGTTGGGCGCCTATAAACGCCCGAAATCGTCTCGACGAAAGAGGAAGTAGTCATATGGCCGACGACATGGGCAATGCGATCGGGGATACGGTCGGCGGAGCCGTTTCCGCGGGGCGGAACGACCTGCGCATTCCCTATCATTCCCTCCGCGAATGGCTTGAAGAGGCCGAGAAGCTTGGCGAGGTGAAATACGTCCGGGGCGCGTCGTGGGAACGGGATATCGGCATGGCGGCGGAAGTCGTGATGCATGACGTCAAGGCTCCTTGCGTCGTATTCGAAGACATCCCTGGCACGCTCCAAGGCTCGCGTGTATTGGTGAACTTCTTCGCCGGCAAGCGGATGAACATGACGCTCGGCTTTCCATCCGATCTGAACAAGTTTGAGCTCTCGGACGCTTTCCGCAAGCACTACATGGAAGACGTCCGCGAGATACCGCATGAGGTAGTCGCCGACGGTCCGGTTCTGGAGAACGTGCTCGAAGGCGACGCCATCGACATCGAAAAATTTCCCGCGCCGATGTGGCACGAGGCGGACGGCGGGCGCTACATCGGCACTGGTTCTTACAACGTGACCCGCGATCCTGATACGGGCTGGGTCAATGCCGGCACCTACCGGGTGATGATCCAGAGCAGGAACGAAGTTGGCTTCTACATCTCGCCCGGCAAGCACGGCCGAATGCACCGGGACAAGTATGAAGAACGTGGCGAACCCATGCCCGTGGTGATCGTTATCGGCGACGATCCGATGACGTTTCTGATGGGCTCGTCGGAGATCCCGAAGGGGATGTGCGAATACGACGTCGTGGGTGGGCTTCGCGGCGAAGCGGTGAAGGTGATCAAGGGTAAGCATACCGGACTGCCGTTTCCGGCCGATGCTGAGATTGTGCTCGAAGGATTCATCAACCCCGACAAGAAGATGCCGGAGGGCCCGTTCGGTGAATGGACAGGCTATTACGGCTCGCGCATGCGGGAGGAGCCAGTGATGGACATCAAGGCGGTCTACCACCGCAGCAACCCGATCCTGCTCGGTTGTGTTCCCCAACGGCCGCCAGACGAGGTGGCGCGCTATCGGGCGGTGACGCGTTCGGCGCTTCTGAAGGAGAATATGGCCAAGGCCGGTGTGCCGGACGTCACCGGCGCGTGGCTGCACGAGGTAGGAACGGCGCGCATGCTGGTCGCCGTCTCGATCAAGCAGCGTTATCCCGGCCACGCCAAGCAGGCAGGTCATATCGCCTGCCAGTGCCATGTTGGTGCCTATGCCGGCAAGTACGTGATCGTAACCGATGAGGATATCGACGTGTCCAACCTGGAAGAGCTGATTTGGGCGATGATCACTCGGTCTGATCCGGCTGAGTCGATTGACATCATCCGCGGCGCATGGTCGACGCATCTCGACCCCCGTATCCCGCCGTGGGAAAAAGAAAAGGGAAATCTGACCAATAGCCGCGCCATCATTGACGCGTGCCGGCCGTTTCACTGGATGGACCAGTTCCCGCCGGTTAACGCCCCGTCGCCCGAACAGGCGAGGGAAGCGCGGGCGAAATGGGGCTATCTCTGCGACTGAACGCGGGAATAGCCTTACACATACTGACGGAGAAGACGACGACATGGACGGAACGATCGCCAACCGGCACGTGCAGACGGACCTGCGCGACTTTCTCGACGCCGTGGACGAGGGAGGCGAGCTGCGCCACGTCTCCGGCGCACACTGGGACAAGGAGATCGGGGCCGTCACCGAGGTTCTTTACCGTGAGAAGGTCGACCGCTCGCCTCTGCTACTGTTCGACAACGTGCCAGGCTACCCGAGAGGCTTCCGCTGCCTTTATGGTATGTTGGGCTCGCCGCTGAGGCTCGCGCTCGGAATGGGTATCGATCCAGAGACGTCCGGGGACCGCCGTGCGATGCTCGATGCCTACCGCAAGCGCATAAAGCAGTACGAGCCAGTGCCGCCGCGCACGGTCACAGAAGCACCGATCCTGGAAAATATTGACCGCGACGAAGATGTCGACATCACCAAGTTCCCGGTTCCTGTTCACCACGAGAAGGACGGCGGACGCTATATCGGTACCGCCTGCGGAGTGATCACGCGGGACCCGGAAACCGGCCGCGTCAACGTCGGCACCTATCGCGTGATGGTGAACGGCAAGAATATCGCCACCTCCTACATCTCGAACGGCAAGCAGGGCCGCATCCAGCGCGACAAGTACCTGAAGGAAGGCAAGAAGTGCCCTATGGTTATCGTCGTCGGCATCGACCCGGCGACCTACATCGCAGCGCGCTATACGCTTTCCGATCAAATAGCCGAACTCGATTGGGCCGGCGGGCTCGCTGGCCAGCCGATCGAGTCGTCGAGGGCAGGTGACCGGCCTGCCGTTCCCGGCGCGCTCCGAACTTGTGCTGGAGGGGTGGGTGTCGCCCGATGAGACTGCCCTCGAAGGCCCATTTGGCGAATGGACGGGTTACTATGCGGGCGACGCCAAGGAAGAGCCCGTCATCCATATCGAGAGGGTCTATTACCGCAACGATCCCATTTTGACCTGCGCGGCGAGCCAAAAGCCACCGCATTCGCATCTATTCGAACGATGCTTTATCCGCTCGGCCGGCCTGCTTGATTCGCTTGAAGGGGCGGGCATCCCGGACGTTAAGGGCGTTTGGGTGCATCAGGCCGGCTCGGGCCGGACCTTCGTCGCGGTGTCAATCAAGCAGCGCTATTTCGGGCATGCAAACCAGGTCGGCCTTGTCGCCTCGCAGGTAAATCCGATCGGCTATGTAGGCCGCTACATCGTCGTCGTCGACGAGGATATCGACCCAACCGACATCAACGACGTTATCTGGGCTATGGGTACGCGTTCGGATCCGAAACGCGACTTTACGATCCTCGACCGTACCTGGTCGTCGCGGCTCGACACGATGGTTTTCGACGAGAAGCTCTATAACAGCCGCGTCGTCATCGATGCTTGCATCCCATACGAGCACATCGACGATTTCCCCGACGTTGCAATGACGTCACCGGAGCTGGCAGCGGAAATGCGGAAGAAGTTCCCAAACGCCTTCGAGTGAGCGGTTAGTTTGAACTCAGAGGGTGGAAATTTTGAAGGCGTGATCTGCCGCGGCCCGTGCCGCTGCCTTCGCCAGGGATTCTTCGTTGCGGGCGTGGATGCGATAGATTGCGCTTCCGCGTGATACCGGAGTTCCGGTTGCCGTGAGAATATCGATACCGGCGCCCTTGTCGGCCGGCGCGCCAGCGGCCCGCGCGATGTCGGCAAGGGTAAAACAGTCGATGCTATCCACCGTTCCGTCCTCGCCGGCTTCGATTTCCGCTACGTGCATGCCGACCTCTACCCTCTCCGGCGGCGGGCCCTGCAAGGCGCGGATCCGCTCGAATGTCTCCCAGGCTGCGCCGCTGTCGAGCAGCTCAGCGGCCTTGGCGGTGGCATTAAGTTCCGGCATAGCTGGATCGAACCTCAGGATCGCGGACGCAAACGTCAGCGCCTTGTCGCGTAAGTCCGACGGGGCGCCATTCTCATTCCTCAGCACGGCGACCACGTCTCGGGCTTCGAGTGCGGGGCCGATCCCGCGGCCGATGGGTGCGGTGCCGTCGGAAAGGCGCACGTCGAGGCTTAGGCCAAGCCGCTCCCCAACATAGATGAAGAGATCCCTCAGACGCTCTCCAACAGCGGCTTCGGACTCTTCGTCGGACCAACTGGCACCGATGATGAGGGCTTCCGCCCACGCCAGTCTTCTTCTGAGCAGTATCGACGAGACCGACAGTCGAGTGAGTTGGTTTAGTGATTACTATCGTGCTCCATTACCCGTCGACGCGAGAGTGGCTGAGGCTGCCGTTCCACACGATGGGTAAGCTATCTGCCTCCTGATGACCCAAGGGACGCCCTGGGGACTAAGATCGACGCGGGCGAGGACTTATCGGTCCGCTGCGCCTGAGGGCGAGGTAATGGCGGCGAGACGACGTCTTAGACTGCCAGCCTGCAGGCTGCGACGAGATCGGAATCGCTGACCAGCGAGATCCGCCCTGGGATGCCGCCGATGGAACGTTTGCTTCGACACAGTCCGCGTCCCAGCGCATCTGCTCGACGGTCGATGCAGCGCCTCTGGCTAGTAATGGGTTTCTGTCCTGGGCTAAAGGATTCTGTGGATGGCAATGAGAAAGTCGGCTGCTCTCTGATCTGGTGAAGGCTGGCACGGAGCACGCCGATGACGGCAAGAGTATTCCCTACGGTCTAGCGTGCCTGAGATCTTCTTCGGGGTGAGCAGAGGCAGGGGCCGTGCGGCGCCCTGAGCGCCTAATGAAGGCCGCAAACGCTGTCTTCGGGCGCCGTCGTTGACGACGGTCTTCTCAACCGCGGCGTATGCGGGATGTTCATGGCGTCGCGGGCGAGGCGGGCAGCGATTTCGCCCGCCGTCTCGCGGCCCCGACCAGCCAGCTGGGTACGGCGAGGAATTTCAGGAGGCGGCAACCTAGGGACGATGGGATCTCTCGAAATCGGAAAACAGCCACTGCGATAACGGCATTAAACGTTGGCGGGCAATGCTGCGTCCGCGGCGATCCTCGGCGTAGGATAATGGAACGCCGTATTTCCAGCCCGGCGTGCTCGCCAGTCCAGCAAAGCCCTGAGCTCGCGGCGCGCATCGAATTCGTCGTTTGTAATGGTGAATCGGATCTGCCACCCGCATTCTGACGCGTGATTGCGCGCCGGCGAAGAGGATCCTGCCGTCCTGCGAGATGCTGCGCGGGCGCCGTGATCCATCATGATTCTGCCGGCACCGCCTCCCGGCCCGGACGACGAGGAACAGTGGCACTGAACCTACAGGGCGGATCTGGCCGCCTGCCCATTTAGAGATCGGGACGTCGAGGCCGATGTCGACGGCGGGTGACTGCACAAGTGCGGGCCAACCGAGATTCACGTCCAGAGCTGGATCCAGCTTCGCTTTCTGATGGTATCGAGCGTGATGCCGTCTGATGCCTCGGTACGCACGCCCGGCGATGATCGGGTGCGATGCCTTCCTCATCATTTCCGGCTGGAGCATGTTGTCAACATGATGAGCGTTTATGCCCCGTTTCGGCCAGTCAACCTGAGTTGGTGTGTCGTGACCATCCTTGATCTTTGTGTAAGCGCTGGGTTAATGCGCGCGCTGCCGGTAAATGTACGCCTTTGGCGATCGAGCTTAAAATCATATATGATTGTCTTTGATGATGATCTCGCCATGCAGTCTAAGCTGGTGCGGCTTAGGTAATCTGCCAAATGGTGCAGAATACTTAGAGAGCATGCGGCGCCGGGAAATGGTCTTTGCGCAAAGCCGATGAGCTGCGTGTCTGTGGCGGCGCGATACGCGATGCATATTCGTTAACGAGCGATGACGCCACATGAACTGAAGGATATTGAGAGACGTGCGCTCGATCGTCAGTAGACCGCGTGCAGGCCCGGTAACGCGCATCAGCGACGTGCCTTTTTTTGCCTTGGTGCCGTCCGCCACCAGCGTCTTCACCTTTGCGTCGGGAAGCATGTGGCGGAACACCTCGGCAGCAACTTCGATCCCGGCAATAACGATCTCCTCGCGGGTGTTCATCACGAAGTCGGCCTTGGCATTGCCGGGAATCATGACGTTGGTCGTCAGGTCCTGCAGACCGACGTCTTCCGCGACCCACCCTTCGATCATTTCGCGCAGCTCGTCGAGACCGGCAGAAGGCGTTAAAGTTTGCGGTCGCGGCCGTCCAGCATTCTGCGTTCTGGGGTTATCTCTGGTGGATTTGATGGGCATCGCGGGCCTCGCTGTCGAGAATAAACTGGTATGTATACAATAAAAGACGACGACAAGACGGAACGCAACGGATACTGCGGTCCGCTTAAATCGGATAACCGAGGAACGTGAGAAATTGGTTCAGGATTGAGGGGAATGTCCGTGAACCCGGTGTTAGAAATGATATCGGCGCTGACACGCGCGAGACCTTGCACGCGCCAGTTTGGTATGCGAAGAGCGAAATTTTAAAGACTGGTTAATTCGTCGATACGGAGCACGCGCATCATTCCGAATCCAAGTTCATGCGGAAAGAGGTTGTTCTGCAGCATCGAGGATCCTGTCCCGCGCATAACGCGATCGGAATGTAGCGCAGCGGCACTGGCGCGGTGGGCCGGCCCATCGAATTATGTGTGTAGGTGGTTTGCGCTATCAGGATGTCAGGTGACGGATCTCGGCATCAGAGGCGCTGGCAGAGATGATCGACGACAACAGTGTCTTACCGGGACGTGATGCCCGCGCCGCTGATGCCTTGTCGATCGACTGGCAGATCCTGTTCCCGGTGAATCTGCTCCAGCTCTCGGCTTGGCATATCCGCAGCCGCGAGTCGAGGTTCAACTCGCCTTCGCCTACAACCGCTTCTTGATGGAACGCATAATCCCGGCGGAATCTCGGCTCAAGACACTGCTGTACCTTCCGTTCTGCGAGCCGGAGGAATGTGAGCGAATGGTCGAGGAGTTTGGCGACCATCCCGACGTGCTTGGATTCATGGTCACGTCTGTGCGCTACAAGTCGGTGCACCACGACAGCTATATGCGGCTCTACGCTATGCTCGAGGAGCGTGGCAACCTGTGCTTCCATGCCGAATAATTGGCAGGACGACTATCCCCAGGTAGCCTGACACTGTCCATTCTGATGCATGCACTCCTTGTGTTGCAGCATGCTTCTTTCTTTTTTTACCCGACCAACTGTAAATGCACGGACTGGAACGAACACTTCCTGAAGCTGGACGTTATCTGACTGAGAGTGGCGTATGGATACTCGTTCATGATGCAGCGACTTGACAACGAATACCTGATGCGTTCCTCGGAGGCGCCGAACCTCGTTGCTGTTAGGTTATATGAAGGATATGTACTACCCGACCCAGCCGATGGAGCGAATTTGGGATATGGCGCTGCTCGAGGTGACCTTCTTCAAGGCGATGAACGCCGATACGCAGCCTTTACGCCTCGGATTGGCTGTACCGACTCTGATGTGCCTCTAGCGTTCATGACTGCTCTTTGACGTAAGAAGCCGGCGCAAAACATTACACGTAATGGTTGCTCATTGCTCATTGCTGACCACACTGGCTGAGGGACTGCAGCGGAAGCCGTTATGACCTCTACCCTAGCCGCCATCTAAAAGCCCAAACCCGATACCGACCGCGCCGCTGCGAAAGCGCAGTCCGAGGCCACGGCAACTGAGTTAGCGTAGGCTATGGCCTTCAAAACCGTAAGACACTTTGTTATCGAAGCTGATGGCCCATGTGATGGCTTCCTACTCTGACCAGCTGCTGGCAGGCCGAAATGCTCTGCTCATGAGCTGTAGCTGGATGCGATGGAGGCGCATTGTTCGCGCCTGAATGCACTTCTGCGAGACAACGTGACTGCCGGTAACGTGCGCCCTGAGCTAGCGTTTCAGCTTTGGTGGCCTGTTCAGCCATTCGCAGCATCCCAGCACCGGCGCGGCTCTGGCTGCGCGAGCATTAGCCCGGCTCGGCCAGTGGCAGGCGTACAGATCGGCGCGCGGGCGTCCTGATCTCGGTTCTCCTGCGGTTTGTATAGCGCCAGCGAATTCGCTGAAAAGAGGCAGGGCGCTGCCTGGTGTTACCTACGGCGATCCCGTCGCGATCTTAGCGTCGGCTGCGGTTCCGGCGGCCGTATCGTACAGCTGGGCGAAGATGATTCTGCCGGCGCTTCAGTTCTGAAAAAGATCCGAAGGCACGCCGCCTGACCGGGCGAGATGTAGCGAATCCACCAGCAGGCCGAAGTTCGGCTGCTCTGTGGCTCGAACGATGCGCGCACCCTGTGCTAGCGTGCGCGCCTCGCTGTAAGGTGTGAACTCCAGCGCCAGCCTAAGTCCGAAACCTGCGGCTCGTTCACAGCAGGCGGCAGCGAAACCTGTCCAGCGCGCCTCGTCCGGATCCATGCAGGTGACAACGACGGTCTTTGCGCCGAGCGCGGCAGATGCCTCGAAGGCGGGGAGTACTCGGTCGAGCGTGATGTTGGGATAAAGGTGATAGATTGACGCGCTTGAGAGCTGCAGTCCCGCTGCGTCGAGCTCGACGCGGAGGCTGCGCAACGCGGCAGGCTTGTTGACTACCGTCGGATGCGGATCGTCTGGCGTCCGGCCCGTTAAGCGGAGGCTGACCGCGTCGAAGCGCGAGCCACGTGCGGGCCCTGACGACCTCTCCGGCGGCGCTTTTCTGAGCAGTGCCAGCCAGTTGAGTTGGCCGCATGGGAGAGCCTGCGCTCAGGCGGCTTCTGCCGCGCACTTGTTCGAGTGTTTCGAGCGGGAGATGTCGTTCTGGCTTCATCGGTTTACGCGGCGAATCCTTAGTGGTCCTCGGGCCGCCAGGTGGGGGCGCTGCCGCGTCGATGGCGGTTTCCGCCGACGCGCGACTGTGTAGGCCCTGCGCACCTGCGGATCGATGCCGGAGCGGTGCAGCCGGGTGTCGGCTGACATGTCACCGTCTGCGGATCGCAGCGGCAGGCGATAGCCCAAAAGTACTTCCCTCCGGCGTTATATACCGGGACGTCCTGGTATCGATCGCATGGCGAATCTTTACGTGATTGGGTCCTGAGAAGCGCCGACATCAGCACGTCGTGCAATTTGGTCCGTCCTATGCGCCTCCATCTGGATGATCATCATGGAACTGATATTGTGTCTTGATGGCGGGATTTGTAGAAATACGCTGATAATGCTGGTATTGCCATTATTTCCTTTGAGGCGGTTGTAGTATGTCGCTCTACCGGCAGCACCAGCGGCTGCTGACGGTAAACGGCGTCGCCCGGCATGACGGCAACCGTCTTGCGGTGGGTGATGCCTGTGGATCTGGCGACTGGGGCGGGCCCCTCAGCGCCAGCACCGAAGGTTGTGAATTCGCCGAACGGACCCTCCGGCGCTCTGTCCTTCGGATGGATGAGGCCTTTCGATGATCACTCCTTATGCAGGCGTCGCACCTGAGATCAATGGTATTACATCTGATCATCCTCGATGTCTCGCCGAGGATCTCGCGCTGTATCTGAGTCTGCTCGAAACTTCGCTGCTTGCTTTGACCAGTTCGATACGATCTCGTAGACGGATGTAGGCCGATCGCGAATGCCATCGGCATCGGCCTGTCCATCGCGATGTATTTGAGAAAAGTGCAGAAATAGCCGCAGCCATCCAAAAAGTCGCCTTGCGGATCTCCACATCATCCGAAATAATGGCTTCGTTATGGATGCCCGTTTCGATCCTTGTAATGGTGATGCCGGAGCTGAGATAACGGGCCGCCATCGCTCGTATTGCGCTATGGGACTGATTGGCGTGAAGGTTCACGTCTTTGCCCAGCTACCTTTACTTTCCTTTACCGGGTCTTTGACGCTGGTATCACTGACTTACCACGCTTGGTCGCCATCTGTTCCAGCGAGATATGGACAGACCTCGTTTGCCTTTTCGAGGCCAAAAGCCGCGGCTTGGCCCGCTCGGTCCTTTATCAGGATGTCTGTCAGCCGCCAGCCTTCGTAACCGGGCATGTTATGGAACATCAGCGGACCTTGGCTTTCGGAACATAGATAACCAACTCAGTTCGGGATCGACTGGATCGTGATATGGCATCCGGTTGTCGATGGAAGCGAGGCCGAACGCAGCGGCGTGTGCTGGTGATTGTTTCCCTGTTGGCGCGGGCTTGAGGCACTATACCCGATCGTTTTGGCAGATCATCCATCCGAGAAATTGTATGTATACATACAAAAAATTTGAATAACCTTTATAATCGTAGTAACTCCGCACGGCAAAAATTGTTTTAAGTTTAAAATAAATAGTGACCGCGGGCGAACGTCTGATTATCATCCAACGCCAGACGCGCCTGACGGAGTTGGGGCGTCATGAAGACTGAAAGGAAAGACAGATGGCGACTAATCCGTCCACGCGAGCGCGGGCCGGCAAGCCCCGTGCGTGGGGAGGTTTAATCAAGACCCGATGGCGCTCGACAGCCTACTGACCGAGGAGGAACGCATGGTGCGCGACACCGCGCGTGCTTACGCTCAGGAGAAGCTGCTGCCGCGGATCGTTGACGCCTATAACGAGGAAAAGGAAGATCCGCGCTTGATCCCCGAGATGGGAGAGTTGGGCCTGCTCGGCCCGACTATCCACGGCTACGACTGCGCCGGCGTTAGCTACGTCGCCTATGGCCTCATCGCCCGTGAAATCGAGATGGTGGATTCGTCCTATCGATCAACCCTATCGGTCCAATCGAGCCTAGTAATGTGGCCGATCTACAATTATGGGACCGAGCAACAGCGCCAGAAGTACCTTCCCAAGCTTGCCTCGGGCGAATGGGTGGGCGCGTTTGGCCTAACAGAGCCTGATCACGGGTCCGATCCCGGCGGCATGAAGACCCGCGCGAAGAGGGTCGACGGCGGCTACCAGATAAACGGTGCAAAAATGTGGATTTCGAATGCGCCGATCGCCGACGTGTTCGTCGTTTGGGCGAAGGACGACGAGGGCGTCATCCGAGGCTTCATCCTAGAGCGCAGTATGAAAGGCCTGTCGACGCCCAAGCTCAAGAACAAGCTCAGCCTTCGCGCGTCTGTTACCGGCGAGGTCGTGCTTGAAGACGTGTTTGTGCCCGACGAGAACTACCTGCCCGAAGCGCGCGGCCTCGGCGGCCCCTTCGGCTGCCTCAACAACGCCCGCTACGGCATCGCGTGGGGCGCGCTCGGCGCGGCGGAGTTCTGCTGGCGGGCGGCGCGTGAATATGCGCTCGACCGAAGCCAGTTCGGTAAGCCACTCGCGAGCTATCAACTCGTCCAGAAGAAGCTTGCCGATATGCAGACGGATATCTTTATCGGTCTACAGTCTTGCCTGCAGATGGGCCGAATGATGGACGCGGGGACGTGCTCGCCAGAGCTGATCTCGATGCTCAAACGCAATTCCACCGGCAAGGCTCGAGAAATCTGCCGCGACGCCCGCGATATCCACGGAGGCAATGGCATCATGGACGAATATCACGTCATGCGACACATGATGAACATGGAGACCATCTACACCTATGAGGGGACGCACGATATCCACGCGCTGATTCTCGGCCGGGCGCAGACGGGCATTCAGGCGTTCTTCTAAGGTTAGTTGTCCCCAATCCCCCTAGCCCTCTCCCTTGAGGGAGAGAGCTAGGGAGAGGGAAGCCGTTCCGTTATAGTTTGACCAATGACGAAACCTCTCGACCATATCCGCGTGCTGGACATGAGCCGCATTCTGGCCGGCCCGTGGGCTGGGCAGACCTTCGCCGACTTGGGCGCTGAGGTGATCAAGATCGAACGTCCCGGCACCGGAGACGACACACGCGGCTGGGGGCCGCCATTCGTGCCAGACCGCGACGGCTGTGATACTGACGAGGCCGCCTATTTCATGTCGGCGAACCGCGGCAAAAAATCCGTCACCGTCGATATCACGAAGCCGGAAGGCCAAAACCTGTTGCGCCGTCTCACCGAGAGAAGTGACGTCCTCCTCGAGAACTACAAGGTGGGCGGTCTCGCCAAATATCGGCTGGACTATGAAAGCCTACGCAAAGTCAATCCGCGGCTGGTCTACTGCTCAATCACCGGGTTCGGCCAGACCGGTCCCTACAGCACGCGGGCGGGATACGATTTCCTCATCCAGGCGATGGGCGGCTTAATGAGCGTGACCGGCGAGCGCGAAGAACTCTCGGGCGGCGGGCCTCAGAAGATCGGTGTCGCGCTGTCCGATATCCTGACAGGTCTATACACGACGATCGCGGCGCTGTCGGCGCTCGCGTATCGCGACAAGACGGGTCATGGCCAGCACATCGATATGGCGCTGCTCGATGTGACGATCGCGGCGATGGCGAACCAGGCGATGAACTATCTCGTTTCTGGCAGGGCGCCGACGATGATGGGGAACGCACATCCCAACATAGTACCGTACGAGGCCTACAAGACAGCCGACGACTATATCATCCTCGCGGTCGGCAACGACGCCCAGTACCGGCGCTTCTGCGAGGCGGCCGGTCGTGCCGATCTGGCTGAAGATTCGCGCTTTGCGACAAACCGCGGGCGCGTCGAAAACCGCGCAATTCTGGGCCCGATTCTCGAAGATATCATCGCTGCCAGGCCGCGGGCATTCTGGCTGCAGGCGCTGGAGAAGGTCGGCGTACCGTGCGGGCCCATCAACAATCTCGAACAGATTTTCGACGATCCGCACGTCCAGGCGCGCGGCGCGCGCCGGGAAGTCGAGCATCCCGTTTCGGGAATGGTGCCGACCGTCGCCAATCCTATCCGAATGTCTGAAAGCCCGATTGAGTACGACCGGGCGCCGCCCGTCCTTGGGCAGCACACCGACGAGGTGCTCGGGGAACTGATCGGGCTTGATGGCGCAGAGATTGCCAGGCTTCGGAAGGGTGGGATCGTCTGACCATGGGCTGCGCTTGACAGTCGTTTGGCGCTAATCCATCGTTCGTATACAAACAATTGGCTACCGAGGACAGTTTCCATGGCTTTGCTGGCCACAGACCGGGCTGAAATGTCGGCCCGATCGCAGGCTAAGGATGCGTCTGACTATGTTCTCGACGAGCAGGTCGGGCATCTCCTTCGGCGTGCGCACCAGCGTCACGCTGCGATTTTCCTGGAAATGATTGACGATGCGCAACTAACGCCGCTGCAGTTCGGGGCAATTATGAAATTGGCGGACGTCGGCCAGACCTCGCAGAACCAGCTCGGCAGGCTGACTGCGATGGACGCGGCGACGATGCAGGGCGTCATCAAGCGGCTGATCGCGCGCGGCCTGGTCGTGCGTGGACCGGATCCGGACGACAGGCGGAGGCTGTTGCTGACGCTGAGCGCGAACGGTGTGGCGCTTGCGGGACAGGTGGTGCAGCGCGGGCTCGAAATCTCGGCTAAGACGCTTGAGCCCTTGTCGGCGTCTGAACGGGAGACATTCCTCAAACTGCTCGCGCGCCTGTCCGATTGACGCAGACGAGAAGAGCTGGCGATCACATCTGTCGACGTCGCGGCCTTTTCAGAGGCCATTATATGAGACTTATAGCTGGGCCTTCTCGAGCGCCTCAATCATCTCTACTGGCGTGACAAATTTGCGCCTCGGTGCGCCTTCCTTCGCAGCAGCGACTTCAAGCTCGTCGATGACCTTCCACTCATCGAAGCTGACGGGACGGGCGCCCCGGTCGGCCAGCAGCGCATCGATGGCTAGCCGGCCGCCGCGTGAAACGCCATCGAATTCGGCGACGACCTTGTCGACGACTTCCAGAGAGTCGTTCTTGTTTGTGCCTATCGTCCCGGACGCGCCACGTTTCAGCCAACCGACTGCGTAGAGCCGGTCGGACACCTTGCCGTCATCGTTCTGGACGATGCCCCAGCGTTCGTTAAATGGTAGGTCACCGATCGTGAACGCCCGCGAGCAGATGCAGGTGATGACGAGCTGGCAGGAAACGTCGAAAGTCTGCCCGGTACCCGAAACCTTACCGTTCTCGTCGACCGAGGTGCGTTCCAGGCGCAAACCCTCTACGCGACCGGTCCCCAGTATTTCGACAGGTGATGCGAAAAAGCCGAAATGAACCCGCTTGTTTTTGCCTTCGGGGCTGACATCAAGAAATGACCGCATTGTCTCAACGTTCTTCTCGCGGAGCCTCAGGTCACGGTCCGACATGTAGGGGGCAAGGACTTCGTCCGGCAGGTGACTTGGTTCCATAACCGGCACCGCGTTTTCGAGTTCGCCCATTTCTCTGAGTTCTACGTTGGTGAAGGCCGCTTCGACCGGACCCCGGCGTCCGAACATGTATATGTTGGTGATTGGGGAGGCGTGGACGGCATCCGCGGCGTAATGGATCAGGTCGGTCGACGACATTTCTGCAGGTGTCTTGGCAAGGACGCGCGAGACATCGAGTGCCACATTGCCGACACCTATAATCGCTGCGGCGTCAATGTCGAGATCTGGATTCAGGTCCTTGAAGTCGGGATGTCCATTGTACCAGCCTACGAAGGCATTCGAGCCGTAGACGTTAGCGAGATTTTCTCCCTCAATACCGAGTTTATTATCGTGCGGCGCTCCATAGGCGAGAACGACCGCATCGTATATCTCCAGAAGTTCGTCGATCGATACGTCGCGGCCCACCTCGATATTACCGAGATAGCGCACGCGCTCGTCTTACAGGGTCCGTTCGTAGGGCGCGCGACGCTGGTCGTCTGGTGGTCGGGGCGACGCCACCGCGGATAAGACCGAAGGGGCAAGGCAGCCGCTCAATAACATCGACCTGACAATTGGGCGCTTTGTCCAACAGTCCTTGGGCAGCATACATGCCGCCGGGACCCGACCCGACGATAGCGCGATCGTATGACTCATTCTGAAGCCTTTATGCGAACGTTTCCGTGTCTTTACGACATCTCAAATGGCATCATACCGCTTCGAACGTGCGAGGAAGGGCGTCCCGTAGTGATTCACCAAGGCTTAGGAAAGCCCAGGGGGCGACCGGAGCCGGTCCGGCAAGGGCCGCCCCTTGTCGGTTCAGCCGCCAAGAACGACTTTCTTGATTTCTGCCTTCTGTTTGTCGCTAACGCTCTGCAGCACCTTCTTGACCATTTCGAGGGCCTTGTCAGCCGGGATGTACTTGATGTAGCGCTTCTTCTTGTTGGCTTCGGCGACGATGTCCGGATTGCTAAGAATCTTATGCGTTGCTGCGCGCAGCTTTTCGACAGCTGCCTTGGGCATTTGTGGCGGCACGACGAGAATACGGCCAAGACCTTCAAGCGTCGCACGATAGTCCAGCCACCACTCCTGCTCTTTGTTGAGCTTCACCGTTTCGAAGACGGTCGGAAGTTTTGGGAAGAGGATTGACCGCTCGCGATTAACTGTCGCGATAGCCTTGGCATTCTTGGCCTGAACGAATTTATACGCGGACGTTTCCGAGACGTAGAGCGCGTCCATCTCGCCCTGAGCGACGGCAAGCGCCGCGGCACGGCTCCCCTTATACCCAGCGACGACTTTGCACTTGAGGCCAAGCGCATGACAGGTCATGGCCGCGCCGTCGGAAATGCCGAAATCTTGCCAGATCCTCCCCAGCTGATCAGCTTATTGCTCTTAATGGCGTCCTGCGGGGTATTGATTGCCGAACTGGTCTTAGCAAGCCAGATCCAGCGGGAATGATCCACGATTCCGAGGACGTGCATCTTGGTAAGGTCGAAACGAACGCCCTTCAGTTGCGTCAATTGTTGCAGGCCGGCGCCGGTGCCGTTGACGAGCATCATCTGTAGCTGGTTCGGCTTCGCTATATACATGCGGTTCAGCGCGCTCATGCCACCGGCACCTGGCTGGTTAACGACGAGCACCTGAGCGCCGAGTTCTTTTTCGAAGTGAGGCGCTAGCATGCGCGAATAGGCGTCGTAACCGCCACCCGCGCCAAAGCCGACGATCATGGTTATCGTTTTGTTCTTGAAGTAATTGTGATCGTCGGCATGGGCCGAGATCGAGAAGGCCCGCCGCGACGATGCTGGCGACGGCTGACATTTTCGAGAATTTCATGGTTGTTTCCTCCGATTTCGGCGTTTCCGTTCTGTGCGGAAACGTTACGAGAAGATTAGAGGAACGGTCGGACGCGCGCCAGAGGAGACATTGCAGCCAGAACGTTCTTCATCGGGCTCTGCTGCGCGTGATACGATGCCCATAGGGGCGAAAAAATAACATCGGAGGAACCCCATGACGGAGACAGCTTATCTCTCACCGAACGGCCAGGCGCTTACAGCTGGAAGTGGGCCGGTGACCCGTATCCTTGTGGCGACTCTCAGGGGTATCGCCGTTCTCGAACAGGAAAACCGGGGGCGTGCCTGGACGGTGACGGACCGGTTGCTGCAAGATAGGCATATCGGTGCGATCGTGAAGGAATCGTTTTCCGGGCAAGCTATTCGCCGGGTGTCACCATGCCGGCGGCGTTTGCGTCAGCGATGACGGCGACGGCGCGGGCTGGCGGCAGATCAACAAGGGTCTCGATCGGGAGCACGTTTACTCTCGCGGTCAGGAACGCCGGCGGCCGGACGACGCTGTTCGTTGGGACGTCGCCAGCGGGTCTGTATCGCAGCGACGATCTCGGAGAGAGCTGGACCGAGATTGCCTCCATCTACGATATCGCGGATACAGAGAAATGGACGTTTCCGCCGCCGCCGCACATTCCCCATGTTAAGACGATCACCTTTCATCCGACGGAGCCGGAGACGCTTTTTCGTGCTGGTCGAGCAGGGCGCGTTCCTCAAATCGACAGACGACGGGAAGACGTGGACCGACTTGACCGCTTATTCGAAGCCGGAAGACGTCGCCTACCGCGACATGCACCGCATGCTGATAGACCCCACAGAGCCCGACCGATTTTCTCGCTACCGGCGAGGGCTGTACCGCAGCACCGATGGCGGAAAGTCATTCGATCATCTAATGAAACGCCTCGACCGGATGGGCTATCCGGACTTTCTGTTCTTCGATCCGGCCGACGCGCAGACCTCTATATGGGCGGCTCTATCTGAATCCGGCACATTGGTATAAGGAAGGTATTGCTGAGTCGACCGTCATGCGCAGCGTCGACGGTGGCGACAGCTGGGAAGAGGTCTCGGCCGGCCTGCACCGATCCTGTTGTGGGCGCTTTCCGAGGCGATGAGTTTGCACCAGTGGGACGGCGGCATGATGCTTATGGTGGGAACCGCGACCGGCGAGGTCTATTCCAGCGATAATTACTGCAGCAGCTGGGTTTGTCTCGATGGCGACGTAGAGCCCGTTTCCAAGGACGATCACCACCTGCCGTTCATGTCGAAGGAAGACCGCAGGGCGGCGATGGCGGCGCGTGGTCTGTAAGATGATGGCCGTCTAGGGATTGCCTTTTAGGGGTCAAGAACGCTCTCTTGAAAGAGTGTCTCGACTGTTACCGGCGTCGACAGCAACCAATGGTCGACCATTTAACTGATGAAATACGCTAGGCTCTGCGGGTTCACGTCCAGGCCTGACGACCAGAGTTTGCGGCCCAACGAGCCTACACGGTTCTCGAAGGCATAGCGGCAGAAAGTTGGTAGCGTGTAGTTGTGGCCGACGTCGAATTCTTAGGCTTGGCCGCGTAAGTCGTCCTATGTCCGCATGACCTTGCCCGACAGCAGATGACAGCACCGCCGCGCCGGCAGCTCTGTCTGCTTACGTCCGGCGCGGCCTTGCATTGAAAGCCGCGCAAGCGCTTGCGTCGATGCTTATCGGGCGATATGCGAAACAGATGGACGGTCTGTCGGATCGACATACTGGGCGCTTAGGGAGATCAGGGATGACGGCCACGACGTACTACATGGTAGAAATGGACTACCCGCACGAGACGGAGGCAGAACGCGCGGCGTTCGACGGCTTCTACGACAAGCACATCTCGATGCTGCTGACGATCCCGGGGTTCCTCACGGCGCAGCGTTTCTATTGCGACGAAGCGGCACGAGCGCCTTTCCTAGCGCTCTACCGGCTGGTCGGACCAGAGGTGATGGACAGCGAGGCCTATACCTCGAAGGCCGGGCGCATGTCGGTTGACCCGGCCTTCCGAGTGAACATGGTGGACTGGGACCGTAACCTTGCCCAAGGCGCTGAAGCAGATATTGCTGCAGTGGGTGGTACCCCGGATGGCGGGATCGAGGTCGCGATGGGCGGCGCGCTTGTGCTTGTCGACCGCCTCGTCGAGGAGGCCGCGCCTTTGCCCGGCGGCTATGCGCCACTCGCGGTGATCGGCCTCGACGAGACGGTAGCACAGCGTGGCGTGAAAGTCGTCCCTGACGCGGGAACCGCCGAAATCGGGGGCGGACACGGACATATCGTGCGGCGCTTCCTGCCGATTCACGAGATCCGGAAACTGGCGTAGCCTTCCCGATACCCCAGTCGGGTTTTGTGTTTTCAGCGTGTAACGGCGTGAGCAGGGCGTTCGTTATGACCCCTCGCTCACTGTCCAGGTGCGTCCCCTCCGAAGCATATCGTTGAGACTGCCCGCTGGGGTCTTTTCGCGGATCTCTGAGAGCTGGTTGTGGACCGCAGCGTCGTAGGCGGTGCCAGGGTTGTTATAGAGCACGCCGAGCGCCACCGGGAATTCCGGCTGCTTCATATCGGCCAGCATTGTGGCGAGAATCTTATTCTTCTCGTCGTGGACGAGAATGTCGTCCTCGGTGATGCCGTCGTCGCCAACGGTGACGACCCGGATGCCGAAGCCGTCCAAAGACTTGGCGATGCCTTTTTTGTTTTCCTTGCCGAAGAGAAGCGGCTTGCCGTCCTCGACCGTGATCGTGTTGTCGTCGACCACCGACTTATCGGTCCAGCCGTCGAACGCGCCGTCGTTATAGACAATGCAGTTCTGAATGATCTCGACGAAGGACGCGCCCTTGTGCGCGTGCGCTGCCTTGAGTACGCCCGGCATATGCTTCTGGTTGGTGTCGAAGGTGCGCGCGACAAACCGCGCGCCGACACCGAGCGCGAAGGTCAGCGCGGTCACCGGCGAATCAACCGATCCCTGTGGCGTCGACGGAGAGCGGGTGCCGAGCTTACTGGTCGGCGAGTACTGGCCTTTGGTCAGGCCGTAGATCTCGTTGTTGAAGAGAAGTAGGTTGAGATCGACGTTGCGGCGGATGGCGTGCATCGTATGGTTACCGCCGATTGATAACGCATCGCCGTCGCCCATCACGACCCATATGTCGAGGTCTGGGTTGGCTAGCTTGGCACCGGTGGCGAGGGCGGGTGCGCGCCCGTGGATCGTGTGGAAACCATAGGACGCCATATAGTAAGGGAAGCGCGCCGCGCAGCCGATTCCGGAGAAGAAGACTAGCTTCTCGAGCGGGATCTGCAGGTCTGCGAGCGTCCGGTGGACGCCCTTGATGATGGCGTAGTCGCCGCAGCCGGGGCACCAGCGAACTTCCTGGTCCGAGGCGTAGTCGTTGGGCTTGAGCGCTTCGATGGGAGTTTCGACGTTCATTGGATTATCCTTCCACCCGCGAACGGATTTCCTTCTCCAAGGTCGAGACCTTGAAGGGCTGACCTGAGATCTGGGTGATGCTTTCGGCCGCCACCAGGTATTTGGCACGCAGCACGTTGACGAGCTGGCCGTTGTTCATTTCCGGCACCATGATTTTGTCAAAGCCGGCGAGCAGGTCGCCGAGGTTCTTCGGAAAGGGATGGATATGGCGGATATGGATGTGCGAGACGTCCATGCCGCCCTTGATGCAGCGGCCGACCGCCTGGTTGATGGCACCGAACGTGGAGCCCCAGCCCACGACGGCGAGCCTGCCCTTATCCTTACCGAGCGCGACCTTCTGTTCCGGAATGTCGTCGGCGATACCGTCGATCTTGGCGGCGCGCACTTTAGTCATCCGGTGATGGTTGGCGCTATCGTATGAGATGTGGCCAGAGTCATAATCTTTCTCGATGCCGCCGATGCGGTGCATCAGACCCGGTGTGCCGGGTATCGCCCAGTTGCGCGCCAGTGTCTTCTCGTCGCGCAGGTAGGGGTGGAAGCCCTCTGGATCGGTTCGGAACTCGACCTTGAATTCTGGTACGTCATCGGCGTCCGGGATCTGCCACGGCTCGGCGGCGTTGGCGAGATAGCCGTCGGTCAGCAGGATAACCGGCGTCATGTATTTGGTCGCGAGGCGCACAGCCTCAATCGCCGTCTCATAGCAGTCGCCCGCCGTGCAGGAGGCGACAACCGGCAGTGGTGTGTCCGCGTTGCGACCGAAAACGGCCTGGTTGAGGTCGGACTGCTCTGTTTTGGTCGGCAGGCCGGTGGACGGTCCGCCGCGCTGGACGTTGACGATTACCAACGGCAGCTCGGTCACCAGCGCGAGGCCGATGGCCTCGGTCTTAAGTGCGACGCCGGGGCCCGACGACGAGGTGACGCCGAGGTTGCCAGCGTAAGCTGCGCCGATTGCTGAGCACACGGCCGCGATCTCATCTTCTGCCTGAAAGGTCGTGACGCCGTACTGCTTAAGGTTGGTCAGCGTGTGAAGCAGCGCGGATGCCGGCGTGATCGGGTAGGATCCGAGGAACAGGTTTAGGCCCGCCTTGTGTGCGCCCGTCACCAGGCCCCACGCGACGGCTTCCGTGCCGGTGACCGCGCGGTAGACGCCCGGCTGCACGTTGGCCTTCGGTACGACGTAAGCCTCGACGCCGGACGGTAGCTCGACCGTCTCGCCGTACGCGTGGCCAGCGTTTAGCGCTGCGATGTTGGCGGCGGCGATGTTCGGCACCTTGGCGAAGCGGGTATTCACCCAGTCGACCGTCGGTTGGCGGTCGCGATTGTACATCCAGCACATCAGCCCGAGTGCCCAGAAGTTCTTGCATCGGGTCGCTTCCTTGGAGCTGACGCCGCAGTCGGCCACGGCCGCGTTTGTCAACTTGTTGATTTCGACCTCGATAGTGATGTGGTTGTCCAGCGTCCCATCTTCGAGCGGGTTCGCCGTGTAGCCGGCGCGCGCAACGTTGCGATCAGTGAATGCGTCGACGTTGACGATCACCGTGCCACCCTTCGGAACGTCCTTTAAATGCACCTTCAGCGCCGCAGGGTTCATGGCGACCAGCACGTCCGGATCGTCCCCCGGCGTCTGGATGTCGTAGGACGCAAAGTTGATCTGGAACGCGGACACGCCGAACGTCGTGTCCCGCCGGCGCCCTGATTTCGGCTGGAAAGTCGGGAAAGGTCGCGAGGTCATTGCCCATTAGGGCGGTCGACTGCGTGAACTGCGTGCCAGTCAGCTGCATGCCGTCGCCGGAGTCGCCAGCAAAACGAATGACGACTGAATCTAGCGCTTTACGCTCTCCCTTATCGGAAGAGGCGACATTTGTGGCCATGGGTTTTGTCCAAATATTTATATGTGTACGAACTAGTTATGATGACGTTTGTTCCCCGTCAAGCAGCACTTCATATCCCGCATTCTTCGCCGATTTCCATTGTTCCGGCCCGACATA
The DNA here is from genome assembly GCA_038131485.1 of Alphaproteobacteria bacterium. Classification (GTDB taxonomy): domain Bacteria; phylum Pseudomonadota; class Alphaproteobacteria; order MPNO01; family UBA830; genus JAYQUR01. The sequence continues at coordinate 84,523 of JAYPPO010000008.1, forward strand.
AAATTGCGCTGCGAGCCGCGCTTTATAACATGGCTGTTGAGTCTTTCACCCCCTAATCGTCGGGCAGTGTCACCAAGGAAGCCTTATTGGGATGGGCTGCGAAGGTGCGCTTGACAACGCCGCGTTTGTAATCGAATAATTGTATGTATACAAACAAATCGCGTCGCGCACGATATAGCCCAAAGTGTCACGGAGAAACGGCGTAAATGAGTTCCTATCTGAGACCGACCGAGCTTGAGCAAGCGCTGCGCGCGCTGTCGAGCAGCGCGCTGACGATCGTCGCGGGCGGCACCGATTTTTATCCCGCCCGTGTCGGCAAGCCGATTGACGAGGATATCTTAGACGTAACCGCCATCCGTGGGCTCCGAAGCATCGATAAGATAGAGGGCGGCTGGTTTGTCGGCGCTACGACGACTTGGACTGATCTGGCCCGCGCCGATTTACCAGGCTGGTTTCGGTCGTGGAAGATGGCGGCGCGCGAAGTGGGCGGCGTTCAAATCCAAAACGCCGGTACGATGGTCGGAAACGTCTGCAACGCGTCGCCGGCGGCCGACGGCACGCCATGCCTCATTGCAATGGACGCCTCGGTCCGGCTCGCCTCGCTTGCAGGGGAGCGCGACGTGGCGGTGGCCGAGTTCGTAACCGGCAACCGCAGGACGTTGCGCCGGCCCGATGAAATGGTGCTGGGCCTCGTCATTCCTGACATAGGTGCGGATGCTTCGAGCACGTTCCTCAAGCTCGGCGCGAGAAAGTATCTTGTGATTTCCATCGCCATGATCGCCGCGATACTTGAGCCTGCCGAAGACGGCACCGTTGCACGCTGTCGCATAGCGGTTGGCTCGTGTTCAGAGGTCGCCAAGCGGCTGTCTAATCTCGAATCCGAGCTCGTCGGGCACAAGATAGATGCGGGTCTCGCCGACATCGTTACCCCAGATCATCTCTCCGGGCTGTCGCCGATCGATGATGTGCGCGGCACCGGAGACTACCGACAAGACGCCGCCTTGACGCTGGTGCGTCGCGCTCTCGCCGAGCTCACGGATATATGGGGGATGGCATGAGCATTTCCTTCACTCTCAACGGCAAATTCGTCTCGACGGCCGCAACGCCTGTCCGGCGGCTCGCCTACGTTCTGCGCGACGACCTTGGGCAGACCGGCACCAAGGTCGGCTGCGACGCGGGCGACTGCGGAGCGTGCACGATCCTGCTGGACGACGAGCAGGTCTGTTCCTGCATGGTGCCCGTCGGGCAGGTTGCAGGTCGCGACGTTGTCACGGTCGAAGGACTTGCCTCTTCGGACGGGCAGCTTAGTGACCTACAGCGCGCGTTCCATGAATACGGTGCGGCACAATGCGGTATCTGCACGTCGGGCATGCTGATGGCCGCCGCCGACCTGTTAAAGCGCAACGACGCGCCGAGCGAGGATGACATACTCGATGCAATGGGAGGGGTGCTTTGCCGCTGCACTGGCTACCGAAAGATCGTTGATGCGGTAAAGCACGTGGTCCAGCCGAATGGCGTCGACTACACGAATCCGGAGGCCGGCGCGGCGATGGGTGCGCGGGCGCTCAAGACCGACGGGTTGGAGAAGCTCGACGGCACCGAGATCTATGGCGCGGACCGCGCGCCGGCCGATGCGCTTTGGCTGCGCACTGTGCGCTCGCCGCACGCGAGCGCGACGTTTACGCTGGGCGATTTCTCCGATCTGTATGCGAAACATCCCGGCCTTGTGCGCGTCTTCACGGCGGCCGACGTCACCGGCAAGAACGGCTACGGCGTCTATCCCCAGGTCAAGGACCAGCCCGGCTTCGCGGATGGTGAGGTCCGCTTCAAGGGCGAGGCGGTGGTTGCGCTCGTGGGCTCGCATGATGCGGTCTATGGCATCCGCGACGAGGAAGTGCCGATCAACTACGAGGTCCGAGAGCCGATCTTCGGCCTCGACGCTGCGCTGGCGGAGAGCGCGTATCGCATTCACGAAAACCATGAGCGGAACATCCTTGCCAGCGGCTACGTGAAGAAGGGTGACGCGGCGGGCGCCATGAAGGCCGCGGACGTCGTCGTCGAGGACAGCTTTGCAACCGGCTTTGTCGAGCACGCCTATATTGAGCCGGAGGCGGGCTGGGCGAGGCGAGTAGGCGACCGTCTCGAGATGACCGTCTCCACCCAGGCGCCCTACATGGACCGCGACGAGGTGGCATCAATCCTCGGCATCGCGAACGAGAAGGTTCGCATCATTCCGACCGCTTGCGGCGGCGGGTTCGGCGGTAAGCTTGATCTCGGTGTTCACCCGGCGCTTGCAGTCGCGGCATGGCATCTGAACCGACCGATCCGCTGCACATGGAGCCGTGTCGAATCGATGGCTGCGTCGACCAAGCGGCATCCGTCCCGCATCACCGCGCGTTACGGCTGCACCAGGGACGGCGATCTGGTCGCCTACGAGATGACTGGCGACTTCAACACCGGCGCCTACGTCTCATGGGGTCTGACGGTGAAGGACCGCGTGCCAGTGCACGCAACGGGCCCTTATTATGTGCCACACATGGAAGCGAAGACACGCGCCGTCTTCACCAACGAGACGCCCGCGGGCGCCTTCCGCGGTTTCGGCATCCCGCAGGCTGCCATTGCGCACGACGCGCTGATGGACATGATGGCCGAAAAAATCGGCATGGACCGTCTTGAGTTCAGGCTGCGCAATGCGATCCGCAAGGGCCAGGAGACGGCGACCGGCCAACGTCTCGATTATTCGGCTGGGCTCGACCAATGTCTCGAGGTGCTGCGCGAACCGTGGCGAAAGGCCCACGCCGTGGCCGACGACTTCAACGCCAAATCCGACGGCGTAAAGCGCCGCGGCGTGGGCATCGGCTGCATGTGGTATGGCTGTGGAAATACGTCGCTGTCGAACCCGTCGACGATGCAGGTCGGCCTCGCGCCCGACGGTACCGTAACGCTTTACTCGGGCGCGCAGGACATCGGCCAGGGCACCAATACGACGATGGTGCAGGTTGCTGCCGATGGGCTGGGCATCCGTATGGATAGGATGAAGTTGGTCTGGGGCGACACCGACCGGACAGAGGACGCGGGCAAGAGCTCAGCCTCGCGCCAGGCCTATGTGTCGGGTCGTGCAGCGATGATGGCAGGGATGGACCTGCGGTCGCAGATCCTGCGGCTTGCCAATGTTGGCGACGACGCCGACATCGAGTTCGGCGACGGCAAGCTGACGATGCGCGACGGCGATGCGGTACGCGAAATCAATCTTTCAGAGCTGCCTGCTGACAAGAAAGAAGGTAACGTCCTACTTGGTCAGGCGACTTTTGATCCTCCGGCGACGCCGCTCGATGAGACTGGTCAGGGCAATCCGTATGGTACCTATGCTTTCGGCGCGCAGGTCGCTGAGGTCGAGGTCGACACCGAGCTGGGGACGGTGAAGGTCCTACACGTCTGGGCGGCGCACGACGTTGGCGCCTCGATTAACCCTCTGCAACTTGAAGGCCAGGTTCACGGCGGCGTGGCGCAGGGGCTCGGCCTTGCGCTGATGGAAGAATATTTCCCTGGTCGCACCGAGAACCTGCACGACTATCTGATCCCCACCTTCGGCGACGTGCCGCCGATCGACGTCTTTCTGATCGAGGACCCCGAACCTACGGGGCCTTACGGTGCCAAAGGAATAGGCGAGCCGGCGCTCATCCCGACACCGCCCGCGATCTTTGGCGCTATCCATCACGCGACCGGTGCTCGCATAAAGCGCGCACCGGCGACGCCGGACCGTGTCCGTGCAGCGATCCTCGCCGCAAAAGGAGGAAAGTCATGAACGAAATAGTGAGGGGTAATGCCGACGATGCGAAGGGCGACGGGGTGCTTACCTGCGACGCATGCCCGGTGCTGTGCCGCATCCGGCCCGGCAAGACTGGCGCCTGCGACCGCTACGGAAACGTTAAGGGCACGCTCACGCGCATGGACCCGCTGATCGTGACGCAGCAAATCGCCGACGAGAATGGCGAACTGGTGGCGTTCCTGCCCGAGCAAGAGGACTGGGACGGATCACTCAATTTCCAGTCTCCCTCGTTCGTCACGGGCATCGGCGCGACCACGACCTATCCGGACTACAAGCCCGCACCGTTCATTGTCTCGTCCCATCATCACGGCGTCGACATGGTCACCGTCGTCTCGGAGGGCGTGTTCAGTTACTGCGGCGTCAAGGTGAAGATCGACACCGACCGCTTCATCGGCTCCGAAGCCGCACCGGTGCGCGTCGGCGGCGAGCAGATCGGCCATGTAACAACCGCCGAATACGGCTCGCAGATGCTCGCTCTCGGCGGCGTCCACCACCTGACGGGCGGAAGCAAGAAAGAAGGCAACGCGACCTGCCAGGCGATGCTCCAGCTCTGCAACAAACACGAAATTGAGATGACCATCGATGGCGGCGCGACGCTCCGCGTTCAGGCGGGCGAACCACCTGTCATCGACGGCGAGCGGGAAGAGCGCATGCGCGTTGGCTGCGGCTCCGCAACCATCGGCATGTTCGCGCTCCAGTGGCATGGCCATGCCGACGAAGTGATCGTAGTCGACGACCACATCACCGGCGTGCTGACCGAGCACCAGTCCGGTAAGCTTCTAGACATGCCGCCGGCGGGAATTCGCGTGCGCGGCCGCCGGTCGACGCCCGGTCGTTATTTTCAGGTTGCGGAGCCCGGCAGCGGCTGGGGCGGTACCGACATCACCGAGCCGCTCTCGATCATTGACAAGATCGAGCCAGGGGTCGCTTGGCCGGGGCTTCGGCTTCTGATGGTCAGCACCACGGGTGAGGAACACGCTTACTTCATCCTCGACGACGATCTGCAGCCAGTGTCAGCAGAAATGCCCTCTCCGCTCAAGGTTTCGGTCGACCGCATCGCCGAGAACTGCGAGCCGGCGCTCGCGACGGTTCTGTTCATGGGGGGCGCGGGCGGCAGCCTGCGGGCAGGCGTTACGGTGAACCCTGTCCTTCTTACAAGGTCGGTCCGCGAACTGCGGACGCGGGTGACCTGCGGCGGAGCGCCAGTCTATGTCTGGCCAGGAGGCGGGATTACGCTGATGGTGGACGTGACTCGGATGCCGGAAAATTCGTTCGGGTACGTGCCGACGCCGGCACTGGTTGCGCCGATCGAGTTTAGCATGCCACACGCAGAATATATTGCGCTTGGCGGCTATGAAAATCACATCAAGCCACTAGACGAGGCGTTGCAGGCCGGAAGTCGCGCCGTCAGACCGCTGGCGTGGCAAGGAAACAATCCATGGCCGCTGGCGGAGCGGATGGCGCTAGAAGACACCTGAGTTTCCGATGTCCGCTCCCCAGGTCGCATTGCTGCACGACGGGCGCAGGCTGCACCTGCAGCATGGGCCAATTGACCTCGTGATAGAGGCCTTTGGCCCTAGCGAGGAAGTGGGCGCAGCATATCGGCAGGCTCGAGAGCGCTTCGAGAAGGTGCTTATGGAGCTTGTAGGCGAACTGGGTATGTTGCGGACGCCCATCAGCGATCGGCGGCCGATGCCTGAAGGCCCGATTGCATACAGGATGATCGAGGCAGTTTGGCCGCATCGAGACAAGTTCGTCACGCCGATGGCGGCGGTTGCGGGAGCGGTGGCCGACGAAATCACGGACATCCTCGTCACAGGCCGGGATCTTGAAAAGGCCTACGTGAACAACTCGGGTGACATCGCATTCTGGCTGTCGACCGGCGCCGAGCTGCGGCTCGGGATCGTTGGTGATCTGTTAAGGCCGTCTATCGACGGCACTGCGCTGCTAACCCACAATCGGACGGTGCGTGGCGTAGCTACGAGCGGCTGGAGGGGACGGAGCTGGTCGTTAGGGATCGCCGACGCTGTCACCGTTACTGCGCCGACGGCCGCGGCGGCCGACGTCGCGGCGACGCTGATCGCCAACGCGGTTGACATCGATCACCCGGCAGTCGAACGCGCCCCAGCAAGCTCGCTTGATGATCAAACGGATCTCGGCGACCAGCTGGTGACTCTTGCGGTCGGCGAACTTGGTACGGCCTCGCGGGGCGAGGCCCTCGATGCGGGCGAGGCGGTTGCAATGGACATGATCCGACGCGGGCTCGCTGCCGGCGTGGTACTAAAACTGCAGCAGGACATACGGGCGGTGGGAGACGTGCCGGTAGCGCTTCCCGCATCCGCATTATAATTCAGACGGAGTGAAGAGACATGGACGACGCACGTATTTCGGTGGAGACGACGGAGGAGGGCGATTTCGGCGACCTCGTGAAGGTGCGCAAGTTTGTGATGCATGTCGAGGAAGTGCTGCACGAATTCGGACCGCCCGCGAAGGTGCCACAGTTCAAGGGCTACATCGCGGCAGTTGCGCACAATCCGTATGCGGGGCGTTACGTCGAGGATATCCTGCCGCTGATGGAACAGCTGAAGCCGATGGGAATTGCGATGGCGCAGAAGTTGATGGCGGTGCTTGGCGGGCCGGAAAAGATCGTCGCCTATGGGAAGGCAGCCATCGTCGGAGAGGCGGGCGAGCTCGAACACGCCGCGCTATGGCACGAACCGGGCGGCTACGGCATGCGCCAGCTTATGGAAAAATCCGCCGCAATCGTGCCGTCGACGAAAAAGGTCGGCGGTCCCGGCTGCACCATCGACGTGCCGATCGCACACGCGAATGCGGCCTATGTGCGATCTCACTTCGACACGGTTGTCTGCTCGATTAACGACGCGCCGCGTGCGAACGAGATCGTCTGGATCCAGTCGATGTCGACTGCGCCCCGTATCTATTCGCGCTCGGGTGGGCTAAAGGACGAGGATACAATCGGCGAAGACGGGTTGCGCTGAGACGAGAGGGTAGTCGCTCCAAAGGGAAATTTAGACCGACAGCTCGGCAACGACTTCGCCGATGTCGCCGAAGCTGGCGACGACCCGCTGGCCGGGCTGTGCGAGGACGGGGGCAGCCGCTGCCCCGGTGGTAACGTACTGACCTTTCTCCATCGAGATACCACGCGCCGCGAAATCGTTCGCGAGCGCGAACAGGACCTCGACCGGGCGGCAGCGCGCGTTGCCCTCGAAGGCGGAACCCTTCACTTTGTCGTCGACGATCAACTCGACCGCCAGCGTGTTCAGGTCCTGGCTGCGCCAGTCGACGATCTCCGGCCCGACGATAAAAGACTGTGCGGCGAAGCTGTCGGCGACGATCGACGGAAGGCCCGCTCCGAGCCCGTCGCGAAACCGCACATTGGCGCCTTCGATGGCAATGTGTGCTGCGGCTACGGCGTCGAGAACCTCGTCCGCCGAATAACCGCCGTTGCGCGGCCGCAGGTCGGTGCCTAGTCGGAATGCAACCTCGGCTTCCATCAGAGGTTTGATGAAAATTCGGGCGGGCAGCTCCATTGGTGACTCGTGGATCATTCCCTCAAAGAGGCGCCCCCAGGGCGGGGATGACAGGCCGAACTCTGTCATCTGGCCCGGCGACGAGAACCCCGCCTTCCAGGCGAGGGTGCGCCGCCCCATACGCCTGGCGATTTCCTCCGACACGCGCATGCCGTCGGCGATCGTACTAGGACGGAACTCCTCGGGGATGAGGCCGAACGGCTCTCCGAACGCGCGTGCGTTCAGGAGCCAGGAAGCGGCTTCCTCGACCTTAGCTTCGTTGAACGCCATCGCGTCTTCCCAATAAGGGTCAGGCGCCGTTGAGGGACTGCCAAATTCGGTGAGGCGTGGTCGGGATGCCGAGTTCGCGCCCGCCATTGCCGCCCAGCGCGTCCATGATCGCGTTGTAAATCACCGGATATGAGCCCCCGTTACCGGCCTCACCACAGCCCTTCACGCCTAGAGGGTTGGTCTTGCAGGGAACCGCGTGGGTGGTGAAGTCAATATGCGCAATCTCGTCGGCGCGCGGCAGCGCGTAGTCCATAAAGGACCCAGTTACCAGTTGGCCATCCGCGTCGTAAACCGTGTCCTCATAGACCACCTGGCCGATGCCCTGGGCGATGCCGCCGTGCACCTGGCCCTCGACGATGAGCGGGTTCACGACGACGCCGAAATCGTCGACAACTGTGTAACGGTCGATCACGACAGAGCCGGTGTCGGGGTCGATCTCGACTTCGGCGACGTGGCATCCGTTCGGGAAGCTGATCGGCGCGGTCTTGTGGGAGACTTTGTGTGACAGCGTGCCGGGCAGGTCAGGCGCGTCCAGTTCGCGGGCCTTTTGGGCTAGCGTCATGATGTCGATTCTGCGATCGGTGCCCGCGACGGTGAAGTTGCCGTCGGCGAACTCAATGTCCTCGATCGCAGCCTCGAGAATGTGGCCGGCTAGCCTCCTGCCGTTCTCCTCGATCGTCTCCGCGCATTCAAGGATGGCGCCGCTGGCGGCAATCATCGTCCGTGAACCGCCTGATCCGCCAGGGCCGTCGCTCATCTCATCCGAGTCCCACTGGACGAGATTGATCTTATCGAACGGGATGCCGAGCCGCGTCGACAGAACCTGCTTGAACGGCGTGGCATGACCCATGCCGAAATCCTTGTTGCCGTTCACCAGGGTCACTGAGCCGTCTTCTTCGAAGCGGATGTCCGCAAGCTCGGTACCAGGGCCTGCCGTTGTTTCCAGGTACGGCGCGACGCCTATGCCGCGGCGCTTGCCGGCCGCCTCGGATGCTGCCTTTCGACCTGCATATCCTGAGTAGTCGGCACGCTGAAGACACATGTTCATAATCGTCTCGAACTCGCCCGAGTCGTAGGTCAGCCCGACCGGTGTCTCGTGCGGTAGCATCTCGGGCGCGATCATGTTTCGCCGGCGCAGTTCAACGCGGTCGATGCCGCTTTCCTCCGCCGCCTTGTCTATAAGGCGTTCGAGGAAGAACTTGCTTTCCGGCCGCCCAGCACCGCGGTAGGGCCCCGTCGGCACCGTGTTGGTGAAAACACATTTTGCGCTAAAGGAGATGAGCGGCGTTTTGTAGACGCTGATGATGTTGTTGCTGGTAACCATCGTAGCGGGCCAGGGACCCATCGGTGTGAGGTACGCACCCATGTCGCCGATGCCGTCGACCTTGAGCGCAAGAAAGTCGCCATTCTCGTTAAGGGCGAGCGATAGCGTGAAGGTCATCGCGCGGCCCTGATGGTCGGACAGGAAGCTCTCTGAACGGTCAGCCGTCCATTTCACCGGACGGCTGAGCGCGCGTGCAGCGAATAGTGTCGCGACCGCCTCGTTAAACGCCGCGCCCTTCATGCCGAAAGAGCCACCGACCTCCTTCGAAACGCAGCGGACCTGTTCGTTCTTGACGCCAAGCAGGTTGGCCATCGCGTTGCGATAGCCGAACGCACCCTGTGTGCCGGCATGGATGGTAAATTTGTCTGTGTCCGTGGCGTATTCGGCGACCGTCGCGCGCGGTTCCATTGCGTTGACGACCATTCGAGTGTTGGTCAGCTCGATTGACGTGACGTGTTTCGCTACGGCAAATGCCTTGTTTACGGCGTCTTCGTCGCCACGGTGGAAGTCGAGGCAAATATTGCCAGGCGCCATGTCCCAGACCTGAGTGGCGCCGTCCTTTGCCGCCTCGACCGGATCGCTGATCGCGGGTAGCGGGTCGATACAGAGATTGATCATCTCGATCGCATCGCGCGCCTGCGCCACTGTTTCGGCGATGACTACCGCGACGGGGTCACCGATATGCTTGACGGCGCCGATCGCCATAACGGGACGGGGCGGTACCACGGCGGCGGAGCCGTCCCGACTTTTCACGCCTATAGGGCAGGGAATGTCCTTCACGCCGCCGTCGCGGAGATCCTGTCCCGTATAAACAGCAAGGACGCCAGGTGCCGATTGCGCCGGGGAGACGTCGAGGGTCGCGATCGTGCCGTGGGCGACGGGAGAGCGCAAGAAAACAGCATGAGCCTGGCCTTCGGCGCTGTAGTCGTCGGTATATTCGCCGTGGCCCGTCAGCAGCTTGGGGTCTTCCGTACGCAGCACCGGCTGGCCGATACCGAACTTAAGCGTTTCCATTGCACCGTCGTCAGGCATGTTCGAGGGATCTCCATTTGGCAATTTAAGGGCGCACTGTACCAGAGCGTCTGGTCGAGACAATCCGGCAAACCCGAACAGCGATGTGTGTCCCGGGAATTGATTGGCGTTGTATTGACAAGTATTGGCGCCCGCCTTCATCATTGTATGTACACGAACGAATAATCAAACCCGGGAGCGCGCTGTGCCCGCCAACATCCGAAAGACTGCTGTCATCGTCGAGGAAACTCGCCAAGATATAGGGCGCGCGGTAAATCCGCCGACAAGAAAGGCCGCGGCGATCGCGGTTATTGAGAACCCGTTCGCGAGCCGCTACGAGGAAGACTTGACCGAGTTGATGGATATCGGCGCGGAGCTGGGCGAGATGCTGGGCAAGATGTGCGTCGACGCGCTTGGCATCGAGCCGTCGCAGGCCGAGAGCTACGGCAAGGCCGCCATCGTCGGCGAGAACGGCGAGTGGGAACACGCCGCTGCGATCCTGCACCCGAAGCTAGGCGCGCCGCTGCGCAAGGAAGTGGAGAAGGGCGCGGCGCTCGTCCCCTCGGTCAAGAAGCTCGGCGGGCCAGGAACTGCGATCGACATCCCGCTCGGCCACAAGGATGCAGCTTACGTGCGTTCCCACTTTGACGGGATGGAAGTGCGCCTCGCGGATGCGCCGCGGGCGAACGAGATACTCGTCGCAATATCGGTGACGGACTCAGGCCGTCCGTTTCCGCGTGTGGGTGGCCTTACCACCGACGAGATGATCGGCGAAGACGGGCTGCGTTGATTTCGACCAAGGATGCCCACCTGCCTCGTCTCGACAATCAACGGGCGCCCAAACTGGATCATGCGGCCATAATTTTCTCGGGGTGCGATTTAAATTTCTGAATGCGCTGATGGGTCCCGGTGGCTGACGCGTTATATCACTTCGGGAATTTTTTCCGCTGGCGGTGTGTTCCGGCTGCGGCTCGATGCGACCTTGCCGTCGATCATGACCATGCCAACTCCGGGTATATCGCCCATTTGAACCGACTCCAGTAAGTCCTTGCCGGCCGTGTGCTGAGCCCGATCGAGGAATACAAAATCCGCCGCGCGGCCGACCTCGATCAGGCCGCAGTCGAGATCGCGCATGCGAGCCGTGTTGCCAGTGGCGAAGCAGAACGCGATTTCAGCTGGAATGTCGCCTAGCGCAGATAGCATCGACACCATCCGAATGATGCCGAGCGGCTGGACGCCTGAGCCGGCCGGGCCATCGGTGCCGAGGATTACACGGTCCGATTGGTTGAGCTCAAACGCAGTGCGGAGTGCGAAGAGCGCCGCTTTCTCGTTGCCGTTGTGGACGATCTCGATGCCCGCGCTGCAGTCCTCGCACAGGCAGCGGATCTGGTCGAGAGGCAGCGACGTGTGCCCGCCATTGATGTGGCCGATAATATCGGCGCCGGCTTCGAGCACGACGTCCTTGTCGATCAATCCGGAGCCGGGAATTGATGGGCCGCCCGTGTGAATTGTCGACTGAATTCCGTATTTGCGCGCCCAGTCGACCATTTGTCTGGCCTCGTCGCCCGCCTTGACGCCGCCGAGCCCGATCTCACCCAGGAGCTTTACGCCGGCTTCGCTGAGTTCTTTGAAGTCCTCCTCGACCATGCCCTTCTCGAGGATCGGTGCGCCTGCGTGCACCTTCACGCCGCCGGGCGGGAAAGCTGAGAAGCAGCGCTGTGCAGTGATGCCAAGCGCGACTACGCCTTTCGGGTCCTTTGGCCGTCCGGGCAAGTGAACCTCGCCTGCCGAGATCATCGTCGTCACGCCGCCGTGCATAGAGGAGTCGATCCAGTTGAGCTGGCTCTGGCGCGGCGTCCAGTCGCCAAAGACGGGATGTACGTGACTGTCGATTAGTCCCGGACAGAGCGCGACGCCGTTAGCGTCGATTGTGAGGTCGGCGCCCTGGCTGTCGACGTCTTTCGCCTTGCCGAATGCGGTGATCCTGCCGTCGACCGCAACGAGTGTGTCGGCGTCGAGCACCGGGTTTTCGAGCGCGCCCGAGAGCATGAGCCCGACGTTGCGGATAACGGTCTTGCCTTTGGGTGCCTCTGGGGCGGCAGGTCCTGCCATGGATTTGTTCTCGTCTTATTTTTTTAAAAGCTTACTCGGCCGCGCCGACAGGCGCATTGCGCTTGTCCGATGCTTCGAGGCGCGCGATCACTTCGTCGGTGGCTTGGACGTCCCCGAAATTGAGGTAAAACGCTTTGAGGGAGTTTTCATGTTCTTCGTCGGTCGACGTTGCACAACCATCGGACACCATTAGCGTTCGATAGTTGAGCATCATTGCGTCGCGCGCCGTCGACTCACAGCAAACATTTGTGGCGACACCGCAGACGAGGATCGTCTCGATACCGTTGTCTTTCAATATCAACTCAATGTCGGAGGAGCCCTGAATGAAGGCGCTGTAGCGTCGCTTGATGACACGATAGTCGCCATCGCGAACGTCTAAATCCGGCCAGAGTTCAAACTGAGGCGCGCCGCGGCTCATTTGCTCGACGCGGAGCGACCCCTTTTCAGGCGTGTAACGCTCGTGGAGAGTCCGCCAGGCTGTTGGAGTGTTCTCGGGCGCGAGGTTCTGGATCCAGATCACGATGCCGCCAGTCTTGCGGACGGTCTCGGCGAGACGGTTGACGTTATCGACGACGGTCTGTCCGACGGGGCAGCCGGCCATGGATTCCTCGGCCATAAAATATACCTGCATGTCCACGACAACTAGCGCGGTCTTTGGCGTGTCGAAGGTCTCGCAGGTGTGTTCTCGGCCCTGGCGTCCTGCTACGCGCTCGATATGGGTCCGGGGCATTTGGAATGGATGCGGCATTTTTCGACTCCCTGAATTCGGCCCGAATGATAGGAGGATAATTGCCCTAGTTAAAGTTCGAACCGCCATTGGCGTGGATTACCTCGCCGGTAATGAAGCTCGCTTTGTCGGAAATTAGGAAAAGGCCAACATTGGCAATCTCCTCCGCTGTGCCGAATCGGCCCATCGGGAAGCGCTGTTTCATCGCTGTACGCTGCTCCTCGGTATAACCCGCGATCATGGCGGTCTCGGCGATACCAGGGCTCACGGCATTTACTCGGACCTTAGGCGCTAGGGAACGGGCTAGCGACCGGTTGAGGGCGATAATCGCGCCTTTTGAGCTAACGTAGGCTGGGCCCCCTTGGCCATTGCCGCCAGTCACGCCGAACAGGACCGAGGTGGACGTGGTCAGCACGATCGAGCCGCCGTCATTGGCCATCATGTATTTAGCCGCGGCTTGCGAAATGAGAAATGACCCAGTGACGTTCACCGACATGATGAAATTGCATTCGTCGGCGTCAAGTTCGTCCCAGCGTTTTGACGAGTGTCCAGCGCCCCAATGCATTAGGGCGTTGAGCGCGCCAAAACTGTCGACGATCTGCGAGACAGCGGCCGCGCAATCCCCTGGCTTCGAGACGTCGCCGCCGAAAAAGGCAACATTTTTGCTCGCGGGAATTTCAGAGCGCATCCTTTCTTCATGCGGATCAAACGCGAGTACGCGATTGCCTTCTTCCAGCAATAATTTTGCGCAGGCGAGCCCTATACCGCTCGCCGCACCGGTCACTAAAACTGTCTTTCGCAACTATGCGCCCCCTGTTTGATTAGACAACGAATGCGACTTCAATTAACGTAGCTGATAGAGAGGTTTCAAGCTGCCGTCAGTTTGAACGGATGACCCCGAAGAAGGTCAGTGAACATCAACAAAGGCGTTTCCGTTATAACTGCGGACGAATTGGGAGAAGACATGTCGACTGACTCCAACACAGGTGTGCCGAAGGCTTTGCACTTCGGGATTGTAACGCTGCCGAGATTTATTATCGGCGTAATGATCCTCGTCGGTATAGCGATAAATTTCGGGAACGTGATTGGACGATACGCGTTCCTCTCGCCAATAATCTGGGCGGAAGAGATCATGATCTACATCATGGTCTGGACCGTCTTCGTCGGCTCAATACTCGTGTCCTACGAAGGACAACATCTGAAGATGGATTTTTTCTCAATTATGCTTCCATCGCCGTACAAAGAGATTATCAACTTTATCGCGACTGTCTCGATATTAGCGGTTTGCCTCTTTGTAATTCCAAATAACTGGACTGTCGTTGACCTAATGTGGACTAACGACCAACGAAGCGTCGTCGCTGAACTTCCGATGGTTATTCCTCACTTTGCTCTACTTCTCGGTTTCATAATGATTTTTATCGCTGTCGCTGTTCGTTTCCGTTCTCACGTGAAAGGCACCTTAGCGACTGAAGTAGACAATCTTGCGCAACGAGATGAAGAGAATAATTCAAGTGTTTGATTAACGTTTAAGATCAGGTTCAGAACACGTTTTCAAACACAGAATTTAGGAGTTCGTTATGGAATGGGTAATGGGCATAGTCCCGGTAATACTGCTACTGCTGGGCTTTCCGATTTTTATTATTTTGTTGGCAACGGCGGCTATCGTTTTATGGTTTTTCGCGCCGGTTCCGCAGACGGCCCTTCACATCAATATGTTCGGAAGTGTCGACAAATTTGCATTGATGGCGGTTCCGTTCTTCATTTTTGCTGGCGAAATAATGGGCCATGGGGGCATTTCGAAAAGAATTGTCGCTTGGGTCATGTCGATCATCGGGCACGTTCGAGGAAGCCTGGCACTCACCACAGTCGGAACTTGCACGGTCTTTGGTGCAATTTCTGGCTCAAGCCCTGCAACGGTCGCAGCGGTTGGTCGGCTTCTGTATAGCCCACTTCGTGATGCCGGTTACAACGAGCGCTTTTCCTCTGGCCTTCTTGCATCTTCCGGCGCTATCGCATTGGTCGTGCCACCATCTATCAGCATGATCCTCTACGGAGCATCCGCAGAGCAGTCTGTCGCGTTGTTATTTGTCGCCGGTGTCATACCGGGCATTCTTATGGCGCTTCTGATGGCGGTTTATATTTATGCATTTGCAGCCCGCCAGGGCATTTCAGAAAGTTCCTCTTTCTCGATGGCAAACTTTCTGAGCGCATCCAAACAGGGCGTTTGGGCGCTTGGAACACCTTTTATTATTCTCGGCGGCATATACGCTGGCATCTTCTCCCCAACGGAGTCGGCGGGCGTTGCTTGCGTTTACGCAATATTTGTAACGCGATTTGTGTATGGTGACATCTCATGGAAGGGGATTTGGGATGTCTCTGTGAACTCCATGTATCTGACCGCGCAGGTACTTATTATTGTTGCAGCGGCAGGTGTCTTCTCGCAATTGCTGACTATCAGTGGCATCCCGCAGCAAGCCGTTCAGTCTATCCAGGATATGAACCTAGAGCCTTGGATGGTTCTGATGGTCATTAACATATTCCTTCTTTTGGTTGGATGTGTTCTCGACCCAGGTTCTGCAATTTTGGTTCTTACGCCGCTACTGGCGCCTATAGCGATGGCGATGGGTGTGGATTTGATCCACTTTGGAATCATAATGACCGTGAACCTCGCAATCGGGATGTTCACGCCGCCCTTCGGATTGAACATCTTTGTTACTCAGGCTCTGTTTAAGGTCCCACTCTCGAGTATCTATCCGGGTTTGGTGCCGTTCATCATCATCAACATCATTGCCTTGTTGCTGATTACCTATATCCCTGAGATTTCGCTGTTCCTGACCAGGTACGTTAGCTAATGCAAAGGGGGCTGCGGTATCGCAGCCCCCGCCGTCCTTCCAATGAATACAGATGACAGGCGTCGTGGCTTCGCCGCACTGATCACGACGGTCGTGTGCTTCGGAACACTATGGACGACGGCGAAGCTCGCAAACGATTATCTGCCGCCCCTTTGGTTTACCGCGATGCGCTACGGTATCGGCGGTATTTTCATTGCCGCTGTTCTTGGATCGCGGAGGCGGCTTCGGTTGCCGGACCGGCGGGACATTCCTATCATCTTGACCGTCGGCGGCATTATGCTTGGGCTCTACGCCGTCATCTTCCAGAGCGCGCTGCAATTCGTTCACGCCGGCCGGGCGGCGCTACTGGGCTATACGACGGCGATTTTCGTGACACCGATCGCTGTTGTTTTCCTCTCAGAGAAGCTGCCTCCGCTTAAACTTTTCGGCCTGATCGCAGGAACTGCGGGCCTACTGGTACTGTTCAACCCCGCCGAATTTGACTGGACCGACCGAGAGGTGCTGATCGGTAACGGCATGCTGTTACTGTGCGTCCTTATTTGGTCAGCCGTGATCGTTCACCTGCGGATTCATCGACACGTCACCGACACGCTCGGGCTCGTTCCCTGGTACATGGTCGTGTCCGGGTCCGTCGCGCTCGTCTCAGCGCTAATTTTCGAGGGACTGCCCGATATCGAAATGACCTGGGCGGTGGTCGGCATTCTTGCCTATGCCGGCATGGTCGGCACAGGGATCGGGAACTGGGGCGTGACTACGACGCTAATGTATCTGCCCGCGACGACGTCGACGGTCGGGCTTTTGGGCGTCCCGGTTGTCGCGCTGGTTCTAAGCGTCTTGTTTCTCGGAGAAGAACTGACAGTGTCGCTCGGCGCCGGGCTGGTTCTGATTATCGGCGGCATCGCCGCAGTGACGCTGTCGCGCGCCTGACGCATTCGCGCCCGCCGGATTTTAATGTCATCCCGTTTGTTTCCTTTGCAGGGGTTGGGCTTAGGAGGGGGCGTGATCTTCCGTCGAACATATTTCGGGGCTCTCGGTGCACCATCGTAATTGGTGAATTGTCCATAACTGAAACATTTCTCCTGTAAGAATAATGTGGGCAAACGGGCAATTCCCGCGCTGACCGCGGCTTTACCAGACAGAAATGTCGTCAAAAATTTGCGCTTCGGCCGGAAGCCGATCAAAACTGCGGTAGGCAGCGAGAACCAGAGCATTCGTCATGTATTCCGACAAAAATGTGATCGTTTCCGGCGCCGCGAGTGGCATCGGCAAGGCTTGCGCGGAGCGACTGCTCCGCGACGGTAACAGGATCGTTGCCGTGGATTTAGATATGGCGGCGCTCGAAGCGGCGCTGGGGCCGGGGACGGATGCGCTCGCTCACGTCGCAGGCGACGTCGCGAGAACCGCAACGGCCGAATGGGCGGCCGCGACGGCGCTTGAGCGCTTCGGCGGTATCGACGGTCTGGCGCATTTCGCTGCAGCCCACTCGAAATTCGACTGGGAGCGCGCGGACGAGGACGAATTCAACCGCATTCTGTCGACCAACGTGACGGGCTCGTTCCTTATGGCCAAGGAGGCCGCCAAGTCGATGATCGCGCACGGAGGCCCCGGCGCGATCGTTTTGACGGCCTCGGGCGGCGTCCTGATGGGCGGCACTGGCGAGCAGGGTCGGGGAGGTCCAGCCTATACCACTTCGAAGGGAGGCGTGTTGGTGCTTGTTCGCACCCTTGCGCGGTCTTGGGGAAAATACGGCATCCGTGTGAACGCTATCAGCCCCGGCGTCGTCGAGACTGCAATGACGGCGGAATATTCGCCCGAGGCCAAGGCGAGCGCGGCGGCGAAGGCGGCCCTAGGCCGTATTTCTCAGCCAGAGGAACAGGCGGCTGCGGCGATCTGGCTGCTATCCGACGAGGCCAGGTTTATCACCGGTGAGAACATGCATATTAACGGCGGCGCCGCTTTTGGATAGTCGGTTCGTGATCAACCCCCGTACACTCGGATTCATAGCGCTGATTGGCGCGATCGTCGGCTATGGAGGATTATGGCCGGTGACGCGGGCCGCCCTCGAATTCACGCCGCCGTTCTGGTATGCCGGCATACGGATCGCGAGCGGGGCGGTCATCCTGTTTCTCATTCTATTGCTGACTGGTCAGCTCAAGCTGCCAACGCGCGAGGACCTGCCGCTGGTGCTGACGGTGGCCGTTTTTATGATGGCGATCTACACGCTCCTGATGCATATCGCCTTGCTCTACGTCGAAGCGGGACGCGCGGCGCTGCTCGGCTATACGACGCCGCTTTGGGTGCTGCCGGCATCCTACATATTCCTGAAAGAGCGGCCGTCAAAACGAAGGATGCTGGGCGTTGCGGTAGCGATGGCGGGGTTAATGGTACTATTCAACCCAACTACCTTCGACTGGACTGACACCAATGTGTTGATTGGTAACGTGATGCTTCTCGGCTGCGGCCTTAGCTGGTCGATCGCAATCATTCATATCCGCAAGCATACGCCGCAGCGTACGCCGTTCCAGCTCGCGCCGTTCCAGCTTTCCCTATCCGCGGTTTTGATCGTTGGAATGGCATTGATCTTCGATCCGCTGCCGACCTGGGAAGGTTCCTGGCGCCAGTTAGGCGTCTTCGGCTACGGCGGGATTGTGGGAACGGCGGTCGCGATGCTGTCGGTTACGACCTGCGTGCGCTACCTGCCGACAGCGGTATCGACCGTAGGCCTTCTCGGCACGCCGGTCTTCGCGCTGTTGCTCAGCGTCATCTTCCTTGGTGAAGCGCCGACCGTAGCGCTGGTCATCGGGGTGGTTCTGATCCTGAGCGGGATCGGGCTCGTTTCCGTGCCGCAGCGCCGGGTACCCTCGCAATAAGGCTTCGCTGCTAGCCTTCCGCTCCGAAGTTATAGAGCTTCTTCAGCGCGCCGCGTTTTACCTTGCGGCGGCCTCTTGAATTCCCGAAGCCGCCCGACGGCATGAGAGAGCAGCTTCGCTTAGACGGGCGACGCCCCGGCGGCGGTCCGGTCGACGAGCTTCTTTAGATCGGTCAAGCCAATGGAACTATTTTGGTCGATGGAATGGATCACGAGGCGATCCGGACGACCCTCGGTAAAATTGGCGGACGCTGACCAAAATTCTCAGGACGGGGGGCGCCCCAGCGACTGCGTGTTCTTCCATCGCAAACGCGTCAGGCTAGTTTCATAAGACGATTGAGGTTTCCACCGTAGATCTTACCGCGCGTTTCCACATCGATGTCTAGCCCGTCTACCGCCTTGATCGTCTCACGGATCAGCAGCGAGCCGCCTTCGGGATCGAAGGGAGCGTCTGTCGCGAAGATCGAATGGTCTGGCCCAAAGAAGTCAAGGCCGCAGCGCGCAGCTGCCAGCGAGCCGTTGGTCGCGGTGTCCGCGTAGAACATCTTGAAATATTCCTTGGGCTGCTTCTTGAGGCCCGCCGCGGCGGCGAGAGGGTTGTGGTCCTTGTCGCCCGAGGCGATCTGGGAAAAGCCGATCGCAATTTTTTCGGCAAAGAACGGGATCATGCCGCCGTAGTGGTGGGTGATGATCTTGACGTCGGGAAGCTTGTCGAAAATGCCGGAATAGATCAGTCGCGTCATGCAGGCGCTTGTCTCGTAGGGCCAGCCGAAGGTGAACCAGATTTCGTGCTCGGACGTATCCTCAGTCGCGTAGTCGGGATAATTCGGTCCGCGCATCGGATGGATCCAGACTGGTAGATCATGGCCCGCCATGGTCTCGAATATCGGATAGAACTCAGGCGCCGACAGTGGCTTGCCGAGGACGTTGGTGAACATCTGAACACCGCGCGCGCCGAGCTCCTTGACAGCCCGGTCAGCTTCCGCGACCGCGGCATCCGGATTGTTCATGGGTAGGGACGCGATAAAGGTTGGGAAACGGTCGGGATCAGTCTTGACCCTTTGGGCTAGCCCATCGTTAGCGATCCTGGCGAGAGCGGGCGTCTGCTCCGGAGAGCCCAGCATCTCGATTGGCGGGTTGGCGAGGGAAAGCACTTGCCGATAGTCGTCGAACGGATCGAGCAGCCGCTGATGCGCGTCGGGATCGTGCAGCGCGGACAGAGTGCCAAAGAACTTCACGATGCGCTGGTCGGGCGCGAGTTCTGCAAATTTCTCGAAATAGGTTTTCGGTATGACGTGATTGTAAGCGTCGATGCGGTCCATTTTTCCTCCCCTAGGGCTTCCTTGGCGGCCTGAGCGATCATGATAGGCAGCTAACCGCATTGTGCGAACCCCGCTTGATGTGTTGAAATTCGATAAAGTGTTTAAAAATGTGGGCCAAACATGGGAGGGCCGAATGTTCTTGCGAAACGCTTGGTATGTCGCCGCCTGGGAAAACGAGGTCGGGGATGCGCCATTCGGGCGAACGATTCTGAACGAGCCGGTCGTACTATTCAGACAATCCGACGGCCATGTAGTTGCGTTGGAAGACCGCTGCTGCCACAGACACTTGCCACTCTCGCTGGGTCGCGTCGAGGGCGATAACATCCAGTGCGGCTATCACGGGCTCGAATTCGACGCATCGGGCGTGTGCGTGAGGGTCCCTGGGCAGTCGAAGGTGCCGCCGGGCGCAGAGATCAGATCCTATCCGGTCGTGCGCCGCTATGGCTGGATCTGGATCTGGACGGGTGATCCCGCGAAGGCTGACGAAGCGCTTCTTCCCGACTGGTGGTGGATTGATCATCCCGAATGGAAGACGATACCGGGTCGCGGTGGAGAACCGCTCCATCTCGACGCCAACTACATGCTCATTTCCGACAATCTGTTCGATATCACGCATCTGAGCTACGTGCACATTACGTCGATCGGCAACGATGCGATCGTTGATTTTCCGGTCAAAACGGAGCGGTTCGAACGCGCGGTCAAGATGACGCGGTTCGTGATGGACCGCCCGGCGGCGCCGTTCTATCAGAAGGCCGGCGAATTTGAGGGAAATGTCGACCGCTGGCTGATTACGACATCGGACATGCCGGGTTATATCGTTAACCACGCGGGATGCGTCCGTAAGGGGGCGCCGATGAATGTTGGCGAAATCGACGAGAAGGACGGCGTAGAGATGAAGGTAATGAACTTGCCGACGCCGGAGACGGAGACGTCGACGCATTACTTCTATGCGCACGCGCGCCACTTCAAGATCGACTCGCCCGACTGGGACGAGGTCTACCGCACGCAGTTCACGCAGGTATTTCTGGAAGACGAGCGCGTGCTCAATGCCCAGCAGGCAATGATGTCGCGCATGCCTAACGCGGATCAGATCGACATAAACGCGGACGCGCCGAACATGCAGGTGCGCAAATTGATGGACGAGATGATCGCGGCAGAGCAGGGGGAACTGCAGGGAACGCCAAGATTGAAACAAACCGGCTGACGTGTGTGCCGCCCTTCTGAGCGGCAATGACAAGGGAGAGAAAAAATGGCCGGACCGCTCGACGGGGTGCGGGTAATCGAGCTGACCACGATGATCACTGGTTCGCTGTGCGGCATGATGCTCGCTGACATGGGCGCGGAGAGCATCAAGGTCGAGAAGGTCGAAGGCGGAGACATGTTCCGCAACTGGCGTGGAGGGCTCTACAGCTCACAGTTCGGCGCTTACAACCGCAACAAGCGAGCAATCACGCTCGACATTAGGTCCGAAGAGGGTCGGGAGATACTCCTGAAGCTCATCGAGTCGGCTGATGTCGTACTCGAGAATTTTCGGCCGGGCGTGATGGACCGGCTCGGCCTGTCTTTGGATGTGCTGCGCGGGCGAAATCCCAGGGTGATCTATTGCTCTATAACGGGCTTCGGCGAAGACGGTCCCTATGCGAAGCGGCCGGCCTATGATGCGGTTGCGCAGTCGCTGTCGGGCATCACGAGCCTGTTCGTGGATCCCGAAAATCCACAGCTCACCGGCCCGACGATTGCTGACAACATCACCGGCATCAACGCGTGCTACGGGATCATGGCCGCCCTATTTGAGCGCGAGCGCGGCGGCCCGCCGCGGCGGATCGACGTGAACATGCTTGAAGCTGCGATCTGGATGATCCCGGACCCGTTCGCGAACATGACGCAGCAGGGCGTCGAGCCCGGGCCGTTGGTCCGCGTCGCGGCCTCGCAGAGCCATGCGGTCACGTGCGCCGACGGCAAGCTGCTGGCCGTTCATCTGTCGTCGCAGGAAAAATTCTGGCAAGGCGTGACCGCGGCATTCCATGTCGAGCACATGCGCGACGACCCGCGCTATGAGGGTCGGATGTTACGCATCGCAAACTATCTCGACATGAACGCGGAGTTCAAAAAGGCCGCGATCGAAAAACCGCGCGCCTACTGGACGCCGAGGCTCGAAGAGCACGACGTTCCCTACGCCGAGATCAACAGGCTCCCCGACGTCTTCGAGGATCCTCAGGTCAAGCATCTCGGAACGTTCTACAAGACTGTTCACCCGACCGAAGGCGAGCAGACCTTCTCGCGCCGAGCCGTCTATATCGACGGCAGCCGCGACGACCAGCCCCTTAACGCGCCGCCGACCCTCGGCGAGCATACTGACGAGGTGCTGGGCGAGCTCGGTTTCGATACGGACGCGGTGAAGGGTTTACGGGAAAGAGGCGTAATCTAGGACCGCTTCTGAAACAGTCGCCCGTCAATCGCGATGAGGCCAGCGCCTATGCAGATCAGCCCGACGACGTGCCGGGCAAGGATCGTCTCTCCCAATATGAAAACGCCGAGCGCCAGCGCGCTGACCGGGATTAGTAGTGTGACGAGTGTGAGGTTTGTTGCGCCGGCGGTGTCGAGAATTTGAAAATATAGAAGATAGGCGAACGCCGTCGAAACCGAGGCGAGGCCAATCAGCGCGGCAACGGTATCGATGCCGGGTGCGGGCAGGACCCACGGCGTGTCGACGATCAGGACGACGGGCACGAGAATGACGGATGAGGCTATCAGCTGGCCGGTCGCGGTCGCCGTCGGCGTGAGGCCCCTGTCGCGAAACGTACGGCCGTATATCGCCCCGAAACCAAAGGCGAAAGCCGCGCCTAGAACGGCAAGCTGAGCGACGACGGCGCTGCCGAGTCCCTCAAGCAGATCGGTGCCAAGCAGAACGGCGACGCCTGCGAAACCGGCCAGTATGCCAGCTAATTTAAGCCTTGTGATCTTCTCGTCGGCGGTCGCGAAATGAGCGACTAGAACGGTGCAAATCGGCGTCGCGGCATTCAGGATGGATGCCAGGCCAGAGGCGATTTCCTTCTGTCCCGAAACGATCAGGCAGAATGGCAGCACGTTGTTGATCACAGCCAGAAGGAACAGCGACCGCCAGATACGCCAGTCGCCAGGCAGCCGATCTCTCGCCGCGACCAGCACCGCCGTGAGCATTGTGGCTGCGAGAGCGACGCGAACGGCGACGATGGTGAAGACCGGTAACTCTCGGACCGCAATTTCCTGAAAAAAGAATGTGCCCCCCCAGACGACCGACAACAGTACAAGCATGCCCCACGTGGCCGGGGACATCGTAAGGGTGGATTGGTTTTGTAGGGGCATTCGGCGCTACCGCGCCTCACCAACCCCCTCGCCCCCTCGGGGAGAGAGCCAGAGCGAGGGTGATAGCCTGTCAACCCGGCAGTCTTCGGCGAGAGAAATCACCCTCTTCTTAACCCTCCTCCTTAGAGGGAAGGGAGCTAATATTCTGACCGATTCCAAATGACGACCCCTCAGTCCTCGCGGTATTCAATCGAATTGATGAACTCCCAAACCGCCGGGCTGATCGGGTTCTGCATTTCCTCGTATATGTGGCCGACCAGACCTGCCGCGCGTCCCACGGCGGCGACAGCGCGCATTACCTCAACGGGGAAGGCGACCTCGTTGAGAACAGCACCCAGCGCGCCGGTAACATTTAGGGTCAGTGGCTTGCCGCGCGACGCTTCGATCTCGTCAGCTAGGATCGTGGCACATTCGATATATTCACCGGCGCATCCGCCTTCAATGGCGATTTGGAACAGCCGGTCGGCCCGCGGGTCCGTCGGGAAATAGTAGGGGTGGCCGTAGCCGGGAATAAACTTTTTCTGCTCTCGAAATTGGGCGACGACCTCTCGCGCCCACTTCCGCTTTTCGCCTTGGTTCTCTACGGCCTCTCGGAACAGCGCGCCGGCGCCCGCCATGGTGCCTGCAAATTTGTTCCCCACCATCATGGTACCCGCGATCATCGGGATCTGAACGTCATCGGGCGTTGAATCGTGCACAACGCGAGCGACGAGCGCCGTCGGTGTGATGCCGTGATCCATCAGGATCACCATGCAGGCGTCAAAAACGCGAATATGGTTTTCTGGCAGGTCGCGCCCCGTGACAATAAAATAGAAAGCTTCGGCGAAGCTCTTCTCGCCCAAAATCTCAGTCAATACGTCCCGGCCCCGCATGCGGAAACGCTTGGTATCCGATGTGGGCGTGCCGATGCGAGTAATGGGTGTATCGATCATTCAGTATACTCCTGAAGCCACCATTTTATTATCTGACCACTTTATCCGCGACGTCGCACCGTGGACAAGAAGGCCAAATATTTTGGCTTGTCGGTCGTCCCAGCAAATGATTAGATTACTAATAATAAATAGAAAAATTTTCGTCATGGATCCAAGGGAGGAATAGCTATGAAACAAACTCTGACCATCACAGTCGCTGCTGCTGCGCTTGCCAGCTTTATTACTGGAAGTGCCGCCGCTACCGATCTCAAACTTCTATCAAGCTGGAACAAAGACAATTGGCCGACGTACGCGGCGTTAGACTTATTTCTTAAAAAGGTTCAGGCGATTGGTAAGGGTAAGGTCAAAATCTCTGTAAGCGGCAAGGAGGTTGTTCCGCCATTTGAGCAACTTCAGCCTGTTTCCTCTGGGGTTTTTGATATGCTTTACACCCATGGCATCTATCATGCGGGTAGCAAGGGTATCGCCTTCACCATGGATGCAGTCGATATTGATCCGGCTAAGCGTCGCGCGGCAGGCCTGATCGACTACATCGATGGGTATTATCAGAAGCATAACAATATGAAGCTGCTCGGATTGGTGGCCAACAGCAACCAGGGTTACCACATCTTTCTAAAGGAGCCGCTTAAGGACGGAATGTTCAAAGGCCGGAAAGTGCGCGGCACACTCAGCTATCATGGCGTTATTCGACTTCTCGGCGGCTCCCCAGTTGTTCTACCCGGCGGGCAGATATACACCGCCCTTGAGAAGGGGGTGATTGATGGTGCCGCGTGGCCGGCGGCAGGCATGTTGACGATGAAGCACCATGAAGTTGCCAAGTTCAAGGTTCGACCGACCTTCGGCTCTACAAACACTGGCTTCTGGATAAACTTGGACAAGTGGAAGAAATTATCGAAGGCAGACCAGAGCGTTCTGATTGAGGCCGCCAAGCAGACTGAAAATGAAATGCCCGCTGTTGGTGATAAAATCCTGGCCGATGAAAGCGCGGCGCTTGAGAAGTTTGGCGTAAAGGTAACTCAATTAGACCCTGAAACCGGAGCTAAGGTTAAGGCAACCTTCTCGACCGACATGTGGAAAATAGCCAACAAGTGCTGCTCAGACGGCGTTGGCGCGCTCCGAGAGATGGCGAAGAAGGCCGGCCTCACGAAATAAACGCTATCTTTGAACTTACGCCGAGGCAAAAAGGTGCTGCGTCCGCTTCTTTGGTTGCACGACCGACTTACCGAGCTTGGGTTCCAGCTCGGTAAGCTTTGCCTCGGCATAATTCTGTTTTCCTATACTTTCGAGGTTGTCTCTAGGTACTTCTTTAATGCGCCCACCTGGTGGGCTGACGAAGCGGTATCCTATTCGCTCTGCATTGGCTGTTTTTTAATGATGCCGCACGTGACCCAGCAAAAAGGTCACGTCGCCGTGACATTTTTGCTTGAAATGATGTCAGCGCGGAGGGCGAAGCCCTGTTACTGGGCTATCTACTTTCTCGGCTTTCTTGTTTGCGCCGTAGCGTTCTGGATCAACCTTGACGAGAACATTCGTCAAGTTGTCCGAGATGTGCATCTGATGAAAGTGAAACCTATACCGAAATACTACATCTCGGTTTTCATTACGTTCGGCTTTGGCATGTCGGCGCTCCACTTTTTGAGGATGTTGGACTATCGGAAGATCGAGGTCGGAAACATCTCTGCTAGCGGGGAGAACCAAGGCTGATGGTTTGGTGGGCGATCCTTCTGATTGGCCTGACGCTGCTGCTGGCATGCTTCATGTCGGGCATGCCGATCTTTGTCGCGTTCCTGCTGATTAACATCGTCGGCGTGCTCATCATTCTCGGCCAGCCCGGATTTGGCATGGTCGCAAATTCGATTTTTGAGACGACGAATTTTGCTGACCTTTCAGCGATCCCGCTATTTATCATGATGGGCGAGCTGCTATTTCGATCAGGTTCGATTGATATACTATTCGACTCAGTTGATAAGCTTGTGGGCCGGGTTAAGGGCCGCCAATACGTACTTTGCATCGCGCTTTCGACAGTGTTTGGCGCACTTTCAGGAGCGGCCATGGGCGTAGCGGCTATGATGGCTCGGACGCTTTTCCCGGGTATGCTCAATCGCGGCTATGACGCGAGGATGTCGACGGGGGCGATCCTTGCGGGAGCGTCCCTTGCGCCAATCATCCCGCCCAGCGTTCTGGTGATAATCATTGGCACGCTCGCGAATGTTTCAATCGCCGGCCTTCTGATCGCCGGCATTCTGCCCGGCCTGATGCTCGCGGGGATGTTCCTTGTCTACACTCTTGGACGTGTTCGACTTAATCCTCAACTCGCAGCCGAGGATGTAGCGACGTCTGCGGTCAAAGTCAGCGCTGGAGAAAAAGTCCGGGCGGTGATCAGAGTGATGCCGTTCGCAATGATAATCTTCTGCGTAATGGGGTTAATTCTGCTGGGGGTTGCAACGCCGTCAGAGTCGGCAGCTACTGGGGTGATTGGAGCGCTAGCGACGGCGGCATATTATCGCAAGCTGGACTGGAAGATGTTCTCTGAATCGCTTGCGTCGGCGGCCTACATCGCGAGCATGATCTTGGTGATCATGGCTAGCTCAAAGATGTTCAGTCAGCTTCTTGCCTTCACTGGCTCTACACGCGAGTTGACTCAGGTAGTAGCCTCGCTGGACTTATCAGCCTACGTAATGTTGTTCATAATGATGCTGATACCGTTCATTTTGTGTATGTTTATCGATCAGATCGCCCTCATGCTGGTCGTTATACCAATCTATCAGCCGTTGATTCAGTCGCTGGGATTTGATCCGATCTGGTTCTGGCTTCTGATGCTCCTAAATGTGACGGTAGGTGGGATCACGCCGCCGTTTGGCTATACGATTTTTGCGTTCAAGGGTGCGACGGATAGGGTCAATCTACAGCAGGTGTTCAGCGCAACGTGGCCGTTCGTCGGCATTTTCTTGATTGGCATGCTAGTGATTGCAGCATTTCCTCCTATTGCTACTTATCTGCCGACACTTCTGTAGCGCCGGCCATCAGCGCCATTGGTGTCGGTCACGATTTATATTAAACTAGGTCACATTTTCCGCTGACTTTGGAGGAGGGGAGATATGGAACTCCCTACAGGAAACGAGCGCTATTTCCGGATGAGTGTCGAGGAATTCGACACAGAGAAGCTGATGGAAAACGCCGCGCGCCAGCGCGATCAGCGCGGCTTTGACGATGTACTGATCATTGACGTCGACGCTCATCATTACGAA
Organism: Alphaproteobacteria bacterium; assembly: GCA_038131485.1. GTDB lineage: Bacteria > Pseudomonadota > Alphaproteobacteria > MPNO01 > UBA830 > JAYQUR01. Next base: position 111,915 of record JAYPPO010000008.1, read on the forward strand.
ACGGAATCGATGAGCGAAATCATAGAGTTCATTGAGGATCCGGTCCTTCGACAACTTGCTCGATCAGCACAACAAATCGCCCATCGAGGATCAATGTTCTCCCTTGGTCGTGTCGGTTATCAGGACATCGGTGGCCGCGTGACGCGCTATCCCTTGCGTAAGTTGGAGCAAACGCCGAAAGATGGCATTCACCGCGACGTGCACCTATCGCATCGTTGGATGGATGCTATGGGTGTCGATTACGCCTGCGTCTTTCCGACCCCGATGCTTGGCCTCGCGATGCATCCGCAGCCCGATGTCGAAGTTTGCCTCGCACGTGCTTACAACCGCTGGCTCGTTGAAAAGATACTGCCGGGGTCGCCCCGCATTCACTCGATGCTTTATCTGCCGTTCAATAACCCCGATGCGGCGCTAAAGATCGTCGAAGATTTCGGCGACGCGGATGGCGTGATGGGCTTCATGGTAACGTCTGTCCGACACCGGCCGGTGCATCATAACGACTACATGAAGATCTACGCCGCGTTGGAGGAGCGCCGTCTACCGATCGGCTTCCATTCAGGTTTTAATTGGGACGATCCGATGTTCCGGACGTGCAACCGCTTCCTCGCGGTGCATGCGCTCGGCTTCACCTGGTACAACGTCGTCCACTGCACCAACTGGGTGCTGAACGGCATGAACGAGCGCTTCCCGAAGCTGCCTGTCGTTTGGATCGAGTCTGGCATTAGCTGGATCCCGTTCCTGATGCAGCGGTTAGATACCCAGTACCGTATGCGGTCGTCCGAATGCCCGCTGCTGAAGAAGCTACCAAGCGACTACATGCGTGACATGTACTACACGACGCAGCCAATGGAGATGCCTGACGACATCATGCTGCTGGAATCCACCTTCGAGGCGATGAACGCCGAGACGCAGTTGCTGTGGGCGTCAGATTACCCGCACTGGGACATGGACGTGCCCTCTGTCATCTGGGATCTGCCGTTCCTGTCCGAACAGGCGAAGCGAAACATCCTCGGCGAGACGGCACAGAAGCTGTTCAAGCTGGATGTGAGCGAACGGTTTCCGAATTATGCGCCGGCAGTTGCGGCGGAATAGCGCGGAACGGGAGAGCGACAACGAAGTTGGCTGTCGCCGCTTGACAGTCCAAGGCGGTCTGTTACGTACATGGCTAAAAGCGGGCACGTATTCATAGAAAATCGGTCCTCCTAAAAACGGCCCGACAGGGAGCACGTAATGGAAGTTGATTTGCTGGGTAACGCCATCGAGGCGTTCCAGAACATGGCCAGTCTTGAGCGGCTTGGTTTCCTGTCGTTCGGGGTCATCATCGGATTGGTGCTCGGAGTTATCCCCGGCCTCGGCGGTTTGGTCGGCTTGTCCCTGCTGCTGCCGTTCACCTTCAACATGGATCCGTTCACGGCCCTGGCCTTCATGATGGGTCTACAGGCCGTGGTAGTGACATCAGATACGATTCCTGCGGTGCTTTTCGGTGTGCCTGGAACGGTGGGATCTGCGGCGACAATCCTCGACGGCTACCCCATGGCACGGAAAGGGGAAGCGGGACGTGCGTTTGGCGCCGCTTTCTCGGCGTCGGTTATTGGCGGGCTGTTTGGTGCGTTGCTGCTCGGCATCAGCGTGCCGATCCTGCGGCCCGTCGTGCTGGAAATCGGTTCGCCAGAATTGCTGGCGATCTGCGTCTTCGGCCTGTCGCTTGTTGCGGTTCTGTCAGGTGGATCGCCGCTAAAGGGTCTCGCCGGCGCCTGTATCGGCCTTATGGTTGCTACTGCCGGCGACGATCCGCAGACCGGCACCCTCAGATGGACGTTTGATTCTCTCTATCTCTGGGACGGGCTGCCTGTCGTGCCGCTAGCGCTCGGATTGTTCGCCATTCCTGAACTCGGGGACATGGCGATTACCAAGCAATCGATTAACGTAAAAGACGAAGACAAGCAGGATGCTAGATTTGGGCAGCTCGAGGGTATCAAGGACACGTTCCGGAACTGGTTCCTGGTTCTGAGGTGTGCGACGATCGGTTCGGCGCTCGGAGCCGTGCCAGGTATCGGCGCGTCCGTCATCGACTGGATAGCGTACGGCCACGCCGCGCGTTCTGAAAAGGGCGCGGCCGAGACCTTCGGCAAGGGCGATGTGCGAGGCGTGATCGCATCAGAGTCTTCTAACAATGCAAAGGAAGGTGGCGCGCTGGTGCCGACCGTTGCGTTCGGTGTTCCCGGCTCCGCCTCGATGGCGTTGATCCTCGGCGCGTTCTTGATTCACGGCCTCGTTCCGGGTCCGGAAATGCTGACCAAGCGTCTCGATGTGACCTATACACTTGTATGGTCGGTGGCGATCGCCAACATTCTCGGTGCTGGTATCTGTTTCGCCTTCGCTAACCAGCTAGCCAAGGTCGCCCTGATCCGGATCGGTATCCTCGCGCCTGTGGTTCTCGCGATCACCTATATTGGTGCGTTCCAGGGGTCTCGACAGTGGG
>JAYPPO010000009.1:0-100469 GCA_038131485.1 Alphaproteobacteria bacterium
GCGCCGAGCTTGATTGCGGTTACGGCCATTTCGACATTCCCATGCCCGCTGATCATGATGACCGGAACATCGGCGTAGTTCGCGCGTAAATGGGCCAGAATATCCATCCCGTCCAGATCTGTCTGCTCGAGCCAGATGTCGAGAATGACGAGGCCTGGCGCTTTTGCGCTCACCGCCTCTATTGCCGAGGCGCTGTCTGCTGCAGTCCTGCAATCGAATCCCTCGTCGCCGAGAATATCGGCGATGAGCGTCCGGATATCGGACTCGTCGTCGACGACCAGTACGTCAGCTGCCATGTTCAGTCGCCATTTATCGTTCTGCCCGGCGCCATTATCGCGTCTTCAGCGGGCACTTTTCCCTGTGTTAATATAAGTCGGACTTTCGCGCCGCCGCCATCGCGGTCCTCCAGCTCAAGTAGCGCGTGGTGGTCTTCGACGATCTTTTTTACGATTGCCAGCCCCAGACCAGTACCTCTCTCCCGCGTTGTGACATAGGGCTCCGTCAAACGCTCGCGTTCAGCTTCCGGAAAACCGCGTCCGTTGTCCTCAATCTCCAGAATGGTTACGCGTCCCTCCCGGATCAACCTCAACACGATGCAACCTTTTTCCCCTGCCCTTTCCGCTTCGCGCCCTTTAATCGCATCGACAGCGTTTTGCAGCAGGTTTGTCAGCACCTGCCCGATCTGGCGCGCATCGCATGGTATCTGGACCGGCCCGTCGGGAAACTGCGTCTCGAAGTCTATGTCGGCGTGTGCGTTCCGCGGCAGCACCAATGCCTCTCGGCACAGAATCGCCAGATTCTCGGTCCGCATCTCGGGATTTGGCATCCGAGCGAAGGAAGAGAATTCGTCCACCATCCGGCCGATGTCCCCAACCTGCCGGATGATCGTATCGGTGCAGTTGGAGAATGTTTCAGGATCGCTAGTCACTTCCGGCAGGTATTTTCTACGCAAACGTTCGGCCGAGAGTTGGATCGGCGTCAACGGGTTCTTGATCTCGTGCGCAATGCGACGCGCGACGTCCGACCACGCCGCCTTGCGCTGGGCGGCAACAAGCTCCGTTATATCGTCGAACGTCGCCACGTAGCCAATAATCTTACCGTTGACCGCATCGGCGGTAAGGCGAAGCAGCAGGGTTCGCTGCTGACGGCGACGGCGTAGTGAAATCTGTTCTTGCACCAAGCCCGCGCAATTGCTGCGGGCGCGTTTGAGCAAATCGTCCATTTCCGGAATGAGGTCGCGGACGTCGGCACCAATTTCCGTGTCGAGTTCGCTTCCCAACAAGGCCGACGCCGACCTATTGGCGAGGTTTATGTGACCTTCCGGATCGATTCCAATGATGCCTGCCGATACGCCGGCCAGCACCGTCTCGATGAAATGTCGTCGCTCGTCTAGCTGCCGATTCGCCTGAACGAGCTCTGACCTCTGGCCTTCTAGCTGATTGGTCATCCGATTAAAGGCGCGACTAAGAAGGCCGAGCTCGTCGGTTTCGGGGCCCTCGCCGACCCGAGCCGTCAGATCACCTGCTCGAATCCTTTCGGCCGCTTCCGCAAGATCCGTGATCGGTCGCGACAACCTGTTCGCGAACACTAGCCCGATCCAAATCGCGACGAACAAAAGCAAAAGGCCCACCAAAATGAAGATCATCGCGAACGTTACTTCGATCGTCGAGCGCTTGCCTTGAATGTTCTGATACTCCGCCGCCGCCCGCCGGGTCTTCTCGATATGCTCGATCACGTTCGGTTCGACGTAGCGACCGATGTAGAGGAATGCATCGACAATGCGATCCAGCTTGATGACCGCGCTTACCCGATCTTCGGATTCGCTTGTCAGCAGAACGACGTCGCCGGCGCGAGCACGTTCAAGCGCTTCAAGCGGAACGGGGTCCTGGTCCAGCACGAAACTCAGCGACCAACTCGCAAACGTGCGCCCTGTCCCATCGACGACGTAGGCCTCGCTGAGACTACGCAGCAGACCCTGCGCCGCGAGAATCCTATCAAGCTGTGATCTGCTGCCGGTTACCAGCGGCGCCGCACGATCGACGTCGCGGGCCATCGACAGCACGTCCGCGCGGATAACCTGTTGGTGCTCTTTAAGGTAGGCCTCGGCTACAGCCCGCGACTCCACAATCGCAGTCCGGACGCGGTCGTTGAACCAGGAATCCATCGAAAAGTTGAAGAAGATCGCCGAAAACACAGACACGACGATCGCCGGCGCGAGCGCAACGAGGCTAAACAGCAACACCAAACGGGTATGCAGCCGCGAGCCAACGCGGCCACTCCGCCGCTCTATCCAAAGTTCGACGAGATTGCGCGCAACCACGAGGCCTAGCAGCAGAAATATCACTAGATCAATCTGGAGCAGAAGCAGGATCGTTTGCGTCCCGCCGCCGAGGGGCGATACGTCTGTAATGGCGCCATAGGTTGCGAATGCGGAGACGAGCGCCGCCAGCGTCAACGCGACTGCAAGTTTGCGACCGATCGCGGCGCGTTCAGACCACGCGACGAGCCGCTGCCAGAATGCCTGCGGCTCCGGAACCGACGATGCGTCGATCGTCTTACGGCTCATTTACGCCACCCCCCCCCCGCCGACATGCCCACCATGCGGGTTGACACGATGCCATCAAACCGGCCCGCGAAAGACTTCTATGTCGAGCTCGCGAATTTTTTTCCTCAGCGTATTTCTGTTTAGACCCAGAATCTCAGCTGCCTTGATCTGGTTACCTCGGGTCGAAGCCAGCGTCTGCCGGATCAAGGGACGCTCCATCTCTTGCAACACCCTATTGTACAAACCATTTTCGGGTCTGCCACCCTCAGACTTGGCGAAAATTCTGACCAAATGGCCCTCAATCGCGCTCGACAATGTTTGGTCTTCGTCGCCCGCGGCAACTCTGCTGCTGTTGACTGCGGCTTCCGAGAGCTCTTCGCGCACTATGTCCGCAGTGATTGTCTCGTCCGAATAGAGCGCCGCCAGTCTCTGCACCAGATTTTCGAGTTCTCGGACGTTTCCGGGCCATGAATTACGCATCAGAACATCCATCGCAGTTGGATGGATCACCTTGAACGGCAGACCACTCTCTGCCCCCCTCGCGAAAAAATGCTCGACTAGCTCCGGAATATCCTCCGTCCTGTCACGGAGCGGCGGTAGTCTAATCGGCACGACGTTCAGGCGATAGAATAGATCCTCGCGGAAATGTCCCGCCTTAACCTGCTTATTCAGGTCGCGGTGGGTGGCCGCGATAATGCGGACGTCGGCACGGATCGGCATGCGGCCACCGACAGTCGTGTATTCGCCATCCTGCAAGACGCGCAACAAACGCGTCTGCGCATCGATGGGCATATCGCCGATCTCGTCGAGAAACAGCGTCCCCGCTGCGCCTGCTCGAAGCGCCCAATGCCGCGTCCGGTCGCGCCTGTAAACGCTCCCCGTTCGTGGCCGAACAGTTCCGCCTCAATCAGATCGCGCGGGATCGCCGCCATGTTGATAGCGATGAACGGGCCGTTTCGGCGTTTGCCGTAATCGTGGAGTGCCCGCGCGACGAGTTCTTTTCCGGTGCCGGACTCGCCGTTAATCATCACAGTCAAATCCGTTGCCATCAAGCGTGCGAGAATCCGGTATATGTTTTGCATGGCAGCCGACCGGCCGATCAGCGGAAGCTGTTCTCTATCCTCAGCAGCGGCCGGCCACTCAGCATCTTTCATATCCAAAAGGGCCCGCTCGACAAGCCCTAATAGTTCGCCAAGATCGAAGGGCTTCGGCAGATATTCATAAGCGCCTCGCTCGTTCGCCTTAACCGCCGTCAGCAGCGTGCTCTGCGCGCTCATCACGATCACCTTAAGCTCGGGGCGCAGTTTGCGGATGCGGGGAACCAGGTCTAGCCCATTCTCGTCCGGCATCACGACGTCGGTGATGACCAGGTCGCCCTCCCCGTCGGCAACCCACGACCAGAGGGTGGTCGCGTTGTTCGCCGCCTTTACGTCATATCCCTTCCGGGCCAGCGCCTGTTCGAGGACCGTGCGGATCGCACGGTCGTCGTCTGCTACGAGAACCGTCGTCATCTGCCTGCCTATTCTCTCGAAAAACTCATAGAAACCCGACCGTCCGATCCGTCTTGGATCGGCAGGTGGACACGGAATTCAGTCCCTTCATCCGAACTGTCGAACTCGACGATGCCGCCATGATCGCCGATGAGCTTGGCGACCAGCGCAAGGCCGAGCCCGTTGCCATCGATTTTCGACGTGACGAACGGGTCGAAAAGATTAGCGGCGACATCGGCCGGAATACCGGGGCCGTTGTCCAGGATCGAAACCATGAGTGGCAACTGGACCCGCCGGGCGCCGCCAGGCAGCGCAAGCCGGATGCCGTGTTGATACCCCGTCCGAAGGCGCACGATGCCGCCCTTGCGGGGCGCGGCCTCGCAGGCGTTCTTGACGATGTTCAGGAACACCTGGATGAGCTGATCGGCATTGCCGTAGACAGGCGGCAGTGAGGGATCGAATTCTTCGACGAACGAGACGTGCCGGCCAAAACCGGCCTGGGCGATCTTACGGACCCGCTCAAGGACCTGATGGATGTTGGCCTCCGAGCGGTTCAGCGGCTCCTCCGAAAAGAGCCCCATACGGTCTACAAGCTCCACGATCCGGTCGGTTTCCTCGCAGATCAAACGGATCAGGTCGCGGTCGGTATCTGACGTCAGCGACGACTCGAGCAGTTGCGCGGCTCCTCGGATACCGGAGAGCGGGTTTTTTACTTCGTGCGCCAGAAGCGCCGCGAGTCCTGTCACCGAGCGCGCCGCATTACGATGCACTAACTGTCTGTTGATCCGCCGCGCGATCGACTGCTCGTGTAGCGACACGATAGCCATCGAAGAGCTGTCGGACAGGGGCGCCGCGGTAATCGCCAGATTTCGCATGTTATGGCGCGGATACTCGATCGACACGTCATATTCGGCGACACTTATCTGCCCGTGCACCGCTTGGAGCACCAGCGAAAAGACGGGGCTGTCGCCCGGCAGGATGTCCCGCAACCGGCTGCCGACCAGAGCGCTGGCGCCCTGCCCGAAAAACTGTTCGGCCGCCGCATTGATGAAATGGATGGTGCTGTCTTCTTCGAGCGCAACCAACGCGAAGGGCACCGACGACAAAACCTGAAGCGGATGAACTTCTTCCGCCAAGATGGTATCCAAACCGGCCATCAAGTCACCGTCGCCAGAACGCTACCGCGCGTCAAGACGGCACCACTAGCATCTTTGAAAAAGAAATTTTCCACTTCATTTAATAAGTCAGAAATATTCCATATTTTGTTGATTTTACTTCTGAATTGTACTCCGCCATGATCACGCTTGCTATACCAGGCAAGATGCTTTCGCGCCATTCGTATCCCGGTGTCGGTTCCGAAATGCGACAGCATCGCATCGAGGTGCTCGAGCACCACTCGCCCCCGCGTCTCGCGCGACGGATCCGCCTCCCGGCGGCCAGATTCTAAGTAATCGACGATCTGCCCGGGAAACCAGGGACGGCCCATCGCGCCGCGGCCAATCATCACGCCGGCAGCGCCGGATTCCGCGAGACACCCGTCGACGTCGTCGAAATCGCGGATATCGCCGTTCGCTACCACCGGAATAGACACGGACTCGACGACGCGGCGAATGAATTTCCAGTCCGCGGTGCCGTTGTACATCTGCTCCCGTGTCCGGCCGTGCACCGTGATCATCGCGATACCCGACTCTTGAGCGATCCGCGCCAGCTCGGGAGCGTTCAGATTGTCCTCGTCCCAACCCTTCCGCATCTTGAGCGTAACCGGCACGTTTACTGCCGCAACGGTCGCATCGATGATGCGTCGCGCGTGGTCGAGATCGCGCATCAACGCCGAACCGGCCTGCTTGTTGACGACCTTCTTCACCGGACATCCCATGTTGATGTCGATGATCGCAGCGCCCCTGTCTTCATTGAGTTTCGCGGCCTCGGCCATAAATTCAGGCTCGCAGCCGGCAAGCTGCACCGCCATCGGCTGCTCTTCGGCGCAGTTGGTGGTCATCTTGAGGGTTTTTCGGTTGGCCCGGATCATAGCCTGACTAGCGATCATCTCCGAAACCACAAGACCGGCGCCCCAGCGCTTCACGAGACGCCGGAACGGCAGATCCGACACGCCCGACATCGGGGCGAGGATGACGCCGTTATCGAGTTTCAGCGCGCCAATGGAAATGGTCATTTATTAGGCAACATATTCTTCTGGTTAATTTAACGGCAAATACTAATGTTGCACCGCACAAACTTCAATAATTCAAAATTCAGGGCAGGAGAACGTCGGTCACGAATTTAACCCCCGGATATGCGAGGGTTAGGAACAGATAGGCGACGAGAAGGAGGCGCGCAACCCGGCGTCCCCGGATGCCCGTCAGCACATGAACGAGCAAAAGCGCGACGATCACAGCGAAGGTCAGGAGCGAGAACACGACCTTGTGATTGAACTCGATATAGTCGTCGGAGACGACGTACTGGGCACCGATGCCGCTTAGCAGGTCGCATCCCAGAATGATCGCGCCCGCGATCAATAACCTGACCTGGATTAATTCGGCGTCCGCCACCGACGGAAGCATCCCCGTCAGCGCCGTCGGCCGCTTGTTCTTGAGCGAGCGCTCCTGCAGGACAACGGCGAAGCCCGCAATCGCGCCGATCGTCAGGAAGGCATAGGTCGCGACCGAAACCGCGATATGAAAGCGCACCCAGGCAGACGACCCGTCGGCGAGGACGGCCCGGTCCGGCTGTTGCAGCCACACCGTCGCAAGGCAGCCGACGACGAACAGGTACGGCAGCAGGAGCGGCGACAGCCGCCACGCCTCGCGCATCACCGCCGAGAGGATCGTGAACAGAACGAGGCTTGCCGCAACCGTGATCCATAGCGCGGAGGCGAGACCCGTCCGCCAGCCGGTTGCGAATTCGTACCAGACGAGGACGAGCGGCCCCGTGATCGCAACCGCCAGCAACAGCCAGAACGCGACGTCGCGCGTCGCGCCGCGCCGGTAGGGCAGCAAGGCTGACGGCAACAGTGCTGCAAGCGCAGAGATTGAAAGAGTGGTGAGACCGACCATGATTCTCATTATACCATCCCAACCGTCCGCAGGTCTCCGCTTTCCGGCGTGGCACTCTAACGCGCGATATTGGCGGAAGCTGCGGATTCGCCTAACGTGCCGCCCGGAGGAATTGGATTGCATGGGCGCTTGCACCGTACTGATTCTGGCCGGCGGGACCGGCACCCGGATGGGCTCCGAGACACCGAAGCAGTATCTCGACCTGTCGGGTGCGGCGGTGCTACGGCGGACCATCGACGCGTTCCGCGCGCATCCAGGTATCGACGACATAAGCGTCGTCATCGGCCCCGGCGACAAGCCCGCGTACGATGCTGCCGTTTCCGGCCTCGATCTGCCGGCGCCGGTGATCGGCGGCGCCAACAGGCAGCAATCTGCCCACAAAGGTCTCGAAGCCCTCGAAGCCCGGCGACCCGACACGGTCCTCATTCACGATGCCGCCCGGCCGTTCGTCGACGGCGATACGATCGGGCGCGTTTTGGCGGCACTGCGAACCTATGACGCCGCCCTTCCCGCGCTCCCCGTGTCGGATACCCTGAAACGCGGCGTGGGCTTCCCCGCCGTCGTCGGCGAGACGGTAGCGCGGGACGGTCTGTGGCGGGCCCAGACGCCGCAAGGCTTTAGGTTCGAGGCGATCCTTGGCGCCCACCGCAAGGCCGCCGGCGCCGAATTCACCGACGACACGGCGGTCGCGGAAGCCGCGGGCCTGGTAGTTGCGCTGGTCGAGGGAAACGAGGACAACTTCAAGGTAACGACGCCCGCCGATCTGGAGCGGGCCCGGCGGATAGCGGATGCGATGAAAGGCGAGACACGGATCGGGAACGGCTTCGACGTCCATGCCTTCGGGAATGGCCACCAACTCGTGCTATGCGGAGTCCAAATCCAGCACGATCGCGGTCTCGAGGGCCATTCTGACGCCGACGTCGCCATGCATGCCGTGACCGACGCGCTGCTAGGCGCAATTGCCGCCGGCGATATCGGCAGCCATTTCCCGCCGTCCGACCCGCAGTGGAAAGGCGCGCCATCGCGGATGTTTCTCGAACACGCGGCGAAACTGATCGCCGGCAGGGGCGGGTCGATCTCGAACGTCGATCTGACGATCGTTTGCGAGGAGCCGAAAATAGGCCCGCACCGCGACGCGATGCGGCAGTCGCTGGCGGACATCCTGCGGATCGATGCCAGCCGGATTGCCGTCAAGGCGACGACCACCGAAAAGCTGGGTTTCACGGGCCGCGCCGAAGGCATCGCGGCACAGGCAACCGCCGCTGTGCGCATCCCCTGAGGGCGGACCGATGGACGAAAAACTCCGCGCACGCGCCGCAGAGGTGCTGGAGACCTGCCGCAAGGCGAAACTGACGGTCGCCACGGTGGAATCCTGCACCGGCGGCATGGTCGTCGCAGCGCTGACCGAGATCGGGGGATCTTCCGACGTTGTCGAGCGCGGCTTCGTCACCTACACCAACGAGGCGAAGAACGAACTGGTCGGCGTGCCGATGGAACTGTTTCCAAATGTCGGCGCCGTCAGCGAGGAGGTCGCGCGCGCCATGGCCGCGGGCGGTCTGGCGGAATCGCGCGCCGACATCGCGGTCGGCATCACGGGCGTCGCAGGTCCCGGCCAGAGCGAGAACAAGCCTGCCGGCCTCGTCCACATCTGCGCCGCGCGCAAGGGCGGCGAGACGATCCACGAGGAATGCCGTTTTCACGGCGACCGGGCGGCCGTCCGCCGCGCCTCCGTCCTGAAAGCGTTCGAGTTCATCGAACGGCTGGCATGAAGCTGCCGGATCGGCTCGCCGGCGTGGATTTTTCCGGCGCGCGCTATGCCGGCAAAGCGATTTGGGTTGCGGAAGGCCGCCGGTCGCCCGACGGCGTTGCGGTTGACCGGCTGACGCGCGCCGACGCCCTCCCCGGCGGCGGGCCCTCCTTCGACGCCGCGCTTCCCGCACTGGTCGAATACGTGGCCGGACTGGGCGACTGCCTCGCCGGCTTCGATTTTCCCTTCGCCCTGCCCCGCACCCTGATACGGGAGCGAACGTGGCCGGCCTTCGTCGAGGCCTTCCCCACCGCCTATCAGGATGCCGACGAATTCCGCGCCTCGATGCGCGCGCTCACCGACGGCAGGGAGCTGAAACGGCGCACCGATACGGAAGCGAAGGTGCCCTGGTGTGCCTACAACCTCCGTCTTTACCGTCAGACATGGTCGGGGATCGCCTGCCTGCTGCATCCGCTGGTACGCGAGGACCGGGCGCGCGTCGTCCCGATGCAAGAGGTTGCCCCGGGCCGTCCCGTCATTGCGGAAATTTGCCCGGCGTCGCTGCTGAAACGCGAAGGGCTGTACGGTCCCTACAAGGGACATGGCGAAGACCTCCGCCAGTCGCGCACGAACATCCTCACGATGCTTGCCCGCCGCAAGATCGTCGCACCGGTGCGCGGCAAGTTGCGGTCCGATATTCTCGACAATGCGGGCGGCGATGCGCTCGATGCGGTTCTCGCCATGGCGGGCGCGGCGCGGGTCGACGATCCGACGCCGCGCGATGCGACCGACCGGATCGAGGCTCGCGTCTATTTCTGAGATCTAGTTCCGGGCGTAGCGTTCGTCGGCGCGTTTCTCGAACGCACGTACCATGCGCCGAACGGCCTCGCCGAACAGCGGTTCCATCACCCTCCTGAGCAGGCGCGAGCGGAACTCGAAGTCGATGAAGAAATCGATCTCACAGCCGCCGTCGGCCGGGAGTAACCTCCACCGGTTTTCGAGATAGCTGAACGGGCCGTCGAGATAGGCGACGTCGATCTGCGTCTTGGGCGTCAGCGTCACGCGCGAGGTGAACTTCTCGCGGAGCATCTTGAAACCGACGACCATGTCGGCCCGGATTTCGCTCTCCGACCGGCTGGTCACGCGCAGCGCGATGCACCACGGCAGGAAATTCGGGTAGTCCTCGACGTCGGCGACGAGGTCGTAGAGCTGTTCGGGGGTGTGCGGCAGAAAGCGCCGTTCGCTATGCGTCGGCATCGGGACGTCGGTCTCTCACCCGACGGCGAGCTTAGCCTCGCGCGCCGCGCGCATCTCGGCGAAGTCGCTGTCGGCGTGATAGGAGGAGCGCGTCAGCGGCGACGACGACACCATCAGGAAGCCCTTGCCGTAGGCCGCCTTCTTGTATGCCTCGAACTCTTCGGGCGTGAGAAACCGGTCGATCGCGTGATGCTTCACGGTCGGCTGGAGATACTGGCCGATGGTGAGGAAATCCACGTCCGCGGCGCGCAGGTCGTCCATGACTTGAAGCACCTCTTCCTTGCTCTCGCCGAGCCCGACCATCAGCCCGGACTTGGTGAAGATCGACGGGTCGATCCGCTTCACGTCGGACAGCAGCCGCAGCGAATGGAAATAGCGTGCGCCGGGCCGGATCGACGCATAGAGGCGCGGCACGGTTTCCAAATTGTGGTTGAAGACGTCGGGCCTGGCCGCGACGACGGCCTCGACGGCCCCCGCCTTCTTCTGGAAGTCGGGGGTGAGGATTTCGATGGTGGTGCCGGGCGATGTTTCGCGTATGCGCCCGATGGTCAGCGCGAAATGCTCGGCGCCGCCGTCGTCGAGATCGTCGCGGTCGACCGACGTGATCACCACGTGGTTCAGGCCGAGCTCCGCGACCGCCACGGCCACATGGTCCGGCTCCAACGCATCGAGCGGATTCGGCATGCCGGTCGCGATGTTGCAGAACGCGCAGGCGCGGGTGCAGATGCCGCCCATGATCATCATAGTCGCGTGCTTCTGCGCCCAGCATTCGCCGATATTCGGACACGCCGCTTCCTCGCACACGGTGTGCAGGTCGAGCTTCCGCATCAGCTCACGGGTTTCATGATAGACCCGCGACGTCGGCGCCTTCACCCGAATCCACGGCGGCTTACGCTGGATCGGATTGTCCGGCCGGTGCGCCTTCTCGGGATGGCGCGGACGGGTTGTTTCGGCTGAAACGCTCATATTCTCAGAAATGGACAGCCCTGCCGTAAGCGTCAAGCACCGACTCGTGCATCATCTCGGACAGCGTCGGGTGCGGGAAGATGTTCTCCATCAGCTCGGCTTCGGTGGTTTCCAGCGTGCGCGCTACCACGTACCCTTGGATCAGCTCGGTCACTTCCGCGCCGATCATGTGGGCCCCCAGCAGTTCGCCCGTCTTCGCATCAAACACGGTTTTTATAAACCCTTCGCTATCGCCGAGCGCGATCGCCTTGCCGTTGCCGATGAACGGGAAGCGGCCGACCTTCACCTCGTGGCCCTGTTCCTTGGCTTTCGCCTCGGACAGGCCCACCGACGCGACCTGCGGGCGGCAGTAGGTACAGCCCGGAATATTGCCGGTATTGAGCGGATGGGTCTTCTCGCCCGCGATCTTCTCGACGCAGATGACGCCCTCATGGCTCGCCTTGTGCGCGAGCCAGGGCGGGCCGGCGAGATCGCCGATGGCGTAGACGCCGGGTTCCGCCGTCTCCATCCATTCGTTGATGACGACGTGGCCGCGGTCGACCTCGACTTTGGTACCCTCGAGACCGATATCCTCGACATTGCCGGTGATGCCCACCGCGAGAATTACGCGGTCGACGGTAATTTTCTCGGCCTTGCCGTTCGCCATCTCGATGCTGGCGGTCACGTTGTTCGATCCGGCCTCCAGCCCGTTAACCTTGGCGCCGGTGTGGATCGTCATCCCTGCTTCTCGAACGCCTTCCGCGCGAGGCCGGATATCTCCTCATCCTCGACCGGCAGGATGCTGTCCATCACCTCGACGACCGTCACGTCCGCACCGAGATCGTTGTAGAAGCTCGCGAACTCGATCCCGATCGCGCCCGAGCCGATGACCAGCAGCGACTTCGGCATCGTGTCCGGGACCATCGCTTCCTTGTAGGTCCAGATCAGCTTGCCGTCGGGTTCCAGCCCCGGGAGCGTCCACGCCCGCGCGCCGGTCGCGAGGATTATGTGATCGGCCGACAGTTCCAACGTTTTGCCGTCGCCGTCCGTAACCGCGAGTTTGCCGCCGCCGGCGAGCTTGCCCGAGCCCATGATCACGTCGACCTTGTTCTTCTTCAGAAGATGGCCGACGCCCTGATTGAGCTGCTTGGCGACGCCGCGCGACCGCTCAACGATCTTCGCTACGTCGAACGAGACGTCGCCGACCTTGAGCCCGAAGGCCTCGGCGTGGTCGATTAGGTGCTTGATCTCGGACGAGCGCAGCAGCGCCTTGGTCGGGATACAGCCCCAGTTGAGGCAGATGCCGCCGAGATGCTCGCGCTCGACGACCGCCGCCTTCATGCCAAGCTGCGCGGCGCGGATCGCGGCGACGTAGCCGCCAGGACCGCCGCCCACGACGATCAAATCGTATTTCGTGTCAGCCATCTTCTTCTCCGGTTAAAGCAGCATCGACGGGGGATATTCGACGTAGCGCTTGATCGCGGCGAGCAGTTCCGCCCCGATCGCGCCGTCCACGACCCGGTGATCGACCGAGAGCGTGGTGCACATCACTGTCGCCGGGAAGATTTCGCCGTTCTTCACCACCGGGCGCTGCTCGCCCGAGCCGACCGCCAGGATGCAGGCCTGCGGCGGGTTGATGACGGCATCGAACTGCTTCACGCCGAACATGCCGAGGTTCGAGATCGAGAACGATCCGCCCTGGTATTCCTCCGGCATCAACTTGCCGTCGCGGGCGCGGGTCGCCAGGTCCTTCATGTCCGCCGAGATCTGCTTGAGCCCCTTCCTCTCCGCACCGCGGACAATGGGCGTGATCAGCCCGCCGGGGATCGCGACCGCGACCGAGATGTCGGCGGTCGAGAACTGCCGGATTTCGTTTTCGTTCTCGTAGGCAACGTTCGCCGCAGGCACTTCCATTAGCGCAAGCGCGCAGGCTCGGATGACGAAGTCGTTAACCGAGATCTTCACGTCGTCGTGCGCATCGTTGAGAGCCTTGCGGACCTTGAGCAACTCGTCGATCTCGCAGTCCATCGTCAGATAGAAATGCGGGACCTGCGACTTCGACTCCGCCATACGTCTGGAGATGACCTTCCTCATCGTCGACAGCTTGACCAACTCGCCGTCGTCCGCAGCAGGGGCTGCGGCCGCGGTTGGCGCTGCGGCTGCCGTTGCCGGCGCAGCTCCGCCCTTCACGATGGCCGCCTCGACGTCCGCCTTCACGACACGGCCGTTAGGGCCGGAGCCCGTCACCCCGCCCAGATCGACATTCGCCTGCGCCGCCATCCGGCGAGCCAGCGGGCTCGCAAGGACCCGGTTCCCGCTGCCGTCCGTGAAAACGGGCAGCGCACCGTCGGTGCCGATATTCACGGCAGCGCCACCGGCGAACATCGCGGCCTCGACGTCGGAGCGAACAATCTTGCCGTGCGCACCGGACCCCTGGACGGATCCGAGATCGACGCCCTGCTGTTCGGCGATGCGCCGCGCGAGCGGACTCGCCTTGGCGTCGCCGGACGGCGCGGGCGCGGATTGAGCGGGAGGCGCCGCCGGCGCCTCTTCGGCTTTCGGCGCGGGAGCGTTGGTTGCAGAGGTCGCGTCGCCGATTGCGGAGGTGTCCTCGCCATCTTCGAGCAGAACGCCAATCGTCTGATTGACTGCGACGCCCTCGGTGCCCTCGGCGACGAGAATCTTGCCGAGTGTGCCCTCATCGACCGCCTCGACGTCCATCGTCGCCTTGTCGGTCTCGATCTCGGCAATGACGTCGCCCGGTGCGACGTGATCGCCTTCCTTGACGTGCCACTTGGCTAGATTGCCCTCCGTCATGGTGGGCGATAGCGCCGGCATTAGGATCTTGATGCTCATGACCCGCTCCGCGCGATCAGTCGGCGTAACAGACGGCGTTGGCCGCCTTGACGATGTCGGCCGCCTGCGGCAGCGCGAGCTTCTCGAGGTTCGCCGCATAGGGCAGCGGCACATCGGCCGCGCAGACCCGCGTGACGGGCGCATCGAGCCAGTCGAACGCCTGGTCCATCATGATCGCCGCAATCTCCGAGCCCATGCCTGCGACCGGCCAGCCTTCCTCGACCGATACGATGCGGTTGGTCTTCTTCACGGATTCCACGATGGTCGCCGTGTCGAGCGGGCGCAGCGTCCGCAGATCGATCACCTCGGCGTCGATCCCCTGCTCCGCCAGTTGATTGGCCGCCTCGAGCGCATGACCGACCATGACCGAGAAAGCGGTGATGGTGACGTCTTTGCCAGGCCGCACGACCTTCGCCTTGCCAATCGGTACGATCCAGTCGGGTTTGGTCGGCACATCGAAGCTCTGGCCGTACAGGATTTCGTTCTCGAGGAAGACGACCGGATTGGGATCGCGGATCGCGGACTTGAGCAAGCCCTTTGCGTCCGACGCCGAATAGGGCGCGATAACATAGAGACCCGGCACGTGCGCATACCAGCTCGCATAGCACTGCGAATGTTGCGCTGCGACGCGGGATGCCGCGCCGTTGGGACCACGGAATACGACGGGACAGCCCATCTGGCCGCCCGACATGTAATTGGTCTTGGCCGCCGAGTTGATAATCTGGTCCATGGCCTGCATGGCAAAGTTGAACGTCATGAACTCGACGATCGGCTTGAGTCCGCCAAAGGCCGCGCCGACGGCAAGACCGGTAAAGCCGTGCTCGGTGATCGGCGTGTCGATCACCCGCCGGTCGCCGAACTCTTCGAGCAGGCCCTGGCTGACCTTGTAGGCCCCCTGCTACTGGGCGGCTTCCTCCCCCATGAGGTAGACGCTTTCGTCGGAGCGCATCTCCTCGGCCATCGCGTCGCGCAGCGCTTCCCGGACCGTCTGGTTGACCGTCGGGCCGGTGGACTCCTTTTCTGCCGAGACCGGATGTTGAGCGGGAGGCCGCGCCGCCGCGACGGCTGCGGGGCCATTCGCTTCTGCCAGCGCCGACGCTTCGGCTTTTTCCCCCGCGGGTTCGGCCTTTGCCGGCGCAGCCCTGCTCGAAATATCGCCGACACCCTCGCCCTCCTGCAGCAGGACGCCGATGATCTCGTTGACCTTCACGTTCTCGCTGCCCTCGGACACGACGATCTTGCCGAGCGTGCCCTCGTCGACCGCCTCGACCTCCATGGTCGCCTTATCCGTCTCGATTTCCGCGATCACGTCGCCAGGCGCGACCTGTTCGCCCTCTTTCTTGTGCCACTTGGCGAGATTGCCCTCCGTCATGGTCGGCGAAAGGGCGGGCATCAGAATATTGATCGGCATTTCAGTCCTCCCCGACTCAGGCGTCCACCAGCACGTCGGTCCAGAGCTCCGACGGATCGGGCTCCGGCTCTCCTGCGCGAATTCCGCGGCCTCGGCGACGATGGCGCGGACTTCCTTGTCCAAATCCTTCAGCTCTTCCTCTGACTTGTGGCCACCGTCGACGATCACCTTACTGAGATTGGTGATCGGGTCGTGCTTCTCGCGCATCTCGCTTACTTCTTCCTTGGTACGGTATTTCGCCGGGTCGGACATCGAATGGCCACGGTAGCGATAAGTCAGCATCTCGAGAACGTAAGGCCCCTTCCCCTCGCGGCAATGCGCGACGGCCTTTTCGCCGGCCGCCCGCACCGAGAGAACGTCCATGCCATCGACCTGCTCGCCTGGCATCCCGTAGGGCTCGCCGAGCCGGTAGA
The DNA here is from genome assembly GCA_038131485.1 of Alphaproteobacteria bacterium. Lineage (GTDB taxonomy): Bacteria > Pseudomonadota > Alphaproteobacteria > MPNO01 > UBA830 > JAYQUR01. The sequence goes on from JAYPPO010000009.1 coordinate 15,718, forward strand.
GTTCCTTGGCCGCCGAAGCGCGGGCCACCGAGGTGCCCATACCATAGCGGTTGTTCTCGATCACGTAGATCACAGGCAGGTCCCAGAGCTCGGCCATGTTGAACGCTTCATGAACCTGCCCCTGATTGATCGCGCCGTCGCCAAAATAGGTCAGCGACACCCCGCCGGTACCTGAATACTTGCTGGCGAAGGCGAGCCCGGTGCCGATCGGCACCTGCGCGCCAACAATTCCGTGACCGCCGAAGAATTTCTTCTCCATGGAGAACATGTGCATCGAGCCACCCTTGCCCTTCGAGTAGCCGCCGATGCGCCCGGTCAGTTCGGCCATCACACCCTTTGGATCCATTCCGCAGGCGAGCATATGACCGTGATCGCGATAGCTGGTAATGACAGCGTCTCGATCGTCGATTGCCGCCTGCATGCCTACGACCACCGCTTCCTGACCGATATAGAGATGGCAGAAGCCGCCGATGAGCCCCATGCCATACATCTGGCCCGCGCGCTCCTCGAAGCGACGGATCAAGAGCATATCGCGATATAAGCCGACGAGTTCGTTCGTATCGAGCTTCAGCGCAGCCTTGCCTCTGCCTCCCCGCATTTTACCCTTGGCGTTTGAAGATCCGGATTTACCCCGGGACGAAGTTACCATGCGTCTACCCTCGCCTAATGCGTGTATATACTCAAATAATCGGACCCTTTTCCTTAGCTGAAAAATAGAGTATGCGACGCGCGGCCTGCAACCATTGTGCGCGTAAGGATGTGTCTTTTTAGCTCTGCCAATCCGAAAGAATATTGCGCGTCGCCCGCGAATGCTCATACGCTGAACACAGAAAGTGTTGAAAAATACCGGGCCTGCTGAGGCGCCACGAGGGACGCCGCGCAATTTTATTTCGCTATTACTGCCCGCTCGGCGCGAGCCGTGGGATCGATCAAAAAAATCTCGTTTGGGCGGACGAGCCCGGACATGACGCGCGCACGCTCGTCCAGCATGTCAGCATCAAGATGCGACGACCTAAGAAGCGCAATTCGCCCGTCGAGTGCCTCCTTGGTCGTTCGTGCGTCCGAGAGCGTCGCTTCCGCGGATGCCACTTCTTTCTGGAGATGCATCCAGGCCAACAAACCTCGGTCGCCGTGAAAAGCGTGGATCAAGAAATAGCAAACAAAAAGCGCTCCAAAGATCGGAATGATCATTCGGCGCGACCGACGTTTAATTTCGTGTGCAGCTCCCATAACCAAAACGAATCATATATCGATTTAACAGGTCAAGAAAAAAACTGACGTTACGAAAATTAATGTGGAGAAGTCTGAAAATTGACCAGTTATTAGCCCAAACAATTTGATTGAGCCTGAAGGCACTCGGAACATCTACATCAGGATGCTCGCGCCCGCATATAGAGCAGCCGGTCCGAGCTCCTCTTCGATCCGGATCAACTGGTTGTATTTCGCGAGCCTGTCCGATCGTGCGAGGGAGCCCGTCTTGATCTGGCCGCAGTTGGTCGCGACGGCCAGATCGGCGATCGTCGTGTCCTCCGTCTCGCCTGACCGATGCGACATCACGCAGGTATACGACGCTTTGTGCGCCATCTCGACGGCCTGAAGCGTCTCCGTCAGGGAGCCGATCTGGTTGACCTTGATCAGGATCGAGTTGGCGACGCCACGATCGATACCGTCCGCAAGGCGATCGGGATTGGTTACGAAAAGGTCGTCACCGACGAGTTGCACGCTGCTGCCAAGAGCGTCGGTCAGTGCCTTCCAGCCTTCCCAGTCGTCTTCCGCAAGCCCGTCCTCGACGGAAATAATCGGATAGGCTCCGACTAGATCGGCATAATAGCCAGCCATTTCCCTCGCCGTCAGGACCCGCCCTTCTCCCTCGAGGTGATACTTGCCATCCTTGAAAAATTCCGTCGATGCGGCATCGAGGGCCAGATAGATTTCCTTGCCCGGCTCGAAGCCGGCTTCCGAAATCGCTTGCATGACAAAATCGAGCGCCTCGCGCGTGCCGCCGAGATTAGGCGCGAACCCGCCCTCGTCGCCAACGTTCGTGTTGTGCCCAGCCTGCGACAGCTTGGAGCGCAGCGCGTGAAAGATCTCCGCCCCCCAGCGCACGGCGTCGGACAAGCTGTCGGCGCCGACCGGCATCACCATGAATTCCTGGAAGTCGATCGGATTGTCGGCGTGCGCACCGCCGTTGAGGATGTTCATCATCGGCACCGGCAGGATGCGCGCCGACGTACCGCCCACGTAGCGATAAAGCGGCAGACCCGCATCGTCCGCCGCCGCCTTGGCAGCCGCGAGGCTCACGCCCAGGATCGAATTTGCGCCGAGCCGGCTCTTGTTCTCGGTCCCGTCGAGTTCGATCATGCGCATATCGAGCAGGACCTGTTCGTCGGCGTCCATGCCCGACAGCGCCTCAAATATCTCGTCGTTGACCGCGGCGACTGCGTTCAGGACACCCTTGCCGCCGAAGCGGCTCTTGTCGCCGTCCCGAAGTTCAACCGCCTCGTACGCGCCGGTCGATGCGCCCGATGGAACCGCGGCGCGGCCGGCCGCGCCCGTCTCTAGCTCTACCTCCACCTCGACGGTTGGATTCCCGCGGGAGTCCAAGACTTCCCGGGCATGAATATCGACAATTGCAGACATTATCCTACCTTCGTGGGCGGGAGAAAATTCCGGTCGAGTGATACCGCCCACCCCACCAGAGTGCAACAACACGCAGGAAAAAACCGGTGAAATTCTCTAGATATAAACGGGGTTCGCCTTGGCGATATGGTCGATCGCGCACAGAGGCGCCAAAATACTCGGCAGCTGCTTCAAAGGGACCATGTTGGGACCGTCCGACGGCGCCCTATCCGGATCCTGATGCGTCTCCATGAATATCGCGCCCACGCCGATGGCTAGCGCCGCGCGCACAAGGACCGGCACGAACTCCCGCTGGCCACCCGACGAGGTCCCCTGCCCGCCTGGTTGCTGGACCGAATGGGTCGCGTCATAAACGACGGGACAACCTGTTTGAGCAAGGATTGGGAGCGAACGCATGTCTGAGACGAGCGTGTTGTAGCCGAAGGACGAGCCGCGCTCGCAGACCATCACCCGGTCGTTGCCGGCGGCCTCGGCCTTCTTGACAACATTCGCCATGTCCCACGGCGCGAGGAATTGGCCCTTCTTGATGTTGAGCGCGCGGCCGGTCTCAGCGGCGGCGACAATAAGGTCGGTCTGGCGGCACAGAAATGCCGGGATCTGGAGAACGTCGCAGGCCTCGGCGACTGTTGCACATTGACCCGGCAAGTGAACGTCCGTCAGGACCGGGCAGCCGTACGTCTCGCGGACCTCGGCGAGGATCGGCAGGCTTTTCTCCAGCCCCATGCCGCGTGAGCTGTCGAGCGAGGTCCGGTTCGCCTTGTCGAATGACGTCTTGTAGATCAGCCCAATACCGAGCTTTCCGGTGATCTCAACCAGCGCCGCCGACATTTCCAGCGCGTGCTCGCGGCTTTCGAGCGCGCACGGTCCCGCGATTAGCACAAACGGTGCGTCGTTTGAGACCGTGACGTTTCCAATGCCGATCCGGCGCTGGGCCACCATCAGACAAGCCTTGACCGGTCGATCGCCGCACGGATGAACGAGGTAAACAGCGGATGCGGCTCGAACGGTTTCGATTTAAGCTCGGGATGGAACTGCACGCCAATGAACCAGGGATGAGTCGCCAGTTCGACGATTTCGGGCAGGACGCCGTCCGGCGACAGACCCGAAAATTTCATGCCCGCTTTCTCAAGGCAGTCGCGATAGTTAATGTTCACCTCGTAGCGGTGACGGTGGCGCTCGCTAATGTTATCCGCATCATAGATGTCGTGTACCAGGGTTCCGCCGACAAGGTTGCAGTCGTAGGCGCCGAGGCGCATCGTCCCGCCAAGATTATCGCCGTGCCCACGCCGCTCGACCGCATTGCCGCGTACCCATTCGGTCATCAGACCCACGATCGGTTCCTCGCAGGGCCCGAACTCTGTGGTGCCGGCCTTCCCGATGCCCGCGAGGTTGCGCGCCGCCTCGATCACGGCCATCTGCATGCCGAAGCATATTCCGAAATAGGGCACGTTGTGCTCTCGGGCGAACCTCGCCGCCGCGATCTTGCCCTCCGCACCCCGTTCGCCGAACCCACCCGGTACGAGAATACCCTCGACATCCGACAGGTAATGGACGGCATCCTCGGATTCGAAAATCTCGGAATCGATCCAGTTCAGATTTACCCTCACGTGGTTCGCGATACCGCCATGATCGAGCGCCTCGGCCAGCGACTTATAGGAATCCAGCAGGTTTGTGTACTTGCCGACAACTGCGATCGTCACCTCACCTTCGGGGTTCTTAATCCGGTCGACGATTTCGGTCCATCGGTCGAGTTTGAGCCCCTCCCGGCTCTCGTCGATCTGGAAATGGCGGCAAAGCTGATCGTCCATGCCGCGCTCGTGATAGCTGAGCGGCACTTCGTAGATGGTGCCGACGTCCGGCGCGCTGATGACGTTGTCGACCGGCACGTTGCAGAACAGGCCGATCTTGCGGCGCTCATCCGCCGGAATGTCCTGCTCGCATCGGCACAGCAGCATATCGGGCTGAATACCGACGCTCTGTAGTTCTTTTACCGAATGCTGTGTCGGCTTGGTCTTCAATTCGCCCGCCGATCGAAGGAATGGCACCAGCGTCAGATGGATGAACATCGAGCGCTTCGGGCCAAGCTCGTTGCCGAGCTGACGGATGGCTTCGAGGTAGGGCTGACTCTCGATATCGCCGACGGTGCCACCGATTTCGCAGAGGATGAAATCCTCGCAGTTTACATCGCTCATCACGAAATCCTTGATGGCGTCGGTGACGTGCGGAATAACCTGAACGGTCGCGCCGAGATAGTCCCCGCGCCGTTCCTTCTCGATGACGTTGGTATAAATGCGTCCGGTGGTGACGTTGTCGCTGCGGCGCGCGGGAACGCCGGTGAACCGCTCGTAGTGGCCAAGATCCAGATCGGTCTCGGCGCCGTCGTCGGTCACGAAGACCTCGCCATGTTGGGTAGGGCTCATCGTGCCGGGATCGACATTTAGGTAGGGGTCAAGTTTCCGGAGTCGGACCCGGAAACCCCGGGCCTGCAACAGCGCTGCGAGCGCAGCCGAGGCTAAGCCCTTTCCGAGTGAGGAAACCACGCCGCCGGTAATGAATACGAACCGCGTCATGGGCCCGTAAACTACAGCATTACCCCATCCCGAAGATAGGCACGGAGCGGAGAAATTCGCTGGAAACGATTCGGTCGTGGATAAATCTACTTATCAAGTGGAACCGCGGGAGCCGCGGGCTTTGCGAGAGCGGGCGCTGCGGGCGCAGACTGGGCCGGCGCCGCGCGATCGAGGATGGACGTCGGCGCCTTGTTTGCCGTCGAGAGGATGGCCAGAACAAGGCTAGTCGTGATGAAAAAGGCCGCAATGACGCCGGTCGCGCGCGTCAGTAGGTTGGCCGATCCGCGGGTCGTCATCAGACCACCCATCGTCCCCCCGCCCATGCCGAGGGCTCCGCCCTCGCTGCGCTGCAGAAGCACGACGACGATCAGTGCCAACGCTAGCATAAGATGAATGATCAACAGTACTTCGGTCATAATCGTTCGGTATCCGTTTCCGGCCGGAAAGCGAGCGAAGGTGTAATGCCTATTTTCCGCTTTGGCTAGGTTTTTCGGCCTCAGCGCCTGACCAATGCCGGATATTGGGCTCGGACATCGGGAGGGAAATCAGGGACAGGCCTGCGCGATCGCCCAGAAATCCGACGCCTTGAGGCTAGCACCGCCGACAAGGGCGCCGTTGACGTTCGACACGGCGAGGATTTCGGACGCGTTTTCGGGTTTGACCGAACCACCGTAGAGAATTCGAACCGTGTCCGCGTCCGACACCAAACCCTCCAGTGTCTTCCGGATGGCATTGTGGACCTCGGCAATATCCTCGTTGGTCGGCGTACGCCCGGTCCCGATCGCCCAGATCGGCTCGTAAGCGACGACCAGCGTCGAAGCCGAAGATCCCTTCGGAACGGATCCGGTTACCTGACCGGTCACGATTTCGACAGCCCGGCCAGCATCCCGCTCTTCTAGCGTCTCTCCGACACAGACGATCGGCACCAGGCCTTCCGATTGCGCCGCGGCGGCCTTGGCGCGGACCAGATCGTCGGATTCGCCGTGATCGGCCCGGCGTTCCGAATGTCCGACGATAACGAAGCCGCAGCCCGCATCGCGCAGCATCGCCGCCGAGACATCACCGGTGTGCGCGCCCGATGACTCGGTATGACAGTCCTGACCGCCGAGATAGATGTCGCCGATGCCAAGACCACCCCTGGCAGCGGGAATCAGCACCGCTGGCGGGCAGACCAGCATGTCTACCCCCTGATCTCCGGCGTCTGCGACGATATCTGCAAGGGCTCCCGCCAGGCCGGCCGCGAAGTCGGTATCGCCGTTCATCTTCCAGTTTCCCGCGATCAGCGGTCGAGGCATTGCGGTCATCGGATACTTTCACCAAATTAATCACTACTATCGGGTGTCATAGCATATCGCCGGCAAGAGGTGCCAGCGGTAGTGCCCGCCGACGCCGCCTTGCTCGACAGCGGTGGCATACCTATCATGTCTCTCTTTTCGAACCGCCAGAAATCTCAGGATTTGCGATGCTTGAAGGAATGAAAAAAGGCGTAGGCAAGATCGTCATGTGGGTCCTAGGCGTCTTGCTGATCGCGAGCTTCGCCGTCTGGGGCATCGGCGATATGACCGGCGCGATCTCAAATCCCGACAGCGTCGCGAGTGTCGCCGGCACCAAAATTTCGCAGCGCGAGTTCCAGGAACAGTTCCGCCGCGAGATGAGCCAGATCCGCGCGCGCATCGGCGAGATCGACATCGAACAGGCCCGCAACCTTGGCATCGTGCAGTCGACGCTAAATGGATTGATCTCACGCCGGCTGATGACCGAACAGGCGAATGACCTGGGGCTTGCTATCAGCGACGAGCAGATTGCCGCACGTATCCGGAACGACGCAGCTTTCCGTGATGAACTCGGACAATTCGACCGGGCCCGCTATCAGCAGGTTCTCGCAAATAACGGCCTTACGGAATCGTCATACGTCGTATCGCTCAGGAACGAAATCCAACAGAACCTTCTCGCATCTGCCATCAGCGGTGGCGTTTCGGCGCCCAAAGCCCTTGCGGACACGATTTACCGCTTCCGCAACGAGCGCCGCGCCGCCGACGTGGTTAAGGTCCCACGCCCTGCCATCGAAGCCGCGCCGGAACCCACCGATGCTCAGCTTACGAAGTATCTGACCAAGAATTCCGATATTTTCATGGCACCGGAATACAGGCGCCTGACGGTCCTCTACCTGAATCCTGAGGAACTCGCGAGGGAGTTGTCGCCGCCCGCCGACAGGATTCGAGAGGAGTACGAATACCGCCTGCCGTCCCTCACTACTCCAGAGCGCCGCCAACTCGAGCAGGTTCTGATCCGCGACGAAGCGGCTGCCAAGAAGGCATACGACGCATTGTCGGAAGGCCGTAATTTCAAAGCCGTTGCCGAAGAGACGACCGGCAAGAAGGGAGACGATCTCAAGATTGGCCTCGTCGCAAAGGCGGACATGCTACCCGACCTCGGCGCTGCTGCCTTTGCGACAGAACAGGGCAAGTTCACACAACCGATCAAGTCGCCGCTCGGCTGGCACATCATCCGGGTCGCCGAGATCCAACCCGGCCGCAAGCCGACGTTCACGGAAGTCGAGAAGGAAATCGCCGCTGACCTTGCCAAGGAACTGGCGCTGGATGATCTCGTAAAACGCGCCAACCGGATCGAGGACGCCCTCGCCGGGGGTGCAACGATCGAGGAAGCCGCAGCAGACTCGGGCGCGCAACTCCGCTCCATCGAGCCAATCGATGCGGCGAAGAAATTCCAGTCAGGGAAAACAGCCAAAGGGCTTCCCGACGATCCGGCTTTCGTCGAGACCGCGTTCACGACAGAAAAGGACACGACTAGCCGCCTAACCGAAACCGGCGGCGGCGGTTACTTCATGGTCCGGGTCGATGACGTTACCCCGCCGGCAAAGCGCAGCCTGGACCAGATCCGGGATTTGGTCATCCAGCAATGGAAACTGAAGCAGCTCGACGATATCGCCCTCAAGAAGGCCGAACAGGTTCGCGATGCCGCAGCCGCGGGCAAGCCCCTGCCCACGGTCGCGGAAGAGATGCGTCTCGTCGCCGAGCAGGCGAAGTCGGTATCGCGTTTCGCCACCGCGGCCGAGAATGCCATACCGCGGGCACTCGTCCCCAACCTATTCAAGGCGAAGGAGGGCGGCATCGTCATGGGCCAAACGCCCGACGGTTACGCCGTCGCCAGGCTGACTAGGATCCAAAGCGCCGCGGCACCTTCCGCAGATGCGGATTTCCAGCGGCTCGAGGACACGCTGTCCGCCGCGATCGCGACCGATCTTCTTCAGGGATATACTCAGGCGCTGCGGAACGAATACTCGGTATCGATCAACAATGCCGGGCTCGAGGCGTTTCTCACGACCCAGAAGTAGGATCTGCGTCGATTAGGTTATCAATAGCCCAAGCGGGTCTCTCGGATTGGGCTCGACGCTCAGTCGCGCGTTCCTGACGATTTCCCTCATGGCGCGCCGGCCAGCCATGACCACCGATGTTTCGACCTGACGGGTCGGGACATCCCAGTAGGTCCTCAGAAGGCGCTCCTTTTCCTCGCCTCCGATCAGAGAGAAGCCATTTTTCTCGTAGAACCGGACTGCCCACCTGGCCGCCTTCCACGTGCCTATCAACACCGGGCGCGGGGCGTTCTCGATCAGGTTCGCGAGAAGCTCGGAGCCGAGCCCGCTCCGCTGCCTTTCGGTGCGAACGTATGCATGGCGGATTAGGATCACGTCCTTCACCGGCTGAATTCCCATCACGGCAGCGGCGCCGCCGCCCCTGACCTCAGCGATCCAGAAGGAAATCCCCGCCGCCATTTCGTGGCGCAGCTCGTCGGCCGGCATATAGGGGTCTTTCCATCGGTCTTCTGGGATGACGCCGCGATAGGCGGACGCACCGTCATTGATGATCTCCAAAATGGTATCGAAATCGGCGTCGGTCGCAGTTCGGATCATGGAGTGTGCGGCGTGGTTTCGCCGCGAACTCTATTCGGTCGCCTAATTTTGCGCCAGCCTCTTCGTCGGTGGCGGTTGCCGACGCGTCGAGACAGGCGGCATCGGAACGAGACGGGCGCCGTCCGTGCTTCCCGCGGAAATCGTCATTTTCAATCCGCGTCTTACCTAGAGGCCGCTTCGCCTGTATAAAGCGTCCGCACCCAACAGCACCGGGAAGTCGATGGACTTCAAATCGATATTGGCGCTCGTCGTCGACGGCAAGGAACTGGACCGCGTGCAGGCCGAAGGGGCCTTCGACACAATAATGTCTGGTGACGCAACGCCTGCGCAGATCGGCGCATTTCTCATGAGCCTTCGAATGCGGGGAGAGACCGTTACCGAAATCGCTGCGGCCGCGAGCGTGATGCGCGCTAAAGCCCGGACGATTCACGCACCCGCGGGAGCGATCGACATCGTCGGCACCGGCGGCGACCGCAGCGGCACACTGAACATCTCGACCGCCGCTGCCCTGACAGTTGCCGGATGCGGCGTTCCCGTCGCAAAACACGGCAACCGCGCGCTGTCATCCAAATCCGGGGCAGCCGACGTGCTGATGCAGCTCGGCGTCAATATCGATGCCGACATGCGGCTGATCGAGAAGTCCATCGCCGAAGCCAAGATCGGCTTCATGATGGCGCCCCGGCATCACAGCGCGACCCGCCACGTCGCGGGGCCGCGGGTCGAGCTTGCCATCCGCACCGTCTTCAACATGCTCGGGCCCCTTTCCAATCCCGCGATGGTCGGCCGGTTGATGGTCGGCGTGTTCTCGAAGGAATGGGTCGAGCCGGTCGCCCGCGTCCTTGGCGAACTCGGCGCCGAAAAAGCCTGGGTCGTCCACGGCGCCGGCAGTCTCGATGAGCTCGCGACAAACGGCCCGGCGGCGGTCGCGACCCTCGTCGATGGCCAGGTGGAGACGTTCGAGGTCGCGCCGGAGGACGCGGGGCTGCCACGCTGCGACATCGAAGAGCTCAAAGGCGGCGATGCGGAATACAACGCTGCGGCGCTGACCTCCCTTCTGGAGGGCACGCCGAGCGCATACCGGGATACGGTTCTGTTCACGTCGGCCGCCGCCCTTATCGTCGCGGACCGGGCAAAGGACCTGAAGGAAGGCGTCGCGCAGGCCGCGGAATCGATCGATACCGGCAAGGCTCGCGCCGCCCTCGACCGAATGATCGAAATATCTCACGAGATGATCGCCGAGGAAAACGAGGAAGAGAACGGCGATGAGTGACGCCCTTACGAAAATCTGCGCCGACAAGCGCACGCACGTCGCTGCAAAGAAGAGCGAGCGCTCCTTGGCTGACGTCGAGGCTCACGCGAAGGAAGCATCCGCGCCGCGCGGCTTCTACAGGCGCCTGCGCGAAGCCGCCGACGACGGCCGGTACGGGCTGATCGCAGAGGTCAAGAAGGCCTCGCCGAGCAAGGGCCTCATCCGCGAGGATTTCGACCCGCCCGCGCTTGCGGCAGCATACGAGCGTGGCGGCGCGACCTGCATGTCGGTGCTGACGGATATCCCGTATTTCCAGGGCGACGACGCCCACCTCGTCGCGGCGCGCTGCGGTCTCGCTGCCGACGATCCGCAAGGACTTCATGATCGATCCCTACCAAGTCGCAGAAGCGCGCGCGCTGAGCGCGGACTGTATCTTGATCATCCTCGCCGCCGTCGAAGATGCGCTCGCCGCCGAACTCGAGGCCGCGGCGACCGGCTGGGGCATGGACGTCCTGATCGAGGTTCACGACGCAGCCGAACTCGACCGGGCGATGAAGCTGAAAAGCCCGCTGCTCGGCATCAACAACCGCAACCTCAAGACGCTCAAGACCGATATCGAGACGACGCGCCAGCTCGCGCCCCGGGTGATCGACGCCGACCACCTGGTCGTCAGCGAAAGCGGGCTCTACACGCCCGAGGATCTCGCCTCGATGTACGACGCCGGCGCGCGCTGCTTCCTGATCGGGGAATCGCTCATGCGCCAGGACGACGTAGAGGCGGCGACCCGGCGGCTCCTTGCCGCGCGCAACGGGCTGAAGGCCGCGGAATAATGGCGAAGCTCACACACATCGGCGACGACGGCGAGGCGCGCATGGTCGACGTCTCCGACAAGGACGTCACCGACCGGACCGCGACCGCCCGCGGCAGCGTGATCATGGCGCCCGGGACGCTGCAGCTCATCCTCGACGGCAGCGTGAAGAAGGGGGACGTGATCTCGGTCGCGCGGCTGGCCGGTATCATGGCCGCCAAACGCACGTCGGACATGATCCCGCTCTGTCACCCGCTCGCCCTCAACAAGGTCGACGTCGACCTGACCTGCGACCCCGACCGCAATGCCGTCGATATCGAGGCGACCTGCCGCGTCAGCGGGCGCACCGGCGTCGAAATGGAAGCGCTCACCGCCGTCAGCGTCGCCGCGCTCACGGTCTACGACATGTGCAAGGCCGTGGACCGCGGCATGCGCCTGACCGAGATCCGCCTCGTCCACAAGGCGGGCGGCAAGTCGGGCGAATTCACGGCCGATGAGTAACAAGGACCTCCTGCCAGTCGCCGTGGCGCAGCGGCGGATCGTCGATACGGTCCCGGTCCTGCCGGCCGAGCAGATTCCCGTCGCATCGGCCCTCGGCCGGGTTCTGGCGGAGGACGTCGCCGCGCGCCGCAGCCAGCCGCCGATGCCGGTCTCGGCGATGGACGGCTACGCCGTCCGGGCCGAAGACGTGAACACCCTGCCCGCGACCCTCCACATTATCGGCTACGCCCCGCCGGCCATGCCTATGACGGGACCGTGGGACGCAACGAAGCGGTCCGCATTTTCACCGGCGCCCCGGTTCCGAGCGGCGCGGATACGATCGTCATCCAGGAGAATACCGAGGCCGACGGCGAGATCGTCCGCGTCGTCGACGGTAAGGCGCCGACCGGGCAGTTCGTCCGTCCGCGGGGCTCGATTTCGCCGAAGGCGACGTTGCTGCTCAAGGCCGGTAGGGTTCTGACCGCCCGCGACGTCGGCCTGGCGGCGGCGATGAACGTGCCGTGGCTGATGGTGCGCCGCAAGCTGCGGATTTCCATCCTCGCGACCGGCGACGAAATCGTCATGCCGGGCGATCCCATCGGCCCCGACCAGATCGTGAGCTCCAACGCGCTAGCCCTGTCGGCCTTCATCGCGGCGACCGGCGGCGAGCCGATCGATCTCGGCATCGCGCCGGACGAGGAAGACGGGCTTCGAACCCTCGCATCCGGCGCGCGCAGCAGCGACATTCTCGTGACCACGGGTGGCGCGTCCGTCGGCGACCACGATCTCGTTCAGTCGGTTCTCGGCGACATCGGCCTCGAGGTCAATTTCTGGCGGATCGCCATGCGGCCCGGCAAGCCGCTGATGTTCGGCGGCCTCGGCGATACCTATCTGATCGGGCTGCCGGGCAACCCGGTCTCGTCCCTCGTCTGCGCGGTGATGTTCCTCGCACCCGCCATCCGGAAGATGCTGGGCATGACGGAGATCAATCCGTCGAAGCGGACAGGCCTACTCGACGGCGACCTGGAGGAAAACGACGAGCGGGAGGATTACCTGCGCGCCACGCTCTCGGTCGCCGACGACGGCACCGTCCGCGCCAAGCCCCATTCCAGGCAGGATTCGTCCATGTTCGCGACCATCGCGCGATCCGACGCGCTGATCGTTCGCGCGCCCTTCGCCCTCGCCGCGAAGGCCGGCGACCGGGTCGATTACATCCCGCTGGAAGGCTCTCTCTACAGCATCTGAACGCCGTGATTCTTGACGGCCCAGGAGAACCAAACTAGAACATGCGGCCATGTTTTGGTTTTGTTCCACATGTTGTGGACGATTTCTCGGGGAAAATATCAATGCTGACACGCAAACAGCATGAACTTCTGACCTTCATCGACGAGCACCTGACATCTCACGGCGTCTCGCCGTCCTATGACGAGATGAAGGAAGCGCTGAACCTCAAGTCAAAATCGGGCATTCACCGGCTGATCACCGGGCTCGAAGAGCGCGGGTTCATCCGGCGCCTTCCCCACAAGGCCCGAGCGCTCGAAGTCATCCGCAAGCCGCAGGACCAGGAAGCGCTCCGCCCCGCCAAGGGCTTTCAGCCGAAGGTCGTTGCAGCCGATTTCGGCAACGAGCGCGAGGCGGGAACCGTCTCGGCGGACGATGCGGTCGCGCTGCCGTTCTACGGAAAGATCGCCGCCGGCACGCCGATCGAGGCCCTGCGCGACAACACCCGCACCTTCGACGCTCCGCCCGGGATGCTGGGGCGCGGCGATCATTACGCGCTCGAGATCGAAGGCGATTCCATGATCGAGGCCGGCATCCTCGACGGCGACGTCGTGCTGATCAAACGCACAGACACCGCCGATAACGGCGAGATCGTCGTCGCCCTCGTCGAAGGCCAGGAAGCGACGCTCAAGCGGCTCCGCCGCCGCGGCGCCTCCATCGCCCTCGAACCCGCCAACGCGGCCCACGAGACGCGCATTTTTGGCCCCGATCAGGTCCGCGTTCAGGGCCGGCTGGTCGGGCTCGTCCGCAAGTACTGACGCTTTCGCTCGGGGAGCCGGCTCCACGGCCGGTCCCCACGCCTCTCCCGTACCGACTCTATTTCGAAGCCGGCGCGATCCACCCGGATCGCATGGCCGCCGTCGCGCCATAGATTGAAGGTCGAAAACAGGACCTTTTCAGGGCCGCACAGGCGTCGCGGCGCGCGGACGAGGACGAGGACGATCATCGCATCCGTCCTCGCACAATCCGCCGTCACGGCCTCCAGACCCTACGCAAGCGACAGCGACCTTCCGTCCAGCCGGACGATGCATCCCGCCCCGTCGCAGCTGAGCGGCCCCGCCGGCCCTGCGCCAGGCGCGGGCCAGCCGGCGCTCTCCAGCGCGCCAGATAACGCAGCCACATCTCGCGCGCGAAGCGTTGCCCGCGTTCGGGAGAGAGATAGACCGCGCCGCCGCGATCGCGAACCGCAACGAGAGCCCCGTCATCGACGACCAGGATGTTCGGCGGCGTCGAGATGGCGGGGCCGGCCAAGCCTGCGACGAATACCGGAACGCCAAGCAATCGCACCCGGCCGCGCCACTGACAGATCCATAGTCCCCCGAGCGCCGCTGCGCAGAGCGCCGCCAGCGACATCGGCTAAATCAGGGCGACCGCGCCCGGCCAGCCGGATACCGTCTCCGCAGCACAGAGAACCGCCTCGATCCCCCAAGCGCGAGCGCCTCTAGCCCGACCGGCATGAGGACGAATGCCGCGATCGCGAGCGCCGCAGGCAGGACAAATCCGGCTTTCCCGGACCGTCTCAAAACAATGGCGGCGATAGAGCAAAGCGTAGTCGCAAGCGGCCCGACAAACCTATCCGGCTCTTCCGCCAGACCCAAATAGGCCCCTATGCCGACCCCGAAGACGACGGAAATCCAGAGGAACAGACGGTCGTACCCAGCGGCAAAGGCGGACCGGAACGCCTGCCGCGCAGCTTAAAGCGCGGGCGCTCAGGAATACATCTTATTCGCCGGCGAATGGGTGGCCATTGGACGACCTTCAAAGCGATACGGGGGAAAGATTAGCCGAAGCGGCCGCCATGTGTTAAATCCCCCCGCGGTTCCACCACGGTTCGAAACGAGAGTGCGGAGTAAGATGTCGGTCGTCACCCGATTTGCCCCCTCGCCCACGGGATTCCTCCATATCGGCGGCGCGCGGACGGCGCTGTTCAACTGGCTTTATGCGCGCCATACGGGCGGAAAGTTCCTGCTGCGGATCGAGGATACGGACCGGAAGCGGTCGACGCCGGAGGCGATCGACGCCATTCTGGCCGGGCTCGAATGGCTTGGACTGCAGTGGGACGACGAGCCGGTCTACCAGTTCAGCCGCCGCGACCGTCACGCCGAAGCCGCGCAGACGCTGCTCGACAAGGGTCTCGCCTACCGCTGCTACTGCACGCCGGAAGAACTCGATACCATGCGCGAGAAGGCCAAGGCGGAAAAGCGCTCGATGCGTTACGACGGCACCTGGCGGGACCGCGACCCGTCCGAAGCGCCGGAAGGCGTCGATCCCGTCATCCGCTTCCGCGCGCCGCAGGAGGGCTCCACCGTGATCGAAGACGCGGTCCAGGGCCGCGTCGAAGTGGCCAATTCGGAGCTCGACGACCTTATTATGCTGCGGGCGGACGTTACACCGACCTACATGCTCTCCGTCATCGTCGACGATCACGATATGGGCGTCACCCACGCGATCCGGGGGGACGATCACCTGACCAACGCCTTCCGCCAGACGCAGATTTTCCAGGCGCTAGGCTGGGAGCCGCCGGTCTTCGCGCACATCCCGCTGATCCACGGGGCGGACGGGGCGAAGCTCTCCAAGCGGCACGGCGCGCTCGGCGTCGAGGCCTACCGCGACATGGGCTACCTGCCGGAAGCGCTGCTTAACTATCTTTGCCGGCTTGGCTGGAGCCACGGCGACGACGAGTTTTTCGACATGCAGCAGGCCGCCGAATGGTTCGATATTTCGGGCATAAACAAGGGTGCCGCGCGGTTCGATTTCGACAAGCTCGCCAACCTCAACGGCCGGTATATCGACGCCGCGGACAACGAACGTCTGTTCGCCCTCGCCCTACCCGGTCTCGAGGAAGCCGCGGGAGGCGCGCTCCCGGAAGAGGTGAAATCCCGCGTTCTGGCCGGCATGGATTCATTGAAATCACGTGCCGATACAATCCCTCAACTTGTTGAAAATGCACTTATTTACGTGCGGATCCGGCCTCTCGAATTCACTGAAAAGGCCTCTGCCCTGATGACGCCGGAGGCGCGGGCCCTGCTCGGCGAACTGGCCGGCGATTTGGAGGCGGTCAACGACTGGAGCGAGGAGACGGTCGACGGCGCAGTCCGCGCCTTCGTCGAGAAAAAGGACCTCAAGCTCGGCGCCGTGGCGCAGCCGCTGCGGGCCGCCCTCACGGGAACCACCGTATCGCCGGGCATCTTCGAGGTTGCCGCGATATTCGGCCGCGAGGAAACCCTGGCAAGGGTCCGAGCGGTCGCGACCGGCTGATTGGACGCGGGTGCCGCAGGGAATATGGTGCAGTGCAACGTTTGCTATGAACGGTGGAAAGAGCTATTTTCCGTCCGCAATTCGGGGCGGGCGGAACGCCCCGCAGAACAATCCTGAAACCAAAGGGACATCGTGATGACCAATGATTCCGGGGCAAACGCGCCGAAAGACAGCGTGACCTTAATCGATCACTCCACCGGCAAGGAAATGAACATGCCGCTGCTGGAAGGGACGATCGGCCCCAAGGTGATCGATATCCGCAAGCTCTACGCGGAAATGGACTATTTCACGTTTGACCCCGGTTTCATGGCGACGGGCAGTTGCGACTCCAAGATTACTTACATCGACGGCGACGAAGGCGTCCTGATGTATCGCGGCTATCCGATCGAAGATCTCGCTCAGGACTGCGACTTCATGGAAGTCGCCTACCTGCTGCTCAAGGGAGAACTGCCGGACCAGGCGGCGAAGAACAAGTTCGTCCACGACGTCACCTATCACACGATGGTTCACGAGCAGCTACACAAGTTCTATGACGGGTTCCGCCGCGATGCACACCGATGGCGGTCATGTGCGGCGTCGTCGGCGGACTTGCGGCTTTCTATCACGACTCCACGGACATCTCGGACCCCCGCCAGCGCGAGATCGCTTCCTACCGCCTGATCGCCAAAATGCCAACGATCGCCGCCTGGGCGTTCAAGTATTCAATCGGCCAGCCGTTTATGTATCCGCGCAACGACCTGTCCTACGCCGAGGACTTCATCCACATGATGTTCTCGACCCCATGCGAGCGCTACGACGTCAATCCCGTCATTTCGCGCGCGATGGACCGCATCCTGACACTGCACGCGGATCACGAACAGAATGCGTCGACGTCGACCGTCCGCCTCGCGGGCTCGTCCGGCGCCAACCCGTTCGCCTGCATCGCCGCTGGCATCGCCAGCCTCTGGGGCCCGGCGCACGGCGGTGCGAACGAAGCCGTGCTCAACATGCTGCACGAGATCGGTAGCGTTGATCACATCAACGAGTACATCAAGAAGGCCAAGGACAAGGATGATCCCTTCCGCCTGATGGGCTTCGGCCACCGCGTATACAAGAACTTCGATCCGCGCGCGCGCATCATGCGCGATACCTGCCACGAGGTGCTGGGCGCCCTTGGCAATGCCGACGAGCCGCTGCTCAAGCTGGCGATGGAACTCGAGCGCATCGCGCTAGAGGACGAGTACTTCGTTGACCGCAAGCTCTATCCGAACGTTGACTTCTATTCCGGCATCATCTTCCGGGCGATCGGCATTCCGGAATCGATGTTCACCGTGCTGTTCGCCGTCGCGCGGACCGTCGGATGGGTATCTCAGTGGAACGAGATGATCGAGGACCCGGGCCAGAAGATCGGCCGACCCCGGCAGCTCTATATCGGGCCGCCAAAGCGCGACTTCATCCCGATCGACAAGCGCTGACGCCGAAAAGACGAACACGAAAAAGCCCCGCAAGCGGGCCTTTTTATTAAATGAGCCTCGGCCGGCATCAATCTCGTTCGATCAGCTCAATCTTATAGCCGTCGGGGTCCTCGATGAAGGCGATCACGGTCGTGCCGTGCGCCATCGGGCCCGGCGGACGCGGAATGCTGACGCCTTCGGCCTCCATCACCTCGCAGGCCTTGTAGATATCGGGAACCGCGACCGCGAGATGTCCGAAACCGGAGCCGTGCGTGTAGGCGTCTTCCTGGCCCCAGTTATAGGTCAGTTCGAGAACCGTGTGATCGCTCTCCTCGCCATAGCCCATGAAAACATTGGTGAACTCGCCGCCGGGGAAATCCTTTTTGCGAAGCACATCCATGCCCAGGTGACGCGAATAGAAATCGATGGATTTATCCAGATCCTTCACGCGGATCATCGTATGCAGCAGCCGGAAGCCGCCCTTGTCTGATGACATTGCCGTTGGTCTCCTGTTTTCGGTTTCCCGACCTTACCGCGTCGGGTTGAGGTACGACAACACGACGGCTGCCGCCGTTTCGCTGGGACTGCCTTGCGACGGCCGGAGCACGTCAAGCGCGTCGCGCATCGCAGCAAGCTGCGCCGCGCGGGCGTCCTCGTCGTCCAGCAGCGCCAGCGTCGCCGCCGCGACCATCTCCGGACGGCATTTGGACTGAATGAGTTCGGGTATCGCCTCCCGCTCCAGAAGGATATTCAACAGGTTCACGAATTGCTGACGAACGCCGTGCATGATCTTGATTACCGCAATCGTGATCGGGTGGAGGCGATAGGTGACGGTGTGCGGGACACCCGCCAGCGCAAGCTCCAGCGAGACCGTTCCGGATGCCGCCATCGCGGCCGTCGATGCCGCCATCGCATCGTATTTCTCGGCGATGGTATCCACGACGATCGCGCGGCCCGGCCAGCCCGCGATGCGTCTTTCGAGAGCCTCGCGGATATACGACACGGTGGGAAACGCGAACACGACATCAGGATAGCGCTCGACGATTTTCTCTGCGGCTCCGCGGAACACGGCCGTCAACCGCTTGATCTCGATATGACGGCTTCCCGGCAGGACGGAAACCACCAAGGCGTCTGGATCGATGCCGTGCTTCGCGCGGAACGCCGCGCCGTCTCCCTTTCCGGCGCCGCCTTCCAGCACCGGATGGCCCACGAACGTGCAGGTGAGCCCTTCCTTTTCGAAGAACGGCGGTTCGAACGGCAGCAAGGCAAGCAAATGATCCAATTGGGCCGCAAACGCCTTCGCCCGCCGCGGCCGCCACGCCCACACCGTCGGCGCCACGTAGTGGATGAGCGGAATATCCGTATCGCGCAGTCCCTTCCAGACCTCGAAGCAGAAGCCGGGAACATCGATCGAGACGACTATGGCTGGCTTTTCGCTCTTGATCCGCGCGATGGTCTCGCGCGTTCGGCGTTTAATCTGCGGGATGCGGTGAATGATCTCCACGACGCCCATTAGAGCGATATCGGATATCGGAAACAGCGACGTGAGGCCCTCGGCCTGCATCACCTCGCCGCCGATCCCCGCGATACGGATATTGCCACCAGTTTTCTCGCGGAGCGCCACAATCAAACGCGCTCCAATCAGATCGCCCGACGGCTCGCCCGCAATGAGCCAGATTAGCGGCGCCTGTCCGTCCGGTTCAGTCATCCCGCCTCAGCCGGGAAAGCCGACGATGAACAGACCCGCCCCGTCGGCAGCAGCAATCGTCTCGGTGCGCGACGCGATCAGGGCGCCACCCGCTTCGACGGCGATGCCGCGCAGGCCCGCCGCCGCCGCATTCTCGACCGTCGTCAGCCCGATCGCCGGCAGGTCTGTTCGCCGTTCCTGCCCCGGCTTGGGCATCTTCACAAGTACTCCGCCCGGCAAATCGGCCTGCACGAATTGCCCGCAGCGGGAAATGAGCGCGTCGGTGCCCTCCACGCCTTCCACGCCAAGCACGGTACCGTTCTGGATGACCGCCCCCTGCCCGATATCGAATTTGCCCATCGCCCGCACCACGGCGATGCCCCGCTCAATATCCGCCCGTTCGTCGCCGGAGGGTTTCCGTCGAGTGAGAACGCCTTCGGGCGCACGCAGATCACCCAGCAGCGCATCCGGCGCAATAATCCGGAACCCCTCCGTTTCCTCGAGTTCCTTGACTACGGCCGTCAGAAGATTGTCGTCGCCGAGAATGCGCTTTCCGACTTTCGCGATGAACATCGCGGACCGCGCGTCTCGCAGCAGCGCGAGCGGCGACGGCCGCGGGATCCGACCGACGAGCACGAGTTCCTCGACACCTTCCCGACGTGCCGCGGCGAGCGCGCGGCTGATTTCCGACAGGCGTATCCATTCGACCGGGGCGTCCCCTAGAACGGCGGCGTCGGCGCTGCCTTCGAAAGCAAGCACATAAAAGGCCCGTCCGCTTTCACGGCAGGCGTCGATGATTTCTCCGGGAAGCGACCCCTCTCCCGCGATGATGCCGAGCTTAGGCACCCTGCTCGGCTTTTGGCTGGCAGATCGCCCGGCTCGAATCCGAGCGTATAAAGTCGATTATCTCCATCACCGCTTCATGCGCGCTATAGGTCTCTAGCACGTCCTCAACCCGTTCTGACATGGTCCCTTCTTCCGCAAACATTAAGCGGTAAGCCTTGCGCAGCGCCGTGAGGTCGTTCCGCGAGAACCCGCGACGTTTCAGTCCAACGATGTTCAGCCCGCTCAACCGGGCGCGGTCGCCCATCACCGATCCGTAGGGAATTACGTCGTTCTCTACGCCGGACATACCGCCTACCATCGCGTGCTTACCAATGCGGCAGAACTGATGCACCGCGGAAAGCCCGCCGATAATCGCAAAATCCTCGATGGTTACGTGACCAGCGAGCGTCGCATTGTTCGCCATGATGACATGGTTTCCGACGATGCAGTCATGCGCGACGTGCGCACCCACCATCATCAGGCAGTTGTTCCCAATGCGGGTAAGCATACCCCCCCCTTGGGTTCCGGGGTTAATGGTGACGTGCTCGCGCAGGATGTTGTTCGCGCCGATCGTAAGCCGAGACGGCTCACCCTTGAACTTCATGTCCTGCGGCTGATGGCCGATGGAGGCGAAAGGATAAATACGCGCATTCGGCCCAATCTCGGTTCGGCCGTCGACGACAACGTGCGACAACAGCACGCAACCGTCTCCTAGGGCAACATCCGGTCCGATGACAGAATATGGCCCGATCTTGACGCCCTCTCCAATATCGGCAGCAGGGTGAACTATAGCAGTAGGGTGAATGTCGGTCATATGGCCCGTCAGTCGCTCATGATCATCGCGGCATAGGTCGCCTCTGCTACAAGCACGCCGTCGACCATCGCGCGTCCGGCAAACCTCCAAACATTTCCACGGCTCCGTTCTTTAGTAACCTCAACTCGAAGCTGGTCCCCCGGCACCACGGGCTTGCGGAACCTAGCCCCATCGATCGACATGAAGTAAACCAGCTTGCCTTCGGCATCCGGGCCAAGCGTATTCACCACAAATACGGCGGCCGTCTGCGCCATCGCCTCGACGATAAGAACGCCGGGCATCACCGGGCGCTGCGGAAAATGTCCCGCGAAATAGGGTTCGTTAATCGTGACGTTCTTCACGCCCGTCGCCCGCACGTTCGGAACGATATCAACAACCCGATCGATCATGAGAAACGGGTAACGATGGGGGATCATTGTCATAATCCGTTCAACGTCGATGTCGTCTACCGTTGCACCCGCTTCCACCGTAGCCATTCTACTTTCCCTTTTTCTTCGCCAGTCGAGATACCATTGCGACCTGACGAAAGTACTGCTTGATCGGCACAGCCGGCATTCCGCAGACGGTGACGCCCGGCGGAATGTCCTTCAAGACTCCTGTCTTGGCAGCGATCATTGCGCCGTCGCCGACGGTTAGATGTCCCGCGACGGCCGACTGACCGCCGATCTGCACCCCGTTTCCGATCTGCGTACTGCCTGCAACTCCGGACTGAGAAACAACGATGCATCCCGACCCGATTCTCACGTTGTGCCCGATCTGTACGAGATCATCAATTCTCGTCCCCGCCCCAATAACGGTGTCTGGACCAGATCCTCTGTCAATGGTTGAATTGGCTCCGATTTCGACGAAATCCTCGATAATCACGCGCCCGACCTGCGGCACGGTCACCGCTCCTTGGGGACCGCGTGCAAAGCCGAAGCCCGCTTCACCAATTCGCACGCCTGCGAACAGAATAACGTTCGCGCCGAGGATGCAGTATTGCAACGACACAGACGGGCCTATCCGGCAATTGTCGCCGATCATCACGCCCTTGCCAATGTAAGCATTAGGCGAAATGCGGCAATTTTCCCCAATCTTGGCAAACGGACCGATCACCGCGCTAGGGGCGATGAGCGTTCCGGCGCCGATCTCGGCGGACGGATGAATGTTCTCCTCCGCCAAGGCGGGGATATAGCCGTCTTCCGTCTTCGGATAGTAGGCCGACGCGCACTGTGCGTAGGCAAGATAGGGTTCTTTGGTTAGAAGCAGCGCAGCGCCGGACGGCGCAAGGTATGCATGTTCTGGCGCTACGATGCAGCATCCCGCACTGGTGGTGGCAAAAGCGTCCACGTAAGCCTTATTGTCAAGGAAGCTGAGATCCCTGGGACCAGCATCCTGCAGCGGCGCGACGCTTAAAAAAATACGATCGCCGTCCGAAGAGTTGGCGATTTCCGCACCACAAAGTTGGGAAAGCTCATTAAGTGTAAACGGTCCCTCCGGGGAGAAAAAACGCGCGTCGGGCATTACTAGCGCTGTCCTTTCCCTCCGCCTTCGTTCGGCTTGGGCCTATCCATCGTTACCGTGATTGCCGGCAGCCGTGTGTCGAGAGCGACGAGCACTGAGTCAGTTATGTCAAGGGTCCGCGAGGAAATGAAGACGAAACGCTTTTCAATCACGATGTTCAGGTTCTTGGCCTTGGCGACGTTCTGAGCCACCTCAATAAGGTTTTTCAAGATGATGTTATTCGTCGCGTTAAAGGCCTGATCGAGCTCGCGGCGCTGCGCTTGAACGGCCCGTTGAGCCTCGCTAGCCTGCTCGCTGAATGCCCGTCTCTTTTCGGCAAACGCCTCACGCGACAGGATCGCACGTTGCTGCGCAAGCTCTTGCTCCGCCATCCGGAGCGCCTGCTCTTGTTTCTTGACTTGCGCCTGGAAGTCCTTGCGAAGCTTCTGCATTTCCGGCCTGACACTTTTTGCCGCCTTAGCATCTCGCAGCACCCGCTGCACGTCGACCACGCCAATACGGGGATTCGCAATATCCTGCGCCCAAGCGGCCGTTGCACCGGCGAGGAGAAGAATGACGGCGCCTAGAATTCGCGGGAATTGAAGCCTAAACACTTGAAGCTCCATTAAAATATTGTACCAAGATTGAACCTAAAAAGCTCAGTTTTGTCGAAATCTTCTTTCAAGACAGCGCGCGACAAAGTTATGCTGATCGGACCGAATGGCGATTTCCATGCTAAACCGGCACCGACGGCCACACGCAAAGATCCTGTATCGGTGCGGCCTTCTGCCGAGCTACCGCTGCTGCCGAGACTGCCAGCATCGGTAAAAACTTTGCCTTTTACCCCGAATTCGTTCGGAAGACCCAGCGGAAAAGTAATCCCCAGACTACTGCGATAGTTCCATCTTCCTCCGAGCGCATCATCCGTCGCAAGATCGCGGGGACCAATGCCCGCCGCCTCGAATCCTCGCAACGAAGAACCGCCGATGAAAAAATGGTCGGCGATCCGGATGTCCTCGCCGAGACCAACGATATGGCCGATTGCGCCGCTAAGGTTCACAACCCACTCGTCCGCGACTTCGAAATAGTACCCGCTAGTAACCTCATTTCTTAGAAACCTGCTGTCGCCACCGAGACCAGCAACAGTATTATCCATTTGCACGAAGTAACCACGAGTTGGTTCGAACCGGTTATCGCGCTTGTCGTATAGCAGTGACTGGCCGATCGATGATGTGACAAAACTCCCTTCCTGTTGTTTAATGGCCAAAGAGGCATCTGACGGAACGTCGGTAATCTCGTTCTTGCGCAGAGTATACTTAATGGACTGGGTTAACGGCGCATTAATGAGATATCTAGTCCTTAGCGCGAAACCGGTCGATTTCCGATCAAAGGAGCTCTCCGTCTGAAGATCACTAACGGTCCGGAATATATCGAAACCAGCCGAGAGGTCCCTGCCAAGGAAGTAAGGCTCGGTGAAGGAAAGTTCGAGGTTCGTCTGCTTATCGCCGAGCTGCAGGCCGAGCTTTAAGTCTTGGCCACGGCCAAGAAGGTTGCTTTCGCGAATACTCACGTCACCCAGCACGCCCGAAGTCGAAGAGAACCCCGCACCGATCGACACCTGGCCCGTGGACTTCTCCTTGACCGCCACGTTCAGGACCGTCTTGTCCGGCGTACTTCCCGCCAAGCTCTTGATCTCCACCTTCTCAAAGAAGCCGAGGTTCCGGATTCGCGTTCTCGAACGGCGCAGCTTGGACAAGTTGAACGTGTCATTCTCGACCAACAGCAACTCCCGGCGGATTACCGCGTCCTGCGTCCGCAGGTTGCCATCGATATTGATCAGATCAACAAAGGCCCGAGGCCCTTCCTGGATTACAAATTCTATGCTGATCATCCTCGCATCGCGATCCCGGCGAACCCGAGGCCTGATGTCGGTGAAAGCATAGCCGCGCTCGCCCGTTTCGTCGGTCAGTTTATCAATCGAATCCTCGACCGCGTCCGCATTATACCAGTCGCCCTGCTTGACGGTGATCTGTTGCTTCAGATCTTCCGTCTTCATATCCTTCAACGAGGACGTTAGCTTGATTTCCCCGAACTTGTAGCGCTCGCCCTCTTCGATCGAAAACGTCACGAAAAACGCGCTGTTGTCCGCCGTCAGTTCCGAGACCGCCGAGACGACGCGAAAATCCGCGTATCCATTTGCAAGATAATGGCGCCGCAACAGCTCTCGATCGAAAGTCAGCCGGTCCGGATCGTAGGTGTCGCCGGACGAGAGGAAGCGGTACCAGGCCGTTTCCTTTGTCTGGATGACCTTCCGCAAATCGCCGTCGTCAAAACGCTCGTTGCCGACGAAACTGATCTTGCGGATCTCCGTTAACGTGCCTTCAGAGATCTCGAACACCAGATCGACCCGGTTCTGCGGCAACTGGATAACCTTTGGCTCGACCATAGCCGAAAATCGGCCGCTTCGGCGGTATATGTCCATGATCCGCTGGAGATCAGCCTGAACCCGGGCACGCGTTAATACCACGCGCGGCCGCAATCTAACTTCATTATTAAGTATTTGGTCGCTAATCCGGCGATTACCCTCAAACGCAATCCGGTTGATGATCGGGTTTTCAATGACGCGGACGACCAGATCGAGGCCTTCCCTCCGGATCGTCACGTCTGAAAACAGACCGGTTGCAAAAATAGCCTTTAGCGCCTTGTCAAGGTCTGCTGGCACCACGGCATCACCGGCACGGAGCCCCATATAAGAACGAACCGTATCGGCATCAATCCGCTCGACTCCCTCAACCTTGATATCTCTCAAGCGCTCACCGATTCCTTGCGCGATGCCAGCGTGGCCCAGCATCACCGCGGCGCAAACGGCCATCGATAACGAACGAATACCGATGCAAAAACGCATCACTTCAGATATCTCCACGCGACTCGTGGTCGCCGCTTCTTGTCAGGTTACCAGTCCTACGAAAAAATCCACCACCCGCAACTGCACTAGGTCGTTCCAGGTTGCAAACACCATCAACGCAAACACCATCCCGATACCGATACGAACCCCGAAATTCTGCGCCCGTTCCCCAACCGGACGGCCACGCAGCGCCTCGATGGCGTAGAAGAGCAGATGCCCACCGTCCAGCATGGGCACTGGAAACAGATTGATCAGACCGAGATTGATCGAAAGGACCACCGCGAACATCAATACGCTGATCAGGCCCGTTTGCCAGACATCGCCCGACATCTGCGCAATCCTGATGGGGCCGCCGAGCTCTTTGGTCGTCCGCGTGCCCCTAATGATCTGCCAGATCGCCGAAAAGATGCTCTCCGACAAGATGTAGGTCTCTGCCGTCGCCCGCCAAACAGCGCTAAGCGGATCATGGCGGACAAGTTTCATGTCGGAGCCGGCCCTCAACACGCCGAGACGCCCGATCCTTTGAGGATTGCCAAAACGATCGGTCTCGTCGACAACGTCCGGAATCGCAGTGAGGATAACCGTATCGCCGCCCCGCTCTATAACTAATTCAAGCGAGGTCGCAGGGTAGAGCCGCACCGTTCGGATGACTTCTTCGAAGCGTTCCACCTGTCTGCCATCGATGCTGACGATGACGTCGCCCGCCAGCAAACCCGCTCGCTCGGCTGCACTGTTCGGAAGGACACGCCCTATATCGGCCGGCGTGAAGGGCTGGCCGATGGTCATGAACATGCCCGACAGCAGGACGATGGCGAGCAGGAAGTTCGCAAGCGGCCCCGCCGCGACGATTAACGATCGCTGCCGAAGCGGCTTGGTGTCGAACGCAACCCCGGCCTCATCTGGCGTAATCCTCGGGCGGCCTGTCTCGCCTGAGTCTTCATCAGTCGCGTTGAAGACCTGCATCTCGCCGAACATCTTCACGTAGCCGCCGAATGGGATCATGCACAACTTCCAGCGCGTCCCGTGCCTATCGTTCCAGCCGAAAAGCTCTCGGCCAAACCCGACCGAGAACACCTCGACGCGCACGCCGCACTTTCGCGCCGCCAGGTAGTGGCCGAGCTCGTGCACGAACACCAGCGCGGTCAGAACCACGAGGAACGGGATGATGTAATTCCAGATGAGAGAGAGAACATCTAACATCGTTTCACGTGCATCCTGCGTTTACCGTCGGCCTCGACGCGTCATCAGCCCGCGCCCCGGCGCTCGACCGCTTCCTGGGCCGCACGACGCGCCTTCCGGTCGACCGACCAGAAATCCTCGACCGTTCCGATTTCGCTATCGCTTACCCTGTCCAACGTCTCTTCGACTATCGCGGGAATGTTCAGAAATCCGATTTCTTCCCGAAGGAATCCCGCAACCGCTACTTCATTGGACGCATTCAGAATAGTAGGCGCGGCACCCCCCGCTTGCAAGGCTTCGCGTGCCAGTCTCAGGGCCGGAAATCTCTCTAAATCAGGGCGTTCGAAGGTAAGTTCGGCGATTTCTGAAAGGTCCAGCCGGGCGCTCGGCGTGCTTATCCGGGCCGGCCAGCCGAGTGCATAGGAGATGGGCGTCCGCATATCAGGCGTGCCCAGCTGCGCGAGGACCGATCCGTCCACATAGGCGACCATACTGTGGACGATCGACTGAGGATGGACCAGCACGTCGATCCGGTCTTCCGGCATGCCGAACAGAAAATGCGCCTCTATCAGCTCAAGCCCCTTGTTCATCATTGTCGCGGAATCTACCGATATCTTGGCGCCCATTTCCCAGTTCGGGTGCGCTACCGCCTGACACGGCGTCGCGACCCGCATCTCGTCGAGGCTCGCCGTTCGGAAAGGCCCGCCCGACGCCGTCAGGACGATCTTTTCGATCGCCTCGCGGCGGTCAAACTCGAACACCTGGAAGATCGCGTTATGTTCCGAGTCAACCGGCAAGAGCGTCGCCCCGCTCCGCGCAATCTCCTTCAGCATCAGGTCGCCCGCGCAGACGAGGCATTCCTTGTTCGCGAATGCGACGATCGAGCCCTGTCGCACCGCAGCGAGCGTTGCCTCCAGTCCAGCGGCACCGACGATGCCGGCCATCACCCAGTCGGCGCTGCGCGCCGCCGCCTCGACGACCGCTTCCGCGCCGGCTGCCGCCTCCGTGCCGCTGCCGGCGAGTTCCCGTTTCAGGTCGGCGTAGAGCGAGGCGTCACCGATGGCGGTGAAACGGGCGCCGAGCCGTTTTGCCTGATCGGCAAGCAGCGCGACGTTGGAATTGGCTGTGAGCGCCTCCACGACGTATGCGTCAGGCGACCGCTCGACGAGATCGATCGTGTTTGTGCCGATGGACCCCGTCGATCCTAGGATTGTGACTCGGCGAGGACCCGTAGACGGCGTGACGGCGGGCTCGGGCATGTCAGACGAGGGCCCGATCCGCGAGATAGAACAGCATTGCAGCGGCAGGGCCCGTCAGCAGCATGCCGTCGAGACGGTCGAGGACGCCGCCGTGGCCTGGCAAGAGCGCGCTGGTATCCTTGACGTCATAGCGCCGCTTGAACACTGAGACCGAAAGATCGCCGGTCTGCGCCAGGACCGCTGTCACAGCCGCAGCAACGGCGACCGGCAACAGCGCGCGGCCATCGTACCATCCGAGAGCGACGACGCTCCAAACGATGGCGGCGGCGACACCCCCTGCAAGCCCCGCCCAAGTCTTATTCGGGCTGATGCGCGGCGCCAACTTGGGGCCGCCGATGGCATTGCCCACTGCGTAGGCGCCCGTATCGGTGAACCAGACGGCGACGACCAGCCAGGCGACCGTTAGCCTTCCATGATCGGGGTTTGACCGCAGCCACAGGAACGCGATGCAGAAAAGGCCAACAAGCGCGACACCTATGGCCATGTGCAGCACTGCATTCTCACGCTTCACAAGCCCAATGACGGCTATGCAGCCGGCGACTGCGGCTACGAAAGCCACCGCGTATAAGGCGCTGCCGGTGTAGAGAACGACGAGCCCTCCCAGCACCGCCACTTCTGCCGCCCAGCCGCTCAGGCCGAAACCGCCCTCCCGACACATGCGTGTCCACTCCCACATCATCACTGCGGCCGCCAGTCCGACCATCAGGTCGAACCATGGAAATCCGAAATAAATTGCCGCGACAACCGGCGGAAGAAAAAGCACCGCCGTCTTCACACGCCGTCCGAGATTGCGAGAGCGCTGGTCAGCTGGTCGTTGCGCCATAGCGCCTTTCGCGGCGGCCGAATTCGTCAATGCAGCTGGCAAAGTCTTCCTCCGAGAAATCGGGCCACAGAACGTCCAGGAAAATCAGTTCCGCGTAAGCTGCTTGCCACAGCATAAAATTGCTGATCCTCTGCTCACCGCTCGTCCGGATGATCAGGTCGGGATCGGAAAAATCTGCCGTGAACAAATAGCTAGTCAGTGCCTGTTCATCGATATCTGCGGGATCGATCTGCCCAGCCGCCGCGTCCTTGGCGAGCTGCCGGGCCGCCGCGGTTATTTCTTGCCGGCTGCCGTAGCTCAGCGCGATGATCAGGTCGATGACGACATTGGCCACCGTCTTCTGTTCCGCTCCCTCGATCAGCGAAACGATTTCCGGCTCTAATCGTTTGCGGTCGCCGATGAACCGGATGCGGACACCCTCCTGATGCAGTTGACCGACTTCTTTTTGCAGATACAAACGTAACAAGCCCATCAGATCGCTGACTTCTTTTGACGGCCGCTTCCAGTTCTCCAGCGAGAACCCGTAAAGCGTCAGATAACGCACGCCCGCCGTACGGGCAGCCTTTACCGTTCGCCGCACTGCTTCCGCGCCCTGCCGGTGGCCCGCAATCCGCGGCAAGCCGCGCGACTGCGCCCAACGGCCGTTACCATCCATAATGATAGCAACGTGCGTCGGTGTGCGGTTGTTTTCGGGCTTAATCTGAAGGGGTTTCATACCCAATTAAACCTGCATTATTTCTTCTTCTTTGACTTTAACCGCTCCGTCTATTTCTTTGATTATCTTATCGGTGAGCTCCTGGATTTCGTCAGCCCATGCGTGCTGTTCGTCCCGCGAAATCTCGCCATCCTTTTCCATCTTCTTCAGCATATCAATACCGTCGCGGCGGACGTTGCGAACGGCTACGCGAGCCTGCTCGGCGTATTTGCCGGCTACCTTTGCCATTTCGGCGCGCCGTTCCTCGGAAAGCTGCGGCACCGGCACGCGGACGACGTTGCCCTCAGTCTGAGGGTTGAGACCGAGATCGGATTCGCGGATCGCCTTTTCGACCGAACTTACGAGCCCCTTGTCCCAGACCTGGACGGACAGCAAACGCGCATCCGGAGCGCTTACTGTTCCGACTTGGTTCATCGGCATCTTCGATCCGTATGCGTCGACCTGTATCGGCTCCAGCAGTGCGGGGGATGCGCGGCCCGTCCGCAGGCCGCCGAATTCGTCTTTCAGCACCTCGAAGGCACCGTTCATTCGACGCTGAATATCGTCAATATCGGGATCGGCCATTTCACTTTCCCCCGTTCGCGCTAACCGGTTTCACTGCTCATCCGTTATGATTGTGAAGGTCCCGGCGCCCTTTACAACCTCGGCGAATCCGCTGGGATTGTGTAACGAAAACACCAGAATCGGTATCCCGTTCTCCCGAGCGAGCGAGATCGCGGAGGCATCCATCACTCGAAGATCGCGCGATAGCACGTCCATGTAGGTCAAACGGTCGTAGCGCTCCGCGTCCGGCGTCATCTTGGGATCGGCGGAATAGACGCCGTCGACCTGCGTCCCCTTGAAAATGCCGTCGCAGTTCATCTCGGTCGCCCGCAGCGCGGCCGCGGTATCGGTCGTGAAGAATGGGCTGCCTGTGCCCGCCGCGAAGATCACCACCCGACCCTTTTCCATGTGGCGAACCGCGCGGCGCCGGATATAAGGCTCACATATGGTCGCCATCGGGATCGCCGACTGGACACGGGTATGGACGCCGGCGCGCTCGAGCGCGCCCTGCATAGCAAGAGAGTTCATCACCGTCGCCAGCATGCCCATGTAATCCGCCGTTCCGCGCTCCAGCCCTGGGCCGCGCCGGAAATACCGCGAAAGATGTTGCCGCCGCCGATGACCAGGCAAACCTGGACGCTGAGATCGGTTACCGCCTTAATTTCACTGGCGACCCTGGAAAGCATCCCCGGATCGATGCCGAAGGACTGCTCGCCCATCAGCGCCTCTCCAGAAACTTTCAGAAGCACCCTCTTGAATTTGGGGCCGTGACCGGACTCCGCCATGGCAGGCCTCTCGACTCAGCCGCCCGCAGCCGCAGCCACCTCCGCGGCAAAGTCCGATTCTTCCTTTTCTACGCCTTCGCCGAGCTGAAAGCGGACGAAACCGGCGACCTTGACCAACCCGCCGGCCTCCTTGCCAGCCGCTTCGACCGCCTTGGAAACCTTAGTTTCGCCGTCGATCACGAAGGTCTGGTCAAGAAGGCAGACCTCCTCGTAGTATTTGCGAATGCGGCCCTCGACCATCTTCTGGACGATGTCGTCGGGCTTGCCGGACGCCTTGGCCTGCTCGGCGAGAACCATCCGCTCGCGCTCGAGAGCGCCTCGCCGTCGACCTCGTCCTGCGAGACCCACTGCGGATTTGCGGCCGCGACATGCATCGCAAGCTGCTTCCCGAAGTCCGCGAGCTTGGCGGTATCGCCCGAGCCCTCAAGGGCGACCAGCACGCCGATGCGGCCCATGTCGGGCGCCGCGGCACTGTGCACGTAGCTCGCCACTACGCCCTCGCCGACCGACAGCGACGCCGCGCGGCGGAAGGCCATGTTCTCGCCTATCGTGCCAATCAGTGACGTCAGCGTGTCCTGGACCGACTTGCCGTCCATCTGCGCCCCGCTGACCGTCTCGGCATCGCCGCCGTTCGTCAGCGCCACGCTGGCAACCTTGCCGACGAACGCCTGGAACTCGGGATTGCGCGCCACGAAGTCGGTCTCGGAGTTGATTTCGACGACCGCGCCCTTTACGCCGTCGGTCGCAACCGCGACGAGACCCTCGGCGGCTACGCGCCCGCCTTCTTCGCGGCGGCGGCGAGGCCCCTTGGTACGGAGCCAGTCGACCGCGGCGTCGAGGTCGCCATCATTTTCGACAAGCGCCTTTTTGCAATCCATCATACCTGCGCCAGAGGTTTCGCGCAGTTCCTTGACCAAGCCAGCTGTAATTTCAGCCATAATTCAACCTCTCAAGATCGAGATACAAACCATTGATTAAAGGAGATTTTCGGCTCAAGCAGTCGGTTGTTCGGCGCTACCCTCGGCTGGCGCTGCCACCGCCTCGGCGGGCACTTCCTCGGACTCGCCGAGATCCTCGAGCGGAGCTTCCTCGGCCTCGCCGATATCCGTGCCTGACGCGATCGCTTCCTGCTGCAGGCCGTCGAGCACCGCCGCCGAGACCAGCTCGCAATAGAGCGAAATCGAGCGGATGGCGTCGTCGTTGCCGGGGATCGGGAACGTGATGCCGGCCGGATCAGTTGCTGTCGATCACGGCGACCACCGGGATGCCGAGCTTCACCGCCTCGGCGACCGCAATGTCTTCCTTGTTAGTGTCGACCACGAACAGCATGTCGGGCAGGCCGCCCATTTCCTTGATTCCACCCTAGCGACCGGTCGAGGCTTCTCGCGCTCGCGCGTGAGGTTCAGCAGCTCCTTCTGAGTCAGCGCCTCGGGAGACTTCGGCGGACGAGAGCATCTCGTCGAGCCTCGCGCAGGCGCTTGATCGAAGCCGTGATCGTCTTCCAGTTGGTCAGCATCCCACCGAGCCAGCGGTGGTTGACGTAGTACTGGCCGCAACGGCCCGCGGCGCTGGCGACTATATCGCTCGCCTGCCGTTTGGTGCCTACGAAAGCACGCGCCCGCCGCGCGCCGTAACCTCGCGGATGGCCGCGAGCGCCGCATGCAGCATCGGGACCGTCTGCTGCAGGTCGATGATGTGCACGCCGCTACGGACCCCGAACAAGAAGGGCTCCATCTTGGGGTTCCAGCGTCGCGTGTTATGGCCGAAATGAACGCCAGCTTCGAGCAACTGACGCATGGTGAAATCAGGCATCGCCATAATCGTTTTCCTTCTCCGGTTGGACCTCCGCAGGAATGGTCAGAAATTTCAGGGGTTTGACCCCTTAGAGCCTGACACCGGACCGAGCAATGGCCTATAACGCCACCGCCCGCAACCCCGCGTGTGGATTGACGGGAAGTTTGGTACCTCCTAAAGGGCGGTTTTGCAAGGGTAAAATGGATTTAAGGGCCATAGCGCCGCCCGCAATTCAAAAACATGCAAATCGGGCCAGTGCACTCGGAAAAGGCTGGCGCTCGAGAACTACCCAATGCATCCGAAACTTCCATTTAAATTTCTTAGGTCTGGGTCCAAGAACTGCCAGCGGGCCGGCCTTAGCCCGGCCCCTACAGATGATCGACTAACCGCAAGGTCTCAATTCAACCCCAAGCACCCGGAACGCGCTACTCCGGTGTCATCCTCGGGTTTGACTCGAGGATTTAAAGTCCACGACGCAGCCATCACAGTCATCGACCCTCGACCGGCGGCCCGAAGCGCTTGGTGGCCGGAGAGTGTCAATAAAGGTTGGGATGCTATTTCCGAAAATCGGAAAGCTTACTGCGGGCGACGATTTTCCTTGTTATAGGAGGCGTCTAAGGATCCAGCACCGCCGCCACGCCCGGCATGTGCTCCACCGCCGCGCGGAAATTGCCCGTTAGTGCCACCTTGCGCGGCAGCCGGACCTCGACCTCCCGATGGTCGCCCACATCAAGGATGAGGGCGACCTTGCACCTACCGGGATCACCGGCTTCGAGCGCCTGCCGCACCCCGTCGATGGCGATGGGATCAGCGACGACGATTTTGAGCTCGGTAGAGGCGTTGGCGAGCACTTCATCGAGGGCGCGGATACCGGCGGCGGACATTCGCACGCCTTCGCCGTCGGCACGGACGTCGGCGGTGATCAACACGCGCTGGCCCGCCTCCAGCAGTTCTCGCGAGCTCGCAAGGATTTCGAGAACACGACGATCTCGTAAACGCCGGACATGTCGGAGAGCTGAACGAAGGCGAAGCGGTTGCCCTTGGCGGACGTACGTTCCTGACGGCCGATGACGACGCCGGCGATGTTGAGGGCGGCGCCCGCCATGCGCGGCGTGATCTCGTTCGCGGGCGTGACGCGCAAGCGCCTTAGCTGTCCCGAATAGGCGTCAAGCGGATGGGCCGACAGGTACGAGCCCACGGCCTCAAACTCATTGGTCAGCCTATCCATAATCGGCCAGTCAAGCGTGTCCGGCAACCGCAGCCGTGCGGAATCGTCCTCGGCGGCGGCGCCGAACAAGGCTTTTTGCCCGCTGTCCCGTTCCTGCGCGGAGGTGTTGGCAAGACGCATGACGCTCTCTGCGCCCTCGAAGAGCCGCTTGCGGTTAGGGTCGATAGTGTCGAATGCCCCTGCCCTGACGAGGTTTTCGAACTGGCGCTTATTAGCGCCGGACAGGCAAGGCGCGTAGCGAAATCGGCTAAATCCGAGAAGGTGCCGTTATGCTCCTGCTCCCGCACAACGTCCGCCATCGCCTGGCGGCCGACGTTCTTGATAGCGGCGAGCGCGTAGCGGAACACAGAATCCTCCTCGCCGTTGGCGATCTTCTCCACCATGAAGGTGACGTCGGATCGATTAATGTCGGGCGGCAAAAGCGTGATGCCGAGGCGGTCGAGCTCCTGTCGGAAAAGCGTGAGCTTGTCGGTGTTGCCGAGGTCGAGATCATTGAGGCGGCCATGAACTCGACCGGGTAGTTTGCCTTGAGATAGGCCGTCTGGTAGGCGATCAGTGCGTAGGCCGCGGCGTGGGATTTGTTGAAGCCGTAGCCCGCGAACTTGTCGACCTGTTCGAAAATGCGCGCCGCCTGCGCCTTGTCGACGCCCCGCTCGACCGCGCCGTCGACAAAATTTACGCGCTGGGCGTCCATTTCCGCCCTGATCTTCTTGCCCATCGCTCGGCGCAGAAGGTCGGCCCCGCCGAGCGAATAGCCCGACAGCACCTGGGCGATCTGCATCACCTGCTCCTGGTAGATCATTACACCGAAGGTTTCCTCAGGATTGGTTGGAGATCGGGATGCAGGTAGTCGGGCTCCTCCTCGCCGTGCTTGCAGGCGATGTAGCGCGGGATATTGTCCATCGGGCCCGGCCGGTAGAGCGCGACGAGCGCAATGATGTCCTCGAAAGTGTCGGGCTTCATCTGGCGCAGCACGTCCCGCATGCCTGAACTTTCGAGCTGGAACACGCCGACCGTCTCGCCGCGCGCCAGCATCTCGAAGGTCGACCGGTCGTCGAGCGGCAATTGCGCAAGGTCGATGAGGATGTCGCGTTTTCGGATCAACTGGACCACGCGCTCTAGCACGGTGAGCGTCTTAAGACCGAGGAAGTCAAACTTCACGAGACCGGCGGCCTCGGCATATTTCATCGAGAACTGCGTCACCGGCATCTCGGAGCGCGGGTCCTGATAGAGCGGGATCAGCTCCGCCAGTCTGCGGTCGCCGATAATGACGCCCGCCGCATGCGTCGACGCATGCCGGAAGAGGCCTTCGAGCTTGAGCGACATATCGATGAGCTGGGCGACCGTCTCGTCGCCGTCCTTCAGTCTCCGCAGCTCGGGTTCGCCGTCAATCGCCTCCTGCAGCGTCGGCGGCTTGGCGGGGTTGAAGGGCACCAGCTTGGTGATCTTATCGACCTGGCCGTACGGCATGCCGAGCACGCGCCCGACGTCGCGCAGAACCGCGCGCGCCTGCAGCTTACCGAAGGTGATGATCTGCGCGACCTTGTCGTGGCCGTACTTCTGCTGCACGTAGTGGATCACCTCGTCGCGGCGGTCCTGGCAGAAGTCGATGTCGAAGTCGGGCATCGATACGCGCTCGGGATTGAGGAAGCGCTCGAACAAGAGGCCGAAGCACAGTGGGTCTAGATCGGTTATGGTCAGCGCCCACGCGACAACCGAGCCCGCGCCGGAACCGCGCCCGGGCCCTACAGGGATGCCCTGCTCCTTCGCCCACTGGATGAAATCAGCGACGATCAGGAAGTAGCCCGGGAACCCCATCTGTATGATAACGTCGAGCTCGAAATCGAGGCGCTCGCGATAGGGTTTCGCAGCCTCCACGCGCTCTGCCGCGTCCATCTCTGCGGTCCAGACCTGCTGCTCTAGGCGCTTCTCCAGCCCGTCGCGGGACATGATGCGAAGCTCTTCCTCCTCATTGTTGTCGCTCTCGACCTCGAACGGCGGCAGGATCGGCCTGCGCTCGCACGGCATGTATGCGCAGCGCTTAGCGATGACGACCGTGTTGTCGACGGCTTCCGGCAGGTCGGCGAACAGCTCGCGCATCGCCCCCGCGTCGCGGAAATAGTGGTTCCGGCTCAGGTGCCGGCGCTCGTCCTGGTCGATATAGGCTCCTTCTGCGATGCACAAAAGCGCGTCGTGCGCCTCGTAGATCTCCTCGTTCGCGAAATACGCGTCATTCGTCGCGACCAGCGGGATGGTTTTGTCGTAGGCGAGCGCCAGCAGGCCCGGCTCCGTCTGCGCCTCGCGCGGCAGGCCATGACGCTGCAGCTCGATGTAGAACCGGCCGGGAAAGATCCCGTTCAGGCGGTCGCACATCGCCTCGGCCGCGGAGTTCTGGCCTTCGGCGATCAGGCGGGCGAGCGGGCCGTCGGGACCGCCCGACAGGCAGAGGAGCCCGTCGGCGCGCGCTTCGAGCTTTTCCAGCGTCGTGTGTGCGTCGCCATATTCGGTGGTCAGGAAGGCGTCCGAGACGATTTCCATCAGGTTGGCGTAGCCCGTCTCGTTCTGGCACAGCACTACGATGCGGTCGTGGCGGCTAGCTGCGCCCTTCCGCGTCTGGTGCACCCCCTTGCCCTCGCGCGCGACGTCGAGCTGGCAGCCGATGATCGGCTGGATACCGGCCTTTGCTGCGACGAGCGAGAATTCGAGCGCGCCGAACAAATTGTTGGTGTCGGTGACCGCCACCGCCGGCATGGCGTGCTGCTTGCACAGCGCTATCAACTCCGGCAGCTTGATCGCCCCTTCGGACAGCGAATAGGCCGTATGGACCCGCATATGGATAAAGCCCGGATCGATCATCCAGGGAGTTTAGAACGAATCAGTTGCCGTTTATCGGGGGCGGGAACGAATTCTGTGGATGAACGGGGCGCTCGCTGAGCCTCAAGCACCATTTGTCATCCCGGGCTTGTCCGGTAGAACAATTTCGCGTCTTGGGCGGCTTCCAGCAGCCCGTTCCGCAGGACCACGGTCCGGTCCATGCGCGCGGCAAGGTCGGGGTTGTGGGTCGCGACCAGCGCAGCCACGCCCGAGGCCCTGACCGTCTCCAGCAGCATTCCGAACACGTGATTGGCGGTTTCTTGATCGAGATTTCCCGTCGGTTCATCAGCGATCAGCACACGCGGCACGTTCGCCAGCGCGCGCGCGATGGCAACGCGCTGCTGCTCGCCGCCCGACAGGCGGGCCGGTCGATGCGTCTCGCGCTGCGCCAGGCCGACGCTCGTCAGCAGCTCATGCGCGCGCGCGCGCGCCTCCGCCTTAGATTTGCCCGCGATCATCTGCGGCAGAACTACGTTTTCTAGCGCCGAGAATTCGGGCAGTAGGTGATGGAACTGGTAGACAAACCCGATAGCCGTCCGCCGCAGCGCCGTGCGCCGGTCATCGGAGAGCCCGTTGCATGCTTCGCCCGCCACCCTGACCTCGCCACCGTCGGGACGTTCGAGTAGGCCAGCGATCTGGAGAAACGTAGATTTACCAGCCCCCGACGGCCCCACCAGCGCAACCACCTCGCCAGGCGAGATTGCGAGCGTTGCGCCGCGCAGAACGTGAAGATCGTCTCCCGCCTGGCGAAATGTCCGGGCGATCCCGTCCAAGGCGAGCGCCGCGTCACTCATAGCGAAGCGCCTCCACGGGATCGAGCCGCGCGGCGCGCCACGCCGGATACAGCGTCGCCAGGAACGACAGGCCAAGCGACAGCGCCAAAACGCTGACGACATCCCACGTCTCGATGCGGGACGGCAGCGTGGAGAGGTAATAGATCTGGGGGTCGAACACCCGGATCCCGACCACCGCCTCGGCCCAACCCTGGATCGCCCCAATATTGTCGGCAAACAGGATGCCGAGAACCAGCCCCGCGGCGCTGCCGACGATGCCGATGCCGGACCCTGCGAGGAAGAATATTTTTAGCACGGTGGCGCGGTTGGCTCCCATGGTTCGCAGTATCGCGACGTCGCGCCCCTTGTCCCTCACCAGCATGATCAGACCAGAGATGATATTCAGCGCCGCTATCAAGATGATCAGCGCCAGGATGAGAAACAGCACATTACGCTGAACCTGCACCGTGTAGAAGAAACTCTCGTTTTGGCGCTGCCAGTCGAACACACGGATCGGAGTGCCGGCGGCCGACACGAGATCTGACGCGAGGCTGCCGGCGCGGGCCGGGTTCAGCGCCGTGACCTCAAGATTGGTGACGGCGTCCCTACCCGTCCGGAAAAAAAGCTGCGCGGCGGAGAGCGGCATGAAGATGAAGCCGTTGTCGTACTCGTACATTCCCACTTCGAACGTCGCTACGACGCGGTATGTTTTCATGCGAGGGACCGAGCCGAAAGCGCTCTGCTCCAGCTGCGGAGAGATTAGGCGCATCCTGTCGCCCGGCTTAAGTCCGAGGCGTTCAGCGAGACGGCTGCCGACGATCACGGTGCTTGTACCGACGAAGCCGTCTAGCGACCCGCGGGCGAGGCTTTTCGAAACGATCGTCTGGGCGACCAGCTCGTCGCGGCGTATGCCGCGCACGATCACGGCGGACGACCTTCCGTTGGCGGCAACCAGCCCTTGGCCTTCGACAATCGGAGTGACCCGGGCGACGCCGTCAATAGATGTCAATTTCCGGGCCAGCGCATCGAACCCCTGTAAGTTACCGCCGCCGAGAGACGTGATCCCGAGATGGCCGTTGAGACCAAGAATGCGGCCGAGCAAGTCGACCTGGAATCCGTTCATAACCGACATCACGACGATCAGGACGGCAACGCCCAGCGCGATACCGATAAGCGAGAAAGCGGCGATGACCGAAACGAACCCTTCTTCGCGCCGGGCGCCGAGATAGCGCAGCGCCACCAGGCGAACCGTCGCGTCAAACATCGGTGCCTCCCCGGCGTGTGTTTTCGCGTGCCAGGTCACTCATATCGCAGCGCCTTGACCGGATCGAGCCTGGCGGCGCGCCAGGCGGGAAATAGGGTTGCCGCGAGAGACACGCCGAGCGCAAGCGCGGCCGCGAGAACGACGTCGCCCGTCCGCAAGATGGAGGGCATCTCGGTCAGGAAGGGAATCGCCCCGACCGACGCCCGAACCCAACCCTGGATCGCATCCAGATTCGCCGAAATCACGACCCCGAGAATCAGGCCTGAGACGGTGCCCGCAAGACCTAACAACGCGCCAGAAAACAGGAATATCCGCATGACGGAGCCCGTCGTCGCACCGCAGGTGCGCAATATCGCGATGCCGTGGCCCTTCTCCTTCACGAGCATGATCAGCCCGGTGAGGATATTGAACGCCGCAATCACGATCATCAGCGTCAGGATCAGGAACATCATTACGCGTTCGACGCGAAGCGCCGTAAGCAGGCTCCGCTGCGTCTCCTGCCACGGGACGAACCTTAGATTGTTCGCCAGCGACGTCGGTAACGCCGCCGCCGCGGCTCGCGCAGAATTCGGATCGTCCAGCAGAATCTCGAGCTTCGTTACGGCGTCTTCGTCGGTCTCGAAAAAGGACTGCCCATCGCGCAGCCGCATGAAGACGTAGCTGTCGTCGTACTGGAACATTCGGGTATGAAAGATCGCCGCGACCTCGAACGTGCGCAAGCGCGGCGCGACGCCCAGCCCGTCAGCGTTCGTCCGGGGCGCAAGCAGGCGGAGCGACGATCCCGTTTCCAGGCCATAGCGCCTCGCCATGCGCGATCCCACGAGAACGCCGCCCTGCCGGTCGAAGTTTTCGAGCGAGCCCGTCGTTACGTTGTTCCAGAGCGTCGAAAATTCGCGAAGATCCGTTGGTCGGAGAGCACGCACCACCGCCCCCGCCGAGACGCCGTTCGCGGTCGCCAGGACCTGTCCCTCCACGACCGGGACGGCCTCGGCCACGCCCGGTAAACGTTTCGCCCTAGCAACCAACGTATCGAAGCCTTTCAGATCGGCCGTCCCCTCGGCCGTGACGCCGATATGGCCGTTTAGGCCGAGGATGCGCTGCGTCAGCTCCGCCCTGAAGCCGTTCATGACGGACATCACAATGATAAGCGTCGCTACGCCGAGCGCTATGCCAGCTAGCGAGAAGCCCGCGATGACGGAGACGAAACCTTCTTCACGCCGCGCGCGCAGGTAGCGCAGCGCGACCCTCCGCTCAAAAGCGTCGAAGATCATGCAATGAGCCTGGCGAGCGCCGCTTCCGGCGAAAGTTCCTCGCGCTCGCCCGTCGCCCGGTTCTTGAACTCAACGACGCCATTGTTGATCCCGCGCGGGCCGACGACGATCTGCCACGGCAGGCCGATCAGATCCATCTCGGCAAACTTGGCG
This sequence comes from Alphaproteobacteria bacterium, assembly GCA_038131485.1. Lineage (GTDB taxonomy): Bacteria > Pseudomonadota > Alphaproteobacteria > MPNO01 > UBA830 > JAYQUR01. Next base: position 55,742 of record JAYPPO010000009.1, read on the forward strand.
CCGGCGCGCTCGTCGCGGTCGTCGTAGAGCGGATCGACCCCGGCTGCCTGCAGTTTCGCATAAAGGTCCTCCGAGGCGCTGTCGCAATCGGCGTCGCCGACCTTGAGGTTTAAAATGCCCGCACCGAATGGCGCGACCGAGGTCGGCCAGCGGATGCCGTTCTCATCGTGGAAGGCCTCGATAAGCCCACCCACCAGCCGCGAGACCCCGATGCCGTAGGAGCCCATCTCGGGATAAATATCCACCCCGTCAGGGCCCGCGACGACGGCGTTCATCGCCTTCGAATACTTGGTGCCGAAATAAAAGATGTGGCCGACCTCGATACCGCGCGCGTTGACGAGCCGGTCTCCGAGCTTCCCGGCCGCGGCCGGGTCGTGCTTCTCGTCGGTCGCGGCGTAGAGACCGGTCCAGCGGTCGACGATGGGCTGAAGGTCTGCGTCGTAATCCACCTCTTCGCCGAGTACGTCGAATTCAAGCAGGTCTCTGTGGCAGAAAACCTCGCTCTCGCCGGTCTCGGCGAGAATGATGAACTCGTGGCTGAGATCGCCACCGATTGGGCCTGTATCCGCCGCCATCGGGATCGCTTTAAGCCCCATCCGCGCGAAGGTGCGAAGATAGCAGACGAACATCTTGTTGTAGGCGCGCCGCGCGCTCTCGTAGTCTAGGTCGAACGAGTACGAGTCCTTCATCAGAAATTCGCGGCCGCGCATCACGCCAAAGCGCGGACGCACCTCATCCCGGAACTTCCACTGTATGTGGTAGAGCAGCTTCGGAAGGTCCTTGTAGCTCCGAATATGGGCGCGGACGATCTCGGTGATCATCTCCTCGTTAGTCGGCCCGTATAGCATGTCGCGGTCGTGACGGTCGAGGATGCGCAGCATTTCCGCGCCGTAATCGTCGTAGCGCCCGCTCTCCCGCCACAGCTCGGCAGGCTGAATCGTCGGCATGAGGACTTCCTGGCAGCCAACCGAATCCTGCTCCTCTCGGACGATCTGCTCGACCTTGCGCAGCACCTTGAGGCCAAGCGGCAGCCATGAATAGAATGCCCGCACTCGACTGACGTATCATGCCAGCGCGCAGCATCAGCCGGTGCGAGACGATCTGCGCCTCGGATGGATCCTCCTGAGCGTGGGAAGAAAAACGCGACATGCGCATGGTTTGCGGCGCCTCCTCGATTGCGAGGCGAACATAGGGAATGCGCTGGGGGCCTGCAATGCGTTTGCGCGGCTCGCAGCCCGCTATCGGCGGCCGCTAGCGGATGAGCGGCTGGCCCTGACTTACTTTCAGGTCTCGATCACGTCGTGCGACGTGCCAGAGCTTCCGGAGTGGCAGCTAAAGTAGACAGTGCCGTTCTTGTATTTGACCTTGCCGACGGTGGATTCGCCAAGTTAACGACCCGCGCCAGCGGCAGACTCGACGGATACATCTTGATGTCGATGGTGATCGACTTCGACGGGTTGATCGTGAGACCGCCGCCGAGATCACCGCACGACCAAACTGCCGGCGGCGGTCACGCCGTGCTAGTACTGGATGTAAGGGTCCGTGTGTGCGCGACGGCGTTCCGTCACTATTCCGTAATGTCGGTGACCGTCGCGGCGTTCGCCGAGAACGGCAGCGCGGCGAGGACGAAGACAGCTAGCAGGCTATTCATTGCACCATTGTAGCGCCCGACGGTTAAGGAGTCGAAAACCCCAGACATGAAAACAAATTAGACGGTTCCCCAAATTTCCTCAGCCACCCTCACAACAAGTTCGAGCTTCTTACGCTGGTCGTCGACCGTGATGTCGTTGCCGTGTTCCGTCGACGAGAATCCGCACTGCGGCGCGATGCCGAGCTGGTCGATATCAGCGTATCTGGATGCCTCCTCAAACTTCTTTTTGATGTCGTCGAGAGACTCGAGCTTGGGCGTCTTGGTCGTGATGAAACCGGGCAGGACGCGCTGCTTGCCCTTCGGCAGCAGACGCAACGGCTCCAGCCCGCCCGACCGATCGCTGTCGTATTCCATGAAGAACACGTCGACGTCGGTCGAGAAGATCGCCTCGGCCGCCTGGTCGTAACCGCCAGACGCCGCATAGGTCGACCTAAAATTACCGCGGCACATGTGCATGCCTATAATCATGTCCGCGGGCCGATCCTTTATCGCCTCGTTCATCATCCAGGCGTAGCTCTGCAGCAGCTCATCCGGATCGCTGCCCTCCGCCTGTTTCATCTCGCGCTGTTTTGGATCGCACAGATAGGCAAAATAGATGTCATCCATCTGTAGATAGCGGCAGCCGGCGTCGTAGAAAGCATGCACGGCCTGCTTGTATGTCGCTGCGATGTCGGCGAACAAGACGTCGGTGTCCCTATACTCCGCTGGCTGGATATCCTCGGGGGCGGTGCGATAATGGCAGCAGCTTGGCCCTGGAATCGAGATTTTCGGCGTCAGCTTCGTATGTTCAGCGACGAACTTGAAATGCGCGAGCATCGGATGGTTGGCCGGAAAGCTCAACTTCGACTTGATAGTCGGGTAAAGCGGCGGGATCTGGGTACCCGCGAACTGCACACCATCGGTGGCGCGCAGATCCATGTCGAAGCCATCGAGCATACCCATAAAATCGTAGTGCCAAAAATAGCGCCGGTATTCACCGTCGGTCGTCACGGGAAATCCAATGTCCTCCTGCAGCTTGATGACATCGATGATCGACTGATCCTCAATCTCCTTCAGCTCCTCGGCAGAGATCGTCGGCGTGTCCGTATAAAACTTCTTCCGCGCCTCCATTACGCGCGGCGGACGCAGCAGGCTGCCGACATGATCGGCGCGGAAGGGTGGTGAGAGTTCAGCCATTCGTTCGCTTTCCCTTTGTCGCGTATCTTGTAAATTCGAAAGAATATTGCCTAGCCGCGGTGGACCCTGCAACCAGCCGCATCGACCCGCGTATCGCAGACGAAACCAAGCGCCTGGCCTGCCAGATGCTAGCAATGTCGAGGGCTGCTATCCGGCGGCATCATTCTCTGACTTCAGACAGAAAAAGGGCGGCAAGGGTTTATACCGTGCCGCCCTCTACGTGTTTCCCTTACTTCGGGATAGAGCCGTCGACCCCTTCGACGTATACATTCATGCCTGCGAGAAACTTGTCGCTAGCCCTCTCGCCCGCCTTCACTATGACATTACCTTGCTGGTCTTTGATCTCGCCCGCAAACGGATGGATCTTCCCGGCGACGATGCCCTTTCGCGTCTCCTCCGCAAGCGCAACGACGTCAGCCGGAATCGCCTTGTTATAAGGCGCGAATGCGACCATTCCAGGCTTGATGCCATCCCAGGTGTCTGTCGACGTCCAAGTGCCGTCCATCACTGCCTTGGTGCGAGCAACATAGTACGGGGCCCAATCGTCTATGATTGCCGTCAGATGGGACTTCGGACCAAATTGTGTCATGTCAGAAGCCTGGCCAACTGCCCAGATGCCCCTCTGCTCGGCGACCTGCACCGGGGCCGGCGAATCCGTGTGCTGCATGATAATGTCGGCTCCCTGATCAATCAGGGTCTTGGCCGCATCGGCTTCCTTACCCGGATCAAACCAGGTGGACACCCAGACAACCTTGATCTTGATGTTGGGGTTCACGGAGCGTGCAGCGAGGAACGTCGCGTTGATGCCACGGATGACCTCGGGGATCGGGAAGGACGCGACATAGCCGAGAATGTTGGACCTGGTCATTTTGCCGACGATCTTGCCAACGACGTAACGACCCTCGTAGAAGCGCGCCGAGTAGGTGGCAACGTTCTTGTCCCGCTTGAAGCCGGTGGCATGTTCGAACTTCACTTTCGGGAAGCGTTTCGCAACGCGGATTGTAGGGTTCATATACCCGAACGACGTGGTGAAAATCAGCCCGTGGCCCGACGAAGCCAGCTTGCTGATAACGCGCTGCGCATCGGCGCCCTCCGGCACTTTCTCGACATAGGTCGTCTTCACCTTGTCGCCGAATGCCCTCTCAATGGCGAGACGGCCCTTATTGTGCTCGTAGGACCAACCGTGGTCGCCGATCGGTCCAACATAAACGAAGCCCACCTTCAACTGAGCTTGAGCGGCGGTCGCCAGACCGCTGGCAACAAGCACGGCGGCGCCGAGACCTGCCAGTTTCATGATAATTCGCATCATTGCCTCCTTGTCTAATGCATTTACCGACTAAACTGCTACTTCACGCCGCAGATGTCACCCCGAGACGTGGAAGTTCTTGCCAAGACAGCCTGGCGCGTTCAACTGCGCCCTGGCCTCGTCTCGCGATATGATCACCAAAACAATTATCGTCGCGAGATAGGGCAGCATCGACAGGAACTGCGCCGATAGCTCGACGCCCATTCCCTGCGCATAAAGCTGGATGATCGTAATGCCGCCAAACAGATATGCGCCAAAAAAACCTCGCCATGGTTTCCACGATGCGAACACTACCAATGCCAGCGCGATCCAGCCGCGTCCCGCCGCCATGTTCTCAACCCACAACGGCGTGTAGGCAAGCGACAGATACGCGCCGCCGACACCCGCCATCGCTCCACCAAACAAGACAGCCGCGAGGCGGATCAACATTACCGAGTAGCCGATGGAATGGGCGGCGTCATGGTTCTCGCCCACCGCTCGCACCAGCAGCCCGCCGCGGGTCCGGCTCAGGAACCAGGCGACGAGCGCAACACTCACAACCGACAAATAGACGAGCCCGTCCTGGCCGAAAAAGATTGGTCCGATAATGGGTATCGTAGTCAGCCCAGGAATGTCGAGCTTCGGCAGACCCGGAAAAGTCTTGCCGACATAGGCGTGGCCGATCAGCGCGCTGAGCCCCAGTCCAAAGATAGTCAATGCAAGACCGGTCGCGACCTGGTTGGATTGAAGATAGATCGTGAGCACGCCGAATATGCACGCTAGCGCCAGTCCCGCTGCACCACCCGCTGTGACTGCGAGTAGGCTGCTTCCTGTCGACACCGCTGTCGCGAACGCAGCGATGGCGCCGATGATCATCATGCCTTCGACGCCGAGATTGAGAACGCCCGCCTTCTCGACCACCGTCTCACCGACCGCGGCGAATACCAGTGGCGTCGCGGCCGTAATGACGGTGAGAAGTGCGGGAACAAGCCAGTCCATGCTTAGTCACTAGCCTCCTTCACGACGCTGGAGCGCCTAAGCGAAGCCGGTACCTGATAAGCACGTCGCTCGCCAGGAGGAAGAACAGCAGCATGCCCTGGAACACTCCGGTAGCGGCATTGGGAAGGTTCATCGTGATCTGTGCGGAATCTCCCCCGAGATAGGTCAGCGCCATCAGCAGGCCCGCCAGCAAGACGCCGAACGGGTGAAGACGGCCGAGAAATGCGACGATGATCGCTGTGAAGCCGTAACCGGGTGAAATGACAGGCACGATCTGGCCGATCGCGCCCGACAGCTCGATCATGCCCGCGAGCCCCGCACAGCCGCCCGAGATTAGCAACGTTAGCCAGACGAGCCGCTTCTCATTGTAGCCGGCGAAGCGAGCTGCCATAGGCGCTATGCCGATAACCTTGATCTGAAAGCCGACGATGTGACGCGCCATAAACACCCAGCCCGCAGCGACGCAGAATAAAGCAAGCAGCCAGCCTACATTTAGCCGGGTTTCATCAATGAGGACAGGCAGCACCGCCCCCTCATTGAACAGCCGCGATTCGGGGAAGTTCTGACCGTCCGGATCCTTCCATGGTCCGTGGATCAGATAGCTAAGGACGAGCAAGGCGACATATGTCAGCATCAAACTTGTGAGAATTTCGTTGGTGTTAAAGCGCGTCTTGAGGAGCGCGGGGATTGCCGACCAGACCATGCCGCCCGCGACCCCGGCAATCAGCATCAGCGGAAGCAACAGCGCGAATTCGTCGTTGTAGAAGGCAAGCGCAAGTCCGCCTCCAGCGAGCGCGCCGATCGTCAGCTGGCCTTCCGCGCCGATGTTCCAGACATTCGCCCGGAAACCGAACGACAGCCCAACACCAATTATTACAAGCGGTGTCGCTTTTACGCACAATTCCGCGACGCCGTTACGCGACGAGATCGGCTCAATAAAGAAAGTGACGATCGCACGGACCGGATCGACCCCCATGATCTCGAACATGACCATCGCCGTTACGATGGTAAGCACAACCGCGATCAGCGGAGATATATAGACCATCCATTTAGACGACTCCGGTCGCTGTTCTATCCTAATGAACAATGGCGGCCTCCTCTTTTGAGACGCCTGCCATCAATAAACCAATCTGTTCCACGGTCATGGTCGCCGAAGGGTTCGCCGAGGAAAGCCGTCCCTCACAAATCACCGCGATGCGATCTGATATTTCGAGTAATTCTTCAAGGTCCTGCGACACAACTAGGACGGCGGTGCCGCCTGCCGCGAGATCGATCAGTTCCTGGCGGATAGAAGCCGCCGAGCCCGCATCGACGCCCCATGTCGGCTGCAGCGCGATGATTACGCCCGGGTCCTGCATGATCTCTCGGCCGATAATGAATTTTTGCAGGTTTCCACCCGACAGGCTACTAGCGGTGTGGGTAACGCCAGGCGTCTTCACGCGAAACCGTGCAACCACATCCTCCGCATACTTTATGGCAACCCCCACCTGGATAAGCCCATTTCGCACCATTTGCATCCGCGTTGTGGCAGACAACAGACAGTTTTCCCAAAGCGTCATTTCGGGCACCGCCCCGTGACCCAACCGTTCCTCGGGAACCAACCCGGTGCCGATGACCCGCCGATCGATGGGGCCGAGCCGCCCAACCGGCTTGTCGTCGATCCGGATTGCTTCCGCGTCAGAAACCAGGACCTCGCCGCTAAGAACCTCCATCAGTTCGCGCTGTCCATTACCGGAGATACCCGCAATACCGACAATCTCGCCCGCGCGGACTTGAAGATCGATGCCGCCGAGATCAGTGCCGTGCTTATGGCTCGACGCCATCGAGAGGTTTCGGAGTTCGAGCTTTATCTCGCCGGCGACCGCCCGGTTACCGCGTTTGGGGCTCACAAGGCCGTCACCCATCATCATTTCCGCCATCGAGCGCGCGGTCTCGTTGGCCGGCGTGCAATGCGCCACCACCTCGCCCATCCGCATGATCGTAGCGGTGTGGCAGAGCGCTCTAATCTCCTCGAGCTTGTGCGAAATGTAGAGGATTGAGACGCCCTCTTCCGACAACCGCCGTAGCGTCTTGAAAAGCTCGTCCACCTCTTGCGGCGTCAACACCGAAGTCGGCTCGTCCATTATCAGGAGCCGCGGATCCTGAAGCAGGCAGCGGACCACCTCTATCCGCTGGCGTTCGCCGACCGACAGCGTATTAACGTACCGGCCAGGATCTAGCGGCAGGCCGTACTGGGCAGAGACCTCGCGGATTCGCCTAGCAAGATCACCCTTGGCGAGTTCGGAGGAGATGCCCAGCGCGATATTCTCCTCGACAGTCATCGCGTCAAACAGCGAGAAATGCTGGAATACCATGCCGATGCCAAGCCGGCGCGCCGCGTTTGGGTTGGCGACGGTGATCTGGTTACCCTCCCACCACATGGTTCCTCTGTCGGCTTTCTGTAAGCCGTAAATGAATTTTACCAGCGTCGACTTGCCCGCGCCGTTCTCGCCAAGTAGTGCGTGAATTTCGCCCGGCATGATCTTCATGCTAACGTCGTTATTAGCGACGACGCCGGGATAGGTCTTGGTGATATCAACGAGTTTCAGACGCGGCGTCCCGGACATTCAGCGCTCCGCCCGTTGGGGATTAGCATTGACCGCCGCGAGAAATTTCTCGGGCGTGGCAGGGCTTCGCGAAATGGGCAGTGATTTTCCCCTGCGTTTTAGTGATCGACTTCAGTTTAGACTGTCTGTTGAGCAGCGAGTAGTCCACAGCCCCCCTTCAACGGAGGGCGAATCGCCGCACTGAGGCACTTTGGTCTCTGGCACGGGTGGCTTTTAGCCAAGGGATCTGTGCGGTTTAATGCTGCTGCAATGCCTTTGCCTTTGTTTGATCGGCAACTTTGCCACCATCATTCTGTAGAGGATCTCTACGTTCAGAAGTTCGTTACTGAGGTTGCCTTTGACGGTCTCGCTTTAATCGTCCCTCAAGGGCGATCCTGGTCCTATGTAAAGTGCTTCCAGACCGACCATGGACAGCAATTCTCGCACCGCGATTGCAGTGCACTCACTGGCGTTGTCGGAGGGGATGTAATTAGGTACTCCCCCCTGCGTGAATTGATCGGTCACAACATGCAAGACTTCTCTTGACCGAATACGCCGATCTCCCTCGATCGCAAGAAATTTACTTGTCTACTCGTCGACCTCAGTAAGCATCAAGAACGACCGGACATCATGGTCGGAACGAGATCGCACCGCTATTGATCAAGAAATAAAGCGCCGCTCCTAGGATGGCGGAAATCACCGTCGTCGCGCCGGCCTTCAGCCACAGCCGGGGGCGCATCGGAGCGCTCTCGACGTTGCCGACTTCCGTCCGCTCGCCCGCCTCGTAGTAGGAGCGCGCACCGATGGGAAGCATCATGAAGAAGATCAGCCACCACAGAATGACGTAGACCATGACACCGGTATACCACTGCATATCCGTTCTCCTTACAGCCGCACGACGTGAACATCAGTAACCGGACGCTTGCCGACGCTTTCGCGGAGCGACCGGCGGACCGCCAACCGGGCCGCTTCCGACACTGCATCGTCGTCTCGGCGTTCGCGCGGCGTCAGATCGTTGATGGCCTCGACGATTGCGTCAATCGCATTGTCCCAGCTCTCGTCGTCCTCGATCTCGTCGAGCACACCCTGGACGGTAAGCTGCGGGTCGGAAACGAGATGGCCCTTGCCGTCGACTACGACGGTCGCCACCGCCGAGCCGTTGTTGCGCAGCCTGTTACGCTCGCGGATGATTTCGCCGTCCACAGGGACCAGCCGCTTGCCGTCCACGGCGAGGCGTCCCGTCGGCACGTGATCGACGACCTGTGCACCGTTGGGCGTGAGGTCGAGCATCGTTCCGTTTTCGGCGATCGCGGTGTGCGGTATCTGGCAGTCACGGGCGAGCCTCACCTGCTCCTGCAGATGCCGTAATTCCCCGTGGACCGGGACCAGGAGCTGTGGGCGGATCCACTGGTACATCTGCATCAGTTCGCCCCGCGCCGGATGGCCGGAGACATGTACGAAACCGTCATGCTCCGTCAGCACCCGGACGCCGAGTCGCGCGAGCTGGTTCTGCACCTTGCCGATCGCAATCTCGTTGCCGGGGATCTCGCGCGACGAGAAGATCACCGTGTCCCCCGCCTCGAGGAAGACATTGGGATGCGAGCCCGCCGCGATGCGGGCCAGCGCGGAGCGCGGCTCTCCCTGGCTGCCGGTGACCCCCATAAGGACCTTCTCCGGCGGAATGAAACCGATCTCGGCTTCAGGCAGAAACCGCTCGATCCCGTCGAGGTAACCGCACTCGCGACTGATGTCGAGGATCCGCCAGAGAGACCTGCCGACCAGCGATGGACGGCGACCCGTTTCGACCGCTGCCCGGTTGATCGTCTCGACGCGGGCAACGTTGCTCGCGAAGCTCGCCACGACGACGCGGCCCGTGCAGCCGCGGACGATCTCGACGAGGCTCTTGCGAAGCTCGGCCTCCGAGCCCGCGCTGCCCTCGACGAACACGTTCGTGGAGTCGCAGACCAGCGCCAGCACACCCTCGTCTCCCAGCGCCCGCAGCGCTTCTTCGTCCGTCTTGCGTCCGACCAGCGGTTCCGGATCGATCTTCCAGTCCGTCGCGTGAACGACAAGGCCCCGCGGCGTCCGGATCGCCAGGATATTAGCCTCTGGGATCGAATGTGCCGCCGGGACCAGGTCCACGGAAAAGGGCCCGATCCGGCAACTACCGCCGACGGAAATTTCCGTGATGTCGATCTGGTCGAGAAGCGAGCTGTCCGCGAGCTTCCGCCGCAACAGGCCTGCCGCGAACGGCGTCGCATAGATCGAGCAGCGGATTTTCGACCACAGATAGGGTACCGCGCCGAGATGATCCTCGTGCGCGTGGGTGATCACCAGCCCGTCGAGGCCGGAGAGCTGTTCGATGGCGAAGGTAGGATCGGGCGTCATAACGTCGATGCCGGGCGTCGTGTCGTCCCCGAAAGAAATGCCCATGTCGACCATCATCCAACGGTCGTCGTAACCGTAAAGGCTCATGTTCATGCCGATTTCGCCGGCGCCTCCGAGCGGCACGAACAGCAGTTCCTTCTCGCTCATCCGCGTTTGTTCCGAGCGTGGATGCTAACGAGTCCACGGAGGGTGAGATCTCCGTCGACGGTTCCGATGGCGGCGGTCGCCGCATCGAACAGCGGCGCCAGCCCGCCCGTCGCCACGACGGCCAGATCCGTCCCGTATTCTGCGCGAATGCGGGTTACTAGCCCCTCTATGAGGCCGACATACCCCCAATAGATGCCGGACTGCATCGCCGGTGTCGTGCGCTTGCCGATCACCGTTGGCGGACGTTCGACGGATACCCTGGGGAGCATGGCAGCTGCCTGATGGAGCGCCTCGATCGACAGATTGATACCGGGCGCGATCACGCCGCCCGCGTAATTTCCATTGTCGTCGATCACGTCGAACGTCGTCGCAGTGCCAAAGTCGACGATGATCAGCGGCCCGCCGTACTTTTCGTGCGCCGCGACCGCGTTGACGAGCCGGTCGGCGCCGACGGATTCCGGCGCGTCGACCAGCACGTCTATGCCGAGCTCGACTTCGCTATCGCCGACGACCACCGGGTTCACCTTGAAATAGGTGCGGCACAGGCCCTTCAGGTTGAAAAGCGTGTCCGGAACGACGGTGGCGATAATCGCCGCATCGACGTCCTCGGAGTGGAGCTTGGCATGCTCCATAAGCTGCAGCAGCCAGACGCCGTATTCGTCGGCCGTCCGCCGGTTGTCGTTCGCCCGGCGCCATACGCCGCACTGCCGGTCGCCGTCGTACAGCGCGAACACGATGTTGGTATTTCCGGAATCGATGGCGAGTAGCATGCCGTCCGTTACGCCCCTGTGAACACCACGTCGCCGGCGGCAATCGCATGCCGTCGGCCGTCGATATCGTCCACGAGCAATCCGCCGTCTTCATCGACCCCGACGAAGATGCCGGTGAGCCTGTCCGTCCCCGTGGATGCCGCGATGGTATCGCCTATCCCATGGGCCGAGGCAAGCCATGCGGCGCGAAGGTCCGAAAACCCGTCCTCGCGCCACCGAGACGCCCAGTCGGCGAATGTCCGGCAGATCGACGCCGTCAAATCATCTAGGGAGAACGTTCGCCCGATGGCTGCCGCCAGGTGAGTTGCCGGAACGCGGGCCTCGCCGTCCGGCGGCGCGTTGACGAGATTGACACCGATGCCCACTGCGTAGCCGGCCTCGCCCGCCTCGATCAGAATCCCCCCGACCTTACGCCCCGAAAGCAGCACGTCGTTGGGCCATTTCAGCGCAAACGCCCCTTCCGGCGCTATTTCGCGAATCGCGTCGATCACCGCGAGCGCGGCGGCAAACGACAGGTGCGCCGGGTTCCGGCCGTCCGGGACGGCCGCGCAAAGCGTCATGTAGAGATTGCCGGGTGGCGAATGCCAGCTTCTCCCCGCCCGACCGCGCCCCGCGAACTGCGACTCTGCGACGATCACCGTCCCCGGCCGGGCTCCCTGACGGAGCGCTTCCGCGTTGGTTCCATCGAGCGTCTCGAAACGCTGTATACTCTCGTCTGCACGCGTCATGCGACCCCCGCCCCGGGGAGCGATCCTATCCTGCAGCGAAGAGGACCGAGGCGGCCGCGCCGGCCGCAGCTTCGAGCGGCGCCGGATAGACGATAAACAGCAGCGTGAACAGCGCCGCAACGCCCATGACGATTCCGATCTCCCTGCCCGCCGTGCCCTCGAACGCGTCGGCCGGATCGTCGAAATACATTATCTTGACGATGCGCAGGTAGTAGAAGGTACCGATGACGCTCGAAAGCACGCCGATGATCGCGAGCACGTAGAGCCCTTCGTTCACCGCCGACATGAAGATGTAGACCTTGCCGAAGAACCCTGCGAGCGGCGGAATGCCGGCCATCGAGAACATGAAGACCGCGAGCGCGGCTGCCATCATCGGCTGATTGCGCGCCAGCCCAGCTAGATCGTCTATGCCTTCGACGAGGCGGCCCTGGCGGCGCATCGATAGGATGCAGCAGAACGTGCCGACGTTCATGGCGAGATAGATCGCCATGTAGATGGCGATACCGCGGACGCCTTCGACAGAACCGGCGGCGAGGCCGATCAACGCGTAGCCGACGTGACCGATCGAGCTGTAGGCCATCAGCCGCTTGATGTTCGTCTGCCAGATTGCCGCGAAGGCACCGAGCACCATCGACGCGATGGAAATGAAGACGATGATCTGCTGCCACTGAGCGAAAAGTTCGCCGAACGGCCCCAGCATCGTACGGACGAGCAGCGCGATCGCCGCGATCTTGGGCGCCACCGCGAAGAAAGCCGTCACCGGCGTCGGCGCACCCTCGTAGACGTCCGGCGTCCACATATGGAACGGCACCGCCGATACCTGAACGCTAGGCCCGCCAGCAGGAACACGAGGCCGACGATCACGCCCACCGGCGGATCGGCATTGGGGCCCGTGAACAACGACGCCAGCGAATCGAACCGGGTCGTCCCGGCGAAGCCGTAGATCATCGACGCGCCGTAGAGAAGCATGCCCGACGACAGCGCGCCGAGGACGAAATACTTGAGGCCCGCTTCGGAGGATTTGGTGGAATCCCGCCGGAACGCGGCGATCACGTAAAGCGACAGGCTCTGCAGCTCAAGGCCGACATAGAGCGAAATGAGGTCGTTCGCCGACACCATCATCAACATGCCGAGAGACGCGAACAGGATCAGCACCGGGTATTCGAACCGCTCGATGCCTTCGCGCTCGTTGTAATTGAGCGACATGACGATGGCGAGCGCCGAGCCGAGCAGGACCAGCCATTTCATGAACTTGCCGAACTGGTCGACGATGAACTGGCCGCGGAACGCCGTTTGCGTGCCGTCCGGCAGGGACGAGACGAGAACCACCACGACGACAAGCACAAGGACCGCTAGCCACGAGACCGTCTTGGACGACCGGTCGCCCCGGAAGACGCCGAACATCAGCAACGCTATCGACAACAGGGCGAGGACCAGCTCGGGAAGGACCGGCACGAGGTCGGCCGATGTCACCATATTCGACATACCCCTCTCCTAATTCCCGGCCATGCCGGCGGTCGCCAGCGCCTTCATTGCGGCCTGATGCTGATCGATCAGGTTGGCGATGGACGCATCCATCACGTCGAGGAACGGCGCCGGCCAGACGCCCATCCAGATCGTCACGATCACCAGCGGCGCGAATATGAGTACTTCGCGCGGGCTCAGATCGAGAATCCCCTTAAGATGCTCCTTCTCTAGCTTGCCGAAGATCACCCGGCGATAGAGGAAGAGCATGTAGGCGGCGCCCAGAATGATGCCGGTGGTCGCGAGCAGCGCCACCCAGGTATTCGCCTTGAACGCGCCGACGAGGACGAGAAATTCGCCGACGAACCCGCTCGTTCCCGGCAGGCCCACCGATGCCAGCATGAACACCATGAAGACCAGCGCGTATTTCGGCATGCGCTCCACAAGACCGCCGTACATCGAGATCTCACGGCTGTGGATGCGGTCGTAGACCACGCCGACGCAGAGGAACAGCGCGCCGGAGACGAAACCGTGGCTGATCATCTGGACGACCGCGCCCTGCACGCCCTGATGGGTCAGGGTGAAGATGCCGATGGTCACGGCTTCCCATGTGCGCGACGGACGAATACGCGATCAGCTTCTTCATGTCCGCTTCATGCGAGCGCGACCAGCGAGGTGTAGATGATCGCGATGATCGACAGCGCGCGTAGATTAGCGGCGGAAGAATTCGGTCGCGAACGGCAGCATCGGCACCGAGAACCGCAGGAAACCGTAGGCGCCCATTTTCAGCAGCACGCCGGCCAGATGACCGAGCTTCCGCCGTCGCGCCTCGACGTGCGCGTCGGAAGCCACGTGTGGACCGGGCCACATCGGCACCTTGACCGCGAAGCTCGCGAAGAAGGCGAGCCACAGCCATATTTGCATGTCCGGGTCGAGCGCCGCCTTCCAGAAGCGTTGGGATATCGGTCGTCCGTTCGAAATAGATCGCGAGATCGCGATCAGCATCAGGACCGAGCCGGTCAACGTGTAGAGGAAGAACTTGAATGCCGCATAGAGACGCTGGCGTTTCCCCAGATCCCGATGATCAGGAACATCGGGATCAGCACGCCTTCGAAGAAGATGTAGAACAGGACGAAATCGAAGCGCGCAGAACATGCCCACCATCAGCGTCTCGAGGACGAGGAAGGCGATCATGTATTTTCCTCACGCGGTTGCGGATCTCAATCCTCGCCAGCACGCAGAGCGGCGTCAGAAAGGTCGAGAGCAGCACGAAGAAGACCGAAATGCCGTCGACCTCAAGTGATAGTGATGTGCCGAAGGACGGGATCCACGCGACCTCTCGACGAACTGGAAGTTCGCGGTCGAACTGTCGAAGCCGGTCCACAGGAAGATCGCAGGCGACGAAGGCTGCGAGCGACGTCCACAGCGCGGTGGCCCTGGCGTTCGCGCGACAGTCTCCTCGTCGCCGCGGATCAGGATGATCGCGATCGCGCCGACCGTCGGCAGGAACGAGCGAGAGAATGGGAAAGTTTATCATCTCACCCTAGCCCTGCCGCGTGAACAGATACCAGGTCACGATGCCGGCGACGCCGATCAGCATCGCAAAGGCGTAGTGATAGACGAAGCCCGACCGCAGCCGCGTTACCTGGGCTGCGCGTGCAGTAGCGCGCGCCACCGCCGCGACGCCGTCGGGGCCGAGCCCGTCGATGACGGCGCCGTCGCCGTCCTTCCACAGATTGCGGGCCGAGCCGTTGCGCGGGCTTGACGAACAGCCGCGGTAGAGCTCGTCGAAGTACCTTGTTGAGCAGGAACAGATAGACGCCGCGGAACCGTGCCGCGATGCGCCTGGGCAGGTCCTTGTTCATCATGTAGGCGTAGTACGCCGCGAGGATGCCGACGACGGCAACCACAATGGGCAGGATCTTCACCCAGCCGGGTACGCGATGCGCCGCCTCGATCGAATTGTTCGCCTCGAGAACCGCTTGATCGACTTTGCCCTTAAAATCCCTTCAGCTTCTGTGGCCGACGAAATACTTTCGTATCCGAGATAGCCGGAGAACAGCGCGCCCGCCGCCAGAACCAGCAGCGGATCAGCATCACCTTGGGCGATCCATGGACGTGCGCCAGCGTGCGCTGTCCGCGCGGCTGTCGCCGTGGAACGCCGCGATGATCAGGACGCCACGAATAAAAACGCCGTCAGAATCGCCGCGATGATGCCCATCCAGAACGCGTACTGGCCGACCGTGTGGGCTCCGAAGGCCGCCTCGATGATGAGATCCTGGAGTAGAACCCATGAAGAACGGGATGCCGGCCAAGGCCAGACTTCCGATCCACATCAGGATGTAGGTCACCCAGATCTTGTTGTAGATGCCGCCCATCTTGCGCATGTCCTGCTCGCCGGACATGGCGTGGATCACCGAGCCGGCGCCGAGGAACAGTAGCGCCTTTAAAGAACGCATGCGTCACTGTGCGGAAGATGCCCGCCGAATAGGCCGACACGCCGCAGGCAAAGAACATGTAGCCGAGCTGGCTGCAAGTCGAGTACGCGATCACGCGCTTGATGTCGGTCTGGGCGAGCTCCGGGATCGCGGCGAAGAAGGTTACCGTCGCGCCGACGATGGTCACCACCGTCGTAACGCGTCGGGCGCATTCGAAAAGTGTGGGGACATGCGAGCCACGAGGAACACGCCCGCGGTCACCATCGTGGCCGCATGGATCAGCGCAGAGACCGGCGTCGGCCCTCCATCGCGTCCGGCAGCCAGGTATGCAGCCCGAGCTGCGCCGACTTGCCCATCGCCCCATGAACAGAAGGACGGCACAGCGTCGTCATCGCGTGCGCCTCGAAGCCGAGGAACTGATGTCGCTTCCGCCTTCCCGCGCCGCGGCGAAGATCGTCTCGAAGCTGATCGAGTTGGAACATCAGGAACACGCCCATGATGCCCAGCGCGAAACCGAAGTCACCGACGCGGCTGACGATGAACGCCTTGATCGCGGCGGCGTTCGCCTCCGGTTTTTCGTACCAGAAGCCGATCAGCAGGTAGGAGCACAGACCGACGCCTTCCCAGCCGAAGAACAGCTGCAGCAGGTTGTCCGCCGTCACCAGCATCAGCATGAAGAAGGTGAAGAAGCTCAGATAGGCCATGAACCGCGGAATGTGCGGATCGTGGCTCATGTAGTTGATGGAATAGACGTGGAACCATCGACGAGACGACAGTCACGACGAAAATCATCACCGCGGTAAGCTGGTCGAAGCGCAGCGTCCAGCTGACGTCGAACGAGCCGGACGTGATCCACGAGAACAGCTCGATCGTCTGCGGTTCGCCGCCAAGCGCAACCTGGACGAAGATCACGCAGCCGAGCGCCGCCGACAGCAGTATGCACTCGCAGGTCACGACCTGCGAGCCGCGGCCAGGTCCTGAGCCAGGCGCCGAAGAAGCGCCAGGATCGCCCCGATCAGCGTGCAGGAATATGGCGAGAGCGTACATCCGGCCCTCAGCCCTTCATCAGGTTTGCGTTCGACCGCGATCGAAGCCGCGGTTGCGGAAATAGACGACGATCACGGCGAGCCCGATGGCCGCTTCCGCCGCCGCGATGGCAAGCACCAGCAGCGCGAACACCTGCCCCACGAGGTCGTTCAGGTGGACCGAGAACGCGACGATTGATGTTCACCGACAGTAGGATCAGTTCGATCGACATCAGATGATGATCACGTTCTTCCGGTCTAGGAAGATACCGAACACAAGCGTGAACAGGATCGTAGCGCGTCTGTCAGATACTGAGACCGATTTCGAGCATGATCAGACCCTGCTCCTCGGTTCGACCGGACTTGATTTCCACCGAGCTCTCTTCCCGCGACCGCGACACCTGCTGCGAAATGCGCTGGTGCTTGACGCTCGCGCGAGCGCAGCGTAAGCACGATATGCCCATCATCGCGATCAGCAGGATCGCCCGGCGGCTCGGAACAGGTAGATGTAGTCGGTGTAGAGCACCCCGCCGATGGCATGCGTTCGTCGCCTGCGCGATCGCCGGCGTCGGCGCGTCCGCCCTGTCGGCCACGTCGGGCGCAACCGGCCCAGCTCCCCAGGATCAGCACCAGTTCCGCGAGCAGCACGACCTCGACCAGCGCGCCGGGATGGGCAGCATACTGCAGGAAGCCCTGGCGCAGCTCGACGAAGTTGATGTCGAGCATCATGACGATCGAACAGGAACAGCACGGCGACGGCGCCGACAGATTTTATTTTTGACCAGGATCATCGCGATGAACTCGGCGCCCATCAGCACGAACAGGCCGGCCGCGTTGAAGAACGCGAGGATCAGAAATAGCACCGAGTGGGACCGGGTTGCGGGCCGAAATGACCATTACGCCCGCGGCCACGGTCACCACGGCAAAGACGTAGAATGCGATCGCCGGAATGATCATGCTGCCAGCTGCTGGTAAAAGGGTTGGGTTTCGACTGCGCGAAAGCGAGAATTCGGGGCTGGTTGCCCGAATGACGACCTTCCAGGTTGCGCGGCGGCTGTTTCGGCACCAGCTCTTCGGCGATCCGGTTGCCTTCCGCCGCCTGCGATTTCCAGGACGACGCAGATATCCCGCGGCACATCCTCTGACAGCCCTGACGAGCATGAATGCAAGCGCGCCTCGATCTCCGGAAATGTTTCCATGCGAGAGACAAGCGCGTCCTTCAACTCGCGATAATCGTTTGCCGGAAACCGCAAGACTGGATCTTCCGGCAGCCTGCGTCCAATGTCGATTGCCTCGGCAATGACCGCCAGGGCCCCGTTCAGCCAAGTCACTTCCCTCGACCACCATGTGGGGTGAAGGATTCCTGTCCGACGTTGAAGGCGATCTGACCACTGGGTGCTGCGTCGCTTATCTCGACGATTGCGTAGCCGGGCATGCCGCCGAAGCGCGATCTCGGTGCCTTCGGCCCACCAGGCGCCGCCCTGCGTGTTTGAAGATCGGCAGGAGGCGCACCTCGATGTCGAGCAGCAGCGGCGGACAGCGTGTCGTTGTTCACGTCCGGAACCTCCGAGACCTTCGCGGGATCGGTTTCGATCACCGGGAAAATACAGCTCGGTTTCCTGCTAAAGCCCATAGAACTGTTCTTGCCGGTTCGAGTCCGACATCGCGGTCGCGTATGCGTTATCCAGCGGCGTGGTCGTCATCGATCCGTCAACGATAGGGGCGCGTCGGCCGAGAGGCGTTTCTCAGGCGAGGTGGCTTCCCCAACGGTCGCCGTTGGAGGAGAAGCTTGTCCTTGTTGTACATCAGTTTCTCGCGGGTCTCGGTCGCGAACTCGGAAGTCTGGCCTTCGACGATGGCGTCGACTGGGCACGCTTCCTCGCAGAAGCCGCAATAGATGCACTGGTCGTCGATCGTAGCGCGTCGTCCGGCGGCTGCCGTCCGCGCGCGGCTCGGCTTCGATGGTGATCGCCTGGTGCTGGCAGATCGCCTCGCACAGCTTGTAGGGGCATGCAGCGCTCTTTCGCCGTTGGGATAGCGGCGCAGAAGGCGTGCTCGCCGCGGGAAAGCGCGCGGCCTTCAATCACCTGTCCCTTCTCGAAGGGATAATTGATCGTGACCTCGGCTTGAACATGTATCACTTGTCAGCGCGCCATGCCCGAGAGCAGCTCGGTCAGCAGAAGCGCGCGCGTGGATCTCTGGATGAAAGACATCTTGGCTCTCTCTTTCCTACCCTTGACGCCGGGCCAGTCGTGAACGCAATCAGCGCGTTACCGTCACCGCCACCCACAGCAGCGAGAACGGCAGGAACACCTTCCAGCCGAGGCGCATAAGCTGGTCGTAGCGGTAACGCGGAACGCCGCATGGACCCACAGGGAACACAAACAGGCACATCGCGATCTTGGCCGCGAACCAGACGATGCCCGGAACCCAGGTAAACGGCTCAATATCGAACGGAGGCAGCCAGCCGCCGAGGAACAGCACGACGGTCATGCCGCTCATCAGACTGGCGTTCGCGTACTCGCCGAGGAAGAACAGCGCGAACGTCATCGACGAATATTCGACGCTGTAGCCGGAGACGAGCTCGGCTTCCGCTTCCGGCAGGTCGAACGGATATGGTTGGTCTGGCCAGCTGAGATGAAGAAGATCACGAACATCGGCAGCAGCGGCAGCCAGTACCAGGTCCAGAACCCGCCACCCCGCTGGGCGAGGACGATGTCGGTCAGGTTCAGCGAGCCGACGCACATCAGCACGGTGATGATCACGAACCCGGATCGCGACCTCGTACGACACCACATCTGCGCGGCGGAGCGCAGCGCGCCGAGGAAGGCGTGGCTTCGAGTTGCTCGCCCACCCGGCCACAGATGATGTCAGACGCTGAGCTGCATTGGTGATCGCGAACAGGGGTACAGCACGCCGACATTGATATCCGCGAGCACCCCAGCCGGAATCGAACGGAATGACCGCGCTCCAAGCGATCAGGCCAGGATGAAACGGCTGGCGACGCAGCAGGACGAACACCACACGGTTCGCGCCTGACGGACGACGGCTTCCTTTGATGAACAGCTTCAGGCCGTCCGCCAGCGGCTGCAGCAGACCGAACGGCCCGACGCGATTGGGGCCCTTTGCGGAGCTGCATCGCGGCGATGACCTTGCGCTCGGCGAGCGTCAGATAGGCGACAGCGCCCAGCGGGAAGCAGGATGATCAGCAGGATCTGCCTGACGACGATGAGGCCGGGCTTTTCAGATATCCGTCCAGAACTCGGTCACTTCGGTGCCCGTCTTTCCCTGAGGCGCCGGCCACGAACGTTCTCCGTGTACGCCACGTCTGCACGCCCGGGCCGATCGGCCGCGTAGAAGTTGTCACGGCGACGCGAACGGCGCATCGCCGAGCTGGCCGCCGCGAAGTCGGCCCAGGCGGCCGGCTTCACGGTATCGGTCTCGCCGAGCTGCGGGCGTGATTGGCTGGCGCGCGCCCGGACGGCGGCGATGTTGTTATATGGCAGCGTGTGTCGCGACGTCCGATAGCGCGTACGATGGCCCAGTCCTCGCGCACGCCCGGCGATGACCTGCGTGCGCCGCGCTGCACGCGTCCCCTGGTGTTGACGTACGCGCTGGTCCTTTTCAGTATAGGCCGCGCTCGGCAGGATGATGTCGGCGGTGATGTTCCTGGCGTCGCCGTGATGAAGCGATAGATGATTTAGCGCGTTGGCGAGCTCAGCCATCGATCTCGCTCGGCGCCCAACAGATAGACCGCTTCGATGTCGCCCGATGCCGCACCGGCTCAGATGCCGGTTATTGGCGCCTGCCCTTCGCTCGGCACGAAGCCGATGTCGAGGCCGCCGACGCGCGCCGCCGCCGTGCAGCACGTTGAACCTGTTCCAGCCGTCGCCCACCGCGCCGACGCTATCGGCCATGAGGCGCAGCGGCGGCACGCCCCGCGCCGTCTTCCCGGGCAAAGCGCGCCCGCCCCACGACGATCATCGGCCGTTCGGCGTCCTTGAGGACCTGCGCGAACGGATGCGTGCCGTTGGCGATCTCGAGCGTCTGCGGCCCGGCGCCGAGATAATCGCTGCAGGAAGCCAGTCCGCCTGCGGGCCGATAACGCCGACCTTGAAACCGCTGGCGACCCAGCGTTTGCGCAAACGCGCATTGATGATCGGCGCCCTGGCGCGGGTTGGTGCCGATCAGCGTTATCGCGTCCGCATCCTCGATGCCGGCGATGGTCGTTGAAGACGTAGCCCGCGCGCGATCCCGCCGAGAGCTGCGCCAGCCCCGTCCTGACGGCAGTCGGTATTCGCCGAGCCGAGAGCCGCCATCAGTCCTTGAGCGCCGTCATCGCTTCGACGTCGCACAGATCGTCGCTGCAATGGCGGCGATCTTTCGAGCCGCCTATGCCGCGCAGCATGCCGCCGATGGCGTCTAACGCCTCTTGCCACGTGGCTGCAGCTTGCCGTCCTTCCTGACGTAGGGCCGGCTGAGCCGCTGGCGCGCGAGTCGCCAGGCGCACGCGTCTTGTCGGAACGCCCGTTGACGTCTTCGTTGAGGACGGGCAGCACGCGGAGAACTTCGCGGCCGCGGCAATCGACGCGATGTTGCTGCCGACCGCATCCATCACGTCGACGGATTCAGTCTTCACCAGCTCCCACGGCCGCGCCTCAAGGCGTACGGCCGTCAACGCGCCCACCGGGCAGAGGTCGATGATGTTGGCCGACAGCTCGGACGCGATAGCCTTTCGGGACGTAAGCCGACTTCCATGTTCTCGCCGCGGCCCGTTGCGCCCAGGCACCCGACGCCCGCAACCTCGGTCGAGAACCGGATGCAGCGCGCAGTGGATGCAGCGCGTTTGCGTGCGTCTCGACCAGTGGGCCGAGGTTCTTGTCCTTCACCGCGCGCTTGTTCTCTTTGAAGCGCGAGCGGTCGAAGCCGTAAGCCATCGCCTGGTCCCGAGGTCACACTGCCGCCTGATCGCAGATCGGGCAGTCGAGCGGATGGTTGATCAGCAGGAATTCCATCAAATCTCTGTTGCGCGCCTTGCGCACGGTCGCGGTGTTAGTCTTAATCACCACATGCCTTCGCCGACCGGCATCGCGCAGGAAGCGATGGAAGCTTGCCGCGCGCCCATCTCGACGAGGCGCTGATGCGGCAGTTGCCGGCGATGGACAGGCGCTCGTGATAACAGAACCGCGGAATCTTGACGCCGGCTTCCTCGCAGGCCTGCAGGACGGTGATGCCGTCCTCAACTTCGATCTCGACGCCGTCGATGGTGAGCTTCGCCATCTTTCGCCCTCCCTTACGCCGCCGACCGCGACCGGTTGGCCGCGATCCTATCTTCGATTTCGTCCCGAAGTGCCGGGATCAGGCCCTGGATCGGCCACGCCGCCGCGTCGCCGAGCGCGCACCGTGTGCCCCTCGATCTCGTGGGAAACGTCGAGAAGCGCGCTCGGGATCTCCGACGGGTCCGGCGTCGCCGGTCACCAGCCGTTCCATCACACATTGCCATCCAGCCGGTGCCCTCGCGGCAGGGCGTGCACTGGCCGCAGCTCTCGTGTTTGTAGAACTTCGCCAGACGCGCGATCGCCGCGATGATGTCGGTCGACTGGTCCATCACGATGACCGCCGCGGTGCCGAGGCCGGACCGCACCGCGCAGCGAGTTTGAAATCCACAGGATGTTGTCGCAGATGCCTTTCAGCAGGCACGCACCGACGAACCACCCGGAATGATCGCCTTGAGGTTATCCCAGCTCGGCCGCGCACGCCGTTGGTATGTTTGTCGATGAGTTCCTTGAGCGGAACACTCCATCTCTCCTCTTTCTACGTTGCACGGGTTATCTTCATGCGCCCGGGAGATGCAGAAGACCTTGGTGCCCGTATTGTTCTCGCGCCCGAAGCCAGCGAACCACGTCGCGCTCGCCGGCAGATCGTCGGCGAGACGGCGATCGTCTCGACATTGTTGATCGTCGTCGGGCAGCCGTAGAGCCCGGTATTGGCCGGGAACGGCGGCTTGATGCGCGGCTGGGTTCCTTCTTTACTGGTTTTCGAGCAACGTGCGGCTCGCCGCAGATATATGCGCCGGCGCCGCGATGAACGCAGACGTCGAAATCGTATCCGAGCCGCAGGCGTTCCTGCCGAGCAGCCTGGCATCATAGGGTTCATTGTACGGCGGCATCGAGGATTTCCGCCCGCGGCAGAACTCGCCGCGCACATATATGTACGCGGCATCCGCGCCCATCGCGAAGCCGGCGACAAGGCAGCCTCGACCAGCTTGTGCGGGTCGTGGCGCATGATGTCGCGGTCCTTGCAGGTGCCTGGCTCGGACCTCGTCGGCATTGACGACGAGATAGTGCGGCTTCCCGGTCGGCTCCTTCGGCATGAACGACCACTTCTTCTGAGGTTGCCGAAACCGGCGCCGCCGCGGCCGCGCAGGCCGGATCTCTTTGACCTGTTTATGATCCAGTCACGGCCCTTCGCGAGGATCTCCTAAGTTTATCCCAGTCGCTGCGCATGCGCGCTGGCCGAGGCCCCAGTCGGAGGCCGTAAAGGTTCGTGAAGATGCGGTCCCGGTCGCTCAGCATCCGTCCCTACTCCCGATCCGGCTCGGGGCGTGGTAAGCCCGCCCGCCGGCGCGGATTTCTGGCGGTCTACGACGGTGCCGGGCTCCGGCGTCTCGTCGCGTCGAACGCCTGGATGATGAGGCGCGCGCTGTCCGGGGCGACATCCTCGTAATAATCGTCGTCGATCCAGATGATCGGCGTGCTTAATGCAGGCGCCGAGACATTCACCTGCCGAGCGAGAACATACTGTCCTCGGATGTTCCCGCTGACGTGACAGCCGAGTTCGTCCTCTCGCAGGCCGCAACGATGTCGCTGCCGCGCAGCCAGCACGGCGTCGTGGTGCAGACGCGCAGCTCGTGCTTTCCACGCGGCGTGTCGTGATACATCCGTAGAATGAGACGACCCGTAGACGCGGATCGGCGCCATGAGAGGAGCTCGGCGATAGCGATCCATCGCGGCGCGCGGCAGCCAACCGCCGCATCGGCTGGCGAGATCGAGCAGCGGAAGACCGCGCGCCGCCTCCTTGCCCGCCGGATACTTGGCGATGTGTCGGTCGGCCTGCGCCTTGTGCTCGGCATCGAAGGCGAAGCAGCTGGCTGATCGCTCATCGGTCGATTCCCTGAAGACGATGTCCATCGAGCCGACGATCGCGACCATGTCGGCGAGCATGTGGCCCTTAGACAAGAAGTCGGTTGCCTGCAGGAAGGCGAACTCGGCGCGCGAATCTTGCAGCGGTAAGGCTTGCTGGAGCCGTCGGCGACGACGTAGACGCCGAATCCGCCCTGGGCGCTTCGACCGCCGTAGGGTCTCGCCCTCCGGCACGTGGTACCTCGGTATAGAGCTTGAAGTGATGGATCAGCGCTTCCATGGAGCTTTTCATCTCGGCCCGGCGTGGCGGCGTCACCTTGTGGTCCTGCGTGCGTACAGGCTCCTTCGGGCAATCTGTTCGCAGCACTGCCGCATGATCCTGAGGTGCTTTGGCGCATCTCCTCGACGCGGACCAGATAGCGGTCGAAGCAGTCGCCGTTCTTGCCGACGGGAATGTCAAAATCCATGCGGTCGTATACGTCGCAGGGCTGCGCCTTGCGCAGGTCCCACGGCACGCCGCTCGCTCTTAGCATCGGCCCGGAGAAACCCCAGTCGTAGGCGTCGGCGTTGGAAACGGTACCGACATCGACAGTGCGCTGGCGAAAGATACGGTTCTCGGTCAGCAGGCTCTCGATATCATCGATCATAGCCGGGTAGCTGTCGCAGAACGCCAGGATGTCATCGAGCATGCCGGCCGGCAGGTCGCGATGGACGCCACCGGGACGGAAATAGGCGGAATGCAGCCGCGCACCCGAGACGCGCTCGTAAAATTCCATCAGCTTCTCGCGCTCTTCAAAGCCCCAGAGCAGCGGGGTCATCGCACCGACGTCGAGTGCGAAGGCAGTGATGTTCAGAATATGATTGAGGATGCGCGTAATCTCGCTGAACAGCACGCGGATGTACTGGCCGCGGAGCGGCACATTTATATTGGCGAGCTTTTCAACGGCGAGTGCAAAAGCGTGCTCTTGGCACATGGGCGAGACGTAATCCAGCCGGTCGAAGTACGGCACCGCCTGGGTATAGGTTTTGTATTCGATGAGCTTCTCGGTGCCGCGATGCAGCAGGCCGATATGCGGATCGCACCGCTCGACTATCTCGCCGTCCATCTCGACGACCAGTCGCAGCACGCCGTGAGCCGCCGGGTGCTGCGGGCCGAAGTTCAGCGTCAGATTCTTGATTTCGGTTTCGGCCATCAGTCGGTCTTTTCCTTGTCGTCGGCCTTCTCGTCGCCTGGCAAAAGGTACTGGGCACCCTCCCATGGGCTCATGAAATCGAAATGCCGGAAGTCCTGCGTCAGCTTGACGGGCTCGTAGACAACACGCTTCTGCTCTACATCGTAACGGACTTCAACGTAACCGGTTAGCGGGAAGTCTTTGCGCAGCGGATGCCCCGCGAAGCCGTAGTCGGTGAGCATGCGGCGCAGGTCGGGATGGCCGCTAAAGAAGATGCCGAACATGTCCCACACTTCGCGCTCGAACCAGCCAGCTGAATTGAATAGCGGCACCGCGGACTCAACCGTCGACTGCTCGTCACATGTCAGCTTGACGCGAATGCGCTGGTTGTGGGTCGGGCTCAGGAGATTGTACACAACCTCGAACCTTTCGGCCCGCTCGGGGAAATCGACGGCTGTCACGTCGATCAGAACTTTAAACAGGCATTGAGAGTCATCGCGCAGGAACTTAAGAACCGACAGGATATCCACCCGCCGCACGACTAGCGCCAGCTCGCCAAGGCTAACGCGGGCGGTGACGACCGCATCGCCGGCCTTACCGGCGACGTATTCAGCGAGTTCGTTGAGGGCTTCGTCCATAAACTTTTTACCGACCAGACATCAGCGCGCGATTGTGCTCGTCCGGCGGATTTTCTTCTGTAGCTGCAGAATTCCGTAAAGCAGCGCTTCCGCCGTCGGCGGACACCCGGGCACATACACGTCTACCGGCACTATGCGGTCGCAACCGCGGACCACCGAATAGGAGTAATGATAGTAGCCGCCGCCGTTGGCGCAGCTTCCCATCGAGATCACCCAGCGCGGTTCCGCCATCTGGTCGTAGACCTTGCGCAGCGCTGGCGCCATCTTGTTGGTTAGGGTGCCGGCGACGATCATGACATCGGACTGGCGCGGGCTCGGACGGAAAACAACGCCAAACCGGTCGAGATCGTACCGGCTCGCCGCAGTGTGCATCATCTCCACCGCGCAGCAGGCGAGACCGAACGTCATCGGCCACAGCGACCCCGACTGCGCCCAGGAAACGAGTTTGTCCATCTGCGCGACGACGAAGCCCTTGTCGGATATTTCGTCGGTGACACGCGACAGGACGGCATCCTGAGCGGCACCGGGAGCGAGCGGTTTTTCTACTCCCATTCCAGAGCGCCCTTTTTCCATTCGTAAATGAAGCCGATCGTGAGAACGCCGAGGAATGCCATCATAGACCAGAAGCCGAGCAACCCGATATCGGAGAGCGAAATCGCCCATGGAAAAAGGAACGCGATCTCAAGATCGAAGATAATGAACAGGATCGCGACGAGATAGAAGCGGACGTCGAACTGGCCGCGCGCGTCGTCGAACGCATCGAAGCCGCACTCGTATGCCGAGACCTTTTCCGAGTCGGGCCGCTGGCGCGCGATGATGTAGGAAGCCGCGACGGCCGCAATGGCCATCCCCACAGCGATCCCAATGAAAATCAGGATCGGCAGATATTCACGCAACATCTCGTCCACAGAAATCTCCAGATTTCTTCTGAAATCCCCGCCCGCCGGGATCACCCTAGGACCGTCTGATCCCTCAGGTTAACGAGCTGGTAGCGAAGCACGCCGTCAGCATCTCATCGAACCGCCCGTTTTATACGGCGGTTGTTCATGAATTTCAAAGCATTTGGGCCGAATCGACGAGGGGGCATCCCGCACGTCGGCAGGCACATTACCCGATGAGCTGATGCAGCAATGCAGTGAGATCGCTCTCTAGCGGAAACGAGAGCATTCCCATGACCGAATATCAGAGTATTCGAGTATTCGAGTATCCAAGGTATCAAAAAAAACATGAACATGAACATGAAAACGAACCAGACAACGTAGACCTTAGTCAGCGGCATTACTTGCACGCCTAAACGCCGAGGCGTTGGCCGTTTACGCTGACCTGGTAAGCCAGCAGCCTTACGAGAAGAACCATACCCGGGACGCGCGCGCTCGCAACACTGCAGATCTACAGGATCTGGCCAAAAATATCAGATCTAAAATTTGTGAAGAAAAATGGCGGGAGTGACGGGACTCGAACCCGCGGCCTCTGGCGTGACAGGCCAGCGCTCTAACCAACTGAGCTACACCCCCACAAACTCTGTATCTTGAGGGCCTTGGTGTAATGCAGTGGCACCAGGGCGTCAACAATGGAGTATCGAATACGCAGGCAAAAATATGGTGGGCGGTGACGGGTTCGAACCGCCGACCTACGCGGTGTAAACGCGCCGCTCTACCAGCTGAGCTAACCGCCCATCAAAGACGTTATATAGCAAAAATAGTCCCTCCGCTTCCACCGCCTATTGACCGGCGAAACGGGCCCAAGACGAAACCGACCGCCCGAAGGCGGCCGGTCCACGAATCTCGATAGGATGTTTTAGTTCACGGCATCTGAGGCCCTTGCCAGCCTTAAACTTAGGCTGCTTGGAAGCAGGGATTTGGATGGTTTCGCCGGTCCGTGGATTACGGCCGGTCGACGCCTTCGGTTGGCGACGCTGAAGGTACCAAAGCCAACTAGACGGACTTCGGTACCGCTTTTCAGCGAACCGGTGATAGAATCAAAAACCGCATCAACAGCTTTTGCGGCATCAGCTTTTGACAGGTCAGCGCTTTCGGCTACGGCAGCCACGAGATCATTTTTGTTCACGACACGCCCTTTCAAATCATGGGTTCGGTAAGAAGTAACCGCTGTAGTTGAGCACGGGGTCACGGTCAAAGCCCCGACACACTGCAAGTGTAATGGCGGTTTTTCTAAGCCGTCAATTATGAAAACCGCAGATTTCTGCGGTTTTTAGACCAATTTCAGCCCCGAATCAGGCAAAGCGATTCGGACTGTCTGAAAGTAGCCGCGTTCGCCGAAGCTTTGAGACGCAAAAATCTCTACATAAAGTAGCCCCGCGAACGCCTTGGAGCCCGTTTTAGCATACTAGGGTAGACGTTTTCGTCAGTGCGTTACGACGCCCTCGACGTCCTCGTCCTTGGCTTCGCTGGCTACGGCGTCGACGTCCTCGTCCCAGTCGATCGCGATCGGCTCGCGCGACAGCGCGTTGCTAAGAACTTCGTCCACGGTCCCTACGGGAATGATCTCAAGCCCCTTCTTCACGTTGTCGGGAATGTCGACAAGATCCTTCTCGTTGTCCCTCGGAATCAGCACGGTGGTGATGCCCCCACGATGCGCCGCGAGCAGCTTTTCCTTTAGACCGCCGATCGGCAGGACGCGTCCACGCAGCGTGACCTCTCCCGTCATTGCTACGTCCCGGCGAACCGGAATACTGGTCAGGGCTGAGACAATCGACGTACACATAGCAACACCGGCCGATGGCCCGTCCTTGGGCGTGGCCCCCTCCGGAACGTGGACATGGATATCGCGCTTTTCGAAAAAAGTCGGGCGAACCCCGAACACTGGGAGGCGCGATCGAACATATGAGCGTGCCGCCTGGACCGACTCCTGCATCACGTCGCCGAGTTTGCCAGTGTGCGAGATGTTACCCTTGCCGGGCATCAGAAGCGCTTCGATCGACAATAGTTCTCCGCCAACTTCCGTCCAAGCTAGACCGGTCGTCACACCCACCAGGTCCTCGGCTTCTATCTCTCCAAAGCGGTACCGGGCAACGCCCGCGTAGTTATTTAGATTGCGCAGCGTGACGCGAACCGATTTCTTCTTACTAGACGCTAGTTCCTTGACGGCCTTACGTGCCAGGTTGGCTAACTCGCGCTCGAGGTTGCGAACGCCGGCTTCCCGCGTGTAAAGGCGGATCAAGTTGCGCAGCGCGTCATCCGAAATCGACCACTCAGCCTTCTTGAGGCCGTGCGACTTTACCTGCTTCGAGATCAGGTGCCGTTTAGCAATCTCGACCTTCTCGTCTTCGGTGTATCCCGAGAGCTGGATGACCTCCATGCGGTCGAGCAGCGGCTGCGGCATCCGAAGCGTGTTCGCCGTAGTCACGAACATCACGTCTGACAAATCGTAGTCGACCTCCAAATAATGGTCGGCAAAAGCGTTGTTCTGCTCGGGATCAAGCACCTCGAGCAAGGCCGAGGTGGGGTCACCGCGCCAGTCGGCACCGAGCTTGTCGATCTCGTCAAGAAGGAATAAGGGGTTCGATGATTTAGCCTTCTTCATGCCCTGTATGACTTTGCCTGGCATCGATCCGATATAGGTCCGACGGTGGCCGCGAATTTCCGCTTCGTCGCGGACACCCCCGAGGGACATGCGCACAAAGTTACGTCCGGTCGCCTTAGCTATCGACTTACCGAGCGACGTCTTGCCCACGCCGGGCGGGCCGACAAGGCATAAAATCGGACCCCTGATTTTTCGGACGCGATTCTGCACCGCGAGATACTCTAGAATGCGTTCCTTGACCTTCTCAAGGCCGTAATGGTCTTGGTTTAGGATCTTCTCTGCCGCCCTGATGTTCCTCTTGACCCGCGAACGCACAGCCCACGGAATACCGAGGATCCAATCTAGGTAGTTTCGCACTACCGTAGCCTCAGCCGACATCGGGCTCATCGACTTTAACTTCTTTAGCTCTTGGGTCGCCTTTTCTTTGGCTTCCTGTGTCAGCTTGGTGGCCTCGATGCGCTCCTCGAGTTCGCTCGCCTCGTCGCGACCATCCTCGGTCTCGCCGAGTTCCTTCTGGATAGCCTTAAGCTGTTCGTTCAGATAGTACTCGCGCTGGGTCTTCTCCATCTGCCGCTTAACCCTGTTGCGGATGCGCTTTTCGACCTGAAGGACGCCGATCTCGGATTCCATGAACGAGTAGGCGCGCTCCAGACGCTCCACGACGGAAGAGAGTTCGAGCAGTTCCTGCTTTTCTGAAATTTTCAGTGCCAGATGCGATGCGATCGAGATCCGATAGCTTACCGGCATCCTCAATTTGATTAAGTGAAACAAGAACTTCCGGGGGAATTTTTTTATTCAACTTGATATACTGCTCGAACTGCGTGATCACAGATCGGCTGAGCCCTTCGATATCCTTGTCGGAGTCGTCAGAGTCGGCAACCATCTCGGCCTCGGCCTGGAAAAAGGCCTCGTTATCGGTGTAACGGATAATGCGCGCCCGCTTACTTCCTTCGACCAGAACCTTAACGGTTCCATCCGGCAGCTTTAGTAGCTGAAGCACCGTTCCGACGGTGCCCATATCGTATATGTCTTCGGTGGTGGGGTCGTCCTGCCCCGCGTTTTTTTGTGCAACCAGTAAGATTTGCTTGTCATCCTGCATCACGTCTTCGAGAGCCCGGACTGATTTGTCCCGGCCGACGAAGAGCGGCACTATCATTTGAGGGAAAACAACAATATCGCGTAGCGGCAGAACCGGAAATATTGCGGTCTGGGATGAGTCCGACATAGTATTTTTCCTGTCTATTCACAAAGGCAAGGCGCAGACGTGTGCCAAACACCAACGCTTATTGATGTGGCATACCCTAGGCGGAAATCAAGCGCCGGCCTATCAAGCAGAAGATGAGCCGGTTTCTTCGAGCTTATCGGCGTAAATGTAGAGGGGCTGCGATCGTCCTTCGACAACCTCACCATTGACAGCGATCTCCTCGACGCCTTCGAGACTGGGCAGTTCGAACATCGTTTCAAGCAGTATGCTCTCCAGTATCGACCGAAGGCCGCGCCGGTCTTCCGCTGGATTGCCCGCTTCGCGATCGATTGCAGCGCGTCATCGCTGAACGTCAGCTTGACATCTTCCATTTCGAACAGACGGCCGTATTGCTTCACCAGAGCGTTCTTCGGCGTCGTGAGAATCTCAACCAGCGCCGATTCGTCTAAGTCCTCGAGGGTTGCGATCACAGGCAGGCGTCCCACGAATTCCGGAATGAGGCCGAAGCGGAGAAGGTCTTCGGGTTCAACTTCCCGAAGAATCTCGCCGGTGGACCTGTCTTCCTCGCTCCGCACGTCGGCGCCAAAACCGATACTGGTCCCCTTGCCTCTGTTGCTGATAATCCTATCGAGGCCCGCAAAGGCACCACAAATAAAGAGAATATTAGTTGTGTCGACCTGCAAGAATTCCTGCTGCGGATGTTTACCCCACCCTGCAGGGGACCGAAGGCGACTGTTGCCTTCCATAATTTTGAGCAGCGCTTGCTGAACGCCCTCGCCCGAGACGTCCCGGGTGATCGAGGGGTTGTCGGACTTGCGCGAGATCTTGTCGACCTCGTCGATGTAGACGATGCCGCGCTGGGCGCGCTCGACATTATAGTCGGCAGACTGCAGAAGCTTTAGGATTATGTTCTCGACGTCCTCCCCTACGTAACCGGCCTCGGTTAGCGTCGTGGCGTCGGCCATCGTGAACGGCACGTCAGGATGCGCGCCAGCGTCTGCGCCAACAGCGTTTTGCCGCAACCCGTCGGGCCGATCAGGATGATGTTCGACTTGGCGATTTCGACGTCGTTGTTCTTGGTGCCGTGCGACAACCGCTTATAGTGATTGTGGACCGCAACCGAGAGAACCCGCTTCGCATGCTGTTGCCCGATGACATAATCGTCGAGGACGTCACAGATTTCCTTGGGCGTCGGAACGCCGTCGCGCGATTTGACGAGGGTGGTCTTGTGCTCTTCACGGATGATGTCCATGCAGAGCTCGAACATTCGTCGCAGATAAAGACGGTCGGGCCAGCTATAAGCTTGCGCACTTCATGCTGACTTTTGCCGCAAAATGAACAGTAAAGAACGTTTTTAGATTCGCCGCTGACGGACTTGCTCATAGATACCCCTGAAACCTCGGTACTCTTTTGCCATGTTACCCAAGCCTTTTCACAGCGTCCATCCGCATCATTTTCGGATAACAAACCGCAGAGAATCCTGGCGCGCAATCACTTTCACTCGTCGCGGGCTCATTTTCTCGCATCTTTGCCTCGCTGGCCTATTCTAACTCCGCAGAAATTCACACGTCCTTGCAATTTTCAATCGGCCGTTAGCCCTTGCTGCCTGAGCCATTGTCGCCATCCGCGGGCACCGGTCGCTCAGCCACCACCTCGTCGATTATTCCGAACTCCCTGGCCTCTTCCGGTGCCATGAATTTATCCCTTTCCATCGCCGACTCGATTTCGTCGATCTGCTTTCCGGTGTGCTTTACATAAATCTCATTCAACCGGCCGCGGAGCGTTAGGATTTCGCGCGCGTGAATCTCGATATCAGTCGCTTGGCCCGAGAAACCTCCGGACGGCTGATGGACCATGATGCGCGAATGTGGCAGCGAATAACGCTTGCCCGGTGCACCTGCCGCCATTAACAGCGAGCCCATCGACGCTGCCTGCCCTATACACACGGTCGAGACGTCTGGCCGGATGTACTGCATAGTGTCGTAGATCGCGAGGTCCGGCCGTAACGAGCCCGCCCGGCGAGTTGATGTAAAAAGCAATATCTTTAGTGGGGTTCTCGGACTCGAGAAACAACAGCTGTGCGCAAATAAGACTCGAGACGTGATCCTCGACCGGGCCTACCAGAAAGATAATCCGCTCCTTTAGCAGGCGGGAATAAATGTCGTAGGCGCGCTCGCCGCGGTTAGTCTGTTCCACGACCATGGGAACAAGGGCATTCATGCGGGGTTCGTTGCCGAGGTCATTCGTTTTCCAACCTTGCTATGACGGATCCTAGGAGACCACGCCGGTTAAATAATCGGATTTCTCATCCGCAATCGTCTTTCTTACAGGCGCTAAGTAGACGTTTTCGTGCCCTTTGCCTTCTTCTTAGCCTTCTTAGCCTTCTTGCCCTTCTTGGCCTCCGAAGCCGCATCTCCGCCGCCGTCCGAGTCCGAGAGCAGCTCCGCGCTCGTGACGCTGCGGTCAGTCACCTTAGCCAGCTCAATGATGTAGTCAACAACCTTCTCCTCGAGGATCGGAGCCTGCAGTTCCTGCATGGCCCGAGGGTTCTGCTGGTAGAACTGCATCACCTGCGCTTCCTGACCGGGGAAACGTCGCGCCTGCTCGGACATGGCACGATTTAAATCGTCCTGGTTGACGGTGAGCTCGTTTTGGCGACCGATCTCCGACAGCAGCAGTCCAAGTCGGACCCGGCGCTTCGCGATGTTGCGGTAGCGATCGCGCAACTGGTCGTCTGACAGGCCCTTGTCGTCTTCATCGAGCTGTTCCTTTCCTTGGCTTCCTCGACCTGCTTCCAAATCGCCTCGAAATCAACATCGAGAAGACCCTTCGGCACTTCAGTCACTCATGTCAGCGAGCTTATCGAGCAGCACGCGCTGAGGCGCCCTTTGAGATCTGCTCGTATTCCGAACCGATCTGGTCGCGGATCATCACCTTCAAGGCGTCAAGGCTGTCCGCGCCCATTGACTTCGCGAACTCGTCGTCAATCACCGCCGGCGCTGCTTTACGCACTTCCCTCACGTCAACGTCAAAATCCGCGGCCTTACCCGCGAGGGTCTCTGCCGGGTAGTCCTCGGGAAATTCAAGATTCACGGTGCGGCTCTCGCCCGCCCTAACGCCAATGAGCTGATCTTCGAAGCCGGGGATGAAGCGGCCGCTCCCTAGCTCGAGTTCCATACCCTCGGCGCTGCCGCCGTCGAACGCCTCGCCGTCGACCTTGCCAAGAAAGTCCATAAGCACCTGGTCGCCCTCAGCTGCAGCGCGACCTTCCTCTGCTGCGAAAGTCTTCTGCTGGTCCGCGATCCGCTGGATCGCTTGATCGATGTCGCTGTCGGGCACAGCGACGACCAGCCTCTCGAGTTCCAGCTTGCCGAAATCGGGTTGATCTATGTTCGGAATAACGTCGACGGTCATTTTGTATTCGAGATCGGCACCGTCGTCGAAGGTCACGAGATCTATCTGCGGCTCTAACGCTGGACGCAGCTCGTTGTCGGCGATGGCGCGCTGAACCGTGTCCTGAACGGTCTGCTGCAAAACTTCGCCGCGAACCGCTGCGCCGTAGCGCTTCCGAAGGATCGACACTGGCACCTTGCCGGGCCGAAATCCGGGGACGTTAACGCTCTGACCGACTTCGTTCAGCCGGGTGACCACTTGGGTTTCGATATCGTCCTGCGGCACGATAATCGTGAATTCGCGCCGGAGACCCTCGTTACTGGTTTCTGTGACCTGCATTTATCTCTCTTTCACCGTCCTAACGACGCCTCTTGCCGGAAACCCGGAAAACAGAATGGCGGGCTGGAAGTCTGGTGCGGGCGAAGGGACTCGAACCCCCACGGCTTTCGCCACAGGTACCTAAAACCTGCGTGTCTACCAATTTCACCACGCCCGCGGATCAGGCCTCACACCTAACTGTCGCATCTGTATCCGTCAACCGATCTTCACGGTGCGGGGGGTCTACATCAATCGGCTTGCAGGAGCAATGGTCTCGTCGTTGCGACGAGTAGCCGGAATCACCCTTCAAGCCGCTTTATGCAGGCTCGCGCCGCGGCCTCAAGAATGGCTTCGGAATCGATGCCATAGTGCTGGTAGAGGTCGGGAAGATCACCCGATTGGCCGAACGCATCGACGCCCAATGGATAGATGCGGTGCCCGGCGACCGAACCGAGCCAGCCAGAGTCGCTGAATGAGCATCGCAGACGGTCACCAACGCCGTGTTCGGCGCGAAATCGGCGAACAGCTTCTCTATATGAGCTGCCCCGCCCGCCCCGTTCGGCGCGCCTTGCGGGCTGAGATCCAATCCGTGTGCAAACGATCAGCGAGGTGATTGCCAATAGGCCCGCGCCAGGAATGTCCTCCAAGATGTCCTCATAGGCTGACATCGCCTCCGGCGCGATCGCGCCCATAAAAGCTATGACCAGCTCTGTGGCGGATTCGGGCCGCCGCAGCCAGTAAGCTCCAGCCGTGATGTCCGCGCGCAGCGCATCCGTCATTCGCGCTGTGGCTGCTTGAGTAGGCGGGTCGACAGGCGCAGGCTCACCGAGCCGCCGTCGTCCGCCTGCATGTACTCGAAGCTCCAGCGCATGATCTCAGCCAGCTCGTCCCGTAGGCCGGCTCGAACGCCGCCATGCCGGGCTGCGCCATGGTGATCATCGGCGTCTCGGACGACTGGTGAGCGCCGCCCTCCGGCGCGAGCGTGATCCCTGCCGGCGTCGCGACGAGCATGTAGCGCAGATCTTGATAGCAGCCGTAATGCATGGCATCGAGTCCGCGTCGGATGAACGGATCGTAGAGCGTACCGATGGGCAGCAGACGCGCCAAACATGCTGCCAGCGAGCCGAGCGCAGAAAGCTGAAGGAACAGGTTGGTCTCGGCGATGCCGAGCTCGATGTGCTGCCCGTCGGGCGACATCTGCCACTTTTGCGCGGAAACGACGCTTTCCTGCGCAAACGTGTCGGCACGCTCGGAGCGGCTGAAGATGCCACGCCGGTTGACCCACGGTCGAGATTCGTCGAGACCGTCACGTCGGGCGACGTGGTGACGATCCGTTCGGCGAGCGCACTGTCGCCCTGGGCGAGGTCGTTGAGGATTCGGCCGAAGCCGTCTTGAGTCGACATCCGGTCACGCGCTCGGCGCCGCAAGCCTCGGAACCTCGATCGCGGGCGTCGTGTAGCGCCTCGGATATTCCTGGGCGAACGGAACGGAGTCGAGGAACGCCTCCAGCATGTCACTCTCGATTCCGAGCCCCGCGAAACGGTCCCATTCCTCGCCCTCGCGGATGCCCATCTCCTCGCGGAAGGCCAACATCTGCTCGGGGTTCATCAAGCCGGCGTGGTTGTCCTTATGGCCGGCGAACGGCAGGCCGGAACCCTTTACCAGTGTATCCTATGAAGCACGTCGGCGCGTCGTCTTCGACGCCGTGGAAGGCCTCGAGCGCCGCCGAGATCGTTGCCAGCGAGGTTCGTCATCAACGCGTGCAACTCCGCATCGTCGTGGCTGTCAGCAGCGCCTTGATGCCCGAGACGCCGTGCAGGTCCTTCTTAAGATGCTCACGCCACGACGGTCCGCCCTTATAGGTGAGCGCCGAGTAGAGCGAGTTCGGGCAGGTGTCGATCCAATCGCGCAGCGCATCGCCGCCGGTCGCTTTGAACGCGGCCTCCAGTAACTTGCCGTACTTCATCGTCACGACGCGCCAGCCCATGTTCGCGAACAGCTGGTCGATGCGCCCGAAGATGCTGTCGGAGATGACCGAGTCGAGGCTCTGCCGGTTGTAGTCGATCACCCACCAGACGTTATGAACGTCCTTCTTCCAACCTTCGAGCAACGCCTCGTACATGTTGCCCTCGTCGAGCTCGGCATCGCCGACGATGGCGATCATGCGGCCCTCGCGCTGATCCTCAGGAACGATCCCCTTGAGATGCACGTAGTCCTGGACAATGGAGGAGAAGACGGTGTGCGCCGCGCCGAGCCCAACTGAGCCGGTCGAGATATCGACGTCGTCCGTATCCTTCGTCCTAGACGGATAGGACTGCGCCCCGCCGAACCGGCGAAGCCCCTCGATTTTTCGCGGGTCTGGTTGCCGAGCAGATACTGGATCGCATGGAAGACCGGCGAGGCATGCGGCTTGACCGCGACGCGATCCAGAGGATTCAGCACGTCGAAATAGAGCGCGCTCAGCATCGTCGCGCTCGACGCGCTCGACGCCTGGTGGCCGCCGACCTTGAGACCATCGCGCGACGGGCGAATGTGATTGGCGTTGTGGATCATCCACGTCGACAGCCACAGGACCTTCTTCTGAAGGGCGCGCAGCGCGGTCAACCGGTCGACTAACGTATCGTTGGCGTTGGCAGGAACGGAAGAAAGGGGCATGGCTGTCATCGATATCATCGGCCTATCTTCGAGTGAACATTCGAAGCAGTTTACGCTTCCTGCAGCCGATTTTTATTGCGAAGTGCAACTCATAAGGTCTTTTACTCGCAATAAAATGCATACAATCTGGGTTTTTACCGCAGAAAGTGGCCAAAATGGACTTGGACCCTATCGACCTGCGCATTCTCGACCGTCTTCAACAGGACGGGCGCATCACAAATGTCGAGCTTTCAAAGGCCATCGGCCTGTCGCCCTCGCCCTGCCTCCGTCGCGTCCGCGAACTGGAGGAAGCCGGCGTTATCGACCGGTATGCTGCCGTCCTCGACCAGACCGCAGTCGGGCTGTCGCTCAGCGTGTTCGTGCAGGTGACGCTGGAGCGCCAGGTCGAGACGGCGCTGGAGACTTTCGAGAGGACGATTGGTGAACGGCCGGAAGTCATGGAGTGCTATCTGATGACGGGCGACTCGGACTATCTGCTCCGTGTGGCGGTCGCTGATGTGGCCTCGTACGAGCGGTTCCTTAAGAACCACCTAACCCGCATCCCGGGCGTCGCCAGCATTAAGTCGAGCTTTGCGCTTAACCGCGTGAAATACGAGACCGCCCTGCCGTTGTCGCCCCGAGCCTGATTGCGATGGATTTCCGAAAATGTCCGGGCGGAAAGCGCCGGCGTCGAGGGCGGGAAACCGCTCGCGGTGCTATTCGGCGAATTGCTCCAGCCCAGTGTGCGCGCGCCGCCGTCGAACTGGATGCGGTTGTGGCGCCTGAAGCTCACCAGGAAGCGGACATGCGGGATGCCGTATGCATTCATGTCGAACAACAAAACGCGGGCGGTTTCGATCATCGTGTCCGCATGGATTTTCTGGAACAGACGCACGTATCCCACCTTCTTCCCGAGCTTGAAGAAAAAAATTTTCAACTAGCGTCTCGTATCACTGCGAAGGCAACCCATGACTTCCCGTTTTTAGACCGACACTGCGGACTTCCAATATTCGTCCAGTCTCGCCCGCCAGTCTCTATTTTGACCCGAAACACAATAACATACATTTATTAAACAATACTCTTATTATAAGTATTTATTCGTTTTTATATTATTGCTAACAAGCGCTCGCAGGCGCCAGCGATTATTTGTGAACAGCCCTCGGCCTTTTAACAAACCAATATTTAGAAGCCGGTTTCCGTCTGCAGCAGCCGGAGCGCGGCCGGAATACTATCGCAGATGTCCTCCGCGATCAGGCCAGGTCCGAATATTTCGGCCGCGGCGCCTTGCAACCAGCATCCGGCGCACGCAGCTTCGTAGGCCGGAACGCCCTGCGCCAGAAGTCCCGCGACGAGACCGGCTAGTACATCGCCCGAACCGGCCGTCGCCAGGGTTGGCGGCGCGTTTGCGTTTATCGCCGCCCGGCCGTCCGGCGCAGCGATTACCGTATCCGCTCCCTTAAGCAGAACGACCGCTCGGGCCGTCCGAGCCGCGTCCCGGGCGCGGACAAGCTTGTCACCGGACAACCTGAACAGACGGGAGAATTCCCCCTGATGGGGCGTCAGGACGGCGGGCACGCCTTCGAT
Source organism: Alphaproteobacteria bacterium (assembly GCA_038131485.1). Lineage (GTDB taxonomy): Bacteria > Pseudomonadota > Alphaproteobacteria > MPNO01 > UBA830 > JAYQUR01. The sequence continues at coordinate 94,026 of JAYPPO010000009.1, forward strand.
CGCACGGAACAGCCGGTCGGGATCGTCGCTGAATGCCGTCAGCGCGTCCGCATCGAGGATCAGAGCGCGCCGCGCTGCCGCCGCCGCGAGCACGAGGTCGTGTGTCGTCCGGTTAACACCGGCGCCAGGCCCGACAAGGACCGCGTTCTTGCGCTCGTCTTTCAGTATCTCGGAAAACTCGTCTGCGGTCGCGAAGGGAACCGTCAGAACGCCGGGCGCATCCGCGCTATACCTGGGCAATGCCTCTTGACCGCTGGCGACGGTGACCAGTCCGGCGCCTACCCGCCTTGCGGCGCGGACGGCAAGACGTGCCGCGCCGCTCATTGCGACGCCGCCCACGACTAACAGATGGCCACGCGTGTATTTATGGTCCTCGAGCCGCGGCCACGGGAACGCGCCGTCCCATAGCACGGGAACGTTCACGCGTGTCTGGGGCACGATCTCATCGAGGACGCCGTCCGGGATACCGATCTGCGCGACGACGGTCTCTCCCGCGCGGGTGCGTCCGGGCAGCAGAAGATGTCCGGGCTTTAGGCGAAAGAACGTCACCGTCAGGTCGGCCTCGACGGCCTCTCCCAGCGCAAGACCGGTGTCGCCGTGGATCCCGCTTGGGATATCTATCGCGACGCACGGCATGCCGGAATCGTTTAGCCTGCGGACGACCTGCCCCGCAAGGCCGTCGACGATCCGCGCGAGACCGGCGCCGAAGATCGCATCGACGACCAGTTCCGCACCGTCCAGAACGTCCGGCGACAACGGCTCGACGGGTCCCTTCCACCGGTCGGCGTTGATGCGCGCTTCACCCTTTAGCATCGCCGCTTCGCCGAGCAGCGCGACTCGCACGTCCCATCCTGCGTCGGCGAGGAGCCTAGCGACCACAAAACCGTCGCCGCCGTTGTTGCCCGGCCCGCATAAAACTACGGTATTGCGCGACGCCCATCGCTGGCAGATCTCGATCGCAACTGCAGCTCCCGCGGCTTCCATCAAGCGCTCGCCGGAAACACCAGCCTTTATGGCGGCGCGATCGGCCGCGTGCATCTCGCCGACCGTCAGCAGTTCGGGGGGATATGCCTTCGTCCTCATACGGTGTTTTACCTAACGCCTCGTATCCGCCGTCAACTTCGGCGCTTGACTTGCCCCGGCACGCGGCCTATCCGGCGGACACGTCACGGAACAGGGAGCCATCATCCATGATCTACTCCAATATAAGATTTTCCGTAGAAAACGGAATCGCCCATCTGGTGCTGGCGCGCGACGATATCAGGAACGCCTATTCTGAGCAGGATTTCACCGACGAAATTGTCGACGCCATCAACACAGCGCAGCTCACCGAGGATGCGCGCGTGCTGGTCCTGTCGGCCGAAGGCAGTGCTTTCTCTGCTGGCGGCAATGTTAAAGACATGAAGGACAAGAGGGGCATATTCGGCGGCGGCCCGGCCGGTACGCGGCGCGGTTACATCGAAGGCATCCAGAAGGTGCCGAAGGCTCTCTATACCCTCGATATCCCGTCGATTGCCGCCGTCCAGGGTCCGGCCATCGGCGCCGGCTGCGACATGGCGCTCTATTGCGACCTCGTCATCGCCTCGACGAACGCGAAGTTTGGCGAGACCTTCATCAATGTCGGAATCATTCCGGGCGACGGCGGTGCATGGATCTTGCCGCGGAAGGTCGGGCTGCAGCGCGCCGCCGAACTGATATTCACTGGCCGCATTGTGGAAGGCGCGGAAGCGGCAGAGATCGGCCTCGCGCTTGAATGCGTCGAGCCGGAGGAACTGATGCCGCGCGTGATGTCTCTCGCCGAGACGATTGCCGCGCGGCCGCCGGTAACCGCCCGGATGCTGAAGTCCCTCCTCCGCCAGTCGCTGTCGAGCGGTCTGTTCGATTTCCTCGACAACTGCGCCGCCCTTCAGGCAATCTGCCACAGCACCGATGATCATCTGGAAGCCGTCACCGCCATGCTCGAGAAGCGGACGCCTACCTACAAGGGCAGTTAGCGCGGCAGCGCCCTCGCCGCAGTTGCCATTCCGCTGCCGATCATAATGATGATGGTCTGACCGAACAGGCGAACTGGCCGACCTTTCGAATTGAAAGCCGGTGTCCCGTTAACACCGACTTTTTGCTTAGGCCGCGGCCCTCAGAGCGTCGAGGTGGCAGACGATCTCGTCGACCGTCATAACGTCGGCATATTTGTGGTGCATGTCGAACAGATTGACTTTGTGCGAGAGGATCGACCGGTCGAACACGGCTTCCTCCGCCACGGTCACGTGGTATCCCGCCGAATAGGCATCGACGACTGACGCACGCACGCAGCCCGACGTCGATTCTCCGCAGACGATCAGGCTCTTGATCCCGCGCCGGTTCAGTTCCGGCATGATCGGGGTGCCGTAGAAGGCGCTGGCGCGCTCCTTGACGATCATCACGTCGCCCGGCTGCGGCGCGAACGCCTCGAAGATCTCGTAGTCCTCGTCGCTCGTCCCGGTTCCGACCTGCCGGTTCGTCGCGACGACGTCCGACGTCGCCGGCGCCGTCGTGTACAGGACCGGCAGGCCGGCCGACCGCGCGGCCTCGAACAGTTTCTTCGTGGGCTCGATCGCTTCCCAGGCATAGCGCCCGCACGAACTCGGATGCTCGCCGACCAGCTCGTGCGGCTCCTTCGCCCCGCCGCGATAGACGATGTTATAGAGGTCGATCGCTAGAAGCGCGGCCCGTTCGCCGACATAAACGTCCCGGTGATAAGCCTCGTAGACCTTAAGGATCTCGTCGGAAACGATATCCCGCCAGCAATGGCCTTCGAAATCTCGCCTTGTCATGGTCGTCCCTCCGCTTGGATTGTCCAACTCATTCTGTCCGTTATCTCCTTCCGGACGCAAGCCGGCCGCCGGACCCGTTGCCGCTCCCCTTTTCCCCACCCCTTTCGTCACGCCCGCGAATTGACGATAGTCGCACCCGTCAATTCGGATCGACCATGGAACGACAGACCCGCCGCCTCGAACTCATCGCCCCGCCCGGCCTTCCCGAAATCTCGCCCGGCGACGATCTCGCGCGCCTCCTCGTCGACGGCTTCGCCGCCGCGGGGCATGCGCTGCAGGACGGTGACATCGTCGTCGTGGCGCAGAAGATCGTGTCCAAGTCCGAAGGCCGGATATTCGACCTCGCGGACGTCGCGCCGGGCGCCGAAGCTGACCGTCTCGCGGCGGAAACCGGCAAGGACGCCCGGCTGCTCGAACTCGTCCTCCGTGAATCCGACGACGTCGTCCGGACACGACCGGGCCTGATCATCGCGCGACACCGGCTCGGTTTCGTCGTCGCCAATGCGGCTGTGGATCATTCGAACGGCGGTGGCGGTGACGTCGCGATACTGCTGCCGGAGGACCCGGACGCGAGTGCCGCCCGGCTCCGTAGCGAGATCTCAACCGTCGCGGGGGTCAACCTCGCGGTGGTGATCAACGACAGCATGGGCCGCGCCTGGCGCAACGGCACCATCGGCACGGCGATCGGCGCCAGCGGCATCGTCGCGCTCGACGACCGACGCGGTCAGGCGGATCGCGACGGGGTTGTGCTTGTCTCCAGCGAAATCGCCCTCGCCGACGAAATCGCATCCGCAGCCTCGCTTCTGATGGGCCAGGGCGACGAGAGCCTACCCGCGGTTATAATCCGCGGCGCAACATGGGCGGCCGGCGACGGAAGCGCCTCAGACCTCGTCCGTCCGCTCGATCAGGACCTTTTCAGGTAACGCCATGTACGTCGCCTTCGCCGGCGGGGTCGGCGGCGCGAAGCTCGCGCACGGTCTATCCCGCATCCTTCAACCCGACCGACTGACGATCGCCGTCAACACGGGCGACGACTTCGATCATCTCGGCTACCGCATCTGTCCCGACCTAGACACGGTCATGTATACGCTCGCCGGCATCGCCAATCCGGAGACCGGCTGGGGCATCCGCGACGAGACGTGGGCGTTCATGGAACGCCAGGAGCGCGACGGTGGCGCTACGTGGTTCCGCCTTGGCGACAAGGATCTGGAAACACACGCGGCACGTCTGGCCATGCTGCGCGAGGGCCGCAGCCTCTCGGCGGCGACGGCGGAACTGTCGGCACGGCACGGCATCTCGCATCGCATCGTTCCCGCAAGCGACGACCCGCTGCACACCCATGTTGCCACAGCCGATCAGGGAACACTGCCGTTCCAGGACTATTTCGTGCGGCTCCACTGCGCGCCGGAGGTACTCGGCTTCTCATTCCACGGCGCCGCCGATGCCGCCCCTGCCCCCGCGCTGGCGGACGCACTCGACTCACAGGACCTAGAAGCCATCGTCCTCTGCCCCTCCAACCCCTATGTCAGCATCGGACCGATCCTAGCGATCCCGGAAATCCGCGCACGGCTCGAAAAGCGCACGCGTCCCTGCGTCGCAGTAACGCCCATCGTCGGCGGCAAGGCCCTGAAGGGACCAGCAGCGAAAATGATGAGCGAACTCGGCCTCGACCCGTCCGCGGCAACCGTGGCGGAATTCTACCGCGGGCTCGTCGATGGTTTTGTAGTCGACCGAACGGACGCAGCGCTCGAAGACGATGTCCGCCGATTCGTGCCGCAAGTCCTCATCGTCGACACGATAATGACGTCAAATGACGACCGCGTGCGCCTCGCCCGGGATGTTATCGCCTTCGCCGACAGTCTCGCGTAGTGAGCACCTCGGGGATCATCGTCCCGGTAAAGGGTATCTCCGATGGCAAGTCGCGCCTCTCGGCCGTCCTCAACGACGAGGCACGGGCCGGTCTCATCCTCGAACTCGCCGGGCGTACCGTCGCGCTCGCAACGTCTCTCCCAGACGCCGACGTCGTGGTTACGGTCGCTGAGGCCGGAACGGCGGACGCGCTGCGAGCGTCCGGCGCGCGCACTATCGTTCAGTCCAACGAAGGTCTCAACGCAGCGCTTACGGAGGCCTCTAGGCTGCTATCGGCGGAGCGAACCCTGGTCGTGCCTGCCGACCTCCCCCACCTGTCGAGAGAAGACCTTCTAGCGCACCTGTATTGCCAACGCGTCGGCCTTTCCCCCGACCGGCACGGCTCCGGGACCAACATGCTGAGCATGTCCACCGCGGCGTCCGTACCGTTCATGTTCGGCGCAGGAAGCCTCACTGCGCACCAGAAAGCGGCGCGAGCTGCCGGCCTCACCGTCGAGATTATCGACCTCCCAGGAATTGCGCTCGACCTCGACACGCCGGAGGATTTAATCGCGTACGGAGGCTGGCCTATCCGCGCGTAAAATCGTAATGTTGGCATTGCTGGCCCTCGGAGACATAGCCCCTGAAATTTTTTCGCCGGCCCAAAAAGAACAATCACAGAGAGGTATTTTGACATGTCCGGCCAAATTCAGGCGTCTCACATTTTGCTCATGTATGACGGTTCGCTGCGCTCGACGGCGACGCGTAGTCAGGACGAAGCGAAACAGAAAATCGAACAGATCAAGACCGACATCGACGCCGGGGTAGAATTCGCAGACGCGGCGCGCCAGCACTCCGACTGCCCTTCGTCGTCGCAGGGCGGCGACCTCGGCAGCTTCGGCCGCGGCATGATGGTGCCCGAATTCGAAGAAGCGGCTTTCGGCCTGAATGTCGGCGCGACCAGCGGCATCGTCGAAACGGACTTCGGCTATCACCTTATTCAGCGGACAGGCTGATCAGCCGATCGTCCGAGACGTCGGAAACGCCTACCAGGCCAGCCGATAGGGAATCTGGACCGGTCCGTCATACTGTTCGACGGCACCGCTCTCCGGGTCGAAACGGTTCTTGATGAACGTCCCCGGCCGCTTGCTGCGGACGATGAAACCGATGGTACGTTCGTTACCGTTGCGCTCCTCGTGAACCTGCCAGGGCGGCACAGAATCGATAGATCCTGGCGTCACGTCATGGCTACCCGACCGTTTCAGGGAGGCGGTCAATGCGATCTGCGCTCCATCGTCCGTGCGATTGAAGCGGATGACCTTCTCGCCGCCTTCCAGAACGCCGTAGAGCGTCCAAGACCCGCCGTGATCGTGCACCGACGAATTGATACCCGGCACCTTGATCAACGCATTCAGCACTAACTCGTAATCCGGGTCCTCGTAGAACAGCAGATTGCCCGGCATGCCCTCGACGGTGAGGCTGTTCGGCCAGCCCTCAGCGTGCCGTTTGAAATCGTCGTCCGCAGGCAGAAAGCGCAGCGCGTCGCAGGCGTCGGTCCCCAGCTCGGTCTCGTCCCTTCCATCGGCGTGCCATGCGCGCATTTTTTCGACTAACTCGGCAGCCGCGGGCAGCAGGTCCACTGTCCGCTCGCCCATGGCGAAATTTACCCGATTGTTCGTTACCCATGTTATCTGCGCCGGCAATGGATTAAAACAGTTGAGGTCTGAAACAGGGAGGACGACGACCAATGTACTATGACTTCGTACCCATGCCGGAACGCAAGCCG
>JAYPPO010000010.1:0-77516 GCA_038131485.1 Alphaproteobacteria bacterium
CGTTCATGGAACGCCAGGAGCGCGACGGCGGCGCGACGTGGTTCCGCCTCGGCGACAAGGATCTGGAAACCCACGCGGCGCGGCTGGCCATGCTGCGCGACGGGCGCACCCTGTCGGCGGCGACGGCGGAGCTGTCGGCACGGCACGGCATCGCGCATCGCATCGTTCCCGCAAGCGACGATCCGGTGCGCACCCATGTCGCCACGACCGACGAGGGCACGCTGCCCTTCCAGGACTATTTCGTGCGGCTGCACTGCGCGCCCGAGGTCCTCGGCTTCTCATTCGACGGCGCCGACGCCGCCGCGCCTGCCCCCGCGCTCGTGGACGCGCTGGACTCGCGGGAGCTGGAAGCCGTCGTCCTCTGCCCGTCCAACCCCTATGTCAGCATCGGGCCGATCCTCGCGATCCCGGAAATCCGCGCACGGCTCGAAAAGCGCACGCGTCCCTGCGTCTCGGTGTCGCCCATCGTCGGCGGCAAGGCCCTGAAGGGACCGGCCGCGAAAATGATGCGCGAACTCGGCCTCGACCCGTCGGCGGCAACCGTGGCGGAATTCTACCGCGGTCTCGTCGACGGCTTCGTTCTCGACCGTACGGACGCAGCGCTCGAAGACGATGTCCGCCAATTCGTGCCGCACGTCCTCATCGCCGACACGGTAATGACGTCGGACGACGACCGCGCGCGCCTCGCCGGGGAAGTCGTCGCCTTCGCCGAAAGCCTCGCCGGGTGAGTGCCTGCGGGATCATCGTCCCGGTAAAGGGCATCGCCGCCGGCAAGTCGCGCCTGTCGGCCGTCCTCGACGACGAAGCGCGCGCCGGTCTCATCCTCGAACTCGCCCGGCGCACCGTCGCGCTCGCAACGTCCCTCGCGGACGCCGACGTCGTGGTCGCGGTCGCCGAGGCCGGAACGGCGGACGCGCTGCGTGCGGCCGGCGCGCGCACGATCGTCCAGTCCGGCGAAGGTCTCAACGCGGCGCTGACGGAGGCTGCCGGGCTGCTATCGGCGGTGCGCACGCTGGTCGTTCCCGCCGACCTCCCCGGCCTGTCGGAGGATGACCTTCGAGCGCATCTGAATTGCCGGGGCGTCGGCCTTTCCCCCGACCGGCACGGCACCGGCACCAACATGCTGAGCATGTCCACCGCGGCGTCCGTACCGTTCATGTTCGGCGCAGGAAGCCTCACTGCGCACCAGAAAGCGGCGCGAGCTGCCGGCCTCACCGTCGAGATTATCGACCTCCCAGGAATTGCGCTCGACCTCGACACGCCGGAGGATTTAATCGCGTACGGAGGCTGGCCTATCCGCGCGTAAAATCGTAATGTTGGCATTGCTGGCCCTCGGAGACATAGCCCCTGAAATTTTTTCGCCGGCCCAAAAGAACAATCACAGAGAGGTATTTTGACATGTCCGGCCAAATTCAGGCGTCGCACATTTTGCTCATGTATGACGGTTCGCTGCGCTCGACGGCGACGCGCAGTCAGGACGAAGCGAAACAGAAAATCGAACAGATCAAGGCCGACATCGACGGCGGGGTGGAATTCGCAGACGCGGCGCGCCAGCACTCCGACTGCCCCTCGTCCTCGCAGGGCGGCGACCTCGGCAGCTTCGGCCGCGGCATGATGGTACCGGAATTCGAGGAAGCGGCTTTCGGCCTCGATGTCGGCGCGACCAGCGGCATCGTCGAAACCGACTTCGGCTATCACCTCATTCAGCGGACGGGCTGACCAGCCGATCGTCCGGGACAGCGGTAACGCCTACCAGGCCAGCCGATAAGGAATCTGGACCGGCCCGTCATACTGTTCGACGGCGCCGCTCTCCGGGTCGAACCGGTTCTGGACAAACGTCCCCGACCGCTTGCTGCGGACGATAAAACCGACGGTGCGTTCGTCGCCGTTGCGCTCCTCGTGAATCTGCCAGGGCGGCACGAAATCGATATAGCCCGGCGTCACGTCATGGCTGCCCGACCGCTCTATGGACGCGGTCGATGCGATCTGCGGGCCGCCGTCCGTGCGGTCGAAGCGGGTGACCTTCTCGCCGCCTTCCAGAACGCCATAGAGCGTCCATGACTCTCCGTGATCGTGCACCGACGAGTTGATGCCCGGCGCCTTGATCAGCGCGTTCAGCACGAACCCGTAATCCGGATCCTCGTAGAACAGCAGATTGCCCGGCCTGCCCTCGACGGTGAGGCTGTCGGGCCAGCTCTCCGCGTGCCGTTTGAGATCGTCGTCCGCGAGCAGCTCACGCAGCGCATCGCAGGCGTTGGTCCACAGCTCGGTCTCGTTCCGTCCGTCGGCGTGCCATGCGCGCATTTTTTCGACGAACTCGGCCGCCGCCGGCAGTAGGTCCGCTGTCCGCTCGCCCATGGCGAAATCTCCTCGATGGTTCGATAGCCATGTTATCGGCACGGCCAATGGATTAAAACAGACGGGGACTGAAACAGGGAGGACGACGACCGATGTACTACGACTTCGTACCCATGCCGGAACGCAAGCCGCTGAAGTGGCCCGACGGCAAACGCCTTGCCGTGTTCGTGACCTTCAATCTCGAATACTGGGACCTGACCAAGGACACCGAAGAATCCTACTACGCGGGAGGTCCCTCGATCCTGCCCGATCCCCTTCCCGGCAACGTCGCCGACATCCCGAATTACACGTGGCGCGAGTACGGCCAGCGGGTCGGCATCTGGCGCCTGTTCGACATCATGGATAAGGCCGGTGTCCCGGCTAGCTGTACGATGAACGCGAAGATGGGCATTGAACGGCCGCAGGCGATCAAGTACTGCGTCGAGCGCGGCTGGGAGCTTGTCGCGCATAACTATGTCCAGACCGACCTTCTGACCAATTACTATTTCGATCCGGAGGGCGAGCGTCAGATCGTTCTGGAAACCATCGACGTTTACAAGAAGGTGGTCGGGAAGAAGCCCGCGGGCTGGCTGTCATCGTCACTCCGCACCAACCCGTCGACGGTCGACATCCTCGCCGAACAGGGGCTGCTCTACACTGCCGACTTCCTAAACGACGATCAGCCATACCTGATGCAGACGGACCACGGTCCCATCGTCTCGGTTCCCTACACGGTCGAGATCAACGATTTCATGATGTTCATGCGGCGCGGCAACTCCACCAGCGAGGCTTTCAACGTCATGAAAGAGCAGTTCGACACGCTCTACATGGAGGGCACCGAGAGTGGTCGGCTAATGAATCTTGGCCTGCACCCGCACGTCATCGGCCAGCCCTTCCGCGCCCGCGCCCTCAGGGAATTCGTCGACTATGCCAAGCAGTTCCCAGACGTCTGGTGGACGACCCGGGAGGAGCTTGCGAAGTGGTATCTGAAAAACCACGAAAGCCATATTCCGCCGAAAAAGCGGCGGCGCGGCCGGACAGAAACGCCGGCCAACCAGAAACGCAGCCAAAGGTAGGTTGCCTGGCACTCACCAAGAGAAGGCCCTCTGCAGCGGTGGAGGGCCGCCTATTTTCTTAAAGCGTCGCGAATTGACATGCGTTCGGCCATGCCGTCTAACGGATCAGTGACGAAACCCGCGGACCTGTTTAACTATTTCCTGCGCTGCACACCGACACTCATTCTCGGGGCGGCCGGTGGCTGGCTTATGGAGCAGATCCATGCACCGCTACCGTGGTTTTTCGGATCGCTTTTCGCCGTCGCCACTGTGAACATTGCCGGCTGGCGCGTCCGGAGCCCTAAGGGCGCTCGGCAGTGCGGCCAAATCCTGATAGGCACCACGATCGGACTGTACTTCACGCCGGCGGTGGCGGCGGTCGTCGCCGCGCATCTGCCGTGGATGGTCCTTGTGGCAGTCGTCTCGATCGGGCTTGGCGGTCTCGGCGGCGCAATCCTGATCCGCATCGCCAGGGTCGACGGCGCCACTGCATTCTTCGGCAACGTTCCAGGCGGTATGGCGGAGATGCTGGCACTCGGCGACAGGTTCGGCGCGCGACCCGACCAGCTCACGCTCTCTCAACTCACCCGTGTAACCATCGTCATTCTGTCGATCCCGCCCGCGCTCACCTTCTTCGGCGAGACTGGCGAAAACATTTTCGTCCCCTTCGCACGTGAGGTGGACTATCCGCTGCTCGCCTGTCTGCTAGGGGCGTCCGTTATCAGCGCGTTCGCTCTTTTCAAGGTACGCCTGCCCAACTGCTGGATGCTCGGCGCCGCCATCCTCAGCAGCCTGCTAACCATCTTCGAGATCGAGATGTCTGCAATGCCGAAGGATCTACTCAGCGTGGCGCAGGTATTGATTGGCATTGCACTCGGCGAGCGGTTTGACCGCACGTCTTTCACCAGCGCGCCGCGCGTAATCGTAGGCTCGGCGATTACGACGGTCTTAATGATGGGGCTGGCCGTTGCTCTCGCCATGTTCATTGCGGGACAGACGGAGATCGTGCCGACTGCGATGATCGCCGCGACGGCGCCGGGCGGGCTCGCCGAAATGAGCCTTACGGCCGCAGTGCTAAAGCTGGGCGTCCCGCTGGTGACCGCCTATCACGTCGTCCGGATTCTGATGATCACTGCCTTCACCCTACCGGCGTTCTATCTTGCACGGCGCCTCATGCAACCGGCGGGACGCGCATCTTGATCGACGCCGTCATCCTCGATGCGCTCCGTCAGATTGGCCTTCTTGCTGACGGGGAAACGCCAGCTGCCGAAGCGCTGACTGGCGGCGTTTCGTCCGATATATGGAAGGTCACGTCGGCCCACGGTACGTTCTGCATCAAGCGTGCGCTCGCGAAGCTTCGCACCGAAAAGGACTGGTTCGCGCCCGTCTCGCGCAACTCGAACGAGGCGGCCTGGATTCGCATCGCCGCCCAGGCTGTGCCGTCGGGCGTGCCTGAACTGATCGGGGAGGGCTCGGACACCGGCATGTTCGCGATGGCATATCTCGACCCGGCCGATCACCCGGTTTGGAAGTCGCTGCTGCGCGACGGTCATGTCCTACCGGGATCGGCGAAAGCGGTCGGCGATGCACTGGGCCGTATCCACGCGGCCACTGCCGGCGACGCAGCCATAGCTGAGCGCTTCGCGACGGACGACATTTTTCACGCCATCCGGCTGGAGCCCTATCTGCTACGCACTGCAGAAGCCCATCCCGATCTTGCCGACCGGCTGCGCGACCTGGCTAGCTTGACGGCTGAAACCCGTCTCGCCCTCGTCCATGGCGACGTGAGCCCCAAGAACATCCTCATCGGTCCTGAGGGCCCCGTGTTCCTGGACGCGGAATGCGCATGGTACGGCGACCCGGCATTCGATCTCGCTTTCTGCCTGAACCACATGTTGCTGAAATGCGTCTGGCGTCCGCAATGGGCGGACCGATACCTCGCATGCTTCCATGAACTGCGAGACGCCTATCTGCACCATGTGTCGTGGGAGCCGGCCGGCACGATGGAAGCGCGAACAGCTGCCCTTCTCCCGGGCCTTCTTCTCGCACGCATCGACGGAACGTCTCCGGTAGAGTACATCACGGAAGAGAGCGACAAAGACTGCGTACGCCGCGCCGCGCGCGCCGGTCTGTGCGAGGACACGGAAAGGCTGGAGAACGTCGCGACGCTTTTCCGCCAATCGTTAGGTATATGAGCAACAACAACATAACGGGCATCGCCGCTCGGCGTGTCTGGGACTCCCGCGGCAGGCCGACGGTCGAGGTCGAGGCGATCCTGTCTGGCGGCGCAACAGGCCGGGCGATCGCGCCCGCCGGCGCTTCCAGGGGAGCCAACGAGGCGATCGATCTGCGGGACGGCGGCAAAGACCTCGGCGGCTTCGGCGTCGAAAAGGCGCTCGACAACATCGCCGATGAAATTGCGCCCCTTCTCGAAGGGATGGACGCGGAGGACCAAGAGGCCGTCGATCTAGCGATGATCGAGTGCGACGACACAGACGACAAATCCCGGCTCGGCGGCAATGCGATCGTCGCGGTCTCAATGGCGGTGCTCAGCGCGATGGCGACGAGCCGCAAGCTCCCCCTCTGGCGGCATCTCGCGGGAGATGCGCAGGTTCGGCTGCCGATGCCAGAGATCCAGATCTTCGGCGGCGGCGCGCATGCCGGCCGCTGGGTCGACATCCAGGATTTTATGGCCATCCCTGTGGGAGCCGAGACATTCGACGAGGCACTCGAGATGGTCGCCGAAGTCTATCTCGCTGCCGGCCAGCTGATGCAGGACGCGGGCAAACTTGGGGGCGTTGCCGACGAAGGCGGATGGTGGCCGGCGTTCGACACCAACGAGGAAGCGCTCGACACGCTGGTCCAGGCCATCGAGAAAGCGGGCCTCCAGCCCGGCGTCGACGTTGCGATTTCGCTCGATATCGCCGCCTCGGAGTTCGGCAAGAACGGCTGCTACCGGCTTGGCCTCGAAAAACGCGAACTCGACGGCGACGGCATGATTGAACTACTTGCGGGCTGGCTCGACCGATACCCAATCTTCTCCATCGAGGATCCCCTCGGTGAGGACGATCCGGAGAATATGAAACGCTTCACGGAGCGTTTCGGTGACGAGGTCCAGATCGTTGGCGATGATTTTCTCGTTACCAGCGCCGAGCGCGTGGCGAATGCGGCTTACGCGGGCATCTGCAATTCGGTCCTGATCAAGCCAAATCAGGCAGGCACCGTGACCGAGACCAAGGCCGCGCTCGACACGGCCAGGGACGCCGGCTGGGGCACCATCGTCTCTGCCCGGTCGGGCGAAACAGAGGACGTCACTATCGCGCACCTCGCCGTCGGCTGGAACGCTGGACAGCTCAAGGTCGGTTCGTTTGCCCGCTCTGAGCGGATGGCTAAATGGAACGAGGTCCTGCGCATCGAGGAAGCCATGGGCGATCGCGCCCGCCTCGCTGGAACCTGAGGCAAAGAACATGAAGGCCGTTCTCCAGTACCGTGCGAGCCCAGGGTTCCAGAACCGCATTGTCGCTCAGGCCCCAGACTGGCTCGACGTCGTCATCGTTGACGAGGCGGAAAAGGATGCCTTCGCAACCGAAATGCGTGACGCCGACGTGCTGCTGCACGTGCTCGAACCCGTCACCGTGGCCAGCATCAAGGGCGCGCCCTCACTCGCCCTAATCCAGAAGATCGGTGTCGGTGTGAACACCATCGACCTGGAGACCGCCCGTAAGCGTGAGGTCGCCGTCTGCAACATGCCGGGCACGAACTCGCGCGCCGTCGCAGAAATGACGCTCGCGCTGATGCTCTCGGCGCTCAGGCGCGTCCCCTTCTTCGATCGCCTCATGAGAAGAGGTGAAGGCTGGACTACGCCGCTAGAAGCCTTCGACCGGACCGGCGAGGTCGCGGGCCGGACGGTGGGCCTAATCGGCTATGGCGAGGTTGCGCGGCTGATCGCGCCCGTGCTGTCCGCAATGGGCGCGACGGTACTCTATACCGCGACGGCGCCGAAGGACGACGCCGTCGCGGACTGGCGGTCGCTCGAAGCCTTGCTGGCCGAGGCCGACATCCTCTCGCTGCACGTGCCGCTGACGCCCGATACCGAAAAGATCATCGATGCCGCTGCCATAGACTGGATGAAATCAGACGCAATCATCGTTAATACCGCGCGCGGCGGCTTGATCGACGAGGCCGCGATGGTCAAGGCGCTCAAATCGGGAAAGTTGCGCGCCGCCGGCCTTGACGTCTTGACCGTGGAACCAGCGCCCGCCGGAAACCCGCTGTTCGAACTTGAGAATGTCGTCCTGATGCCGCACGTCGCTTGGCTGACGCCGGAAACGCTCGACCGCAGCCTCGGGATTGCATTTGAGAACTGCCGGCGATTAAAGGACGGAGAGGAATTGCTTTACCGCGTCGCTTGACGCGTAAAGGGCCTATTCGGGCTTGCGGAATTGCTGGATACCCCACGCCAGATAACCGGTTTCCGCGGCGTTTACCCAGTTCCCTAGCCCCTGGATCATGCGGTCGACGTATTCCTTGCTCGACAGCACGCACATTCGGTCGTAATTGCCAGTCAGCATTTCGCGGACACGGTTGTAGTGCGACCGCAGATGCGGCGACAGGATGTCGTCTGCGACGTGCTGCATCCCTGACGTTGCCGCCAACTGCTTGTACAGCGCGAACGACCCGAGATTGTCGAGATGGATCCGCGCCAGCACGGAGCCAAGGACGTCCTCAGGGCAGTCGTCGGCCTGCATCGGATCGGTAAATACCAGCGAACCGCCCGGCTTCAGGACCCGGAACACCTCGTCCATCACGGTTTGCTTGCGGCCACTGTGCAGGATCGCATCCTGCGACCAGACGAGGTCATAGCTTCTGTCCGCTTCTGGCAGGTCTTCGAAGTTGCCGTATTTGACTTCGATGAGGTTTGCGAGCCCCTGCTCCGCATTCAGGCGCTCGTTGGTCGCGTTCTGCGTCCGCGAGATATTGAGGCAGACGACACGGCAGCCATAGGTTTTCGCGAGAAACCTCGCGGAACCGCCGTAGCCCGCTCCGATATCGAGCACCTTAGTCTTCGCGTCGATGGGCTCGGCCGCCTTCGCCATGCGCTCGACCGTTAATCGGCTTGCCGTCCGGATATCATCGGTCGTGTCGTAGAGCCCGATATGGATGTCCTCGCCGCCCCAGATGTTGAAATAGAAGCGGTCGGCTTCGTCGCTATCGTAATAGGTCTCCGTGATCCGGGCGACTTCTTCCGCCCGCGCCGCTCCAGAATTAGACATCGGGATATTCTTTCTCGGCAACATGGACGAAGAAATCCGGCTCGTTTTCCTGGAACGTTTCCTGGAAATCGCCGTAGGTGCGGACCTTCTGGAAACCCGCTTCTAGGAGCAGATTGCGCACGTAGTTCTTGCGCAGCGGGAACATGTTGAGCTTGTACTCGGAGCCGTCTGGGAATGCATAGCGGAAGCGTGCCAGTCCGTCGTCGACATACTCCGGCTCGGCGGTCACCTTATCGCCGCAGTAGTAGTACTTGTGCTTGCTGGAGAACCCGTCATCGAGAATGGAATCGTAATTCCGCTGGTCGATGATCAGGATGCCATCGTGTCGAAGTGCCGCATAGAACTCCGCAAGAACGCGGCGACGATCGGCCTCGTCATGCAGATGCGTGAACGAATTACCCAGGCAGATGATCGCGTCGTACTTGCTGTGGATGTCGCGGTTGAGCCAGCGCCAATCCGCCTGAACGATCTTAAGGATCAGGTTTTCGTCTTTGGCGTTCTCGAACGCCTTGGCGAGCATCGCGGCGTTGCCGTCGGCGCTCATCACGTCGAACCCGGCCTTCAGTAGCTGCACCGAGTGGAAGCCGGTGCCGGCGGCGACGTCCAGCACCTTCGTCTTGCCGCGCGCGCGCAGGATGTCGATGAAGAACTGCCCCTCGCTCTTCGCCCGTGCGTCCCAGTCGATGAGCTCGTCCCATTTCTCGACGAAGGATTGGATATATTCCATCCTGTATTGGTTGGTCTCCCGAACGGCGGTAGGGTCGTCGCCGTAATCCTGTTCAGGAGCGAGAAGCTCTGGATTTCTTATCTCTGCGTTATCGATGCTTTCCGAAGACATTCTGGGTACTTACCTCTCGATATTCCCTCGTGGCGCGTCCGAAATACGCCCGCAGGACAGGCCGGGGTCGCGGCCTTCGCAAGCATTACGCAAAATATGAATGAGCTATTATATACAACGGAGTTTCAAATGACCACAGCTCGACGAAATAAATTCCATATCAATCGCATTTGAAAAAATAATTCAAATTTTTTGAAATTAATATATAACCCTCATTACGAAAATTTTATTCTAATTAAATCATTATTATTAATCAAAAAAAATATTTAACAATTTTTTAATTCATATAATTATAACTATTATTATTTAAATATAAAGTTATTGCGCTTTTTACTGTCGTGCAGCGTCCGGAACCGACGGTCCTTCGCTTTTACTAATTTAAATAATGGCTTAGCAAGAGACTGACCGCAGCCTGTGAACGCAAATGGCCGTGAGCGAGACCGATCCGGCGAAGAACCACAAACCGATGTCCATGCCAGCATCGGCAATGCCGGTGCTCTTGGTAACAACGATGGCGATCGCAACGATAAGCACGTCGGCGCATGACCAGCGCCCGAAAAATTCCACGCGGTCGAGCCAGCCGTCGGGCGGCCCGAAGGTCGTTCGGATCCGCCAATACACGACCAGTGCTGCGGCAATCTTGCCAGCCGGAAAGACAACCTAAAACACGATTATTATGAGCCCGAGCAGGATCTCGCCCTCTGACAGCAGCTGCTGCGCAGCCTCCAATATGGAGAACAGGTTGGAGAAGATCATCATGTTGCTGACCTCCGCCACCGGCAGGAAAACGCCGAGGATGAGCGAGAGTGCCGCAAGTCAAATAAGATGAAAGGTCAGCCGGTCGACCGGGGAGGCGGGACTGTCTAACATGCTCGAAGGATATCGCCTCGAACGCGTCCAAATTCAATGCCGAACTTTTATACCTCTAGCCCGCCTGTCGAAATTCGACTTTGAAGGGGTCCTAACACGATAGCTGGGGTGGCTGATGGGATTCGAACCCACGACCTCCTGGACCACAACCAGGCGCTCTAACCAACTGAGCTACAGCCACCACATTAAATGCGGCCGCCGTAAGTAGACCCCGCAACTGTGCGCGTCAAGGCAGATTGCTGTCAGCCATGGCCAAAATGCGCCTTCAGCCTCCGGATCGCTTCGTCGATGGTTTCAGCCTTTTTGCAGAACGAAAACCTAGCGAAATACTTGACGTCGTCGGAGGTGTAGAAGGCGCTGACCGGCACGGCCGCGACCCCCGCTTCAGTTGTCAGGTAATGGCAAAAATCGGTATCTAGGCCGTTGTAGCCCAGTGGGCGAAAATCGGTGGTGATGAAGTAGGTCCCCTGACACGGAATGACCTCGAAACCAACGTCGCTCAGGCCGTCGGCAAGGTGATCGCGCCGCGCCTGCATGTCCGAGGTCAGCGAATCGAAATAGGCGTCTTCCTTCCGCAGTCCATAGGCGACCGCAGCCTGCAGGTTGGGCGGCGTCGTGAAGGTTAGAAACTGGTGCGCTTTTGCGATCGGCGTCAGCAAGTCGGGCGCAGCCGTAATCATCCCGATCTTCCACCCAGTAAGCGAGAAGATCTTACCGGCAGACTGGATGCGCACGGTTCGATCGCGCATGCCAGGCAGCGTGATCATCGGCACGTGCGGCACGCCGTCGAAGGCGAGATGCTCGTAGACCTCGTCGGACACCGCAAACGCGTCGTGCTCCCGACAGAGCTTAGAAATGAACTCAAGTTCGTCGCGACTGTACACCTTGGCGCAAGGGTTCTGCGGCGTATTGATCAAGATGAGCTTGGTTTTATCCGAAAAGGCAGCTTCGAGCTCGCTGCGCGGCAGCTCCCAGCTCGGCGGCTCCAGACGCACACACTTCGCGACTCCGCCGCCGCGCTGGACGATCGGCAGATAGGAATCGTAAAGCGGCTCGATCAAGATGACTTCGTCGCCCGGCTCGATCAGGCCGAGCAACGCGGCTCCGAGGGCCTCCGTTCCACCCGACGTCACCATCGTCTCGGTCTGCCAGTCGATGTCTAGGTCGTAAAATCGCTTCGCATGCTCCGCGACCGCCTTGCGCAGCTCCGGAATGCCGTACATGGACGGATACTGATTGACCCCGTTGCGCAGATACTCGACGCCCGCCTCGACGACGTCTTTGGGGCCGTTCCCGTCCGGAAAACCCTGCCCTAGATTGATTGCGTCGTGCGCCTGCGCGAGGCGTGACATCACCTCGAAAATCGTCGTTCCAAAACTCGACAGAACCGCGTTGCCCGGTTTCACTGTTTCTCTCCCTTTGATCCGACCCCGGCCAGCGGCCTCTCTAGCACGGCACAAGCGTTTCGCGCCAGATATGGCACATAGCCTCGGGCAATCGCCGAGTATCAGTCAGCTTGACCGTGCGCCGGATCAATAGTTTCGTTTTGTCATTGGACAGAAGGGATGCATTATGCCTCGCGTCCTCGTCACGTGCAGTAATTGCGAAAGGCCGATCTATAACGGCCTCGCCTTCGAGCAGTGGTTCATATTCGAATGGGTCGACGTATAGTTCGCGACGATCGCATTCACCGCCTGCGGCGAATGTACCACTTGGTCGAGAGCCTACGCCTATCTGGAGGCGGACGGCGGCGGCGACTGAGCGCTATCCGCCGTTTCTCGGCATGATCCGCGATACTCAACTGTGCAAAATATCCTCTCGCGGAGAGTCGGCCTCATGCATGATTTCGTTGAGGCGACTCTTTACGACGTCGCCGATGCTCGCCATACCCGACAGGTTGTCGTTCTCCATGACCGGAAAGTGGCGGACGCGCCGCTCCGTCATATAGTTGAGGATGTCACGCCCCGTATCTTCGGATGAAGAGATCAGCACGTCCCTAGTCATCAGGCTTTCTACAGGCCGCTCCAGGAGCGCCGGGCCCAATTCCGCGAGAGCTCGGATGATATCGCGTTCGAAGACGATTCCCGTAACGTCGACGCCGTTCACCAAGACAACAGGCGCACCAATCCGGCTATCTGCGAGCTCCGCAATCGTCTCCCCTACCATCCTCTCTGGCGCATTGGTGTAAACGCTGTTCCCCGTGCCTTTAAGGATTGCTGCCACCAGAATGGCATTCCCCTTCGGCCGCGATCGGAATAGCTGTCTGATGTCTATCCCGGCCTTCAGAAGATGGCTAGCGCGAAAAGCCCACTTGATGCTTAAAAATTCAGCAATTTGCCTAATTATTTGGCGGCTATCGCCGCGCAAATGAGGATCTTTTCGTGGTAGCCGACTAAATCCAAAGCTTTACAAACGCGTCCGCAATTGGCACGAATCCTGCAAGATAAGTAGGCGCCGAGTAATGGACCTGCGCGCCCAACACACAAAAAAGGAACGGAAAAGTCATGAAAAAGGTAGAGGCGATTATCAAGCCTTTCAAGCTAGATGAGGTCAAGGAGGCCCTGCACGAAGTAGGGGTCAAGGGGCTCACGGTCATCGAGGCAAAAGGGTTTGGCAGGCAGAAGGGCCATACCGAGCTCTATCGCGGCGCCGAGTACGTTGTCGACTTTCTGCCCAAGGTAAAGATCGAAGTTGTGATCGAAGACTCGCTTTTGGAGCGTGCCGTCGAGGCAATTCAGCAGGCAGCTCACACCGGCCGGATCGGAGACGGCAAGATATTCGTCTCGAATATTGAGGAAGCGCTCCGGATCCGCACCGGCGAAAAAGGCGCCGAGGCAATTTAACCCTTTAATTTCTCCCCTTCGACAAATAGGCCGGCCGGAGTTCTCTGGGCGAGACTGCTCGACAAGGGGCTACACAAAAGAACGCTAAAATCGAAAGGAAACAGCGATGGCGGACGACATCAAAAACGTCCTCAAAATGATTGAGGAAAACAACGTCAAATACGTAGACTTCCGGTTCACCGACCCCCGCGGCAAGTGGCAGCACACCGCGCAGACGGTCAGCAGTGTTGATGAGGATCTGCTCTCCGAAGGCATCATGTTCGACGGCTCGTCGATCGCTGGTTGGAAAGACATCAACAGATCAGACATGACGCTAATGCCCGATTGTTCGAGCGCCGTCATGGACCCGTTCGCCGCGCAGGAACAGCTGATACTGTTCTGCGACGTCATCGAGCCCAGCACCGGCCAGTTCTACAGCCGAGATCCGCGCTCGACCGCGAAGCGCGCCGAGGCCTATCTGCAAGAAACCGGCCTAGGCGACACCGCGTATTTCGGTCCCGAGCTGAGTTCTTCGTTTTCGACGACGTCCGTTACGACGTCTCGATGAACCACTCCTTCTATGCCCTGAACGAAGAGGAAGGTCCGTATAACTCTGGCGCCGTTTTAGAAGGCGGCAACATCGGCCATAGGCCAGGCACAAAGGCGGCTACTTCCCGTTCCGCCCGTCGACTCGATGAGCGACCTGCGCGCCGAGATGCTGACGGTTATGGGAGAGATGGGCCTGACGATCGAAAAGCACCACCACGAGGTCGCGCCGAGCCAGATGGAACTCGGCTTCGGCCATAACAAGCTGATGAAGGTCGCCGACTGGGTGCAGATATACAAATACTGCGTCCACAATGTCGCTCATTCCTACGGCAAGACGGCGACCTTCATGCCGAAGCCGATCCTCGGCGACAATGGCTCGGGCATGCATGTCCACCAGTCGATCTGGAAGGATGGCACGCCGACCTTGCGGGCTCCGGCTATGCGGACCTGTCGGAGACCTGCCTGTACTACATTGGCGGAATCATCAAGCACGCCAAGGCGCTGAACGCGTTTACCAATGCGTCCACCAACAGCTACAAGCGGCTAATCCCGGTCTTTGAGGCCCCCTTGCTGCTCGCCTACTCGGCGCGCAACCGTTCCGCCTCCTGCCGTATCCCCTACGCGATGTCGCCCAAGGCGAAGCGCGTCGAGGTGCGTTTCCCGGATCCGACGGCGAATCCGTACTTCGCGTTCTCTGCAATGCTGATGGCCGGGATCGACGGTATTCAGAACAAGATCCATCCGGGCGAGCCGATGGACAAGAACCTCTACGACCTGCCCCCGGAAGAACTCGCCGACGTTCCGACCGTCGCGCACAGCCTCCGCGAAGCGGTCGGTGCGCTGGATGCGGATCGCGAGTTTCTGACAAAGGGCGACGTGTTCCCCAACGATCTGATTGATGGCTACATCGATCTGAAGTGGGAAGAGATTTACAAGTTCGAGCACACGCCGCACCCGATTGAATTCGACATGTACTACAGCGTCTGATCGGAAACGCAGAAACGACGAAAGGCCGCCTCGGGGCGGCCTTTCCATTTTCGGGAAAAACCCGGCTCCGAACGGCGTCAGTGCCAGCCGGAGCAGGGCTTTGCCTTCGTCGGCATCGGATCAGCTTCTCCCTGCCGAAGCCGCGGTGAACATCGCGCAAGCGGTAGGTAACAAATTCGGTCCCGGGTTCGACCTTGACACCCCCGAGGCGCAATAGACGAAATCCTGCTCGATCCTGGGATAGAACAGATTGTCGGTCGCAAGGACCTAGCCGCCGTTGCCGATCAACTCCTACCTGTCCTGTCCAAGAATTGCTCCCACTTGTCATCCTCGCGAACGATGTTGACCTTTAACTAATAACCGTTCTCGCCGACCAGGCTTACGCCCGCCTTTATCTCTAAGCGCTTATCGGCAGGCGCCGGCCACGATTGCGGCGGAACAAAGAACGGCGGAGGTACGGCGCAACCTCATCCGCCTCAGTCCAACCCCCCGAGGAGCGGTCGAGGGCGGCCGGGGTCGTCGATGGCCACATAGGTAAATACGCCTTCGGTCACCTTGACGTGCGTTTCGGCGTTTCGCCGGCGCACCCAGACGTCGATCTTCGTGGTGACCGAGGTTCTACCAGATGCGATAAGCTGCGCGTAGCAGCTGACCTCGTCGCCGACAGCGACGGGTACGTGAAATGCGATCTCCTTGATGCCGACTGTCGCCACCCTCCCCCGCGCCTTCAGCTGCGCGACGCTGCCGCCGGCGAGGTCCATATAGGACATGATCCAGCCACCGAAGATATCGCCGTTGCCGTTCGCATCGGCCGGCATGGCGATCGTTCGGATAGCCGGTTCGAAATCCGGCGGTCGATTCGGGCTGTTATCGGGTTGGGTCATGAGATATACAAGATGTCGTGGTTTCAATCTGTTACTAATACAGGATAGCTCGACTTTTGAGGCCGCGCACGGGCCTTCTGATCATCACCGCCGGAGTTTATATAGGGTTCCATGCCTGATCTGTTCGAGAAATCATCCTCGCGCAAAAAGCAGTATTCCGCGAAGGATATCGAAGTCCTCGAAGGGCTGGAGCCGGTCCGCAAACGGCCGGGCATGTATATCGGCGGCACTGACGAACGCGCGCTGCACCATCTCGCAGCCGAAATCCTAGACAACTCTATGGACGAGGCGGTGGCCGGCCACGCGAACTGGATCGAATTCGAACTTGGCGCCGACGGTTTCGTTATCGTGCGCGATAACGGCCGCGGCATCCCGGTCGACCCGCACCCTAAGTTCAGGACAAATCCGCGCTCGAAGTCGTTCTGACGACGCTGCATTCGGGCGGAAAGTTCGGCGGCGACGCCTACAAGACCTCCGGCGGACTTCACGGCGTCGGCCTGTCGGTCGTCAACGCCTTGTCCAAGGAACTCCGCGTCGAGATCGCCCGCGACAAGAAGTTGTGGACCCAGAACTACGCCCGCGGCAAACCGACGGGCAAGCTCAAGGACGCAGGCAAAGCGAGTAACCGACGCGGCACGACCATCGCCTTCAAGCCCGACCCAGAGATTTTCGGCGAGAGCGCGGCCTTCCGGCCGGCCCTGCTGTACAACATGGCTAAGGCCAAGGCCTATCTGTTTAAGGGCGTTCAGATCCGCTGGTCGTGCGATCCATCGCTACTTCGGGGCAAAGAGGAAATCCCCGAGAAGGCGACGCTGCATTTCCCCGGCGGCCTCTCCGATTACCTCGAAACCACGCTGGACGGCCGCGAAACCGTGACGGGACTCCATTTCGCCGGCGAAGCGGATCTCAACGGCGGCAGCGGCCGCGCCGAATGGGCGATTGCCTGGCCGGAGCGCGGCGACGGCTCCCTCGCCTCCTATTGCAACACCGTGCCCACGCCAGAGGGCGGCACGCACGAGAGCGGCCTTCGGACCGCCCTGGCGCGCAGCCTCAAGTCTTATGCCGAAATGGTCGGTAACAAGCGTGCCGGAATCATTACCGGCGACGACGTGATCGGCGGCTCGGCCGGTATCCTGTCGGTGTTCGTGGCCAATCCCGAATTCCAGGGCCAGACTAAGGAAAAGCTGTCGTCTCCCGGCGTCGCCAAGCTCGTCGACACGTCGATCAAGGATCATTTCGACCACTTCTTGACCGGAAACCCGCAGGCGGCAAACGACCTGCTAGAACATGTGCTGGAGCGCGCAGAGGAGCGCCTGCAGCGCCGCAAGGAGCGTGAATTCGCCCGCAAGACGCCGACGCGCAGAGTCCGGCTGCCGGGCAAGCTTGCCGACTGCGCTGCGGGTTCGGCCGACGGAACCGAGATTTTTCTGGTCGAGGGCGACTCCGCCGGCGGCTCCGCGAAGCAGGCGCGGGACCGCAAGACGCAGGCCGTGCTGCCGCTCCGCGGCAAGATCCTGAACGTCGCCAGCGCGACCGAAGACAAGATGCGCGCCAACCAGGAAATCACCGACCTGATCCAGGCCCTTGGATGCGGTTTCGGCGACAGCTACGACCCCTCGAAACTGCGGTACGAGCGCGTCATCATCATGACTGACGCCGACGTGGATGGCGCGCATATCGCCTCGCTGCTGATGACCTTCTTCTTCCGGGAGATGCCGGAGATGGTCCGCGATGGCAACCTCTATCTCGCGATGCCCCCACTCTACCGCATCTCTCAGGGAAGCGAGACGGCCTACGCCCGGGACGACGCCCACAAGGACGAGATGATCCGGAACGTTTTCACGGGGCGCGGCAAGATAGACATCAGCCGCTTCAAAGGCCTTGGCGAAATGCCGCCCGCCCAGCTCAAGGAAACGACGATGAACCCGGCGACCCGGACGCTGCTGAAGGTAGTGCTGCCGGCCGACGAGGAATTCGAGCCAAGA
The DNA here is from genome assembly GCA_038131485.1 of Alphaproteobacteria bacterium. GTDB lineage: Bacteria > Pseudomonadota > Alphaproteobacteria > MPNO01 > UBA830 > JAYQUR01. The sequence goes on from JAYPPO010000010.1 coordinate 17,601, forward strand.
CGCGCGGCCGGGCCAAGAAGGCGAAGGCCGGAACAACCGAAGATCTCGTGGAACGGCTAATGGGCCGCAAGCCGGAACTGCGGCTCAAGTTCATCCAGCAGAACGCCAACCGAGTCGATTACATAGACATCTGATACAACGCCCACCAACGGGTATTTCTGCGGCGGACGTGTTTTTATGGCGATACCGCCGGGGTATTAACTAATCCGGGTGCGTGATTAACAGCGAGATCGAGGAGCCTGGCAAAGGCAAATTGTCTCTTTCGGCCGCCATGGCAGCGATTGCTATGTTTCTGTCAGCTGGTTTGGGCTTGCTCGTCATCGAGATCGTCGTGACCCAGGACTAATACAACGACGCCTTCGAGTTCGCGAGCCAGTTCGCCGTCGTTCTCGGATGGCCCTTCGGTGACGGCGCCGAGCTGATCGAAGCCGTCATGACCGACTATATGAAAAGTCCGAACCGGGGCCCTTTTGTTATCTTCGAACCGTCCCTCGGAACGAAGCCCGGCAATGCGTTCCGCGTCGTGGTGTTGTTCAACGGCCAAATCCCCCTTGGCCATTAAGCCATCTGCACGTACGGATCCGACATCGGCTGCGATCCTGGCCTGGCGAATGCGCGGATAGATGCCGTGTCGTGCCCGGGCGACCACCTGCTCAGTTCCGCTGAATGCAACGTGGAAGCTTTCACCGAGCCAGCCGATCCGCGTTTCTTCGAACCTGTCAAAGTTGTCGCGCTAGCTTTGATACTGGCGCACAACTAACATCAGGACGGCGGCGAGCCGCCTCCAACAACTGACATCGGCAATCAGCCTGTCAGCCAGAACCGCATCGCCGCGTTCACCTCTTCTGGCCGTTCCATCGTCGACAGGTGGCCGCACGCCTCAACTATGACCAGAGCGCCGCCGGGGATAAGCGATGCCATCTCCTCGCTCAGTTCCAGCGGCGTCAGGACATCCTGACGCCCGCACAGCAGCAGCGTCGGGCATGCGATCGAGGGTAACCCTGGCCGGCTGTCCGGCCGGTTCATGATAGCATGTTGCTGGCGCAGGAAGGCTTCTTTACCGACGGCGTCGGCCATCGCCGAGATATCGGCGACGAGCGCCTCGTCAACAAGCCGGCCCTCGTGAATGAACAGCGGCAGCAGGCGCGGGCTCACGGCCTTGAACGCCGCGGTGGGCAAGCGAGATCAGTCGCGCCGCCGGGTCGTCTGCTCGGGCGTATCCGCGCGCGATCCTGTGATCATCATCAAGAAGCGCCAGCCGGGTAACCTGTTCGGCGCCTGACGCATTATCTCGAAAGCGCGACGTAACGCCCATCGAAGTTCCCCTGCCAGCGCGAAGCGCTCCGGTGCCGCATCCAGAGCGCGCTGCGCCGGACATGCAGTCGTCGCGTCATATCGGCGACAGTGACGTTGGCGATATCCGACAGCGCTCTGGACTGGTGCGCCCAGAGGCGCTGATCGCACAGAAGGCCGGGAAGCAGGACGAGCGGTTGACGGTCGGTCACGGACGGAAGCTCCGATTAGCTGAGGAAACGCAGCTACTTTTGACGAGCGACAGCAGTTCCCGGAATCTGGCCGTCCCCGCCTGCCCCATCCATTCGTACACGACCTTATCCCCGGAGGTGACGATCTGGACTCCTCAGATCGCGCAGCTGCTGTACTGCCACCGCGTGGTCTTTCGCGGGCGTGCGCGAAGATGTCGCATCTGCGGCGACGAAGCATCGGTAGCCAGCATCGGCAAAGGTGATGGCCGTCTGAGGACGGTGATATGCACCGATCCTGCTGATGACGATGTGCTCACCGGATCGAGCTGATCGATCCTGCCGCGGATCGCTGTATTCCGGGCCAGAAATGAACCTTGCTGAAGATGGCGTCGTCGTCCACCAGCTCGGCCAGCGTCGACGGTGGGGACTCTAGACCCTCTGGGTACTGCTCGGTCACGATAACCGGGATTACCGGTCCGCTGCCTTCATAACAGCGAACAGCCCGCCAGAACCTTGGCGCGGCGCATCCATCGCCGCCAGTGAAACGTTGTTGACATCGACGATCATCAGGCAGGATCCGAACGTTCGACAAGAGCAGGCCCCGGTCACTTCATCTTCTTTTATCGATTCATAAGGTGCTATAAAGATTTGTCTTACAACGGTTTGCGACTAGATCACAGACGGTCCTCGCGAACCAGATTTTTCAGCCATAGCAAAGTAGGTATGAGTTTTCAGATCTCGGGCTCAGCTTCCGAAGTCTCCACGTAATCGCTGACGCAGGTTACGTCGAGCCGACCCCGATCCAAAAAGAGGCAATCCCCTACGTCCTTATGACGCGCGACGTTCTAGGTTGCGCGCAGACAGGTACCGGCAAAACCGCCCCGTTCACGTTGCCGATGATCGACATCCTGTCGAGTGGCGGGCGAAAGCGCGGATGCCGCGATCGCTGATTCTGACCCTGACGCGAGCTTGCCACCCAAATCGCCGAGAATTTTGAGATCTACGGCATAATAAGCTCGCCAGTGGCGCTGCTGATCGGCAGGCGTGTCGATGGACGAACAGACGAAGAAGCTCGACCGCGGCGTCGACGTGCTGATCGCGACGCCGGGCCGCCTGCTCGATCACTTCGAGCGCGGCCGCATCCTGCTGAACGACATCAAGATCCTGTCATCGACGAGGCAGACCGGATGCTCGACGGCGGGCTTCATTCCGGATGTCGAGAAAATCGTCTCCTGCTGCCGAAGATCCGCTAAACGCTGTTCTTCAAGACGATGCCACCGGAAATTCGTCGACTTTCTGACAAATTCCTGATGGAACCTGGCTGGAAATCACTGTCGCACCCCAGTCGCGCCCTGTCAGCGGAAACTGTCGACTCAGAAGCCTGCCATCATCGATCTGCGCGAGAAGCGCGAGGCGCTTAGCCGGATCATCAAGAGCGAGAGCGTCGACACGGCTATCATCTTCTGCAATCGTAAGCGCGACGTTGACATCCTGAATAAGTCCTCGCGTCTGCACGCTTCGCACCGCCGCTGCCCTTCATGGGGACATGGATCAGTCGTTCCCGTAACGACGCGCTGAGCGCTTCCGGGCGCGGCGAGATCAACTTCCTCGTCGCGAGCGACGTCGCGCGCGGCCTCGATATCGACGTGACCTGCCGGTGGTGGGTACGAATCGACGTGCCAATGCACTCCGAGGACTACATCCACCGGATCAAGCTGAACCAGGCCGTGCCGGCCGCAAGGGTAACGCCTACACGCCCGCCGCCCTGTCGGACGGAGTTCATATTGACCGATCGAACAGCTGCTCGGCAACCTGATCCCCCGCATGGAGATCGAGAGGGCCTACAGGGCGCGGTCTGGACGAAGGTGACGGACGCCGACGTTCCCTGCGGCGCTGCCGCGGCAGGAAGGGCGACGACTGGTCCGCAAACAGCCGCAGTCCAAGCCATCACTCGAGAAGCAGGCGGGTGGAAGGCAAAAGGAGAACGATCGCCGCCTAGTAAACGACGATTTTAGTGCCCGCAGGGCGCAATCCGACCGCAAGCAGCGGGACGAAAAGTCCGGCGACAGAAAGCGCAGCAAGAATTCGGACCATAACGAGAAGTCGGTCGTCGGACTGGGCGACCATGTGCCAGCATTCCTTCAGCGACCTGCCAGGCCGTCCTCCGGCAGGGGCTGAACAGGAAACGGAAATGCAGACGATCTTTGTGATGGTGAAGTGTGAGCTCGGCAAAGCATATGATGTCGCCGCAGCAGCAGTAGACAATGTCAAACATGTCTCGGAGGTCTACTCGGTCTCCGGCCGGCACGACCTAACGATGAAATGCACGCTCCGAGGACGACATGGACGTTGGCCACTTCGTCACGCAGAGGCCAGAGCCTCGACGGCGTCGCTGATACCTTCATTGATCATCGCCTTTAACGCCTTTACCTGAGCGCGAAGCCGGCGCGCAGCCTCCGTGGCATCTATCTTCCGTCTCACAAAGCGGCTTCAGCCTCGACTGACAGCCGCGGCCCCTCCGCATCCTTTTTCCGTCAGCGCCCCCGGTCTCGACCAGCTTGAGCGAGCGTCCCGCAGTTTCAGGTAATCCAGGTTGCTGTCGACCTTCATCCAGTCCTTCTCGCCCTGCGTCAGGTCGCGCAGCACTTTGCCGGCGCTCCCGCGGCGATCACGTTCGGCGGGACTTCCGGCCGCGGGAACGAAGGCGAGCGCGGCGACCAGGGCGTTCTCGCCTACTTTCGCTCCGTCCATGATACCGCGTTCATGCCGACCAGCGCGCGGTCGGTCACCTCGCAGCCATGCAGGACGGCGCCATGCCCGATATTACAATACTCGCCCACGATCACGTCGCCGCCCGCAAAACAGTGGGTGCAGTTGTTCTGAGTTGCTGCCGCGTCCCCATTACGAAGCGGCCGAAATCAGCGCGATCGATGCGCACGGCCCGACATAGCAATCGGGACCGACGATCACGTCGCCGATCAGCATCGCGCTCGGATGCACGAACGCGCTAGGGTCGACGATTGGTGTGACACCGTCGATCGCGTAGACCTTCACCATGGGCTGACACTCTCCAACAAAAGGGCGGTGAGAAATCTCACCGCCATCATTCGTCCCATGCGGACCAGTCTCAGACGTGGAAGGACTCCCCGCAACCACAACGGCCCTTCTCATTCGGATTGTTAAAGACGAACCCGGACTGTAGCTTGTCCTCTACGTAGTCCATCTCTGTGCCGATCAGGAACATCAGCGCCTTGGCGTCTACAACAGCGTCACGCCCTTTTCCTCGACCACCTCGTCAAGCGGCTCCTTTTCAGAAGCGAATTCCATCGCGTATGCCATGCCGGAACAGCCGCCCGTGCGGATACCAATTCGGAGGCCCTGCGCGGGTTCCTGGCGCGACGACATCAGGTGCCTTACCCGATCCGCGGCTGCATCCACAACGTCAGCTACCGAATTCGCCATTATGCTTCTCCAACACTTTCGTCGCGCGCACCGCGCCTAGATAAAACCTAGTTCAAGTTTCGCTGCTTCCGACATCATGTCGGGTGACCACGGCGGGTCCCAGGTAAGCTCGAGCGTGACTTCGTCAATACCCTCGACCATTTCCACCCGCGAGCAATTAAGCTGGCAGGATCTCTCCGCGCCACCGGGCGTGGCGAGGTCAGCGTCATTTCAACAGCTCGACTTTGTTACTTCATCAGCAATGCTGACGTCGTAGATCAGCCTGAGCCTTTCGTAGATATTCACGGGAATCCGGGTCGTAGCACTGAAATCGCCGCCACGACTTCGCGTTTCAGCGCGTCCTTAGCCGGGTCTCCCGTCGTGATCGCCGTCTGACGCCGGTGGGTTCCGCCTGTTCTGTCGTGTGTTCCATCATTCCGTCGTCATTTCCTTGAGGCCGGCCTGCAAGGGCCGCATTGAACGCGGTGCTACGGCAGCGTGGCGCACTTCTTTATTCGGTGGGAAAGTCTCGACACCATCAGCGCGGCCAGTCTATCGTCTCGGCCATGGGTTCCGCATCGTCGCTGGTCAACTGGGCTTATGGAACTGATCGAAGATGGCGCGCACCTCTTCCAGCGTCTTTCCTTTGACGTTTTCGTCATCATCACGCGGAGCCAGCGAAATGGCGTAACCGCGTGCGACGAACGTCGCGTCCGCGATCCGTCGCCGCCGCTTTAGCCGTATACTGTGACCCGGTCGCCGCACAGGGGTTGCTGCCCTGCGCTTCACCCGAAGCGTCCTCAACGCATGCGAATTCCGGGGATCCTGGCCAGTCGAGATGATCTCCGGGGTAAAGATTGCGGAGGCCCCTGCCCATCTGAACATCTCTGCACCGGTTGATGCCCTTCACCATCGCATCGACTTCGCGCGTATTGTAGAGCCCGAACGACGCCCGCACTGGGTGGCCGCCATGTCGAAGCGGTCCATGATCGGCTGGGCGCAATGGTGCTCCTCGTCCCAATCCGCGATACTGTCAATCGAGGATCGTACTGACATCGTGCGGATGCACGTCGCGGATGTTGAACGACAGGATCGCGGCTTTCCGCACGCCGTCCCGACAATGTCGACGTTCAGCGCGCCGAGTTGCGCCGTCGCGTATTCGAGCAGGTCGTTTTCGTGCGCCGAGATCGCGTCGAACCTGATCCCGTCGACGTAGTCCATACCGCGCTGCCGCCGAGCGCGATAATCCCCGCGATGTGCGTGAGTCCCGCCTCGAACTTGAAGGGCAGTTCGGCGTAGGTCGTCTTCTGGAACGTCACCCGGTCGATCATTTTCCCCGCCGCCCTGGTAGGGCGGCATCGCGTCCAGCAGAGATTCCGCCGTATAGCACGCCGGATCCTGCTCGGCCCGGGTAGAGCTTGTGGCCTGAAAAAACGTAGAAATCGACGTCAAGTGCCTGCATGTTCAGCTTCATGTGCGGGTGCCGCCTGGTAAGCCGTTTGAGCAGCACAACCGCGCCCCTCTTGTGAGCCTCGCGGATAACCCGGTCCACCGGCACAACAGTCCCCAGCGCGTTCGAGACATGCGTCAACGCCACCATCTTCGTGCGGTCTGACAGCAAGTTCTTGTAATCGTCGACCAAAAACTCGCCGGCATCGTCCACTGGCACCACCTTGATGACTGCGCCGGTCTGTTCGGCGATCAGCTGCCAGGGCACGATATTGGAATGGTGCTCGAGCACCGACAACACGATCTCGTCGCCGGACGACAGGTTCTCCTCCCAGCCTGCCGCCACGATTGATGCCCCTTGCGGCGCCGCGTACGAAGATCACCTTTCGACGACGCATTGATGAAATCGCGGATCCGCAACCGCGCCGCTTCCATCGCGTCCGCTGCCCTTGGCTCATATAATGAACGCCGCGGTGGACGTTCGAGTACTCGGTCTCGTACGTCCGCGAAATGCGCTTCATCACCGCCTTCGGCTTATGCGCGCTCGCTCCGTTGTCGAGATAGACCAGAGGCTTGCCGCACCTGCTCCGACAGGATGGGAAAATCGCTGCGGATGCGATCGATTGATAACGTCGCTCACTTGCCGCCCTCTCTCGTCGTACCGGCCATCCAGTCCGAAATCGCCGCGAACATGTGATCGCGCACAGCGCCTTCCGGCACAGAATCGGTGACTTCCCCAACGAACGCCTCGACCAGAAGTGCTCGGGCCTCGGCCGGCGGAACCCCGCGGCTCGTCAGGTAGAACATCGCATTGCGGTCGAGGTCGTTGATTGTCGCGCCGCGATATCTCATGTTGTTAAGAATATCTGCAACCTGCCTCGCCAGCCTGCGCCTCGCCATGGCGCTGATTGCGGTTCGATCGATCGAACCTTCTTCCTTGCCATCCTTCGACGGCTGACCGCCTGAAGACCGAATGTGGCCGTCGCTCGAACGCTTCGAATATCTACGGTTCATGTATATCTGGCGCCCGATGCGCCAAGGTCATGCCGACGATCGCCAGTAGTGCGGCGCTGGAAATCTCGCAATCCGCGCTCGCCGCTGACGAGACGCACGTCTCGTTGCGCGACAAGACGGCCCTGTCGCACTGCCGCGGCAGTAGCGCGCGTCACGCGCAAGGGATACGCGCGTCAGAGCTGTATGGAAGGCTCGGATGGACTGCGTCTGGCGCTTGTAGTGCCGGACGGACGCGTTCGCGCCGACGTCGATATCGGTCACCGGATTGCTCCAATAGGCCGACTGGGCTGCGCTGACAAAGGTCTCGACGACCACAGCTTCCGCGCCGATGCCCGCCGCGATAATTGTGCGGGGATGAACCGAAATCTTCGCTTCACCCGAATCGACGACATGGAGCACCTGGACCGGCCGGTCGAGTTTCACGCCGTCCGCTATCTCGAGAAACAGCCCGTCCCGCATGAACGCGGTGTTAAGCGCGACCAGCGAGACTGATTGCTCATAGTCGGTATCGCCCAGCGATTCATCGTCCAGCGTACCAAGCGCGTCAGACAACGCCGTCAGTCGCACGCCATCGGGAATATGCGAAAGCTCCGAAAGTGCCTGATTGAAACGGCCGTTAACGATTCCGACGCAATGCCCACCGTCCATGCGCGGAGGGCCTGCCATTGCGCAAGATCGTGCTACTCCGTCGTGCAGCGGGTCGAAACCGCGCGGTCAGATCCGGTTCAAATTGGTATTTCCAGCTCGATGCGGCGTTTGAAAGTCGCTCCTGCAAAGGCTTTCATCGCCGCGCCGAGCGCCGGCGAGCCGCGGCCCGGCAGGGTCGCAACGCCCCGCTCGAAACGGTCGATCAGCAAACTTTGCGACAGTCTGCCTCGCCGATCGTCGCCGTCCGTCGCCCAGGTCGCTGCCGGCGCGCCATCGTCAATACCGAAGCGCACGTAGCCGTCCTCCTAAGCCCGGCGCAAGCTCTTTGCCGCCGCTACACGAACTGGCCCTTCGCCAGCATGCACCTTGTCGGGCAATGATGTGATCGAGCAGACGCTGATAGTGCGTGATCACTTAACATAGAGCGTTGCGGCGAGCGCAACTCTTGTCTTCACGCCTTCGGAGACGATCCTGAGCGCATCGATATCTAGGCCCGGGAATCCGTCTCATCGAGGATCGCGAGTTTCCGCGCTCCAGCATCGCCATCTGAAATCTCGTTCCGCTTTCTCTCCGCCGCCTGAGAAACTGACGTCTACGGGGCGCTTCGGTGAAGCTCATCTTTCATCTCAAGAATCTTGCCTTTCTCTCTAGCATACTTGAGAAAATTCTATTGAATCGAGCTGCTCGTCACCACGCCCCTTGCGGACTGCGTTTACTGCCGTCTTAAGAAACGTTAGGTTGGAAACGCCCGGAATTTCGACTGGATACTGCAGCGCAAGGAAGACACCAGCCGCTGCCCGCTCATGCGGCTCCATGGCAAGCAGGTCGCGGCCCTCGAACAGGATCGAGCCGTCCGTCACCTTATAGCCCTCGCGGCCCGACAGCACGTAGGACAGTGTGCTCTTGCCCGATCCGTTGGGCCCCATGATCGCGCTGCCGGTATCGATCTCGAGATCGATGCCCTTGAGAATTTCCTTTCCGTCCACCGAAACGTGTAGATTTTTTACCGTAAGCATTTTCGTTCCGTCCGTATTAGCCGACGCTGCCTTCGAGCGTGATGCCGAGCAGTTTCTGGGCTTCCACTGCGAACTCCATTGGGAGTTCCTTAAGGACTTCCTTACAGAAGCCGTTCACGATCAGCGACACCGCCTCTTCTGGATCGAGACCGCGCTGCTGGCAGTAAAACATTTGGTCTTCGCTGATCTTCGACGTCGTCGCCTCGTGCTCGACCTGAGCGGTTTGGTTTGAGACCTCGATATAGGGGACTGTATGCGCCTGCACTCGTCGCCAATCAGCAGCGAATCGCATTGCGTGTAGTTACGCGCATTTTCCGCTCCGCTATCAGGTTTTGACAAGGTCGCGGTAGGTGCTCTGACTCCCTTGCCATTGAAATGCCCTTAGAAATGATGGTGCTCGACGTATTTTTGCCTATATGGATCATCTTGGTACCAGTGTCGGCCTGTTGGTAGTTGTTGGTAATCGCCACGGAATAAAACTCGCCGACTGGAATTGTCGCCTTCAAGAATGCAGCTTGGGTATTTCCAGGTTACCGCCGAGCCTGTCTCCACCTGGGTCCAGGAGATCTTCTTCGAGTGTGCCCCGCGGCAGACGCCGCTTGGTCACAAATTGTAGATGCTGCCACGGCCTTCCTCGTCACCCGGTACCAGTTTTGCACCGTGGAGTACTTGATCCCCGCGCCTTCCATGGCAATGAGCTCGACGACGGCGGCATGAAGCTGGTTCGTCGCGCATCGGCGCGGTGCAACCTCAAGGTAGCTAACATAGCTGCCTTCATCCGCCACTATCAGGGTGCGTCTGAACTGGCCGGTATTCGCAGCGGGTTGATGCGAAATAGTGCTGAGTCCATAGGCACCGCACGCCCCAGGAACGTAAACAAAGGTCCGGCCGCTGAACACGGCTCGAATTTATGTCGCATAGAAGTTGTCGGCATAGGGTACTACCGTGCCGAGATACTTCTCGGATGAGTTTCGATGCTTCGGCACCGCATCCGAGATCGAAAGCAGAAGATGACGCCGGCTTCGCCGCTTTTCCTACGTCGCCTTTACTGATACCGAGTCGAACACGGCGCGAGCAGCCGCTGCTCATATACCCGCCTGTTTCCGCGATGAATCCCAGCTGTATGTTTCAAGTAACTTGGGGTCAATCTCGTCGAGGCTTTGCGGTTGGTCTTCGCTGCGCTTGGGCGAGCGTGTAGTAGAGGCGCATCCTAAAATCTATAAGCTGATACTTAAGAAACGCCCAATTGGGCTCATTCATCGTCAGCCAGTGCTGGTAGGCCGTCAGCCGCCATTCGAGCATCCATTCCGGCTCGTTTTTCTTCGCTGAAATGAACCGGACAATATCCTCGCTCAGTCCCTTCGGGGCGAACTCAGAATCGATGTCGGTGACGAAGCCATACTTATAGTCGCGCTTAGCGACTTCCTCCATAACGGGTGCTGTGTCCGCAGGCGGTGCCATAATCGTGGTATCTCCTCAGGATGTCGTCGCGCGGGCCGATACCGGCTCAAGCTTCTGTTCGGTCACAGTCAATTGCTGTGGCGCGGCCATTTCCGCGAGCGTCACGCCTTGAAGCGCGCCGACTAGCGCGTCGTTGATGCGGCGCCAGTTCGTCCTTGTCGGCACAGCGCCTCGATTTCGCAGATTGCGCCATCGTCCGTCATGCATTCGGTGAGCGCGATGGGCCCGTCGAGCGCAGCGACGATCCGCGCCACGGTGATCTCTTCCGGCTTTTCCGATAGCACCCTCCAATGCACCGCGATGCGAAGCAAGAAGATCCGCCGCCGCCAATTGCTTGCGATCTTGCTGACCGTCGGAACGGCAATCCAGTCTTTTCTGCAAGCTCCGTCGCCGACACGCGCTGATCTCTAGAGCGGGCCATCTGTACCATCAAAATGACACCGTAATCTGCGAGCCTGCTCAATTTAATCATATCGATCAAAACTTTTATTCAATCCGCACCAGAACGGTACCAATAAAGAAATAGTCTCTGCAAGTATTGGTCAAGGGCGCCCTCGGCATGTCGCTTGGCTTCTTCTCGGGTGCCTTTGTGAACGTTTCCATCTCCGACGAGCCTCTCGCCCCAACGCTTTTATTAAGGTGCCCGAACTCGACATGAGCGCCCTGTTTGGCATAGGCCTGATCGGTCACGGCATCGCTCGACAGCGCCGCATCTAATCAACGACCACATCGCAAATACGGAGACGGCCGGGTTTTCCCGGCCGTTTTTAGTTTGTATACAGCTTTGCCTGCCGGTCAGCTTGGCACGAACTTTTCCGCGTGAACTTTGGTGGCCGGTACGCCGTTCGACGACAGCCACCCTTCCGCCGCTTCAATCATTGGCGGCGGACCACATAGGTAGACACGACAAGCGCCGCCCGAGAGCAAATCCGGCCGCAGCAGATCAGTGACGTGGCCGGTCGCCAAGTTACAGCTGCTTTCGCCGTCCACGACGGCGCGCTCGACGGTCAATGACAGTCCCTTCGCCACATAGCCGTCAAGCTGTCCCTGGGCGAAGAACTCGTCGGGCCTATTTGCGCCATACAGCAAATGCACAGGCTGGCGGGTGTCTCCCAAGGACCATCCCCGTCGAGCATCGACAGCATCAAGGAGTCTCTGTGCCACTGCCCACCATCAAGATCGGCTCCTCAATCCCGGCCGGAGATAGAAACGGCCGAACGGACCCGTCATGGTCATCTCATCCTCAGCCTTGCTTCGCTGATATATAATCGCCTCATAGCACCCTTGCCCGAAAGTACCTTAATGAAGAACTCGTAGCCATCAGTCCGCGATGGCGGGTTCGCGAAAGAATAAGACCGGTGCTTATCGGTGCCCGGCACCGATAGGTGTACATACTGGCCGGGAATGAACGAAATAGGCTCGGCGTTAATAACGGGCGTTGCCACAACGCGGGCGACGGTCGACGAGACCATGCCGACTTCGCTAACCGTGACGCTTCATGATTCCGGCTCGGATTCGCAGTGCGGATATTCGGCCCCCGTGAAATCTGATCCCGGTCCGACTTGGCATGCATCTGGCACGTCAGCACCTCGCGACGCGCGAACTCCGTCAGCGATCCCTTCCGTATACTCGTCGAGGAGTACTACCCTTCGTGCACATACCCTTGCAGGTCGTGCAAGCTCCAGGCAGTCTGTCAGGATGCGATGCGATTCTTCAACGCCGCGAAATAGATGTTGTCGTCTCGTTCGCATTGAAGCGGATAATCCGTCCGTCTTCGAAGACGAAAGTCACTTCTGTGTGTGCTCATTGATTATCCTTCGGGCATGAGCGCGGTTTGACGCTTCGCCGCGCCGATCGTCTGAAACTTCCGCCGCTTCCGACAGCGGCAGGATGGCTCGATCATATAAATCGACAGCTCCGCGATAGACGAGTTCCGTCGAACGTTGCCATGTATCCCATATTTGACGGCCGTGAATATTAACCATACTCGGGCACTTAAGTAGCCAGTAAGTGAAATCGACCGGGATTTCCCTCGGTGGCGCTCCTACGAGACGGAAATCGCCCCCCTTACACAGACTGTCGAAGACCGTCTGAAAGCCCGCCTCCGAGCCGGAAAATTCTATCCCGACGTCGGCTCCCTCGCCGCCCGTCATGTCGCGGACGGCATCTGCAACATTCGTCTCGTCGGCCTTGAGCGTGCGGTCCGCGCCCATTGCCTCGGCCGTCTTCAGACGTAAGGGGTTGAGATCAGCCGCAATCACCCGCCCCGCGCCCAGCGCTCGGGCGACTGTTACGGCCATGAGCCCAATCGGCCCGCACCTGTTCACCAGAACTGTTCTGGCCGGAGACGCCTGAGCCTTCTTAGACAGTATGACGGCAATGCCGGCGGCCCAGCATCGCCGCTGTCTCGTGGCAGATCTGCTGGATTTTTCCAGGCGATGATCGCAGGGCACGGTAACGTACTCCGCAAACGCCCCGTCGATATCGATACCGGGATAGCTCGTCGCATTGCAAAGATGCGCGCGCCCCAGGCGGCAAGGACGGCAGACACCGCAATAAATATGGCTTTCGAGACTCACATGGTCGCCAACGACAACGTTCGTAACGCCCTCTCCGATCTGTTCGACGACGCCGCTAACCTCGTGGCCCAGCACGCGCGGGAGCGCCATCCGCCTCGCCATTCTCGGTGCCCAGTTGTAGATCTGCATGTCGGTGCCACAGATTCCGGCTGCGCCGACCTTCAGGCGAATTTCCCCGGGGCCCGCGTCGCGCGGATCCCATTCGCGGACGTTGACGCCGCCGACGGTAGCTTCCGTCTTGCAAAGCGCCAGCATCAGAGGTGATAGACGTCGATCGGCCCTTCAAGGCGATCGTCGATGAAAGTGATCTTCTTCCGGCTGATTCTAAGCCTACCTTCCTCGCGCCGCAGCTTGAAATCGTACAGGCTGCCCCGCGTCAGACTGCCCTTTTTGCCGTAGGTGTGAATAACGCAATTCGCGGTCGCCTCGATCTCGTCGCCCTTCTCCGACTGTATGAGGACGTTGCCAACGACGTGCACGGTGCGGTCTAGCGGCACCGACGCGTATGAATTCGCGGATCTGATCCTGAAAACGCGGTCCTCGAGCCCGCCGCGATTGCGGAGGTAGATCGATTGAGGTTCAGCTCGGGATCTTCGGTCGTCTCTTCCTCGTTGGCCCAGGACGGCACCCAGTAGACGGCACCAGCAAGATCAATCCAGTCGTACCACTCCTCGTCGATCGGTTAGTGTGGATCTTGCGGTATATCAGGCTGGTTGGCTTCGGTCTGCAGGTCACTCATCCCATGACGCCTCTCTCCCTTCATCATCTTTATCCATTGTCTGTAGAGTCCGTGGAAAAGGACTTCGTGATCCCAGTTGTCCGAGCTGGCCACAGGCTCGAAGCCGAGCGCTTTCGCCCCGTCGTCAGCGCCCTTCGTGAATGTCCCGATGCCGCGATTGAACTCGCTCCACCGCGCATCCCGTGCTAGCGAGCCTTCGTGCGAGTCTTCGAGAGCCGCGATGTCGTCGGATGTCGCCATACCGGCGGTCAGGTAAAAGTCTTCGAACTTGCGCAGCCGGCCCGCTCGAGCGGAATCGCTCTCGCCCTTCGGCGCGATGGTGACGCGACCTCCATCCACATTGACAGGGGTTTCATCACACGAATTTGCGTCGACGGGTTGTCCATAAGCAGCACGTTCGGGAAGATGAAGAGATTGCGGCCCTTATTCAGGATCCAATCGACCTGCGCGGGCTTCAGTTCCCTCTCCAACCGCTCCTTCGCTTCCCATACTGGGCGCACCTCGGGCGTCGTGTGCTGTGCCCAGATCGCCATGTGACCGTTGCCGAGATCGTAGCTACCGGTCGGCACTCCACCGGCGATGCGCCCCGCCTCGGTTTTCTTAATCCCCGTATATTCACCCTTGCCCGCGCGCCGAGATGGTGTGCGCAAAGACCTGGTGGACGGTGAGAAACATGATAGCCATCGACGCTGCCTCGGCCTGCAGCTTCCAGTTGCCGTCAATCACATAGGTGAGCTGCCAGGGACTGTCTCGAGACCGTCGGGCGACTGCACGATCATTAAATCGATCCAGGGCTTTGTTGCGCCCAGCCAGTCCTCGAGCGAGGGGACGTCCGGGTTCAAGCTGCCAAACACGAAACCCTTATAGGAGCCCGTTCGCGCGATCTCGCGCAGGTCGTAATGCGACTTCTCGGTTCCCTCCTCTTCATTCTTCACGCCGATACAGCCGCCGTCGCACTTGTAGCTCCAGCCGTGAAAACGGCAGGTCAGCGTCTTCGCGTTGCCTCGACGAAACGGCGTCAGGATAGCCGCGCGGTGCGAGCACGCGTTGATGAAGCATTTGAGGGAGCCGTCTTCCTGGCGATGGACGTAGACAGGCTGGCGGCCGATTTCTGTCCAGAAATAGTCGCCATGCTTCTCTACCTGGCTCTCGTGGCAAAGGAAGACCCAGCATTTTTCGAAGATCTGCTCGATCTCCTTTTCGAATAACGCCGGATCTGTATACACAGCGCGATCGACGCGAAATACGCCTTCTGCCGACGCGGTCGTCGACCAGTTCGAGCAGTTGGGGAGTTACGACGCTGCCGTCCATGGCTTTTCCTTCAGAGATTCAGTACCTGCTTCTCCCACTGTCGGTAGAAGCTGTAATATGAGCGTTTCATGATCCCAGCTGTTGTTGCTGCTTCCTGGATTGAAGCCACCTTCCTCCGCGACGTCGTCGGGGCTGCTCCATCATGGTTCCCATGCCAGCGATGGAATCCCCCGCCCCATTTGGCGCGGCGTCCGGCGGCTGCCATCATATCGCTTCGAGCGCCATCACGTCATCAGACGTTGCCATTCCGCTCGCCATAAAGAAGTCTTCGAATTTCCGAAGCCTTGCATAGCGCGCCTCGCGGCTCTCATCGGCGGGTGCGAGGCAGTAGATGGTGACCTCAGTCTCGTTGGCAGAGATTGGCCGGAAGATCCGGATCTGCGTCGCTGCAAAATCGTTAATCATCAGCGACGGGTAAACGATCAGGTTGCGGCCGCGCCGTAGCATCCAGTTAACCTTGCCCTCTGGATGCGTTGCGGCAAGCTTGTCTTCCGCCTCCGACAGCGGCGAGGTGGAGACCGGGTCGCGTTCTGCCCAGATCACCATGTGGCCCTTTGCCGAGATCGTAACAGCCGTTTCGCACCTTCTTGGCAAGCCGGCCGACCTCGGTCTCATCATAACCTCAGCCCTCGCGCTGTTCGCGCTTGCGGACCGTGTTTGCGAAAATCCGGTGAACGGTGCTGGTGTGATAGCCGTCGACTGCATTCTCGGTCGACATCTTCCAATTACCGCCCACTATGTAGGTCTGAGAGCCTGGCAGAACCGAAGCCCGGCCGCCGACTGGTCCGCAACGAACGCGAGAAACGCCTTCGACCCGCAGAAAAAATCTTCGAGTGGCTCGACATCAGCCTTTATTGAGCCGAACACGAAGCCCTTGAAGCTATCCACAGCACCGATCTCGCGGAGGTCATAGACGCTCCGGTCGAACCTTTCGCCATAGCCACTCTCCTCTTCTTTGATACGAATGCAGACGCCATCGCACTTATAGGTCCAGCCGTGGAAGCGGCAGGTCAGGGTCTTAGCGTTACCCTGCTTGGTCGGCGTCAGAATGGTGGCGGCGCGATGCGAGCACGCGTTGAGGAACGCCTTGAGGTCGCCCTTCTTGTCGGTGACGAACACCGGCTGGCGGCCGATATGAGTCGTGTAATAATCGCCCGGCTTTCCACCATTCTCGTGGCACAGAAACTGCCAGTTCGCCTCGAAGATATTGCGCATCTCCGTTTCGAAGATCTCTTCGTCGAGATAGATGCGGCGATCTATGCGGAAGACGCCGTCCTCCGGACGGTCATCGATCAGGACGTCCGTGTTGGTCCGTGCAAATCCATCCATCGTGTCTTACTCCCTATTCCGCCGCCGTGCCGCGCTGCGGTAGCTGAGGGCGTGCGAAATGTCCGCCGCCGCCTGCCGAACACAGTCAATACAATGTTTGCGGTTCTCCTCCGTCAGCCGCACTGGGCCCAAACAGGTGACGCCGCCCGCGACCATCCCGATCCATGCCGAATACAGGCGCCGCGACCGAGACCGCTCCCTTAATTATTTCACCTTCCGATACGCAGACGCCGGTCTGCCGCACCTCGTCGAGCCTCGGATCGGCGGGCGCATACGGCATGAAGGCAAGCATCGAGCGTCCCGAGGCGCCGACGTTGAGTTTCTCCGTGAAGCCGACACCGCGGTTGAAGGTCAACGCCTGGCGGCTTGGCAGCTCCTCGATGCAGATCTTTTCGTCATTAGTGCCGGGCACGAACAGCGCCACGGTTTCGTCGGTTTCTTCCCAAAGGCGGCCGAGAATGGGCCGCGCTGCGCGGACGAAATTGTCCTGGCCGATCCAGTTCCCGGCCAGCCGCGTCGCACCCGACCCTAGCTCGAAACGCTGAGGCTCGCCGTGTGAGCGGATTAACCCCTTGCCTTCAAGTGTTGCCAGGATGCGATAGAGCGTGGGCCGGTCGAGCTCGAGACGTTTTTGAAGGTCGGTAACGCCCAATAGCGGCGTTATCGCGGCCGAAACAGGACAGCACGTCGACCGCACGCTCGATGGAGCGGATCGTCTTAGGTTCGTCATCAGCGTGATCGTAGAGCATGCATGAAAGCTTGATTGCGCAGCGCCTGTACGCTGTGCGTACATGGTGTACACCAACACTATTTATATCCGCGACAGCCGTCAAACGGTATGCCGGCCCGGCCCAAAGTCCTGCATGATCCTGTTGTGCGCGATGCGTGTCTTTCGCGTCGGCGGTGGAGTATTCCGCGACCTACCGACGAAGCGCGGGATGCCATCGGTAAAGGCCGCCGCGACTGCCGGGTAGTCCCCATGCTTGATGGCATCGAGCGCGGTCTTCTGCGTGCCGCCGAGCGGCGCATCGACGATGATCACGTCAGCCGCCTTGCCCCGCCTTATGAAGCCAGTATTGATCTTGTAGACCACGGCGTTGTTGCCTGTCGCCGCCGCAACCATCATTTCTGGCGGGTATTTGGACAGGCACGACATCTCGACGACTGTCTTGATCATGCCGAGAGGCATGACACCTGTGCCAGTCGGCGTGTCCGTCGCATAAATCAGACGGTCGAATGCATCCTCGCCTCGACCGCCAGCGTCGAGGCACATCAGGGCAGTTCGAGGCTGGCTCCGGCCTGGCAGATCTGCAGCGCGATTTCGCTCTCGTTGATCACGCGCGTCCTTGTCTGGCATCGCCACCGGCCCGCCGTTGATGTGAAACGAGACGTCCGGCTTCATATCGAGCAAGTGATCGCCAGTGATCGCCGACGAATCCGGTCGACGCCGCCGGTGGCGAACGCTGACGATCATCCCCGCTCTCTCTGCGCCATGCAGAACATAGGGCGTGTAGTCGAACGGCGACTTGAACTTGCCAAACCCGGCCTTAGCGAGCCAGACGCCCTGCTCGAGCGGCGTCGTTGAAATGCTTTTGCTCCAGACTCCGCCCGGCGATCACCGCCCTGGCATGGACGTGGCATGCCTCCCGGCGAATAATTGTCGAAGCTTTTCTTCGCTGCCACCGCCAGAGCCACGACGTAGCTGTCCGGATCGGACGGGCGGTCGGGCACATGCACCTCACCGCCGAGATCGACGTGGTGATGCCGCCGTGAGGTAACTCTCCAGAAACCTTAATGGTGCCGCTGACGCGGAGTGTAGTCCGCGAACGCAAATACGGACTTGCGAGTCGATCAGGCCGGCATCGCTGTCATACCGCCTGCATCAAGCACAAAGTCGCAAGATTTGACCTCCGTGCCGACAGCGCGACTTTAGCGATCTTACCGTTGTTCATCAGGATGGAATGCCCTTGCGAATGGCTTGCGCCAGTCACCGGAGACGATGGTCTTAAGGTTTACGATCGCGGTTTTCATGTCTGGTCCTATCTGGAGCCTGTCTTCGCCAACAACATCTTCCTTGGCCGGGCCGCCGACGCGGTGATTGAGCCGCCCGCGGTTAGCGAAGCAGCATATGATGCATATCCCATCCGCAGCGGCGCGTCCGGCACAGTAATAGTCATGCCGTCATAGTGCGACCGGACGTATAGCGCGTCCTTGTGGGCAAGCGGAATGTCGAGCATCGCGCCCGGCCCGCAGCGCTTGGTAAGAGAAGAAATCCACGCCTTGCCCCCGCCGACAGCATCGCGCAGCACGCCGCCACAGACGGTCGTCAGGCAGGCCACGGCATGTTCGCTCGCCCGCCGTGCCGGATAAGGCCTGCCTTGCCGTATGAATCCACCTTGTTGGGCTTCATCTGCTCTGCGGCCATCGTCGCGATCTTTGCGCCGAGTCCCTCGCTGGCTTCGGTCAGATCGCTAAGGTCATCGACGTAGCCTTTTCCCGCATGCGGGTTTTTCACCACGGCGACCACTGCGACCTTGCGCAGCGGCTCTTGGCGCGCCTGGTCCATCTCGTGAAACGTCTCATCGATTATCGTGTAGAGACGGCGGATCTCCATTATTCCTCCCAAACGCGCTTCCAAGCATTCTTATCCGTTTCCGAGAATTGCGAAGCCCATGCCACAGCCGGTGCCTGCGGGCGTCCGGTAGCACGGGATGTAGTTGTGCCACTCTGCCGTCAGGCCGGCGGCGGCGCCCGCAACAGTGATCCAGTTGCGGATTTCCGAATTGCCGGAATTCAGCTTCGCCCGAGGTATCGCCGCAAGCGCCTCCCCGTCGCCGCTGAGGAACCCGTCCATCACGATACCGTCGAGATCTTTATTGACCGTAAAATGGCTGAGACCACCAGACGCCACGAAAGCCACCCTTATGTCCTCCGGCCAACCTCCCACTGCATCGGCCAACGCCATGCCGAACGCGAAGCAACGCTTCGGGCTCGGTTGGTTCGGCGGGTAGTAAGTGTTAAGGACCACGGGCACGACGGGCGCGAGATATTTCGTCATCAGCCGGTGGTGCACGAAGCCGTAAGCATGCCCCTCGCCGATAGCGCGCGGCAGCCTCTCGGAATGGCTGATGTCGAAACCCGCCGCAACCAGAGACGCCGTCAGATACCGTGCGAGCTCTGCCGCGACGGGATATTCCCGCGGCCTATGATCCTCGTGGAACTGCGAGCGAGCGCGCTTCCAGTATTCGGGAACGGTCTCGGGCAAAGGCGAGATGTTGTTCTTAATCGTATCGCCCGAATAGATCAGCATCGCCGGCAGATTGTCTTCGAGAAATTGCTCTTTCTGGTCGTCGCCAACTATGATCACTACGTCCGGTTTTGCCTCCTCCAGCGCATCAGCAAGGCGGTTGATACCGGCCTGGCAATCAGCGACCTTTGCGTCAATGATTTCCGGCTTCAATTCGGCCGCGATCGACGGATCGGCGCATTCGAGAAGCCGCTCATAAACCGTGGGATTACCCTCGAGGTCGAGGTGGGAGATGCTGTTTAGGTCACGCTCCGCATGCTTCAGGTAGTCCGACGCAGGACTCCCCAGCATGGGGCTGTGAGACGATGCGAGCCCTAGAACAACCTGTCCCATTCTCGATTACTCAGAACTTGCGGCCGTCGATGTCGTAACCCGATAGCGCATAGTCGACGAGCGCGGTTGCTTTGTCCCAATTGTAGGTCCGGTGCGAATGCGTTTTCACGATAAACGGCGCGCCTGCATAGAATTTCTCGTATTGCTCGTGACGGCCGGCAAATTCCGAGCCGATCATGTCCCACGCCAGCTTCAAAAGCTTGATGCGGTCCTCGCCTTTTACGCCCGGCGACTGGACGTATTTAGTCACCATCTCGCGTATTTCTGGATTTTAAGATCCTCGACAGACGATGGAAGCTGGATGACGCCGCCCCGACAAGCTCGCGAACGATATCGAGCAGCTTTGGATTGATCTCGGACTGCAGGTTCATGTTGGCATAGAGATGCGACATGCTCGGCAGCACGTACCCGTTATCGTTAGTCCAACACTCCGCTTCCTGCGCATAGACCAGACCTTCGTACATTGAGGCGTATGTCGCGAGCCTACCGAGCTCGCCCATTACGGGTGGAAGGTTCCCGATTCCGTTCATGTCCGTGATCTTCTTTGCCAGCCCGACGAGGAAACGGAGCTTGGTCATATAACGAATCTGCGCCTGATTGTTGCCCATGATATGGGCCGGCGCCTCAAACCACTGGGCGCGCGCAACGTCGACGTTCTTATAGACGAACACCCGTTCCCACGGCACGAATACGTCATCGTACACGAGCAGCGAGTCTGTCTCGTCGAAGCGGGTCGCCAGCGGATAGTCAAACACGCTGTTGGCCGCCCAGGCGTATGATCTCCGAGAATAGATCTTCACGCCGGGCGCATTGCAAAGGCACCGCGATGGATATCGCGTAGTTCTCGTCGCCCTGGCGCATTGGGTGGATGGTGCTTAGCTGGACGAAATCGGAAAGCGCCGCCCCCGTCCCCAACATCTGCGCGCCTCGGATTACAACGCCGTCGTCGCGCTCGTCGACGATCCCGGCATAGAGGTCGGGCGGGTTCTGCTGGTGCGCAGGCTTCGATCGGTCAATCTGCGGCGGCACGATCGTATAGGCGACGTAGATGTCGTGGTCGCGGCAGAATTCATAGAACTTCAGCATGTTGTCGGCGAATTGCTGCCCACCGCGGGCCAGGACCTCGGGCGCCATCGCATAGCCAGCAAAGAACCCGGCAACATGGTCGGGGCTGCGACCCATTAAGCCAAGCGTCATTTCCGACGTCTTCGTCAACGCCTTGCGGCGCGCTACGAGTTCTTCCTGCGACCGTGGCATCGCCCAGTGCCGATTAACCCGATCGCCGGTCCCCGGCGATAGGTAGGTCATAAGGTCTTCGTTCTCAGGATCGGCTGCGTTGTCGAATATATTTGAGATTGACTGAATGGCGCCGCTGAAGGCCGGGTGACCTGTCACATCACTTACTACTTCACCGTTGTGAACAACATACCGGCCATCATCACGAATGCCTGCGACGTATTGCTCACCGGTTCGCACTCCGGTTCCAAAGGCCTCACCCCGGCAGAAGCCGATACAACCGCATACCGGCTGTTTGCCGCAGTCTACCGAAGTTTCCACACTCTCAGACAATTTGGTCGCCATACTCATCCCTTTAATTTCTCTCTTCGCAGATTAGCGGTACATACTTGCTAGGCAAACTGTTGTCGCACTTTTTAGGTAAGGTAGAGTTGGCGAAAAGGAAGGGTTAAATGCAGGAACGCGCAATTACGGAAAATCCGCTCTACAACGCTAACAAGATGAAGATAGGCATCATTGCCATGAACTGCTCGCACGGGTCCACTATTACCCAAGCCGAGAATTCATGGGAGATGAATTGGCCCGAGACGAAGGACGTCGCCGTTATGGCCGACCGCGCCGGATTCGAAGCGCTTCTTCCGGTGGCGAGGTGGAAAGGGTACGGAGGTCCGACGAATTTCAACAACCGGACGTTCGAGACTTACAACTGGGCCGCCGCCGTCGCGGCTGTCACCAATTATTCCTGTATCTTTTCTACTTCACACGTCCCCCTGACTCATCCGGTCGCCGCAGCAAAGCAATGCGCGACTATCGATCACATCTCCGGTGGGCGGTTCGCGCTCAATGTCGTATGCGGCTGGTTTAAGAACGAGTTTGAGATGTTCGGCGCCGAGTGGAACGAGCACGCTGTCCGATACGAATACGCGACTGAATGGCTGCAATTTGTCCGCAAGATCTGGTCGCAGGAAGGATCTTTCGATTTCGATGGCCGCTGGTTCCATTCGAAGGAAGTATGGAGCGAACCCAAACCGATCCAGAAGCCAATGCCCCCGATTATGAACGCAGGTGGATCCGCCGAGGGCCAAAGGTTCGCGGCCACACAGGCTGACATGAACTTCGTGATCTTAAAGGAACGCGATTTGGAAGGCGGCAAGGCGCAGATCGGCCATCTGAAGAACATGGCGCGTGAGGCGGGTCGCGACGTCAAAAGCTGGATACATGTTTACGTGGTTTGCCGCGATACGGAAAAAGAAGCGCGCGAATACCTGAAGTATTATGTCGAGGAAAAGGGTGACTACGAGGCGGTCAACAATCTTTTGGAAATTTTTGAGATGCAGTCGAAGACCCTTCCAAAAGAAGTCCTCGACGAGTTTCGCTTCCACTTCATCGCCGGGCACGGCGGCTATCCGCTCGTTGGCACGCCCGAACAGGTCGTCGACGAAATGAACAAGCTGATTGAAATCGGCGTCGACGGCATGCTCATCTCATGGGTCGATTACAAAACCGAGTGCAGACAGTGGATCGACAGAGTGATGCCGCTGATGGAACAGGCTGGCCAGCGTCGACCGTTCCAGCCGAACTAGAAGATTTTCCCCCACACTCGCCTTGACCCAAGAAAGATGTTTAGATGAGATTGTTAAAAACAAAATCAGGGAAAAGGCTTGTGTTAAATTTTCGTAACGGAACGCTTGTTGTAGCGCTGGGAGCGCTTTTGAGCCCGCTAGCCTCGGTCGATGCCTCCGCAAAGATCGATATGAAGATCGGTTATCCGACGACGGCAGACCCTCAGCATGATTACGCCGTAAAGTTTGTTGAAGAAGTGCGCAAACGTACAAATGGCGAAATCGACGGCCGCGTGTTTCCGACCAGCCAGCTGGGCAAAATCCCAAGGCAGGTTGAAGGCATTCAATTAGGCACTCAGGAAGGATTTTTTGCACCGCCCGGATTTCTTCAAGGCGTGAACAAAGCATTTCAAGTTGCTGATGTTCCAGGTCTTTTTGCAGACCATCAACACGCCCATAGAAGCCTAAATGATCCGAGCTTCAAGCCACTATTTACCGGCTTAGGTGAAAGTAAAGGCATCACAATTTCCGGTCTCTGGGTCTACGACGGTGCGTCTTACATGGCGACAAAACCAATCGCCAAAATATCGGACTTTAAAGGTTTAAAAATACGAGTGCTGGCAACCGAAATTGAGCGGCTTAGCGTTGCCACTATTGGCGCAACTGGTGTCCCCATTCCATTCACGGAGGTGGTACCGGCGATACAGCGACGGGTAGTAGATGGCGCGAGGACCAGTCTGGTGGTTGCCGCAAAGGCTAAATTCCCGACCGTCACAAACCATCTTACCATTACCAATGGCTATTATATCCCGTGCGTTTCCGCGTTCAGTAAGGTTTGGCTGAAGAAACTCTCTGACAAGCAACGAGCAATTGTTATTGATACTGCAGCGGAGCTAGCTGATTGGGCGTCCGCGCGTGCTCAGAGCTTTGTGGGATTGATGATAAAAGAGTGGAAAAAGTCCGGCGCAACTGTTGGTTATCTGTCCGACGCCGAACAGAAAGAGTACATGTCTCGGCTCAAACCACTAGGGGACAAGGTATTCCTCAACCATCAGAATGCCGAAATCAAAAAGCTCTATCCTATCCTGAAGGCGGCGGCCGCCAGACAGGACATTCGCTGAACAAATTCGGCAAAGTGAAGAAATCGAGAGGCGTCGGAAACGGCGCCTCTCTTTTTCAACCGAGCGACTCGGCCTTTCGCAACGCGGCGATCATCGACGACTGCAGTAAAAATTCACGCGCCTTGGCAGGGTCAGAGGCCGCCGCCCGCATCTCTTGGTGCTTTGACTGTCGAACGCTTGGATCCGTCTCCTCCAGCATCGCCTTGTTGCGCAGAGTTGTCTGCTGAACGTAATCGATCGCAATCGGACGTCGCTGGGCATCGTACCGGTCGAGTTCGCTGTCGCGAGCCTCGCCGTTCCAGACACTTATGATCTTTTCGCACAGATTCACCGCGTCATGGATGCCACCATTCATCCCCATCCCGCCCAGCGGATTGTTAATATGCGCGGAGTCACCTGCAAGGAACACGCGGCCATTGCGATACGTCTCGGCTACACGCTGGTGCACTGCGTAGGCCGTCCGGTGATAGGTGTCGTAGTCACCTTCCTTATCGCACACCTGGTGCATGCGGTCCTGGACGGTCTCGTCGGAGACGAGCGAGTCTGCTGTCTCACCCGGCCGCGAGGGTAACAACAGTCGCCAAAGACCCGGTACCTTGACGAACACGAACCAGAAATCCGGGTCTGCGATATAGGCAATAGGAGCCAAGTTCTCGAAATGGTTCTCGAATGGGTACTCGGTACTCGCGCACAGCCAAAGCTCGGGAAAGGTCAGCCCAGGAAATTCGATGCCAAGCCCGATCCGGATCACGCTGGAAGCGCCGTCGGCGGCAATAAGATACCGGCCTTTTATTTCCTCGGGTCCGTCTGGGGACTCCGCGAGCAGCGTTACAGTGTCGTCGTCCTGCTTGGAGCCCGTTGCCCGGACGCGGAAGCGGACGTCCACATTGTCCATCTTACGCAGCTCGTCAATGATAATGCCCGTGAGCTTGTACTGCTCACACTGTACCCTGTAGGGGTGCCGGGTATCGTCTTTCAGGACGCTAAGATCCCACTCCGCAATGACGCCTTCGCGCGTATCTCGATACTGCCAAATCGGGCAAATGATGCCCTGTTCGATCAGCTTTTCGACGACGCCGAGGTCGTCAAGCATGTCGAGCGTTGGCGGATGGAAGGTCGACGCGCGGAGATCAAGCGGCAGTTCGTTGCCGGCCTCAAGTATCGTCACGGGAATACCCCGTTGCGCAAGGTATAACGCAGCAGTGCATCCCACGGGCCCCGCACCCGATATAATCACGCGATCCGTATCGCTCATCTATCTCTCCCGGTATCTCTCTTTCAAAGTATAGCGCGGTGAATGCCGGTCAACATTCGTTGCGCCGCGCGCGAGGGCGGGCCAAATTGGCGCGGTCCGATAGACAAAGAGTGAGCGAAATGAACGCATTTAAACATGCCCGGCCTATCGGTTGGCGCAAGAAGATCGGCGTTATCGTGCCGACCAGCAACACGGTGAACGAGGCGGAGTTCAATCGCGTCGCCCCGCCAGGCGTGAGTTTCCACTTCACGCGGTCGCCCCTGCATTCCGATCCCAGCGCGGACGACTTCGCGGAAATGCTGTCCGACGTCGAGCGTGCTATGCGCGATCTCGCCGCCTGCAATACCAGCTACGCCACCTACGCCTGCACCGCCGGTTCGATGGCCTGTCCTACCGAACGGCTGCTTGGCACGATGCGCAAATCCGGGGTGGAAGCGAATTCGACGGCACAGGCAATCGTTGCCGCGCTCGAGACGCTCGGCGCGAGGCGCATTTCGATGGCGTCTCCCTACACGGACGAGACTAACGAACATGAGGCGCACTACCTCTTGGGCTGCGGCATAGAGGTCATTGCCTCCGCAGGCCTCGGGCTGAACACCTCGCTCGCAGGCATCCAGAAAATCTCCAGGGTCCCGCCGCCCGATGTTTTCGAGCACGCCAGCGCCGTCGACCGAAACAATGCTGACGCGTTGCTGATCTGCTGCACCGACTTCAACACTTTTGACGTGATCGAGCCGCTGGAAGACGCGCTGAGCAAACCTGTCGTCTCCAGTAACTCGGCGACGCTTTGGCATACGTTGCGACAGGCCGGGATCGACGACCCTATCCCCGGCCTCGGCGTGCTGCTGCGCGACCACTGAAGGTCCTAGTAGAGCCCGTCTTCCTTTGCCTTATCGAGGGCTTCACGTGCGCTTCGGAACGCATCGACGCCCGCGGGAATACCACAATAGACCGTCGCGTGCGCCAACGCCTCGGCGATTTCTTCCTCAGTGCAGCCGTTCACGATCGCGCCACGCGTGTGCGACTTAAGCTCCTGCATCTTGCCTAGCGCGGTGAGGATGCAGAGGTTGAGCAGGCTGCGCGTTTTATGGTCCAGCGTGTCGTTGGTCCACGCGCCACCCCAGCAATATTCCGTCACCATGGTCTGTATCTTCGCGGTGAACGGATCGGCCTCCGCCTTCGCTATATTCGGGTCAACGTATTCCGCGCCCAGCACCTTGCGGCGAACTGCGAGGCCGGCTTCGTACAATTCTTTATTCCACGGTTCGATCGGCATAATCGGTATTCCTTTTAGTTTTTTCAGAATGGCAGTTTGAAGGTTTTCGCCGCGGCCTCGCCCTTGTGATAGCGCTTTCCGCGGCGGTCGTAGTGAACGATGTGTGGCGTGAACCAGTCTTCAGCGGCCAGCCCGTTGCGCCACTCGGTCGCACGCGACGCCTCTACCTCTGGGCCGTTCAGCACAGACATATTGTCAATATAGTGAAGAATCATGTGCGTGAATGGTCTAGGATCAGCGTCTACAATCTGGAAGATTCGGCCCGCCCGCCAAAGCGGACTGCGCAGAAGCATCGGCAGGTGTTCGTCGATGTACCAGCGCTCGAACTCATCCGCCCGCTCGTCAGGCACCTCGAAAAAAACCGCGAGCATCACCGGCCCTGCCATTGCGTCTTCCAACGACATGCCAGCGTGCGCCGCGAAGTGGATTTCGTCGCCGATGTAGCGCGTGAAGCCGGTGACGCGCGACAGCATCGCCTTCGTCGGCGCGTCAGGGAGTGTATTTGCGTGTCTGGTATTCCTCGTCGGTCAGCGTCGACGGCGCCTCGAGGTCGTAGATCGCGAGATAGTGCGGTTCGTCATCGTCCTTGTAGCGCTGGCCCGAGCGAAAGCCCGGCACGCCATAGACGTGGCTTGGCATGTGGTGGTTATCGTACCAGTCATTGAACCTGTCTTCGTCGCCGTCGGGTGGCGTCATCTCCGAGAAAAGTACGCCGCCTCCTTGATATTGTACGCCATCAGACCCGCTTGCAGGCCGCGTCGAGCGCTACCGCACCGTCTCGTCAATATCCGTGTCCGTATGGACCGAAGACACGAACCGGCGGACGTTGGGCAGCACATAGAGCCCTTCGTGCATCTGCGCTAGGTCGAGAGCGCGCGATGCTGCCTGGTCGGAGTTCATCACGTCGGCGTGGTTGGCGGGCGGGTGGTCCATGAAAAGGATCTGCCAGAACGACGCCTTCCCGGTCGCGATGGCGGGCTTACGGTTCCGGTCGAGTACCTCCTGGCAAGCCCTGCAGACCTCGTCAGCCTTGGCGTGGAGATCCTTGTAGTAGCCGGGCTTGCTCAGCTCTGCGAGCGTCGCAAGGCCGGCAACGGCGGCCACGGGATTTCCGTGCAGCGTGCCGTTAACGTAGGAGTAGTTCGACTGGCCGCGATTGCGCGGATTCATCAGATCCATCAACTCCGCCTTGCCACCGACGCAGCCCAGAGGCCCGCCACCGCCAACAATCTTGCCGTAGCTCGCGATGTCCGGCAGAACGCCGAAATATTCCTGCGCGCGCCGAGCGCTGAGGCGGAACCGGTCACAACCTCATCAAAGATCAGCAGCACGCCGTTGTCGTCGCAGATTTTGCGCACGCCCGGCAGGAAATCTTCCCTGGGGAAGATGACCCGCTGCACCGGCTCGACGATGACCGCAGCAAGATCGTCGCGGTTCTCCTCGACGATCCGGCGCAAGGTATCGAGATCGTTGTAGGGGAGAGACGAGCACGTTCTCGACCATATTGGACGGCAGACCGCCGGTTTCTGGCCGGCCCTGCGGATAGTTCGACAGCGCCGTCGGCGTGACGCTGTACGCGGAGTAGTCGTGATTGCCGTGATAGGCGCCCTCAAACTTCAGGATCTTGCTGCGGCCGGTCGCGGCGCTTCGCCGTCCGCATAGCATAAGCCGTCGCCTCCGACCCCGTCGTCGTGAAGGCGACCCGGTCGGCGCAGGGAATGATTTCCGTTAGTTCCTGGGCAAGCCGGATGCACTGCTCGTTGAGCGTGCCGAAGAAATGAATGCCGCGCTCCTGCTCCCTCACGGCGTCTACAACCGTCGGAAAGGCGTGCCCCAGGATCAGCGCCCCGGCGCCGCCGACATAGTCGATGTACCAGCGTCCGCGCACGTCCTGCAGGCGCGAGCCCGCTCCCTTGTGAACGACGAAACGCACGTCGTCGGGCAGCGAATAGCTGCCGAGACCAGCGCCTGGCAGGCTCTCGGCCGCGATTTCGTAGTATTCGTCGTGGGTCAGGGCGCCGACCTGTTTGGTCTCATCGGTAAAGGCGGTGTCGGCTGGTGTCATTGCCGTAATCCTGTGGCGAGTTGAAAGCGAAGGCTAACGTTGCCGCAAGTCGCGGGCAAGGCGATTGCAGCCCGGTCAGTCATCATAGCTGCGGCCGCAATCGAGCGAGCCGGAGGCATGGACCAGGATTTTCCAGCCCGGCGGCACGACGGACGTTCCGCCCGCCTCCTCGATGATCATCGGGCCGGCAAATATCTCGCCGGCTGCCATCTTGGTGCGGTCCATGATCGAGCAGTCCGTCCATCCGCCGTCGAACCAGACCTGGCGCGTCTCGATGACGGGATCGCCGCCCTCGACCGGCGGAAGGCCAAGTCGGGTTTATCGATCAGACCGAGCGAGAACAGGCGGATGTTGACGAGCTCAACGTCGCTGTGCATGTCGGCCCGGCCGAACGTTTGCTTGTGGCGCGCGTGGAACGCCTCACGCAGCGCGCCCCAGTCGGCACTGCCGGGATCGCACGGGATCGACAGCGTGAAGGACTGCCCGACATAGCGCATGTCGACGCTGAAGCTGTGATCGTGACGGTCGTCGCTGAAACCGTCCGCCCGCAACAACTCACTCGCGCGCGCGCGCAGCACCGCAGTTTCGGCGCGGAAATCGGCCTCGGCGATCTCGCCGAGCGGCCCACCCCAGGCGACGACGAAATCGCGGCGTAGGTCGGCAAGAAGCTGGCCAAGCGCCGACAGGTGCCCCGGGAAGCGCGGAACAATGACCTTCGGGATCGCCAGTTCCTCGGCGACCAAAAACACATGCATCGGTCCCGCGCCACCAAATCCAAGCAGCGCGAAGTCGCGCGGATCGAACCCGCGATGGACCGACACCTCGCGCACAGCGCCGGCCATCTTCGAGACGGCGATCCGAAGGACACCGTCGGCCAGTTCTGCAGGTGACCCGGCATCAGCGCCGAGCTTCGCCGCGAGATCGGCAAAGGCCGTCTCGGCGAGATCCTTCGAGCTGCAAGCCGCCGGACAACGTCCGGTTCGTCGACGAGACGGCCCAGCATCAGGTTCGCGTCCGAGATTGTTGGCTCGGTGCCGCCGCGCTGATAGCAGGCGGGACCCGGCAACGCGCCAGCGCTCTGCGGACCGACCTCGAGCGTTCCGTCCGCCTGGACCCACGCGATGGAGCCGCCGCCCGCGCCGATCGTGTGGATGTCGAGCTGCGGCACCTGCAGCGGATAGGCGTCGATCTGGTTTGAGTGGCTGATGCGCGGCGTCAACTTGTGAATCAGCGAGACGTCCGTGCTGGTGCCGCCCATGTCGAAGGTGATGCAGTCTTCAACGCCCGCCATTTCGCAGATGCGCGCCGCGCCGCCCGCGCCGCCGACCGGGCCAGAACAGGAACGTGCCCGCCGCGAAATCGGCCGCCTGGTCGAGCGTCATGACGCGCCACCGTTGGAGCCCATCACGTTGACGGGCGCAGAAATCCCCTGCCCTTCGAGTTCTCCGGAGAGCGTCTTGAGATAGTCACGGACGACGGGCGTCAAATACGCGTTGAGCACACAGGTCGAGAACCGTTCGAATTCGCCTTTCTCGCGCACGACGCCGGTCGACACGCAGACGGGAATGTCACCCGCGAGCGCCTGCAGCTTCTCCAGCGCGATCCGCTCGTTCTCGTCGTTACGGTAGGCGTTGATGAACGCGACCGCGATGGACTTCACGCCTTTTTCCCTGAAGGCGTCAACCATAGGCGCGAAATCGATGTCGGCCGAACTCTTGAGCACCTTGCCGTCGGCGGTGACGCGTTCGGCCGCCTCTATGCGGAGATCGCGGCTTACCAGCGGCCGCGGGCGGACGAACTTGATGTCGAACAGCCCGCCGATCAGCCGCCGGGTGCGGCCGATCTCCAGCGTGTCGCGGAAGCCCTCCGTCGCGATCAGGCCTGTCTTCGCTCCCTTGCGTTCGAGCAACGCGTTGGTAGCGATGGTGGTGCCATGCACGAATGCGCGTATCTCGCCGTAATCGATGCCGAGCTTCTCCAACGCGCCAAGAACGCCACGCCATTGTCTACCCGGAATGGACGGAACCTTCTCGGACAGGAGTTCCTGCGTACGCGTGTCGAGGCAAAGGAGGTCGGTAAACGTGCCGCCGACGTCGATGCCTACGATGTATCTGCCGTCCGCCATGTCGGCCCTCAAGCGAACTGTTCTGGCAACGGCGCGGTCGCACGCAGCGAGACCGTGTCTCCCGGCGCAGCGGCCAGAATGTCAAGGCTCGACGGGCTGACCACGACCCGGTCGCTGTCCACATCGCCACCGATCCGGACCCAGCCGCGAAGGGGCGAGCCCCGGCCGGTGAGCAGCTCGACGATATCGCCGTCCCGCGCGCCAAACGCCGCGGCGATCTTCGCCGGCAGGACGAAGACGCGGCGCGGGCCGTCCGACAATTCCTCGCTCGCGGCTTCTAGCAAGACCGCGTGCCGATCCGCGCCGAGGCGCGCGCGCCGATCCGATGTCGCCGCCGCGTCGACCCCGCCGTCACTGATGACTACGCCGTAGCGAACGTCGGCCTGCCCTTCGGTCAGATAGCCCTCTATCACGTCGGCGAGGACGCGGGCCGGATCGCGCTTCAGCGGATCGCCGTAGCCGCCGCCGCCCGCCGTCTCCTCCCGGACTACGTCGCCCGTTCGGAGCGGAAAGCCGGACACCTTGCCCGGCATGTCGGACGGCTGAACCGTCTCGCCGTTCCGCAGGACAGTAAAGCTGTTGACCGCGCCGTTGGAACCGCCTTCGACGCCGTAGGGCGGGATGACGTTCTTTTCAGAGATGACCGACAGCGCGCCGCGGCAATCAAGGATGCGCACGTCGCGCCTGAGACCGAAGCCGCCGCGAAATTCGCCGTCGCCGCACGCGCCGGCGCGAATCTCGCAGCGCTCGATCCGCAACGGGAACTGGCCTTCTACCATCTCAGTCGACTGGATCGAATTGAAGTCGCCCTCGTTGTAGCTGCGCACCGCGCTGGAGCCGTCGATGCCGGCCGAAGCGCCGGTGCCGCCCGCCGGCCATTCGTAATGGATGTAATTGTCGCGTCCCGGCACGGAACCCGAGATGATGACGTGGTTCGCACCGCCTTTCAGATCGCCGACAGTCATCTCCGGCACGACCTGGCCCATAGCCGAGGCGACCACGGAGTCGATCAGGAACTTGCATTCCGCCATACCGCCGCACGGCGCGTCGTTGCGCGCGTTGATAAACGTGCCAGGTTCCGAAATCACGGTGATCGGATTAAACGACCCCTGATTGATCGGCGTCTTGGGATCGAGGAACGATTTCACGATCGTGCCCACCGCATTGAGCGCCATGGCCGGACCGCAATTGGTAGGCCCGTTGGTCTGCGCCGAGGTGCCGGTGAAGTCGGCGACGATTTCCTCGCCCCTTACAGTCAGCTTCAGTTTAACGACCAGGGGGTCCGGATTGGTGCCGTCGCTCTCGATGTAACCCTCGGCGTGGTAATCGCCGTCGGGGCATTCGGCGATCCTCGCACGAAGCAGGCGTTCCGCCCGCGCGATCAGGTCTTCAACGCCGCTCAACAGCCCGTTGCCGAAACGCCGGTAGAGCCGCTGGAGGTGTTCTTCCGCCTTGCGGCCGGTGCCGACCATCGCGTTGAAGTCGCCGAGGCGTTCCGAGCGCGCCCGCATGTTGGTAAACAGCAGGTTAAGGAACGGTTCGTTCATCTTGCCGCGGTCGCAGATCTTCGTCGGTTCGATCCGGATGCCTTCCTGGATAGATCTCATTGACCCTAACTGACAGGCTACCGGGCGTCATGCCGCCGACGTCGTTCCAATGACAGCGCATCGCGGCGAACATGCCGAGCTTTCCGTCGAAGAAGACCGGCTGCAGCATCAGCACGTCGTTCAGGTGCGTCCCGCCCGTATACGGGTCGTTGTGCAGGAACAGGTCGCCTTCGTGGATGTCATCGCCGAACGTCGCGATGACCTGGCTGAGTCGAATAGGGCACCGCGAAGATGTGGATCGGATGGTCCGCCAGCCCCTGCGCCACCTGGCGTCCGTCGGCCGACATGAGCGCACATGAAAAATCATGCCCTTCATAGATGATAGGCGCGTAGGACGAATGGATGATGTTCGCCCGCATCTCGTTGACGACGGCGATCAGGGATTCGCGGATGAGTTCTAGCTGGACGAGGTCTTTTCATGGCCTTCAATTCTGTCCCAGTTTGTCAGACTGTCTAACATCGGGCGCGCTTGTTTCCAATTTAATTTTACACTAACGTAAAATTATTGGTTTCAGGGCGTTCCCGCCTAAATTCGCGGCGTTCTGAAAGGATCGACGATGTCCGAACCCACATCGCATGTGGAAACCTTCATTCGCGATAACATGCCGCCGCCCGAGCAGTGGCCGGAAATGGACTATTCCGCCCTGCCCGGAACTCGCCGCCTATCCGGCGCGTTTTAACATCGCAGCCGAGCTGATCGACAGGCAGGTCACGGCGGGTTTCGCGAGATCAGCCGGCCGTGATGGCAGGCGATCTCGTCTGGACCTTATGCCGAGCTAATGGCGCAGGCGAACCGGATCGCCAACGTCCTGGTCTCGGATTATGGCTTCGTGCCGGGCGAGCGCGTCATCCTGCGCTCCGGCAACCACCCGATGCTGATCGCCGCCTGGCTCGCCGTTCTAAAGGCGGGCGGCGTCGCAATCACGACGATGCCGGTGCTGCGCGAACGCGAACTGGTCTACATGATTGGCAAGGCGAAGGTGCGGTTCGCGATCTCGCAGGCGTCCTCGCCGAAGACATCGACAGGGCCAGGGCCGGCGCCTCGGATCTCCAACACATCCTCTATTTCGGCGACGACCGCGCGAATGCCTCGAAAAGGCGATGATGGCGAAACCCGCCACGTTCAACAACGTCGACACGGCGGCTGACGACCCCGCCATTATTGGCTTCACGTCAGGCTCGACTGGTACGCCCAAAGCTACTCTTCATTTCCATCGCGACATTTCTCGCCGCGGCCGACTGTTTCATCGGCCACGTCGTGAATCCGGCCGGCGACATCGTCTGCGGCAGCCTGCAGATCGCGTTTCTCTATGGGCTCTGCGCCTTCATCGCGGACACGTTCCGGTTCGGCGGAACAGCGGTTCTATACTCGAACGCGGCACGCCCGAAGCAGTTCTCCAGACCATCGAAAAATACAAGGCGACCGTCTGTTTCTCGACGCCGTCCGGCTACAAGCTGATGCTGGAAAAGGCGCGCGACTATGATCTCTCCTCGTTGCGCGAATGCGTCGCCGGCGGGAGCCGTTGGCGCCCGCGACCTTCAACGTGTGGAAGGAGATCACTGGCGTCGAGATGATCAATGGCCTCGGCATCTCCGAACTCCTCCACATCTTCATCTCGGCGAGCGGCGACGACATCAAGCCGGGCGCCATCGGCAAGGCCGTTCCGGATTCCAGGTCCGCGTCGTCGACGGGGATTTCAACGACGTCGGCCCCAACGAAATCGGCCAGATGATCGTCAAGGGCCCGAACGGCTGCCGGTATATCGGCGACGAGGATCGCCAGCGCGCCTATATCAGGATGGCTGGAACAAGTCGGGCGACCTCTGCCGGATCGACGAGGACGGATATTTTATTACGAGGCACGGACCGACGACATGATTCTGACGGGCGGCTATAATGTCTCCGGTCTCGAGGTTGAGGCGGTCCTGCTGGAGCATCCCAAAGGTTCGCGAAGTCGCCGTCGTCGGCAAGCCGGACAGGGACGGGGACAGATCGTCAAGGCGTTCGTTGTACCGGCAGACGCCTCCGCCAAGACGGACGAAACCGTCACCGAGTTGCAGGATTTCGTGAAATCGCAGATATCCGCCTTTAAATATCCGCGCGCCGTCGAATTCGTTGACGACCTGCCGTTGACCGCCACGGGAAAGATCCAGCGCGGCGCGCTGCGCCAGCTCGAACGGGAACAGGACGACGCGGACCGAAACGCCTGATCGGCGATTTCTTTAACGCCTATTGAATGGAAACCACCGAATGCTCGGAACTGAATATCAAGGACAAGAACACGATCGACTTCCTCCTGTCGCGCCGCTCGATCCTGGCGCGCATGATGACGAGCCGGGTCCCGACGACACCGATCTGAAGAAAATATTGGAAGCCGGCATGCGGGTGCCGGACCACAGGCGGCTGACGCCGTGCGCACTTCATCGTCATCCGCGGCGACGCGCGCGAGAAGCTCGGCGACACGCTCGCGGAGCTCTTCAAGAAGAACAAACCCCATGCGATTGAAGAGGAAGTCGAGATCGAGCAGGGAACAACTGATGCGGGCGCCGGTCGTGGTCGCGGTCGCGTCCAAGGTCGTTAAGGAACACAGATCCCCGAATGGGAACAGGTCCTGTCGGCCGGCGCGGCCTGCCAGACGATGCTGATCGCAGCCCTGTCGATGGGCTATGCGGCGCAGTGGATCACCGAATGGTACGCCTATGATCCGGATTTCAAGGCGGCGCTGGAGGCCTCGACGCGGACGACCGCATCGCGGGCTACATATATTTCAGAGCAACGAGACGGGCTGAGCCCACCGAACGTACACGTCCCGAATACGGCGACATCGTCTCCGAGTGGTCCTAACCGGACAGGCGCAGCTGCGCCTGCGCCCCTACTCGTCCAGCCGGATGACCACCTTGCCGCGGACCTTGCGGTCGCGGATCACGTCGCATGCCTCGACGAAACGATCCATGGGAAAGACCGCCTGCACTGGCACCTCGATCCGCCCGTCCGCGACCATCTCGAACAGCTCCGCCTGGACGCGCTGGACCCAGTCCGGGATCCCGGTCGCGGTACTCAGCCCAGTTGACGCCGGTCACGGCGATGTTCTTGAGCAGCGCGTAGTTGACCTTGAAGGTCGGAATCTCGCCGGCCGCGAATCCGACGACGACGAGGCTGCCGCCGAAGTTAAGCGCCCGGACCGCACCATCGAACACCGCGCCGCCAAGCATCTCCATCACGATGTCGACGCCGCCGCGGGTAATCGCCCTGATGTCGTCGCGGATCGTATCGCGGACATTGTCGCCCGACAGGTCTATCACGTGATCCGCACCGTTCTCACGTGCCAGGTCGGCTTTCGACATCGTAGTCAGGCCCGCGATGACCGTGCAGCCCCATGCCTTGGCTAGCTGCATCGCTGCGAGACCGACGCTGCCCGACGCGCCGGTGACGAGGACAGTGTTCCCTTCCTTCACGTAGGCGCGCGCGACGAGTCCGAAAAACGCCGTCTGGTAGGCGATCCCGATGGCCGCCGCTTCCTCGAAGCTGACGCCGTCCGGCACTGGATAGCAATTCCCCTCGTCGGTCACCACCTGCTCCGCGTAGGAGCCGTATTCGACCTGGATCATCACGCGGTCGCCCGGCTTGATCCGCGTAACGCCCTCTCCGACCTCGCGCACGATGCCGGAGCCCTCCTTGCCAGGGCTGAACGGGAGTGGCGGCCGCACCTGGTACTTGCCTTCCATCACCAGCAGGTCGGGAAAGTTTATCGCCGCCGCCTTGTTGTCGACGAGCACCTGCCCGGGGCCCGGCGACGGCGCCTCCAGTTCCTCGATCGTGAGCGTTTCCGGCGGGCCCAGTTCCCGGGCGACTATGGCGCGCATATGATGAATTCCGTTGCTTGCGACTTCCGACTTTGGCGACAACCTAATGGCTGAACGTCGTTTCGCAACGGGTTTGTCGCGCCGCGATCGAGGTTGAATATGACGTCGGCGATTGCCACGTCCTTGCACAACGTCCGCTACATCTCCAAGGGGCTGTCCATGCACATCGGCGTACCGAGAGAAATCAAGTCGTTTGAGAGCCGGGTCGGCCTCACCCCGCCTAGTGTCCGCGAACTCACGACGCTCGGACACAAGGTGACCGTGGAAACGAACGCCGGACACGCGATCGCGTTCGAAGACGACGACTACCGTACGGCGGGCGCCGAAATCGCCGGCAGCGCCGCCGACGTCTTCGCCGCCGCTGACATGATAGTAAAAGTCAAGGAACCGCAACCGCAGGAAATCGAGCTCCTGCGGGAGGGCCAGATCCTGTTCACCTATCTGCACCTCGCCCCCGACCCCGACCAGACACAGGGTCTGCTAGACCGGGGCGTCACTGGCATCGCATACGAAACCGTCACCGACCGTCACGGCGGCCTTCCCCTCCTCGCCCCGATGAGCGAGGTAGCCGGACGCATGGCCGTGCAAGCCGGCGCAACGTGCCTCGAGATCGAGCATGGCGGCCGCGGCGTCCTTCTCGGCGGCGTTCCGGGCGTGGCGCCGGGCAAGGTCGTCGTCATCGGCGGCGGCGTGGTCGGCAGCAACGCGGTTTTCATCGCGACCGGCATGGGAGGCGACGTCACCGTCATCGACCGCGATATCCGCCGGCTCGCCGAAATAGACATGCAGTACAAGAGCCTGATTACGACGCGTTTCTCGAACCGCACAAACATCGAGGAGGAGGTCTTAAAGGCCGATCTCGTCATCGGCGCGGTGCTCGTCCCCGGCGCCGAGGCGCCCAGGCTTGTTACAACCGACATGGTGAACAACATGAAGCGAGGCTCGGTGATCGTCGACGTCGCCATCGACCAGGGCGGCTGCTGCGAGACCAGCAGGCCGACGACGCACGCTGATCCAACATACGTCGTCGATGGGGTAGTCCATTATTGCGTCGCAAACATGCCGGGCGCGGTTGCGCGCACCTCGACCTTCGCGCTCAATAACGCGACACTGCCGTTCGCGGTGAAACTCGCCACGATGGGCGCGAAAGACGCGATGCTTGCCGACCCACACCTGCTCGCGGGACTCAACGTGCACGCCGGCAAGCTGACCTACCAAGCGGTGGCCGAGGCGCAGGGTCGGGATTTCGTGCCGGCGACGGAGACGCTGGCCGTTTAACGTGCCGTGGAAAGTCCCCGCAGGATCATCCGCGTATACATCTCGATCAGTTCCGGCACGGAAATCGACTCGCCCGGTCGGTACCAGCGGGCTACCCAGTTGCACTGGCCGAGGATGCCGAGAAACGCGAGCTTCGGGTCTAGCGCGGCATCAAACACGCCGGCCTCCTGCCCTTCCGCGATAATCGAGGCCCAGTTGTCGTTGTACTCGTCCCAGACCGGACCCATCACCGCGAGGACTTCCTCGTTCTCGGCAAAATAATCGTCGCGGAGCGTGATCTTCGATTCCGCGAACCGCTTCTCGAAGCGCATTAGGTGGTTCTGGACGGCGCGCACGATCTTGGTTTCCGGCGGATCGCCGCTGGCGAGAATATCCCGCATCGAATCGCGCAGCTGGAGTCCCAGCGGCAGGATGATCGCGATCAGGATCTCGGTCCGGTTGCTGAAATAATAATAGAGCCCTTCCCGCTTGATACCGACGGCACGGGCGATATCGTCAAGCGAGGTGCTGGCGTACCCCTGCCGATGGAACAGGTCCTGCGCGGCACGCAGGATTTCCTCGCGCCGGATTTCGCGCCGTTTTTCGGCAGCTGTCGGTTCACGTTGAGGTTCGACCATTCCAGAGCGGCTCCCGATCAGGAGGCATTTTTTACGTTTGCGTAAAGGTCCGCAAGCGCGGCGTGGACGGCGTCCACAGTCAGGCCGGTCATCAGCGATTTCTGGCTGCGGTGGTCGAAATCCGACGCCGTGACGAGATCGCGATAGCTCTCCGGCGTGCGCACCGCGCGGCAGTGCGCCCCCCACGGCCCGTAGCGGGTGTCGGGCGACGGGCCAAACAGCCCGAGCGTCGGAACACCGGCGGCGGCGGCAACATGCATCAGCCCGGAGTCGTTGCCGACGAAAACCGCCGCGCGCGCGAGGCAAGCGGCGGCCACGTCGAGCGGCTCGCCGACGAGATCGACCCGGCGGGCAGCGGGAATCGCCTCGAGAACCGGCGCCACCATCTCGCGTTCGGGCGGCGCGCCGAAAACGGCGACGCGCCCACCCGCCAGTATCCCGTCCGCCGCCGTTGCACGAATCGCCAGCTCGGCAAACCTGTCCGCCGGCCACTGCTTGCCTCCCCAGTTCGCGGTCGGCCCCACCGCCAGAACCGGCACGCCTTCCGGTACCAGCCCCACCGCGCGGGCCCGTGCCGCCTCGCCGAGCCAGAGCGCCGGCGCGGGCGGCGGCTCAAGCCCCGCCATCCGGCCGAGCTCAACCACGCGATGCAGGTCGTTGTCGCGATAGGCCATGACGATCCGCCGCTTCGCACGGACGAACCGGGTCAGCGCCGAGCCGCGAAGGTCGACGGCGACGTCCCACGCCGTTCCGGCGCAGGCCTGCCAAATCGAGAGCCAATGCAGGTGCAGCGGCCGCTTCTCGACGACGATCAGCCGCTCCAGTCTCGGCACGCCCTCGAACAGCGGCGCGGCTGGCGCGCCACACGCAACCGTGACCCGCGCGCCTGGATGGCTGTCGAGCAGATGCGACAGCAGGCCGGTCGACAGCACGGCGTCGCCAATTCTGGTGGCAGTGACAAAAAGGATATTCAAGAGCCGCTTCCAAAAGCCTGGCATTCGCCAGAGGCTTAACAGGATAGCTGAATCGGGGGAACAGGGCCGGATTGAACCTGTGGACGCGCTCTGCTACGCAGGACGCTTCTGGCGAGGGCCGCAGTCGGGCCGCGCCGCCGCCGACTTCGGGAAAACTGTTCGTGTCCAACACTCTCGGCGAGGGCTATTCGCCGACACTGAACAACGTGAAGGGCATCCTGTGGATGCTCGCGGCGGTCACGACGCTGACGCTTATGTTTGTCTTCATCAAGCAGATGACGCTGGAGCTCCCGGTGTTCGTCGTGGCGATCTTCAGAACCTTCTTCGCCCTGCTGATGCTGACGCCTTGGCTGATACGGAACGGCCACGCGGGCGTCCGCACCAATCGAATCGGATTCCACTTCATCCGCTCGTTCTGCGGCATTGCCGCATTCGTATGCCTCGTCTTTGCGCTCGAGCACCTGATCCTTGCAGACGCAATGGTGCTTGCGTTCACGTCGCCGTTCTTCTCGATCCTGATCTCGGTGTTGGTGTTGGGCGAGATTATCCGGGGCCGCCGGATCGTGGCGACGGTCATCGGCTTCTGCGGCGTCATCATGATCGTTAAGCCGCAGGGCGGCATCGAGCCCGCGATGCTGCTAGCGCTGACCGCAGCGATGCTGACATCTGTCGCGATGATCTCGATGAAGAAGTTGTCGGCGACCGAACCGCCCACGCGCATCGTCTTCTACTTTATGATGTTCGGCACGCTCATCCTGCTGCCCGGCGCGATCTGGACTTGGCAAATGCCAAACCTTGAGCAGTTCGTCTGGCTACTCGGCGCCGGCATTCTCGGCGCGGTAGGCCAGGATTTTCTTGCGCGAGCCTACGACGCCGGCGAGGTAAGCATCGTCGCACCGTTCGATTTTGTGCGCCTGCCAATCGCCGCCCTGTTCGGCTTCCTGATCTTCGCCGAGGTTCCCGACGTCTGGTCGATCTCAGGAACTGCCGTGATCATCGCGTCCGCCATCTACCTGATGCGGCGCGGCGCCCGCGAACAGAAGGAAGCGCGCGCGGCGGCGAAGGCCAAGCCCCCGCCTGCATAGCCCTGCCGCCTATCTTTTCGAGATCGGCTTCACGTTGCGCTGCTTGACGCCGGTGTAATCGCTTAAGGGTCGGATCAGCGCGTTGTTCGCGTTTTGCTCCAGGATGTGCGCCGCCCAGCCGGTGATGCGGCTAATCACGAAGATCGGCGTGTACATGTCGATCTCGAAACCCATCAGGTAGTAGGCCGGCCCGGCTGGGAAATCGAGATTGGGGTGGATGCCCTTTTCCCCGATCATTATGTTCTGCAGCACGTCGGAAATCTCGAGCCACCTGGTATCGCCCTTCCACGCGGCCAGGTCCTCGAGCGCCTTGCGCATAGTGGGGACGCGGGAATCGCCGCTCTTGTAGACGCGGTGGCCGAAACCCATGACGAGCTGGTTGTTGGCCATCTTGTTCCGCAGCCAAGGTTCGGCCCGCTTGACCGTACGGATTTCCTTAAGATTTTGCATCACCGCTTCGTTGGCCCCGCCGTGAAGCGGGCCTTTGAGCGAGCCGATGCCGCCGGTGACCGCGCTGTAAATGTCGGAACGCGATGACGTGATGACGCGCGCGGTGAAGGTCGACGCGTTGAAGCTATGCTCTGCGTATAAGATCAGCGAGATATCAAAGGCGCGGATGACCTCCTTTGGCGGCACCTCGCCGAAGCACATGTGGAAAAAGTTTTCCGACATGGAGAGATCCTTGCGCGGCTTCTTGCGCGGCAGGCCCTTCCGGAAGCGATAATCGGTGGCGATCATCGTCGGGATCTTGGCGAGCATGTCCATCGCCCGTTCGAGATCCCTCTCGCGCGGCTCTCCGCCCCAGGCTGTGTCCGTGGTGCCGAGATAGCTGACGGACGTGCGCAACGTGTCCATCGGATGAGCCTTCCTTGGATACTGCCGAATAACCTCGACATGCGCGCGCGAGAGTCTCGCGGCGGCTGCGCTCGTCGTCGCAGAACTTCTTTAGCTGGCGGCGGTTCGGCAGCTCGCCGTGCCATCAGGTAGGCCACCTCCTCGAAGCTGCACGTCGCCGCCAGGTCCCACCGCGTAGCCGCGGTAGGTCAGCGAGTTGGTCTCCGGATCACCTTAGAGACCGACGTCGTGTCGACGGTAACGCCGGCCAGCCCCTTGTATATCGTCGGGCCTTTCGCCGCATTCTTCGTGCTGCCCTTCTTCGCGGGTTTCCGAGCCATCAGTCCCCTCCGTGTCCTTCGGTTCCGAAATTGAAGATGTCCTGGTCGAACTTATTGTAATCCCCGTAGCGGATGACCTCGTAAAGGCGTGCGCGGGTCTGCATACGATCGACAATGCCCTTCTGCGTGCCCTGCTCCTTGATCGCGGCGAAGCCCTCCTCTACCGCCTTCATCGACAGGCGCAGCGAGGTGACCGGATAGATCGCGATATTGTAGCCGAGCTTTTCCAGCTCGCTCTTTGTCAGAAGCGGCGTCTTGCCGAATTCGGTTAGGTTGGCGAGCAGCGGCACGGAGATCGCCTCGCGCACCTTCTCGTATTCCTCCCAGCCCTGCAGCGCCTCGGGGAAGATCGCGTCAGCGCCGGCGTCGATATAGGCCTTGCAACGGTCGATCGCGGCATCGAGCCCTTCGGAGGCTCGCGCATCGGTCCGCGCCATCAGCAGGAAGTTCGGATCGCGCTTCGCATCGGATGCGGCCCGCAGTTTCATCGTCATCTCGTTTCGGTCGAACGATCGACTTGTTGTCGAGATGCCCGCAGCGCTTCGGGTTCACCTGGTCTTCGAGGTGGCAGCCCGCGAGGCCGAGTTCCCAGCCCTGCACGGTACGCGCCGCGCTCATCGGTTCGCTGAAGCCGGTATCGACGTCGATCAGCGCCGGAAGCTCGGTCACGCGGGCGATCTGACGGCCGCGCTGCGTCACCTCTGACAGCGTCGTGAGCCCGATATCGGGCAGCCCCATCTCGGCCGACAGTGCGGCTCCGGAGATGTAGATGCCGTCGAAGCCCTGCTCCTCGATGATGAGCGATACGATCGGCGCATGCGCGCCCGGCATCTGCAGCAGCCTGCCGGAGGCCAACGCGGCGCGGAAATCGGCGCGTTTCTCGGCGGCGGTCTTCTTGGCGAAGAGCATCGCGGCGTCTCCCTAGAAAATCCCGCGATCGTCGCGGGCGGCGAAATCGAGCGCCGCGGCATTGAGCGTGACATGCAGCTCGCCGAGTTCGCCGGCACTTAGATCGGGCAGTTTCTGGACCGTGTCGAGGAAGCGAATACGCTCAGAATTTGTGACAATATCTTCCGTCAAGATGTTGAATTTATTGATATAATTCTCACGCGCAAACGGCCGCGCGCCGGCCGGGTGCGCATCTGCCACCGCCAGCTCGTCCTGAAGCACCGTGCCGTCCTTCATCGTTATGACTACGCGGCCGCCGAAGGCGCGTTGATTGGGATCGGTGTGGTGATAGCGCTCGGTCCACTTCGGATCCTCGACGGTAGAAATCTTGTGCAGCAGCGCCACCGTGTCGGGCGCTGCCGCGCTCCGACGCATAGGAACGCATGCGGTGCCACGCCTGGTCCTGGAGCGACGGCGAAGATGTACATGATCGAATGGTCGAGCGTCTCGCGGCTCGCCCTCGGGTCCATCTTCCGGATCGCCCGCGCCGGTGCCGATGACGTGAGTGTGGTGGCTGGCGTGGATGACGACGCTGTCGACCGCGTCGAAATCCTTGACCTGCCCGCCCATCTTGCGCGCGAGATCGATCAGCGCCTGGCTCTGATATTCGGCCGAATGCTCCTTGGTGTAGGTCTCGAGGATGGCTCGCTTGGCCTCCCCGGTCCAGGCAGCGGCACGGGTGTAGTTCGCGTCCGGCCCGTCGAGCACCCAGGCGATCACGCTGTCCTCCGCCTCTTAGATCGGCGACGGCGCGCCCTCGCCCCGCATGCAGCGGTCCACCGCCTCGATCG
Organism: Alphaproteobacteria bacterium; assembly: GCA_038131485.1. GTDB lineage: Bacteria > Pseudomonadota > Alphaproteobacteria > MPNO01 > UBA830 > JAYQUR01. The sequence goes on from JAYPPO010000010.1 coordinate 60,690, forward strand.
CGAGCTTGCCCGCGTGCGCCGGCGCATAGGCCTTCCAACTCGAAATCTCGCCCTTGCGCGATTGGCGCGTCGACACCGTCACGTGCAGCGCCTGCTGGACTGCCTGGTAGATCGTCTCCGTGCCGAGGCCGAGCAGCGTGCCGATGCCGGCCGCCGCCGATGGGCCAAGATGCGCGATATGGTCGATCTTGTGCTCGTGCAGGCAGATGCCCTTAACGAGATCGACCTGATCTCATAGCCGGTCGCGATGCCGCGCACGAGATCTGGCCCGAGCGGCCCTTCTGCTGCGCGACCGCAAGTACTGGCGGAATGTTGTCGCCCGGATGCGAATAGTCTGCCGCAAGGAAAGTGTCATGATAATCGAGCTCGCGCACCGCGGTCCCGTTCGCCCATGCGGCCCACTCTGCCGAGAAACGTTGCTCCTGCGGCATGCCAACACCGTCGCGCCGCCGGCGCGCGGATGACAGATCGCCATAGCGCGGGCGTTCGCGACCGGACGGCGTTAACTGACGCCATCGCCACCGACGCGTTGTCGATGATGCGGTTAATAATCATGTCGGTCACCGCGTCCTCGAAAGCTCGACAGGATCGGAAGCGACGGATGCAATCTTCCAGGCGAGTTGATCCTCGCGTTTGAGTTCTTGCTTGACGGATAGACCTTAACGGTATGATTTTCACTAATTTATGTCTCCGGGCACGGCATCGAAAAGCGCGCCATCATAGCTCACGACGCGCGCGCGTCAACGAAGCCCAAGCTCAGGGGCGCTTCGTCTTGCCGCCCCTAAGGGCGTATGATACGCCGGACAGAAAGCGAAGGAACTCGCGCCGCAAACTGGAGAAAAATCAATGGCCGACTACGTCCTGCGCCTTTACACCGACGTACTGCGCGAGAAGGCTAGCCTGTCGAGACCGCTGCCCGGCTTGGTCCGCGCGCTCTATATCTCGAACGGCATGGCGACTGTACATGGTAACGGCACCAGCGCGACGCTGAACGCTAACTCAGCAATCCTCACGACTAGCGACGTCGAGGTGACAGGGGGCAGCGATGGTGCCCGCATCCTGCGCTACGAGCTGGTTCCTAAGGGCGCGCTGAGGTGCGTGGCTGAGGGCGCCGGCGTCAACTCGATCGCGAAACTCGCCGCCAAAATTGATCTCGAGCCCGGCGACGGCTACCTGCTGCGCTGCGACCGCGTTGACATTCCGCCGAGCGGCATCGCCTGTCCCCACGTCCACCAAGGCCCTGGCATCCGCTGCCTGCTGGAAGGCGGCTTCGTCGTCGAGACGGACGGCAAGACGCACACGATTGCGGCCGGCGAGCCGTGGTTTGAGGCCGGCCCGATTCCCGTTCTCGCCTGGGCACCAGACGACAAGCCGGGCAACTTCTCGCGCGTGATGATCCTGCCGCGCCGACTCAAAGGCACGTCTTCGATCTCATACGTAAAGGAGGAGGACAAAGACAAGCCGAAGCGCCAACGCTATACGATCTTCCTCGACGAGTTCATCGAAATCTGAGGACTGCCCCTATCTCTTGCGGGATAGTGGGGACACCCGCCCTGCCGCCGATGCCCTAGAAGGATAGAAAAATGCCCTCCAACTCTTCTTCAACCCAGGCCTCTTCTAACCTCCGCACTGGCGGGCAGATCCTCGTCGACTGCTTAAAGCTGCACGGGGTCGACACCGTCTCTCTGCGTGTCGGGCAGAGAGCTATCTCGCGACGCTGGATGCGTTCCACGACGCGCAGGACGCTATAAAATTAGTGGTTTGCCGTCAGGAAGGCGGCGTCACCAACATGGCAGACGCTTACGGTAAGATGACCGGCCGGCCGGGCATCGCGTTCGTCACGCGCGGGCCAGGCGCGACCAACGCTTCGGTCGGCATCCACACCGCGCATCAGGATTCTACTCCATTGATCCTGTTTGTCGGCCAAGTCGGCCGCGATATGACTGAGCGCGAAGCCTTTCAGGAAGTCGACTACCGCCGCTTCTTCGGCGAAATGACCAAGTGGGTTGCTCAGATCGACAATGCCGAGCGCATCCCTGAGATGGTGAGCCGCGCGTTCCACGTCGCCACGTCGGGCCGCCCCGGCCCAGTCGTCCTCGCGCTGCCCGAGGACATGCAAAAAGACCGTGCCGACGCCGAAGACGGCCAGCGCTACAGGTCCGCCCAGGCGCATCCCGGCGCTGACGACATGTCGGCGTTCCGCAACATGCTGGCAGCGGCGAAGAACCCGTTCCTTCTGGTCGGCGGCGGCGGCTGGTCCGAGGGTGCATGCGCCAACCTCAGGACTTTCGTGGAAAATAACAACCTGCCGGTCGCCGCGGCATTCCGACGTCAGGACCTGCTCGACAACAGGCACCCGAATTACGCCGGCGTTGTCGGGCTAGGCCTCGATCCCAGGTTGAAGAAGCGCCTCGACGAGACCGACCTGCTGATCGCGCTTGGCCCGCAGCTCGGCGAAATCGTCACCGGTGGCTACACCTATTTTTCCCTCCCGAGGCCGCGCCAGCCGCTGATCCACATTTCGGCCGGCGTCGACGAGCTAGGCAAGATTTATCAGGCCGACCTCGCCATTAACGCCGGTATGTCGGAGTTCTGCGCTGCAGCCGCTGCTATGAAGCCGGTCGATGCATCCGCATGGAAAAAAGAGACCGAGGTGGCGCACGCGGATTATCTCTACTATTCAAGCCCAAAACCAATGCCGGGTGCGGTAAATTATTCCGAGATTGTCTCGAAGCTAAGCGAGTCGCTACCCGACGACACGATTGTTACCAACGGCGCAGGCAATTACACCGTCTGGGTCCACCGCTTCTGGCGCTACAAGAAGTACGGCACCCAGCTCGCGCCGCAGTCGGGCGCAATGGGCTACGGAGTGCCGTCGGGAACAGCCGCGGGCTTGCGATACAAAGACCGGATCGTGCTCTCCTTCAATGGCGATGGCTGCTTCCAGATGAACGGCCAGGAGATCGGCACCGCCGTGCAAGAAGGCGCGAAGACGATATTCATCGTCATAAACAATGGCATCTACGGCACCATCCGCATGCATCAGGAACGCGAATACCCAAAGCGCGTCTCTGGCACCCACCTCCACAACCCCGACTTCGCGGCGCTGGCCCGCGCCTACGGCGCTCACGGCGAAACCGTTGAGAAGACGGTGGACTTCGACGCCGCCTTTGAGCGTTGCCGAGCGGCTGATGGGCCGAGCCTGATCGAGATTCGGATTGAGTCGGATGCAGTGCTGCCGACGAATACTCTGTCGGCCATTCAGAAAGCGGCTTTGGGCGATTAAACAAGCCCACCGCGAACGAATTTAGTGCTGAAAAGGATGAATTTCTTATTCATCGGAAACTCGATGCAACTTCTGCGATCAACCAATTCCGGCTGACGGAGATATTTGAGGGTTTGCGGCGCTCCGACCGAATTGGCAAGAATGGGCTCAGATAAAAAGCCCCATTTATCGTCGAAATTCATAACTTTTCGGTGGAAACAAAAATAACCGCGGGGCACGCGCCTCCATCCGCATACTCGACGACATGATCGTTGCGATGGACCGTGGTGCGCCGATGGCACAGGCAGCAGAATAGGCCGCCACTCCGAACGACACGCCGCATCAATCCGCGCCTTCCCCGACTGCGCTCGGTTACCTAAGGTAGTCATGCAAAGACAATCGAACAGGACGGCACGATGAAATTCGCACATTTTGCCCATATCTGGGGCAAGCCCGGCATGACGCCGCACGCGCGCTACGAACAGCTCTGGCGCGAGCTAGAGTTGTGCGATGCGCTGGGTTTCGACTACGGGTTCTGCGTAGAACATCATTTCACACCATACGAGAGCTGGATGTCCTCGCCATCGCTTTACACGGTGGGCGCGGGCGCTCGGACGAAAAACATCCGCGTCGGGCCGATGGGCTATATCGTGCCGCTATACCATCCACTGCGATTGGCCGAGGAGATCGCCATCATCGACCAGATGCTCGACGGGCGAATGGAGGTCGGCCTCGTCCCTGGCATCATGGGCTCCTACTTCGAACCGTTCGGCCTCGACTACAATTTTCGCAAGTCGCCGACGCTGGAGTTTCCGGGCTATCTCCGCGCAGCCTATGGCGACGACCAGCCGTTCTCGTTCCACAGCGAGAACTTCCAAACCGATGGCGCGCATATTTCGGTGCCGCCAGTCCAGAAGCCGCACCCGCCCCTCTGGATGATGAGCCGCGATCCCGAGACGCTCGAATTTCTTGCCCAAAACGGTATCAACACTGGCAATTTCCTCGTCTTCCCGCGCGAGGCCGCGGCGCCCCGTTACGCGAAGTACATCGAAGATTGGGACAAGGCCGGCTGGGACTGCAAGCCGAATATCGCTTATGCGACCACTATCTATGTCGACGAGAGCGACGACAAAGCGCTGGAGATCGCCAAGCGGCGCGCGGCGCGGGCCTACGAAGGTATCCTGCCTTTGCCGAACGCGCCGTTTGAAGACCGTATCGACGAATTCAGGCGCCAATTTGAGGCGCGCGGCGAGAACCCCGCGGCCGCCGGTATCATGAAAATCTTCGATGAGGCACATATCATCGAGAACGACCTCGTCTTCATAGGCTCGCCCGAAACGGTCGCCGAGAGGCTGTATAAGGCTTCGGAAACCGGCCTTTTCAATACTTTCATGGGCGAATTTAACTTCGCAGACCTCGGCGAGGACGACCTGATGCGCTCTATCCGGCTGTTCGGCGAGCGCGTGATTCCAGCGCTCCGGGACTTCGAGCCTTTTTAGGATTTGAAACGGAGACGCGAATTTCTCTTGAAATCCCTAAAACCGGCTCTATTTTCAGAGCGCGTTTCAGAGGTCGACGATGTTACCCGGATTGCCTGCTACGGCGGCTTGCCAAGTTTCTTCTCCGACATTGCGAACGTGATACGGGACCGAGGCATGTTGCAACGGCCCACCCAATTGTCGTGAAAGGACACTTTATGCCTACAGGCACCGTGAAATGGTTCAACTCTCAGAAAGGCTACGGTTTCATCGAGCCCTCCGACGGCGGTAAGGACGCATTTGTCCATATCAGCGCCGTCGAGCGTGCTGGTCTCTCAGACCTCCGCGAGGGCCAGAAGGTCAATTACGACCTTCAGCCAGGTCGGAATGGGAAAGAATCCGCCGAGAACTTAACGCTCGCCGACTAAGGCGACGCGCCCCGGACCTGAAGGCCCGCCCCAACCGGCGGGCCTTCGTCATTTTAGGCATAAATTTTCAACAACAGGCAGGCTTCTCGATCATGGCGAGAAAACCGAATTACGATTTCGAGCGGCGCGAGCGCGAACGGGCGCGCGCCCAGAAAAAGGCAGAGCGCCAGCAGGCGAAGCGCGATCGCGCTGAACAACGCAAGGAAGACGAAGGCGAGACGGTTGAGGAAATGAACCACGACTGCTGAGGCCGACCGCCGATTCTTTTAGCCACCTTCCGAATGCATCAAACGGCAATACAAATGCTATTGCATTGGCGGGCTTACTGATCGCTGGCGCCAATGAAATTCACGAGGGATGAATGATCCGCTCCTGGCTTTTCGAATTTCTCCACGCGCCTGGGTTTCCCGACACGGAAGATACACCCGAGGTCACGGCCGCTAGTTTCGAGCAAAATCTGGCGATCTGGGAAGATTGCGAACGGCTCGGCTTCGAAGGCATCTTTTTCAGTGAACATCACTTCATCGGGTATTCGAACAGCCCATCACCCAACCTTCTAATCGCAGCTGCCAGCCAGCGCACAACGCGGCTGCGCCTAGGCGTGATGGGTAACGTGCTGCCCTTCTACGAGCCATGGCGCGTACTGGAAGAAATCGGCATGCTCGATCACCTCACGCGAGGGCGGCTAGAGGTCGGTTTCGCCGCCGGTATTCCGCAGGAAATAAGTTCTGTCGGCCTGACTTCTTCGGAAGCACGCGAGCGGTTCGACGAGATTTTGGAAATCCTCGATAAGGGCCTGCTTGAAGGCTCAATCACGCATCATGGAAAGCACTGGAATTTCGATAATTTCCGGATCTATCCCAAACCGCGGCAGCAGCCATCACCACCCCGCTGGACAACAATCGTCAGCGAAGGCTCTGCGCGAAAATCAGCAAGGCGAGACACCGCCATCTGTACTAGTTTCCAGTCAGTAGAATCCATCGCCGCTATTTTCGATGCCTACCGTGAAGAAGCTGCCCGGTCAGGAAATGCCTTCGGGCCGGACCGTCTGGCTATCCGACGCAACGTCTCTATTGCCCCGACTGAGGACGCCGCCCGCGAGATGAGGGCGAATGCTAGGGAAACCGCGCGCAGCCTGATGGCGGGCGACACCAGGGTCAGGCCGCAGGAAAGCGGCCTTCTCGACGCTCCAAGCAAGAATAACGGCTTCACAGTACACGACGACGAGTTCATCGCGGGGACACCCGCACAGATCGCGGAACAGATTGTCGACCAATGTCGCCGATGCGGCGCAGGCCATTTTGTGGCAACTCTTGCCCGCGGTGCCGAAAGTCAGCGTCCCGGTGCCGTGAAACTGTTTGGCGAGAAAGTCGTGCCCGTCCTCCGGCAAGCGGCCCTTGACGCCTGACGAAGGTCAGGTGGCCGCTACCGCCGGCATCACCGTCTCCGAGAACGCCGCGAGCGAGGCCATCTCGCGATCATAGCCAAGATCTCCCCATGCCATCTGGCAGTCGAGATAGTTGTGGCCGATATCGGCCGCCTGCGCAGTGAGCTCGTCTCTCACGGTTTCAGCCGTGCCAACGACGCACTGTCCTTCGCGGCGCGCCTGAGAGTAGTTGTCGATCATCATCCCCGTCACCGGGGTCTTGCCGTGGTCGCGCCACAGCTTCACGACGGAATCGTACCAGTGCGCGTAGGCTTGTGCGGCGATATTCTCCGCCTCCGCATCGGTATCGGCGATGAAGACGTGGCGGCCGATACCCACAAGAGGCTCGTCAGCCGCCGCGTGCCGGCGCATCGGATCGTCGGCATACTCGTCCCACATCTCGCGGTAGCGCGCGACAAGGCCCTTGCAGCGGTCGTCAGCGCCGAGCGTGACGAAATGCATACCGTAGCGCGCCGCGACTATGGCGCCCTGCTCGTTGCCGCCGCCATACCACAACGGCGGGTGCGGCTTCTGGACGGGGCGCAGCTCGATCGGGATGTCTTGGATCTCGTACCAATCACCCTTGTGGCTGAGCCGATCGCCCGTCAGGCCGGCGAGAAGGAGATCAAGTCCTTCCTCGAACATCGGGCGCGTCTCCGACGGATCGATGCCGTAGCTTCCGACCTCAAAAGGAGAGATACCGCGTCCCACGCCCATATCAAGCCTCCCGTCCGACAGATTGTCTACCATGGCGATTTCCTCGATAAGCCGAACAGGATGGTAGAGCGGCAGAAGATAGACCAGCGGGCCAAACCGAAGTGTCGTGGTCGCTTCGGCAACCGCAGCTAGCCATACATTGGGCGACGGCGCCATGCCGAGCGGCGTCGCATGGTGTTCAGCGATATGGTAGGCGTAGAATCCCATCCTATCGAGCGCCCGCACGAAGTCTAGCCGATCGCGGTAGAATTTCGCCAGCGGTTCATCTCGCCGGTCCAGATGATCGAAGACGCCGATTTTCATGGTTGTTTCCCTTTTTCTATGCCGAGCACATCAAGGCGTTCATCTCGGGGTGCAGAATGACGTCCTGCGCCCAGCCGTAGGTCCCAGTTTCCGATAGTTCGCGGCAGGCAGTGCGAACGTTCGTGTAGGTCATCAGCGAGAAGAGCCCCCCGACGCTGATCCGGGCGACGCCCATCTCCTGCATGTGCGGCAGCGGCGGTGACGACGCGCCAGCTAGGATATTTAGAGGCCCATCGATCGCTTCCGCCAGGCGCGCGATCATGTCACCGTCCCGCACGAAGGGCACGAACACGCACCCCGCCCCCGCCTCGAGATACGCGTTTGCCCGTTTAACGCTCTCCGCGAATGCCTCTTCGCTCAGCCCGCCCGCGAACCCGTCGGTACGGGCGTTAATGACGAATGGCACGCCCGCAGCATCGGCTTCAGCCTTGCCCGCACGGATGCGTTCGACTGAGAGATCGAAGTCGAGCAGCGGGTGGCCCGGCGCAGGAGAACTGTCCTCGATGTTTGCGCCGACGGCGCCTGCCTCCATCGTTGCCACAACCGTTTCCGCCACTGCATCCGGCGCCTCGCCATAGCCCGCCTCCATGTCGGCGGTCACGGGAAGATCGACGCCCGCCGCGATGCGTCGGACCATGAACAACATGTCGTCCCGCGAAATCTTCTCACCGTCTGCGTACCCGAGACACCAAGCGATGCCGGCGCTAGACGTCGCGATGACGGGATAGCCCGCGTCGGCGACGATGCGTGCGCTAGCCACGTCCCAGACATTCGGCAGCACCAGCATTTCCGGCGCTGCAATTAGCGATTTAAGCCGTTCGGCCTTTACGGTGAGTACGGCCTTGTCCATCCTGTTCTTTCCCGAATCCATTCTAGGGAAGACTACGCAGGAAAGACGAGGTGCACCACCCGAAGCGTGCGCCCAGGAACCTGTGTCAGCTGCCTCGTAACGAGATGTCCGGAACCGCCCCGCCCGACGCCATGCCTAGGATTCCATCTACGACCGCGTTGACATCGTTGATCGTCGCAAAGGTCAGAAGATCGCGAGCCTTAGCGATCATCTCGTTCCGGTCGAGCGGTAACTCGGGATCACCCTTGCAGGCCGTCCGCGCCGCCGTGAAAGACGCACCGTCCTTGAGACGGACAGTCACTTCGCCGCCCCAATCCTTCGGATAAGCAGCGCTGTAGGTCTTGCCCGCGCTCGTCGAAATACGTCTGCGGAGGTCGGCCGCGCGATCGCGCGCGGACGGATCGAACGACGAGAACACGCAGTTCCCATCAAGCAGACTGATCGCCACGCAATGCTGCAACGAGAATTTCGCTTCGTACTCGCTCTCCGGCATCGGACGGTCACACACGTCGATCGATGCTTGGTAGATCGAGACATCCACCGACTCGATGTCGGCCACGGAGACCTTCGAGGATAGCTCCAGTGCCGCGTCAATGACCGGGTGCGTGTGCCGGCAGGATGGCCACGGCTTGATCGACGTGAAGTGAACCTGCCACGGGGCATTCGGGTCTCGCAGGACCGCATCGGGATCAGGGTCCGGGCAGGCACCGGCGTATAGGCCCTGCGGGCCCTCTAGAATGGCCGGCGGGCCGGTAAAACCAAGCTGCGCTAGCTGCGCTGCAACAACTCCCGCCTCGGCGCCGCGGCCGGCATGCAGATGCTTGCTCATTGCACCTGTATTGAGGAATTCCCATAGGCCCGCTGACTGCGTGCCGGCATTACCGAGTGCATGCAGCGTTGCCTCGTCGGATAGATCCATTAGCGTCGCGGCCGTCATCGCGCCGCCGAACGTCCCGCAGGTCGCCGTATTGTGCCAGACCTTGTAGTGAGCCTTGCCGACGGACATGCCAACGCGCGTGGAAGCCTCGAACCCGTAGAGCACCGCTTTCAGAAACTCTTCGCCCGAAGGGTCAGTCTCACGTGCCAGCGCCAGAGCGGCCGGGATCGTCACGCAGGCCGGGTGCACGACCGACGCCTTGTGCAGATCATCGACTTCGAGGATGTGGGTGAGGCCACCCATAACGAGCGCATGGCGGCCGGGGTCACCCTCGCGTCCCTTGAGATAGGCTAGCAGCTTTTCGCCCGGCATCGTCCTCCGCCCAGCGAGCATGTTTGCGATGCCGTCCAGCGTGAATAGCGCCATCGTCTCGAGGTCGTGGCGGGAGACCGGCTTATGCCGGATCAGCGAGATCAGCCCTTCCGTGAGCGTCTCGCTCTTGTCGAAGCCCTCTACATTCTTAAGTTTCGTGCTCATCGGCCCAGGGCCGCCGGCTTACGCCGGCGGCTTATAGTTGGGGAAGCGGTCGGAAACGTCCATGTTGTAGAGCCTCCTCGCATTCTCGCCGAGAATGTTCTTCTTCTGACGTTCGTCTAGGAACGGCAGGTCCCAAATGACGCTGGGAACGTCCATATCCCAGTGAGGATAGTCTGAGCTCCAGCAAAGCTGCGTATCTGCCTTAATCATCTTGAAGGTCATTTCAAGAACCTCCAAGTCATGAGGCATCTCCATCGGCTGAGACGAGTAATACATGTCTTGCATATATTCACTTGGAAGCTTCTTTAGAAGCGGCGCCTCCGACGACCGCATTCGGTAGTCATTATCGAGCCGCTGCATAAGCCAGGGAATCCAAGCGAGCCCCGATTCAATCCATATAGTGTTTAGTTTGGGAAACCGTTCGGGCAGACCATTGACAATCCAGTTGCACAGATGGACCGCGTTAAAGATGGTAAAGCCCAATGCATGTGTGACGAGGAAACGATTAGTGTTACCGAGCAACTGATCATTCCAACTGTAGGATCCATGGAACGCCAACGGCTTACCCATTTCCTCAATCAGAGCATACGTTTTCATATAGGCATTGTCGTATACGGGTTTGTAACGCGTGGACACGACCATAAAGCCACAGACCCCCTCACAGTCGCCAAAATCCTTTACCATTTTGTATGTGGCATCGGGGTCGTTGAACGGCAGGTAAAGCATCGTCTTGATGCGCTTTTCTGTCGGCAGAATCTTTTCCGTTAGCCAACGATTATAGGCGCGCGCCATAGCGGCCTCATATTCAGGCACTGGATGTAGGCCAAGCAAGAGCATCGGCGTGGGGAACAGCATTACGTAGTCAACGCCCATGGCATCCATCCACTTCAGTGAAAGGTGGATATCACGGTGCGTACCGTCTGCCGGCGCTTGGTCCATCTTGCGCAGAGGATACCGCGTTACTCGACCAGCCACGTCCTGCGAACCCGGACTGCCCACCATGAACGGGTTATTCGCTCCGGTTCCGGCCCCAGTATAAACCTGACCAGTTCGTCGAAGAACCGGATCCTCGATGAACTCAACGATCTCCTTCATCGACTCGTTTTCGTAATGGTGCGCATCGACGTCAATAATCAGGACGTCCTCTAGCTTTCGCTGATCGCGCTGACGCGCCGCATTGATTAGAAGCTTTGAAGTGTCGAATTCCTCGACCGACATTTTGTTTAGGTGATCTAGAGGGATTTCCATAGCCCGTCCTCCGATTGTAACGATGTGTCAGGTGTTACCGACTCAGCTGCCGGCCCAGGCCTGCCACATTCCCAGTTCGAACAGTTCGATATTCACGCCCTGTAGCATCGCCGTCGTCATGATCATGACCGACGTCACCGGCATACCCCGGCCGTCTAGAAAGGGGCTCCAGCGCTCGCCTGCCTGGAAACGTACAGTATAGAGCTTGGTAAGCGCATCGAGCCCTTCTTGGATCATTTCCGGCGACGGCGACTCTCCCTCCGGTAAATTGATTATCTTATGCGCAAGCGCCTTCAGCGCGGCTGTTTCATGCTCGACGTTGGCGAGCGGATCACCCGTTTCCTGAGCAATCCGCTCAACCGCCTTGCCGTGGAACGGCGAGTCGCTAGTATCCAGCGGTGCTTCGTCAGACGACGACATATACACCATCATCCTTCTCGACGACGTCATACTTGCGCAGCCGGAACTTGCGGTCTGCGACCATATCCCCAGTCGCCAGGTCGAATTCCCAGCCATGCCAGGGGCAAACGATGTGCATCTCATCGTGGTTGAAGGTCATGCCCTGGTAGGTCTTGTCCTCCGCGATGACCTCTTCGACCTTAGCCATCAACAACCCCTCGCACGCAGGCCCGCCCTGATGCGGGCAGACATTCTGATACGCGAAAAGATTACCGTTCACCCGGTAGACGCCAATCTCGTAGTTGCCGTTCGGAACGATCTTGCGTTCCCCGTCCGGCAGATCGGCCGATTTCGATACAAATAGCTCCTTGGCCATGTTTCTTCTTTTCCCTTCGACGCGGTTCTTGGATTCTTGTCGGTTACTAGTTAGTTGGTAGCTACGACGCCCAGACCGCCGGACGCGCTTGCTCTGGCCTTCTTGCCCTTCGCGGTTGTCGGCGCCATGTGCCTATTCACCCGGTCCTGCAGCCTGGTCATCCCGACATTGGCTGCAGCCGCCAGTGCAAAGATGATCAGAATGATCGCGTACATCGGCGCAATCCGGAATTGTTCGTAGTAGATCCCAAGCCGGTAGCCGAGACCACCGTCCGCGAACTTAAGCTCTGCGACGAGCACGCCAATAACCGTGATAGCCATGCCGAGCCGAAGCCCGGTAATGATCGGATTGACCATCGCCGGAATGTAGATTTTTCGGATCATTTGCGATTTGGACAGGTTGAAACTCTTGCCGACCCGGATCAGAACTGGGTTTATCAGCAGCATGCCGAGCGCCGTAGTAAACACGACAGGAAAGAACGCGGACATCGCGCCCTTCGCCATTTTGGATTCGATGCCAGTTCCGAACATCAAGAAGAGGATTGGCAAGAAGATGATTTTAGGTGTTGAACCGATCGCATTCAGATAAGGCTCCAGGGCTTTTCGAAGAAGCGGGTTGGTGCCCATTGCGATGCCCAAAAATATCGCTATGGCCGAGCCAACGATGAACCCGACAATGTGCTCGGCGAAGGTGATCCCGAGATCGCGGTAGAAGGCGGCCGAAACCAGTTCTCCGTAGATCGCGACAGCGATCTTCCATGCCGACGGGACAACATCGTTATAGAGAACCCCAATCGATCCCAGCAGCGCTAAACATTCCCAGGCAGCGATGAGCCCAATGAGTGTTATCAAGCGTATACGAGAAATCGAAGCCTCGACCGAGGTCTTATCGACCGAGGCGGCCTGTATTACACCGGTCTGAGCCACTTCTCGATCCTCCCGAATCCCCAGTAGAAAAAGACACTCACGAATACCACAGCGATAATGCTCGCATAGGTGCCCGGAGTATCGAAGCGGAAATACATCTCAGAAACGATCCGTCCGAGCCCGCCGAAGTCGATTAGATATTCAATCGCGACAATGTTGACGAGCGTGTACATCACGCCGATGCGGATACCGGTAAAGATCGTCGGCACAGCGCTCGGCAACTGGATTTTCCAGAACATATCACGATCTGAAATATTGAAGCTGCGTCCGACATTGAGCAGCGTCCGGGACACCCCGAGTAAGCCCTGCCGCGTCTGGATGATGATCGGGATCGCACCCGGAATAAAACCCATTGCGATCAGTGTAGCGTGGCTCCGCCCGAAGATAACAAGAAAAAGCGGATAAAGCAGAACCGTTGGCGCCGCGAACGCTGCCGCGAGCCAGCCTTCGTAAGCGATCCCGTAGCGCGTATTACTGTACAGGAAATACCCGAAGGGTATGCCAATCGCGAGAGCGAGTAGAGTCGCCGCCCCCGTCATTGCGAGCGTCACGAAGAAATTTCCAATGAGGTCCATGTCATTCTGAACCTCAGGAAAAGCAAGAAACGTATCCGATGGCCGGGGAACGACTAACTCCATAACCCAACCCGCATCGACAGATAATTCGAGCAGCAATCCACATAGAAAGAGCCCAAATAAGCCAACGAGCACAGGTGCTTTATGAATGTTCTTCAAACCGTTCGTTCCCCAGCTATCGAGAGACCTGCCGCTTAGGGCTTGTTACCCATCGGGTGGACTAGCTCTTTTAGTTGAGCGGCGGTCAACAGTTTCTTAATTTTCTTATTTTTGAGGGCAATCTCGTTGATCTTATCAAGACCAGCCACAGGCAGGAGCGTTACAACATCATACGGGGTATCTTGGGGTGCCGTCTTGACGTCTTCGTAGTTTAGCTTCCATCGTTTGGCATAAGCCTTGAGACGTTTCTCGCTATTATAAGTCGTCTTGATAGACTCTTCGAAGGCCTTCATCATCCGTTTCGCGACATCGCGGTTTTTATCGAGCCAGTTGGAGTTTGCCGCAATTACACGGATCGTCACCCCAACCAGACCTTTGGCCTCCTTGCCCGTGCCTATGACGCGGATCTTACCCTCACGGATTAGATTTTTATTAAGCGGATAAACTGACCAACCAGACTCAACCTGACCTGACATTAACTGAGTACGTGAGCCAGACGGTCCACCGACTGAGACGAATTTCGGCTTTATACCGAGGGCGTCGGCAATGAAACGCGCTGCCAGATCTGTCGTCGAGCCCGGGCGCGAATAAGCCATCACCTTGCCGCCATCGAGGTCCTTGAACGATTTGATAGGGCTATCAGATTTCACATACCAATAAAGATCGGGCACGCCCCGTATATTGTTGCCGAGGATTCGGACTGGCGCTCCCTTAGCATAGGCTGCCAAAACACCAAGAACCCCATTGCCAAAAACAACATCCTGGCTACCTGTCAAAACGGCCTGAAGTGAAGCGGCGCCACCTGAGCCATGGATCAACGAAACGTCGAGCCCGTTCTTTTTAAAGATACCTTCTTCGATACCTGTGTAAGGGTGTTCTGTCTCGAAAACGACCTTGGTACTGTTCACCATGCGGATCTTGTCCATGGCGAAGGCCGAAGATGCGGCGACTGCCACACCGGCGGCTGCAAAAATCATTGTTTTCAATGCTTTGGACATGTTTCCCTCCCGGTTTGATTGTCCTGCGCTTACAGTGTAGTCCAATTTACGTTAGCAGGCGAACGACTCATGAGGCCCCTTAGGTGGCCGCGATCGTCGCCTCCTGATCGGCCATGCCGCGCGAAGCCTCCTCCCGGAGAAGGGTCCATAGGCGGCCCACATAAGTGCCGAATTCGGGCGTCGAAATCACTTCCGACGACCTCGGGCGCGGCAGTTCGATTGGAATTATTTCCTTGATGATACCCGGACGGAACGACATCACCACCACGCGGTCCGACAGCTGTACGGCTTCGGTGATGTTGTGCGTGATTAGTAGCATCGTCTGGCGCAGTTCAGACCAAATCTCAAGCATCTTGTCACCCAGCAGCATCCGCGTTTGTTCGTCAAGCGCACCAAACGGCTCATCGAGCAGCATAATTCTAGGCTCATAAGCAAGCGTGCGGGCAACGGCGGTCCGCTGCTTCATGCCGCCGGACAGCTGAGCGGGAAAATGGTTTTCGAATCCTTCCAGCCCGACCAGCTTGATGAACTTACGCGCCGACGCCTCCCGTTCCGCCTTGTCGAGGCCCTCGACTTCGAGGGGAAACGCGACGTTATCGAGCGTGCTGCGCCATGGAAAAGTCGACTCTTCCTGAAACACGACGCCCACGTCCTTGTGGGCGCCGTCGACCGGGCGGCCATCAATCAGCACGGTACCCTCATAATCCTCAATCAGACCACCGATGATGTTAAACAGCGTCGACTTTCCACAACCCGACGGGCCGATAATAGAGACGAACTCACCCTCTTCGACATTGAGGTTGACCCCGTCCAACGCCGTGACGGCGTTGCCGTCCCCGGCGTTGTAAGTCTTGGAGACGTTGTTGATTTCGAGAATGTTCGCCATGATTACCTGCCCGTTAGCTCGCGGTGCCAGTAGAGGCTTCGCCGCTCGCCCGCGTGACCATAGGCGCGGAGTAGCCGGGCTGAACGACCACATCGATCAAATGCGGCATGCCGCCCGCGACGATCTCGAGGCATTCCTTGATTGCCTCTGCGAGATCGCCGACCTTTTCGACGGGACCTCGAGCCGAAATCCCCTGCGACCGCGCAAAATTTGCGAGATCGAGCGCGGGTTCGTCGATGCGCTGGCCGATCCAACGGTTCTCCTTCGGACGTGACCGTTGGTTGGCCATCGCTTCTTGGTGAACCTCGTCGTTGAAATTCGAGCGATTGTTGGAGACGATGTACAGTACCGGGATCTTATAGTGCGCGGCAGTCCACAGCGCGGTGCCGCCTTGCATGAAGTCGCCGTCACCAACGATGGCGACCGCCATACGATCGGTATCCAGCAGCGCCAGCGCCGTGCCGATCGCGCCGCCCGCCGTTGAACCGAGCCCGCCGCCACCGTCATTGCCAAGATAGTCGTGCGGGTGTTCGAAATCCCACGAGTCCGACGCCCAGCCAAGTGGAACGCGCGTCAGCGTCAGCTTGTGATCGCCGCGCGCTTCTTTGAGCGCAAACGCGATATCGCGCGGCGCGATCTTCGCGTCGGCTGCCTTGTCTTCCTGCACCGCCGGTATAGTCTTTGGTTTAACGCTGCCGTCCCACTTGGGCTTGCCGCCGAGCTTGCCCTCAAGCGCCTCGAGAAGCTGGCTGACAAATACGTCGGGATCTGCAAGTACCATAGTGTCGGCCGGCGCGAGGCCGAAATGATCTGCGCTCCAACCATTGTGAGCGTATGAGTCCACAGTGCAGTTCACTACGTGCCCCTTGACGCCGCCTCGCCCCGTGAGTGGCTTGAATGAACCTGCGAGATCGACCCAGTCGAATACCACCACGACGTCGGCATCGCCTAGCTCGTCCTGGCCGCGCGGCGAGCCCCAGTTCGACGGCGAGCCGATGTGGAGCGCGTGGCTGGTCGGGAACGATGCCCGATTCTTTAGGTCGGTGATCACGCCAGCACCGGTCATCTCGGCGAGCGTTACGCGGTTGTCCCATTGATCAAGCTTCGCCGACATGCGGCCGAACATCAGCACCGCCTTCTTCGCGTTGGCGAGCAGGTCCGCGGTGCGCGCGACAGCGTCCGCCGACGCGGGCGGTGGATCGGCAAGCTTGAAACGGTCAACGTTTGGGATAGTCACTTCCCCTTCTTTTAGCGGCGTCTCCTGCAAGCCGGCGTCGAAGCAGACATAGGTCGGCCCCTTTGGTGCCTGCTGCGCCATGATGTTAGCGCGCAGCATCGTCTCCACGATTGCTTCGGCGGAACGCGGTTCGTCGTCGTAT
>JAYPPO010000011.1:0-71034 GCA_038131485.1 Alphaproteobacteria bacterium
GCTGATAGCAGCGGGCGCGAAGGCCGTCCACGCGTATATAACCCATGGCGTACTCTCGGGCGGAGCAGTCAGCCGGGTCTCGTCGTCGCCGCTCAAGAGCATGGTGATCACGGATTCAATCCTCGGCACAGAGGCGGTCCGCGTGGCCAGCAATATCGACCAAATTTCCATCGCTCCGCTGATGGGCGAGGCTATCGATCGCATAAGCGATGCCCGGTCGGTCTCGAGCCTGTTCGACTGACGCCCTCGGGGACTTCCCTCGCCCCCCCAGATTGTTTGACTAGCCCGTTCCAAGGGGCTAAAAACGCGCGCCTCGCCGGGTTCGGCGAGGTTTTCGGTTGGCTCCAACAGTTGTTTGGCCACCCGAAAACGTTGCGATCCGGCACCCCTGGAGGCTGGCGCATTCATCAACAGGAGAAAGATCATGGCCGAGGTAAGAACGATTGCCGCCTCGCCGCGACAGGCCGCAGGTAAGGGGTCCGCGCGCCAGGCTCGCCGCGATGGAATGGTGCCCGCCGTCATATACGGCAACAAGGAAGAACCCGTGATGCTGACGATCGAACGTCGTTTACTGGTTCAGGAACTAGACAACCCGCAGTTCTTCATCGAGCTGGTGGACGTTGAACTTGACGGAGCGAAACACCGCGTACTTGCCCGCGACGTGCAGTTCCATCCTGTTACGGATAGCCCGATGCATGTCGATTTTCTCCGGTTCGACCCCAACCGGAAGATTTCGGCAGCGGTGCCGGTGGTGTTCGAGGGCGAAGAAGAATCCCCCGGTCTCCGCGGTGGCGGCGTGCTTAACGTCGTGCGCTACGAGGTCGAAGTGCTCTGCACCGCCGACAACATTCCGCCCGAACTCACCCTGCAGCTCGCGGGCCTCGAGGTTGGCGATTCGGTGCACGCTAGCAGCGTCGCCCTGCCGGATGGCGTCGAGTTCACCATTACAGACCGCGACTTCACCATCGCGACAATCGCCGCCCCCACCGTCGTCGTCGAAAAGACCGAAGGTGAAGAGGTAAATGAAGGCGAGAGCGCTGGAGGCGAGGGCGAGAGCGACGACAGCGGGTCCGACGGCGAAGACGACGGCGGCGACGGCGAAGAGAACTAACTCTTCCGTGCCGCCGGCCGCGGCGGAGGATGGTCCATGCTTATTCTCGCAGGCCTCGGCAATCCGGGACCCAAGCACGCCAGGCAACGGCACAATATCGGGTTTATGGCGGCGGATGAGATCATCCGCCGCTTCGACCTTTCGTTGCGCCAGTCGCGCCACCAGGCCTACGTGGCCGAAGGGACGATCGCGGGCGAGAAGATCCTGCTGCTGAAGCCAAAAACCTTCATGAACGAGTCAGGCCGCGCGGTAGGGTCCGCCGTACGTTTTCACAAGCTTCGGCCACTCGCCGTAACGGTATTCTACGACGAGCTCGACCTGGCCCCCGGCAAGGTGCGCGTCAAGAAGGGCGGCGGACATGCAGGCCATAACGGCATCCGCAGCATCAGCTCTCACATTGGGCAGGATTTTCGGCGCGTCCGAATCGGGATCAGCCATCCCGGCGACAAGAAGCAGGTCCACAAGTACGTGCTGTCTGATTTCAGCCGCGAAGAGACGGTTTGGGTGGAGCGGACGGTTGAGGCCATCGCCGAAGCGCTGCCGCTGCTGATCGAAGGCGACGATCCGGGCTTCATGACCCGGGTCGCCTACCTTGCACCGCCGCCAGCGACAAAAAAGGTGGAAGAAGCGAAGAAGGATAACGACTGATGGGATTTCAATGCGGGATCGTTGGCCTACCCAATGTCGGCAAGTCGACGCTCTTCAATGCGCTGACAGCAACCGCTGCGGCCGAGGCGGCGAACTACCCGTTCTGCACGGTCGAGCCGAACGCCGGGCGCGTCTCTGTACCGGACGACCGGCTCCATATCGTTGCCGAACTAGCCAGGTCGGTGAACGTCGTGCCGGCGCAGCTCGAGTTTATGGACATTGCCGGCCTAGTCGAGGGTGCGAGCCGCGGCGAAGGGCTGGGTAACCAGTTCCTCGGGCATATCCGGGAAGTAACAGCAATAGCGCACGTGCTGCGCTGTTTCGAGGGCGAGGGCGTCACGCATGTCTCCGGCCGGGTCGATCCACTGGCCGACGCCGACGTCGTCGAGACCGAACTTATGCTCGCAGACCTGCAGAGCCTGGAGCGCCGCACCGACGGCCTCGTCAAGAAAGCGCGCGGCGGCGACAAGGATTCGAAGGCGATGCTCGAGCTGGTTGATCGCACTAAGGCAGCGCTCGAGGACGGTAAGGCCGCCCGCACCGTGGACATCTCGAAGGACGAGCGCCCACTGTTCCGCCAGATGCAGCTGCTGACCGCGAAGCCGGTAATGTATGTCTGCAACGTCGACGAGGAATCTGCCGCCAACGGCAATGCGCTATCGGAAAAGGTGGCCGCGCGCGCCGCAGAGCAGAATGCCGCATGCGTCGTTGTCTCGGCCGCCATCGAATCAGAAGTTGCCCAGCTCGAGGATCCGGAGGAGAAGAAGGCATTTCTCGAGAGCCTCGGGCTCAACCGTACGGGGCTGGAGCGTGTAATTCGCGCCGGCTACGAGCTTCTTGGCCTTATCACCTATTTCACTGCCGGGCCGAAGGAATCCCGCGCCTGGACCATTCCGGGCGGCTTTAAAGCGGTCAATGCGGCCGGCGTTATCCACACGGACTTCGCCAAGGGCTTCATCTGCGCCGAAACGGTCGGCTATGACGATTACATTGCCTGCAAGGGGGAACACGGCGCCAAGGAAGCGGGCAAGATGCGCCAGGAAGGCCGCGAATATATCGTCAAGGACGGTGACGTTATCCTTTTCCGTTTCAACGTCTGACATGAATCGTTAGATTGCGGGTGAGACGGCTCGCAAATCGACCGTCCGCGAACAACAAGGTTCGCTCAACACTGGAATTATGGGACCAAGAAAGGGGGCTACCAATGGGAGAGATGATCTCGCTTACCGCTGGCGACGGACACACGCTGGGCGCATACAAGGCTGAACCGTCGGGCACGCCAAAGGGCGGCCTCGTTGTGATTCAGGAAATCTTCGGCGTCAACGGCCAGATCCGCCGCACCGCGGACTATTTCGCGCAGCAGGGATACCTCGTTGTCGCGCCGGCGCTATTTGACCGTGTCGAGCCGGGCATCGAGCTCGGTTATAATGAGACCGATTTCGGTAAGGGCCGCGAGACACGGGGCAAGCTGAGCGACGACATGATCGCGGCCGACGTCCAGGCGGCGGTCAATGAAGCGGCTACCGGTGGCAAAGTTAGCGTTATCGGCTTCTGCTTCGGCGGCTATGCGAGCTTCCTCGCGGCCTGCAAAGTCGATGGCGTCTCCGCCGCTATGCCGTTCTACGGCGGCGGCATCGCGGCCAAGGTTGGCGAAATGTCGCCCAGGTGCCCGACGCAGTTCCACTTCGGCGACAAGGACGCAGCAATCCCGCTCGACGACCTGCAGAAGATCAAGGACGCGAATCAGGACAGCCCGCTCTACGTCTACGACGATTCGGGCCACGGCTTCACATGCGACGACCGCGACTCGTTCAACCCTGGTGCCACCGAGCGCGCGTTCGCACGCGCCCTCGCCTGGATGGGCCAGCACGCGGCCTGACCTTCGTATCATAGAATAGAGAAACCCTCCTCCGAAAACGGGGGAGGGTTTTTTGTTGCGGGGACCGGCGCAAAGGACCTACCGAAGCGCGGCCTCGATATTCCCGCCATCGACCGTCAGAACGGCTGCAGTCGTTTTTTTAGAAAGCGCGAGGTCGACGAACGCTTGGGCGACGTCTTCGGCTGTGACCTCTTGCCTGAGCAGATTGCCTGCCATGTAATCGGCCTCGCTGACGCCGCGCGCCCGCGAACGCGACAATATCATGTCTGCGGTGAGCAGACCCGAGCGGATGCGATCGGCGTTGACCGCGTTCGACCGGATGCCGTCGGCACCGTGATCGAGCGCATACTGCCGCGACAGGAACAGCGTCGCCGCCTTGGGCAGGCCGTAAGGCCCGAAGTCTCGGCCCGGGTTGACCGCCTGCTTCGACGTATTGAATAGCAGCGCCCCGCCCGTCCCCTGCGCTTTCATGATCGAAACAGCGGCCTGTGCGCAGCGCTGGTGGCCCCAAAAATTGAGTTCAAAGCTATCGCGAAGAACCTGTTCGTCGACCTCGCCGATCCGGCCTTGCCAGGCAGCGCCCGCATTGGATACGAGGATGTCGAGCCCGCCATAGGTACGGCATATCTCAGCAAATGCCTTGTCCACGGATGCCTGCCTGGTCACGTCGCAAGCAACCGCGAGCCCGCCAAAGGATGCCGCGGACGCATTCGCCATGTCGAGATCTTGGTCGAGCACCGCGACCTCCGCGCCTTCGCGTGCGAAGGCGGCAGCCGTCGCCCGGCCGATCCCCGACGCGCCGCCCGTTACCGCGACGACGTGGCGGGCGAGCGGCCTCTCCGCCGTTTTGCCGAGCTTCGCCTGCTCGAGCGACCAGTATTCGATCTCAAAGATGTCCTTCTCGGGAATGCACCGGAAGTGGCCGATGGCCTCCGCATCGGCGATCACGCGCGCCGTCGTCTCGGCGAGATCAGCGGCAATCCGGGCATCCTTGGCGGACTTGCCCATCCCGAACAGCCCTACGCCTTGGACGAGAATGACGCGCGGTAGCGGGTCGAGCCCGGTCTTCCTGTTCGTCAGCTTGGCGTTGTGCTTCGCAAAATAGCGCTCGTAGGACCGTTCGTAGGCATCGAACGACTTCGCCGCCGTTTGGGCGAAGCCCTCGAGATCGCCGGCCTTGGGCGCCGGCAGGATTAGGGGCTTTGGTTTGGTGCGGATGACGTGGTCCGGCGTTACCGGCCCGGTGGTGGCATAGCGCGACACCTCGGCACCGTTGACGAAGGCAAGCGCCTCCTTCGAATTCCGGAAGTCCAGCACCATGCGCCGCCAGTCGTCGGCGGTCGGAGCGGCGGCGAGGCCGCGCAGCACGGGAGCAATATCCTCGACGCTGGCGAGTTTTGACGGAATGCGAACGGACGCGAACGATTTAGGACGTTTCCCGCCCCCCTTCGCAGCGATGTACCTTTCGGCGACGGTGACGAGGTCGATCATCCGCTCGTAGGCCTTGCGTGCCGTCTCGCCGAACGAGAAGATGCCGTGCTTTAAGAGGATCAGACCCTCAACGTCCGAGTTCTTCTCGTAGATCCGGGCGCAAGCCTGCGCCAAATCGAAGCCCGGCATGATGTAGGGCACGAGCCCGACCCGGTCGCCGTAGAGTTCCTTGCAGATCGCGGTCGCGTCCGGCTGGTCGGTGATCGCGAGAACGGCGTCGGAGTGGGTGTGGTCGACGAACTTGTGCGGCAGGAACGCGTGAAGCAGCGTCTCGACCGACGGGTTCGGCGAGGTCGAATCCAGGAGCGCGCCGCGCTGGACGTTGACCATGTCCTCGTCGGACAGCTTCCCGAGCTTTCGAAGCTTCCGGATGGCGTCGAGACGCACCGCCGGCAGGCCGGGTGGTTCGATATCGCCCATATCCCAGCCGGATCCCTTAACGCACAGCACCTCGACCGCATCGCCGGCGGTATCCTTCATTACCGTCTTCACGGACGTGTTGCCGCCTCCGTGTAGCACGAGGCTCGGATCGTTGCCGAGCAGGCGCGTCGTATAAACCCTAAGGGCCAGGTCCTCGGCGATGCCCGCCTTCGCGTATTTGCGCACCGCCCGCTGCGCGTCGCGGTTGGACCATTTGCTTTTCATGGAAATTCCGCCTCCGGTTTCGTCGGCGCGCAACGTGATGCAACGGCGGGCGTTTTTCAAGACCGCAGATTCCTACACTTCGGAGCACGGAAACCCCGCTTTACTAAGCCTTTACAAAGACCGACGACAATAGTGTCACGTTCGGCGGCGCCCTGCGCCGCACGCGGGATTCGATGGCTGGAACCTGCAGACCGATCCATATCCTGGCGCTTTCCGCCGCCCTTCTGTGCTTTGCGGTGGCTCAGCCATCCGCCGCGTCGGGTTCTGCGGCCGAAAAACGTGCCGGGATGCCGACGAACGGCGCCAGCAACGACATGTGCGCGATCGGATTGCGTCATTGGCCGATCGATATCGAGGATACCGATGCCGCCCGGATGCTCAGGCTCAGCTTCAAGTACAAGCTGCCGCTGGCGACGTTGTCACAGTCCGACATAGGCGTATCGGGCGCGTACGTAAACGGCAGCAGCGTCTATGTTGGCACGAAGGGTACGTTCCTGAGGCTCGGCGTTCGGGCGACGGACAGCCGGTCGGCTAGGTGGCTATGCAGCCAGTTGAAGTCGAGCAGCCAATACTGCATTGCGGTACGCACCGGCAGAAGCTGAGAGTCCAAATTCCGATCGGCTCGGGCCCAGGTTCGCCGCGAGCCTAGACCCTGGCGAACTCCGGATATAGACGCGCCATTCCGTCCTTCGACGCCGCGCACACGCCGCGTTCCGTAATCAGCCCCGACACCAGCCGCGCAGGCGTTACGTCGAACGCGTAATTGGCGGCATCGCTCTCTTCGGGTGCGATCCTCACCGATACGATCTCGCCCGTCTCACTCTTTCCAGTCATGACCGTCACCTCGGCCGCGTCGCGTTCTTCGATCGGGACGTCGCGGACGCCGTCCTCGATCGTCCAGTCGATCGTGGGTCCAGGCAACGCAACGAAGAACGGCACGCCATTGTCGTGCGCCGCCAGCGCCTTCAGGTAGGTGCCGATTTTATTGCACACGTCGCCAGCCGCGGTCGTCCTGTCGGTGCCGGTGATGCAGAGATCGACCTGGCCGTGTTGCATCAGGTGACCGCCCGCATTGTCGACGATCACCGTGTGCGGGACACCGTGGCGGCCAAGCTCCCAGGCCGTCAGGCTGGCGCCCTGGTTCCGGGGACGCGTCTCGTCGACCCAGACGTGGACGGGGATGCCAGCATCGTGCGCCTTGTAGATCGGCGCCAGCGCGGTTCCCCAGTCGACCGTCGCCAGCCAGCCTGCGTTGCAGTGGGTCAGCACGTTGATGCGCGGGGGCTTGCCGCGTGCTTCCCACGCTCCGTGGATCAGCGGCATGCCGTGATCGCCGATCGCCGAACAGATCGAAACGTCCTCGTCGCAGATCTCGGCGGCGCGCGCATAGGCCGCCGCCGCCCGCGCATTTGCGGACA
Organism: Alphaproteobacteria bacterium; assembly: GCA_038131485.1. Taxonomy (GTDB): domain Bacteria; phylum Pseudomonadota; class Alphaproteobacteria; order MPNO01; family UBA830; genus JAYQUR01. The sequence goes on from JAYPPO010000011.1 coordinate 7,193, forward strand.
ACTGCGTAAGCAACCTCTTCATCTCCTCGATGGCCCAGCGCAGGTTGACCGCCGTGGGACGCGTCGCCATCAGCCGGTCGCCTGCCGCCCTTAGGTTTTCGTCGGACGGATCGTCCTGCATCGCGAGCGCCATGCCGTAGGCTGCCGTTGCACCGATAAGCGGCGCGCCGCGGACCCACATGTCGCGGATCGCAGTCTCCGCATCACCGACACTCTCGAGCCGGACGGTGACGAATTCGAACGGCAGCCGCGTCTGATCGATGATCTCGACCGACCGGCCGCCATCGGCGAGCCAGATCGTGCGGTAGGGGACACCGTCGACGTTCACGGGCCGAGCACCCTGTGGGCGACCGCGTCGAGCCTAGCCACCGCGTCCGGGTCCCGCGCCTCGGGCGGCGTGATAATGGCGAAGTCGAGCGCCGTGTGGCAGCCCGCGACGCAGGTCTCGTTGCGCCCGGAGAGCATGGGAACAGTCGCCTTAATCAGCTCGCGAGCCTTGTCAGCATTTTCATGGACCGTTTTGATCACGGCCTCGACGGTGACGTCGTCGTGCTCCTCGTGCCAGCAGTCGTAGTCCGTCACCATGGCGACGGTCGCGTAGCACATCTCGGCCTCGCGGGCGAGTTTGGCCTCCGGCATGTTGGTCATGCCGATCACATCGCAGCCCCACGACCGGTAGAGATTACTCTCGGCGCGCGTCGAGAATTGCGGGCCCTCCATTACCAAGTAGGTGCCGCCACGGCTGTGCGGGATGTCGAGCGCGCCCATGGACTCCTGCAGCGCAATTCCGAGGCGCGAACAGACAGGGTCTGCTACCGACACGTGCGCGACGCAACCCTCGCCGAAAAACGACTTCTCGCGCGCGAACGTGCGGTCGATGAACTGGTCGATGAGGACAAAATGGCCCGGCGCGTACTCCTCCTTCAGCGAACCGACGGCACTGACCGAAATGATCTCCGTAACCCCGGCTCGCTTCAGCGCATCGATATTAGCGCGGAAATTGAGGTTGCTCGGCGACAGGCGGTGCCCGCGCCCGTGACGCGGCAGGAAGACGACCTTCTGGCCGTCGAGCTCGCCGAACAGTAGCTCGTCCGAAGGCATGCCGAACGGCGTCACGATCTGGCGCCACTCGGTGTTTTCCAGCCCGTCGATTTCGTAGACACCGCTGCCGCCGATCACGCCGATGACCGGCGGTGTGCCGGGTTTAGTCATGCCAGTTCTCCAGTGCGGTTCGGGAGGTTGTGAGCGAATCCGCCTAGCGGATCAAGTCTCCGCCCGGTCCTCATTTCGCTCTCGGCATCAGCGAGAACGCCGCCATGCCCGCGACCATCGAGACCACGAACACCGCAACGTCCCAGCGGCCCGTCGACAGGGCGGCGATTGCGGGTCCCGGACAGAACCCGGCGATACCCCACCCAAGACCGAAGAGGGCGCTGCCCGCGATCAGGCGCGCATCGACGATCCCGGCTGACGGCACTTGGAAAAACTCCGCAAGCAAGGGGCGGGCCCGCCCCTTCTTGACCTTATAGCCTACCGCTGACACCGCGAGCGCCGCGGCCATCACGACCGCGAGGGTCGGGTCCCAATCGCCTGCAAGGTCGAGGAAACTGATCACCTTGGCCGGGTTCATCATGCCGGAAATCGCAAGGCCAGTGCCAAACAGCGCGCCGATTAGAAAACAAATCAGAGTGCGCATCGCCCCTACCCCTATCCGCCGGCGAGATGCCGGGTCACGTAGACGGTCGCAAGCGCCACGGCGAAGAACGTGGCCGTCGCGAAAATCGACCGGCGCGAGAGCCTTGCCAGACCGCACACGCCATGGCCGCTGGTGCAGCCGCTGCCGAGACGTGTTCCGAATCCAATCATGAGCCCGGCGGGAATGAGCACCCACACGGGGCTCTGAAGCTCGACCGTGAGCAAGTTTCCGGTCGCGGAGGCAACGATGAGCGGTCCCGCGATCAGCCCGGCGACGAATGCCGCCCTCCAGCCGGTCTCGCTGGAGCGGGGCGGCAAAACGCCACCGAGGATACCGCTGATACCGGCAATTCGGCCGAAGACCAGCAACAGAATAGCAGCGGCCAGCCCGATCATGGCGCCGCCAATTGCTCCTTGAAGGGGAGCGAAAGCATCCATGTCGCCTCCTTTCGCAACCTACTCAGCCATGTGGCAAACCGCCTGTAGCTTGTTGCCGTCGAGATCGCGCACGTAAGCACCGTAGTAATAATCGTGATAGTGCGGACGCGGACCTGGCGGTCCTTCGTCAGTGCCGCCGGCCGCCAGCGCCGCCGCGTGGAAGGCATCGACTGCCGCCCGGTCGGGCGCGAGGAAGGCGACATGCACGCCGTTGCCCACCGAAGCCGGATTGCCGTCAAACGGCTTCATGACGAAAAGACGCGCACCTGAGCCGTCGCCATAGGAGATGAACCGGCCCTCGCGTTCCAGCCCGCGCTCATGGCCGAGCGTGCCGAGTATCAAGTCATAAAATGCGCCGGCGCGAGCGAGGTCGTTGGTACCGAGCGTAACGTGGCCGAAAATGCCCATGGCTTACCTCAGATAAAAAAGGGCGGGTACTGGACCCGCCCCCACCAATATTCGGCCATGACGCGGGGGTGGATCCAGGACCCAACCCGTCACTGCGGGCCATTCAGTGTCGAACGTCGGCCCAAATACGCCGCTTGACGACGTAGAACAGGCCGGTGAGCAGCAGCAGAAATAGGATCACCTTGATGCCCATCCGCTTGCGTTCATCGAGTTCGGGCTCTGCCGCCCAGGCGAGGAAAACCGAGATGTCCCTCGCCTGCTGTTCGACGGTCGCCTTGGTCTTGTCTGCGTATTCGACGCCATCCGCGGAGAGCGGCGCCGGCATCGCGATCATATGGCCCGGGAAATACGCGTTGTAGTGCATGCCGTCGGGCACGGTCGTACCAGCAGGTGCTTCTTTGTAGCCGGTCAGGATCGCATAGAGGTAATCTACGCCGCCGGGACGCGCCTTAACGATCAGCGACAGGTCAGGGGGATAGGCGCCGTTGTTCGAGGCTCGCGCGGCGTTCTCGTTCGGGAATGGTGACTTGAAGCGGTCGGACGGCAGGCCGGGGCGGTCAAACATCTCACCTTCGTCGTTAGGTCCGTCCTGCACCTCGACCTCGGCCGCGATCGCCTTCACTTCGTTCTCGGAAAACCCGATATCCATGAGGTTGCGATAGGCAACTAGCCGCAGCCCGTGGCAGCCGGCGCAGACGTTCTTGTAGACGGTAAAGCCGCGGCGCAGCGCAGATCGGTCGTAGGTACCGAATAGGCCGCCGTGCGACCAGTGCTGATGCGGAATTTCCACACCGGGGCCTGCGGCCGTCGCTGGACCGGAAGCGACAAGGGAAAGCGTGGCAATCGCTGCCGCCGCCAGGGATCTCCTGAAAATACGCATCAGTCCTTCTCCCCGCTCAGCACCGGATCCGAGATACTTTTCGGCAACTCCCTCGTTTTCTCGTACTTGGCGAGCAATGGAATAATGATCAGGAAATGCGCGAAATAATAGGCCGTTGCGATGCGCCCGATCACGATGTAGACCCCTTCCGCTGGCTTTGCCCCGACATAGCCGAGGACGACGCAGCAGATTGCGAACAGCCAGAAGAACTGCTTATAGAGCGGGCGGAACCGGGAAGAACGAACCGGCGAGCGGTCGAGCCAGGGCAGGACGAATAGCACTGCTATCGCGCCGAACATAGCGAGCACGCCGGCAAGCTTAGCCTCGAAGATGATGAAGCCGAGCCAGTTCGTTGTCCAGCCGCCAATGAAATTGTCAGGCACCGCGCGCAGGATTGCGTAGAACGGCAGGAAGTACCATTCCGGCACAATATGCGCGGGCGTCGAGAGCGAGTTCGCCTCAATGTAGTTGTCCGGATGACCCATGTAATTGGGCGCGTAAAAGATCACGGCGGCGAAGACGACCAGGAATACGCCAAGGCCGAACATGTCCTTTACGGTGTAGTACGGGTGGAACGGAATCACGTCTTGCTCACCCTTGGTGTCGATGCCGATCGGGTTGTTCGAGCCGTGCACGTGCAACGCCCAAATGTGCAGCACCACGACGCCGACGATCACGAACGGCAGCAGGTAGTGCAGGCTAAAGAATCGGTTGAGCGTCGGATTATCTACCGCGAAGCCGCCCCACAGAAGCGTCACGATCCAGTCGCCGATGCCCCACGGGATCGCAGAGAATAGGTTGGTGATGACCGTCGCGCCCCAGAAGCTCATCTGGCCCCAAGGAAGCACGTAGCCCATGAACGCGGTCGCCATCATCAGCAGCAGGATGGTTACGCCCAAAATCCACAGGATTTCGCGCGGCGCCTTGTAGGAGCCGAAATACAGCCCTCGGAAGATATGGATGTAGACCACGATGAAGAAGAATGACGCTCCATTCATGTGGATATAGCGGATCAGCCAACCGTAATTAACGTCGCGCATGATGCGCTCGACTGAATCGAATGCCATCGCAGTGTGGGGCGTGTAGTGCATCGCCAGCGTGATGCCGGTGACGATCATGATCACCAGCACTATCCCAGCCAGCGAGCCGAAATTCCACCAGTAGTTCAGGTTGCGCGGCGTCGGGTACTCGTAAAGCTCGTGGCTCACGAACGAGAAGACCGGCAGCCGATGATCAACCCATTTGACGAGGCTGTTGTCCAGCCAGGCGGGTTTTTGAAATTGAGCCATTTTGTGGGTCCTCAGCCGATCTTAACGATATTCGGGTTGTTGGCGTCGAAGGTATATTCCGGCACCTCGAGATTACGAGGCGCGGGACCCTTTCGGATGCGCCCAGACGTGTCGTAGTGCGAACCGTGGCACGGGCAGAACCAGCCGTTATACTCACCCTTTGCCTCTCCCTGCGCGGTGCCAAGCGGGATGCAGCCGAGATGGGTGCAGACGCCGACCAAAACAAGCCACTCGGGCTTCTTGACGCGTGCATTGTCGGCCTCGGGGTCCACGAGATCGCCCATCTTTGCCGATTCTGCGGCCTGAATCTCGGCCCGCGTTCGATGCCGAATGAAGACAGGCTTGCCGCGCCATTTGACCTTGATCGCCTGACCGACCGCGATTTTGGAGATGTCTACCTCGATCGAGGCGAGGGCCAGCGTGTCCGCCGCCGGGTTCATCTGCTGAATAAAGGGCCAGGCCACCGACGCGACCCCGATCGCGCCGAGCGCGCCGGTCGCGAGCTGAAGGAAGTCTCGACGGGTTTCGCCGTCGTCTCCGTCATGTGCTGTGGTGCCATCGGTTTCAGCCATTCTTTCCGATCCTGTATCCGTTAGTTCGCTGACACGTGGTCAAAGTTCTAATCATCAATTCTGTGACGGTTTTCCTGAGGAACATAGACGCCCTAAACGCTATTCTTAAGACCTGGTTCCGGTGTCGCTATTGCTAGCACGGGCGTAGCTTCATTGCATGCGGCGCGTCGCCGCACAATTGCCCTGCGCCTTTTTGGGCGTGGATCCCCCTTCAAGCGGTATAGTCGAAAAGCCTCTCCCTGCAAAGCCTCGGCTTTTATGATCAAGCGAAGATTTAAAGGGGCTGGGAATACATCTATTTAGCAACCGATTGCGCCCTTCTCGATGCCGCGCTTATGTTGGTTCATGCGCATAGCCCTATACGAGCCCGATATTCCGCAGAATGCAGGAGCCGTTTTCCGCCTCGCGGCATGCCTCGGCGTGCCCGTGGACGTGATTGAGCCATGCGGATTTGTGCTCGACGACCGGCGTCTGAAGCGGGTTTCAATGGATTACGGCGCACGCGCGGAAGTTGCCCGACACGACTCGTGGCGTGCTTTCGGTGAGAAACGCGGGACGGGCCGCCTCCTCCTGCTCACGACCAAGGGCGACGCGGCGCATACGGACTTCGCGTTCGAGGATTCTGATACGTTGCTGCTTGGGCGCGAGAGCGCCGGCGTGCCGGACGACGTGCATAATGCGGTCGACGCGCGGCTTATTGTCCCGATGGCGGCGGGCGCGCGGTCCCTTAATGTGGTGACGGCGGCGGCGATCGTGCTCGGCGAAGCACTTCGCCAGACCGGCGGGTTCGAAAATCCTATAAAACGGACGGACGCATGAGCGACAAGACGATCGACGAGAAGAAGGAAAAGGCCTCGGCCTGGTTCGCGGAGCTGCGCAACCGCATGTGCGCTGCCTTCGAAAAACTTGAAGACGAAGTCGAGGCACCCAACGATGCCACAGGCGACGGCACGCCTGGCCGGTTCGAGCGCACGGCCTGGGAGCGCGATGGCGGCGGCGGCGGCGTGACGTCATTGATGAAAGGACGCGTTTTCGAGAAAGTAGGCGTTAACGTGTCGACCGTCCACGGCGAGTTCTCGGAGGAATTCCGCAAGCAGAGCCCGGGCGCGGACGAAGACCCGCGCTTCTGGGCGTCAGGCATCTCGCTGGTCGCGCACATGCGCTCGCCGCTGGTGCCGGCGGCGCATATGAACACGCGGATGATCGTCACCACGAAAGGCTGGTTCGGCGGGGGCGGGGACCTCACACCGATGTATCCGGACGATACCGACACCGAGACGTTCCACGCGGCGTTCAAGGACGCCTGCGACAGGCACGATCCCGCCAACTACCCGAAGTTCAAGGAATGGTGCGACGAGTATTTCTTCCTCAAGCACCGCGACGAGCCGCGTGGCGTCGGCGGCATCTTCTTCGACTACGTGGACAGCGGCGACTGGGACGCGGACTTCGCATTTACGCAGGACGTCGGCCTCGCCTTCCTAGCCGCCTATCCGCGCATTGTCGCACGGCACATGAACGAACCATGGACGCCGGAACAGCGCGAATACCAGCTCGTCCGCCGTGGCCGTTACGTCGAGTTCAACCTGCTCTACGACCGAGGCACGATCTTCGGGCTGCGCACCGGCGGCAATGTCGATGCGATCTTGATGTCGATGCCGCCAGAGGTAAAATGGCCCTAAATTAAGCGGCAGTAGCCCGCCGCCCAAAGTAAAATTGCTATTGCATCAGGCCTCAAGCGCGCCCTCCGAAACGAGCCGGCGGATCGTATCGAGCGTCGCCTGGACCGCTTTCAGATAAGAGCCTTCCATACCCGCGGCGTAAGCCGCCTCCTCCGCGCTGCCGTCCTCCATGTCCTCGCGGCTCAGCGTGAAGCTGAACTTGAGCGACAGGTCACCGTCGGCGTCTTCGAGAATCTCGTTCAGGATCGTGCCGCGCTCGATGCCGTCGAGCCGCTCGAATGCGACCGTGTGCTCGGGATGGAACGTGATCCGCTCGCGCATCGCATGGCCCGCGATCCTGATCTCGCGGACGAGCCATCCATCCCCGCGCTCCTGGACGTCGCAGGCCTCCATCACCGGCACGAACGGCCGCGCGTCCTCGGCTTTCATCACGAGCCCACGCCAGACGTCGGAGCGGCCGAGGACCGGTTGGCCGGCGGCAATGCCGCGGTTCACGGAAACCGTCTTGTCTATGCTGAACATCGCTTCCTCTCCCCGTGGTTCCCTAAGGGCCTACAGGTGCGTCTTGCCCGCGCGAAGTCCCTTATAGCGGTAATCGGCGACATTCCAGTCGACCATATCCCAGTACGCCGGAAACGCGGGCCGGCTGGTACCATGGTCCCACAGATCGCAGATTATGATACCCGGTTTGGCGATAGGCAGGACACTGCCGTTGCCGGGCAAGGCGATGATTTCGAGACTGCCGGTCAGGGGCCTCGATAGGCTGAGAAATACCCATCCTTCGACGCCGAGTCCGTCCGCCGCAGACTCGAACGCCGAACGGAAACCGCGCAACGAGCCGTAGGTTCTGTCGATTTCGGCGGCCAGTTCACCGACAGGTTCGCGCCGGCTTGACGGGCCAAGCACTTTCCACAGGAACTGATGGTTCGCGTGGCCGCCCGCGAGATGTGCAATCTGCTGACGAATGGTCCTGGGAACGTCGTCGATGCCGCGCAGCAATTCCTCGACGGTTTTACCGGCGAGTTCAGAATTATCGGCGACAAGGGCATTGAGCGCATCGATATAGGCCTGGTGAACGGCTTCGCGGTGTCGCTTGGCATCAGCCGCCGTGACATGCGGCTCGAGATCGTCATAAGACCAATCGATCGAATTGAGTCTGTAGGTCACGGTTCCGTTCTCCTTTCCACCTTGTTGGCTACCGTGGCCGCACCCGCAGCCTTAGCCTGTCGAGACAGGCTGCGCGGTCCGGCTGAAATGAGCGTTCGAGCCACCATTCCTCGATCATTTCTAGCATCTCGCCCACAGCCGGACCTTCGGGCACGCCGAAACCCATCACGTCCTCGCCGGTAACGGGAAGTTGCGGCTGTTCCCAGGCTTGCGCATAGTCCAGAAGCTTCTTCCAGCCGTCGGCATTGCGCATCGCCACGATGCTGTTGCGGACGATCGCTTCCGACCAGTCGAGCAGGATTAGGTCACGGAAATGCCGCGTTCGGGAGCGATAGAGCGAACGCCGCAGCGCCGCGTCGGACATGTCCGGGCTGCACTGGCCGCGGTTGGCGGTCAGCGAATCCAGCCGGGCCGTATCTATACGCCCGAGACGCAGCCGGGCCGCCACCTGCGACGCCTCACGCCGCGTCGGTTCGATCAGCGCGGCTAGGCGCCGGATCGGGTCGGCATTGAGCCCGATCATCCCCTCCAGCGCGGCGAGCGCAGTCAGCCTGTCTATCTCTCGGGCGATGGGGATAAGCCGGCCGAGCACACCGGCCTTCTCCATCATTTGAAATACCGTACCCGGCGGATCGATCGGGAGGATACGCGATCGCTCCAGCCACAGCCGCTCGCCGGAGAGATCGTTGATGCGGGCGGCGGCAGCGCGGCAGGCCGCGAGGGCCTCCCCGTCGGGCGCGCCCGACGCGTATCCCGCATAAAACCGGAAGAACCTCAGTATGCGGAGGTAATCCTCCGCGACGCGTTCCGCCGCTGACCCGATGAACCGCACTCGGCCCGCCTTCAAATCGCCAAGGCCGTCGACATAGTCGTAGACCGAGCCGTCCGCGTCCGCGGACAGCGCGTTGATCGTGAAGTCGCGGCGTCCGGCGTCCTCCGCCCAGTCGGTCGTGAAGCTGACGACGGCGTGCCGGCCATTGGTATCGACGTCGCGCCGCAGCGTCGTTATTTGATAGGAGTTGTCGCCTGCAATCGCCGTCACAGTCCCATACTCGATGCCCGTCGGCTTTGTTCGGATGCCGGCCCTGCCGAGAATCTCGACGACGCGTTCGGGGACGGCGTCGGTCGCGAGGTCGATGTCGCTGACCGATCGGCCGACGATCGCGTCTCGGACGCAACCGCCGATAAACCGCGCCTCCGCGCCTTTGCCGGAAAGTTCGCAAATGATTTCGGCCGCCGGTCCTTCGGCCATCCAGTCTGGTGGCGCGATGGAGCGGGCAGGCGTCATTTGGTGCCGGTCTTAGAGGCAGGCTGCTCGAATTCGAGCGGCTGATAAGGGTCCTGACCGATCGCGTAATGCACGATCAGGAATCCTCCGACCGTGAGGAACAGTAGCACCACGGCCGCGATCAAAAGCTTGCCACGTGGCGCGTCCACGATGCTTGGGGCGATCTGGTCGCCTGACGACGGGTCGATCCTGGGCGGCTCAAAAAAGATCTTCCAGCAGTACCAGGCGACGTACGGCGCGACGATCGGCAAAACGATGATAAGCAGAAGACGGATCATCGCGCCGACAACGTGTTGCTAAGTGCGACTAGGAGGCGCGCCGTCAGCCCCCAGATGTAGAAATCCCGGAAGGGCATGACGAAGAAATCGCGTTCCACGCCGCGTATCAGCCTCGTTTCCTTCTTGTGATTGGCGGGATCGAGCACGAAGGAAAGAGGCACTTCAAAGATGGTTTGCACCTCGCCCGAATCCGGCGTCAGCGTCATCGGCGGCCGGAGCAGCCCGACGACGGGCGTCACATGGAAGCCGCTGCCGGTTGTCCGACGGCCAAGGCGGCCGACGACCTCGATTGCGTCGCGCGTCAGCCCTATCTCCTCCTCAGTTTCGCGCAGCGCCGTGTCTTCCGGTGACTTATCGTGTGGCTCCGTCTTGCCACCGGGGAATGAGATCTGGCCAGCGTGACTCTTCAGGTGGCGAGTTCGTTGCGTCAGTAACACCGTGTGTCCGTCGGTGTGCTCGACAAGCGGCACCAAAACGGCGGCGTGGACGGCCCGTTCGGGCGGAACCTCAGGATTTTGCGGCAGCCAGCCGAATCCGTTGTCGCCCTCGAGCGGCGGCGGATCAATTCCGGGCCCTTGGAACGCCGCGCGGATGCGTGCTCCTTGGCTCATATCAAGTTCGTCAAGCATTTTAGGCCTTACCGATAGCGAAAAACTGGCCATTGCTCCAGATACCGATTACCGTCGCGCCATCGATTTCCGTTTCTTCGGCAATCTCGACGAGGTCGTAGAACACGGCCCGCGAGATAAGCGCTTCGAGCCCGTCACGCACCATCACATAGGGCGTCGGCTCAGAGGTGTCTGGATCGATGTCGACGCGGATCGGATGGTCGCCGCCAGCAATCAGATTTTCGTCAAGATTGGTGCGGAATCCGACCCGCTGCTCGCGGCCGCTTCCCTCGACGGTCATCTCGACCGCAACGAATGGCGCGTCGTCAACCCGGCTGCGGCGCGTCTCGGCCGGCGGGATCAGCCAGAAGTCCCCGGATCTGTCGCGTTGGAGCACTCTCGCGAACAGCTTTACCAGCGGCATCCGGCCGATCGGCGAGCCCATGTAATGCCAGGTGCCATCGCGCGCGATGTGGATGTCAATATCGCCGCACAGCTGGCGCCCGCCGGGGCCGGGTGCGAAATCGACACCTTTGCCCTTGCTTTGTCCCAAGGCACGTTCAAGATTACTCAATGAGCCCGTCGTCATACTGCTTAATACCCCAAATCAGAGGTCTATTGTGACCGTTATTCAGTCAACCACAGATACCCGAACCGGCGCGGGCGAACCGCCGGAACGACTCGTGTCCGAGGTCGAGGCGCTCGGCCAGCGCATGGCCGCGGTCAAGGAGAATATCGGTCGCGTCATTTTCGGCCAAAATGATGTTATAGAACAGACACTTATCACTATTCTTGCCGGCGGCCACGCGCTTCTCGTGGGCTATCCTGGCCTCGGTAAGACTCGGCTGGTTAGCTCGCTCGGCAAAGTTCTCGGCCTTGAAGACAGGCGCGTCCAGTTCACGCCCGATCTGATGCCGCCCGACATCTTGGGTTCGGAGGTCCTCGAGGAGGACGACACGGGCCGCCGGTCGTTCCGGTTCATCAAGGGCCCGATCTTCGGCCAGCTTCTGATGGCCGACGAAATCAACCGCGCGAGCCCGCGCACCCAGTCGGCGCTGCTGCAGGCGATGCAGGAATATCGGGTCTCGATCGCCGGCCTGGACCATGACCTGCCGAAACCCTTCCACGTGCTCGCCACCCAGAACCCGCTGGAACTCGAGGGCACCTACCCGCTCCCCGAAGCCCAGCTCGACCGCTTCCTGCTGCAGGTCGACGTCGGATATCCCGACGAGGACGCCGAAAAGCGCATGCTGATCGCGACCACCGGCGTCGCCGAAGCGGGCGCAGAACAAGTGCTGACTGCGGACGATCTGCTCGCCGCTCAGCGGCTGGTCCGCTCTGTCCCGGTCGGCGACGCGGTGGCGGACGCGATCCTGAAGCTGGTCCGCGCCGGCCGGCCCAACGACTCGGACGATCCGGAAATCCGCAATCACCTCTCCTGGGGCCCCGGGCCCCGCGCCAGCCAGGCGCTGATGCTGGCCACGCGCGCCCGCGCGTTATCAACGGCCGGTTCGCGCCGTCGATCGACGATGTCATCGCACTCGCGCCGCCAGTCCTGCGGCACCGCATGGCGCTGACCTTCCGGCACGCGCGGACCGCATTACGGTCGACGACGTCATCGCGCATCTGTGCGCGCCACTGGCGTGAGAGCGCCCCACCCCGCCGTCAATCCGAATTTGGTTCCGGCTCGCATACGACAGCGAGCCGAAGAGGCCGCATCATTATTGCCACCCCTGCTGGTGAAAGCGGAACGGGTGGCCACGATCATAGCACAAGGCGAACACGGACGCCGCCGTGCAGGTTCGGGCGATAGCTTCTGGCAATACCGGCGCTACCAGTTGGGCGACTCGGCGCAGAGCATCGACTGGCGCCAGTCGGCTAAGACTCATCAGCGTTTGTCCCGAGAACGAATCGGAAGTCGCGCAGAACGTTTATCTGTGGGCTGACCGGTCACCCTCGATGAACTGGCACTCCGACCCCGCGCTCCCGACCAAGGCAGAACGCGCCGCAATCATTACGCTCGCTAGCGCATCGCTTCTCATTCGAGGGGGAGAGCGAATTTCGCGGCTTGGCAGCGGTGAGCGTCCGGCGCGGCCGCGCGGTTCTTGCGCGCCTCGCGGCAGAACTGACGCGTGACCCGTCGGGCGACAACGGGCTTCCTCCGGTCGATCAGATCCGCCGGCACAGCCGCATACTTTTGGTGGGTGATTTTCTGAGACCGGTGGACGAGATCGCGCCTATCGTCCGCGGCTACGCCGTGCAGGGCATCACCGGGCATATAGTTCAGGTCAATGATCCTGCGGAGGAAATCCTGCCCTTCTTCGGACGCGCCCGCTTCGAGGGGCTCGAGGGAGAGGGTAACGCGCTGATCGGCCGCGTCGAGGCGGTGCGCGACGAATATACAGCGCTGCTCGCTGCGCATCGGGGCGCACTTGCCGATCTTTGCCGTTCGGGCGGCTGGACCTTTACCGTTAACCGGACCGACCATCCGGCTGAATCGGCCATGCTTATGCTGCACAGCTTGTTGTCGGAAACGGAGAGGAGCTGATGCTCGAACTGGGCGGGCTAGCATTCACCACGCCGTGGCTGCTTACGGCGCTCGTCACAATACCGGTGCTGTGGTGGCTGCTTCGGGCAATGCCACCTGCCCCACGTCTGGTGTCGTTCCCGCCGATCCGGCTCATTCTTGCGCTGCGCTCGAACGAAGAAACGCCAGACCGCACGCCCTGGTGGCTGATCCTGCTGCGCATGATCCTGGCAGCGATGATAATAGTCGCGCTGGCACATCCGCTGCTCAACCCGGCGGCGAAGCTGGGCGGATCGGGGCCGCTCGTCGTTGTTGTCGACGACGGGTGGGCGTCAGCGGCCGACTGGCAAGTCCGCGAGCAGAAGATCACGGAACTCGTCGACCAGGCTGACCGCGAAAGCCGGCCGGTCCTGATCCTGCCGACCGCACCATCCTCTCCGGGAGAGCCGATCCAGATCAGCAAGATGATGCGCCTTCTGAAGCTCGCCAACACATAGCGGCGCTCACGCCGAGGCCATGGCCTTCGGACCGCGCGCAGGCCCTGAAGGCGCTCGACACAGTGCGTTTCGACGGCGCCGCAAATATCTTCTGGATTGCCGACGGCATCGGAGACTCGAATGTCGCGCCGCTCGCCTCCCGGCTTCAGCAGATCGGCGGCGTTACCCTGATTGAGCAACCCGCTCGGGCGCGGGCGCGGCTGATCCTACCACCGTCCTCGGAAGGCGACAGTTTCAGCGTTCCCATTGCGCGGGTGCCAAGCGGCAGCGAGCAGACCGTCCAGGTTCGCGCGATGTCCGACGACGGCAGGCTTATCGCCCTCGAAACAGCATCCTTTGATGCGAACGCATCAGAAGCGACCGCGATCCTGGACCTTCCAGGCGAACTGCGGAACAACGTCGCGCGGATCGAGATCGAAAACGGCCGCAACGCGGGAGAGGTCTTCCTGATGGACGAACGCTGGCGGCGGCGCCCGGTTGGGCTCGTATCAGGCGACGTATCCGAAGCAGAACAGCCCCTTCTATCCTCGCTTTACTACCTAGAACGAGCGCTGCGCCCGTTCGCCGAAGTGCGCCGCGGCTCCGTCACGGATCTCTTCAAGCGCGAGCTTGCCATCGTCATCCTCGCGGACGTCGGCAAGTTGCTCGAATCCGAAATCTCCTCTCTGCAGGACTGGATGGAAAAAGGCGGCGTCGTCTTGCGGTTCGCTGGACCAAAGCTCGCCTCCGGCACCGACGAGTTGATCCCCGTCCGGCTGCGCGGCGGCGGCCGAGAACTCGGCGGCGCAATGTCATGGACAGAGCGGCCCGCCTCCTTCCATTCGAGGAAGCAAGTCCTTTCTGGGACTGGAGATCACCCCGGAAGTCCGCATCAACCGACAGGTGCTGGCCGATCCGACCCTCGATCTGAACCAGAAGACATGGGCGCGACTGTCAGACGGGACGCCCCTGGTGACTGCCGAAAAGCGGGGGCGCGCTGGATCGTGCTCGTTCACACGACGGCGAACACTGACTGGTCTAACCTGCCGTTGTCCGGGCTGTTTGTCGACATGCTGCGGCGCGTCGTCGGCCTCAGCGCTGGGGTCGTCAGCGGAGATTCGGCCACGGTCTTGCCGCCGCCCGGACGATGGACGGTTACGGCCGACTTGGCGCCCCGACCTCCGACACGGTAGCAATCCCCGCGCGCGAATTTGCGAACGCCCGCCCGAATCCTGAAACTCCGCCCGGATATTACGGGCGGGATAACGGTCGGCGTGCGCTGAACATCTCGGCAGCCCTCTCCACGCTAACACCGATGGGGAGCTTCGCAGGTGTCGCCCGAAGCGGTTTCGTCAAGGCGCCGCAAGTAGATTTCAAACCGTGGCTTCTTCTCGGTGCCTTGATGCTAGCACTTGTCGATCTCGTCGTCAGCCTCTTCCTCCGCGGGTTGGTTGGCCTGCGCGGTAGGGGGTCAGCGACGGCGTCCATCGCGATCCTCGCAGGCTTCCTCGTTGCGGGAATCCCGGGATCGGCAGAAGCGCAGAGCGCGGCCATCGTTCAGACTGGTTCCGACGCACGTGCGGTTTCGGCAACCACCAGCACGCGGCTCGCCTTCGTCGTAACGGGCGACCAGTCGCTCGACGACATGACTTCAGCGGGCCTTCGCGGCCTCAGCAACATGTTGCGGCGTCGCACCGCGGTGGAGCCGGGCAATCCGATCGGTGTCGACATCGAAGTCGACGAGCTTGCCTTCTTCCCCTGCTCTATTGGGCACTATCGCCGCGCCAGCCGCTTCTGTCGGAGAAGGCCCGCGGCAAACTGAACCATTATCTCAAGACCGGCGGCACCATCCTGTTCGACACGCGCGAACGCGGGGTTCTCCTCGGACGCCTCGGGAGGTGTCGGCGAAGCGGGTTTCCATCTGCGCCGCCTTCTGGAGGGCCTGGACGTTCCGGCTTTAACCCAAACGCCTCCGGATCACGTTCTCACCAAGGCGTTCTATCTGCTGAATGATTTTCCCGGCCGGTGGACAGGCGGCCCGCTGTGGGTCGAGCGACGTAGCGGCCGCCATAACGACGGCGTCTCGTCGGTCATCATCGGCACCAATGATTTTGCGGGCGCCTGGGCGGTCGACGAGCTCGGCAGACCGTTGGCCGCCGTCGTGCCAGGCGGCGAACGCCAGCGCGAGATGGCCTACCGATCTGGGGTCAACTGGGTGATGTACGCACTGACCGGCAATTACAAAACCGATCAGGTGCATGTGCCGGCGATTATCGAGAGGCTAGGCAATTAGCTTGCTTTCGATCGCTTTCGCCCCGATGTTTTCCTGGACCATGCTCGCAGCACTCAGCGCGCTCACGCTGTTGCTGGCTGCCTTCGGCCTTTGGCGGCGTGCCCGCGGCACGTGCTGGCGTTTGCTGGCGGCCGCGGTCTTAATCGCCGCGCTCGGTAACCCCGTACTTGTCGAACAGAAACGCATCCCCAACGACGATGTGGTGGCCGTCGTCGTCGACGAATCCGCATCGCAGCGCATCGGCGACCGAGGCGCTCGGCGGAGGAGGCACTGCGCAAGCTTATCGAACGACTTGACCGACTGCGTGGCGTCGAAGTCCGCGTGGTCCGCACCGGCGCACCTCAGAAGAGCGCGAACGCCCCGGTCGACGGTACGCGGCTGTTTGATCTGCTGCAGCAGGCCCTAGCAAACGTGCCGCGCAACCGCATGGGAGGCACCTTCCTGATCACCGACGGCCAGGTGCACGATGCACCGGAGCAGGGCGCGGCAGCACCGGTTCCCGGTCCCGTCCATACGCTGATTACCGGCAGCAAGGACGAGATCGACCGGCAGCTATTGGTCGAAAACGCGACCCGTTTCGGCCTCGTCGGCAAGACCGTCGAGATCGAACTGCGGGTGCGAGATTTTGGCGTGCCGCCCGGCGGCGCGGCGCGGCTCACCCTTCGGCAGGATGGTAAGCCGGATCGGATTTTCAGCGTCAGATCGGACTCCTTGCAGAGGGTGCCGCTTGTCCTCGAACATGCCGGCGCCAATATCCTGCAGATCGAAGCGTCACCGCTTGATGGCGAAATCACGCAGGCGAACAACAAGGCCGTCATTCAGGTCAACGGAGTGCGCGAACGGCTTCGCGTGCTGCTGGTTTCGGGCGAGCCTCATCCCAGCGGGCGAGTCTGGCGCAATTTCCTTAAGGCCGACCCCTCTGTCGACCTCGTCCATTTCACGATCCTGCGGCCGCCGGAAAAGCAGGATGCAACGCCGGTGCGCGAGCTGTCGCTGATCGCGTTTCCTATCCGCGAATTGTTCGAGGTCAAGATTGAAGAGTTCGACCTCATTATCTTCGACCGTTACCGACGCCGCGGCGTGCTGCCCGGCATCTATCTCGAGAACATGGTCCGCTATCTGAAGCGCGGCGGCGCGGTGCTAACGGCGGCCGGCCCCGACTTCGCCTCGCAGCTCAGCCTATACCGCACGGCACTTGGCGACATCCTACCGGGTCAGCCGACCGGAAACGTAATCCAGCGCGGTATCCGCCCGCTGGTCAGCGATCTGGGCAAACGCCATCCCGTCACCGCCGATCTCGTCGGCGCATCGCAGGAGCTCCCGCAGTGGGGCCGTTGGTTCAGCCAAGTGGAAGCGCGCGATCTCCGCGGCCAGACGCTGATGACCGGGGCGAACAATCTGCCGCTGCTTATCCTTGACCGCATTGGCGACGGCCGCGTCGCGCTGCTGTTGAGCGACCATATCTGGTTGTGGGCGCGCGGTTACGAAAACGGCGGACCGCACTCCGAAATCCTGCGGCGCCTCGCGCACTGGCTGATGAAAGAACCGGAGCTCGAGGAAGAAGACCTGCGCGCACATCTGTCAGGCAGCGACCTGGTCATTACGCGCCGCAGCGTATCCGGAGCCTTCGCGCCTATCACAGTTACCCTGCCATCTGGCGACGAAAAGACCGTCACCCTGCGCGAGGGCAAGGGCGGACGCGCAATCGCTGCGCTACCGGCGACGGAGGTCGGCATCTACCGCCTGACTGACGGCAAACGGCGCGCAGTCGTAGCGGTCGGAAACGTCAATCCACGCGAATATTCGGACATGCGGGCGACCGAAACAAAGCTCGCCACCGTCGCGGCCGCTTCCGGCGGCGGCATGCACTGGCTAGAAGACGGCACACCGACGATCCAACGCGTCCGAGCAGACCGCAAAACGTCGGGCTCAGACTGGCTTGGGGTGGTATCTAACCGCGATTTTCGGGTGGCCAGCGTGCGTGAAATCCCGCTGCTACCCCCACTGCTCGTCCTGTTGCTGGGACTCGGCACTCTCGTCTGGGCCTGGCGGCGCGAGGGCGCTTAGCACGCACGACGGGCATCGGCTCGTTCGCGCCGCGCCGCTACCTGACCAAATTGTTGCATACCGCACCGCCCTTCCTGTAAACGGAGGCGCCCGCGACGGCGATGCCGCGAGGCCGCTTATCGGCAGCGGCACCAGCGCATATGTACTGATGCTCTCACGATTCATAAGGCGGAAATCGCCGTCATGCAGCTCGCAGAACGGTCTCGAAGGGACCAGCTGAAACCAGCTCCCTCCGAGAGACCGGCGACCCAGTTTTTGGCGACGTGCACGAATGGTGTCAGCCCTTCTCAATATCTGAGTTGGCAGATGCCGCGTCCCTCATGGGTGACGAACAAACGCATATTGGCATCGTCAATGCGCATGATTTTGACCCGGATGCGTCGGCCGGCCCGCGTCAACCTGACCGCGCGTAGCAACAGGTTGATGAGGCTTTATTCCACCATGCGTTCGCCGCCCTGGAGCGTCGGAAGATTTTATAAGACCGAACATTCGATCCGAACCTTCCCCCGTATCGATCTCCAGTCACTTGTCGGACCGGAGCGATACATCATAGCTGCGTTTACCTATTGAATTCCCAAGCCTGTGCAGATCGATAGCAGCAGCGACTGAACATTGTATACATCCGCCACCGCCGGAACGGCGAGCGCACCGATGATTAAAAGGAATACAACGAGAACATATTCGGGTTTGACCAATGGAGTCCGCCTGGTCTTGATCTCAGGGTAGCGGATCTAGTCTGTTCCGAAATCAAGCCCAAGTCCAGAAAAGCGTTTCTGAAGAAACCATACTCTCGCAATGCCATTGGCCTCGGGCAGGTCGCCCCTGATATGCGCTTGCCGCATGGATCTCTCCAAATTTGCCGCTTGAATTACGTCGGCACAGCAGATACTGTCCAATCAGTATCTAAACCAATTTTGGCAGCTTGAAAGTTGATGTCGAGCAGCGGGGTCGATGGAAGCGTTCAGAGAACAAACAGCCGAAACAGACCGTGCCCGTCCGTCGACCAAGCGAGAACAGCGCGCCGCCAGCATCGAGGCACTTCTCGGTGCCGCGTTGACGCTATTCATCACGCAAGGCTATCACGCGACAACCGTTGAGGAAATTGCTCAGTCGGCCGGGCTGACGAAGGGAGCAGTTTATTTCTACTTCAAGAGCAAGGCGAACGTCCTCAAGGCCCTGCTCGACCGGACGGAAGAACTGACCGTCGATCCGACACTTGCCGCGATGGCAAAGGCAGGAAGTCAGCCGCGCGACCGGCTGAATGCTTTCATTCGGACGCAGTCGGTCATCGGCGCGGAAAAGACCGAATACATGCTGCTCGCCATACTGATGAGCGCAGAGTTCAACGGCTCGAAAGATGAGATCGAGGAGCGCCTGAAACTGCTGATGGCGCAGATGGAAAACGCGCTTCGCGAGACTGTGCGTGCCGGCCAGGAAGATGGTTCCTTCCGGACCGAAATTGGCGCCGAGGAGCTTGCGAGCGTGATAATGGCGACCAACAAGGGCTGCTACGTGGAGTGGTACATGCGCGGGAACGATCTCATGGGACACGACTTCGCGCGCGCATTTAGGGATTTTGTCATCGACGGTGTCACACGAAGAGCGTGATTAATTCGATTTGACGACTTAGCTTATCGGCATTGTAACAAGACGAACGATTTCGACCGGGGGTAAATCGACACATGGCTACAGCTATCAAAGATATCAAGGAAGATCCGAGGGAACGCGCGCTCCAGGAACGCGTCGCGGGCGGATACCAGCTCGAAGACGTCGAGGAAATGACACCCCGCTACCGCGACGTGCTGGTCAACACCGTGCATATCGCCGCCGATCTCGAGGTGGTGACGTTGCCGACCTATTCGCCGGCGATCAAGACCTCGCCAACGCTCGAGGACAAGATCGCCATCGCCGCGGCCTGCCAGGACGAGCTCGGCCACGCGCAGATGATGTACCGGATCCTCGAGGATTTCGGCTACGACACGCACAAGTTCCTCTTTGAGCGCGACCCCGAGGAATGGCGGACTTTCCAGATGCTCGAATTCCCTCATGAGGATTATATCGAGTCGGTCGTGTCCATGTGTTACGGCGACCGCGCCGGCTACATCACGACCGTCGACCTAGAAGAGAACTGCTCATACGCGCCGTTCGCCCGCTCGCTGCGCAAGGTCAATTACGAGGAGACCTTCCATGTCAGCCACGGCGAACGCTGGACTCGCTTCTTCTGGAACCTGAATGAGGACTCCCGCAAGCGGGTTCAGGAAACCGTTGATTTCTACTTCCCGCTGTGCACCGCCTGGTTCGGCATGCCGGACAATCTCAAAACCCGGACCGACCAGCTGGCCTACCGCATCCGCGGCGCCTCGAACGACGAGATGCGCCAAAAGTGGCTGTCCCGCGTCGTGCCGTTCTCCGAGAGCGTCGGCATCAAGGTTCCGGCGCATTACGACGAGGAGCAGAGCAAGTACGTGCTCGACTACGAGCCGCCGATCTATCTGGACCAGGAAAAGCGGAAGTGGGACTACGACAAGCGGATAACTTGGGAAGAGCAGCTGAAGATCTGGAAGGCAGGATCAAAACACAAGATTCCGTCGATCTCCCGCGTGCTGTCGGAGGAATGGGGCAAAGATCTCTGGTAGGTCACTCAGCAACCGGAGCAAACACTTGACCGAGACCACTTCTCTTCCCTCGCGGGAGGCCGTCGCCGATGCGCTCGAGGCGGTTAATGATCCGCACGTCCCCGCCAGCCTTAGGCGGATGGGAATGCTTCGGGAAATAGACATCAGCGATGATGGGGTGGTCAGCGTTCAGATTTGTATTCCTTGCATGGGATGTCCTGGCGCGGGAATGCTCCGCGAATCCGTCCGCGAGGCAGTAATGAAAGTCCCGGGCGTCGCCGACGTCGTGGTTGAAGAAGGATGGCACCTGCCTTGGTCACGCGAAATGATTGACCCTGACGTTCAGGAGATGATGCGTGCGAACGGGATTCAAGTCTGAGGAAGGACAAATAGGATGCACACAAAAATCAAAAACAAAAAGAAAATCGACCAGAAGCGCGAACGCGGCGGAATGGAACCGAAGTACTACGAGGTCTTCGCCCGCCGGAATTCGGACTCTGATCTCGCGCATGTCGGATCGGTCGAGGCGCCAAACGATGAGCTCGCCCAGGTGCGCGCCTGGTATATTTACGACCAGCACAACTGGCGCGAAATGTGCATCGTGCCTCTCGATGCGATCATCACGGTCACCGAGGAAGGCAAGTCCGCCAAGATTAAGATGGGCTAACCGCGATGCGCCATATCGATTACGGTCAACAAAATCCAAGGTAGAGGAAAATGGCTTACAAACCCGGAAATCCCGGCACGAAGCTTGACGATCATTTCGAAAACGACCTTCTGGCAATAGCCGACACCAAATTAGTGCTCGGCAATTGGTACGCCGAATGCACCATGAACGGCCGCTCTCTACCCGACTTCGCGGCAATGCTCGGCATGTGCACTGCGAATTACGGCCACACCCGCGCAATATACCAGTACCTTGCCGCGCACGGTCACGACTACGCCTATTTGGAGCGCGGCCGCGGTCCGGAGGACATCCGTTCGTCGAACCTTCTCGATGAAGCGCCGACCGGCTGGGAAGACTTCATCGTCTCGACTTGGCTTGCCGAGCTGTCTTCCTGGATGCTCGCTTCCGGCTTCCTCAAACATGAGGACCGCGCGGTAGCCGGCATCGCGAAGAAGATCGGCGAAGAGACCTATTTCCACCTGAAATATTCAAATGGCTGGTTCCGCGTCGTCGGCGAAGGCAAGAAGCAGACCGAGCTCTTTCAGAAGGCGTTTGAGCACCGCTTCCCGCTGGCGCTCAATTGGTTCGGGCCCGCACGCGGAGGCGACCCTGTTTACGAGGCCGGTATTCGCGATGTGCCACTTAGAGCGCTGCGCGACGCCTTCATCAAGGAAGCCGCCGGAGCGGAAAAATATCTTGGCTCGGGGTTGAACCTGATCAAGTCGCAGAAGTTCGCTAAGGACTGGCGCTCAGACGCCCGGCGTTTTGGCCCGATGCCGGCCAGCCTTTTCGAGGTGGTCCGTTTCAAGGATCAGGAAATTGCCCACTGACGAGCCAATAGAGCGTATCGGCCGTCCAGACGGCGGCTATGCGACCCGTCACCGGGAACTTCACACCGGCGACCCAGACTTCGAAGGCGTCGCCTGCCCAGATTGCGGGTCGGAAGATTTAGAGGTCTTATCGCTTTTCGGCGGCGCAACGTCCGAAGTGATGTTTCGGTGCAAGGGCTGCAATACCAGCTTCAATTGGATCAAATGGCGCGGCAAGCTTCCGCCTTTCCCTTCCGTCGACGACTGACGCGAGCGCGCGCAAAATCCCTCCGGCCCTTTAAGACATTCGGGCTGGTTGTCCATTCCGTTCAAATACAAAAGACCCCGTCAATTGAGGAAAACATGGATTACAGCAACTACAAGACACTCCTGTTCGAGAAGAACGACCGCGTGCTCACTGTCACGCTCAACCGCCCCGACCGGCTGAACGCCATCAACGGCGACATGCATGTCGAGCTGTCGCAGGTCTTCGAGGAGATAAACCGCGACCGCTCCGTCGATATCGTCATCCTGACTGGTGCGGGCCGTGCGTTCTGCGCCGGCGGCGACGCCGACTGGCTGCAAGAGCTAATCGACGACCCGTGGGGCTGGGAGACGCTGTCTGAGGAAGGTAAGCGGACGATGATGTCGATCCTCGACTGCCACCAGCCAGTAATTGCCAAGCTCAACGGCGCCGCAGCGGGTCTCGGCGCAACGCTTGCTCTCTACTGCGACGTCATCATGGCGGCGGACACAGCGCGCATTGGCGACCCCCACGTTAAGGTGGGCCTGACCGCCGGCGACGGTGGCTCAGGTATCTGGCCTTATCTCATCGGCTTTGCTCGAGCGCGAGAGTTCCTCTACACCGGAGAGATGCTGACAGCACAGCGCGCCGCCGACATGGGGCTAATCAACCGCTGCGTTCCGGCTGATGAGCTAGACAAGGTCGTCAACGATTTTGCTCAAGAACTCGCCAACGGCGCCATTCGGGCGATCCAGTGGACGAAGCAGGCGGTGAACGCGCCCCTGAAACAAATCGTCTCGGCCAACCTCGACTACTCGCTGTCGCTCGAGTCCAAGTCTAATGTCACCGAAGACCACCAGGAAGGCATCAACGCGTTGCGAGAGAAACGCAAGCCAGTCTTCAGAGGGAAATAGCCTCCCCCAAACTGGGGAGCAAGAAAAAGGGCTGGCGAATCCCAGCCCTTTTTATTCGTATGTCGGGGAAGACTGCTACATCGTCTCCTTCGCCAATACGGGCGCTGCGACAACAACGGTGCCAAGGGCCACGGCGGATGCGATAGAAATCCGAAAACTCATATCTGTCTCTCTGTTATTTCCAGTCGGCCACCGTTCAATCCAGCGCGTTCGCTCAAGGAAGCGCCTGAGATAGCGCAATCACTGCATCAAACGATACGTTCATACCTCAAACGGTCGGCGGCTTCGGCAGGGAATTCATAAAACGCTGCTTTGAAACAAGCATGCGCTCGTGAATTCCACGGGCGATCTCGCGCGTGCCAGCCCGCGCGGTAACGTTGAAAATCACAAGGCGCCCGTCAACGCGGGTGATCACTGCTTCCGCATGTAGAAGCTCTCTGGGCTCGGCGTCGCCCCAGAACCAAATGTCGTTTCGGATGCCGACGCTGGTATCATCCCCTTCGAACCGCGGCGCCAGAATGTTGTGACAGGCCATCTCGCAGGCGAGATGCAGGACGCGGGTCGCCAGCCCGTTCTCACAGAGGTCGACACTCTGCAGCAGCCGGACATCGCGCGCCGACATGCCCTCAGCAATATGCTTCACTTTACCCGCTCCACGCGGCCGGAGAGGATGTCACGGCTGGAATCGCGCCCCCGGACGGAAAATACGAAGCGCCCCTCTTCCTTCTCGACAAGTTCCGCCTCAATCTCGATCCGGTCACCGACGGCCGTCGCCGCAAGATGGCGGATATCGATGCGCATGTGACGCGTTTCCCAGCCAATTTCTCGGCATGCCTGCTGCGCCGTCAGTTCGCAAAATTCAGCAAGCTTGGGCGTCGCAAGGACATGCGCGCCGGGGTTTCCAAGCGCATGGGCGGTATCGGACTCCCGCACCTCCGCCGCGAACCGCGCGATATGGCCGAGTGCTGGCGCTGCCGAATTCATGGGGCGCGGCGGTAGCGGATCAGCCCGTCCGCGTCCTTGCTTTTTGCAAGGGCGCCGTCGCTGACCAGATAGTTGAGGTGGGCGAGCGTTTCACCGATGGCAAAACCAAATTCGAACACTCCGATTTTTCTGTCGAACAGGACCGGGATGACATCCGTCGCGGTCTGCGCTGCGCCGCATTTCTCGAAAGCCGCATCGAGCCGCTGACGATGGTGCGCGCCAAGATCATCGAGGCGGCCGTGGAGCCCACGAAACGGAAAATCGTGCGACGGCAGGACGAGTACGTCCTCCGACAGGTGTCTGAACTTGTCGAAGCTCTCCAGATAATGCCGCAGCGGATCGCTGTCCGGTTCGGTGTACCAGAGGCTGATGTTAGGGCTAATTCGCGGCAGGATCTGGTCGCCGGCGATCAGCAGATTCATGCCTTCGCACCACAGCGATGCGTGTTCGTGCGTGTGGCCGCTACCCGTGATCACCTGCCAATCGTTGCCGCCAATCCGAACGGTCTCGCCGTCGCGGATACGGCGCACGGTTTCCGGCAACCGGTACCACGGATCGCGGAATGTCCGGCGCACGTCTCGGAATCCGTCGGTCATCTCTGCGGGTGCGCCGTTGTCGCGGTAAAAATCGACCCAGCGGTCGAAATTGTGCGTTAGCGTCTCGGACACAGCAACGTGGGCCTGCAGCCACTCCGTATAGGTCATCCAGAGCGGTGCGTCGTACCTCTCGGCGAACCAGCCGGCGAGGCCCAAGTGATCTGGATGGAAATGGGTGCAAACGACGCGGCCGATCGGCGCGTTACCAAGGATACTCGGCAGCACGCTGTCCCAAATCTCCCGCGTGCGGTCGACGTTGTAGCCGGTATCGACGACGGTCAGGCGTCGCCGTCGGCAAGCAACCACAGATTGATGTGGTCCAGCGCGAACGGCAGCGGCATGCGGATCAGAAGACTCCCGACGCGACCTCCAGCGTCTCTCCGTACTCGAGCCGCGGGAACGGATACTCGGGTTTGTATGCCATGGCGCGGGTTATAGGGTCGGGGGCGTCATCAGCAACAGGATTGCAAGAAGTCCGACACCATCGCGACGACGGTATCTGGGTCCTCGAGCTGAGGAAAATGGCCAAGCCTGTCGATCATCTCGATGCGTGCGTGGCCGACGGCCGCCCCGATGCTCTCGAGTTGGCTGGGAGCCCATAGGCGTCCTCGCTGCCCTGGATAGAAAGCAGGGGCACCTCAATGCCGCGGATTTCCTCGCAGATATCCCAGAAATCGTAGAACGTCTGCTGCCAGACGTCCGTCCAGAGCCTGAGAAGGGGCGCAGCGCGCGCGCCGTGAAACCGCTCCATCCAGTCCGGAATCTCGCCGTTCCGGTACATTTCCCGGTGGCGCAGGACCTGACCGTACGTCAACTCGTCCCGACGCACGTGCGCCGCAAGCGTCACGATTGCCCGCACCCTCCCATGGTAGCGGGCGCCGTGTAGCAGAGCGACAGTGCCGCCGTCGGAATGGCCGACGAGGCAACAGTCCTCGATCCCGAGGACATCAAGGACACCTTCCAGACGGTCCGCCGCATCGCCCATGAAATCAGTGGGAAACACGTCGACGCAGGGAGAACGGCCGTAGCCAATCCGGTCATAGGCGAAGGCGGGCATACCGGCCGCAACACCCACCTGCTCCGGAAATCGCCGCAGCGTACCGACGCTGCCGAGTCCGTCATGCAGAAAGATCAGCACGGGCTCGCATGGTTTTGGCGGCGTTCGCCACACGCCGAACATACGCTCGCCGTCGACCTCGAGCCAGGTCGCGCCTGGGACGTCGTCCGGCGGATCGGAAATTCCGGAATTCATCGCTTTATGGAGCTTCATACGGCCGCGAAATTATCAGCCGGATGAGAATTTGTTAATCCAAATGGCGGCGAAGGTTTTTCATGCGAAAGCCTCGCCTTGCAGCGCTTTTAGCGCACGTTCCTTGGCCTTTTAGCGCTGGATCGCGACACAATCGCGAACTGCGTGTTGGCAGGACCTAAGGCAAAGTCTACGGCGCAGATCGAGACATCTATGCTCATCCCGAACAGCCGATCATGCCGCGCCGACCTTTGTCGTTCAGCAAGTCGAACAGCGCCTTTCTTTCGACGCTCAACTGGCCCGAGGCGCAACACTGCGACGGCAAAACCTGGCTCAAGAAGCTAGATATGATCCCGCTCGACCTGGAAAATTGTTCTTGAGCCCTTGAGCAGTTACGCCACCGCCCCACTCCCGGCGCCGCAAAAAATCTAGTAGCAACCTACTTCGCGAGCGCGCTGCTGAACGAGCGCGAGCACGGCGTCGATATAGGGCGTTTCGACCCCAACCATCCGGCCCATTTCCTGCACCGCGGTCACCAGAGCGTCGATCTCCATGGGCCTGCCACGTTCGAGATCTTGCAGCATTGACGTCTTGTGGGCACCTACCTGGACAGCGCCGTTGATGCGCTTGTCGACGTCGACCGCGAACCTCACGCCGAGTTTCTCGCCAATCGACTGCGCCTCGAGCATCATGCGGCGCGCGATCTCGCGCGTGCCGGGATCGGTGCCGATGATCTCCAGGGTCGCATGAGTTAGCGCGCTGATCGGGTTGAATGAGAGGTTACCCCACAACTTGACCCAGAGTTCGTCGCGGATCCGCGGGCGCACGGGCGCCTTGAAACCTGCGTCGATCAAGACCTTCGACAGGGCTTGGATGCGCTCCGTCCGTTCGCCGGATGGCTCGCCGAGGGAGAACCGGTCGCCTTCAACGTGATGGACCACACCCGGCTCGGGCACATCCGCCGCCGGATAGACCACACTGTGGATGATCCGCTCCGGGCCAATATGCTTCCACAACACGCCGCCGGGATCGAGGCACTGTATCCGCTTGTCACAATATTCGCCTTCTAGCCTGTGGAAATACCACCAAGGAATGCCGTTCACACCCCATACTACGGCGGTTTCGTCATGGAACAGCGGCGCAAACTGCTCGGCGATCGGCGGCACTGAATGGGCCTTGAGCGTGACAATCACGTAATCCTGCGGGCCGGCGTCTTCCGGGTTCTCCGTCGCCCGGACACGGGCGACACGCTCCTCGCCGCCAATCCTCAGCTTGAGGCCGCTCTCCTGCATCGCGGCGAGGTGTGCGCCACGCGCGATCAGCGTCACGTCGGCGCTAGCGAGCGCAAGCCCCGCGCCGAGATAGCCGCCGATGGCGCCCGCGCCGTAGATACAAATTTTCACGGCAACCTTCTCAGCCAAGCCCGAGTTTCTCGGCGAGGCCGATGCGCTGCAATTTGCCGGTGGCTCCTTTCGGGATCTCGTCGAGTATCAGCACCCGCCTCGGCACCTTGAAGTCCGCGAGATGACTCGCGACGAACTCGCGAACAGCACCTTCCTCGGCTTCCTGGCCTTCGCGCAGAACGATCGCCGCGGCGACTTCCTCGCCCAGTTTATCGTGCGGCATGGCAAATGTGACCGCCTGCGCGACCGCCGGATGGTCCATTAGGACCTCGTCGACCTCGCGCGGCGAGATCTTCTCGCCGCCGCGGTTGATGATCTCCTTAAGCCGACCGGTGATCGAGATGTAACCCTCGTTGTCTATCACTCCCTGGTCGCCGGTGCGGAACCATCCGTCGGTGAACCCCGACGCGTTGGCATCGGGGTTGTTCTCATAGCCGGGCGTGACGTTGGGGCCGCGGATTACGATCTCGCCGGTTTCGCCTACATCGAGCAGTGCGGGCCCGTCCTCTGCCATGATGCGGACCTCAGGACCTGCAGCGATACCGACCGAACCGGGCTTCCGAACCGCCGGCGGCAGCGGGTTGCACGCCATCTGATGCGCTGCCTCGGTCATGCCGTAGGCTTCGACGACGGGCGCTTCGAACGTCTCTTCCAGTTCTTTCATCACCTGCGGCGGCAGCGACGAGGACGAAGACCGAACGAGCCGCAGGTTCTTGCGGGCGCGTTCCAGGCTCTCGGGGTTGCGGCCGGCGCGCGCGAGGATTGCCTGGTGCATGGTGGGTACCGCCGTATACCAGCTAGGTTCAATCTCATCGAGCCAGTTGAAGACGCGAAGCGCGTTGAAGCCTGGCGCGCAATGGACGCTAGCCCCAGCTGCGAGCGACGAAAGCACCGCCGCGATCAGACCGTGAATATGGAACAGCGGCATTATGTTCATGCAGCGATCGTCGGCCGTTAGTCTCAGAGATGCACCGATGTGGCGCGCCGACGCGGTCACGTTCTTCTGCGTCAGCGGCACGATCTTGGGCCTCGACGTGGTGCCCGATGTATGCAGGACCAGCGCGACGTCGTCGGACTGGGCGGGGCCGCCATTCGCAGCGGCGGAGCCTGATCCCTCACCTTCGAGCGTGAAGTATCCGGCAGGCCCGCTCTCGTCGGCGACTAGCGTGACAACGGGGATGTTCCGCCTCGCCGCGACGACGACCGCCGGCGACTCTGATCCCTGCTCGACGACTAGTACCTTTGCGTCGAGGTCGTCGAGATAAAAGTCGAACTCCTCTTCGCGGTAGGCCGGGTTGAGCGGGGCCGTCGTTGCGCCGCAGCCGATGGTGACGAACGCACCTGCCATTTCGGGGCTGTTGGGCAGCACGATGGCAACCCGGTCGTTACGCCCGACACCGAGCGCGTTTAGCCGCGCCACCGTCTCCTCGGCAAGTGCGCGTAAGCCTGCAAAGGTAAGCGCGTCGCGTCCGGGGGCACCCAGGGCGGGCGCGTCGTCGGCGCCGTTCTGCAGAAGCTCCGTAATCGTTATATAGTCGGCCATTCTCGTCTTTTCCTCTTGCTTGCCCTCAGGCGCCGTATTTCGCTTTGGCCTCGATCCGCCGTCGGTGCAGCACCGGTTCGGTATAACCGCTCGGCTGCTCGCGCCCCTTAAAAACCAGATCGCATGCCGCCTGGAAAGCAACGCTGTCGTCGAAATTCGGCGCCATGTCGCGGTAGCCGGTATCGCCCGCGTTCTGACCGTCGACCACGCCCGCCATGCGCTTCATCGTCTCGCGCACCTGGTCTTGAGTGCAGATGCCATGATAAAGCCAGTTCGCGATGTGCTGGCTGGAAATGCGCAGCGTGGCGCGGTCCTCCATGAGGCCAACATTGTTGATGTCCGGCACCTTGGAACAGCCGATCCCCTGTTCTACCCAGCGCACGACATAGCCAAGGATCCCCTGCGCGTTGTTGTCCAGCTCCTGCTGGATGTCCTCGGGCGACCAGTTGGGCCGGTCCGCCACGGGCAGAGTAAGGATTTCGTCAAGGCTGGCGCGGGTCCGCGACCTCAGTTGGTTCTGGCGCGCGAACACGTCGACCTTGTGATAGTGCAGCGCGTGCAGCGTCGCGGCGGTCGGTGACGGCACCCAGGCGGTACTCGCGCCGGCCATCGGATGGCCGATTTTCTGCACAATCATGTCGGCCATCAGGTCGGGCATTGCCCACATCCCCTTGCCGATCTGGGCCTGGCCTTGCAGGCCGCACTCGAGGCCGATATCGACGTTCCAGTCCTCGTAGGCTTTGATCCAGGCGGACGCCTTCATATCACCTTTGCGGATCATAGGCCCCGCTTCCATCGAGGTGTGCATCTCGTCGCCGGTGCGGTCGAGAAAGCCCGTGTTGATGAACACAACCCGTTCCCGCGCGGCGCGGATGCATTCCTTCAGGTTGACGGTCGTCCGCCGTTCCTCGTCCATGATGCCCATCTTGAGCGAGTTGCGGTCGAGGCCGAGCGCATCCTCTACGCGGCCGAAAATCTCGGACGCGAATGCGACCTCCTCGGGGCCGTGCATCTTGGGTTTCACGATATAGACAGACCCCGCGCGGGAATTGCGGTACGTGCCAGTGCCCTTGAGGTCGTGCATCGCGATCAGCGACGTCAAGATCGCATCCATGATACCTTCCGGCACCTCGTTGCCGTCGCCGTCGAGGATTGCATCGATAGTCATCAGGTGGCCAACGTTCCGTATCAGCATCAGGCTGCGGCCGGGGATCGTGACGGTCCCAGAACCGTCCGGCGCGGTGTAGTCGTGATCGGGATTCAGCGACCGGTTCACGATCTTCCCGCCCTTCTCGAAGCTCTCTGTCAGGTCACCCTTCATCAGGCCGAGCCAGTTTCGATAGGCGATGACCTTATCGTCGGCGTCGACGGCGGCAATCGAATCCTCGCAGTCCATGATGGTCGTGATCGCGGATTCGAGAACTACGTCGGAAACGCCTGCCGCATCATCCTTACCGATCGGGTGGCTGCGGTCGACGTGGATCTCGAAATGGATGCCATTATTGACCAGCGCAACCATCGACGGAGCTGCCGCATCGCCCTGATAGCCGGCGAGGCGTGCCGGATCCTTAAGCCCCGTCGTGGAGCCATCTAACAACGTCACCGCAAGCGCACCGCCGGCGAGCGCATATTCGGCTGCATCGGCGTGCGACCCCGAGGCAAGCGGCGCCGCCTCGTCGAGGAAGGCGCGGGCGAAAGCGATTACCCTCGCGCCGCGCGTCGGGTTGTAGCTGCTGCCCCGTGCGGCGCTAGCGTCTTCGGAGATCGCATCGGTTCCATACAGCGCGTCGTAAAGGCTACCCCAGCGGGCGTTCGCTGCATTTAGCGCATAGCGCGCGTTCATCACCGGCACGACGAGCTGCGGACCAGCGATCCGGGAGATTTCCGCGTCGACCCGGTCGACGTCGATAGCGAAGTCGTCGCCTTCTGGAACTAGATAGCCGATATCAGCCAGAAACGACTTGTATTCCGCGGCATTGAAATCCTTGCCCTTACGCGCGCGGTGCCAGTCGTCGATCGACACCTGCAATGCGTCGCGCTTGTCCAGCAGCGCCCGGTTCTTCGGCGAAAGGTCTGCGAAGATTTCATTCGTTGATTGCCAGAAGGCGTCCCGCGTCAGCCCGGTACCTGGAAGCGCCTCGTCGTTCACGAAATCATAGAGAACCTTGGCAACCTCAAGATCGCCGACCGTAATTCTGTCCGTCATCCCAGATCCCCCCCGTTGTCGCTACACGCAGCGCCATGCTCCCGAAGCCTTTCGCGCTTGTTTATCGTGAACCGGTCGTTTGCCATTACGAGTCAAACGACGCGCAAAAAATGCCCCGGTTTTCGCAGCGGGGCAACTGGTTCGGAGGAAGCGGGAAAAAATAGGTAGATGAGGCGACGTGGCGCCGACTAACGATCGTCGACCGCGTCAGCGCACCCGCGAACGGATTATGCCACCCGGCACAGACCGCCGCGGGATCGATCGACATTCTAAGAATCCGGCTGACAACACCTGATGTCGTAACCGAGAGTGGACCGCGAGGTCAGTCTCTCTTTTTGGACAACGCGTCGAGCTGGCGCTGCATCGCCTCGAGCTGGGACTTCAGCATCGTCAGCGCCTCGTCCGACCGTTCGGCATTGCCGGCCGAAGCGCCACGTCCCTCTTCGTCGGACGGCCGGAACGGCGTCATCATCTTCATCGCCTGTTCGAACATGGCCATGTTCTGCCTCCCCATCTCCTCAAACGAGGAGAACGGATAAATGCCGCCGAGCGCGTTCTCGAGATAACTGCGCATCTGTTCCTGATTATGAGCGAATGATTGCATCGTCATATCGAGATACTGCGGAACGAGGCCCTGCAGATTGTCGCCGTAGAAGCTAATGAGCTGGCGCAGGAAGCCCGTAGGAAGCAGGTTGTTTCCCTTTGCCTCCTGTTCGACTATGATTTGGGTCAAGACTGTGCGGGTGATATCCTCGCCGGACTTGGCGTCGTTGACGCGGAACTCGACGCCTTCCTGAACCATCTTCGCAAGATCGTCGAGCGTCACGTAAGTGCTTTCCGCAGTGTTGTACAACCTGCGGTTGGCGTACTTCTTGATCGTGATGACTTCCGATCCGTCGCCTTGCTGCCTGTTGCTCTTTCGAGCCATGACGCAGACCTCCGATATTCCGCATCTGGGTAAAAACTAATTTAATGTCGCATTTTTGCTGCGCTGCATCAACGATTTGATGCACTGCCAAATTGCCGCCAGAGTGGCAGAGTCCGCGCGCGTCGCCTATAATTCGGAAATGTCTGACGCACTGGACCTGCAAGACCTTGCCCGCCGGTATCTCGATTTATGGCAACAGTATTTGACACAGGCTTCGAGCGACCCGACATTTGCCGAGAGCATGGAAAAACTCTCTGCAGTCATGATGCCGCAGTTCGCCGCCTTCCAGAATTTCACGGAAGCTCACGATGAGGGCGCCGCGCAACGGGCCGCGGCCGCTGGCAATGCATCTTATGACGGCAGGGACGATTTCCGGGAGCTCGCTGAGCGCGTGGCCACTCTTGAGAGACGGCTGGATGCCGTTGAACGAAGACCTCGCGGAGGCCGGAAAGGCGCTGCAAAAGGAACTCGCGGCGGCAAGTCCTGAAGCGTTTTCGGCGGCGCTGACCGACGAGCTGATGCGGCGCCACGACGCCTTCCTCTCCGGCATCGAAACCTATCGCAACCATCCGTATAGCCGCACGATCGAAGATCCGCCTCCGATATGGGAGCGCGGCCCCGCGAAGCTCCTCGATTACGGGGTAACGGACCGGGCGGGAACCGACGGGACGCCTTTGCTCATCGTTCCGTCGATGATAAACCGCAGCTACATCCTCGACCTGACGGTGAAAAACAGCTTTCTGCGTTTTCTGGCGGGCAAGGGCTTCCGGCCGCTGCTGGTCGACTGGGGCACGCCGGATGAAGATTGGCTTGCACGCAATCTGTCAGACATCCTGTCGACCGATCTAGTCGAGATGCTGGAGGCGGCGACGGAGACCTCGGGCGGCGCGCCGGTGCCGGTGATCGGCTACTGCATGGGAGGCACGATCGCGACGGCGCTGGCGGCGCTCTCGCCCGACGGTGTTTCGGCTCTGGTGCTGCTGGCGGCGCCGTGGGATTTCCATGCCGATGACGGCGGTCCGCCACCTATCGTCGCAGCCGGCAGGCCGATACTGGAAAGCCTGCTTTCGGCGTTCGGCTGCCTGCCGGTGGACGTGCTTCAGATGTTGTTCCAGTCGATCGACATGGCGCAGAGCTGGGAAAAGTTCAGAGGGTTCGACGCTGCAAGCCGCGACACGGAATCGGCGGAGATGTTCGTCGCGCTGGAAGACTGGCTCAATGACGGCATTCCGCTAGGTGCGGAGGTCGCGCGCGAGTGCCTGTTCGGCTGGTACGGCGACAACCTGCCGATGCGGGGTGAATGGCAGGTGGCGGGACGACGCGTGCGCCCTTCGGAAATCGACATGCCGGCTCTCGCCGTCGTCCCAAGCCAGGACAGGATTGTATCGCCCGCGTCAGCGGCCGCGCTGGCGACGGCATTACCCCGGTGTGAAACACTCTCACCTTCCGCCGGACACATCGGAATGATGGTGGGCAGTCGCGCTTTAACCAAGCTATGGCAACCGACATCAGCCTGGCTTCGGGAAAATTCCTGATGTTAATCGCAATGCAAGAAGATAAAAATATAATATTATTAATATACTAATATTATAATTGTTGCATTGCACAATTCTCCTTGAACGATCGCAAAATAGGTCTATTTTACTGCCATAGTTAGGTGCCGCCAATCAGGAACATCTTATCAAAGAAAGAGAAGGGAGATCCAAATGACTGAGGTTGTTATCGCGAGCGCCGCACGCACGCCGGTCGGCGCCTTCAACGGTTCGCTGAGCACGCTGTCCGCCTCCGACCTCGGCAAGATCGCAATCAAAGCTGCGCTCGAACGTGCGGGCGTCGCCCCCGATGACGTTTCGGAGGTCATCATGGGTCAGATCCTGACCGCCGCGCAGGGCCAGAATCCGGCGCGCCAGGCATCGATCGGCGCCGGCCTGCCCGTCGAGGTTCCCGCCTACGGCGTCAACCAGCTCTGCGGCTCCGGCCTCAAGTCGGTCGCGATGGGCCTACAGGCGATCGTCAATGGCGATTCCGGCATAGTGGTCGCGGGTGGCCAAGAATCGATGAGCATGGCGCCTCATGCATCGAATCTGCGCAACGGCACGAAGATGGGAAATGCCGAGTTCATCGACACAATGATCAAGGATGGATTGTGGGACGCATTCAACGGCTATCATATGGGCAACACGGCAGAAAACGTCGCGGAGAAATGGCAGATCACTCGCGAGCAGCAGGACGCGTTCGCTGCCGCCTCGCAGCAAAAGGCGGAAGCGGCCCAGAAGGCCGGCAAGTTTAAGGATGAGATTGTCCCGGTCACCTACTCGACTCGTAAGGGCGACGTTACAGTGGACGAGGACGAGTATCCGAAGCACGGCACGACTATCGACACACTGGCGAAGCTTCGCCCGGCATTCGATCGCGAAGGCACGGTCACGGCGGGTAACGCGTCTGGCATCAACGATGGCGCCGCGGCGCTCGTACTGATGACGGCCGACGAATCTAAAAAGCGTGGCATTGAGCCGATGGCGCGGATCGTCTCGTGGGCGCAGGTTGGCGTCGATCCAGCGATAATGGGCTCGGGCCCGATCCCGGCGAGCCGCATGGCGTTGGAGAAAGCCGGATGGTCGCCCGACGACCTCGATCTTGTCGAGGCCAACGAAGCCTTCGCCGCACAGGCATGCGCGGTCAACAAAGACCTTGGCTGGGACACTGAGAAGGTCAACGTCAACGGCGGCGCGATCGCGCTTGGTCACCCGATCGGGGCCTCTGGCGCCCGCGTGCTCGTCACGCTCTTGCACGAAATGCAGAAACGGGACGCGAAGAAAGGCCTCGCCACGCTTTGCATTGGTGGCGGCATGGGTATCGCCATGTGCGTGGCCCGCGACTGATCGCCGTCAACTAGTTTCGGGGACGCATCAGGACGCGCCCTGCCAATTCATAAAACCTATTTGTCCCGGCGCGCAGGATGTGCCCCGGATCGGGTACAAAATGAGGAGATGTATAATGTCACGCGTCGCAGTCGTTACGGGGGGTACCCGCGGTATTGGCGGCATGGTATCCGAACAGCTCAAGGCAAAAGGTTATACGGTGGCCGCCGTCTACGGCGGCAACGACGAAGCCGCCAAAAAATTCAACGCAGGGACCGGTATCCCAGTCTACAAGATCGACGTATCGGATTACGACGCCTGCATCAGCGGGATCGCGCAAATCGAAAAAGATCTGGGGCCGGTCGAAATCCTCGTGAACAACGCCGGCATCACCCGCGACGGCACGATGCACCGCATGAGCCATGACAACTGGCAGGCTGTGATCGACACCAACCTCGGCTCCTGCTTTAACATGAGCCACGCCGTCATCGAGGCATGCGCTCGCGCAAGTTCGGCCGCATCGTCAATATCGGCTCGATCAACGGCCAGGCCGGCCAGTACGGACAGGTCAACTACGCCGCTGCCAAGTCGGGCATTCACGGCTTCACCAAGGCGCTGGCCCAGGAAGGTGCGGCCCAGGGCATAACGGTAAACGCGATCGCGCCCGGCTACGTCGACACCGACATGGTCCGCGCGGTTCCCGCGGATATTCTGGAAAAAATCATCCAGCGGATCCCGATGGGCCGGCTCGGCCGCGGCGAGGACATCGCCCGCGGCGTCCTGTTCCTAGTCGCCGACGAAGCCGACTTCATCACTGGCTCGACGCTCTCGATCAACGGCGGACAACATATGTACTGACCGCGTGACGGGATACGTTCCGGAACACGCATCGCGGCGCCACGCCACACTCGTGGGCGGCGGCGCAGTCCTTTTATGGGGGACGCTCGCGCCGCTGACCGTCTGGACGAACGGCATCCCGTCGTTCCAGCTCCTCGCGATGTCGTTCGCCGTTGCCGTTGTTCTGGCGGTAGCAGTCGGTGCGATACGGCGACGGAGGCCAGCAGCTTTTCTACGTCACCCGCCCACAGCATGGCTTCTCGGCGTTGGCGGACTTTTCGGTTACCACTTCTTCTTGTTCGTCGCGTTACGCAGCGCCCCACCCGTCCAGGCCAACCTGATAAATTATCTCTGGCCGCTTCTGATCGTTCTGTTCTCGGCGCTTCTCCCGGGGAAACGCATCGCTGTGCGCCACGTCGCGGGCACGCTTGCGGGGCTTTCAGGCACCCTCCTGCTGGTGACGCGGGGACGGACACTCGACATCGACCCCAACTTTGCGCTCGGCTTCGGCGCCGCATTGCTTTCGGCGCTGATCTGGTCGGGCTACTCGGTCGCGAGCAGCCTGCTCAAATCCGTCCCGACGGAAGCTGTGGGCGGGTTCTGCCTCGGCACCGCGCTTCTTGCCCTGCTCGCCCACCTGGCGCTAGAGACCACGGTTGCGCCGACGGCGTTGCAATGGATGGTCGTTTTCCTGATCGGCGCGGGACCGCTCGGCAGTGCGTTCTTCCTTTGGGACTGGGGGCTGAAACGCGGCGACGTGCGAGTCCTCGGAACCGTCTCCTACGCCGCGCCGCTTATCTCTACATCGCTGCTGATCGCCCTCGTCGGCGCGCCGGCGGGATGGGCAACCGTCGCGGGCGGATTGCTGATCGTGGGCGCGGCGGCGCTTGCCGCGGGCGATCTGATCCGGCAGCCGCCTACTTGAACTCGCGAGCGTCGACCAGCACCGTTTCGGCCATCGACGGCCGCGCGTTGAATTCCTCGAACCATGCCGCGATCTTCGGATTATCGGCGCGCCAGTTATCTTCGTGGAAAGTCTGATCAGCGAACGCCAATGCCACCGCCGCGGAGATCGTGCCGACGTCGACATCGGTAAAGTCGTCGGCCTCCGCCTCGA
This sequence comes from Alphaproteobacteria bacterium, assembly GCA_038131485.1. Lineage (GTDB taxonomy): Bacteria > Pseudomonadota > Alphaproteobacteria > MPNO01 > UBA830 > JAYQUR01. The sequence goes on from JAYPPO010000011.1 coordinate 43,831, forward strand.
ACGCCTTGATGCCGTTCATGACTATCGCCTTGTTGTGCGCGACGATCCCGCCTGACTGGCGCTCCCGCTTCTTCAGACTCTCGACGAAGCAGACGACCATCCCATCGATCATCCCGTCGGCCGTCGCCTGACGGCGCAGGACCTTCCAGCGCTCCGGTCCCGATGCAGGAAGCATCGACGGGCCATCGCACTCAGTATCGAGATATTCCAAGATTACCGGGGAATCGAAGATCGACTCGCCGTCGTCGGTGATCAGGCACGGGATCTTGCCGAGCGGGCTCGGCGTCGCTGCCCGGTCGTCTCGGCTTAGCGGGTTGGACTTTTCCTTTTCGACAAGATCCTCGATGCCCTTTTCCTTAAGGAGAACGACGACCTTGCGGACAAATGGCGACGTCGGCGACCAGCGCAGCCTCATGGCCACTGCTCCTAAAAATTATCCTTTCGGATCCGGACCTCGGCGAACACCTCTACGCCCAGCTTGCCGTCGAGCCCGATAGCAGCGGCGAGCGACGGCTCGTCCGCCCGCAGGAACGGGTTGGTCCGGCGCTCGACGCCCATCAGAGAAGGCACCGTTGAGACGCCAGCCTCGCGGCGGCGCTCGATCTGTTTCGCGTAGGCCTGAAGCGCGGCGTTGCTCGGATCGACATGCAGCGCGAACTTTGCGTTCGACATAGTGTACTCGTGCGCGCAGTAGACCCAGGTCTCGTCAGGCACTTCCTTGAACTTGGAGATCGAGGTGTACATCTGCTCGTGCGTGCCTTCGAACACGCGCCCGCAGCCCAGCGCAAACAGGGTATCGCCGCAGAACAGCGCCTGGCTCTCGGCGAACCAGTAGGCGATGTGGCCCCGCGTGTGGCCCGGTACGTCCCACACCTTCGCTTCGGCGTCATAGAGCATGAACGTGTCGCCGTCGGCGACCTCGATGTCGATCATGGGAATGCGATCCCGGTCAGCTTTGGGTCCGACCACGGTGCAGCCGGTCTTTTCCTTGATCTCCGGCACGCCACCAACATGGTCGTCGTGGTGATGGGTCGCCAGCACATGCGTCAGGTTCCAGCCGAACATGTCGAGGGTCTCGAGTACCGGAGCGGCATCGGACGGATCTACGACAGCCGCGTTGCCGGACGAGCTTTCGCGCAGCAGGTAGACGTAGTTGTCGGAACGCGTTGGGATCTGATGGATTTCGAGGGTGGACACGATTTCTGGTCTCCGGATGTCGCTAGTCCTGTCGGGTGGTGGACCCTATCAAACCCGGCACCGACCGCCAACCGGCGCTTTATGCAGCGGGCTGGTGCGGTCATACTGGCGTCATGTATAGCGACGTCGTCGATATTCGCGATTTTTACGCGAGTTCTGTGGGCCACACCGCCCAGCGGATCGTCCGCCGCTATATCCGCGAAGCGTGGCCAGACGTGCAAGGCATGACGGTGGCGGGCATCGGATATGCGACGCCTTACCTGCGGCCGTTCATGGACGAGGCCGAGCGGTTGATTTCGATGATGCCCGCACAGCAGGGCGTCATGCGATGGCCGTCGGACGGCCTGAACGCGACTTGCCTCGTCCAAGAAGACGACCTGCCACTGCCCGACGTCTCGGTAGACCGGCTGCTCCTCGTCCACGCACTCGAATGTTCCGAACAGCTCCGCAAGCTGCTGCGCGAGGTATGGCGCGCGATGGCGGAAGGCGGGCGCGTGCTGATCGTGGTGCCGAACCGACGCGGGATCTGGGCGCGCCTCGACCACACGCCGTTCGGCCACGGCCATCCTTATACCGTCAGACAGCTTTCCCGCCTGCTGCGGGACAATCTGTTCGTCCCGCAACAATCGACGTCGGCGCTGTTCGTGCCGCCGGCGCGGACGCGGATGATCCTCGCCTCTGCGCCGGCAATCGAGAAGATCGGCACGCGCTGGTTCCAGACGTTCAGCGGCGTATTGCTGATAGAGGCACAGAAGCAAATGTACGCAGGAAGCGTCGCGCCGTCAGCGGAACCGGCGCGGCGGCGCTCCTATGTACGGGTCGTGAGTGGCTCCGAACGTTCGACCCAGATTACGGGGCAGAAAGTCGGCGAGATGCGCGTCATGCCTTCGCCAAGAGAAAAATAGCTTCCTCGCCACGCAGGTTCGCCCACGCGCCGATCGAGCTCAGCTCACTCGCATGACCTGATCGCGACAGCGACAGGGCGCGCTCGACCTTCAGGCTCAGTTCGTCACTCAAAGCGGTGAAATCGCGGATCGTGCAGAGATGGATGTTCGGCGTGTCGTACCAGTGCAGGCCGTCCTCCTGGACGGTCGGCATCTCGCCGCCGAACATCAGCGTGAGGCGATACCGCAGATGGCCGAAATTCGTGAACGACACGATCGCGCGCTTGCCGATGCGGACGAGGTTGGCGACCACGTCGTGCGGATTGCGCGTCGCCTGAAGCGTCTTAGTGAGGACGACGTAGTCAAACGCATCGTCGGGGTAGTGATCGAGGTCGGTATCCGCATCACCCTGAATGACGGACAGGCCGTGCGCCACACAGGCGTTCACGCCCGCCTGGCTCAGTTCAATCCCGCGCCCGTCAACGCCCTTCTCGCGTCCCAGGTGATCCAGGAGTGCGCCGTCGCCGCAGCCGACGTCGAGCACCCGGCTCTCAGGCGCGATCATCTGCGCGATGATTTCGAGATCGCGGCGGATCGGGCCATGCCAGGCCTCCCCCTTCGGGTCCGTCATTTACCGTTCAACCTACGATGTTCGGCGGCGCCCTCGAGGAAGCCGGAGACGGTCGCAAAGAATTCGGGCTCCTCGAGCAGAAACGCGTCGTGACCCGTGTCGGTCTCGATCTCGACGAAGCTAACGTTGGCTGCCACAGCATTCAGGGCGCGCACGACTTCGCGGCTCTCGGCGGTCGGAAACAGCCAGTCGCTGGTAAACGAAATGATGCAGAAGCGCACGTTCGTTCCCTCGAACGCGCGGGCTAGCACCCCGTCATGTTCCGCAGCGAGGTCGAAATAGTCCATCGCGCGGGTGATGTAGAGATAGGTGTTCGCGTCGAAGCGCTCGACGAAGGTGCTGCCCTGGTGGCGGAGATAGCTCTCGACCTGGAAGTCGGCGTCGAAGCCGAACGTGATTGCGTCGCGCGCCTGCAGGCGGCGGCCGAACTTCCGGTGAAGGGCGGTTTCAGACAGGTAAGTGATATGCGCCGCCATCCGCGCAACCGACAATCCGCGCTTGGGGTTTTTCCCCTCGCGTAGGTAGTTGCCCTTACACCAATCGGGATCGGCCATGATCGCCTGGCGGCCTACCTCGTGGAACGCGATGTTCTGCGCGGAGTGGCGCGCGGCGCCTGCGATGGGCATCGCCGCGAACACCCTATCGGGATGGCGCGCCGCCCATTCGAGCACCTGCATCGCGCCCATCGAGCCACCGATGGCGCAGAAAAGCTGGTTGATGCCCAGATGGTCCAGCAGCAGCGTCTGCGCCCGCACCATGTCGCCGATGGTAATCACCGGAAAATCGAGCCCCCAGGGCTCGTTCGTCTCGGGGTTGATCTCGCGCGGACCGGACGATCCCATGCATCCGCCGAGGACGTTGGCGCAGATTATGAAGTAGCGATCCGTGTCGAGCGGCAGACCGGGTCCGACCATGGTTTTCCACCAGCCGGGCTTGCCAGTGATGGGATGCGTGTCGAGAACGTACTGGTCGCCTGTGAGCGCGTGGCACACCATGATGGCATTGGTCTTGTCGGCGTTGAGAGCGCCGCAGGTGGTGTAGGCGACCGTGAAGGGCCCTATGGATCCGCCAGAATCGAGGCGCATCGGCGCATCGAGCGCCAGCTCGACCCGCGTCCCCGGCCAGTCGGTGCCGGACACCGGTGCCGTCGATGTGAATTCAGGCGTCGCCATGCCTGTTTCCGCCCCGCGATGGCTCTTATAAGGGGCTGCATTGCTAGGGTCGGGTCCTGCCTATGTCAATGTTTTCTTTGCATTTGCCAGGCCGTCCGACTAAACATTGGCGCTTCGCAGCGCAGGGGTAATCGGTCGGTTCCGGGCACCCGGAACGCGACCGCCAGAAAAGATTTCCAGACCTTGGCTATAACCATGTCCGACGGCAACAAGTCCCTTTCCGCGCTTCGCGACAGAATCGACGGCATCGACTCCGCCATCCACGACCTACTGATGAAGCGCGCCGCCATCGCCGCCGAGGTTCGCGACTCCAAGGCGTCCGGCCCGTCCGCGGGTCCGGTCTGGCGCCCGGCCCGCGAAGCGCAGGTACTCCGCCGCCTCGTGGAGCGGCATGACGGCCCGTTCCCGCGCGGCACGCTTGTCCAGCTGTGGCGCGAAATCATGTCGGCGATGGTCCGGCTGCAAGGCGAGTTCGCCGTCGCCGTCTTCGCCAACGACGAGAACAGATGGTGCCGCGACATGGCGCGCGACCATTTCGGTGCGGAAACCCCGCTCTCCCAGTTCTCGACGGCGCGCGCGGTCCTCACCGCGGTTCAGGACGGCTCGGCGACCGTCGGCGTCCTGCCGGTGCCGGAGGACAGCGAGGAGCTTCCCTGGTGGCCTGCGCTCGCGGGCATGTCGGGCGCTCGTCCCCTCGTTTGCGGCCGGCTCCCCTTCGGGCCGAGCTCGGCCGGCGCCGGCGACAGCGCGCTCTGCGTCGCCAACATCGAGCCAGCGGACAGCGGCGACGACCGCAGCCTGGTCGCCTTCCGGACGCGCCCCAAGATAAGCCGGGCGCGGCTCAACAGCGCCATCGCCGCCGCCGGCATCAAGCCCTTAAGGCTCATCGGCAGCGGACCAAGCGCCGACGACATCTCGCTGTTCCTCGCAGAACTCGACGGCTTCGCCGCCGCCGACGATGCGCGCCTCGCCCGCCTTGCGCATCCGGACAACGGCGTCGCCGAATCCGTGATCTTTCTGGGTGCCTACGCGGCCCCTTTCGATGCCCACGACCTCTCGTATCGTGGAGACGGGCGATGACCGGTCCCGTGGCACGCCCCGGCATTATGGAGATGTCGCCCTACGTCCCCGGCAAGTCGAAGGTCGAAGGGGTCGAAAAGATCATCAAGCTGTCGTCCAACGAAGGCGCGCTGGGCCCGAGCCCGAAGGCCGTCGCCGCCTACCGGACGGTCGCGGAGACCCTGCACCGCTACCCCGACGGCGGATCGGTCGCCCTGCGCGAGGCCATCGGCGCGCGGCACGGGCTCGATCCGGACCACATCGTCTGCGGCGCCGGGTCCGACGAGGTGCTCGCCCTGCTGGCGCGTGCCTATGCCGGGCCGGGCGACGAGGTGCTGTTCGGCGAGCACGCATTCACAATGTACCCGCTTTTCACGCTATCGGTTGGCGCAACGCCGGTCACAGCAACTGAGGCCGATTATACGGTGACCGTCGACGCGATGCTGGAGAAGGTGACCGACCGGACGCGCATGATCTACGTCGCAAATCCGAACAATCCGACCGGGACGTTCGTCACCAAGGACGAGATGACGCGCCTGCGTGACGGCCTGCGCGACGACATCCTTCTCGTCATCGACGCAGCGTACGCGGAATATGTCACTCGGAACGATTACAGCGCCGGCATCGAGATGGTCGACGCGGGTGACAACGTCGTGATGACGCGTACCTTCTCGAAAATATACGCGATGGGCGGCATGCGCCTCGGCTGGGGCTACTGCCCGCCGGCCGTGGTCGACGTGCTGAACCGTATCCGGCCGCCGTTCAACGTGACCAGCGCGGCGCAGGCAGCCGGGATCGCGGCTGTGAACGACGTCGAATTCATCACGCGGTCGCGCGACCACAATACCGCCTGGCTGCCGTGGATGGAAGACCGTCTCGCGGCGCTCGGCCTCGACGTGGTGCCGAGCGTCGGCAATTTCGTGCTCGTGCGTTTCCCGGACGAACCGGGCCGCAACGCCGATGCGGCAATGGCCTACCTGAACAGCCGCGGCATCATCCCGCGCAGCACCGCGAGCGCGGGCATTCCCGACGGCATCCGCATCACCATCGGGCTCGAGGAGGAAATGCGCGCGACGGCGGATGCCATAGCGGATTTCCTGAACGGATCATGACGGCGAAACCGCATTTCGGCCGGGTCGCCTTCATCGGGATCGGCCTGATTGGCTCGTCCATCGCCCGCGTCATGAAACGCGACGGGCTGGCCGACGTGATCGTCGCCTGTGCGCGCACCGACGCCACGCTTAAGGCGGCGCTCGATCTCGACATCGCAGATGAAGCGACGTCGGATGCGGCCGAAGCCGTGTGCGGCGCGGATCTGGTCATGATCTGCACGCCGGTCTCGACCTACGGCGCCATCGCGGAGATCATCGCGCCCGCGCTGAAGCCTGGCGCTATCCTCACTGACGTCGGCTCGGTCAAGGAAGCGGCGATCAAAGCCGTGCTGCCACATCTGCCTAGAGGCGTGCATTTCGTGCCGGGCCATCCGATCGCGGGAACGGAAAATTCGGGCCCCGAGGCAGGCTTCGACACGCTGTTCGAGAACCGCTGGTTCCTGATCACGCCGGTCCCGGACAGCGATCCGGAGGCCGTGGAGACGGTCGCGGCGCTTTGGCGCTGCGCCGGCAGTAATATCGATTATCTCGAGCCCGCCCATCACGATCAGGTGCTGGCGATCACCTCGCACCTGCCCCATCTGATCGCCTACACCATCGTGGGCACGGCGACCGATCTCGAGGATCACATTAAGTCGGAAGTCATCAAGTACTCCGCGTCGGGTTTCCGCGACTTCACCCGGATCGCGGCGTCGGACCCGGTGATGTGGCGCGACATCTTCATCGCCAACCGCGACGCCGTCCTCGAAATGCTGGGCAGATTATCGGAAGACCTTGCCGGCCTTCAGCGCGCGATCCGCGTCGGCGACGGCGACAAGCTGGAAGCGCTGTTCAGGCGCACGCGGGAAATCCGCCGCGGTGTCGTCGAGGCAGGGCAGCACATTCCGCCCTCGCCGCAGTCCGGCGAGGACAAGGACGAGGATACGCAATAGGCATGCCGGGGCATCCCCCTGCCTCAGTCCCACTTCACCGCTTTGAGCCGCGCCATCGGCACTGGACCGAGATAGACCTGCTGCTGCTGGATCGTCAGTGGCAGGCGCGCCGGCCCGCCGCCGCGCATCAGCACCTTGTTCGCGAGCTTGGCTGCGAACGCCGTTCGCGCGTCGATCATGCCGGCGGCGGTCAGATCATCGGCCGCCTGGTCGAGCCCGTCGATCTCTGCGGTCATCGCCCCCTGCGGCTGAAGCGAGGCATCCAGCGCGAACGTCCCCGTCGCGGCTAGGCGAAGCGCCCGCCAGACGATGGAGAACTTTTCAACCTCGACGACGCCACCACTGGTACGCCACCGCGTTAGCATGTCGGAGACCTTGCCACCGGGCGCCATGTCGCCGGTGATCAGCGCCTCCAGCCCGACCGACTCGACGGTGCGGCCGAGCGGCGCCGACCAGCGCTCGGGAACCATAATCGCGGTCGCATGGGCCGACAGCGCGATGCCCGCGGCGGGTTTCGCCCCGGTGGCCTGCACGCTGGATGCGTTCCCGGCGGGCCTGTCCAGTTCGGCCAGCGGACCGAACCGGATGTCGAACGCTTCTGCGGACAACGGGGGCTCCTTGCCGCGCGACACGCTGATCCCCAGGAAGGTGAACCGGCCGGCGCGGACCGCTTCTTGATCGGCATCGAGTTCGCCCACCGCCTTGGCGGCGTTTACGCGGAAGGTATCGTCGCCGACGCTGAGCAGATGGAGACCAGGCGCGGAAACATCAAGATGCTCGGGCCGCCACGGCCTGGCCGTCGCGCTCAGCCGTGGAGCCGTCCAGGTCCAGGCGGGTGGTTCGCCCGGACCGGCGATGGATGCCGCGCCGATCGACACCTCGATGCGGAAGGGAAAGCCGCTGATGATGGGCTCGTCGAGCTGTACCTGCCAGCCGGCGGCACGCCGTTCAACCGCCCAGCGGATGATTTCGTCACGCACCTTGCCGGCGGCGGCGTACCAGAACGCGGCATAACCGGCCGCGGACAGCACAATCAGCGCAAGCACGAAAAGGGTTATGTAGAGACGCATCCGTCGCATGGTTCTCATATAGAGTCGATTAGGCGCAAAATCGATAGGATTAACCATAGGGTATGATCCACTTGCGCGGAAACGCACCGGTCCGCTCCCACGCCCAGCCAACCAGCACTAGTATCCTCATGGGTGACCGACAGGAGAGCACGCTGGACCGCCGAAGATGATTGCGGAACAGGGCCGATATCGCGGGCCGGAAACACCTGATAGTGTGCGGTTTCCATCCGGATCGATCCTTAATGACCAGCCCGTTCGCCCCTGCCGCAGCCCCGAAACAGGCGATGAGCCCGGCCCTATTTATCGCCGTCGCGGCGCTGTTCGTCTTTTTCTGGGCAAGCGGGTTCGTCGCCGCGAAGTACGGCCTCCCCTATGCCGAGCCGTTCACGCTAATGACCTGCCGCTTCGTCGTCGGCTCGGCGATCCTCGTGCCGGCCTGTTTCTTGCTCAAGGCGGCGTGGCCGGCATCGCAAGTCGAGGCTTTCCACATTCTCGTTGCGGGCTTCCTCGTTCAGACGGTCTACCTTATGGGCGTCTATTCGGGCATCGCGCTCGGCGTTTCGACCGGCGTCACGGCGCTGGTCGTCGGCCTCCAGCCGCTGCTGACGGGGGCGCTCGCTGGCATGGTCCCCGGCGAACGGGTCACGCGGCGGAACTGGATCGGCCTCGCGCTAGGCTTTGCCGGGCTCGCGTTGGTCGTCGCAGAGAGGGTTGCGTCTCCGACCGAAACGCTGTGGGGCCTCGGGCTCTGCGTCCTCGCGCTGGTCGGGATCACGCTCGGCACGCTCTATCAGAAAAAGTTCTGCGGCACCTTCGACGTCAGGACGGGGGTTGCGATGCAGAACGTGATGTCGGGGATCGTGATGGTCTGCATCGCCATGGCGACCGAGACGATGAAGATCGACTGGACCAGCGAATTCGTCTTCGCGGTGTTGTGGTCGGCGGTCGGCCTCTCGGTGATCGCGATCTGCCTCTATTACTGGATGATCCAGCGCGGCGCGGCGGCACGCGTGACCAGCCTGATCTATCTCAGCCCGCCGACGACGGCGCTGATGGGCTGGGCGGTGTTCGGAGAGGTGATGTCGTGGATGGCGATCGGCGGCATGGCGCTCGCGATGGCGGGCGTCGCGCTCGCGGTGACACGGAAGTAGCCCGATGCAGGACGCCCGCAAACTGCTGATCCGTGCGATGCCGCTGCTGTTCATCCTCACCTGGGCATCCGGATTTCCGATCACGCGTTTCGGTCTCGAATATGCAGAGCCGTTCACGATCCTCTGGGTCCGCTCGGCGGTGGCGGTCGTCTGCGTCAGTCTCTACGTGCTCGCGATCCGGGTGCGCTGGCCCCGCCCCCAAGAAATCTTCCATATCGCGGTCGTGGGTGTGACGCTGCAAACCCTCTATCTCGGCTCGATGTTCATGGCGCTGAGCGGCGGCATCAGCCAGGGCGTCGCGGCGCTGATCGCAGGCACGCAGCCGCTTCTGACGGCGGCGGCGGTCGGCATCACGCTCGGCGAGAAGGTCTCTCCGCGCCAGTGGGCGGGCTTCTTCCTCGGCTTCGCGGGCCTCGCGATCGTCGTCTCCGAACGCGCGGGCGTCGGCGTGGCCACGACCACGGGCTTCATCTTTTCTGGCCTGACGCCGATCTTCATCACGGCCGCCTCGCTCTATCAGAAGAAATACTGCGCCACGTCGGACCTCCGCATCGTCGTGATCGTCCAGCAGGCGGCGGCGGGTTTCTGCAACTTCTGCATCGCCATGGCGCTGGAGACGGGCGACATCGTCTGGGGGCCCGAAATCGTCTTCACGTGGATCTGGCTCGTCGTGGTGCTCACCATCGGCGCGAACAGTCTCTACTACCTGATGCTGCGCCACGGAGAGGCGTCGCGCGTCTCGAGCCTGTTCTACCTGACACCGCCGACCGCGGTGCTGCTCGGCTGGATCACCTACGGTGAGACGATGGGCGCCATCGCGCTCGCTGGCTTCGCGGTCTCGGTCGCGGGCGTCTTCCTCGTCACCCGGTCCCGGGCGAAGAAGAAAGCATGACCGGCGGACGGTTGAACATCTCCACGCCGGGCGGTTTCTGGTTCTTCGGATACGGCTCGCTCATGTGGGACCCGCCTTTCCCGTTTACCGAGGCGCAGCCGGCGCGGCTCTACGGCTGGCACCGGTCGTTCTGCGTGAGCTCGGAAAACTATCGCGGCACGCCGGAGCGGCCCGGCCTGTCGCTCGGCCTCGACCGCGGCGGCTCATGCACAGGGCTCGCGCTTCGGGTGGACGACGACGCGCGCGACGTCGCCATCCGCGAGATCGAGAACCGCGAAATGACCGACGACCCGATCTACGTCTGCCGAGCCGTCCGGCTCCATGTCTCGGACAGGGCAGTAAACGGCTACGCCCTCGTCGTCGATCCGAAGGAGCGCATCTACGCCGGGCGGCAGGGCTTCGAGGAAACCGCGCGGATAATCGCCGCCGCGACCGGGAAACGCGGCCCGAATGTCGACTATCTCGCCAACACGGTCGCGCATCTCGACGAGATGGGGATCGCCGAGGGTCACCTGCATGCGCTGCTTCGCCGCGTACGGGAAATCGGGAATCGGGGCTGAGGGTGTGGCGCGGGCACGGCGGAAGGCCTATTAAACCCCCGAGAAACGCAAACGGCCGGACGGGTGGCGCCAGATGAAACTGATTAGCTATCGGTATGCGGGGCGCGAAGCCTACGGCGTCGTCAAGGACGGTGGAATTGTCGACATGAGCGCGCGGCTGAATCATGCGACGCTCAAGCAAGCGATCGCGGGCCTGTCTATCAGCGATATGGAAAAGCTGGCAGCTCTCGCAGACGCCGACGTATCACTCGACGACATTGACTTCATGTTCCCGATCACCTCACCCGAAAAGATCTTCTGCATCGGCCGCAACTACCGCGCCTATCACGAGGTGATCGAGGAAGGCGGCCCGATGCAGTGGCCAAGCATATTCCCGCGCTTCGCCTCTAGCTTCGCGCCGCACGGCGAGGCAATCCATCGGCCGCAGGCCTCCGAACAGCTCGACTACGAAGGCGAGATCGGCGTAATCATCGGCAAGTCCGGCCGCCATATCCCGGAAGACCGCGCGCTCGACTACGTCGCCGGCTACACCATCATCAACGAGGGCACGGTGCGCGACTGGCTGAAGAAGGGCGCGCAGAACTGCCCGGGCAAGAGCTTCCACCGGTCGGGCTCCATCGGTCCTTGGATGGTCACACGCGACGAGATCGACGATCTGGACAAACTCCGCATCGTCACCACCGTCGACGGTGAGGTCCGCCAGGACGGTGGCAGCGATATGATGATCTTCAAGATCCCGCACGTGATCTCACACATCTCGACCATCACTTGGCTGGAGCCGGGCGACATGATCGCCACCGGCTCACCGGGAGGATCAGCAATCGAGAGCAACCCGCCCAGGTGGCTGACGGCCGGCCAGTCCATTAGCGTCGACATTAAACCGATTGGGACGCTCACGAATACGGTCGTAGATGAGAAATAGAAAAAACTAAGAGACAGGGAGACGGAAAATGAAGCTCGCGAGCTTCGGGGTCGCCGGCCATGAAGGTTTCGGGGTGGTAGTTGACGGCGGTGTGATCGAACTAACCGGGCGGCTGTCGGGACGTCAGCAGAGCCTGCGCGACGTGCTGGCCGACGATGCGCTCGCCGAGGTGGCGCAAATCGCCGCTGACGGGAAACCGGACTACCGCCTGGACGAGATCGAGTGGCGCCTGCCGATCCCCGAGCCGGAGAAGATATACTGTGTCGGCCAGAACTACGCCGAGCACATCCGAGAGATGGGAATGGAGCTGCCGGACTCGCCCAGCATCTTCTCCCGATACCCGCGCACCTTCGTGCCACACCTGGGCCAGATGATCATGCCTAGCGATTCCGCGCAGTTCGACTATGAGGGCGAGATGACGGTGGTGATCGGCCGCGAGGCACGTCACGTGTCCAAAGCAAATGCGCTTGACTATGTCGCCGGCTACACGATCTGCAATGATGGCAGCGTGCGCGACTGGCAGCGCCGCGGCCCGCAGGTCGCGCCCGGCAAGAACTGGGAAGCTTCCGGCATGCTCGGTCCTTGGATAGCTACCGCCGACGAGGCTGGCGATCCCGCCAACATGACCGTCATCACGCGCGTCAATGGCGAGGACCGCCAGCATGGCAATACTAACGACCTCGTGTTCTCCGCCGCATATCTGGTCAGCTACATCTCGACCTTTATCACCCTGATGCCGGGCGACATGATCACTACCGGCTCGCCGCACGGCGTCGCTGCCGGGTTTGATCCGCCCAAATGGCTAAAACCTGGAGATAGGATCGAATTCGAGATCGGCGGGATCGGCACGCTCAGCGGCAAGGTCGCCGCGGCGTAAGGCACCGCGCAAAATGTGAAACGCTTGCGGCGATATCCCCACCCAACCGTTAGTAACCTTACGATTTGACAACGAGCAGGTTCGGCCCGCATGTTCTACCCATGACCGTTTCTTTTGGGGGGTAGTCGCCATGTATCTTTACGATGCCTGGTACGTCGCGGCGTGGGATCACGAGCTGACAGCGGAGCCATTGGCGCGTACGTTGCTAGAACATCCGGTAGTGCTATACCGCACTGAAACCGGACGAGCAGTCGCCCTCGAGGATCGATGCTGCCACCGCCTAGCGCCGCTCTCCAGGGGCAAGGTGATCGGCGAAGAGATCCAGTGCGGCTATCACGGGCTAATGTTCGCAGCAAACGGCGATTGCACGAAGGTGCCAAGCCAGTCCCGCGTGCCGCCGGACGCGCGCGTGCGCTCCTATCCCGTCGTCGAGCGCCACCGCTGGATCTGGATCTGGATGGGCGACCCCGCCCTTGCCGACGACGGTCTGATACCTGACATGTACTGGCACGACTCGCCCGAGTGGGCGTGTCTCGGTGACCGGTTTTACGTTCACGGCGCATATCAGGGCATGCTCGACATCGCGATGGACCAGACCCATTCGGCCTACGTGCACCCCACCTCGCTCGCCAACGACGGCGCGCTCGCGAAGCCACCAAAGGTAGAGCGCGGCGACCGCACCGTCCGATGCGCGCGACTGATGCCGGACGCCGACCCTCCGCCGATCTGGGCAAATATGGGGAACCGCGCGAAACCAGGCACGTTCGATGGCAACGTCGATCACTGGATCACATGGGAATACCAGGCGCCGTCGACGATGACCTTCGACGTTGGCATCGCGCCGGTGGGCTCCGGCGCGTTTGAGGGCAACATGGACCATGCCATCAACATCCGCACCTCGCACGGCTGCACGCCCGAGACGCCTTCAACCACTCATCATTTCTGGACGTCGGCGCGCAACTTCGCGCTTGGCGACGCGAAGATGCACGTGATGATGGGAGGCATCCGCAACACGTTCTTAGAGGACGTGGCAATGGTGGAGGCGACCCAGCGCATCATCGACCTGGACCCAACCGCGCCTACAGTCGACGTCAACAGCGATAACCCGACGATCCAGGCACGGCGGCTTGTTAAGCGGATGATCGCGGAAAGACAGGTGCATGCGGCGGAGTGAAGCGAACTAGTTCAGCCCAGGCCCCTAGTTTATGGACAGGCGCGCTGTTTTGCTGCGACATCTCCACCGGATTTCACATTAGACTGCCAGTCCCCAACGGCATCGCCCAATGGAGACATTTTTGATGACCGAACGCACACCATCCTCTTACGAGTTCATCCCGCTGCCAGATCGCGCGCCCCTCAAATTCCCCGGCGGCGCGCGCGTGGCGATGATCTTCACCATCAATATGGAATACTGGGAACAGCACCGACCGGGCCAGAAGGAGCCACTGTTTCCCGGGGGCCCAGCGACCATTCCGCATGCGCTGCCCGGCGATGTCTGGGATACGGCCAACTGGACCTGGCGCGAATACGGTCAGCGTGTCGGGATCTGGAGGATGATGAAGGTGTTCGATCAGGCCGGCGTCATACCCTCCTGCACTAGCAACGGCCTGTTCATGGTGGAACGCCGACGTATAGTCGACGCGGTCAACGAGCGCGGCTGGGAGCTGGTGCCGCACAACTGGGCGCAGAACGACTTGCTTACCTATTACGCCAACGATCCCGACGCGGAACGGGACGTTATCAGAAAGACACTTGATCAGTACGAGGCGGTCGTCGGCCGACCTGCACGTGCCTGGCTGTCATCCGCGATCCGCGGCACCAGGCACACGCCCGCCTTCCTCAAGGAATTTGGCCTAATCGCCTATTGCGACTATCTCAACGACGACCAACCTTATCTGATCGACACCCTGCACGGACCGATCGTCTGCGTTCCCTATTCGAACGACATCAATGACTTCAACATGTTCGCGCGGGCGAGTTCGCCAACGCGCGACGGGATTGACATGCTCAAGCTGTGTTTCGATCAGTTGTACGAGGAGGGGGCGGAGAGCGGGCGGATCATGAATCTCGGACTGCACCCACATGTCATCGGCCAGCCTCACCGCATCGCGGCGCTGCGCGAGTTCATCGACTACGTCCGGGACAAGCCGAATGTTTGGTATCCGACGCGCGAGCAGATCGCCGAGTGGTTTCTATCCGAGTCAAGTGCGGCCTAGGCGTGATTTAACGGATCCGGCGCCGCCGGGAGGTTACCGGCGCAGCAAATTGCCGCCGTCAAATGCGCTCTTTTCGGTTTTTTCGATGCTATCCTGATTTCGCACAGGAAATGGCTGACCGCTCCCGCCGCGCGGGCGCGACGGACCTTGCGTGCACACGGGGTCGATATGCCGGGAACCGCTTTCCCCTGGTGACCCTGAGATGCCCAATTCTGTCCACCTTGAAACGCCAGCTGCCGCCGGCAGTTCAACCCTTGATGACGGCCTCGAAGAAGTCAGGGGTGGCGTTAATAATGAGGCAGTTGAACAGCGTCACATCGGGATTAGCGCCCGCGCCGGCGATGATGGGACCGACCGGCACGAAGCGGAAATCCCGCATCGCCTCATAGAAAAGGTCGGCCCGGTTCGCGCGGATACCAACGTGCTCTTGTGCGGCCATGACCTTCTCAACGCGTCATCAAGTATCGTCCACCGTCCAGTCAACGAGCACGCCGGAGGCAGACTCGGGGCGGCATTTCATGTCCCAGATCTGTTGGGAAATGGCCAAAAGTTCGGTGATTGGGGTCTCTGCCTCATATCGGGCAGCCCCTTAATGCCGATGTCTGGAAGGAAAAATTTTCACGTTAGGTTTTGTTATATCTTCACCGACAACAGTCGTCGATTTACACGGGAAGGCGCACCGCTCTAGAAATAGGGATGGCTTTCGCAGACGGCAACATGGAATTCGCGACGACCCCAGACGGCGCGAAACTCCGGATGGGCCACTGGCCCGCGCCGCGGGATGATGGGCCGGGCCGCGTTCTGTTGCTGCAGGGCCGGACGGAATTTATCGAAAAATACGTCGAAGTAATCGATGAACTTGGTGCGCGCGGCTTCGAGGTCTGGGCGCTCGACTGGCGTGGCCAAGGCCAATCGGATCGGCTGCTGCAGAACAGGCACAAGGGCCATATCGACCGGTTCCAGGACGTTCCCGATGATCTCCACTGGTTCACGAACGCGGTCGTCCCGTCGACCGGCAAGCTGCGGACGGTAGTGCTCGCCCACTCGATGGGCGGCCATATCGCGATGCGCGCGATGCTAGAGGGCCGTCTTAGGCCAGAGCGCGCCGTTTTGTCGGCACCGATGTTCGATCTTCCACTGACGGGAACAAAACGTATCAGCGCTCGGCTGCTCGCCGCGGCCTGCCGCCTCTCAGGCCGGGACGGCAAACGAATGCCAGGCATGGGCGACTATGAGACCGACGAGCGCCCGTTCGAGGGAAATCCCCTCACGGGCGACCGGACGCGATTCGATCGGATGCGCGCAGCGGTGGCTGCCAATACGGATCTCGCGCTAGGTAGGGCAACGCTCGGCTGGTCGCGGCAAGGCCTTCAGAGCAATCAATGCGCTGGAGCGCCTCTCCCAGGAGGCGCCCAATATCTGTCCTATTCTCGTTTGCTCCGGACTGTTGGACCGCGTGGTCTCGATCCCCGCCCACCGCCAAATGGCGGCGCGGCTCAAGCCATGTACCTATCTTGGCTTCGAGGGCGCGCGTCACGAAATTCTGACCGAGACCGACCCGATTCGCAGAGAATTCTGGGGGGCGTTCGACAAATTCGTGAGCGGCCGCGAGCCCTAGCGCAAGGACTCGCGAGCCTCAGAGACGAGGCGCCGGTTGCCGTCATGGATGCGCTCGGACAAACCCATCGTCGACCCTCAATCAAAGGGCTGGATCGCCTCGCCGGAACGCAGCGACGATTTTCCCGGCGTCTTGAAGAAGCGCCGGCGCCCCCAGGAAACTGGCCCGAGTTTAGCGACAGCGGGACCACCGGCACGTTGATCGGCGATACATCGCGGCGATCCCGGCCTTCAGCTCTACGATTTCGTCCGGACCAGACCGCGTGCCGCCAGGAAAGATGACGACAGGTCTTCCTTCCGCGAGCCTTTCGGATACTCGTCGGATCATCGAGCGTGCCTCGGTTGCACCACCGGCCCTGTCTATGGCTACCATGCCACTTCCGGGCATAGGGCCCGAGCATCGGATCGCAGTAGAGCTCCTTCTTGAGGACGACAGACAGGGTCTTCAGGAGCTCGTAGAAACCCCGATCGTATCCCAAGGCAGATTGATGAACGGACGCAATGATGTAGCCGCCTTGGGCGGGTTTTCTCAACACTCCGGAATTCGAAATCGGTACGCCAGCAATCGCCGCTGCAGAAAGAGAAGATAGTATGGGTCCACCAGCGAATCGCTGTGTGCAGCGTCCGGCGGGGCGCGATTAGCAGTGGGATGTAGGCGATCAGCAAGATCGCTGTCCAGGCAAACATCGCGACGTTAAATAGGGCCGACCGCAAGAACTTCATGGGTCCTACCGCAATTCCCTGACGGCAAGCGCCAGCAAGAACTTGTGATACTCCGACACCGCCAGCCAGCCGGAACCCCACCAGCGCCACCAGTCGCCCTGCCGGAACCGCGGGAAGACGGCGTGCGGGCGAGACATGGGAACGCCGGCGGCCTCGGCGAATTCAGCAGGCTGCGCGCATGTGATAGCTGGCCGTCACCAGCCGGATCGAGTTGATGCCTTCGCGCCGGACCCACTCCGCCGTCTCCTCCGGCATTTTCCCGTCGTATATCGGCATAGCGCAGGATGATGCAGCACTCGAGATTGCCGGGCGAGCGTTGCGCGACCTTAAGGAGCGCCTGCACATCCACACCGCGATAGACGCCGGAAACGAATAACTTGGCGGCGGCGGCGCTCTCCAGCAACGACAGGCCTTCTGCGCGTCCGCCCCGCCAGTCGGCGACGACGTCGCGTCGGTCTTCTCATTAGCGGGCGGGGCGTCGGGATCATCGAGGCGTAGTGGGATCGGCACCCCACGCAAGCACGACCAAGAAGAACAGCACAACAAGGAGGCGCACCGTCCGCAACGACCAGGGCTTTCGTAGGCCGGATCGCGGCTGACGCACCGGCGAAGTCATCGAGCGGCCCGCAGCAAGAAAGAGAACCTCGGGTTCATTGCTACATCATCTTGCGCAACGTCCGCTTAACCGTGATGCCGACAGTGATCACGACCAGGGCCGTCGCGCTGACGGGAACGCTCGCCAGATAGGCCCATTGAATGGGCGCCAGCATAAAGTCTGGAAGAAGCCCCCCGGAAATCCGGCCGCCGACCTCGCCAAGCGCGTAGACGGCGGCGGCAGCGATCGCGAAACCGATCAGTGCCCCAAAGATCGTAACCCATCGCGTAGGACTGGAACTGCCCGCGCGACGTAGGCATCAGTGCGCGCCGATCAGATGCGGGCTGAAATCGTCATCGTCATGGATGGCTCTGAGACCGTCTGCGTCGTGAAGATGACGGTACAGATCGCGGAGGTGAAGGATAACGCCAGTGACCACCAACGAAACCGCGACCGCGACACCTCGTCGAAACGAACGTCGCAAACGCCAGGCGGCATGGTCATCTATCGGGCGCCGGGCGACCTGCTGGAGGTCGGAACGACGAACGCGCCGACTTCAACAACCGATCCGGTCTCAACCGAAACGTCGATCAGCGCGGGCATTGGCAGATCGATACTCTCCGGCTGACGGCCAGCCACGGTTCAAGGAAGGGTTGCGATCTGCTCATCGGACAGTCGGACCGCGGGCCGATACCCGGCGATTTGGCGGAAGCTCCGAGCGCCGCGTCGCACGTGGCGCCTGCATCGCTTCCGTCGACCGGCGGCGGACCTGGACTGTCAGCGTCCCCGACGGGCTCTGGCGCCACAGATCGCTGGCGGCGGACAGCAGCATGCGTCGCGACGGCGTCGCGAGGAATACCAGTAGACCGACCGTCCATGGGAGATAACGGCTCGCCGGGTCCTCGCTGAAGGGCACATCGGTAACCCTCTCGATCATGACGCCGGCCCCGGTGCAGCGCGCTCGGGCACGAATGGCCCCGTCACCACACCGTCTTCGATGTGATATCTCGGATGCTTAAAGCGTTCGATCAGCGATTCGTTGTGGGTCACGACGACCACCGTCGTGCCGATCTTGTTGAGTTCCTCGAGCAGATGGATGAGACGGACGGCGATCTCGTCGTCAACGTTACCCGTTGGCTCGTCGGCAAGGAGGATCTGGGGGCGGGAAATCACCGCACGCGCGATCGCGACCCGCGCGCGCCGCCCGATCGACGGCCGGTCGTACGGCAGTCTGCGAGCCCGCCGCCAGGTAGCCGGCGACATGCTGCCGGATCGGATATCCCGCGCGCCAAGCTGCGTCTGAGCGGCAGTGCGACGTTGTCTAGCGCCGACAGGTGATCGAGCAGCCGAAAATCTTGGAAAATAACGCCGATCCGCCGTCGCATCGTCGCAAGTTCGCGCCGGGGCACCGCCGAAATGTCGCGGCCGAACATCGAGATGCTACCCCTCGACGGGCGGTGAGCGAGATACATGAGTCTCAGGATCGAGGATTTGCCGGCGCCGCTTGGCCCCGTCAGGAAATGGAACGAACCGGCCGGCAACGCGAAATTCACGTCGCGTAAAATCTCAGCTCCGAGCCGATAGCGCATACCAACATTCCTCAGAGCGAACGTCTCCGCAACAAGCGATATCACTCCCCGTTGGGTAAAATGCTCGCCCCAGAACCGCGTCCAGCATGTGCGCGAAGCGCTCAATCACCCTCTCTGGCGAACATTGTAGATGTTCCCCATGATCGCTTCATACCTGCCCCTCCTGCGATACGCGCTATGCCGTGGAAGCCGATAAACTCGGCCCCACCGGTAGAACCGTCAAATGCGCGAAATGCGAACACTTTTGGACCCAGATGGCGGAGGAAAACGACGGCGTGCAGGCGGTCGATCCGAGTGTAAAACAGACATCTGAACCGCTCCGCGAAAGTCGGATCGGCAGCGACGCGCCCGAGCTTGAAGACGAGGCCAATTTCGGCTCCGGCCTGCAAGACAAGCAGGCCGCGGATGACGACCTGGCATCGCGGCGCGGGGCCAGCCCCGACGCACCCGTCCGCAAGCCGCAGCGAAGCGGCACAGCGCGTCTCGCTTGGCTCCTCCTGATCGTCGTTGTGAGCGGCGTGGTCGGCGGAACACTTGCCTTTCAGTCCTTCATTGTCTCGGCTTGGCCGAATGCCAAGCGTCTCTACGATCTGGTCGGATTGACGTCAGTTCCCAGCTCGGTGAAATATGGATTTCAGAACGTCAAACACAGCGACACCAAGGTTGACGGCAGGGATCTCATCCGCATCGAGGGCGAACTCGTGAATCTTTCGGAAAGTCCTGGCGACATTCCAGACCTTCGCGTGAATTTCGTCGACGCTGAAGGGCGCGTGGTCAAGACGTGGCATTTTGCGCCGCCGAAGCGCAAGACGCTGCCGAAAGAAACGGTGACGTTCTTCACCCAGGTTCCAGCGCCACCCCGCGAGGCGCGGCGCGTGATCAATCGCAACCTTACGATCCGTCCTCTTCCGCCGCGCACTGAATAAACCTCTTGTATCACCAGAAATGACCGAGGACACCGCAGGATCGACGTCTTTTTCCTGCAGACGCCATCGCTGGCGCAATGACGAACTTGCGAAGCGATGGCGGAACGCTCCTGAAGACCTACTGGTGGTCCGTGATCTTAGGGAAGCTTCATTTTCGCCGCCGATCTTCTCCGCGCGATGGATCCGGGCGGGCCTACGCCGCAGGTAGATTTTGTAACCCTTTCGAGGTTACGGCGTAGGGACCGAGAGTTCCAGCACAGTATCGCTGACGCGCGACATCGCCGAAGAGGTTTCGGAACCCGCAGCGTGCTGAATCATCGACGACATTCTTGATAGCGGAAAGAACGCTCGCCTACGATGACCTAATGACGGGCGCGCGGCGAGGGTCCGTCCGCCTGCGTTCTTCTCGACAAACACGCGCGCCGCGAAGTGGGCATTGAGGCCGACTTCGTCGGCTTCCCAGTGGAAGACGTATTCGTTGTTGGTTACGGAATTGATCTGGCTCATCTTTTTAGAAGTCATGCCTATATCGGAACTGTCCGTTCCAGAAGTGGCACTGAGGCTTTCGACGCTGTTCTGATGACGCCTACTCAGGCGATAGTTTCTGGCGGAAGCAGCTATTCATCCGAAGAAGCATCCAGTGGAGAAAATTCCTATACTACGGTAAGACATGGCCGTGAGAGAGTTCGTCTCCAGAACACTCGCCGACAGCGGTCACGATATGACGGCAGCGACCAACAGCCTTCAGGCGCTGGAGCCTCTAGCTTGGGACCATTTTTATCTTCTGCTTTCGGACATCGTCAGGCCCGCGACAGATGGTATCGCCCTGGTGCTGAAGGTATCCAAATACTTACTGGAGCTGCAGATCTTGCTGATGAACGGTTACGCCACGGAACGGCAGCGCCCCTTATAAACGAGATGCGCAGATCCAGGACATGATTCGTGAGCCGTTCACAGTCCAGCAGATCTGCTGCACCTCGGAAAAAATTCTGCAGAACCGATAACTCGTTTCGGAACGGAACCGCCCGCGCAAGCAGACTTCAATCAGAAACGCTGCAGCAGACGATTGATATAATCGAGTTCGAGCTGTGGACGGTGGCGCTGATCGGCACGCTTGCGCAATTTCCTGAAATTTCCCTGCGCGCGCTCCACGGCGCCTTGCCGGGAATTAACTCGCGGCGCGTGTCGCGCCGTCTCCGGTTTGCCATTCGCGGCCAAAGCGGATCACACATCGGGCGCAGCCGGAGTTAAACTGCGTTCCATCCCGATACCGGAGCCGCGCGCGAAGCGGTTCATCATATGCTGCATCATACCGCGCCCAACCTGCTGGAGCGCTTGCAACGCCTGACCCTGCGGCCCGACGGCTTGGCCCGGTTGGCCCTGGCCGAGCGCCTTGGCGGCGTCTTCCATCGCTTGCCCCGCCCGGCTGAGCGCCCGCATAGCCGGACTGTCGCCCGGCATCATGCCCCGCATCATCTGGCGAATTTTTGGAGCACCTCGCGAAGCAGCTGCTGCTGTCCGGCGCCCTGCCGGATCTGGTTCTGCATGTCCTGCTGATTCCCTTGGGACTGGCGGAACGTGCGGTCCATTAGCTGGTTCTGCTTCTGGATCATCTCCTGCAGCTGGCGAAACGCCTGGTTGCCCTCTGATTCTGCGGATTGCCGCGCATCATCCGCGCGTTGCGCAGGCTCTCTAACATGTTGCTAAGTTGAGATAGCATCTGCCGCGCCGCGTCTCGGGCCCCGGCGCGCATCATGTCGCGGATCTGTTCTATCATGCGCTTGAAGTCGGCGGTCCGCATGATGCTCGTCGTCGGATCCATTGGCATCACCGCCTCCGTCTGAGACGATTCCTGCAGCTTGCGCGTCAGCTCGCGCGAATAGCGGTTCATCGCGTTTTGCAATTCTCGGATCAGGCGCTCGAGCTCAGCATCGGAGGTAATCCGGTCCAGCGCCCTCATTAGCGCCTCCTGCGCGCGTAGAAGATCGCGCTCGACGTGGGACAGCTGGCCGTCCTCCACGCGTAGTGCGGTATCCCACATCAACTCGCGCACCGGCGGGATCGCGCTGTCCTCTTCCTCGTGAAACAGGCGCGAGCGCGAGAAGATCAGCCCCATGAAAACGACCGTGTCGTCCTTGAACACACCAGGCTGGCCCGCGATCTCGTTCATCGAGCGGATGACCTCGCCGCGCCGTTCCGGCATAGTTGTCAGCTTTCGGCGTTCCTCGATGATGCGCTTGGCGATCGGATTGGTGAAATCGCGTTCGGGAAGGATCATCTTGATCTCCTCCGAGAAGCTCTCGTGACCTGCCGCGTCCTTCGCGGCCAACCGGATAACGACCGGGAGGCCCGCCCACGGATGCGGCGCAATCTCCTGGAACGTCGCCTCCTTGATCTCGCGCGTATTCAACGATGGCGTCGGCAATTCGAACTTCGAAACTTCCTTGCCGATCACGTCTCCCCGCTCATAGGTACGGCGCATCTCGCCGCGAATTTCGGTGATGCCGTAATCATCAGCTCCGGTATAGGCGAGACGCAGCGTGCCGCGTTGCGTCGGTGCTGGCGCACCGTCTAATGCGATCGTCGGTGGATTGTCGCGGCGGGCACGCACCTTCCAGCTTCCGAGCGTCTTGCCGTCCAGAACAACGGATACCCGACCGCTCTCCGCCACTGGCACCTGCAGACGCCTGTTGATCGCATCGAGCGCCTCGAACGGGGTGGTCTTGCCGTTGATGTCGAGTGCCGCCGCACCGTCGCCGCCGGACACGATAGCCGTCAGCGTGCTGCCCTCAGGAATTTCGATCTCGAGCTCGACGGTCTTGGGCGCGAGCTCTTCAGATTCCGGTCGGTCGGAGTTTTGCTTGAGTGCCGCGACGCGATCGCGGGCGATCTGGATAGGGAAGATGGGCGGGAGCCGCGTGTATTCCGGCGGAGTCACCCAGAGTTCGAGCTTTGCAGCGCGCGTCCTAGAGGCCTTGTCAAATTGTGGAGCAAACGCCTGCGCAAGACGGTGCGGCGTGTCCGCACCCGCCACGAAGACGCCGACGAATAGCAGCAGCACAACGGCGATGCGAACCGCCCACGGATCGCGGGAGGACAACCCCGGAGCTGGCGTTCCTACCTTGAGCGCGCGGACGAGGTCGGCCATCTGGCGCTGGTGCGCTGCCCAGAGCGCGCGCGTCGTAGGATCGTCGACGCCCTTGGGCAGACGGTCCTGCAGGGCTTCGAGGGGCCGATGCTCTAAGCCGCTGGCCTTCTCGATCCGCCGCAGCGCCGCAGTGCGGTCGGGCCAGATCAGATAACGCCCACCCTGGTACAGTGTCGAGCCAAACAGAATTGCGAAGGCCGCGAGCACGAGTGCATGCAGCCAGCCGGGCAGAAACGCAAACAGATCGAGAAAAGCGGCGCTGAGGAAGGTGCCAGCGATGCCCAGCGGCGGCCAGAGAGCCAGCCACATCGCCTCCCAAGCGAGGCTCAGGCGGGCTCGAACGATGCACCTCTCAAGCCCTGTCATCGCGCTCCGGGACTTCGACGCTGCGGTCGGGGCTTTGAGTTCGCTCATTCTGCGGCCTTTACTTGTATCAGGTGCCTTGAATCAAGAGCCAGGCCACGACCGTCCGGAAACCCAATCCGGAACGGTGTCGAGGCTGATTAATGCATCATAATTAGGGCGCTGCCGGATAACTGCATACTCCCCGCCATTAACCATTATTTCAGGCACCAGTAGTCGGCTGTTGTAGGTAGACGACATCACCGCGCCGTAGGCGCCGGCGGACGTCAGCGCAATCAGATCGCCAGACGCGGCGGGGGGCATGTCCCGCTGTACCGCCAGCACATCGCCGGTCTCGCACACGGGCCCGACGATGTCAGTTGGTGTGCGCCGCGCGTCGCCGGCCGGTTGCCACACGGGGATCGCATCATGCCACGCATCGTAGAGCGTAGGCCGGACCAGATCGTTCATTGCCGCATCTACGATCGTAAATCGTCTTCCGCCGCTTTCCTTTTCATAGATGACGCGTGTCACGAGGAGACCTGCCTCGCCGGTCAGGAATCGGCCGGGCTCGAACGTCAGCGCAACATCCATCCGCCCAAAGACATCACGGACGATATCGCCGTATTCCATCGGCTCGGGCGGCGATTCGTCGCGATAGACGATCCCCAGCCCGCCGCCGAGGTCGAGACGCTCGACCGTCAGACCGTTATTGCGCAGAGAGTAGGCCAGACCTGCGACGCGCTCGAAGGCCGCCCGGAATGGATCCAGTCGCGTCAGCTGGGAACCGATATGAACCGCAAGCCCCGCCGGCCGGATCCCGGGCAACGTCGCGGCGCGCGCATAGACGGCCCCAATGCGGTCGAACGCGATGCCGAACTTGTCGCCTGCGCGACCGGTCGAGATCTTGTGATGGGTCCCCGCATCGACATCGGGGTTGACCCGGAAGACGACCGCGGCGGTCTTGCCGAGCCCGGAGGCGACCTCAGAGAGGACATCGAGTTCAGGCTCAGACTCGACGTTGAACTGCCCACACCCGGCCTCCAGCCCAGCGGCCATTTCTGCACGCGTCTTGCCGACGCCGGAGAAAACGATTCTCGAGGCAGGAACCCCGGCGGCAAGCGCGCGGCGCAGTTCACCCTCCGAGACGATGTCCGCGCCAGCGCCAAGACCGGCGAACAACGCGATGACCGCCTGGTTGCTGTTCGCCTTAATTGCAAAGCAAATGTCGGCCTCAAGCCCGTGTAGCGCCTTCTCGAAGGCGATGTATCTGTCACGCAGCATAGAAGCGGCGTAGCAATAGAAGGGCGTGCCAACCACATCCGCGATCTCCTCAATCGCCACATCTTCAGCGAATAACGCCCCGCTACGATATGCGAAGCCGTTCATTGGATTTCTCACCTCACTACTTGGACCCGGGATAGGTATGCGGGTAACCACTTTTGCCGCCATCAGCGGGATCGAGCTTTTGCGCCCTCTTGCCGCACGACGCGATCGACATGGCAAGCGCCGCTGCCATCGCAACCAGAAGAACTTTCCTGAGACCGGTCACAGGAAACGCTCCCGCGCCGCTGCGACCTGCATTCGGACGTTATCCGGTGCCGTTCCGCCGTAACTCGTCCGGCTGCGGACAGAATTTTCGACGCCGAGCACCTCAAAAATTTCCTCGGTAATGCGGCCGTCGATGCTCTGCAGTTCCTTTATCGAAAGATCCTCCAGCCCGCAGCCCTTGCTCTCGGCTAGCGCAACAGCACGTCCCGAAATATGATGCGATTCCCGAAACGGCACGCCGCCGACTCGCACCAGCCAGTCCGCAAGGTCGGTAGCGGTCGTGAACCCCTCGCCTGCGGCGTTGGCGAGCCGCTCTCGGTCGAATGCGAGGTCGGCGACCATTCCAGTTGCCGCTGCGATGCATACGATCAGAGTCTCGGCCGCGTCGAAGACCGGCTCCTTGTCTTCTTGCATGTCCTTGGAATAGGCGAGCGGCAGGCCCTTCATGACCGTAGACAGCGCGACGAAAGCGCCGACGACGCGACCCGTCTTGCCTCGGATCAACTCCGCCGCGTCCGGGTTGTGTTTCTGCGGCATCATCGAGCTGCCGGTCGAGAACGAATCGGATAGCCGCGCGAACTGGAACTGGGCCGAAGACCAGATCACTAGCTCCTCGCCAAGCCGCGACAGGTGGCTCGCGCAGATCGATGCCGCAGCCAGAAAATCGAGGACGAAATCGCGGTCGGACACAGCATCGAGCGAATTCGCAGTCGGCCGGTCGAAACCAAGCGCCTTGGCGGTTGCGCAGCGGTCAATGGGAAAGGATGTCCCGGCCAGCGCGCCAGCACCGAGCGGGCTCTCGTTCATCCGAGACCGAGCGTCCGCGAACCGGCTCCGGTCGCGGCCGATCATCTCGACGTAAGCAAGCAGGTGATGGCCAACCGTCACCGGCTGCGCCGCCTGCAGATGCGTGAAGCCGGGCATCACCCAGTCGGCATGCGCCTCCGCCTGATCGATCAGCGCCGCCTGCAGCGCCCTAAGCGCGGCATCCGTATCTTCGATGGCATCGCGAATCCACAGGCGGAGGTCGGTCGCAACCTGATCGTTCCGTGAACGGGCGGTGTGCAGCCGGCCGGCCGCCTCGCCGATTAACTCGGTCAGCCGCGCCTCCACGTTCATATGGACGTCTTCAAGGTCGGTCCGAAAGGTAAACGTACCGTCTTCGATCTCCGCGCGCACCCGATCGAGACCATCCTGGATGGCGATCACGTCCTCGAGGCTCAGAATGCCCTGTGCGCCCAACATTGCGGCATGCGCCTTCGATCCGGCGATATCCTGAGCGTAGAGCGCCTTGTCAAAGCCGATCGAGGCATTAATTTTCTCCATAAGCGCATCGGGCGCAGTGGCAAAGCGGCCGCCCCACATCCGGTTCGACCCACCGCCCGCTGAGTTCGCGGAAGCATTTTTGGTCTTGTTGCTCATGGTTCGCTTCTTGTTTTTGTCTGTAAACTTTATCGGGATCAAAAAAACCGGCCTGACAGCCTTCGCCGTCATTGCCGTTTGCGGGATAATGGCGACAATTCTCGCCGAATCAAGCGCATACGCCCGAACCGGCAGAGTGCCGGTCGCGGGATCCGTAAGGAATTTCGAGCCAACGACAACGCCGCTGCCGCTGCCGGAAACGGTCTTCACCGACGCATCGGGGCAAAAGCTCACGCTAGCTGGTTTTCGGGGCAAGGTGGTGTTGATGAATTTCTGGGCCACCTGGTGCGGGCCCTGCGTTCGCGAGATGCCGTCGCTAGAACGCCTTTCTGACCGTCTTGGCGGCGACGACTTCGCGGTTATTGCGCTGTCGGAGGACCGCAAGGGCTGGGAAAAAATAGGCCCGTTCCGCGACAAGCTGGGCCTTAAATTGCTCGCGCTTTTCCACGACGAGAAGTCGGCCATGATGTTCGGCACCAAGGCGCGCGGTCTGCCGACGACAATCCTGATCGGCCGCGACGGCCAGGAGCTCGGCCGTCTGACCGGCCCAGCGGAATGGGATTCAGAAGAAGCGATAGCGCTGATGCGCCATTATATCGGGAAGAAGCCGGGCGAC
>JAYPPO010000012.1:0-66124 GCA_038131485.1 Alphaproteobacteria bacterium
GGGTTATCGTTTCCCAAATGCTCCGCTCGCCAGGCGTATTCTTCGACCACGATAAGGGGAAGTCGCACTCGTCAGGCAAGTTCCTCTTCGCAGCGCGCGTCATTCCCTATCGCGGCTCTTGGCTTGATTTCGAATTCGACGCGAAAGACATCACCTATGTTCGCATCGACCGCCGCCGCAAGCTGCCGGTGACTACGCTGCTGCTCGCACTCGACTCCGACGAGACCGCTGCGCGCCGCATCCAGATCGGGGAAGAGGGCGGAGTGCTCCCTCCGGAGCAGGCCGTCGGGATGAGCGTCGAGGATATCCTCGCTTATTTCTACGGGCGTATTGCTTTCAAGCACAGCGCCGAAGGATGGCGCACCGCGTTTGATCCTGAGGCCATGCGCAACGTCAAGCTGATGCACGACCTGGTTGACGCAAAGACGGGTAACGTTGTCGCCGAGGCAGGCGAAAAACTGACACCGCGCGTGAGCCGCAGACTGGTAGAGGACGGTCTCAAGGAGGTTCTCGTCAGCGAAGAAGATCTTCATAGCCGCTACTTCGCCGAAGACATCATCAATGAGCAGACCGGCGAGATCTTCGTCGAGGCTGGCGACGAGATCGACGCGGCCAACCTCGCGCTGATCTTGGAAGCCGGTGTCAAGAGCTTCTCGACGCTTGCGATCGACCATAACAATGTCGGTCCCTACATCCGAAACACGCTTGCCGCTGACAAGAACCGATCGCGCGAAGAAGCGCTGATGGACATATACCGAGTCATGCGTCCAGGCGAGCCGCCGACGCTAGAGACTGCTGAAGCGATGTTCCAGAGTCTGTTCTTCGACCCTGAGCGCTACGATCTGTCGGCTGTTGGTCGGGTAAAAATGAACGCGCGTCTTGGCCTACAAAGCGATGACACGGTCCGGGTGCTTCGCCGCGAGGACATCCTGGCCGTAGTCAAGACCCTGGTAGACCTGAAAGACGGCAGGGGAGAAATCGACGACATCGATCACCTAGGCAACCGCCGCGTCCGCTCGGTCGGTGAGTTAATGGAAAATCAGTACCGCATTGGTCTTCTCCGAATGGAACGCGCGATCCGAGAGCGGATGAGCTCGATAGATCTCGATTCGGTGATGCCGCACGACCTGATCAATGCGAAACCCGCAGCGGCGGCCGTGCGCGAGTTCTTTGGCTCATCGCAGCTTTCGCAGTTCATGGACCAGACCAACCCGCTGTCGGAAATCACCCACAAGCGTCGACTGTCGGCCCTCGGCCCGGGCGGTCTGACACGCGAGCGCGCCGGCTTCGAGGTGCGTGACGTGCATCCGACCCATTACGGTCGTATTTGCCCAATTGAGACGCCAGAAGGCCCGAACATTGGCCTCATTAACAGCTTGGCGACCTACGCTCGAGTAAATCAGTACGGTTTCATCGAGACACCATACCGCTCGGTGATCGACGGCAAGGTGACCGATGAAGTCGTCTATCATTCGGCGATCGAAGAAGGCCAGTTCACCATCGCCCAGGCGAATGCGGAACTCGACAAGGACGGCAATTTTGTCGAGGAGTTGGTCAGCTGCCGTCAAGGTGGGGAATTCGTAATGTCGCGTTCAGAGACGATCGACTTGATTGACGTCTCGCCGAAGCAGCTCGTTTCCGTCGCGGCGGCGTTGATCCCGTTCCTCGAGAACGACGACGCTAACCGAGCGCTAATGGGCTCGAACATGCAGCGGCAGGCGGTTCCGCTCGTTCGCGCCGAGGCTCCGCTCGTCGGTACGGGCATGGAAGAGGCGGTTGCGCGCGGATCCGGGGCGGCGATAACGGCGAAACGCGCCGGCATCGTCGACCAAGTCGACGCAACTCGCATCGTCATCCGCGCGACCGGAGAGACTTCGCTGGAGGCGCCGGGCGTCGATATCTACAACCTGCTAAAATTCCAGCGCTCCAACCAGAACACCTGTATAACGCAGCGCCCGCTTGTGAAGGTGCAGGACCGCGTAGAGGCCGGCGACATCATCGCTGATGGCCCGTCGACCGAGCTGGGCGAGCTTGCTCTCGGTCGTAACGTGCTCGTGGCGTTCATGCCGTGGAACGGCTACAACTTTGAGGACTCGATCCTGATCTCCGAGCGCATCGTTCGGGACGACGTGTTTACCTCGATCCACATTGAGGAATTCGAGATCATGGCCCGCGACACCAAGCTGGGTCAGGAAGAGATCACGCGCGATATCCCGAATGTCGGCGAGGAGGCGCTCAAGAACCTGGATGAGGCAGGCATCGTCTATATCGGCGCCGAGTAAACCCTGGTGACATATTGGTAGGCAAGGTCACGCCGAAGGGTGAAAGCCCGATGACACCTGAGGAAAAACTTCTACGTGCTATTTTCGGCGAAAAGGCGTCTGACGTCCGCGACACCTCGCTGAAGCTGCCGCCGGGCGTCTCCGGCACGATCGTCGATGTCCGCGTCTTCTCGAGACGTGGCGTCGACAAGGACGAGCGCGCGATGGCAATCGAGCGCGAGGAAATCGAGCGTCTCGCAAAAGACCGCGACGACGAGCTCGCCATCCTCGAGCGATCGTACTCGGCGCGTCTCAAGGAGCTGCTCGCGAACCAAACCATTGTGTCAAGTCCCAAGCAGGTGGAAGAGGGCGCCCGGGTCACACAGGCGATCCTGAACGACCTGTCGGCCCGCCAGCTGGCTCAGATCATCGTAAAGAACGATAAAATCATGCAGAGCGTCGAGGCAGTGCGTCGACAGTTCCAAGACAGCGAAAAGCGCCTTCAGGACCGTTTCGATAACAAGGTCGAGAAGCTGCAGGGTGGTGACGAGCTGCCGCCCGGAGTCATGAAGATGGTTAAGGTCTTCGTCGCCGTGAAGCGCAAGCTGCAGCCGGGCGACAAGATGGCCGGCCGTCACGGCAATAAGGGTGTGATCTCAAAAATTTCGCCGCTTGAAGACATGCCGCATCTGAAGACGGCACCTGTGTCGACATCGTTCTCAATCCGCTCGGCGTCCCATCGCGGATGAACGTTGGCCAATTCTCGAAACCCATCTCGGATGGGCGTCGGCGGGTCTTGGCCGCAAGATCGGCGACATGCTCGACAAGGCGGTGAGAGAGGGCAAGCTGGCCCAGCTGCGAGACGAGATAAAAGCGATATACGGCCCTGAGACGTTCGACGAAGACATTAAGAGCCTGGACGACGCGCAGCTGATCGAACTTGCGGGAAACCTGAGGCCCGGCGTGCCTATGGCGACGCCGGTGTTCGACGGAGCCCGCGAGGACAACATCGTTGAGCTTCTGAGCAGGCCGGTCTCGACCGGTCGGGCCAGGTGACGCTTTATGATGGTCGCACCGGCGAGGCGTTCGTGCGACCGGTAACGGTCGGCTATATCTACATGATGAAGCTGCACCATCTCGTGGATGACAAGATTCACGCTCGGTCAATCGGACCCTATAGCCTCGTCACCCAGCAACCGTTGGGCGGCAAGGCGCAGTTCGGCGGCCAGCGCTTCGGCGAGATGGAGGTTTGGGCGCTTGAAGCCTATGGGGCCGCGTACACGCTGCAGGAAATGCTCACCGTAAAATCGGACGACGTTTCGGGTCGTACCAAGGTCTACGAGGCGATCGTCCGAGGCGACGACACGTTCGAGGCCGGTATTCCGGAATCGTTCAATGTTCTCGTGAAGGAACTGAAGTCACTTTGTCTGAACGTGGAACTTAACCAGGAAGGCTGAGCCGCCCTCCAGAACTTCCGCCATCACAGACGAGTACAAGGCCGTCGCCTCCGGGCGACAGCCGCAACGCCAGGAGATACCTGATGAATGAATTGATGAACATCTTCGGACAGGTCAGTACGGCCCAGAGCTTCGATCAAATCCAGATTTCGATCGCAAGTCCCGAGCGGATCCGCTCGTGGTCCTACGGGAGATAGAAGCCGGAGACCATTAATTACCGCACCTTCAAACCCGAGCGCGACGGGCTGTTTTGCGCCCGGATCTTTGGCCCGATTAAAGATTACGAATGCCTCTGCGGCAAGTACAAGCGCATGAAATATCGCGGGATCATCTGCGAGAAGTGCGGCGTAGAGGTTACGCTGTCCAAGGTGCGGCGCGAGCGCATGGGCCACATCGAACTTGCCTCGCCAGTTGCGCATATCTGGTTCCTGAAGTCGCTGCCAAGCCGCATCGCGTTGCTTCTCGACATGACGCTGAAGGATGTTGAGCGAGTCCTCTATTTCGAGAACTACATAGTCACCGAGCCCGGCTTGTCGCCGCTAGTCGAGGACAGCTTCTCTCCGAAGAGGGATTCATCGAGGCGCAGGACGAGTATGGCGAAGATGCCTTCGAGGCGATGATCGGCGCCGAGGCGCTGAAGAAAATGCTCGGCGAAATCGATCTCGAGCAAGAGCGCGAAGAGCTGCGCGTAGACATGAAAGAGACCGGTTCCGAGGCGAAACGCAAGAAGTATGTAAAGCGCCTCAAGCTGATTGAGGCGTTCATCGAGTCCGGCGCGCGTCCCGAATGGATGATCCTCGAGGTCATTCCCGTAATTCCGCCAGAGCTACGCCCGCTGGTGCCGCTCGACGGCGGCCGCTTCGCGACGTCTGACCTGAACGACCTTTATCGCCGAGTAATCAACCGGAACAACCGTCTGAAGCGGCTGATTGAGCTCCGCGCGCCGGACATCATCGTCCGCAATGAAAAGCGGATGCTGCAGGAAGCTGTCGACGCTTTGTTCGACAACGGACGTCGTGGCCGGACTATCACGGGCGCCAATAAGCGGCCGCTGAAGTCTCTGTCGGACATGTTAAAGGGTAAGCAGGGCCGTTTCCGACAGAACCTCCTCGGCAAACGCGTCGACTATTCCGGCCGCTCCGTCATCGTCGTCGGTCCGAACCTCATGCTGCATCAGTGCGGCCTGCCAAAGAAGATGGCGCTCGAACTATTCAAGCCATTCATATACTCGAAGCTGGAACTGTACGGCTTGGCTAACACGATCAAGGCTGCAAAGCGCATGGTGGAGAAGGAGCGTCCGGAGGTCTGGGACATCCTCGAGGAGGTGATCCGGGAGCATCCGGTCATGCTCAACCGCGCGCCTACGCTTCACCGGCTTGGCATCCAGGCGTTCGAACCAGTTCTTGTCGAGGGCAAGGCGATCCAGCTTCACCCGCTCGTATGCACGGCGTTCAATGCGGACTTCGACGGCGACCAGATGGCCGTCCACGTTCCGCTGTCGCTCGAAGCCCAGCTTGAGGCCCGAGTGCTGATGATGTCCACCAACAACATCCTTAGTCCCGCTAACGGCAAGCCCATCATCGTGCCGTCGCAGGACATCGTGCTCGGCATTTACTATCTAAGTCTCGATCGCGACGGCGAACTAGGCGAGGGCATGGTATTCGGAAACATCGGCGAGGTTGAACAGGCGCTCCATGCCGGTGTCGTGACCATGCATTCGAAGGTCCAAGTCCGCATGCACACCGTTGATGCCGAGGGTAACGATGTGACGCGCCGTATCGAGACAACCCCCGGCCGTTTGATGATTATGCAGCTCCTGCCGAAGAATCCAAACGTTCCGCTCGAGGTTCTCAACAAAGTGATGACCAAGCGCGACGTCCAGGATGTAATCGACCTCATTTACCGTCACTGCGGCCAGAAGGACACGGTTATCTTTGCCGACCGAATCATGGGTCTCGGCTTTGCTAATGCCTGCAAGGCGGGTATCTCCTTCGGCAAGGACGATTTGTTGATACCGCCGGCAAAGGAAAAGCTTGTCGCCGACACGCAGGATAAGGTCAAGGAGTACGAGCAACAGTATCTCGACGGCCTGATCACGCAGGGCGAGAAATATAACAAGGTGGTCGACGCCTGGTCGCAGTGCACCGACGATGTCGCGGACGCGATGATGGAAGGCCTACAAAGGTCGAACCAGGCAAGCTAGTCAACGCCGTTTACATGATGGCGCATTCCGGCGCGCGCGGCTCAGCAGCCCAGATGAAGCAACTTGCTGGCATGCGCGGCCTGATGGCCAAGCCGTCAGGCGAAATCATCGAGACGCCGATCATCTCGAACTTTAAGGAGGGACTGTCGGTCCTCGAGTACTTCAACTCGTCGCACGGCGCCGTAAAGGCCTTGCCGACACGGCGCTAAAGACGGCAAACTCCAGTTATCTGACCCGCCGTCTCGTCGACGTTGCGCAGGACTGCACCGTAATCGAGGACGATTGCGGCACCACGAACGCGCTTACCATACGGGCGATGATTGAGGGCGGCGACGTCCTGGAGCCTCTGTCCGAGCGAGTTCTAGGCCGGACAACCGCGGAAGACATTGTGGATACCTTGTCCGGCGAAAAGATCGCCAAGCGGGGTGCGCTGATCGATGAGGCGCTCGCCGAACGCATCGACGAGGCGGGTGTCGAGTCCGTACTGATCCGTTCGGCGCTGACCTGCGAGACGAAAGGTGGCGTCTGCGCCGCATGCTACGGCCGCGACCTCGCACGAGGCACGCCTGTCAACATGGGTGAAGCGGTCGGGATCATTGCCGCGCAGTCAATCGGCGAGCCGGGCACGCAGCTCACCATGCGGACGTTCCACATCGGGGGCGCCGCTCAGCGTGGAGCCGAACAGTCGAGCGTAGAAGCTTCATTCGATGCTATTGTCAAGGTAAACAACCGGAACGTCGTTATCGACCGTAATAAGATGCCAATCATTATGGCCCGGAACACCGAAATCGTCCTCATCGACGAGCAGGGCCGTGAACGCGCTTCTTATCGCGTGCCGTATGGCGCGCGTCTCCTCAAGGATGACGGCGAGGCTGTCGAGCGCGGCGATCGCCTCGCCGAATGGGATCCCTATACCCGCCCGATAATTTCCGAGAAGGAAGGCGTGGCGAACTACTTGGATCTCGTCGAGGGCGTATCGATGCGCGACATCACCGATGAGGCGACGGGTCTTTCCTACAAGACGGTCATTGACTGGAAGCAGCAGCCTAAGGGCAGCGACCTGCGTCCTCGCATCACTCTGCGCGACACCAGCGGTGAGGTAATCCAGCTTGATTCCGGTGCAGAAGCCCGCTACTTCCTGTCGGTTGACGCGATTCTATCCGTCGAACCCGGCCAGGAGGTGCACGCTGGCGATGTCCTCGCGCGTATCCCGCTCGAAGGCTCAAAGACCCGAGACATCACCGGCGGTTTGCCGCGTGTCGCAGAGCTGTTTGAGGCTCGGAAGCCCAAAGATTTTGCGATCATCGCAGACACGGCGGGTCGCGTGGAGTTCGGCAAGGACTACAAGAACAAGCTGCCGCTTGTTGATACATCCGGATGCCAAGGACGCGGAGCCTATCGAGTACCTGCTGCCGAAGGGCAAGCCTATTGCGGTCCAGGAAGGCGACATCGTTGAAAAGGGCGACGCGCTGATGGACGGCAATCCGGTGCCGCACGACATCTTGCGGGTGATGGGTGTCGAGGCGTTGGCCGACTATCTGATAAACGAGATCCAGGAGGTCTATCGGCTGCAGGGCGTGAAAATCAATGACAAGCATATCGAGGTGATCGTGCGCCAGATGCTGCAGAAGGTCGAAATCACCGATCCGGGGGAGACGACCTTTCTGTCGGGCGAATTGGTCGACCGGCTCGAGTTCGATGCGGTCAATGAAAAGGCCTCGGATGAGGGGCTTAAGGCTGCGGAAGCGCTCCCGGTGCTGCAGGGCATCACAAAGGCGTCCCTGCAGACTCAGTCGTTCATTTCGGCCGCCTCGTTCCAGGAAACCACCCGAGTCCTCACGGAGGCTGCGGTATCCGGCAAGGTTGATTCGCTGTCCGGCTTAAAGGAAAACGTAATCGTCGGGCGTTTGATCCCGGCAGGCACGGGCTCGTTCGTCAGCGAAATGCGCTCTATCGCGGCCGACCGCGACCGCGAAATCGCGGCCCTGTCACACAGCGATCAGGCGGCGTTGCTTCCGTCGGTGGAGGCTGACGAAAATAAGGTTGAACCCGCCGAATAAATATTTGTCTCTGCGGCGAGCGGGAATGCTTCTCGCTGTAGTGTCAAAGACAGCGATGGGCCGCGGATTTTTGGGTGCGACAATCGCTCTCGCCGCCGTTGAAAAACTCGTTGACGGGGTGACAACCCGTCACTATATTCCCGGCCTCTCAAGGGTCGCCGCTCTGCAATAGCGGCAATCCGGCAGAGGCTACATTGGAAGATAATCAGCGTGGGTCGTAAACCGGCACGTCCGGTAGCGCGGCTCTCTTTGTGTGCGATCGGTATTCGGTTTAGACGCCCACGCGCAGGATCAAGGAACGGACGGCGTGCCGACGATTAATCAATTGATTCGGAAGCCGCGCAAACCGAGGGTTGCGCGCAACAAGGTGCCCGCGATGGAAGCGTGCCCGCAAAAGCGCGGAGTGTGCACCCGGGTGTATACGACCACCCCGAAAAAGCCTAACTCGGCTCTGCGAAAAGTTGCCCGCGTTCGGCTTACGAACGGTTTCGAGGTGACCAGCTACATCCCGGGTGAAGGCCATAATCTTCAGGAGCACTCGGTGGTGATGATCCGTGGTGGTCGCGTGAAGGACCTTCCGGGCGTCCGCTATCACATCATCCGCGGCACGCTCGACACCCAAGGTGTCGGCGACCGCCGTCAGCGCCGGTCTAAGTACGGCGCGAAACGGCCGAAGTAAGGGAGACCCGAGAGATGCCTCGCAGACGCGCCGCGGAAAAGCGGGAAGTCTTGCCCGACGCCAAATTCGGCGACGTGGTCCTGACCAAGTTTATCAATAACATCATGTACGACGGAAAGAAGTCGACGGCAGAGCAGATCGTTTACGGCGCGTTAGACATAATTTCGCGTCGCTCGGGCAACGATCCCATCAAGGTCTTCCACGATGCGCTCGACAACGTGAAGCCTACCGTTGAAGTGCGGTCGCGTCGCGTCGGCGGTGCCACCTATCAGGTTCCCGTTGAAGTCCGGCCGGACCGCCGCCAGGCGCTCGCCATCCGCTGGATCATTGATGCCGCTCGGGGCCGTCATGAGAACTCGATGGCAGACCGGCTTTGCAGTGAACTGCAGGATGCGGCAGAAAACCGAGGCTCAGCCGTAAAGAAGCGTGAGGACACTCATCGCATGGCGGACGCTAACAAGGCGTTCTCGCACTATCGCTGGTAACCTGCGTAAAGCTCTCAGGAATTCAGATCATGGCCCGCAAAAACCCGATCGAAAAATATCGCAACATCGGCATCATGGCGCACATTGATGCCGGTAAGACCACCACCACGGAGCGCATCCTCTATTACACCCGGCAGGTCTTACAAAATTGGCGAGGTGCACGAAGGCACCGCGACCATGGACTGGATGGAGCAGGAACAGGAGCGCGGCATTACGATCACATCAGCTGCGACGACTTGCGAATGGAACGGGCATCAGATCAACATCATCGACACGCCCGGCCACGTGGATTCACGATCGAGGTCGAGCGAAGCTTGCGCGTGCTTGATGGTGCGGTCGCGGTGTTCGACTCGGTCGCGGGTGTTGAACCCCAGTCGGAAACTGTTTGGCGGCAAGCCGACAAGTATGAGTGCCGCGCATCTGTTTTGTTAATAAGATGGACCGCACCGGCGCCGACTTCTATCGTTGCGTTGAAATGATCGTTGATCGCCTTGGCGCGACCCCGGTCGTTATGCAGCTGCCGCTAGGCTGGAAGCTGAATATCTCGGTGTAATCGACCTAATCAAGAACCGGGCGGTCGTGTGGAAAGACGAAAGCCTGGGTGCGGAATTCGAATATCAGGACATTCCGCCCGACTATGCCGACCAGGCGGCGGATTACCGCAACCGTCTAATCGAGGCGGCTGTAGAGTTCAATGATGAGGCGATGGAAGCCTATCTCGACAGTGAGAGCCCAACGAGAAACGCTTAAGGCTTGCATCCGCAAGGGTACGCTGGAAAATAAGATTGTTCCGGTTCTCAATGGCACGGCTTTCAAGAATAAGGGTGTCCAGCCGTTGCTCGATGCGGTGGTCGACTTCATGCCCGCGCCGACGGACGTTGCCGCGATCCGTGGCGTCGAGGCCGATGGCGGACCCCAATCAAGCGCTCGAACAGCGACAATGAACCCTTCGCGGCCCTCGCGTTCAAGGTTATGACCGATCCCTTCGTTGGTTCATTGACTTTCGTGCGCCTCTATTCAGGCGTGCTTAAGTCGGGCGAGGGGATGCTCAACACGGTTAAGGATAGCCGCGAGCGCGTCGGCCGCATACTTCAAATGCACGCCAACACCCGTGAAGAGATTAAGGAAGCCTACGCGGGTGATATCGTTGCGTTGGCCGGTCTAAAGAACGTCACGACAGGATACGCTCTGTGATGCCGCGCATCCCGTCATAATGGAGCGCATGGAATTTCCGGACCCTGTCGCCGAGGTCGCTGTCGAGCCTAAGACCGCCAGCGATCAGGAAAAGATGGGCGTGGCGCTGTCGCGGCTCGCGCAGGAGGATCCTTCGTTCCGCGTTGCGTCCGACGAGGAAAGCGGTCAGACGATTATCAGCGGGATGGGCGAGCTGCACCTTGAGATCATCGTCGATCGCATGAAGCGCGAGTTTAAAGTCGATGCCAACGTTGGCGCGCACAGGTTGCCTACCGCGAGACGATTTCTCGCCAGGTCGAGACAGACTACACCCACAAGAAGCAGACTGGTGGTTCAGGTCAGTTCGCCCGCATCAAGGTCGTCTTCGAGCCGCTCGAGGCGGGGAGGGTATTCAGTTCGAGTCCTCAGTCGTTGGTGGCTCGGTGCCGAAGGAATATATTCCCGGTGTGGAAAAGGGCCTAATGAGCGCTTCCACGTCAGGCGTGCTGGCTGGTTTCCCGATGACCGACATTAAGATGAGGCTTATCGACGGCGACAGCCGACGTTGACTCTCGGTCATGGCGTTCGAAATAGCGGCGCGTGCTGCGTTCCGCGAAGGGCGTCGCCAGGCGGGTCCTAAGCTGCTTGAGCCAGTTATGCGGGTCGAAGTCGTCACTCCTGAGGAATACATGGGCGATATCATCGGAGATCTGAACAGTCGCCGTGGCAACGTCTCGGGAATGGATCAGCGTGGCAACGCGCGCGTTATCAGCGCTTTGGTGCCGCTGGCCAATATGTTCGGATACGTAAACAACCTGCGTTCGATGAGCCAAGGCCGGGCGCAGTACACAATGCATTTTGATCATTATGAGCAGGTCCCTCAGGGGTTGCGGACGAAGTCCGCGCCAGCCTCGGCTGATCGCTGATCTCCGGAAACAAACGGCTAATCGAATTCGAGGAATAGAAGCATGGCGAAGGCAAAATTTGAGCGTACGAAGCCGCATTGTAACGTGGGCACGATCGGCCACGTTGATCACGGCAAGACGTCGTTGACGGCTGCGATCACGAAAGGTTCTTGCGGAGACGGGCGGCGCGACGTTCACGGATTACGCGAACATCGACAAGGCGCCAGAGGAGCGGGAGCGCGGTATTACGATCGCGACGGCGCATGCTGAAGTACGAGACGGAGAACCGTCACTACGCGCACGTCGATTGCCCCGGCCATGCGGACTACGTGAAGAACATGATCACGGGTGCGGCGCAGATGGATGGTGCGATCCTTGTGGTTTCGGCTGCTGATGGCCCGATGCCGCAGACGCGCGAGCACATTCTTCTAGCGCGCCAGGTTGGTGTTCCGGCAATCGTCGTGTTTCTTAACAAGTGCGACCAGGTCGATGACGAGGAGCTTCTGGAGCTTGTCAGAGCTCCGAGGTTCGCGAGCTTCTGTCGTCTTATGACTTTCCGGGCGACGACATTCCGATCGTGAAGGGCTCTGCGCTTGCAGCGCTTGAGGATTCTGACCGGGCCCTGGGTCACGATGCGATCACGGAGCTGATGGCGGCAGTTGATGCGTACATTCCGCAGCCGGAGCGTCCAAGGACCTCCCGTTCCTGATGCCGATCGAGGACGTTTTCTCGATCTCGGGCCGCGGTACGGTTGTGACGGGGCGCATCGAGCGCGGCATCGTGAACGTTGGCGACAACGTGGAGATCGTTGGTGTCAAGGACACGGCGACGACGGTTGTCACGGGTGTTGAGATGTTCCGGAAACTTCTTGACAGCGGCGAGGCCGGCGACAATGTAGGCTGCCTGCTGCGCGGCATTGACCGCGAGGCGGTGGAGCGCGGCCAGGTTCTTGCAAAGCCGGGTTCGATAACGCCGCACACGAAGTTCAAGGCGGAAGCGTACATCCTGACGAAGGAAGAGGGTGGTCGTCACACGCCATTCTTCACGAAGTACCGTCCGCAGTTCTACTTCCGGACGACGGACGTTACAGGTCAGGTGGACCTTCCGGAAGGCACGGAGATGGTGATGCCAGGCGACAACATCTCGATGGACGTCGAGCTGATCGCGCCTATCGCGATGGACGAGGGGCTGCGGTTCGCGATCCGCGAAGGCGGCCGCACCGTAGGCGCAGGCGTCGTTGCCGGTATCACGCAGTAAAGACTGGAACGGAAGGCCTTTAGAGGGTTACGAAAATGGATAATCAGAATATCCGCATTAGGCTAAAGGCCTTCGACCATCGCGTGCTGGATGCGTCGACGGGTGAAATTGTCGATACGGCCAAGCGAACCGGCGCCGAGGTGAGGGGACCAATCCGCTCCCGACCAAAATTGAGAAGTACACAGTTCTGCGGTCGCCGCATGGACAAGAAGTCGCGTGAGCAGTTCGAAATCCGGACGCACAAGCGGCTTCTCGACATCATAGATCCGACGCCACAGACGGTGGACGCGCTTATGAAGCTC
Organism: Alphaproteobacteria bacterium; assembly: GCA_038131485.1. GTDB lineage: Bacteria > Pseudomonadota > Alphaproteobacteria > MPNO01 > UBA830 > JAYQUR01. Next base: position 12,783 of record JAYPPO010000012.1, read on the forward strand.
GACCTCGCCGCCGGCGTCGACGTTGAGATCAAGCTGTAGGGACAGAACGATGCGCTCCGGAATGATCGCACAGAAAGTGGGCATGACCCGTATCTTCACGGATGCAGGAGAGCATGTCCCGGTGACTGTGCTGAGGGTTGACGGCTGCCAGGTCGTCGATGTGCGTACCAAGGACAAGCATGGGTACACCGCGGTACAGATCGGTGCCGGTGCGGCTAAGCCGAAAAACACGTCGAAGCCGCTGCGAGGCCACTTCGCCAAGGCAAAGGTTGTGGTGAAGCGTCGTCTCGTTGAGTTCCGGGTCAGCGAAGACGCAATGCTTAATGTAGGCGACGAGATAACCGCGGATCATTTCGTCGCGGGTCAGTTCGTCGACGTCGCGGGCACGTCTATAGGCAAGGGATTTGCGGGCGGTATGAAGCGTCACAACTTTGCCGGGCTAGAAGCATCACACGGCGTGTCGATTAGTCATCGCAGCCATGGTTCCACCGGTAATAGTCAGGACCCCGGCAAGGTATTTAAGGGCAAAAAAATGGCCGGCCATATGGGCGCAGAGCGCGTCACGGTTCAAAACCTGCCTGTAGTTCGGACCGACGTGGACGAAGGCCTAATTTTTGTGCGCGGCAGCGTGCCCGGGCACGACGGCGGCTGGGTCGAGATTTCCGACGCCGTTAAGCGCGCTGCGCCGAAAGATCTGCCGTTCCCGGCGGCGATCCGTGGCGGTGGGTCTGTAGAGGCCAAGGAACCCGCAGTGGACGGTCCCGAGGCAGGAGTAGCGGAGGTATCCGCTGCGGTTGCTGAGGCGGCTGTGCCGGTCGAAGACGCCGCGCCCTTGGCGAGCGCTGGCGACGGCGCCGAAGAGAAGAAGGAATAGCGCGGCATGAAGTGCGACGTTCTCACATTGGAAAACGCGACGGCGGGCTCTATCGAACTCGCGGACGGTGTGTTCGGCGCGGAAGTACGCAAGGACATAATTGCCCGCATGATCAACTGGCAGCTCGCTAAGCGCCGCGGCGGCAATCACAAGACCAAGACGGTCTCGGAAATTAGTGGAACGACGGCGAAGCCTTGGCGCCAAAAAGGTTCCGGCCGGGCCCGCCAGGGAAGCATGCGCTCGGTGCAGTTCCGGGGCGGTGCTGTTAGCATGGGGCCTGTGGTCCGCGACCACAGCCACAAGTTGCCGAAGAAGGTCCGCAAGCTCGCCATGCGCGCAGCGCTCTCAAGCAAGCAGGCCGAGGGCAAGCTGATAGTTATTGATAGCGCTGCGCTCGATGCGCCGAGGACTAGGGATCTCGCGGCCAAATTCACGGCTCTCGGCTGGAGCAACGTTCTCGTGGTAACCGGCGCCGAGGTTGATGCGAACTTCGCGCGCGCCGCCGCCAATCTGGCAAATGTCGACGTGTTGCCGCAGCAAGGCGCGAACGTCTATGACATCGTGCGCCGCGACACGCTCGTCCTGACCAAGGAAGCTGCGGAACACCTGCAGGAGCGCTTGTCATGAGCTGGAAATATCACCGTCCTGTCAAGATTTCCGCAGCCTCCGCTTGCGACGTGATTCTGTCACCCGTGATAACTGAAAAGGCGACCATGGGTTCTGAGTACAATCAGGTAACTTTCCGCGTGCCGCTGTCGGCATCCAAACCGGCGATCCGGGCAGCGGTGGAGGAGTTGTTCAAGGTTAAGGTTAAGGGGGTGAACACCGTCCGTCAGCGGGGCAAGACCAAGCGTTTCCGCGGGCAGATCGGCAAGCGTCCGGACTCCAAGAAGGCGATCGTCACCCTCGAAGAGGGTCACAACATCGACGTGACGACGGGAATTTGAACCTATGGCGTTGAAACAGTACAAACCGAACACACCGGCGACTCGAGGCTTGGTGCTTGTCGACCGGTCCGAGCTTTGGAACGGCAAGCCCATCAAGAGCCTGACGGAAGGCATCACCAAGAGCGGTGGCCGCAACAACAAAGGCCGGATCACTGCGCGTCGTCGCGGCGGCGGCCATAAGCGGCTGTATCGCGTGATCGACTTCAGGCGTCGCAAGTTCGACGTGTCGGCGACCGTCGAGCGGCTGGAATACGATCCGAACCGGTCGGCCTTCATCGCGCTGATTAACTACGACGACGGCGAGCAGGCCTACATCCTGGCGCCGCAGAGGCTGCAGGTGGGTGATAAGGTCATCGCCGCGGACCATGCAGATATCAAGCCGGGCAACGCGATGCCAATGGAAAACATGCCGGTCGGTACCATCATCCACAACGTGGAGATGAAGCCAGGCCGCGGCGGCCAAATCGCGCGCGCTGCCGGCACCTACGTTCAACTTGTCGGCAAGGACTCCGGGTATGCGCAGCTCCGGCTCGCGTCCGGCGAACTGCGCATGGTCCCTGGGAATTGCATGGCGACCGTTGGCGCGGTATCGAACTCCGACAATAAAAACATCAATCTCGCGAAGGCGGGCCGCAAGCGTTGGCTCGGGAAGCGCCCGCAGGTGCGTGGTGTCGCGATGAACCCGGTCGATCACCCGCATGGCGGCGGCGAAGGCCGCACTTCGGGTGGCCGCCATCCGGTTTCCCCATGGGGCAAGCCGACCAAGGGCGCACGGACTCGGAAAAAGAAAAAGTCCGACGATCTGATCATGCGCCGGCGGCGGAAGAAGTAGGAAAAGGAGAGGCACTTTGGCCCGTTCAGTCTGGAAAGGTCCGTTCGTCGACGGCTATCTCCTCAAGAAGGCGGAGGAGACGCGCGCGTCCGGCCGCAAGGATGTCATCAAGATCTGGTCTCGTCGTTCGACGATCCTGCCACAGTTCGTAGGTCTCACGTTCGGCGTGCACAACGGCCAGAAGCACATTCCGGTGCTCGTGACCGAAAATATGGTCGGCCACAAGTTCGGTGAGTTCGCGCCAACGCGGACCTATTATGGCCACGCCGCCGACAAGAAAGCGAAGAGGGGCTGATCATGAGCAAACCCTCCTTCCAGCGGCGCCTGCCGGACAACGAGGCGAAGGCATTCGCCAAGACAATTCGCGTCAGCCCGCAGAAGCTGAATCTCGTGGCACAGTCAATTCGCGGCCTTCCGGCCGAGCGAGCGCTCGCAGAACTGAGCTTCTCGCGTAAGCGCATTGCTGGCACCGTAAAGATAGTCCTGCAGGCAGCGATCGCGAACGCCGAAAACAATCACCAGCTCGACGTCGACCGGTTGGTAGTAGTCGAGGCGTCGGTTGGCAAGGCCTTCGTCATGAAGCGCTTCCGGGCGCGTGCCCGCGGCCGTGCAGGACGCATTCAGAAGCCGTTCAGCAATCTGACGGTCGTTGTACGCGAAATCGAGGGGGACGCGTAATGGGACAGAAAGTCAATCCGATCGGTCTTCGCGTCGGCATCAATCGCACCTGGGACTCTCGTTGGTACGCTAACGACGAGAATTACGGAGAGTTGCTCCACGAAGACATTAGGCTTCGTAACTATCTGTCCAGCCGTTTGTCTCAAGCTGGGGTCAGCCGCATCGTAATCGAACGTCCGGCGAAGAAGGCACGCGTGACGATCCATTCAGCGCGTCCGGGTGTGGTGATCGGCAAGAAGGGCGCTGACATCGAGAAGCTGCGGCGCGACGTCGCGCAGATGACGGACAGTGAGGTGCACTTGAACATCGTCGAGATCCGCAAGCCGGAGATCGATGCGCAGTTGGTGGCAGAGAACATCGCCCAGCAGCTCGAACGCCGCGTTGCGTTCCGCCGCGCTATGAAGCGTGCCGTTCAGTCCGCCATGCGCCTCGGCGCCGAAGGCATCCGGATTAATTGCGCCGGTCGTCTCGGCGGTGCGGAAATCGCGCGGACAGAATGGTATCGCGAAGGCCGGGTTCCACTGCACACGCTGCGCGCCGACGTTGATTACGGCACGGCGACGGGACGCACCACCTACGGTGCCTGCGGTGTGAAGGTCTGGATCTTCAAGGGTGAAATCCTTCAGCACGACCCTATGGCGCAGGAAAAACGTCTGCAGGACCAGCAGGTCGGTCGCTGATGCACGAGTTACGGGAATAAGTACAGATGCTCGCACCGAAAAGAACAAAGTTCCGCAAGGCTCACAAGGGCCGGATAAAGGGGAACGCGAAGGGCGCAACGACGCTGAACTTCGGCTCGTTCGGCCTAAAGGCCACGACGCCGGGCCGCGTTACAGCGCGCCAGATCGAGGCCTCGCGCCGGGCGATAACGCGCCATATGCGCCGCTCGGGCCGCGTCTGGATCCGCATCTTCCCGGACGTTCCGGTTTCGCAGAAGCCGGCCGAAGTCCGTCAGGGCAAGGGCAAGGGCTCTCCGGAATACTGGGCTTGCCGCGTGAAGCCGGGCAGGATCATGTTCGAGATAGACGGCGTTCCGTCCGACATCGCGCGCGTCGCGCTCGAGCTGGCGGCGGCAAAACTTCCAGTCCAGACCCGTGTCGTTACGCGCCTGCTCGGCGCAGGAGAATGATGATGGCAAGCGCCGAAGACCTCCGGCAGAAGTCCGACGACGAGCTCGGGGAGGAGCTCCAGAATTTGAAGCGCGAGCAGCTGAACCTTCGCTTTCAGCGCGCGTCTGGCCAGCTCGAGGCGACGAGCCGCGTGCGCGAGGTGCGCCGCGACATCGCCCGCATCAACACGATCAAAAACGAACGCCGCCAGGCGGCGTCGTAAGGACGGACAGAGCAGATGCCCAAACGAATTCTCCAGGGGACGGTTGTCTCGAACAAGGCCGACAAGACCGTGACGGTTCTCGTTGAGCGCCAGATTCAACATCCCCTCTATAAGAAGATCATCAGGCGGTCGAAGAAGTTCGCGGCGCACGACCCAGAAAACAGGTGCAATGAGGGAGATACCGTCCGCATCCAGGAATGCCGGCCGATTTCCAAGAGCAAGACCTGGGAAGTGATCTTCGACGACGCGTAATGCGGCTGAGGTACAAGGACTAAACGAATGATTATCCCTGAATCGAACCTCGAGGTTGCCGACAACTCCGGTGCGCGCCGCGTGCAGTGCATCCGGATCATCGGCGGATCGAAGCGGCGTTGGGCCACGGTCGGAGACGTGATCATCGTTTCCGTGAAGGAAGCGATTCCGCGCGGCCGCGTTAAGAAGGGTGACGTGCACCGCGCCGTCATCGTCCGCACAGCGAAGGAAATCCGGCGGCCCGACGGCACGTCGATCCGGTTCGACCGGAACGCCGCGGTGTTGTTGAACAATGCGAACGAGCCGATCGGCACGCGCATTTTCGGCCCGGTCACACGCGAACTACGTGCCCGACGCTATATGAAGATCATCTCGCTCGCCCCCGAAGTTCTCTAGGGCGGGCCGAACGGAGCAAGACAATGGCTGCGCGAATCAAGAAGGGCGACGAGGTGATCGTAATCTCGGGCCGGGACAAGGGTAAGAAAGGTAGCGTGCTGCGCGTGTTGCCGGACGACAACCGAGTGATCGTCCAGGGCGTCCACGTCGTGAAACGGCATCAACGCCAGACCCAGACCCAGCAGGGCGGTATCGTCGAGATCGAGGGTTCGATCCACGTCTCGAACGTCGCACTGCTCGACCCCGATAGCGAAAATGCCACGCGCGTCGGTTTCCGTACGCTTGAAGACGGCCGCAAGGTGCGGTTCGCCAAGCGTTCGGGCGAAGTGATTGACTAAGGACATCGGTATGGCTGCCCGTCTGAAAGAGCTCTACGCTTCCGAAATTCGCGCCTCAATGCGCGAGCAGTTCGGCTATGCGAACCCCATGCAGATTCCACGCCTCGACAAGGTCGTGCTGAACATGGGTGTCGGCGATGCCGTCAACGATTCTAAAAAGGTCGACCACGCCGCCCGCGACATGACGGCGATCGCCGGCCAAAAACCAATTATCGTTCGCGCTAAGAAGTCCGTTGCGACCTTCAAGCTGCGCGAGGGTATGCCGATCGGCGTGAAGGTCACGCTACGGCGCGAACGGATGTACGAGTTCATCGATCGTCTTGTGACGATCGCGCTACCGCGCGTCCGGGACTTCCGAGGTCTGTCGCCGAAAAGCTTTGACGGCCGTGGGAACTATGCGATGGGAATTCGCGAACAGATCATCTTCCCGGAAATCGACTACGACCAGGTCGACGAGTTCCGGGGTATGGACATCGTCGTTTGCACGACGGCGAGCGATGACGAGCAAGCGCGTGCGCTGCTCAAGGCTTTCAACTTCCCGTTCATTACGGACTGACGGGCAAGGAGGACTTTATGGCAAAGAAAAGCGCCATCGAACGGAACAACAAGCGGGTTCGCTTAGTTAAGAAATTCAACGCGAAGCGCGAGCGGCTGAAGGCTATTGCAAACAACCGCGAGCTTCCCATGGAAGAGCAATTCCAGGCACGCCTTAAGCTCGCCGAGCTGCCGCGCAACGCGTCCGAGACGCGCGTGCGTCTGCGGTGCGGGGTTACCGGCCGGCCGCGCGGGAATTACCGCAAATTTAAGATGTCGCGTATTTCGCTGCGCGACCTGGCGTCCGCCGGGCATATCCCCGGCATGGTTAAATCGAGTTGGTGAGGTAATTCGGCGATGAGCATGACTGATCCCGTCGGCGATCTGCTGACCCGCATCCGGAACGGACAGCGGGCGAACAAGACTGCCGTCCACTCGCCGAGCTCCAGGCTTCGCGCTAATGTGTGCGAAGTGCTGAAGCGCGAGGGCTATATTCGCGGTTACGAGACCGAGGAACTGCGCCCCGGCATTCAGCAGCTCCGGATCGAGCTTAAGTATCACGAAGGATCTCCGGTCATTCGACACATCCAGCGCGTCTCGAAGCCTGGCCGCCGCGTGTATTCGAAAATCAAGGACCTGCCTCGCGTATACAACGGGCTAGGGATTTCGATCCTGTCGACCCCGCGGGGCGTGATGTCGGACACTGAGGCCCGCGCCGCAAATGTCGGCGGCGAGGTCATCTGCGAAGTATTCTGAGGACCCGGGAGCAACGTAATGTCGCGCGTCGGACAAATGCCGATTCAAGTGCCAGACGGAGTCGATCTCAAGATCGGCGACGGCGAAATAAGCGCTAAGGGCAAACTCGGGGAACTGTCTATGGCGGTTGCCGACGATGTCCAGGTTAGGCGCGAGGATAATCTATTGTGGGTGACTCCCGTCAATGACACTAAGCGGTCGCGGGCGATGTGGGGTACGACCCGCAGTCTGCTGGACAACCTGGTAGTCGGCGTTTCGGTTGGCTTCGAGAAGAAGCTCGATATAACGGGTGTCGGTTATCGCGCTGCGCTTCAAGGCAGGGAGCTTGTTCTCCAACTAGGTTACAGTCACGAGATCCGGTATCAGGTTCCCGAGGGTATCAAGGTCGACGTCCCTAGCCAGGTAGAGGTCGTCATTTCTGGTTTTGATCGCCAGCTGGTCGGCCAGGTCGCCGCAGAAATTCGAGGTTTCCGCAAGCCGGAACCATACAAGGGCAAAGGTGTCCGCTATTCGGACGAATACATTGTACGCAAGGAAGGCAAGAAGAAGTAGCTATGGCCAATTCCAGCTCATTGCAAATGCGTCGCCGCGCCCGCGTCCGCCGTCAGCTCAAGCGGGCCGCTAATGGTCGTCCGCGGTTGTCCGTGTTCCGGTCCAACAAGAATATCTATGCTCAGGTTATCGACGACCTCAGCGGTAAGACGGTTGTGTCGGCGTCGAGCCTTGAGAAGGGCGTGACTGGCCTCGCAAATAGGGACACCGCCGCAATCGTCGGCAGGCTTATTGCCGAGCGCGCCGTCCAACAGGGTGTGAAAGAGGTCATCTTCGACCGCGGACCCTATCTTTACCATGGCCGCGTAAAGGCGTTGGCCGATGCCGCCCGCGAAGGCGGGCTCGCCTTCTAGGAGACTCATGCATGGCACGTAACCCCAGACGCGACCGCGACCGGAATCGCGAGGAGAAAGACGAGCAGGGAGATATCGTCGACCGGCTAGTCAGCATCAATCGCGTCGCCAAGGTGGTGAAGGGCGGCCGCCGTTTCGGTTTCGCCGCACTCGTTGTTGTCGGCGATCAGAAGGGCCGCGTCGGGTTCGGTTCTGGCAAAGCACGCGAGGTTCCCGAGGCGATCCGCAAGGGGACCGAACAGGCGAAGCGCAAAATGGTTCGGGTGCCACTCCGTGAGGGCCGCACCCTTCATCACGACGTGAGGGGCCATTACGGTGCTGGTCACGTGATACTACGTGCAGCGCCTCCCGGTACCGGAATTATAGCGGGCGGCCCGATGCGCGCGATCTTTGAAGCGCTGGGGATTCAAGATATCGTGGCGAAGTCGACCGGTACACAGAATCCGCACAATATGATCAAGGCGACTTTCGATGCGTTGCAGTCGCTGCAGTCGCCTCGAATGGTCGCAATGCGTCGCGGCCGGAAGGTTTCTGATATCGTCGGACGGCGCGGCGAGGAACAGGCGATAGAGGCCTAGATTAGATGACAGACGAAAAGAAGACGATCCGCGTGACCCAGACGCGGAGCCCGATTGGACGTCCCAGGGATCAGCGCGCGACGTTGATAGGTTTGGGTTTGAACAAGATGCATCGAACGCGGGAGCTCGAGGATACGCCGGCTGTACGCGGGATGATCGAAAAGGTGAAGCACCTGGTCCGGATAGTAGATTAACGCGGACGAGGGTGGCGTAATTGGCGCCGCATCAGGAGTTGGATTCATGCGACTGAACGAATTTTCCCGTAACCCGAAGGCTCGCAAGGGGCGCAAGCGTCTCGGTCGCGGTATCGGCTCAGGAACCGGCAAGACCGCAGCGCGCGGCCACAAGGGTCAGAAATCGCGTAGCGGCGTCTCTCTGCGGGGTTTCGAAGGCGGCCAGATGCCGCTGTACCGCCGCCTTCCGAAGGGTGGTTTTAAGAACCCGTTCCGCAAGTCATACCGCGTGGTTAACGTTGGCCGACTGCAGCAAGCCGTCGAGGCCGGAAAGATCGATCCAGGTAAGCCGGTCACCGAACAGGCGATAGTTGAGGCAGGGATAGTCAAAAACTCGCGAGACGGTGTCCGCCTTCTTGCAAAAGGCGAATTGAGCGCCAAGCTTACCGTCGCGGTTTCGGGTGCGTCCGAGGCAGCTATTGCAGCTGTGGAGAAGGCGGGTGGTAGCGTCAGCTTGACCGCGGCGGCGTCCGCACCTGGTGTAGAATCGGCTTCGTGACAGAAAGCCGATCCAGCAGGGAAATAGAGCCAGGGATTAGTTAATGGCGTCAGCCGCCGAACAGCTTGCCTCGCAAATCAATTTCTCAAATTTTGCGAAGGCGACCGAGCTTAAGAAGCGCATCTGGTTCACGCTGGGTGCGCTCATAGTCTATAGGCTCGGCACCTGGATCCCGCTGCCGGGTATTGACCCGGCGATACTACAGGATATCTTCCGCCAGCAGGCTGGCGGAATCCTTGGAATGTTCGACATGTTCGCCGGTGGAGCGTTCGGCCGAATGACGATCTTCGCGCTGAACATCATGCCTTACATCTCTGCGGCGATTATAATGCAGCTTTTGCAGGCGATCCACCCGTACTTCGAAGCGCTCAAGAAGGAAGGAGAAGTTGGTCGTAAGAAGATCAACCAGTACACCCGATACGGAACGGTTGTGCTCGCGGCGCTTCAGGCATACGGAATCGCCGTAGGTCTAGAGGGTATGACCGGTTCGCAGGGGGCGGCGGTTCACGACCCGGGTATGTTCTTCCGGGCGACGACCGTGATCACCCTCGTGGGCGGCACAATCTTTCTGATGTGGCTCGGTGAACAAATTACCGCGCGCGGCGTGGGCAACGGCATCTCGCTGATCATTTTTGCCGGAATCGTTGCGAGTCTTCCCGCATCATTGGCTGGAACGCTCGAAATGGGGCGCAGCGGCGTCCTGTCGCCGCTGCTGATCATCGTGTTGCTGCTAATGGCTGTCGCGGTTATCACCTTCATTGTCTTCGTAGAGCGGGCCCAGCGTCGAGTTATTGTTCAATATCCGAAGCGCCAGCAAGGCAACAAGATGTTCGGCGGTGAAAGTTCGCACATCCCGCTAAAAGTCAATACCGCAGGCGTCATTCCGCCGATTTTTGCAAGCTCGCTGCTGCTCCTGCCAATTACGGTCGCGAACTTCTCTGTTACGGGCGGTCCCGATTGGCTAGCAGATATCACGGCTTATCTTGGCCGTGGACAGCCCGCTTATCTGCTGATCTACGCAGGCATGATTGTCTTCTTCGCGTTCTTCTATACCTCGGTGGTCTTCAACCCCTCAGAAACGGCCGACAACCTGCGTCGCTACGGGGGCTTCATTCCTGGGATCCGTCCGGGCAAGAACACGGCGGAGCATCTTGATTATATCCTGACCCGGCTGACTGTCGTCGGTGCAATTTACCTGACCGCAATTTCGATCTTGCCAGAGATCCTGATCTCCCAATACGCCGTCCCATTCTATTTCGGAGGCACCAGTCTACTGATCGTGGTGACGGTGACGATGGACACGGTTGCCCAGGTGCAATCGCATCTAATCGCCCATCAGTACGAAGGCCTCGTGCGCAAGTCGCGGTTGAAGGGGAGGCGATAATGAACCTGATCCTTCTTGGACCGCCCGGGGCAGGCAAGGGAACTCAGGCGAAGCGCCTCCAAGACAAACATGGCCTGGTGCAGCTCTCGACGGGCGACATGTTGCGTGCAGCGGTCGCTTCCGGCAGCGCAATCGGCAAGCAAGCGAAGAAAATCATGGAGCGCGGGGATTTGGTCTCCGACGAGATCATGATCACGATGATTTGCCAGCGAATCCAGGAGCCTGAATGCGCTAACGGTTTTATTCTGGACGGCTTTCCACGCACGACCGCCCAGGCGAAAGCGTTGGACCCGGTGCTGGCCGACATGGACCGCGGCCTCGACTGCGTTATAGAGATGAAGGTGAACGACGCGGCTCTGGTGGAACGCATTATTGGCCGTTACAGCTGCAGCAAATGCGGCGCCGGATACCACGACAAATTTCAGAAGCCCGCGGAAGAGGGAGTTTGTGACAGTTGTGGCTCGACGGACTTCTCGCGTCGCAACGACGACAACGCAGAAACGGTGTCTGCTCGTCTGGACGCGTATCACGCCCAGACGGCGCCGCTGCTGCCATACTATCGGGGCAAGGGCATCCTGAAATCGGTGGACGGCATGGCTGAAATCGACGAGGTGACCCGTCAGATAGAAGCCGCCTTGGGGGCAGTCTGATGGTTGACTTAAGCCATTTAGCCCCTATAATTACTGCGCTTCGACCGTCGGCGACGGCCAGAAAAACTTCCGATAATTAAGAACTTGAACGCTGAGGAGATAGCGGCTTGGCACGCATTTCGGGTGTAAACTTACCCAATAAACCGGTGGCAATCGCGCTCACCTACATTTATGGCATCGGCAGAACGTCGGCTGTTAAGATCTGCGCCGAGGCGAATGTCGAGTGTACAATCCGCGCAAACGATCTCAGCGATAACGAGCTCGGACGCATCCGCGACGTCATCGACCGCGATTTCATGATTGAGGGTGATCTTCGGCGCGAGACGGCAATGAACATTAAGCGCCTGATGGATCTTGGCTGCTATCGTGGTCTGCGGCATCGCCGCGGTCTTCCGGTGCGCGGCCAGCGGACGCATACCAATGCGCGGACGCGTAAGGGTAAGGCGCGTCCAATTGCGGGCAAGAAATAATCAACGACGGATAGCGGGAAACGAACATGGCAAGACAGGCACAGCAGGGGCGGGTCCGTCGCCGCGAGCGCAAGAATATTACGTCGGGCACCGCCCACGTGAACGCGTCGTTCAACAACACGATGATCACAATAGCGGACGCTCAAGGCAATGCGATTGCCTGGTCGTCGGCCGGCGCTCAGGGCTTCAAGGGCTCGCGAAAGTCGACACCGTATGCGGCGCAGATGGCGGCCGAAGACGCGGGACGTAAGGCGCAGGAACATGGAATGAAGACCCTTGAGGTCGAAGTCAAGGGCCCAGGTTCTGGACGCGAATCTGCCCTTCGCGCGTTACAGGCGGTTGGATTTCAGATTACCGCGATCCGCGACGTGACGCCGATCCCGCATAATGGGTGTCGTCCGCGCAGCGTCGCCGCGTCTGACTGCGGCGGCTGGCCGTTGCGGGCGTCTTTAGACATTTTGAATTTTGTAGCGGCACTGGCCGCAAGAGGATAGCGCAATGACAGTTGTTCAGAAGAATTGGCAGGAACTCATTAAACCCTCTAAGCTCAATATTGACGCAGGCGAAGAGGCGTCGCGCTTTGCCACTATCACGGCGGAGCCACTAGAGCGCGGCTTTGGCATGACGCTCGGGAACGCGCTTCGCAGAGTCCTGCTGTCATCACTTCAGGGCGCCGCCGTAACCGCTGTCCAGATTGACGGCGTGCTGCATGAATTCTCGTCGATCAACGGCGTCCGCGAGGACGTGACGGACGTCGTGCTAAATATCAAGTCGATCGCGCTGCGTATGCACGGCGAAGGGCCGAAGCGGATCACGCTGACGGCCGTCGGCCCCGGCGAAATCACAGCCGGCATGATCGAGGCGACGCATGATATCGAAATAATCGATCCGGATGTTGTTGTTTGCACGCTTGACAATGGTGCCAAGATCTCGATGGAAATGACGGTCGACACGGGCAAGGGATACGTCCCGGCAGCGGACAACCGCGCTGAGGATTCACCGATCGGATTGATTCCGGTCGATGCCGTGTTCAGCCCAGTTCGCCGGGTTGCCTATCGTGTAGAAAACGCGCGCGTCGGCCAGCGGACAGACTACGACAAGCTAGTTCTTGACGTGGAGACCGACGGCACAATTTCGCCAGAGGATGCGGTGGCGCTTGCTGCGCGCATCCTGCAAGACCAGTTCCAGATGTTTGTGAACTTTGATGAGCCGAGCGCCCGTCAAGAAACGTTTGAGATCTCAGAGCCTGCCTTCAACCGGAATCTTCTGCGCAAGGTCGACGAGCTGGAGCTGTCGGTTCGTTCCGCGAACTGCCTCAAGAACGATAACATCATCTACATCGGCGATCTGGTGCAGAAGACCGAGCAAGAGATGCTGCGGACCCCGAACTTCGGCCGCAAGTCGCTGAACGAGATCAAGGAGGTCCTCTCGCAAATGGGCCTTCATCTTGGTATGGAAATCACCGAATGGCCGCCCGAGAACATCGAGGACATGGCTAAGCGTCTCGAAGAGCCCTACTAAGGTTCCCGGGACGAACCGACAAAAAGGACGGAAAAATGCGTCACCGCATGAGCGGCCGGAAGTTCAACCGGACCAGTTCACACCGCAAAGCCATGTTTGCCAACATGGCGGCGGCACTTATAAAGCATGAACAGATTAGGACTACCGTGCCTAAGGCGAAGGATCTTCGAGCCGTAACGGAAAAACTGATTACCCTCGGAAAGCGCGGGGATCTGCATGCGCGACGCCTCGCTGTGTCGCGACTGCAAGGCGACCGCCAGCTGGCCGATAAACTCTTCACGACGTTAGCAGAGCGCTACAAGAACCGTAACGGTGGCTATACCCGCGTCCTTCGCGCCGGTTTCCGGTACGGCGACTCTGCACCTATGGCGATCATTGAGCTTGTCGATCGTGACGTGAACGCCAGAGGCATGGATTCGGGCCCGGTCGCGGTGATGGACGAGACCGAGGAACAAGTAGTGGCCTAAATAGAGTTAGTCAGAGAACTTACGAAGGGGGCGGTCCAGCGGATCGCCCCCTTTTATTTCCCCTATGCGAAAATGGCACAATAGGATGGGGCCATTTGCCCAACGCAATGTTAAATTAGGAAGATGACCCTCCGTCTGTCCCTAAATTTGACCGCCCTGCTGTTTGTGTTGGTAACGGCTGCACATTTCCCGGCGCAGGCGCAGACGGCGGAGGACCGGCGCGTGCCGCAAACGCAAGCAGAAATTACGATGTCGTTCGCGCCCCTGGTCCGCCAAGCGGCGCCCGCCGTCGTCAACATATACACCCGGCGTGTCGTTGCGCCGCGCCGCCAATCACCTTTGTTTGCCGACCCTTTTTTTCGTCGGTTTTTTGGCGATAGTTTTCCGGCGCCGGGCGGTACGCAGGAACGCGTCCAGAATTCTCTTGGCTCCGGCGTGATAGTTCGCGCCGACGGCCTCATCGTTACTAATCAGCACGTGGTCGAGAACGCCGACGAAATAACGGTCGTGCTCCCCGACAAGCGAGAATTCGATGCCGCAGTCGTGCTTCGCGACGAGCAGACCGACCTTGCCATCCTAAAGATTGACACCGCCGGGGAGGAGCTTCCGTTTCTTAAGTTTCGCGATTCTGACACGCTGGAGGTCGGCGATATAGTGTTGGCAATTGGCAATCCGTTCGGCGTCGGACAAACGGTGACGAGCGGCATTGTCTCGGCTGTTGCGCGGACCGCGCAGGACGTCAGCGACTACAGCTTCTTCATACAGACCGATGCGGCTATCAATCCCGGCAATTCCGGCGGGGCGCTAGTGTCGATGGACGGGCAGCTCGCGGGGATCAATACGGCGATCTACTCGCGAGGTGGCGGCTCGAACGGCATAGGTTTCGCGATTCCGGCGAACATGGTCGCGACCGTTGTGGCGAGTGCCGAAAAAGGCGACAGGGTACGGCGTCCCTGGCTAGGCGCGAGAGGTCAGACGGTTACTGCCGATGTCGCATCCGGCCTTGAGCTACCCCGGCCGTTCGGAGTCCTAATCAGTTCCGTCGCGCATCACGGACCGGCGGCACGAGCGGGCCTGAAAGTCGGAGATATCGTTGTTTCAATCGGCGGGCGGGCGGTTCCCGATGCAAACAGTTTACAATTCCGCCTCGGCACCCTGAAAATAGGGGATACGGTTGAGCTGATAGTGCTTCGGAGTGGGGGACGGATCTCGCTCGCGCTCCGGCTCGAGGTGGCGCCCGAAGATCCGCCGCGCAACGTTACCAGCATTAGCGGCCGCAATCCGGTCGCGGGCGCCGATGTCGCAAATCTTTCGCCCGCCTTGATCGAGGAATTGCGGATACCCACCGACGATCGGGGTGTTATCATCCTTCGGATCCGTCGCGGTTCCCCGGCTGATCGCGTAGGCCTGGAGCCTGGCGATATCCTGGTCGGCCTGAACGACGAGAAGATCGGGCGCGTGACCGATCTCCAGCGCATGCTCGGCACTGCATCCGAAGGTTGGCGCATGGTGGTCCGCCGCCAAGGGCGAATGCTTCAGATGAATATCCGGGGCTGACGGCAGTGGCATCACTCGCAACAGGGAGCCTTTTCGAAAACGCCGCGCCGCGCCCACTTGCCGACCGGCTCCGGCCGTCGAGCCTCGATGAAGTACTCGGCCAGCAGGATCTGCTTGGGCCGGCCGGACCGCTGGGTCGCATGACGGCCGCGGGGTGCATCTCGTCATTGATCCTCTGGGGACCACCGGGAACCGGCAAAACAACGATCGCGCGCCTGCTTGCCGGACAGACGGACATGGAGTTCCAGCCACTGTCGGCGGTTTTCTCCGGCATCGCCGATATGCGCAAGGTGTTCGAGCGGGCCCGGGGGCTACGTCAGTCGGGAAGGGGGACGTTGCTGTTCGTCGACGAGATACATCGGTTCAATCGTGCCCAGCAGGACGGTTTTTTGCCCTATGTCGAGGACGGAACGGTGGTGCTTGTGGGCGCGACGACGGAAAATCCGTCGTTTGAGCTCAACGGTGCGCTGCTGTCGCGTTGCCAGGTCCTGGTGCTGCATCGGCTGGGGTCCGAAGTGCTGGAAAGTCTGCTCGCGCGCGCGGAGGCGGAGATGGGGCGCGGCCTGCCGTTGACAGAAGACGCGCGCTCCGCCGTTTGCGCGTTGGCCGACGGGGACGGGCGCTATCTGCTTAACCTCGCTGAAGAGCTGTTTAGGCTCGACCCGGATACGCTGCTTGATCCCGCCGCAATCGGGCGGACGATCCAGAGGCGCGCTCCCCTCTACGACAAGGCGGAGGAAGTTCACTACAACCTGATTAGCGCCCTGCACAAGTCGCTGCGCGGCTCGGATGCCGATGCGGCGCTCTTTTGGTTCGCTCGCATGCTGGCTGGCGGTGAGGACCCTCGGTATATCGCCCGGCGACTCACGCGGTTCGCCGTGGAAGATATAGGTCTTGCCGATCCGCAGGCGTTACCTCAATCGATCGCGGCCTGGGAGGCCTACGAGCGCATCGGCTCGCCAGAGGGGGAACTAGCCCTCGCGCAATGCGTCGTTTATCTTGCGACCGCGCCCAAATCCAACGCCGTCTATCGCGCTCTCGGGGCCGCGAACCGGGCGGCCAAGGAAGCGGGCTCGCTCGCGCCGCCGTCGCACATTCTCAATGCGCCAACGCGCCTGATGAAGGACTTCGGATATGGCGACGGCTATGTTTACGATCACGACGCCGCCGACGGGTTCTCCGGGCATGATTATTTCCCCGAAGATATGGGACGGCGAACCTTCTATGAGCCGACAGACCGCGGATTCGAACGTGACGTCCGCAAACGGCTGGATTACTGGGCCGAACTTCGCAGCAGGAAAGCGGATGGCGGGGGTGCGGAGACATGAAAACCTTGCTCTTTGTCGCCGCCGGTGGGGCGGTCGGCGCGTCCGGCAGGTATCTGGTCGGGATGCTGGCAATCCACCTGTCCGGTGGCCACTTGCCGTTGGCAACATTAACGGTGAATGCCTTAGGGTCGTGTGTGCTGGGCGTGCTGATTGCGGCGATGTCTTTCAGCTGGACGCCTTCGCCGGAAGTGCGGGGGTTTTTAGTCGTTGGGCTGCTCGGCGGATTTACAACCTTTTCCGCTTTTTCGCTCGACGTCGTGCTCATGATCGAACGCGGTCGCGAGGGCGCTGCTGCCCTGTATGTGGGAGCGACGTTAGCAGCGGCGATCGGCGGTTTGTTTGCCGGCATGCGGCTGATGCGGATGGTGCTGGCATGAGTGATGTCAGACTGATGTCTGTCGCAGAAGACGATGCCGACATCCGTTTAGACCGTTGGTTCAAGCGACATTTCCCCGCGGTCAAACACGGTCGGCTCGAAAAGCTGCTGCGGACCGGCCAGATCCGCGTCGACGGGCATCGGGCCAAGGGCTCGACGCGTCTCGAGCCGGGACAATCCGTCCGCGTGCCGCCGCTCGGCGAGCCCGTCGATGCGCCGACCCCGCAGAAGGCTACAATTTCCGAGGCAGACCGGGGCTGGATCCGCTTATTGGTCATCCATGAGGATGGCGACGTCATAGCGCTAAACAAGCCGCCGGGGATCGCCGTACAGGGTGGACGCAAAGTGACCCGCCATATAGACGGACTTCTTGATGCGCTGGCGCCAAAAGGAGGGGAGCGTCCTCGGCTCGTCCACCGGCTCGACAGGGATACAGGCGGCGTTCTGCTTCTGGCGCGTCGCGCGTCGTCTGCCGCGGCGCTCGCCGAGGCCTTCCGGGCGCGAGATGCAAAGAAGATATATTGGGCGATCGTCGCCGGCGCGCCGCCGGCGGACGAAGGGACCATCGACCTCGCCATCGCCAAGAAGGCGGGGCCGGGAGGCTTTGAGAAGATGGCGGCCGATGTGGCCGACGGCAAGGATTCCGTGACTGACTACCGCGTTCTCGAGAGGGCCGGCCGTCGCGCCGCGTGGGTCGAGCTGCGGCCGCGCACCGGTCGTACCCATCAGCTCCGTATCCATTGCGCGTCGCTCGGAACCCCCATCCTCGGGGACCGTAAATACGGCGGGGCCACTGCGATCTTAGACGGAGTTCCGGGCGGCGACCGACTAGCGCTGCATGCGCGGGAAATTGATATTGCGCACCCGTCCGGCGGACGGTTAAGCGTTTCTGCGGAAATCGACGCACAAATGATTGGAACATTTCAGTTCTTTGGTTTCGATGCGGCGTCGGTGGGGGTGCAGCTATGAGCGGCCGTCTAAAGCTGGCGGCGTTCGATCTGGACGGGACCCTGCTTAACAGTATTCCGTCCATCGTCTCGGGTGTGCAGGCCTGCTGGGATTCTCTGGGCTTTCCCGCGGTCACCGACGGCCAAATCAGAAACATCATCGGCTTGCCGTGGGAACAGAGTATCCAGATGCTGCTGCCAGGAGCCGGCGATCGCGAGATCCGCATGATCCGCGCGTATTATTCGGAGGTCGTGCAGGGCATGCGCGACGCGCCGGAGCGGCCGCCGGAAACGCTGTTTCCGGGCATCATAGAGCTGCTTGACGCGCTGGAGGACGACGGGTACGTGCTGGCAATCGTGACCAGCCGCTCGAACCGGCGGCTCGAGGACCTGCTGGAGGAAAACGGTGTCGGCGGGCGGTTCGTGTCCATCAAGTCGGCGGACCAAGGACCGGGAAAGCCGAATCCGTTTCTGCTGAACGAGGCCATGCGGGAGAGCGGCGTGTACGCCGCGGACACCGTCATGATAGGCGACACGACCTACGACGTGCTGACGGCTCGTAACGCCGGGGCCGGCGCCATCGGCGTCACTTGGGGCGTTCATCCGGCGCACGAACTGGAGGGCGCGGGCGCGCACCATATTGTCGATGAAGTGCACGAACTCGTCGACTACATCGACCGGCTGATCCAGCAGGGCCATCCAGCATGAAACGGTTCTACAAGGCGGTATCCATCGCGCGGGCCGACGACGGCACGCTAGTCGTTCATCTGGACGGGCGCTCGGTCAAGACACCGGCGAAGAACGAGCTCCGACTGCCGGGCGAAGACCTTGCGCGGGCGGTCGCCGCCGAATGGCAGGAGCAGGGCGAAGAGGTCGATCCGCTATCGATGCGCCTGACGCGGCTCTCTAGCACCGCGATCGACCGGGTTGCCACCAATCGCGACCACGTCGTCGGCGAAATCGCAGCGTATGTGGAGACGGATCTGCTCTGCTACCGGGCCTCAGAGCCCGAGGAGCTCGCGGCGCGACAGTCAGCGGGCTGGGATCCTGTGCTAGCCTGGATGGCAGACGCCCACGGTATAAAGCTCGTAGTGACCGAGGGAGTTTTACCTGCCGC
This sequence comes from Alphaproteobacteria bacterium, assembly GCA_038131485.1. Taxonomy (GTDB): domain Bacteria; phylum Pseudomonadota; class Alphaproteobacteria; order MPNO01; family UBA830; genus JAYQUR01. The sequence continues at coordinate 31,754 of JAYPPO010000012.1, forward strand.
GCAATCAGGCGACGCCATCGAGGCGACCTTCCGGATGATCGGCGGCTATGACGATTTTGCGCTCTCCGGACTTCACATGGCGACCTCCGCCACCGGCTCGGTGATCCTCGGCCTTGCGGTTGCAGCTGGCCAGGTCGGTGCTACGGAAGCCTGGGAGCTGTCTCTTATCGACGAGACCTGGCAGATCGAGCAATGGGGTACGGATACCGAAGCGACTCGGCGACGGGTCGAATTGAAGGCCGAGATCGAGGCCGCGGCTCAGTTTCTGTCTTTTTGCCGCGGGCAGGGATGAAATCCATCCATGTAGTCATCAGCGGACGTGCGCAGGGCGTATGTTTCCCGCGAGGATTGGTGAGAAGGCTGAGGCGCGGGGCTCGCGCGGGGATCAGGTACCAGCACGATGGCAACTTGGAGACGTTTTTCGGAGGCAAAAAGGCTACCGTCGATGAGATTGTCGTGGCCTGTGGCAAGGGCCGCCAGTGGCCCGGACGACGGATGTCATCACCAAGCCCTGTTAGCCGCCCGGCGCGGGTTTGGCTGTGCGTCTGAAGAAATAAAGGTTTCTGCACCAAACGCTTTTTCGAAAGCCCGGCGCAACGCCGTATCTACATCACCCATCGTTGCTTCCACCCCGAGATCCTTCAGCGACGTCACACCATGTTCCGAAATGCCGCAGGGAACGATCCCGGTATAGTGCGACAGGTCGGGCGCGACGTTGATTGAAATGCCGTGGAAGCTTACCCAGCGGCTTAGCCGAACTCCGATGGCCGCTATCTTATCCTCGCGGGTGAGAAGGGCGCTCGGTCCGGTACGGTCGACCCAGATACCCACGCGCCCGTCGCGCCGTTCTCCGGCGATCCCGAATTCTGTGAGCGCGATGATGATCCATTGCTCGAGATTGCGGACGAAGGCACGCACGTCCCGGCCGCGCCGGTTCAGATCGAGCATGACGTAGCCCACCCGCTGGCCTGGCCCGTGATAGGTAAACTCGCCCCCGCGCCCGCTTCGGAACACCGGGAAGCGCTTCGCATCCAGCAGGTCTTCGTCGCGGGCGCTGGTGCCAGCGGTATAGAGCGGTTCGTGCTCTACCAGCCAGACTAGTTCAGTGGCCTTTCCGGCCGCAATTGCGGCCGCGCGAGCCTCCATGAGTTTCGTCGCACGATCGTAATCTGTATAGCCCTTAGAAATCCGCCATTCGACGGGGAAATCGCCTTTCATAAGGCCACTGCCTCTTGCGGTCGTTGTACCAATTTGGTATGTCACACCGCCTTGAAAATGCAAGAAAACGGAAATTTCTGATCGACAGGCGGTCGTGGCGGAATTGGTAGACGCGCAGCGTTGAGGTCGCTGTGGAGAGATCCCGTGGAAGTTCGAGTCTTCTCGACCGCACCAGCTTGATCCCAGGCCCGCCCGATATCGAGCGGGCCTGGTTTTTTGCATGACGCGCCGCGGAGACGCCTGCGCGGTTTGGAGTAGCGATCATGGCCGAGCTGCTTGAAGAACAGGAAGCCACGGTGGAGACTCAGCCGATACAGGCGGAGGATCTACTTGGCCTCAACCCAGATATCATTCGCGATGTCATGATCGCGCTTGATTCTGAGGACGCGGCCACAACCCGCGACATCGTCGCGCCGCTGCATCCGGCCGAAGTCGCTGACCTGATCGAAATGATGCGCGGCCCAATGCGAGCCCAACTCGTCGAGATTCTGCGGCAGAGGTTCGATCCCGTCATTCTCGCAGAGTTAGACGAGACTCTCCGTGATGAGGTCGCCGAACAACTCGGCACCCAGACGATCGCCCGCGCAATTGCATCGCTCGATTCAGACGATGCGCTCAATCTGATTTCCGCGCTCGAGGAGACAATGCAGCGTAGCGTGCTGCATGCAGTGCCGGCGGCGCTTCGCGCGATGATCGAGGAAGGCCTGACTTTTCCCGAGGACAGTGCCGGCCGCCTAATGCAGCGCGAATTCGTTGCTGTACCCGCGTTTTGGACTGTCGGCGAGGTGATCGATTTCCTCCGAGAAAGCGATGATTTGCCGGACGATTTCTATGACATCTTCGTCGTAGATCCGCGCCATCGGCTGATTGGCGCCGTGGCGCTCAACAAGGTCCTGAGGACTAAGCGACCGGTACCGATACGCGAGGTCATGATGACCGAAATCCTCACGGTGCCGCTCGAAATGGATCAGGAAGAGGTTGCGTACATCTTCGCGCAGCAGGACCTCTTGTCGGCCCCAGTCGTCGACAGCGTTGGACGCCTGATCGGTGTGATAATGATCGACGACATCGTGGACGTCATTCACGAAGAGGCGGAAGAAGACCTGATGCGCCTCGGTGGCGTTCAGGAGGACGACCTCTATCATGCGGTACTCGACACGGGTAAGTCCCGTTTTATGTGGCTTTTCGTCAATCTTGGCACGGCGATAATCGCATCGATCGTCATTGGTCTTTTTCAGGGAACCATCGAGCAGATCGTGATGCTGGCGGTCCTAATGCCTATCGCCGCATCGATGGGCGGCAATGCGGGGACGCAGACACTCACGGTCGCCGTCCGCGCTATCGCCATGAAAGAACTGACCCCGGCGAACGCTTTGAGGGTGCTTTCGAAAGAAATACTCGTGGGCGCGCTCAACGGGCTCAGCTTTGCGATAATCATTGGCGGCGTCGCCTGGGTATGGTCGGGTAGTATCGGTATCGGGGTGGTGATGGCAGTAGCCATGGTGATCACGATGATCGTCGCTGGGCTCGCCGGCGCGGCGATCCCGCTCGGATTGTCAAGACGCGCTTCGACCCGGCGATCGCATCGGGCGTCTTCCTAACCACGGTTACGGACGTAGTCGCATTCCTCGCCTTTCTGGGGCTCGGTGCTTGGTTCTTGATGTGACGGGGCCGCGCGACTTGTCGGATCGGCTATTGAGCGCGACTTCCCGTTAACCGTGATTTAGCAAGCAATTAACGCTTGCGGCCGATAGTTGCAGCGGCCTGGTATCAAGTCTCATTGGCGGTGGCGGCTTTTAGCAACGACGGCGACGAGATCAAAGGCTTTAAAGAGAAGGTAAGCGTCAACATCGGCCAGGAACTGGGCGTCCCAGTGGAGCAGCGTAGCGCCTGATCGAGCCTTCCGTCACCGGCCAGCGCGGAGCTCTGCGGGTTTTCCACAGGAAATTGATGCCCGCGCTGGCGTCGCCGCGACAAGCTTTACATAGTGCGCCAATGACGGTTCATCTGATCAAGCTCGCGGTCGGCATCGAGAGCGTCTTTCATCTCGCGGGCGCAGAAGCAGCGTCTAGACGCTGCAGTCGCGGCAGGCGAGGAGCCTCTTCTCAAACACCTGACCCGCAACACGCCGCGCCGTGCGGCGGAGGTGCTAGATGGCGGCTCCATCTACTGGGTAATCAAGCGCGCCGTGCGTGCGCGTCAGAGGATCCTAAAGATCGACACGGCCGTCAATCGACAAGGGGAGCCGCGCTGCGCGCTGATCTTCGATAGGGAAATTGTGCCGGTTCGCGCCCCGCCCAACCGCGCGTTTCAGGGCTGGCGCTATCTTGAAGCGAAGGATGCGCCAGCCGATGCTCTCGGACTCATCGAGGACGACATCGACGAATTGCCGAGCGAAATGGCGGAGGAGCTCCGGGAGTTGGGGCTGCTTTAGGCGCTTACGCCCGGGCGGGCTATCCCTTGAGAAGCTGCTGCAGCTTAACCGATGGGTCGGCGAGCGTTGCCGCGTCGAACGTCTTTCCTGACATCATCAAGCGGCGGGTGAACCGCAGGTCGCGCGGGTTGTTGATGGCCGCAGCGCCCTGTATTCGGCCGTCATTCAGATAGAATTCGATAAATTCTCCCGCGCCGCGGTCGCCGCGCACAGCCGTCTCGTCCCAATCTTCGGGCAGGCCCATCAGCTGGATATTGGCGTTGTACTGGTCGGACCAGAACCACGGGATTTCCGAGTATGGGGTCTCGTTGCCGAGCATTGCCCTCGCTGCATTGATTGCCTGGTTCTGCGCGTTCTCCCAGGATTCTAAACGTATGCGTTTGCCCAAGATGGGGTTGGGATGACTGGTGACGTCGCCGGCTGCGTAGATGTCAGGGTGCGACGTGCGGCCGTACTCGTCGACGATGATGCCGTTGTCGATATCAAGGCCCGCCGCCTCGGCAATCTCGGTATTAGGGATAAGGCCGATGCCGACCACGGCGATATCGCAGTCTATCGCCGTACCGTCCGCGAGGATCACCTGCTCGAGTTTGCCTACGCCTGAAAAGCGCTCGATGCGGGTCGACAGGCGGATGTCCACGCCGTGGCGGACGTGCAGTTCGTGCACCCATGCCGACATTTCCGGCGTCAACGCTCTGGCGCAGACCCGGTCGGCGACTTCCACTACAATCGCCGTTGCGCCGCGCTTGCGGGCCGCCGCGGCCACCTCCAGCCCGATCCAGCCGCCGCCGATCACGACGACCGTGGCACCGTCCTTGAGGTGTGAGCGGATCGCTTCAGCGTCGGGGACGGTGCGAAGCGTGTAGACGCCGTCGAGATTGTGCCCGGGCAGGTCTACCATGCGGGCGCGACCGCCGGTGGCGATCATCAGCTTCGTCCAGGCAATCGTCTCGCCGTCACCCAGGGTGACCGTGTGCGCCACCGGATCGATGGTCTCGACGCTCACGCCTAGTCGCATTTCGATACCGGCGTCCTCTAAGGTGCCTGGCGGCCATAACAGGCAGGACGCGCTCTCCGCTTCGCCTAGCAGCACTTCTTTCGACAGGGGAGGCCGTTCGTGCGGTGCGATATCCTCGTCGCCGACGATGACAACGCGCCCTCCGAAGCCCTCGTCGCGGAGTGTTTTCGCCGTCCAGCCGCCGGCTTGGCCGGCGCCGACGACGGCAATGGTCTGGTCGGACGTCATCGGATGCGGAAGGTCAACCGTTCGGCATGCCGACGAGGATGTTTTCGCCCTCGATCTTCACCTCGTAGCAGGTCAGATCTTCGCTCGCAGGCGGGGTTTCGGCCTTGCCGGTCTTGATGTTGAACTGCGCGCCGTGGAGCGGGCATTCGATGCAGTCGCCCTCGATATAACCGTCGGCCATCGAGGCATAGGCGTGGGTGCAGATGTCGTCCATCGCATAGATCGTGCCGCCGAGGTTGATGATCGCAACCTCCTTGCCATCGATGATGACCTGCATCGCCTCGTCTTCGTCGAGCTGGTCCATGGTGGCGGCCTGGTGAAACGTTACGTCGCTCATCGTTATTCCCGTGTGTGGTTGTCCGTGAATTCGTCCGATTGAAAGGCGTTCGAAGTCTACCGAAGCAGCCTGCTGCCCTCAACCTGAAAGCGCCCGTTCTGGCGCCCGAAAATTAACGGATTTATCCCGATTTCGCCCGCGCCGCCTTGTGGTTTACGATCCAGTCTTAAACCGGATGTGGACGCCATACGAGCCCGTGCGACGTTTTGTTTCCGGTCCACAAAATGATATATCCTTCGATATCGGAGGAATAGCGGAGGGTCCCATGGCAACGGCTACCGACTCGATCAAAACCGAGCGCGAGAAAGAGCTCGAACTGATCATCAACGAATTGGAAGAACTTAACGAAGAGGCTAAGCAGAAGAGCCTCTGGATCCGCACGCGCTGGAACCTTCCGAACCAGAAGTCCTGGCATCTCGGGACGTCGGAGCGCCCGGAGCCGGGCCCCTATACCCTAGGCGTCGAATACCCGGCGGCGCAGCCCTGCGTCTGGAAGTGGGCGGATATCGAGGATTACCTTATGCAGCTCGTCGAGCTATGTCCTCTGGAACTGACCGAGCGGCAATCGGTCCTGCTGACTAATCCGGCGTTCGGGACGCAGGGCGTCAAGGTCACTAACACCATGCGGATCGCGATCTCAATCTACAAGAAGGGCGACGTCGCGGAATCGCACATGCATTCCCCAAATGCCAGCCGCACGATCATCTCGGACTCTGGCGGCTATACAATGGTCGAGGGTGAAAAGATCTATCCCGTCCGCGGCGACCTTGTCTTTACGCCAAACGGAACGTGGCACGGGCACGGCAACGACGATGACAGTCCGGTAATCTGGGCGGATACGCTCGACTGGCCGCTGACCGACTTCCTCCAGTGCGCTTGGGGCCGTAACGACGACCCGAACGCGGGAGACAACGCGCGTCCCGATGAAGGGTTCTCGACAAAGTTCTACGGCCGCGGCGGGCTCAAGCCGCTGTTCGACGTCCATGGACGCGGGGAGGGCCGAAAAGTCACGCCGATGTTTCTCTATAAGGCGACCGACATCCGCTCGGCGCTGGACGACTGGAAGGGTTACGACGGCGATCCCCACGAGGGGATCATTATGGAATGCATCAACCCAACCGACGGCGAGCCGGTCTTTTCAACCATCAGCTATCGGGCGCAGATGCTCCGTGCCAGCGAACAGACTCTGCCGCTCCGACATTCCGCATCTACGATTTATTTCGTCCTCGACGGCAAGGGCTATACCGAGGTCGACGGCGAGCGGTTCGAGTGGGGCAAGAGCGACTTCTTCGTCGTGCCAAACCATCGCTGGCGGCATTTCGTGAACACAGGATCGGAAGACGCGATCCTCTACAGCTACACGGATGCGCCGCTGATTGACAAGATCGGCCACTACCGCGTGCAGGGGAAGGATAAGTCCGGCGCGGTCGTCGAACTGTACTGATCCGGCTACATATTCGAGACGACGAACCCCCAGCCAGGTGCCGGGGGTTTTTCTTTGACTCAGTGTACCTCGAAAAGATCGTGAAGCCGCGACAAGTGACGGGACATTTCGGCGGTAGCGCCCCCGGTGTCGCGCGCGCGCAGATGGGCGAGAAACCGGCGGCGGGACCGGATGATGTCGTCGGTGTCCTCCGCGGTTACAGGGCGGTGCACGGCTCGCAGCACATCCATTAGGGTACGCATAATCAGGATCAGGACCGGGTTGTGCGTGCATTCGGCAAGCAGAATGTGAAACTGGATATTACGTTCCGCTTTAGCGTCTATATCGCGATCGCGGGTGAGGGTCTCGGCCGCGTCGATATTGGCGGCGAGCTGGTCGAAGTCCTCGTCGGTTCCGCGCGTGACGGCTGCCACTACGACCGCGTTTTCAATCAGCAGGCGCGCGTCGGTAACGTCGGCGAGCGAGAGACCGCCGAGATGCATCAGGTCCTGGATTGACTGTGCGACGGCGCCTGGATCTCCGTCCGTGATAAAGGCCCCGCCATGTGCGCCTTTCTGGAGCGAGATCAGCCCAGCATGCTCGAGCGATCTCAGCGCCTCTCGGACGGTATTGCGGCTCGAGCCAAACTGTTCGGCGAGGGTGCGTTCCGGCGGCAGCTTGTCGCCCGGCTTCAAGATGCCGCGGCGGACCTGGTCGCGGATTTGGTTTCCGATGACCTCGAAGGTGCGCGGCGCTTTTACCGGCGAAAAATCATGCATTTGAGGGCTAGCCTTGTTGCCTTAATGGTCTAATGGTAGTACCAATAAAAAATCGACGCAATAGCGCCCGCGGCAATGGAGCGAAAAAGGGGGAGAGACATGACCGATAGCGCAGCCGCTCGAATGGCCTGGCAGAAAGAAGGCTACAGCCGGATACCCTACGGCGTTTATACCGATCCGGAGGTCTATGCCGAGGAGCAGCAGAAGCTGTTTCGCGGCCCAGTCTGGAGCTTTGTCGGGATGGAACAGGAAATTCAGGAGGTCGGCGACTACCGCACCAACTATATCGGCGAGACGCCGGTGATCGTCGTGCGCGACAAAGACGGCGACGTGCAGGTGATGGTCAACCGCTGCGCTCACCGAGGTAACCTCGTCTGCATCGCTCGCGAGGGGAACGCGTCAGAACTCACCTGTGTCTATCACAATTGGCGATATGACCTGAAAGGCAACCTGGTCAACGTCGCATTCGGCAAGGGCGTCGGCAATGTAGGTGGCATGCCGGACGATTTCGACCCGGCCCAATTCGGGTTGCATCGGCTGCGCGTCGAAACCCTGCATGGGCTGATCTTCGCGACGTTCTCCGACGCCGCGCTGCCGCTCCGCGATTTCCTGGGAGCGGACATGTGGGCCAATTTAGACCGCGTGCTTGGCCGCGACATGGAGCTTCTCGGCACGTTCAAACAGTACATGCCGAACAACTGGAAGCTCTATATGGAAAACGTGCGGGATTCGTACCATGCGAGTATCCTGCATATGTTCCAGGCCACGTTTCGCATCAACCGCCTGTCGATGAAGGGCGGCATCAGGCTGTCCGATAACGGCTGGCACCACATCAGCTATTCCATCGCTGAGACCGACAGGGAAGAGGCGCAGTACAATTCGAAGGTACTGCTCTCGGTCAAGGACGGCTATCTGTTGTCCGACCCGAGCTTAGTCGCGAGCTGGCGCGAATATGACTGCGGCACAACGCTTGCGATCCAGTCGACCTATCCTAATTTTGTCGTCCAGCAGATCTACAACTCCATCGCACTACGCCTTTGCCTTCCCAAGGGACCGGAGGAGTGCGAGCTGATGTGGTGGGTCCTCGGAAGCGCCGACGACACGGCCGAACAGCGCGAGGCGCGGATCAAGCAATCAAACATGGTCGGTCCCGGCGGCCTGATTTCGATGGAAGACGGCGTCGTGGGCGGCTGGGTCCAGCGCGGCTCGAAACACGATCCTGACCTGACGACCATCGTCGAAATGGGCGGGCGCGATGTCGCCCCGACCGAGGAAGGCCGCGCAACCGAAGTATCGATCCGCGGTTTCTGGAAAGGCTACCGCGAACTGATGGGAGTCTGACGATGGACGCATCCAGAAACGCCCCCGAGGCGGACGATGCCACCCGGTGCCTGATCGAGAATTTCATAGTCGACTATGCCCACATGGTCGACGACGACCGGCTGGAGGAATGGCCGGGCTATTTCACCGAAGCCTGCACCTACCGGATCATCGACCGGGCAAGCCATGCCAAGGGCCGCAGCATCGGCATCATGGAATGTTCCAGCCGCGGAATGTTGCTGGACCGTATCAAGGCGCTGCGCGAGGCAAACGTCTACGAACCGCATTTCTACCGGCACATCCTGTCGGGGATCCGAATCCGCGGCGAGAAGGGCGGCGCGTGGCTGGTCGAGACGTCCTACGCCGTCGTGCGCACAATGCAGGAGGGCGATATCTCGGTGTTCAGTTCCGGTAAATATGTCGACGAGATCGTTATTGAGAACGGGCGCCCGCTGTTCCGCTCGCGCGTGATCGTCTGCGACTCGCAGCGTTTCGACACGCTGGTCGTCATTCCCATTTGATCCAATGGCCGCGGCATCCAGACCCCGCATTGCCGTCGCCATCGGCGATCCTGCCGGAATCGGTCCCGAAATCGCCTTGAAGGCGGCGAACGACGAGGCCGTGCGCGACTTGTGCGTCCCGCTCCTGGTCGGCGACCGGGCGGTGCTCGAACTCTATGCAGGCCGGCTCGGACTGGCGGTTCCCGACGAGATGGTCGACGTCGGCGCGCTCGATGCGACGGCGCTGACGCCCGGAAAGAGCGACGCGGATACCGGCCGCGCCATTCTTGCCTACGCCTCCGAAGCCATCGCAATGGCGACGCGCGGCGACGCGGACGCTGTGGCGGCCTGTCCACAGACCCAGTCGTCGATCAAGGCGGCCGGGATCGATTTCGATGGCTATCCGTCGTTCGTCGCGCGCGAAACCGGAACCGACGAGAACGACGTCTTCATGATGCTGGTTTCCGACCGGTTGCGGATCGCGCACGTCACGCTGCATCTCGGCATCCGCGCCGCGCTCGATCTGATCGACCGGCCGCGTATCGTCCGCACCCTCAAGGCTGCCGATGCGGCGCTAAGGCGGATCGGGGTCGCCAATCCGCGCCTCGCGGTCTCGGGTGTCAATCCGCACGCGGGCGAGGGGGGACTGTTCGGCACCGAGGAAATCGAAACGGTCTCGCCCGCTATCGCCGAGGCCGTGGCAGGCGGAATCGATGCGCACGGGCCGTTCGGCGCGGACACGATGTATCTCGACGAGGGCTACGACGCCTACATTGTCATGTATCACGACCAGGGGCATATCCCGGCGAAGCTCGTCGGCTTCACGGGGACCGCTGCATTCACCATCGGCACGCCGGTGCTGTTCTCGTCGGTTGCGCACGGCAGCGCGCTAGATATCGCAGGGCAGGACAGGGCCGATCCCGGCGCGCTGACCTGGACGCTGCGGCAGATCGCGGGCGCGGCCTGAGCGGCCGCGCCGGAACCTACTTCGTTACCGAAAAAGCGACCGAGCCGAGGCCCTGAACCGTATTACGGACGAACACGCCGGGCTTTAGCGCCTCGGCTGCCGTCGCGCCGCCCGCCATGACTATCCAGCCCGTCTCGAGACGTTCGCCCGCCTCGGTGGTGAGGCGCGCGGCCGGACCAGCGAGCGGACGGGATGGCCGAGAATGGCGGCGGACGGCCGATCTGGACGGGCCGGCCGTTGAACCTCGAGGATCATGCCGAGATTTTCAAGGTCGCTGTCAGGACGCTGCCACGGGCCGACGACGAAGCCGGACGAGGAGGCGTTGTCGGCAATCACGTCTTCCAGCGAGAACTTGAAGTTCTTGTAGCGGAATCGATGATTTCCATCGCCGGCGCGACTCCGTCGACCGCGGCCAGCGCTTCGGCGGCGGTGCACGGCCATTTCAGCGGCCGCTTGAGCAGGAAGGCGATTTCCGGCTCGATCCGCGGATGCACGTAATCCTTGAGCGAGATCGGCCCGCCGTCCTCGACCACCATGCCGTCGGTCAGGCGGCCCCAGATCATGTCGTCGATGCCCATCTGGATCATCTTCGCGCGGCTGGTGAAGCCCATCTTCATGCCGTTGCGCTTCTCGCCGCGCGCAAGGCGGCGGGCGATCGACAGGCGCTGGATCTCGTAGGCCTCGTCGACGTTGTAGGTTTCCTTGTCGGACGGCTGTGCGGTTGCCTTGGCTTTGCACGCAGCATCGTCTAGCGTCGCGCGACTTTCGCGACGTCGACCATTCTCATTCTCCCTTAGCGGCGTCGCCGCCTTCGCGTTCCTTGACGAGGTCAGGCGCCACGTCGACGATCATGTCTTCCTGGCCACCGACCATGCGCCGCTTCCCGAGCTCGATCAGGATCTCGCGCGTGTCGATACCGTAAGTGTCCGATGCGGTTTCCGCATGGCGCAGGAAGCTCGAATAGACCCCGGCGTAGCCGAGCGCGAGGGTTTCGCGGTCGACGCGGACCGGGCGGTCCTGCAGCGGTCGGACAGGCTCTTCCGCCGCATCCATCAGCCCGAACAGGTCGCAGCCGTGGTTGAGCCCATCCGGTCGGCGACCGCGATGAAGATCTCGAGCGGCGCATTGCCGGCGCCGGCGCCCATGCCGGCAAGCGACGCATCGACCCGGGTCGCGCCGTACTCGAGCGCGATGATCGGAGTTGGCGATGCCGAACGACAGGTTGTGATGGGCATGGATGCCGGTCTGGGTCTCGGCTTGAGCACGTCGTTGAACGCCTTGAAACGGTCGGCAACATCCTGCATTAGGAGCGCCGCCCAGATCCGTGACGTAGACGCAATGCGCGCCGTATGCCTCCATCAGCGCCTGCTCGGCGAGCTGCTCGGGAGGGGTCATGTGGGCCATCATCAGGAAGCCCGCGACGTCCATGCCGAGATTGCGGGCATATTCGATGTGCTGCTTCGAGATGTCGGCCTCGGTGCAGTGCGTCGCGACGCGGACCGACCGGGCGCCGGCCTCGTAGGCTTCGCGCAGATCCTCGACGGTGCCGATGCCGGGGAGCAGCAGGGTCGCCAGTTTGGCATGTTCCAGCACGCTTGCCGCCGCCTCAATATAGTCGAGGTCGGTTTCCTTGGCGAAGCCGTAATTGAATGACATCCCGGCGAGCCCGTCGCCGTGCGCGACCTCTATCGCGTCGACTCTGGCGTCGTCGAGCGCCTTGCAGATCGCCTTGATGTGGTCGAGCCCGTACTGGTGACGGATGGCATGCATGCCGTCGCGCAGCGTGACGTCCTGGACGTAGATCCTCTTCTCGGTGTCGAAAGGCATGTCCGTCCCTCTACTCGGCGGCCGGCGCCATGCGGCGCTCGATCACGCGTTCGGCGGTGCGTAGCGCCGCGGAGGTCATGATGTCGAGATTGCCGGCGTATTTCGGGAGGTAGTGGCCCGCGCCCTCGACCTCGAGGAAAATCGATGACTTGATGCCTTCGAAATCGCCGCGGCCGGGAATATGCAGCGGCTTGTTCGAGCCGAAGCGCTCGAACTGCACCTCCTGCTTGAGTCGGTAGCCGGGAACGTAGCCCTGGACTTCCTCGACCATCCTGGCGACCGACTCGCGGATCTTCTCCTGATCGCAGTCGGCGGAGAGCGTATAGACGGTATCCCGCATCACCAGTGGCGGCTCGGCCGGGTTGGGGACGATGATCGCCTTGCCCTGCACAGCGCCGCCAACCACCTCGAGGCCCTTCGACGTCGTTTCGGTGAATTCGTCGATATTCGCGCGTGTGCCCGGACCGGCAGACCTCGAAGAGATCGATGCGACGATTTCAGCGTAGTGCACCTGCGCCTCGCGGTTCACCGCGTGGACCATCGGAATGGTGGCCTGACCGCCGCACGTCACCATGTTGATGTTCGTCTTGTCGAGATGCTCGTCCATGTTGACGACGGGGACGACGTAGGGGCCAATGGCCGCCGGCGTCAGGTCGACGATGATCTTACCGTCCTTTTCGCACAGCGCGGCGTTATGCTTGTGGGCGCCTGCCGAGGTCGCGTCGAAGACGAGCGCGATGTCCTTCCATTCGGGCATCTTCGTCAGCCCGTCGAGCCCTTCGTGGGTGACGGCGAAGCCGAACTTCTTCGCCCGCGCGAGACCGTCGGAGTCGGGGTCGATACCGACCATGGCGCCCATTTCGAGCGTATCCGACGTCCGCATGATTTTGATCATCAGGTCCGTGCCGATGTTGCCGGAACCGACGATCGCGACTTTCGCTTTACTGGTCATGGGTAATTCCTCAGTCGGAGAAGGCCGCGCGGACGCTGCCGAGACCGTTGATGCAGGCCTCGATCACGTCGCCGGGGCCGATGGGGGCCATCGGGCCGGGGCGCCGGTCATGATCACGTCGCCGGCCTGCAATGGCATGCCGACATCCACCATCTTGCGGGCGAGCCAGACGGCGGCGTTCAGGGGATTGCCGAGGCAGGCGACGCCGGCGCCGACGGAAACCTGTTCGCCGGCGTTCTCCATCACCATGCCGCACGACCGAAGGTCGACATCGTCGAGCAGGACGGGGCGCGTGCCGAGCACGATCATGCCGGACGACGCGTTGTCCGCGATGGTATCGAGGATGTTGATATCCCACTTGGCGATGCGGCTGCCGACAACCTCGATGGCGGGGAGCGCATAGGCAGTGGCGCCGATCAGGTCGATCAGCGTGATCTGCTCGTCGGCGAGGTCGTCGGCGAGGACGAGCGCGACCTCGGCTTCGGCCTTGGGCTGGCTGACGGAGGCGAACTCGATCTCGTCGCCGTCGACCACCGCCATGTCGGCGAAGATGATGCCGTAGTCAGGCTGATCGACGCCCAGCTGCTTCTGCACCGCCTTGGCGGTCAGGCCGATCTTGCGCCCGATGACGCGGCGGCCCTCCTTGATCCAGATCTCGGTGTTGGTCTGCTGGATCGCGTAGGCGGCGTCGATGTCGCCCTTCGGGATGTCGTCGCGGATCGGCTTGGTAGTCGTACCGTTCTTCCACGCGGTGCGGATGCGCCGCGCCGCGGCGGTGATCGCCTGTTCCTTGTTGGTCGCCATGATGGCCCCTTCGTTCTTTGTCGTGTCGTCTTACAGCTTTACGCAGATGTTCTTCTGCTCGGAATAGAAGTTCAACGCGTGCTGGCGCCTTCGCTGACCAAAGCCTGAAAGTCCCATGCCGCCGAATGGCGTGCGCAGGTCGCGCAGGAACCAGCAGTTGACCCAGTTGATTCGGCTTCCATCTGCTGCGCGACACGGTGGCCGCGCGACAGGTTCGTCGTCCAGACGGTTGAGGCCAGGCCGTATTCGGTGTCGTTGGCCATCGCGGCGGCTTCAACCTCTGTATCGAACGGCGTGATGTGGCACACCGGCCCGAAGATCTCTTCCTTCTGGATGCGCGAGTCCTCGCCGAGGCCCAGGAAAATCGTCGGCTGGACGTAGGCGCCGTTGTCGCGCTCGTCGCCGAACTCCGGCACGCCGCCGCCGGTCACGATCTCGGCGCCGAGTTCCCGGGCGAGCTTGTAGTATCCGATCACCTTCTCGCGGTGTTCGTGGCTGATCAGCGGGCCCATCTGCGTTTCCGGGTTCTCCGGCCGGCCTAGAACCATGGCCTCCGCCTTTTCCTTCAGGGTCGCGACGAACCTGTCGAAGATCGGGCGCTCCACGTAGACGCGCTCGGAACACAGGCAGACCTGGCCGCAGTTCGCGAACACCGAGCGTACGGTGCCTTCGATGGCCGCGTCGAAGTCGGCGTCGGCGAATACGATCGACGGGTTCTTACCGCCGAGCTCGAAGGACAGTGCCTTCACGTTCTCGGAGGCGGCCCGCATGATGGCGCCTCCGGTCGTCGTCTCACCGGTGAAGGTGATCGCATTGATGCCGCGGTGGGTCGTCATGAATTCGCCCGCGGAGTTCGGGCCGAAGCCGTGAACGACGTTGAAGGCGCCGTCCGGCATGCCGGAATCCTTCATTACCTCGGCGAGGAGAGTGGCGGTTGTCGGCGTTTCCTCGGACGGTTTCAGGATGACCGCGTTACCGGACGCCATTGCCGGGGCGATCTTCCATGTTGACAGTAGTAGCGGCAGGTTCCAGGGCTGATGACGCCGACGACGCCGTGCGGCTGGCGGACGGGTAGTTGATCGCGCCCTTGCCATCCGGCGTGTCCTGCTGATAGGCCTCGGTGCCGACCGACTTGATCAGGTCGGCGAAGATGCGGAAGTTCGCGGCGCCGCGCGGGATGTCGACGTGGCTTGCCAGCGAGCGCGGCTTGCCGGTGTCCAACGTCTCGGCCTCGATGAATTCGTCCGAGCGCGCGTCGATGCCGTCGGCGACCGCGTCGAGGATCTTGCAACGCTCCTCGACCGGCATCCGGCCCCAGACTTCCTTGTAGGCCTTCTGGGCGGCGGTGACGGCATCGTCGACCATCTCCTTGGTCGCCTCGTGCACGTAGGACAACAGCGAGCCGTCCACCGGCGTGGTATTTTCGAACGTGTGGTCGCTCTCGACGAACTGGCCGCCGATGAAATTCTTTAGTTCGCGGACATTTGGCTGCGTTTCCGACGCCATCCTGATTCTCCCTTCGCCGACCCTAATCCTGGAGGCCGGACACGTTGTCTGGAACAGTTATATCAGGTTTTGAGGGAGGCCAGCAGACGTGTCAAGGAACCCGCCGGAAGCGGGTCAGGCCCACGGCATAAGCACAGTGGAGCCGGTGGTTTCCCGCGCTTCTATCGCGCGATGCGCCTCGCCGACGTCGGAGAGCGGATAGACGTGATTGACGGCCGATTTCACCGCGCCGTTGCCCAAAACCTCGAACAGTTCTTCCGCGCTGCGGACGAGATCGTCGCGCTTCGCCATGTAGTGCATGATGGCGGGACGCGTCAGGAACAGGGAGCCGCGCGCGCCGAGTTCTATCACGTCCATCGGATCGGGCGGGCCCGACGCGTGGCCGTAGCACGCCATCATGCCCATCGGGCGCAGGCAGTCGAGCGACCGCCGGAACGTATCCTTGCCGATGGATTCGTAAACGACCGCGCAGCCTTCGCCGCTCGTCGCCTCGCGAACGGTGTCGACGAAGTCGCCCTCACCGTGGATGACGATGTGATCCGCGCCCGCTTCCCGCGCAAGCGCCGCCTTGTCCTCCGAGCTAACGGTGCCCACGATCGTCGCGCCGAGATGCTTGGCCCACTGGCAAAGAATAAGACCCATGCCGCCGGCGGCGGCGTGGACGAGAATCGTATCGCCCGGTTCGACGCGGTAGGTGCGGCGCAGAAGATATTGCGCCGTCAGGCCCTTCAGCATCGCGGCGGCAATGTCCTTGGCGTCGAGCCAGTCCAGCGCGGCCGGGACCCTGAGGAGCTTTTCGGCCGGATAGACGCGCTCCTGGCTGTAGGCGCCGTGTGGCGGCAGGGCATAGGCGACGCGGTCGCCGGCGGCGAAACCGTCCACTCCGGGACCGGTTTCCCCCACGGTCCCGGTGCCCTCGAACCCGAGTACCAACGGAAGATCGGGGACGGGCCACGGATGCGGTATGCCGCGGCGGTGATATGTGTCGACATAGTTTACCCCGACGGCATCATTCCGCAGGCGGACCTCGCCCGGACCGGGGGCGGGGACGTCGACCTCCTCCCACCGGAAGACGTCGGGCGCGCCCTTTTCGTAGATAACGGCAGCCATGCTCATGATCGTCTTCCTATGCCGCGAACGGGTCGTCGGCTCCCTCGGGCAGGGGAGCATGGAACGCGTTCAGCGTCATCGCGACCATGGTGTAGAAGCCGAGGATGGCGACGAGGTCGATGGTCCGTTGCCGTCCGAGCACCTCGAGCGCCCGCGCGTAGACGGCGTCGGAGATGAACTTGGTCTCGTATAGCTCCCGCGAAAGGTCGTAGACGACCTGCTCCTCGGGATCGTCGAAAGACGGCGTCCCGCGGGTCCGGATCGCTTCCACGACGGCGGGCTTGACGCCGACCTTTACCGCGGTGTTGGCATGGGCGAACCACTCGTAGCTGGCGTTCCAATACCGCGCCGTCACCAGGATGCCCAGTTCCGACAGGTGCGCGGCGACCGACGTCCCCTCGCGCAGGTGATTGCCGAAATCGTTGGCCTTCTCGACGAGATCGGGATGACGCAGCCAGATCGCAAAGGGGCCGCGCACGACGCCGCCGCGCGGCCCGGCGATGGCGTCGTGCAGGGCCTTCTGGCGGGCGTCGAGTTCTTCCGGTGTCAGGTCTGGGATGCGCTGGGGCTTCATGGCTTTCCTCTTCTTGAAATCGCGGCGGTCAGTGGCTGGAACCGACGTTTTGCCCGTGCTTGACGGCATCGCCGATGCCGAGCGGATTGGCATCGATCAGAACGAACGCGACGCGCGCCGGGGCGTCGTATCGGTTCACCCAGGCGTGGTTGGTGCCGCGCTGGACCATCACGTCGCCCGCTTCCATGGTCACGGTGCTGTCGTCCATGTCCATGTCGATCCTGCCCTCAATGCAGATGACGTAGTCGAGGGATTCCGTACGGTGCATTGGAGACGGCTGGCCGGGTGGGAACTCGATGACGGCGAAGCGCGAGCCGTTCGGCGGCGGCTGCGTGCCGACGATGCGCGCGCCCATGTCCTCGAACCCGGCACCGACCGGGATATCTGCGGGCGTGCCGTAGGTGCACCAGATCAGCGTCGAGACGGCGCCGTTGCCGGCCTGCTTGGAATTCGTCGCGGGTGCGTCGGTCATGACTTTCGCGACGTCGGTGTCGTCATGGCCGGTAACGATGCGGCGGACGGGACGGGTGGTGCTCATATCGGAATCCTGCTGCGAGGGGTGACGGAAGGGAAACGGTAGCGCACGGCGCCATCGAACGCGAGAGGCGCATCGGAGCGGCGCGCCCCCGTGCTAAAGCTTCCCGTTTTCGCGCAGAAAGCCTCTCACCGCGCCGGTCCAGATCCGGTAGGCGGCGGCGTTGAGGTGGATGCCGTCATGCGTGTGGGCCTTCGACAACCCGTCCGAGCCGGAGAGCCGGTCGTTGATGTCGATATAGGGCACCTTCAGCCGCGCCGCGACGCCGCGCAGCAGGTTCAGATGGTCGAAGCGATCGGGAAGCATCAAGCCTGTTTCCGCTGTCTGTCGGGTTCCGGCGAGGCCGGACCGCGGCTCAGGCCGGCTCCTCGCTGCGCTGGCCGAGGCTGCTTATCAAGTCTTCACGCTTTTCATCGGCTTGCCGGCGATTCAGTCGGCCGTCCAGTCGGCGCAATAGACGCGCGGGTTCTCGCCGAAGGCGATGGACGTGCCTTCGCTAAGCGCGTGGTTCGCGCCCTCGTAAACCATTATCTCTTTTGGGGCCGAGATACGGTCGAACACGTCATAGCTGTGTTCGATGGGGCTGAGCTGGTCTTCCTCGCCGGCGACGATCAGCACCGGGCATGTGATATCGGGTGCAACGGGCCGCAGGTCGAAGGTCTCGGCGAAGGCGTCGAACGCCGCCTCGTCGTCGTAGTCGGCCATGAACATGTAGCGCAGCTTGAAGGACGGCGAGGCCATGTTGAAGATCGTATTGCAGCCCGGCTCGTGGCAGACGCCGGCGACGGCCACGCCCTTCACCTTTTCGCCCAGCGCCGCCGCCCATTGGAGTCCCCAGTAGGTGCCGAAGCTGGTGCCGCGGATTGCGAGGTTTGCGATGTCGATGGCTGGATGCTTCGAGAGCCAGTCGTAGGTGGCGACCGCCGCATCCATGTGATTGGTGGCGGTCACGTAGATGCCGAGCGAGACGCTTTCCGCCTGGCCGGGCCCGTCGATGGAGAGGACCGCCATGCCGCGCTGGAGATAGGCGTCGCCGTACATCGAGCCGCCGTTCTCCTTGCTCGAATCCATGCCGGGAATGTTGACGACGCAGGGGAACTTTTCGCCTTCCGCCGGGACGTGCGGCAGATGCAGGTAGGCGGGCATTTCCTTGCCCTCGAACGGGATCTTCACGATCTCGACCGGGTGCGCGGCGTATTCGGCGAACTTGGCGTAGCAGTGGTTCATCCGCTCTTCGAGACGGTCGAGCTCTTTCGAGTGTTCGAAGATCGGCCAACGCGCGGTTGCCCAGAGAAGCGAGGCTGTCATGTAGCTCTCGCGCGCGGCGATGGTCCGGCCGGCTTCCTCGTAGGCGAGCGCCTTCGCCTCGCGGCGTCGCGCCGTACTGGCGAATTCGCGGACGAAGTCCGAGACCTTCCTGATCCGCGCCGCCGTCGCCCTGAATTCGGGAATCGATCCCGGCGCGGCGGGGGCGCTCATGTAGGCGATGCGCGGCTGGTCCCATTCGACGCCGACGGTGCCGATCACCGCGTCGAGTATCCAGCGCTGTTCCTCCCAGCGTTTCATCCGATTGTCCGCTTTCTTGCTGGCCATGTTTTCCTCCCGTTCGCCGAGGACATCATCGGCGTTCGCCGCATTAACGCAGAATTTTGTGCCACCTAGCCTTGCGCCGCACAACAGGTAGACCGCGCATGCCCGTCACGCCCCTCCGGCATGTCGGGGATTTCGATCTTCAAGTCGCTTTCGAGAGACGCGGCAAGCCTGCCGACAGGCGAGCGCGGCAGCGCGGTGCCGTCCTTGCCGTGCATCAGGACGAGGGCAGTGTCCGCCGACGCTGGCAAGGCGTGCGAAACCATGAGGCCGATCGCGATAGCCATGCCGAGAACGAACTTTTTTATTGTGGGTGCTCCGCCCTGAAAAGAACGGTATCAGGGCCGTATCATTACACCCGATTTGCAATAGAGAGCTTAAGTTTGTTGGCTCGGCCGCAGGTTTTTTACGAGGTCAGTCTCGAAGCTCGAATACCGCCTCGATCTCCATGCAGAAGCCGCGCGGGAGCTCGAACATGCCGACGGCGGACCGCGCGTGCTGGCCCGCTTTCGCGCCGAACAGCTCGTGAAAGAGATCGGATGCGCCGTCGATCACGGCGAATTGGCGGTCGAAACCGGGGGCGGAATTGACCATCCCATACACCTTAACGACCTGTGTGATACGATCGAGGGAACCGGTTTCCTGTTCAACGGAAGCGAGGATATTGAGCGCCGTCGCCCGGGCCGCCTGATAGGCTTCTTCTTCGCTAACGCCGTCCAGGTCGGTCGGCGCGCCGACCTTGCCGGTCGTCCTGACCCCGAAGTTCTCGGGCGGAGGATGCCCCGACGTGTAAAGCAGATGCCGGGTCACGACGCAGCCCGTGCGGTTTGGGCTGGGGTAGATGAAGGGCTTCGGCAGCTCGAGCCCGAAATCGGCGAGCCGCTCGCGGATCATCATGCGGTGGCCTGCGCGGACGGGTCGTCCATCGGCACTTCTGCGGGCGACAGGCGAGTCATCCGGCAGGGCAGGCCGCGCGTATCCGCGGAGCCCGTCACCGGGTCCCACGGCCCGCCGTAGCTGAGCGCCGCGTTGACATTGACGTCGAGCGCGCCGTACTCCGGGCCGGGCGCTTCGGGCAGCCACCAGCCCATACCGGTCCGCAGTGTGCCGAGCGCGGTGTCCTCGGTGATGCGCACCTTCAGCTTGCAGCGCCCGTCGATACCCGGCGTCTCGACCGCCACCCAGTCGCCGTCTGAGAGGTTCTGCTGCGCGGCCGTTTCCGGGTGAACCTGGAGGAGCGGGAAGGGCGAGACCCTGCGCGCCCAAGCCTGATCGCGATAGCGCGAATGGTGATAGGTCTTCTCGCGTGCGCCGGTGAGGAACACGAACGGATAGGCGTCCCGCGTCGCCGAATCCGCGCGCACCGGGCGCGGCGCGACGAATTCGGGCAGCGGATCGACGCCCATCTCCTCCAGCGTCTCCGACCACAGCTCGATCCGGCCGGACGGCGTCTTGAAGCCAGCTTCGTCGAAATTGCCCAGCCGGTAGTCGAACGGCGCCCATCCGTTTTCCTTCAGGCGGGTCCAGTCGATCTCGTCGCCGACCAGGTATTCGTTGAACTCCTGCTTGGTTTCCCACGGGAAATAGCGGCGCGTGTCGACGCCGCGCGCCTCGAGCCGCCGGGCGAGATCGGTCGTGAAGTCGAAATCGCTGCGCGCCTCGCCCTCCGGATCCTTTACCGGCGCGGTATAGCAGACGATCTGCGCCGAAGGCTCAAGCGAGACTTCCTCCTCCTCGAGCCCGGTCGTCTTGGGCAGCAAAATGTCGGCGAGGGCCGCGGTCGGCGTCATCATGTGGGTGGCGACGCTCAGGAAATCGAGCGACTTCAGCGCGTCCATGGTCCGCCGCGTATCGGGGTAGGTGACGGCAATGTTGACGCCGGAGACGTGCATCGCCCGAACCGGGTAGGGCTTTCCGGTAAGGATCGCCTCGATGACGGTCGGGTTGTGCGCAGCCGTCTGCCAACCGCGCGGCCCCGCCCACAGCGGGAAGTCCTCCGCGCCGAGCGTGCGGTTGGCGACGTCGGGCGGCGGTGCGAAGTCCGGGTCGTGCAGGATGTCGATGTAGTTGCGGAAGCCGCGCGGGCGCTTTACCCGGATGTTGCCGCCGCGCCGGTCGACGTTGCCGGTAATCGCCACGAGGCAGTGAAACGCGCGGAAGGTCTGGAAGCCGTTCGAGAATGCATCGATGCCGTGGCCGGAAACGAAGCAGGACGGGCCCGCCGCGTACAGGCGCGCGGCAGCGACTATGTCGTCCGCGGGGACGCCGGTCATCTCGGCGGCGAGCTGCGGCGGGAACTGGGCGGCGCGTTGCTTCAGCCGTTCGAACCCCCGCGTCCATGAGTCCACGAAGGCGCGGTCGTACAGATTTTCCGAGACGATCACGTCGATTATCGACAGCGCGAGCGCGGCATCGGAACCGGGGCGCGGCCGCATCCAGATATCGGCGATCGCCGCCGCCGGCGTCTCGGCCGGGTCTATGACGACGATCTTCGTGCCCTTTTCTTTGGCGCGCTTGAGCGCCATCCACTGGACCGGGTCAGCTGCCGACGGGTTGCGGCCGACGATCAGGGCGCAACTCGCGTTCTCCACGTCCTCGCCGCCGACGATGCCGAGGCCCGTCACCTTGTCCGACAGCGCCCGGCATCCGCCGCACAGATCCTGATTCATCATCCAGTTCGGCGAGCCGAGCGCGCGCATCAGCAGCGCGACCATGGCGCCCCGGCTAAAGAACGCGCTGGAAACGGCGCCGACCAGAGACAGCGGCCCGTGCTCGTCGCGGACGGTGAGCAGCCGGTCGGCCATCTCGTCGAGCGCCTCGTCCACGATATCTCCTGCCACCCGCCTCCGCCGCGCGCGCCGGTCCGCCGCATCGGCCGGCGGATCCGGTCCTCGCCGTATGTCAGTTCGGGAAGCGCCCGGATACCCTTGACGCAGAACGCGCCGTTGGAGCCGGGGTGATCCGGATTGGGGCCACCTGGCGACACGGCCGTCCTTCAAGGTGACCAGCGAGCCGCATCGCGTGCTGCATTCCCAGCAGGTGCTGGGATACGTGCCGTCGGGATATATCATGGGAGAAGTCTAGCACCCGCGCGCGGGGATTCCACCGTTTCCTCGGGACGAGGGCTTCGCTAGAATGCCGTCAACGCGACGACCGAACGGTTCCAACAGAGGAGACGTCCCATGGCGACACAGGCACCTGTGGTAGAAACCGCGAAAGACCCCGCGCTCAAGCTGAATTTCCTCTCGCATGGCACGCTGGAGTCTAAGAATCTCGAAGCGGCACGCGAATTCTACACGGAGTTTCTCGGCCTCGAAGTGGTTCGGACCAGCCCCATTTCGCTGCTGATCCGCCTCGGGGGCGCGAATACGATCGCGGTGGTTGAGCAGAAAAATCGCAGCGAAGAGGACGAGATGACGCTGCTCTATCACAACGGGCTAGACGTGGAGACCCAGGAAGAGGTGGACGCCGCCCATGCGACGGTCGTGGAGCAGAAGGACCAGTGGGGGCTGCACAAGATCACCAAGCCCATTTTACAGCATGGGACCTACAGTTTCTTCTTTTGGGATCGGGACCATAACTGCTGGGA
Organism: Alphaproteobacteria bacterium; assembly: GCA_038131485.1. Classification (GTDB taxonomy): domain Bacteria; phylum Pseudomonadota; class Alphaproteobacteria; order MPNO01; family UBA830; genus JAYQUR01. The sequence goes on from JAYPPO010000012.1 coordinate 54,465, forward strand.
AATTTTGACGAACCCCAAGGGCGGCTACAGCTGGTTGTTCGAGCAGGGCGACCAGAAAGGCAAGGGTCACCTTGACAGGAATTTCGAGCGCCCGGGCTAATTCAGATCCGACGATTTGCGAACGGCCGGGCCTTGTGCCCGGCCGTTTTCGTATGGGGGGTCAGGACGCGCCCCGGCCGATCCCGAGAGGTTCGAGCCATCCGGCGTCCCAGGCCGCGCCGATCAGGAGCCGGATCGCCAGCACGGTTAGCAGGATCTTGAAGACGATCCGGAAGGTCTTTTCGGGAATAACGTCGAGCGCGTGGCCGCCCGCCCAGTTCCCTGCGACCGTCGCGACGACCATCGCCGCCATCAGCGGCACGTAGGCGCCGACGGAAAATCCGATCACCCCGAAGGTCACCAGCTTGGCAACGTGTGTGAAGGCCATCAGGGTCGCCATCGTCGAGACGTGGATGCGGCGGTCGGAACTGGCATGGGCGACGAACGGGGAGAGGAACGTGCCCGTGGCGCTGACGAACACGCCGAGAAACGTGGCGGCGAAGCCGAGAATGCCGAACCGGGTCCGCTCGGGCCCGCCCGCGGCGAAACGGGGCGTGTAGAGGACGAACAGGATGAAGCCGCCGAGCAGCATCTGGAGGATGCTCGATGACAAGGTCACGAAAATCTGCGCGCCGGCGACGGCGCCGACAATGGAGCCGATGCAAAATGGCAGGATCAGGCTCTTCCTGACGTAGCGCCACATCAGCACGGCGCGGCTCGTCCCCGCCCCGAGCTGAACGACCGTGTGGACAGGTATCAGGATCAGCGGCGGGTAGAAGAACGCCATCGTCGCGAGCAGCATCAGCCCGCCGGCCGTGCCGGTGACGGTTCCAAGAAAGGTCGTGATGAAGGCGGCGAAGGTGAGGCCCCAGAACAGCAGCGGGCCGGTATCGGGCACGCCGAGGAAACCCTCCATCAGAAGAAGCCCGATTTTTCGGCAGCGCTCCACAACAGGCGGACCGACAGCACGGTGAGCGCGATCTGGAAAAGCCGCTTGAAGACGTCTTCGCGCATGACGGTGAGAAGCTTGAAGCCGAGCCAGTTGCCGATGAAACCCGCCACGACCATCGCCGCCATCAGCGGCAGGTAGGTCATGAACGCAAAGCCGAGGAACCTGAACACGACGGCCTTCAGCCCGTGGACGAACATCATGATGCAGGCGAGCGTGGCGACGAATTCGCGCCGGTCCTCGCTGACGCCGCGCACCCAGGGCGCGAGCAGCGAGCCGGTCGCGCCGATGAACATCGAGATGAAGGCGCCGACGACGCCGAGGATGAAAAACCTCTTGTTGGTCGGTTTGCCGACGGTGATCTGGGGCGACCAGCAGATATAAAGCAGGAACGCGCCCAGTATCGCCTGCATGGCCGCGACCGGCAGTCCCACGACGATCCGCCCGCCGATCGCAGCGCCGACGAGCGCGCCCAGCGCGAAGGGAAGGATCGCGGTCTTCTGATCAGTTTCCGCGCAATGATGCTGCGCGTGACGTTGGAGCCCGCCTGCACGACGCCGTGAACCGGGATCAGCGCGACGGGCGGGAACACGGTCGCCATGACGCCGATCAGCAGAACGCCGCCGCCCAACCCGGCGACGGTCCCGAGCGCCGACGTGAAGGCGGATAGGACGGTGAACATCAGAAACATCCAGCCGTCGATCTCGGGCGTGATGGACAGGAACCCGATGACGCCGTCGATCACTTCATGGCCTCCAGGGCCGCGCCGTAGAGCAGGCGCAGCGCCGCGGCCGTCAGCACAATGTTAAAGCCCCAGCGAAAGATCTTTTCGGGCATCCAGTTAAGAAGGAAGCGGCCGGACCAAGTGCCCACGATGCCGGTAAAGACCATGGCCACAAGGATCGTGACGTAAGGCGCGAACGTAAAGCCAAGCATCCCGAACATGATTATCTTCACACCATGCTGCCAGGACATGAAGGCGGCATGCGTCGCGACAACGTTGTGCCTTTCGCCGGCGGACGCCTTTACGAACGGTGCAATTAGCGGGCCTGTTGCGCCGGCAAACATGGTCGCGAAGGAGGCAAGACCGCCGATAATCCCGAACGTAGCGTTCGTGGGACGTCTTGCCTTCACCGACGGCCCCCAAACCGCATACAGAACGAAAATGGCAATTATCGCCTGTAGGATATGACGCGGCAGCTCTACCACGATTTGGCCGCCGATCGCGGCGCCTATGACGGTGCCTATCACGAATGGCAGCATCCAAGTGTATACGATATGCCGCCACAGCATGACGGCGCGGAAGAAGTTGGAGCCAATCTGCACGATCGCATGCGTCGGCACGATGGCGATAGCGGGCATGGTCGAGGCTAGGGCGGCGATCGTCAGCGCACCGCCGCCGAGGCCAAAGGCGGCTGAAACGGCTGAACCGAGAAAGCTGACCAGACACAGCATAACAAAGGACCACTCGGAGAGCCCCGGCGTACTTGTCAGAACATCATGAACAAGCACCATTTAGGTTCCCTTTAGCATACTCTTCCACCGACTGACGGAGGCGGAATCGAAGATGAAAAAAAGAAACCGCCCAGCTTCGGCCGGGCGGCGGGTGGTCGGCATCAGCTGCTGGTCCGCTACATCAGGCTCGGGAGCCAGAGCGCGAGGCCCGGTTGCCATACCAGGATTAGGATCAGGATCGTGTCGCAGACGAGAAACGGAAATGCTGCGCGTGCCACCTGGAATAGCGTAGTGCCCTTCGGCGCCACGCCGATCATCACATAGAGAAGCAGGCCGAACGGCGGCGTTGTGCCTGCCATCTCGATCGTCATCAGGACGAAAAGTCCAAACCAGACTAAATCGAAGCCCAGTTGGTTCGCCAACGGAAAAAATATAGGTACGGTAATCAGCATCATGGACGTCGCATCCATGAACATGCCAAGGATTAGCAGCACGAAGAACATTACGAGAAGGACGACGAGACGATGCACCTCGAAACTGGTTGCCCATTCGATCATGCCGGCGCTTGCGCCTGAGTATGCGAGCAGTTGGCTGAATACGGTTGAATTCATCAGGATAAAGAACACCATCGCGGCGACCCGGATGGTGCCATCGACTGACGTAACAACCGCCTTCATCGTCAAAACGCCGAAAACGGTTGCAAGGATCATCACAGCAAACACGCCGATCGCGGCAGCCTCCGTCGGGGTAGCCCATCCAAAAATGATGAACCCGACGACCATAAAGACCACGAAACTCATCGGTAAAATGTTGGTGCAGACGAGTGTCAGTTTTTGCGACCAACGAATTGGATCAACATCATAAGCTGGTGCGCTTTTAGGGTTCATCCACAGCTGAAGCGCGATCATGCCGGCATAGAGTGCCGCGAGTGTGAACCCAGGCAGCAATCCAGCTATGAGGAGGCGGCCAACATCGATACTAGCTATGCTGGCGAGCAGGACGCCGAGAGCGGATGGCGGGATAATCATTGCTAGGCCGCCGGTTCCAAGGATCGGCCCCATTGACATTTGTTTGTTATATCCGCGGCGCTGCATTTCGGGGACCATGAGCGAGCCGAGCATAGCAGTATTAGCCATTGAAGAGCCGGTTAGGGTAGAGAATATGGAGCCGCCAGCGACAGTCAGAAAGCAGAGTCTGCCAGGTAGACGCCCGAACAGCGCATCAAGGCCATCAAACACGCGGATTGCTAGGCCAGTGTGAAAAAAGATCGATCCCATTAGGATAAACATCGGGACTGGACCCAATGTGAAGCGAGTGATCAGGATCGTCGAATTGTCAACAATCTGAAGAATGCTCTCAGAGTCCCAACCCGTAAAGTAGAGCCAGCCGACGATATTAGTTGTGAGGAAAGCGATGGCTACGGGAACCCCTATAGCCATCATGAAAATGATCATGCCCAGAAGGAAGGCGAATGCCCAATACCACTCCATGGTCAGACGTTCTCCCGCGCTTCGGTTCGATCAGTATACATTGTGTCGATCCCGATCAAATAACGCCCAAATTCAATCGCCACCAGAAAGAAAGAGACAGGCAGTGGCAAAATTAGGACCCATAGCGGAATGTCTTCAGCCCGAACATCAAGGGTGCGCTCCACGATCGCCGTATGGAGAACTGAATAGGAGTACCAGGCGAATATCAATGAAGAGATGATACAAATAGTGTACGCAATTTTCTCTACTACAAGCCTGGGGCGGGGAGCGATAAGCGTAGTTAGTGCGTCAATAAATACGTGCCCTTTCGCGCGAACAAGGTAGGGCGACGCGAGCATCGCAAACCAAAGTAGCGCATACTCAACCACCATTACCGAATAGCCCCAAGGTTTCATTCCGATTAGGCGGACGAAGACATCTACGACTATGAGGATGAAAACCAAAAATATGAGGATGCCTGCCGCGATCCGCATATAAGCGATTAAGCCGTTGTAAGCGGCGATTAAATTTTTCAAAATTCCCCCTGCGGAATTCTTTGTTTTTTGACATCGCGTTTTTGAGCGCGTAGCCTCTAGGCTGAAGCTTCGGAAAACGGAAATCAAGATAGAAAAGGTTGCGACATCCAAATACTGATGATGCTGTTTAGGTCAATTGGCGCCTTGATAGCCATCGGTCATGCTGCATCCCTGAACTAATCTGAAAATTAAATAACCAGTGGAGGAAACGATCCTATGAATTTGAGTGTCAGAAACTTCTCGGTTGCTGCAACGGCCCTTGTCGCCGTTGGGGTATTGAGCTCACCAGCTTTTTCGGCAACCTCTCTTAAAACTTTAGCCTGCTTCCAACGCAATCATGATTACATCACAACGCTCCATAAGGCATTTATAGAACCAATTAATAAAGCGAACGGTGCTGTTAAAATTCAATATCTCGGCGGTCCGGAGGTGACACCTCGACAGAAGGCTGCTGGTGCGCTGCAGCGCGGCCTCGTTGATGTTCTTTATTGCCCTGGAGCTTATTATGGCGGCCAGCTAGCAGAAGGCAGGCTGCTAGGGGCACATAATGTCTCAATCCCGGAGGTTCGAAAGAACGGTGGATGGGAGATGATGCAAGAGGCATGGGCCAAAGGTCTAAATGCCCATTTCCTGGCTTGGAATTTCGCAAACGGCCAAAAATTTTTCGTTTACACGAAGTTTAAGCCGAAACTCAGCAAGACGACTGGTATTGATTTAACCGGCATCAAGATGCGCTCGACTGGCCTATATAAGGCTTTCATGAAAGCGATGGGTGCAACGCCGGTCGTTATTTCTCCTGGCGATGTCTATTCCGCTTTAGAGCGCGGGGTAGTTGAGGGTGTTGCGTGGCCATGGGGCTCGATGGCGGCCTACGGTTGGGAAAAATTCTTAAAGTATCGTATCGAGCCTCAGTTCTTCGGTGCGACCATGACACTTTTGGTGAACAAGAAAAAATGGGATGGACTGTCGGCGGCGGGTCGCGATCAGTTAACCAAAGCGGCTGCTGCTTACGAGAGTGCCGCTGATGGGATGATCGTCGAAAAGGGCAAAGCTGACGATGCCAAGCTTAAGAAGGCGGGCGTCACCACAATCAAGCTTGAGGGGGAATATGCGAAAGCCTACCTCAAGACGATATATGCGGCGAAGTGGGCTGAAAATGATGCTCAGCGCTCGAAATTTGTCGTCGATTACGACAAGTTAAAGGCCAAAATGTATCGTCCGTAAGATCGGCTTACGTCACCAGCCCAATTCTGGGGAAAAATTGCGGCGTCGCCCTTTGGGCGGCGCCGCTCTTTTTGCTACTATTTTCAGAGTACCACTTAACTAGTGAAGAGACGCTCCTAATGACAAAGAGCATCGGCCCCCTTTCGGGCGTAACGGTTGTTGACCTGACGCGTGTGCTTGCAGGGCCCACCTGTACGCAGATTTTGGGAGATCTCGGTGCCGACATCATCAAGATCGAGCGTCCCGGCGCCGGAGACGACACCCGCAAGTTCGCGCCACCATTCGTTAAGGACTGCGATGGCAACGACACGACCGAAAGCTCGTACTTCATGGGTGCAAACCGCAACAAGCGGTCGGTCGCGCTCGACATCTCGAAGCCCGAGGGCCAAGACATCGTGCGTCAAATGGCGCAGAAGGCCGATGCGTTAGTTGAAAATTTCAAGACTGGAAACCTCGCGCGCTACAAACTCGGCTACGACGACCTTAGGGACGCCAATCCGAAGCTTGTCTACTGTTCGGTTACCGGCTTCGGCCAGACCGGACCATACGCTGAGAGGCCCGGCTACGACTTCCTCATGCAGGGCATGGCCGGCCTGATGTCGATCACGGGTGAGCCCGAGGGCGAGCCGCAAAAGTTCGGCGTACCGATTGCGGATATTATGGCGGGGATGTACGCCGCGGTGTCGGTCAACGCCGCACTTCGTAATGCCGCGATTACCGGCGAGGGGCAGTACATCGACATCGGTATGATGGACACTACAGTGGCGATGCTGGCGAACGCCGGCATGAACTACATTCACGGCGGCATGCTGGGGCGGCTCGGAAACGCACATCCGAACATCGTCCCCTATCAGCCCTTTAAGACCGCCGACGGCTACATCATTGTCGCAATCGGCAACGATGCCCAGTTTGAGCGTTTCTGCACGATGGCGGGATGTCAGCATCTGGCGGTGGACCCGCAGTTCTCGACGAATGGTGCACGCGTTCGAAACCGCGAGATCATCGTACCGATCCTCAACGAGGTGTTTGAGGCTCGCACGTCGGACGAATGGCTCGCGGCGCTAGAAGCCGAGAAGATAGGCTGCGGGCCAATTAACAACCTGCAGCAGGTATTCGATGATCCGCATGTCAAGGCACGCGAGATGGTCGTCAACGTCCCGCATCCGCTGGCAGGGCCTGAGGGGGCGGCGTTGATAGCCAGCCCAATGAAGTTCACAGGCACGCCGGTAGAGTACCGTTACGCGCCGCCGATGATAGGCCAGCAGACTGACGAGGTACTGCGCGAACAGCTCGGCCTTACCGACGGGGACCTTGCCGATCTCCGCGAAAAGAACATCATCGGCTGATTTCGGTGTCCGTCCTGCTCGTGAGATGAGGCGCGATCAGTGGATAGCGCTTGTGCTGCTCGGGTTTTGCGGACTCGGGTGGGGGATCGCGACGCCGATCGCCAAGGTAGCGACGACAGGTGGCGTTCCGCCTCTGGGCTACGTGTTCTGGGTGGCGCTAGGCTCGGCGCTGATACTGTCATCCATCTGTCTTCTGCGTCGGCAGCGTCCGGGCATTACGGCGCAACACATCCGCTATTACGCAATCATCGGCGGCCTGCGCATCGTCTGCGCGAACGTCGTCTGGTACACGACTGTCAAATACGTGCCGGTCGGTGCGCTCGCAGTCGTGCTGGGTCTGACCCCGATCTGCACCTATGCCGTCAGCCTAGCGCTTCGGATGGAGACGTTTGCGATGGTGCGCACGGTGGGTCTTAGCCTCGGATTCGTCGGCGTTCTAATGTTCGTCGGTCCCAAGGAGAGCCTTCCCAATTCGTCGATGGTCCCATGGATCGCTTTCGGTCTATTCGCGCCGCTGACATATGCGCTGGCTAATGTGCTGATCGAGCGAATGCGGCCTGAAACCGGAAATTCGCTAACGCTGACGACCGGGATGGTGTGGTTTGGCGCGCTGTTCATGCTGCCAGTCTGCCTCACCTCCGGGGCGTTTCACGTTCCCCAGTGGCCGTTAGGCAAACCTGACGTCGCGGTTCTGATCCATGCCGTGATCTCTGGGTTTTCTTTCTTCGCTCTTTTCGAAATGATCCGCCTCTCGGGCCCGACTTTTTCTTCGCAGCTCAACTACATAGTCACTTTCACTGGCGTCGTTACCGGCATTCTCTTTTTCGACGAAACGCCGAGCCTCTGGGTCTGGGGTGGGACGGCGTGTGTTTTCGCAGGCGTAGCCCTCGTCAACCGGCGAGCCCGAAGCTGATGGCAGGGCCGCCCGCCGTTCCGATGTCACCCCTGAGCGACGCCACGCGCCGACGGTCGCTACAGGAAACGCTCGCCGTCGCGCCGGACTGCGAAGCGCTCCGGATATTCGCCTACGGCTCGCTGATGTGGAACCCGTGCTTCGAGGTTGCCGACCGTGCCCTCGCCGACGTGAACGGCTATCGTCGGTCGTTTTCGATTTGGTCCGTGCATGCGCGAGGCACGCCGGAGGTGCCTGGGCTCGGCCTGGGTCTCGAGGCGTGCTCCGACGCGCAGTGCCGAGGGATCGTTTTTACGCTCCCGCCGGGGACCGGCGAAGCGGCCCTGATGGAGCTGTGGGAGCGTGAGATGTGGATCGACTGCTACCGACCTGTCTGGATCAACGCGGAAACCGAGGAGGGGCCTGTCGCAGCATTCACGTTCGCAATCGATCCGGCGCATCCCATGCATACCGGTGCGCTGCCGCTTGCTGATCGGGTGACCTACATCGCTGCCGGCCGCGGAAAGTTCGGCGCCTGTGCTGATTATCTTTACGATATTTGGGACGTGATGCGGCGGGAAGGCATAGAGGATGCTGACATCCGCGAGCTCGTTGAGGCAGTCCGGCTAAGGGAATCAAGGGGCTAACCTAAGCGCGGGCGCTTGCAACAGCCTCGCAGGCGTGCACAACTAGACACAGGGACAAAAGGGAGGGAGCCCGCAAATGACCGAAGATGAAATCGGCTATATCGACTATTCGACGATGAACGTCGACAAGAACGCCACTTACGACAGCCTGAGGGATCGCGTGATCCTGATCACGGGCGCGGGGCAGGCGATCGGTCGCGGCTATGCGCACTATTTCTCGTCCCAGGGCGCGATCCCGATCATCGCCGACATCAACGGCGACAATGCCCGCAAGGTTCTTCGCGAAATCGAGGACAAGCAGGGCAAGGCGATGGCCGTCGAAGTCGACGTTGCCGACGAGCAGTCCAATATCGACATGGTCGAGAAGATCCTGGCGCAGTACGGCCGTCTCGACGTGTTGATCAACAACGCCGCCATTTTCTCGCGCATAACCATGGCGCCTTTCTGGGAACTGCCGGTAGACGAGTGGAAACGGGCCGTCGACGTCAACGTGAACGGCGCGTTCCTGTGCTCGCGTGCAGCTGTGAAGCCGATGATCGAGGCCAAGTGGGGCCGCATCATCAACGTCTCGTCCGGGACCATGATGATGGGCCGGCCCAACTATCTCCACTACATCACTACCAAGGCCGCGATGATCGGCATGTCGCGCTCGATGGCGCGCGAGGTCGGGCCGTACGGGATCACGGTCAACACCTTCTGGCCGGGCGTGATGCAGACCGAGGTCGAGCGCCCGTCGGTGCCGACAGAGATGTTCGCCAAGATGACCGCCACGCAGGCGCTTCCGCGGCAGGGCACGATCCACGACCTCGCCAAGGCGATGCTGTTCCTGTGTTCAGACGAGGCGGCCTACATCACGGGTCAGGGCCTGATCGTGGATGGCGGACAGAATTTCATCTAACCTTCCGGACCCGCCGTTCAGCGGCGACTGGGCGTCCTACTACGAGAAAACGGGCGCCCGGCCGCCGCGGCCGACATTGATCCGCGCGCTCGATGAGTTCGACCGGGAAGGGCGGCCGGACGACGCCTTTGCGGCCGACCTCGGCTGCGGGTCCGGCCGCGACACGATCGAGATCCTGCGCCGCGGCTGGCCTTGCCTGGCGGTCGACGCGTCGCAGGACGCGTTCGAGGGGCTGCGGGCGCGGCAGGATCTGCCCGAGGGCGCGCAGCTCTCGACCCAGCTTGCGCGCTATGAGGACATGGCCCTGCCGCCTTGCGACCTGATCAATGCGGCGTTCTCGATACCGCTGTGTCCGGCGCCGGAATTTGCCGGGGTCTGGTCCAAGATCGGCAAGGCGCTAAAACCGGGCGGGCGCTTTTCCGGCCAGCTTTATGGCGACCGCGACAGCTGGGCCGACAATCCGACGATGACGTTCCATACCGAAAAACAGGTCGAACTGCTGCTCGAGCGGTTCGACGTGGAGTTTTTCGAGGAGGACGAGGACGATTCCGTGACACCGCGCGGCACGCCCAAGCACTGGCACATCTTCCACATCGTCGCGCGCAAGCCGCCGGCACGGTAATCTAGGCGCGTAACCGACCGGAGATCCGAATGAAAGGCCACAATTCCGACGTCGCGCGCCTCCGGGCAGAGATCGCGGCCTGTACGCGGATCCTCAACATGGAAGGATTGATCGACTATTCCGGTCACATCAGCGCGCGCTTGCCGGACGGCAGCGGCTTCCTGATCCAGTCCTTCGACGATTCCCGCGCCGCGATCGAGCCTGACGATCTGCTGGTCTGCGACTACGACGGAAACCTGCTCGATGGGCCGGACGACAAGCACCCGCCGGCCGAGGTTTACATCCATTCCGAAATCTTCAAGGCGCGGCCGGACGTGAATTCCATCGGCCACTTCCATCCCGAAACCGCGACCATTTTCACGCTCGTAGAAGATCAGCCGCTGGTCCCAGTGAAGAACCACGCCGCGCGCTGGATGGACGGCATTCCCGTGCATCCGGATTCGGCGCACGTGAATACGCCCGATCTTGGCAAGGCGCTGGCCGAGACGCTGGGCGACTGCCACGCGGCGCTGATCCGCGCGCACGGGGTCGTCGTGACGGCGGAGGACGTGCGCGCGCTGCTGATCGACAGCGTCCATTTCGAGGAAAACGCCGAGACCCTTTTCCGCGCCGCCGCGCTCGGCCGGATCAGGCCGCTGTCGCGCGAGGAACTGCACGAGTTCGACGCACGTTTCAACCGCGGCCGCCACATCGCCAAGCTCTGGAAATACTATGCCGGGCGGGGCGTGGAAGCGGGCACCGTCCCGGCCGCGTGGCTTGCGGCGGTCGACGGTTAGACGCGAGGCAGGGATCGGACGGGTGAACGATTCCGACAAGCCCGTCGCGGACCGTCTCGCCGCCTTGCTCGAGGCCCTCGGCCTGGAACAAGCGCATTTTCTCGGCTGCATGTCGGGCGACTGGGGCTCCCTAGCGCTCGAGCGGTTTGATCTGTTCTGTTCGCTCACCGTGGTCGCGCCGCACCTGAACAAGGGCACGCCCGCCGGGCTGTCGGCGTTCGACGTTCCGACGCAGGTGATCGCGGGCGAAATCGGCACCCCGGCGGACCGCGCCCGGGACCTGGCCGACAGCTTCGGAGACGCGGCGTTCGTCTCGCTCGACGGCTACGAAAGCCCGGCCTGGGCCGACACCATCGCCGACCGCACCGATGACGTGGAACGGGCCGTCCGCGACCTGATGGCACGCGCCGAGGCGGGAGGCCGGGCGCCGTCCGTCTGCGACGCATCCGGCGACGGCGTCGTCGAAGATATCCTGTACCGCATCCATGGCGCGGGACCTGCCGTCGTCGTGCTGCCGCTGTCGATGGCGCGTACGCAATGGGACCCGCTGGTCGAGCGCCTCGCCCGGGATCATGCGGTCATCGTCCTGGGCGGTCCGCGTCTTGGCATTGTTTCCTTGCTCGAGGGGCGAGCCGATGCGGGCTACGGCGATCTGGTGATGGAAGTGCTCGGCCGCGCGGGCGTGGGCCCGGGCGACGACGTGCTCGAGGTCGGTTGCGGGTCGGGAGCGCTCTCGCGGGCCCTGGCGCGGCGGACGGGCGGGGAGGTGCGCATAACGGGCGTAGACCTGAATCCCTATCTGCTGTC
>JAYPPO010000013.1:0-47877 GCA_038131485.1 Alphaproteobacteria bacterium
CGCCGTTCGCATATCAGGCTCGGAGACGATTTCCATGAGCGCAACGCCCGACCGGTTGAGGTCTATCAGGCTCTTGCGTGGATCCTGGTCATGGACCGACTTGCCCGCGTCTTGTTCAAGGTGCAGCCGCGTGATGCCAATGGTCCGCGTTGTTCCGTCCTCGAGATCGACCTCGATCTCGCCCTCGCCGACTATGGGATCGAGATACTGCGAGATCTGATAGCCTTGCGGCAGGTCGGGATAGAAGTAGTTCTTGCGATCGAAAACGGAGACTAAGTTGATCTTCGCATTTAGCCCGAGCCCCGTGCGCACCGCCTGCTCAATCGCGCGCTCGTTGATGACCGGCAGCATGCCGGGCATGGCTGCGTCGACCAGCGAAACCTGAGTATTAGGCGCTGCGCCGAATTGGGTCGATGCGCCGGAGAACAACTTCGACTTTGACGTGACCTGGGCATGGACCTCCATGCCAATCACGATTTCCCAGTCTCCGGTTCGTCCTTCAATGAGAGTCATGGAATTTCTCCTGTCATCCCGTTCTCATTAGCCACGCGACGAATATGGTCAGGATCGTATAGGCGCAGGTCCGGAAGAAGTAGAGCCGCCCCATCCGGATCAGGTAGCCGCGCGTCTCGCGTCGGCGTTCTTCTTGGCCAGTCTGGCGCGAGCGCATCTCCGCGAAGCGCGGCCACGTGATCCGGTAGAGCTCGTACATAGGCCATGCCTGAACGCCACCGCAGGCGGCCATCGCCGTCAGCACACCGATATTGGTAAAGGTGAATACCTTCCATCCGATCAGCCCGAGACTGATATGTATGAGTATGTACCAGACGTTCTGCATCGCGCGTCACGGTCAGCCCCGCTGCGGGCGGGCGTCAAACCTGGCGGCGTCTTCGAGGGCCTGCGCAGCCCGGAAGACGGTCTCTTCGTCGAACGGACGTCCAATCACGTGTAGGCCAAGTGGCAGGCCTTCGCCCGACAAGCCGACCGGGAGCGAGATCGCTGGAAGGCCAGCGAGCGATGCGGGCACTGTCAGCACGTCGTTTAGATACATCGCGATGGGATCGTCTGACTTCTCACCCATTGCAAACGCGGCGCCCGGCGTCGTCGGCGTCAGCATTACATCGCAGACATCCCATGCATCAGCGAAATCGTTCGCGATCAGCGCACGGACCCGCTGCGCCTTCTTGTAATAGGCGTCGTAGTAACCCGCCGACAGCACGTAGGTGCCGATCAGGATGCGGCGGCGCACCTCGGCACCGAAGCCGGCGCCGCGCGTCTTCTCGTACTGCTCAGTCAAATCGGCGGCGTCAAGGCGGAGGCCGTAGCGCACGCCGTCGTAGCGGGCGAGGTTCGACGACGCCTCTGCCGGGGCGATAATGTAATAGGCAGGCAGCGCGTATTTCGTGTTGGGCAAGCTGACGTCGACGAGCTCAGCGCCGGCGTCTGCCAACATCTTCTTACCCACATCCCACAGCTCCGCGATCTCGGAATTCATGCCGTCGACCGCGTATTCCGTCGGAATTCCGACGCGCAGGCCTTGCACCCCGCCCACCAGCGCTGCCTCAAAATCTGGGACCATCAGGTCGGCCGACGTCGAATCCTTGGGGTCAAAGCCCGCCATGCTACGAAGCATTATCGCGGCGTCACGCACCGTCTTGGTCATCGGGCCCGCCTGGTCGAGCGAAGAGGCGAAGGCGACAATGCCCCAGCGCGAACAACGCCCGTAGGTCGGCTTCATACCAACAATGCCACAAAAGGCCGCCGGCTGGCGTATCGAGCCGCCGGTGTCGGTGCCCGTCGCGCCGAGGCAGAGATCGGCTGCCACCGCGGTCGCCGAGCCGCCGGATGAGCCGCCGGGTACAAGCGGCAGGTTGTCGCCTGTGCGCCGCCACGGGTTCTCGACATTGCCGAAATAGCTGGTCTCGTTAGAGGAGCCCATCGCAAACTCGTCTAGGTTGGTCTTGCCGAGCATCACAGTCCCTGCCGCGCGCAGCTTTGCCGTCACCGTGCTCTCGTAAGGTGGGATAAAGCCCTTGAGGATGTGAGATGCAGCGGTCGTTTGGACGCCCTCGGTACAGAACAGGTCCTTGATGGCGAGTGGCACGCCGTCTAGCGGGCCCAGCGCCTCGCCCTTCGCGCGGCGCGCATCTGACGCCTCGGCATCGGCGATTGCGCGCTCCGGCGTCTCGACGATGAAGGCGTTCAGATCGCGTGCGCTGTCCATCGCGGCGACATGGGCCTCGGCCAGCTCCTTCGCCGATACCCCGCCAGACTCTAGCAGGTCGCGACCGGCGGCCAGCGTGATGCCGGTGAGCTCCGCCATTACTCGACCACCTTTGGCACGGTGAACATGCCGTTCTGCGGATCACTCGCATTCGAGGTCACCTTGTCGGCGATGTCGCCGTCCGTGACCTCGTCCTTGCGCCACCGGAGGTTCATGTCTGCTACAGACGTCATCGGCTTAACAGCAGACGTATCGACCTCGTCGAGCATCTCGACCCAGCCGAGAATATTCGATAGCTCGCCAGCCAGCGTCTCCAGATCGTCTTCTGGCACTTCCAGCCGCGCCAGTCGCGCGATGCGCTTTACGGTATCTCTGTCGACGGCCATGTCGTTGAAATCTCCTGAAAAAGCGCGCGGAAATTATCACCGGACCCGGCAAGCGGCAAGAATGCTTCCAGCGGCGCGGCCCCTCGTTTATTAAGCGGGCGTGATTATCGACGACATCAGTTTACTCGGCGCGGAAACGGCGGACAGAACCTGCGTTCTGGGGCTCGATCTGGGCGACAAGACCATCGGCATGGCGGTTTCCGACGATGGCAAACGCATCGCAACCTCCCTCGACACGATACGGCGCACCAAATTCACAAGGGACGCCGAGGCGCTCCTCAGGGTGATCTCGGACTACCGGATCGGCGGCATCGTCATCGGCCTCCCCATGAACATGGACGGGACCGAGGGTCCGCGCTGCCAGTCAACCCGCCAGTTTCGCGGCAAACCTCGCGGAAAAGATCGATCTGCCCATCGCGTTCTGGGACGAACGCCTGTCGACCCAGGCGGTGGAACGCCACCTGATCGCGCAGGACGTCACGCGAAAGCGCCGCGCCGAGGTGGGCGACAAGAGGGCGGCGCAGATAATCCTGCAGGACGCACGGGACTATCTTCGCCTTCGGGCAGGCTGACGCGGGGCAGTCGATGCTTCTCGTCGTCGTCACCGTTGCGCCCATCTTCGCACTGATTGTCGCCGGCTTCGCCATCCGGCGGACGAAGCTGTTTCCGGCAGAGGCGTGGCCCCCGGTCGAGCGCCTGACCTACTATGTTCTATTCCCGTCGCTGTTGTTCGTAAATTTGGCGACTGCGAACCTAAGCGATCTGCCGGTCGGGGGCATGGCGGTCGGCGTGAGCGGGGCGCCAGCTCTGATGGCGGCCTTCCTGCTTCTGGTCCGAAAGCGCCTCGCCTTGAAAGCGTCAGGTTTCACGTCGCTTTTGCAGGGCGCGGTGCGGTTCAACACATATCTGGGTATCCCGCTGGTGGTTGCGTTCTACGGGCGGGAGACTATCGCGCTCGGCGCGCTGTTTATCGCCTTCATGGTGCCGTTCATTAACGTGTTGTGCGTCTGGGTTCTTGCTCGCTATTCGGGTACGCAGATCAGCGCGCTCGGCGCGGCGAGGGAGATGGCGCGCAATCCGCTGATCATCGCCTGCCTTGCCGGGATCGCGATCAACCTCACCGGGCTAGGCCTCGCAGAGCCCATCGAGAGGTTCCTCGCGTTGCTCGGCCGAGCAGCGCCGGCCGTGGGACTTCTCTGCGTCGGCGCAGGGCTCGACGTCGTGGCGGCAAGCGCCGAAAAGGTGTGGGTTGTGCTGTCGTCGATACTCAAGCTCATCGCCATGCCCGCGATCGCACTGGGCCTAGCTGAATTTATCGGGATCGGCGGGCTCGCGGCTAAAGTTTTGATCCTCTTCCACGCGCTGCCTACGGCACCATCGGCATATATTCTTGCCCGGCAGCTCGGCGGAGACGCGCAGCTGATGGCCGGAATACTGACGGCCCAGACGGTGCTCGCGATCGTAACACTGCCACTCTGGATTTCGATCCTCTCTTGATTCTGGGGATTTAACCCGTTTGATGCTAAACACCGGTCTGATGGCGCGCTAGGCAAAAACTTTTTTATGCTCGACAGCGGCAAGGAGCTCCTGCGGAACTTTTGGTACCTCGCCTTTTCCGGCGATGCGCTGCCGCGCGGCCGTATGCTGGCGAAGCCGCTAATGGGCGAGCCGATGCTATTCGCGCGAACCGACGATGGCGAGGTCTTCGCCCTCCGAGACATCTGTCCGCACCGCGGCATTCCCCTCCGCCACGGCAAGTTCGCTGGTAGGGAAGTTGAGTGCTGCTATCACGGATGGCGGTTCGGCCGGGACGGCCGCTGCACGGGGATCCCGTCACTCATAGACGGCCAGGCGTTCCATACCGAGCGTGTAAGCGCTGGCACCTATCGTTGCCGCGAGGTACAGGGTAACGTCTGGGTGTTCGTGCCGGGCGCCAACCCGCCAGTCGACGACGCCCTGCCCCCGGTGCCGGAGATCTCCGGCATCGGCGAAGTCGCGCCGAGGGTCACCATCGTATCACCGTTTCCTTGCCACACGGATCACGCCGCCTTCGGGCTCATGGACCCAACGCACGCCGCCTTCGTCCATACGTCCTGGTGGTGGAAGGAAAAAGCCGACCGGTTGAAGCCCAAGGAGAAGCACTTCGAGCCGACGCCTCTAGGATGGAAGATGTCGCGTCATCCGGTGCCGTCAGAAAACCGCTCCTATCGGCTCCTCGGTAACAACGTTACAACCGAGATCGACTTCACGCTTCCGGGCATCCGCACCGAGACAGTCGAGGGCGACAAGCACAGACTCGTTAGTCTGACGGCAATTACGCCCATCGACGAAACGACGACCGAAGTGCACCAGTGCCTTTACTGGACGATTGGCTGGCTTGGTCCGTTCTCGCCGATCGTAAAGAAACTCGCCCGAACCTTTCTCGAACAGGACCGTGACGTCGTTGCCCTGCAGCAGGATGGCCTGCGGCACAATCCCAACTTGATCCTAATTGACGACGCCGACACGCAGGCGAAGTGGTACGCGCGCCTGAAGCGCGAATGGCTTACTGCCGAGGCTGAAGGGCGGCCGTTCGAGAACCCGCTTGAGCCCGCAACGCTCCGTTGGCGCAGCTAATTGTCCTTTTGCAACACCAATTGCCGCCAGCCACAAATTCCGCTCTAATCCCATCATGAGATACGGCATTAATATCGCGCCGGCGGCCGACTCCTGGAAAATCGTCAAGCGCGCCGAGGAGCTGGGCTTCGAATCGGCTTGGTTCATCGATTCCAGCTCATCAACGCGGACATGTTCGTCTCGATGACGGCAGCGGCGATGAAGATCGACAAAATCCGTTTGGGTACGGGCGTCATGATCCCAACCAATCGCCTGTCCCCGGTCGCAGCAAGCGCGCTAGCGAGCCTCAATGCGCTAGCGCCGGGCCGCATCGACATGGGCGTCGGCACCGGCTTTACCGGCCGGCGCACGATGGGTCTTGGCCCTATAAAGCTCGCCGACATGTTCGACTACATCGACGTCATTGAGAAACTACTGGCGGGCGAAATGGTCGAAGCCGAGATCGAGGGTGCCCTGCACCCGATCCGCTTCATGAACCCGGAATTGGAGCTCATCAACATCAGGACCCGGTGCCGGTACGTGTCGGCCCTCGGGCCACGCGGCCGCAACATGGTCGCTCAGCGTGGCTACGGCTGGATCAATACGGTCGGCCGACTCGACCGCGCGCAGGCCGCGATCGACGATATGAAGAAGTCCTGGACCGACGCCGGCCGCGACGTGAACGACCTCGAGGCCAGCGCCACCTCGGGCGGCGCGATCCTCAAAATCCGGACGACTGGGATGAACCGTATGTGCAGGCGCAGGCTGGCCCGCAGGCCGCCATCATCCTCACAACATGGTCGAGGAAGCCGAATTCGGCTCGATCGGCCAGACGCCGCCGCCGGAGCTCGCCGCGCTGGTCGGCGAATATAAGAAAGTCTACGACGCATATGAGCCTGCGAATGCGCGGTATCTCTCGAACCACAAAAACCACCTAATGGCCGTCCGCCCCGAGGAGGCGCACCTGATTACCGGCATGTTCATCAAGAACGCGACCTTTCTGGCACCAAAGAAGAGCTTCAGGAAAAGATCCGCGAGTGGGGGCGATGGGATACACACGGATCAACTTGCATGTCCGCGCCGTCCTGCCGGAAATGGTCGAGGATATTGCGGACCTCCTCGGGGAGTTTGAACTATAGCGACAAACCTCCGCCCTACCCTGGCCAATCCCGAACTACCTCCCGATGTCTTGGTCGAGATGGAGCGCCTCAACGAGGAGGCTGCGCCGCTCAACATCTGGCTTCGGACGAACGCCAACGCCGCAATGCATCCGCCTTGGCACCGGACCGATGCACCGCCGTCGCAACGGCCGGGCCGGGCCCAACCCGCGATTTGGAAATGGGCGGATTTCGAGCCCTACCTGCACAAGATCGCCGCCATCGCGCCGCTGGAATTTACCGAGCGCCAGCAATTCCTGCTGACCAACCCGGGCTTTGGGGGTCAGTTAAAGGTCACCAACTCGATCCGCGTGGCGGTCTCGATCTACAAGCCGGGCGACGATGCGACGACGCACCTGCATACGCCGAATGCCAGTCGCACGATCCTATCGCACGCCGGCGGCTACACCACCGTCGAGGGCGAGCGCTGCACCGCCCATCGCGGCGATCTGATCCTGACGCCCAACGGGACCTGGCACGGTCATGGTAACGATGACGACGATCCCGTCATCTGGATCGACGTACTCGACTGGCCTATCCTCGAATACTTCGACCAGATTTGGATCGATCACGGCTTCGACGGCGCCGGCGGTAACGCGGCGCCGCTGAACGAAGGTCTGTCGGGTCGCATGTACGGCGCGGGCGGCATCGTGCCGCGCCTGCCGGGCGTCCCACGCGGCAGCGGTCACGGCAATTCGCCCATGTTCCACTACCTTGGCACCGATATCCGTGCAACGCTGGAGGGCATGCGTGACCTCGATGGCACGCCGTGGGATGCGTTAACTGTAGACTTCACCAACCCAGAGACCGGGGCTGACGTGTTTGCGACGCTCGGCTATTCCGCGACCCTGCTGCGCCCCGGCGAGGCGACCGCTGCCACCCGCTCGACGGCGGGTACCTTCTTCACCTGCATCGCCGGCAAGGGATATACGGAGGTCGCCGGCCAGAGGCTCGACTGGGGGCGGAACGACCTTTTCGTCATTCCCAATCACGTCTGGTACCGCCACGGCAACGAAAGCGGGAACGAAGACGCCATCGTCTACGCGATCTCCGACCGGCCGCTGCTCGAAAAAATCGGCCATTATCGTCGACAGGGTCGCGCCCAGGACGGGAACGCCGTCGAGATCAACGCCTGAATCTGAAACCAGAGCACAGATGTTCTACGAACCTACAAACAACGATCACGGCCTGCCCTACAATCCAGTAAAGGCCTGCGTCGTTCCGCGACCCATCGGCTGGATCACGACGGTGGACGGCGCGGGCAAGGTCAACGCCGCGCCTTTCAGCTTCTTCAACGTACTCAGCTACAACCCTCCCTTCTGCCTTTTCTCATCTGGTGGGCACGCCGAGGATGAGCTCGAAAAGGACAGCGTGCGCAATGCCCGAGAGACAGGCGAGTTCGTCTACAATATGGCAACCTGGGATCAGCGCGACGCGATGAGCGAGACCGGCATGATCGTCGACCGCGCCGCCGACGAGCTTTCCAAAACGGGGCTGCGTCCGCTGCCGTCGAACATCGTAAAGCCGCCGCGCATCGAGGGCTCGCCGGTCCAGTTCGAATGCAAGCTGCACGAGGTCGTCGTATTGCCTGGCAATGTTCCCTCCCACGTCCATCATGTCGTGTTCGGCCGCGTTGTCGGCGTTCATGTCGACGATGCCGTTATCAATGAAAACGGATTGCTCGACATCGACCGCATCCGCCCCATCGCGCGCCTCGGCTACAAAGATTACTGCTGGGTCGACAGCTCTAACGTCTTCCAGATGGAAAAGCGCTCGCCCGAGGAATCGATCGCCACGCGGCAACGGGCGGCGGGTGACGTCGTGGGAATGAACAGGACTAAAATGGCAAGGAGCGCCTTTCGGGGATCCGCATCCCAAACCTTTCCCGGATTCTCGCCGGGCAAATCTGCAAGCAGCTTCTGGACGACTATCGCGCCGAAGTCATTAAGATCGAAAAACCATTCGCCACCGACGACACCCGTACATTTCGCGGCTACGGTTGGACTGGCCTTCAACATTCTTTAACGCTATCAGCTTAGCAGCCGTTTTCCCGCCGAATCGAGAGCTCCGGGCGACACCTTGTGAGGGATCGGGGCGGCGCGTATAAAGCAGGTTTAATGGCAGTCGCAATCCTAAAAGCGGACCCGCAGACGGTGAGGCGTCACATTCTCGGTATGGAGGGGGTCCCTAAAGAGGAGATCGCAGCTCTCCTCGACCTGTCGGAATCCTATATCGAGCAGAACCGGCAGGATGACAGAAGCGTTCCTTGTTGCACGGCCGCACGGTAATAAACGTCTTCTTCGAGAATAAACGCGGACACGCACCTCGTTCGAACTCGCCGGAAAGCGTCTCGGAGCGGACGTGGTGATCAACATGTCGGTCAGCGCCAGCGCAATCAAAGAAAGGTGAGACGCTGATCGACACGGCGATGACGCTCAACGCAATGCATCCGGACGTTCTTACGGTTCGTCCTCGGACTCGGGCGCGGTGCAACTTCTAAGCGAAAAGGTCACCTGTTCAGTCATCAACGCCGGCGACGGAAGTCATGAGCATCCGACGCAGGCGCTGCGCAAGTGCGCTGACCATCCGGCGGCGCAAAGGCCGGCTCGACGGGCTGGTCGTCGCGATCTGCGGCGACATTTTGCACTCGCGCGTCGCGAGGTCGAATATGTACCTGCTCAAGACGATGGGAGCGTCCGTGCGGCTTGTCGCGCCGAAGACTCTGCTGCCGTCGGCTATCGAGGCGCTGGGCGTTGAGGTGCACCACAAAATGGCCGACGGGCTCAAAGATGTAGACATCATCATGATGTTGCGGCTGCAGACCGAGCGCATGCAGGGATCCTACGTGCCATCGACCCGTGAATATTTCCGGTTCTTCGGGCTCGACCGCGAAAAACTCGCCGTGGCGAAGGACGATGCGCTGATCATGCATCGGCCCAATGAACCGTGGTATCGAGATTGATTCCGAGCTTGCTGACGACATCCATCGGAGCGTGATCCACGAACAGGTCGAATAGGTGTTGCAGTTACGGATGGCGTGCCTCGACATCGTGACCCGCACCCTAACCCGCAATTCCGAAAAGGCGGCATCGTGACCGACCGTGCCGCCCCGAGGAGCTGCCTATATCAATGCGCGCCTGCTCGACCCCGCTCGGGGGCTCGACGCATCGGGCGGCGTCCTGGTCGAGGGCAACAAGATTCTTGAGGCGCGCGCTGGGCTGTTGCCGACGGTGCACCGTCGGGCGCGACCTCATTCGATTGCTGCGGCCTTTGTCTAGCGCCGGGTCTGATCGATACGCGCGTTCACCTGCCGGAACCGGGCGAGGAGCACAAGGAAAGCTTCGAGACCGCCAGCGGCGGCGGCCGCCAGGGCATCACGTCGATCGTCTGCCTGCCGGACACCGACCCACCGATCGACGATGTATCGGTCGTCGAGTTCATCGCGCGCGCCGCGCCCGCAGGAATCAACATCGTAGAAATATACGCCTGCGCGTCGATCACTCGCGGGCTGTGGAAGGCAAGGAACTCAGCGAGTTCGGCGTCTAACGGACGCTGGTGCGCTGGCGTTCACGGACGCCGACCGGGCGGTGGCGGACGCGCTCGTGATGCGACGCGCGATGTCTACGCATCGACCTTCGACGTCCTTATAATGCACCACCCGGAAGAGCCGGCACTGGCACGGAACGGCCAGATGAACAAGCGAGATGTCGACACGGCTTGGAATCTCGGGTATCCCGGCAATGGCAGAAGTAATGATGATCGAGCGCGATCTTCGGCTCGTGGAACTGACCGGTGCGCGCTACCACGCTTCGCACGTGACGACGGCAGCCGGGATCGAGGCGATCGGCCTTGAGCGCGCGGGCTTGCCATTTCCTGCGATACGGCGCCCCACTATTTTACGCTAACGGATACCGCGACGGCCGATTATCGGACGTTCGCAAAAGTGACGCCACCCCTTCGCAGCGAAGCAGACCGCCTTGCGGTGATCGAGGGTATCCGCGACGGAACAATTGACGTGATCGCTTCCGACCACCACCCCCAAGACCAGGATTCAAAACGTCTTCCCTTTTTCCCCGCTGAGCCGGGCATCATCGGGCTAGAGTCCCTGCTGCCGCTGACGCTCGCGCTGTATCACGAACACGGGATACCCCTGATAGATTTAGTCCGGCGCCTGACATCCGCGCCGGCAAATCTGCTCCGGATGAAGGAAGGGACCCTTGCAGCCGGCCAGCCAGCGGATTTCGTGATCTTTGATCCCGACAAGGCGTGGACGCTCAAACCCAACGAGATGAAAAGCAAGTCGAAGAACTCGCCATTCGACGACTTCCCGGTGCGAGGCCGGGCTGTCGAGACAATAGTCGGAGGCCGGCACGTTTATTCTCTCCCGAGCTAGGGAGGTTGTGGCGCTATGATCGACCCGATCAGCTGGTCTTTTAGCTGGCCGTATTTTCTCTCGGCGTTCGCCGTTGGCTATATGATGGGGTCTATCCCATTCGGGCTCGTTCTTACACAACTTGCCGGGCTCGGCGACATTCGCGTCATCGGATCGGGGAATATTGGCGCCACAAACGTCTTGCGCACGGGCAATAGGAAAATCGCGGCCGCCACGCTGCTGCTCGACGGCGCAAAAGGCGCGGCGGCCGTACTCATTGCACGGCAGTTCGGACCTGACATCACGATCGTCGCCGCCAGCGGCGCCCTTATGGGCCATCTGTTTCCAATATGGCTAAAGTTCCGCGGCGGCAAGGGAGTGGCAACCGCACTCGGAATTTTGATAGCACTGTCTTGGCCGGTCGGTGCTCTCGCCTGTGCAACGTGGCTGCTGACCGCATTTCTTTTCCGCTACTCATCTCTCTCAGCCCTAATCGCGCTCGCGGCATCGCCGCTTCTCGCCTGGTGGTTGTCGGACCCGCAACGGATGCAGTTCTGCGCCGCGATGGCCGCGGTCGTCTGGCTGCGGCACCACGAGAATATCCGGAGGCTCTTCAAAGGAGAGGAGTCAAAGATCCGCCTGTCACGTGGAGCATGATAATGCGCCACGCTCGGAGCACCGTTTTGCGATGACCGGCCACACGTACAAATAGAGCGATAGTTAAAAAATAGACCATTTGGGCGGAATCCGGATGGATGGCGTCGGCGCCCGGTCATTCGGCTAACTTTTCGGGCGGAACGGATAGCCGGGCGATGCAACAGACGGGCTGCCCTCGATCGCCTACAAAAGTTGGAAAACCGACCAATTCCGCGGGCCGTCCGCCGACACAGTGCGCGCCGAGTTCGACAGCTTAGCCGCCGCCAGCGTCGTTACGCTTGTCCTCAACAAACCCGATCACACGCCAGCACTTTCAGCCATCGAGGATCCGCCGCCGGCCTTTTTCTGAAAGGTCACGCATCTCTCCTTGGCACTCCAATGATCACCATTTTCGGCGCCCGAAACGCCTCTTCCAACGGCCGCACGTTCGCTTTAAACAACTTGGCAGGGCCCAGTTCAGTCGGACTGCTGGTCTTCTCAGGCCTCGCACGCGGCATCGACGGCGGCGCCAATCGCGGTAGTCTCGCGAAAAGGACCGGCGTCATGGTCGCGAGCGACCGCGACGTCGTAGATCCGCCGGAGCACTGAGAGCTTCAGATCGCAATAGTCGAGAAAGGGCTAATCGTCAGCGAATAACCGATCGAGTCGGTGGCGAGTGCGCGCCACTTTTCACCACACTTCAGTCCGATATTCGGATTGAGCGCCATCGTCCTCTTGGTCTAGACCGTCCTCCGGTTTGGACGGCTCGTTACTACTAGGCTCGCACTGGAACAGGGGCGCGGCTCGCAACGCGACCCACGCTGCGGCGGCGCCAACGATCTGCTGCGTCAGAGCGTAATTATCACCGAAAATGCGGCGGACATCATCGATACGCTTTCCAAGCCTATTTTTCCCCCGCGGATGAAATCGCGGCCCTACTTTCAATCCCGAAACCATTGAATTTAATTACGAAAAGTAGTCCGACAACGCGCTTAAAAAAATCGCGGGACTGCTGAGCGGTACGCCAATGGGTGTTGACGAACTGGTTCGCGAATGCCAAATGTCGGGCGTCGCGATTCAGACGACCCTGCTCGAATTGGATTTCGAGGGCCGGATAGAGCGGCATCCTGGGAACCGTTTTTCTCTGGTTCTTTAAACACTCCGGCAGCCATACCGACCCAGGGTGAGCGCCGGACGCGAGCAGATTTATTGGTAAATATGGACGTCGTCGTCGTCGAATCGCCTGCGAAGGCAAAAACCATCAATAAGTACCTAGGCTCCGGATACATGGTCCTAGCGAGCTACGGGCATGTCCGCGATCTGCCGTCCAAGGATGGCTCGGTTCAACCTGACGAAGGCTTCCGGATGATCTGGGCGGTAGACCCGAAAGCGGAAAAGAACCTTCAGGCTATCGAGGACGCGGTAAAGGACGCGGAACATCTGTATCTCGCAACCGACCCCGATCGCGAAGGCGAAGCCATCTCCTGGCATGTCCAGGAGATCCTGAACGAGCGCAAGGTGCTCGATGCCGTTGACGTCAAGCGTGTGGTGTTCCACGAGGTCACCAAAAGCGCCGTGACGGACGCGATCAACAACCCGCGGCCGCTCAACCAGGAGCTGGTCGACGCGTACCTGGCGCGCCGCGCGCTCGACTATCTCGTTGGTTTCAGCCTGTCGCCCGTCCTCTGGCGGAAGTTGCCGGGCTCGCGCTCGGCCGGCCGCGTGCAGTCGGTCGCACTACGCCTGATTTGCGAGCGCGAAGCGGAAATCGAGGTCTTCCAGGCCCGCGAATACTGGACGATCGAGGCCGAATTCTCGACCGGCGACGGCAAGGCCGTCCCGGCGCGCCTAACGCATCTTAACGGCAACAGGCTCGACCGCTACGATCTCGGCGATGAGGCATCAGCTCGGGCGGCCGTCTCGGAGATCGAAAAGCACGGATATACGGTCAAGGCGGTCGAACGGAAGACGGTGAACCGTCGCGCGGCACCGCCGTTCACAACGTCCACGCTACAGCAGGAAGCCTCCCGCAAGCTCGGCTTCGGTGCAACGCGGACGATGCGGACGGCGCAGCGCCTTTATGAAGGTGTCGATATCGGTGGCGAGACGGTCGGCCTGATCACCTATATGCGGACGGACAGCGTCAATCTAGCGCAGGAAGCCATCGTGGCGGTCCGGGCAGTGATCGGTCGCGCATACGGCCACACCTACGTACCTGACAGCCCAAACACCTACCGCAACCGCTCGAAGAATGCGCAGGAAGCCCACGAGGCGATCCGCCCGACCGACTTTTCGCGCATACCCAACGAGGTCCGCGCTGTTCTCGGCGAGGACGAGCGCAAGCTTTACGACCTAATCTGGAAGCGCGCAGTCGCGAGCCAAATGGAAAGTGCGGTTCTCGAACAGGTCGCCGTCGACGTCGGCTCCCCGGGCGGCGAAGCGGTGCTGCGCGCCAACGGATCTGTAGTGAAGTTCGACGGCTTCATGCGTCTTTACCAGGAAGGCCGAGACGAGAAGCAGAACCAGGACGACGACAACGACGGCGAAGGCGAAAGCGCCGGCGACAGCCGCGACCGCATCCTGCCGCCGATGTCCGAAGGCGACAGCCTGAATCGCAAAACCGTTACGCCCGAACAGCACTTCACCAAGCCGCCGCCGCGCTACACCGAAGCTAGCCTAGTCAAGAAGCTGGAGGAGCTGGGCATCGGCCGGCCGTCGACCTACGCGTCGATCCTGCAGGTGCTGCAAGACCGCAACTACGTCGTCCTCGAGAGCCGCCGCTTTACGCCGCACGACCGTGGCCGCATGGTGACCGCGTTCCTGTCGGAATTCTTCAAACGCTACGTCGAGTATGACTTTACCGCAAACCTCGAAGACCAGCTCGACGGCGTGTCGAACGGCGAGAGGGATTGGCGGGCGCTGCTGGCCGAGTTCTGGAAGGCGTTTTCCGCAGCCGTCGACCAGACGAAGGAGCTTCGGATCACCGAGGTAATCGACACGCTCGACGAGGAACTGGGCCCGCACTTCTTCCCCTCGCGCGACGACGGCAGCGATCCGCGCAAGTGCTCATCCTGCCAAACTGGGCGCCTAGGGCTGAAGCTCGGCCGCAACGGCGGCTTTATCGGCTGCTCCAACTATCCCGAATGCGGATTTACAACCGCGCTCGCCGTCATGAACGGCGAGATCGACAAGGACGCCGCATTCACTGGCCCCAAGGAACTCGGCCTAGATCCCGCGACTGGCCTGACGGTCACCATGCGCAAGGGGCCGTTTGGCGTCTACGTCCAGCTCGGCGAGGCGGAGAAGGGCTCCAAAAAGAAACCCAAGCGCCAGTCGCTGCTGCGCGGCATGAAGACGTCGGAGATCGATCTCGACCTCGCGCTTCTGCTTCTGTCGCTGCCCCGAACCGTCGGCGCGCATCCCGAAACAGGCGAGGACATTCTTGCCGGCGTCGGCCGCTTCGGCCCGTATCTCAAGGTGGGCGACCAGTACGTCAAGCTCAGTCCCGACGACGACGTTTTGACCGTGGGCCTAAACCGGGCGGTTACGATCATCGCGGAGGCGCCGCAACGAAAGGGCCGCGCCAAATCCGCAGGCAAGACCATCGGCGAACATCCTAACGACGGAAAGCCCGTCGAGCTGCATGACGGGCGCTACGGCCCGTACGTTAAACACGGCAAGATCAATGCCTCGCTGCCCAAGGATATGGACCCAGATTCGCTGTCGCTCGCGCTTGCGGTCGAGCTGATCGCGGCGCGCGCCGAGAAAGTCGGCGTCAAGGGAAAGGCCAAGAAGGCGAAAAAGGGCAAATCGAAGAGCACCGGCCGGGCGAAGGCCGCCTCCAACGCGTGAGCGCGCCCTTTCCCCACGACACCCCGTGAGCGGAAAAAACGATTCCGCCCCCTTTCCAACGGCGGACCAGATAATGCAATTCGTCCGTAACAGCGACGGTCCCGTCGGCAAACGCGAAATCGCACGCGCCTTCAACGTTCGCGGTACGGATCGGGCGCGTCTCAACGACATTCTGCGCGACTTGCGCCGGTCGGGCGATCTGGACCGGAGACGCGGCCGCCGCTTTGGACGGCCCGGACAACTTCCTCCCGTTGGCGTCATCGAGGTCACATCCATCGATAGCGACGGAAACCTCATAGCCCGGCCAACGAGCTGGACCGGCGAAGACGATCCCCCGAAGATATACCTGTCTTCCGAGCGTAAGGGGCCGGCCGCGTCGATGGGCGACCGCATTCTCACCCGTCTTTCGGATGCCGGCGACGGAAGCTACATCGCCCGGCCGATCAAACCGCTGGAATCCGCCTCGCAACATGTGCTCGGCGTCTTTCGCATTGTGGCGGGCAAAGGCCGGATCGAGCCGACAGATCGCCGAATCCGGACCGAGTTCGTCGTGCCGCCGGGTATGGAAAACAAGGCCGGCACCGGCGATCTCGTCTCAGCGCGGGTGCTGGGGAGCCGCAGCTTCGGCCTGCGGGAGGCAAGGGTAGTCGAGGTCATCGGAGATGCGTCCTCAGCACGCGCACCGAGCCTGATAGCAATTCACACACACGACATTCCCAACGACTTCAGCCGCGCCGCCGTCGACGCCGCCGAAGCCGCAAAACCGGTCACGCCGGACGGCAGGACGGACCTCCGTCAGATACCCCTGGTCACGATCGACGGGGCGGACGCGCGCGATTTCGACGATGCTGTCTGGGCGGAGCCAGATACCGATCCGACGAACAGGGGCGGTTGGAACCTGATCGTCGCGATAGCCGACGTCGCCTGGTACGTGCATCCCGGCAGCGACCTCGACAAGGACGCCTACGACCGCGGCAATTCCGTTTACTTTCCGGACCGGGTCGTCCCGATGCTGCCGGAGGTGCTGTCTAATGGCCTCTGCTCGCTGGTCCCAGGAGAAGACCGCGGTTGTCTAGCCGCGCGTGTGAAAATCGACCGCGACGGCAACCTGCGCGGCCATTCCTTCGTCCGCGGCATCATGAAATCCGCCGCACGCCTGACCTACGAAGAGGTAGAGGCGGCCTGGACGGGATCACCAGATGACGTCACGGGACCGTTAGTGGAGACCGTTATCATGCCGCTCTACGGGGCTTTCGAGGTCCTTCTGGCTGCCCGTAAGCGGCGCGGCGCAATCGATCTGGAGCTTCCGGAAAGGCGGGTCGAACTTGACGCGAACAGCGAGATCGTCGGCATCCGTCCGGTCGAACGGCTGAGCAGCCACCGGCTTATCGAGGAGTTCATGATCGCGGCTAACGTCGCAGCAGCGGAGACGCTCGAACGTCACGAAGCGCTCTGCATGTACCGCGTTCATGACCAGCCATCGCAGGAGAAGGTTGAGGGGCTGCGGGAGACCCTGGCGGGGATCGGCATCCGCTTCGCCAAGGGCCAGGTCGTGAAGCCGGAACTGTTCCAGGGGATCGTCGCGGGCGTCGAAGGCAAGCCCGAGGCGCATATGGTCAGCATGGCGGTTCTGCGGTCGCAGTCACAGGCGGAATACAGCCCAGCCAATCTCGGCCATTTCGGCCTCGCGCTCCGTCGCTATGCCCATTTCACCTCGCCGATCCGCCGCTATTCGGACCTGCTGGTACACCGCTCGCTGATTGCGTCTCTTGGCCTCGGTCCCGACGGTCTCCGACCGGAAGATGAAGACGCCTTCCCGGCCTATGGAAAGCATATTTCCTTCACGGAGCGGCGGGCCGTCAACGCCGAGCGCGACGCCGTCGATCGATACACGACTATCTTTATGTCGAGCCAGGTCGGCGCAAGTTTCGCTGCCCGGATCAATGGCATCCATCGCGCCGGCGTGTTCATCACCCTGGACGACACGGGAGCCGACGGCCTGGTCCCGATGTCGCTGATGGGCGACGACCGGTTTGATCTGGATTCGAACGCGCAGCGGATTGAGGGCCGTCGGACCGGCGTCAGCTTCGCGATCGGCGATGCTGTCGAGGTCATGCTAGAGGAAGCAAACGTCAACACCGGATCGCTGCTGTTTTCGGTCTCCGGCGAGGGCCGCCAGTCGCCGCGGGGCAGGAATAACCGACGCCCTCCAGCCGGAAAACCGTCAGGCAAGAGCGGAAAACAGGGAAAAAGCGGGACGAAAAAACCCGCTTCTGGCCAGCGTCGAAAGGGTGCGCGAAGCAAGAAAAGATGATGCGGATCCCATCGCCCTCGCGGTAATCTGGGAATCGGAAATCAACCAAACCCTGCCGGTCAGTCGCCCAGTCCGACGCGTTGGGGCTGGGGTATACGGGACGGCACATGTGGTCTAGTCCGACATCCGTTTTTTCGAGACAGCGCCCATTTCCGGCGCTCAGCCTTTGCGCGATCGCTTTCGGCTTTCTCGCGGTCTCTTCCTGCGGATCGCTCGACCGCCCAGATACCGGGCCGGATCAGAGCGGCGCCGTCCTCAAATCGGCCTTCCGCAATCTGGACAGCCGCTACGCGGTAGATCCTAAACTCGACAGGCTTGCCGTCGTCGGCCTGAGCGGCGTCGCGGCTGCCGATCCGCTCGCCTCGGTCAGACGCGCGGGCGATCGCATCCTCGTCTCCTACAGCGACACCGATATCGGCGAATGGACCGCGCCCGAACCGCATGATTACGATGGCTGGGCACTGCTGGTAGACGGAGTTCTCAACCGGCTGAGAGGCGCGTCTCAAGGCTTGCGGGAAACCGGCAAGGAACGAGTTCTGGAGATATTTTTGGACAGCGGACTAGCCGAACTCGACCGATATACCCGTTACGCAACCCCCGATCAGGCGCGCAACACGCGCGCCCGGCGCGAGGGCTTCGGTGGCATCGGCATCACCATCCGCTACGCGGATGGGCACACGACCGTGTCGACGGTTTATCAAGACACACCGGCATCCAAGGCAGGTATGCTGCCGGGTGACGAGATCACTCATGTGGGCCCGACACCGCTGACCGGCCTGTCGCAGCGCGCCGTCATCGACCGGCTGCGCGGACCCTTACACACCCAGGTCGAATTGACGCTGAAACGACCTGGCGAGGAAATGCCCGTCAAAGCGGATATCGTCCGCGCACATATCATGCCGCCGACGGTCACCTCGCACCGCGAGGGAGGTATCCTCTATGTTGCCATCACTGGCTTCAATCAGGGAACGGCCCGCGCCCTGGGGCGGGTTCTCGCGGATGCGGAACGCGTGGAAGCTGACGCGCCGAGCGGAATCGTTATAGACCTGCGCGCCAATCCCGGCGGCCTTCTAGACCAGGCGGTCGCCGTCGCCGATTTCTTCCTAAACGACGGCCGTATCATCTCGACGCGGGGGCGCCATAAGCGATCGAACCAGATTTTCGATGCTTCCGGGAGCGAGCGCATGCGCGATATCCCCATGGTTCTGCTCATCAACGGCCGCTCAGCGTCCGCATCCGAAATCGTCGCTGCAGCGTTGCGCGACCGTTTCCGGGCCGTCATCGTGGGTTCCTCGTCGTTTGGTAAGGGTACCGTACAGACGATCGTCCGCCTTCCAAACGACGGCGAACTGACAGTGACCTGGGCGCATCTTATCGCGCCATCCGGCTTCAACCTTCAGACGCACGGGGTGATTCCAGCTATCTGCACGTCGGCGAACAAAAACGATCTTTCGGAGATGAGAAACGCCTTTAAGGCGCCAAGTCCCGTGCCGGGCGATGTATTCGACCGTCTGCTGTCCTCGCGCCTAGCGGTTCGGAAGGATCCGGATCAGGCCAGGCGAAACTGCCCACCGAGGCGCGCCAAGTCTGACGACGATCTGGAAGTGGCAAAGTTTCTACTGTCCCGGCCAAAGCTCTATGCCCGCGCCCTTTCCGACGGGCAGGCAGCGATCGCGGAACGGCCGGAATAAACGCCGGTTTTTCTTGACATGAGGGGCGGAAATCGGCAGTTTCCCGCAACTTTTTGAATTGCCGCTCGTCGGGAGAATATCGATGGCAAAAGCGAATACGGTAGTGGTGAAGCTGTTGAGTACGGCCGACACTGGGTATTTTTACGTTGCAAAGAAGAATCCGCGGACCCAGACTGAAAAGCTCGAGTTCCGGAAGTACGATCCGGTTGCTCGCAAGCATGTCCTCTTCAAAGAAGCCAAAATCAAGTAGCTCTGTCCCGTCAGGATAAAATAGCGGCGGCGACCAATAGGGCGGCGTTTAGCTGTGAGCCGTGCGAAGAACTGCCAGGCTTTTCGGATATTAGGCTCGACCACTTAGCCTCGGAGTAACGCCCGCCTGCCGCTGATCGACAGCATCCGAAACCAGTGTATCGTCGCCCATGACCTCCTATCCGGCTCGGCCCACCCTTCGTCGCGTCGTAAAGCGCGTGTTCCGCCCTATCTAGTAGCGATTATAGCGCTTCTAGACCCCCGTTACCCCTCGCAATACCGACTCAGAGCATGATCAGGGCGGAAATCGGCTTCGAGCTGGGCACCAGATCGTTCATCACTTCCTGCAATTGGTTACCAGGCGACAACGGTTGTGGAGCCCTGTGAGACTGTCCGTCACCGCAACGGTAAGTTTCTTCTCGTATTGGTGCCCGAGTTAGTCCTCAATCATATTGCATCGAAGGTGCGTCCGCGCCCGCGGAATGAGCTCATCCTTGTTCATCGGGCGAACGAGATAATCGTTCATCACAAGCTCGAGTGCCTCCTCCAGCCACTCTTTGTCGCCCTCTTCAATCATGACGATGACCGGAGAGTGAGTCGTAATTTCGTTGAAACGTAGCTGCTAGCAGAAACGAAGCAAGCCGTGGCCATCGACAGGATCATCAATAACGATAATGCGGAATTTACCTTTTGCTGCGAAGGCATGCGTGTCGGAGTATCCCTCCTCCAAGCGCGTCTCCTAGGAGAGCTTGACCGACGGTGAGAGCGCGACGCGTATCGACAGTTCCCGCAAGCGCTCCTCATCGACCCCGGCCGGCGCATTCATCATCAAATCCTGCGCCTGCTGGTTCATCGGGAAAAGGATCACCTCACGGATATTCGGCTCATCCGCCAGCAGCATCACTATCCGGTCGATACCCGGCGCCGAGCCACCATGCGGCGGCGCGCCGAACTTGAGCGCATTAAGCATTCCGCCGAAACGGGACTCTACCTCTTCGTTCGGATAACCCGCTATCTCGAACGCCTTGTACATAATCTCCGGACGATGGTTCCTAATAGCGCCGCTCGACAGCTCGATACCGTTGCAAACGATGTCGTACTGGTAAGCCAGAATATCGAGCGGGTTCTGGGTCTCGAGCGCCTCTAGACCGCCCTGCGGCATCGAGAACGGATTGTGGCTGAATTCGACCCGGCCGGTGTCCTCGTCGATCTCGTACATCGGATAGTCGACGATCCAGCAGAATTCGAAGCAATTTTCGTCGATGAGCCCCAGCTGCTCGCCAATCTGGGTCCGCGAGCGTCCGGCGAACCCGATGAAGTCTCTCGGCACACCAGCCACGAAGAACACCGCATCGCCGTCTTTCAGGCCGAGCGTGTCACGCAGCTCGATCGTGCGCTCCGCACCGATGTTGTTGGCGATCGGGCCAGCTCCCTCGCCATCACGGAAGAAAATATAGCCGAGACCGGGCTGGCCTTCGTCCTTCTGCGCCCAGGAATTCATCCGGTCGCAGAACGCACGTGAGCCGCCTCCCGGCGCGGGAATAGCCCAGACGCGAACATTCTCGTTCTTTTCGATCATGCCTGCAAAGAGCTTGAAGCCGGACCCGCGGAACGTGTCAGTGATGTCCGACATCTGGATGGGATTACGCAGGTCGGGCTTGTCGTTGCCGTATTTCTGCATTGAATCCTCATAGGTGATGCGCGGGAACGGCGCCGGGGAGACCTTACGCCCCTTGGCAAATTCCTCGAACACACCGACCATTACCGGTTCGATCGCAGCGAAGACGTCTTCCTGGGTCACGAACGACATCTCAATATCGAGCTGATAGAACTCTCCCGGTGAGCGATCGGCACGCGCATCTTCGTCGCGGAAGCAAGGCGCGATTTGGAAATATCTGTCGAAGCCCGCCACCATGATTAACTGCTTGAACTGCTGCGGCGCTTGCGGCAAGGCGTAGAACTGACCGGGGTGCAGCCGGCTGGGAACCAAGAAGTCTCGCGCCCCTTCCGGCGACGTCGACGTGAGGATCGGAGTTTGGAACTCCATGAAGCCCTGATCGATCATGCGGCGGCGAATGCTGGAAATGACGGCGCTGCGGAGAATGATGTTGGCATGCACCTTCTCTCGCCGCAGGTCGAGGAAGCGGTAACGCAGGCGAACATCCTCCCCGTAATCGCGGTCGCTGTTTACCTCCAGTGGCAGCGGCTCGGCGCTGCCCAGCACTTCGCAGCTGTGGATCCGCAGCTCAACATCGCCGGTGGGCAGATCCGCGTTGCGCGTCTCGTCCGAGCGCTTTTCGATCTTTCCGGTCACGCAGATCACCGTTTCCAGCCGAAGCGACTCGACCTCCTTGAAAATCGACGAATCTGTCTCGATCACACACTGCGTAAGCCCGTAATGGTCGCGGAGGTCGATGAAAAGCAGGTTTCCGTGGTCCCGCTTGCGGTGAACCCAGCCGGAAAGACGCGCTTCGGCGCCGGCGTCATCGCCACGGAGCTGGCCGCAATTATGGGTGCGGTACTGGTGCATGGTCTGACCCTTGATCGGATAGAGGCTTAGGGCAGGACCCCAAGGACCCACCGGACGGGGGGCTTTGTATAGATAACGTTCGTTCGCTTCAAGTTGCCGCTATTTACGTGTATTACATGCGTTATGTCGACTATCGTTACCACGGTGGAGCTCGCGGCCTTCTGCGAGCGAGCGTCCGTATTCCCCTTTATCACTGTCGATACGGAATTTATTAGGGAAAAGACCTACTGGCCGGTGCTTTGCCTGGTCCAGGTGGGAACCCCCGATGAAGCCGTCGCCATCGACGCACTCGCAGATGGAATCGATCTGGCGCCGCTTTTCGAGCTCATGTCGAATGAAAACGTCCTGAAAGTGTTTCATGCAGCGCGGCAAGACATCGAAATATTCGTGAACCTCACGAGCCGGGTGCCAGCACCGATCTTTGATACCCAGATCGCGGCCATGGTGTGCGGCTACGGAGACTCAGTAGGCTACGAGCGGCTGGTCCGCGACCTCGCCCGGAAATCGATTGACAAGACCATGCGGTTCACGGACTGGTCCCGCCGGCCGCTCGGCAAAAAGCAGCTCGACTACGCGCTTGGCGACGTGACACATCTCCGAAAGATATACGAAAAGCTCTCGCGCCGGCTCGAAGACAGCGGACGTGCAGACTGGCTGTCGGAAGAAATGGACATCCTTATCGACGTTAACACATATGTGATCCGCCCCGACGCCGCCTGGAAACGGCTCAAGACGCGCAGCCGCAAGCCGAAATATCTCGCCGCTGTCCAGGCCCTCGCGGCCTGGAGGGAAAGGACGGCACAAGACAACAACGTGTCGAGAAACCGGGTGATGAAGGACGAGGCACTGACGGAGATTGCGGCTCATACCCCCTCCTCCATCGACGAGCTCATGGCACTTCGCAGCGTCTCGCGCGACCGGATCGGAAAGGACCGCGCCTTGGAGCTCCTCGCCCTGCTTAAAGACGTGCGGGAGATGGACCCCAGAAACTATCCAACGCCACCCGAAGAATTGCCGAACGGCGCCGATGCCGGACCATCGATCGAGCTTCTCAAAGTGCTGCTTAAGCTAAAGTGCGACGAGTACAAGGTCGCTCAGAAGCTAATCGCCTCTTCGAACGAGATCGAAGCCATCGCAGTTGATGACAATGCCGCTGTCCGCACGCTCAATGGCTGGCGCCGCGATGTCTATGGCGCGGACGCGATCCGGCTCAAGAACGGCGAAATTGCGCTGACCGCGGACGGCGGAAGAGTCCGCGTCATCAAAACGCCAAGTTGACCTTTGGCTATTTGGATATTCATGTAACAACCGGCTTTCGCTCCAAGTAACATGATATTGGTTATAGGGTCGAGAGTCGGATGAGCGAAACAGGAGACCGAATCGTCGTCATCGGCGGCGGGTATGCCGGGCTGACTGCAGCGGCGCGGATCGGGGAAGCGGGACAAGCAAGAAGCTTAGTCCTCATCGATGCCAAAACGTCTTTTGAAGAGCGAATTCGGCTGCATGAGGTCGCGGCCGGCAGCGATGCCCGTGTTTTTGACTATGCGGCCTTTATGATTATCCGCGGCGGCACTTTTCTGCGGGGCACGGCGACTATCATCAACCCTCGAGAGCGCTGTGTGTCCGTCGCCGGCGCAGATGGGATGAGTTACGTGCTTGATTACGACCGGCTCGTTTACGCGCCAGGCAGCACGACCGACAAATGGACTATACCGGGTGCGGACTCCTACGCTGTTGGTCTCGATACAGTCGAGGAATGCCGGGCCTTTTTCGGTCGCCTTGCTCCTAGCCGTCACGTTCTTGTCGTCGGCGGCGGGCTCACAGCGATAGAAGCCGCCTGCGAACTCGCAGAAAGGATCTCCGATCTCTCCGTCACGCTGGCAGCCGGCCGCGCCTTCGGCCCATCACCCTGCCCGGGCGGGCTTTCGCCCGACGGGTTCAGCCACGTGGTGGCAACGCTCGAGCGGCTCGGTGTGCGCATCCTATGGGGAGAGCGCGTCGTTGCCCTCGAAGAGGGCACGGCAAAACTGGAAGGCGGCGACACATTGCACTTCGACGAATGCATATGGGCAGCAGGTTTCCGCGTTACGGAACTCGCTCGCAACTCCGGTCTCAAGGTGAACGCCAGCGGTCAGGTGGTAACCGACGGTGCACTTCGCTCGGTCAGCCATCCCGAGATCATGGCGGTCGGCGATGCCGCCGAGGTTTTCACGGATGCTGGCGGGATACACCGGATGAGCTGTGCTGCTGGACGACCGATGGGCGAACGCGCAGCGGAGTCCGCTCTAGGTCTCGGCGGGCGGTTTACCTTCGAATACAAGTCCCGATGCGTTAGCCTCGGCCGGAAGGATGGGCTCATACAGTTCGTCGAACAGACAGACCGGCCGCGAAACGCGGTTTGGACGGGGGCTCGCGCGGCCCGCTGGAAAGAATATATCTGCCGCCGAACGCTTTTCGGGATCGGGTTAGACCACAATCTCGGTCCTCCGCCGGACGAATTGCCGACATTCCAGAGTTAAAAAAGCGCGCGCTAAGCGTCGCCCGTGTCGATGTTCAGCACCTGCCGGACCAGCGGGATTGTGACGGCGCGCCGCTCGGCAAGCGATACCCGGTTCAGGTTGGTTGCTAGCGACCGCGCTGCCTCGAACGAACGCTCCGTCCTCTCGACGATGTATCGAAGGACCTCCGGCTCCACCTGGAGATGCTGATCAGCAAGCATCTTGAGCACGACGGCCCCTATAAGCACATCGTCCGGTGGCTGTATGTCAACATTAGCGACGGCGCTAAGGCGCGAGACGAGATCGGGCAACCGGCCTTTCCAGCGCGCTGGCGGAATTCGAGCCGTAAATAGGACGGTGCCGCCAGCGGCCCGAACAGCATTGTAGAGATGGAAGATATCCGCGTCGCCCGCCATGCGGTCGACGTCCTCGACCAGAATGTTAGCGGCATTCGAAAAATCGGACAGCTCTATAACGTCGCTGAATTCGACGGCTGCCGCAGCCCGCTTCCAGACCATGCCAAGATGCGTTTTACCGCAACCGGCAGGACCGGTTAGCACCATTGCGCTGCTGGGCCAGTCGGGCCATGCATCGATCCAGCGGACAGCGTCTTCATTACAACTGGACACGAGAAAATCCGAGCGCCCGGTGGCCTCGCGAATGCGAAGATCGAGGGCGAGCTGAGACTTGCGAAAATTCATCGGATCGTCGGGGTCGAATCTTCCTCGACCCCTGTCATATGCTTGGCCCACGAAACAATATACCCAGCACCGGAAACGACCGTAGATGCCGCGACGACGTAGACCGCCACCTCAATGACGCCGGAAATCGATAGGGACAGCCCGAGTTTGGCAAGGATGATTGCCGCGAGCGCGATCTGCGCGGCGGTATTTGACTTACTGACGAAAAGCGGCCGCATCTTGACCTCAAGCCGCACGATAAACATTAGGATAACACCGCCGAGGATCATCAGGTCTCGGAACACCACGAGCACGACCAGCCAGTGCAGCAGGTGTCCCTGATAACCGAGGGTGACGTACACGCCGACCAGCAGGGCCTTGTCCGCCAGCGGATCGAGCAAGGCGCCGAGCTTCGTGGTTTTGTGATACTTCTTCGCGATATATCCGTCCAGCGCATCGGAAACGCCCGCTGAAACGAACAGGGTGAACGCCGCCAGGTAGGCCGATTGCAGGATCAGATAGATCGCTATGGGGACCGACAGGAGGCGCCCGAGAGTGATCACGTTGGGAAGGTTCACTGTTTTTCTCGGCCTTCCCCGCGCGGCACGGTGGGCGTTTCGATGACATCGGCCACGGGTGCGGGCGCGAGGGTCCAGCCATCGGAACCAGCCACAAGCGACAGATCGCGCTGCGCGAACGCCATACGAAGCTGATCGACGGATCCGAAATAGCTCAACCGGATTGCGAGCTGACGCCGCGTAGCGGCGACCAGTTGGACATCGTTCAGATAGGCGATCGTCCGAAGCCAGCGGCGGACCTCGACCCAATCCCGAAGATCGGCAAGCGCCATGACGGCGACGAGGTCGTTGACCTGCGCGAAATCGAGCTGGTTACCGCGCTGCCAGGCCTCCTCAATCTCGTTCTGGATATCGAGCGCAGCCCTCAGAAATGCGGTCTGCTCTGACTCCTCCCGCTGGATATCAACGCTGCGCACGCGGGTCTGGCCGTCGGAAGGGCCGCCGAATATGCGCGAAGAGACATTGATCGCCGGCTGTCCGGCCGCGCCAGCCCCAAGATTGGCCTCAGAAACGATCACCACGCCCGCGCCGTACCGCCGCCCGATAGTCGTGACCGGGCTGGTTTCGCCTGCGCTGGCCTGTTCGGCGGTAATGTCCTTTACGTCGGCAAGATCGCCTGTTGGCAACTGAAGCGGAACGAGCCCGTCCGTCGGGGGCGTATCCTTCCAGGCGTCGAACCACGGGTTGGGCTGATCCCAGAGACGTCGCCGATCGACAGCACGGAAGACCGGCAGCAGCAGAACGGGCTTCGAGCGGGTTTCGGCAAATCCGGTATTAGCCGACTGCAGGAATCGACGGACTCCGGCGCGGTCGAACTCGAAACTCAAGCGGCCGATGTAGCGGACGCTCGAGGTCTTTTCGTCGTCGATCCCGAAACTGAGGACCAGCGACGCGATTTCTGGGGCTTTCAGTTCCGGGATACGGTCGCGCTCGCCGGGCGGGACCAGCCGTCGGATCAGCCGGACGAATGCCTGGCGGTGCGCGACCTCCAGCGCCTGCTGACGCGCCGCGCTCGCGGACTCCGCGGTTTCGTCCACGGTGACGTTTGATACCGTGTAGACGTCATCCGCCTGAGCGGCCGCGGGCCCGTTTGCAGCGCCGCCCACGAGCATGACACCCGCAAAAAATACGGCGTAGATTCGCTGGACGGCATTCATTCTGGCAAAGCCTTTCGCTATCCTCCCTGGCAGCATGGCCGCGCGGGTCATGCACCCATTTTATCAAATTCAGACAGGGCGGCGCAGTCATTAACACGAACAGCTACAAGAAAGCAGGCGTCAATATCGAGGCGGGCGCGGAGCTCGTCGAACGGATAAAGCCACTTGCCAGATCGACAGACCGCAGCGGCGTGATGGGCGGGCTCGGCGGTTTCGGCGGCCTGTTCGACCTGAAAGCCGCGGGGTTCGAGGATCCGATCCTCGTTGCGGCCACGGACGGCGTCGGAACCAAGCTCAAAATCGCCATCGAAACAGGCCGCCACGACACGGTTGGAATCGACCTCGTGGCTATGTGCGTGAACGATCTCGTCGTTCAGGGTGCCGAGCCGCTGTTCTTCCTGGATTACTATGCGACGGGCGCCCTGAATCCGGCGGCGGCAGCCAGCGTGGTCGATGGCATTGCCGAAGGATGCCGTCTGGCCGGATGCGCCCTGATCGGCGGCGAGACCGCCGAAATGCCGGGCATGTACGCAAAAGGCGATTACGACCTCGCCGGTTTCGCCGTCGGAGCAACCGAACGGAACGGTCTGTTGCCGCGAACCGATATCGCACCGGGCGACCTGATTCTCGGTATAGCGTCGAGCGGCCTCCATTCTAATGGCTTCTCGCTCGTACGTCGTGTGCTCGCCGGGTTGGAAAGCGAATTCACCGATCCGTCGCCGCTGACCCCCGGCACGATCTGGGCAGACGAGCTGCTCACCCCGACCCGTATATACGTCCGGGCCTGTCTCGCTGCGCTGAAAACGGGAAAGCTCAAGGGGCTTGCGCACATTACCGGCGGTGGCCTTCCGGAGAACGTGCCTCGTATCCTGCTGGACGGAATGGTGGCTCGGATAAACCCGGGCGCCTGGGACATGCCTCCAATTTTTCGTTGGCTCATGGACGAAGGCGACATTGCCGCCGCGGAAATGGCACGGGCTTTCAATTGCGGTATCGGTATGATCGCGATCGTAAACGGTGATGATGCTGGCGCCGTTTCGGGCGCGCTACGCGATGCTGGCGAAACGGTCTGGGAGATTGGCACGGTGGAAGACGGGCCTGACCACGCCGACCGGGTCGTGTTGGACGGTCTGGAGTCGGCATGGCGCGGCTGAAGACGGCGGTCCTGATCTCGGGAAGAGGCTCTAACCTCCAGGCGCTGGTCGATGCCGCCGCGGACCCGGATTGGCCGGCGGAGATCGTCCGGGTGATCTCCAACGTTCCTGGGGTAGCCGGGCTCGACCGAGCCGACAAGGCCGGCATCCCGACGACGACGATCGACCATCGCGGCTTCGACGGCCGCGAACCGTTCGAGGACGCCTTGCACGAGGAACTGGAAGCGGCGGGCGTCGAACTCGTCTGTCTCGCCGGGTTCATGCGGCTGCTTACCAAAGGATTCGTCGGGCGCTGGCTCGACCGGCTGATCAACATCCACCCCTCGCTGCTGCCCGCCTACAAGGGCCTGCATACGCATGAACGCGCGCTCGCGGACGGGGTTCGCTTCACCGGCTGCACGGTTCATTTTGTCCGCCCGGCGATGGATGCGGGCCCAATTATCGTTCAGGCCGCCGTCCCGGTACTTCCGGGCGATGACGCGCACAGGCTGGCGGCGCGTGTGCTTTCGGCGGAGCATTGGTGCTACCCGCTAGCCGTCCGTCTCTTCGCGGAGAGAAGGCTCTCGATCCGCGACGGCGTTGTCGACGTCGCAGCTGCCGAGTCGCCCGAACTTCTATTGCTTAACCCCGCCGGCTGACAACGTCCGCCGCTGCCAGGGACGCTTCACGCATTCCGCCGTCCGTAGTATAAGGACCGTCGACAGCGGCTGTACGTCAGACGAGGAGAAAAATCCCAATGGCACTTGATATGGAAAAGGAAATCAACCGGCACCAGAAAGGTTGGGAAGGTTTCGCGAAGTTCACCCTCTTCGGCACTGCGAGCGTGGTCGCCATTCTGGCGGTGATGGCGTTGACGCTTCTCTAACGGACGGCGCCGGCATATGAAAAAGGCGGGTCAAAGACCCACCTTTTTGATTCCGATCTCGCGCTCCGGTCAGCCGACGATATCGATCTGGCTAAAGAAAAACGAGATTTCCTGAGCAGCGGTTTCGGGCGCATCTGAGCCATGAACCGAGTTTGCTTCTACCGATTCGCCGAAATCGCGGCGAATTGTGCCCTCTTCGGCATTCGCCGGGTTGGTCGCGCCCATTACTTCGCGGTTCTTCGTGATCGCGCTCTCGCCCTCGAGAACCTGCACGACGACCGGCCCGGACGTCATGAATTCGCACAGATCATCAAAAAACGCGCGTTCCTTGTGAACGGCGTAGAACTGCTCCGCCTGCGTGCGCGTAAGCTGCGTACGGCGCTGAGCTATAACCCGCAACCCCGCTTCCTCGAGCCGGGCCACGATCGCACCGGTGATGTTGCGGCGCGTCGCGTCGGGCTTGATGATTGAAAGGGTACGTTCTTTGGCCATCGCAAGCGGGCTCCTGTTCTTAAAATTGGCGGGCTTATATCCGTTTCCTAGTGGCGGGGCAACAGCTACATCGTCGCACCAGCACGGCAAAACCGCGGGGTCCTCTAGCCTCGTTTCCCCCAACCGCCGGACTCGGTCTGCTGCCAGTAAGTAAGCGTGTGGCCGTCCGCCTTGTATTTTCTCCAGCGGGCTCGCGCCTCGGCCACCGCCGCCTCATCTCGCCCATCGAACATCTCGAGGCAGCGATCGTATCCGTCGAAACCGGACGCACGCATCCCGTCTGCCAGAACGAGGATATTTGCCCCGTTGGGGTTTTCGTCGTCCGGGGTGACCCAGATCGGCTGCTCTTCAGGCGAGCCGTCGCGGACCGTTCCGTGCGGCAAGAACGACGCTGGATCGAAGGTCCAGAGCGCTCCGCTAACCGCCTCTGCGCGATCTGACGAGCCGGTTCTGACCACCGCCCGGGCACCGCTTTGCAGCACCTTTTCCAGCAGCTTAGGCAGCGCGCGTTCGAGCGGCGTGTGCAGCAGATGATAGAAACTAATGTCGGTCACAGAGATCAGCTCTCGTAATGATCCGCGACGAGACGATCCAATAGGCGAACGCCGAAGCCGGTCCCGCCCTTGGGCACCGTCGGCGCGTCCTTTGCGGACCAAGTGACGCCAGCGATATCGAGATGCGCCCATTTGACGCCTTCCTTCACGAACCGCTGCAGGAACTGCGCCGCCGTTATCGATCCCGCCCAGCGGCCGCCGATATTCTTCATGTCGGCGATGTCAGAATTCAACAGCTTGTCGTAGGACTCGCCGAGCGGCATGCGCCAGACCGGCTCACCAACCGCTTTGCCCGCCGCGGTC
This sequence comes from Alphaproteobacteria bacterium, assembly GCA_038131485.1. Lineage (GTDB taxonomy): Bacteria > Pseudomonadota > Alphaproteobacteria > MPNO01 > UBA830 > JAYQUR01. Next base: position 30,288 of record JAYPPO010000013.1, read on the forward strand.
AGCCTGTCGCAGATCTCGTCGTCGTTCGCGAACAGCCCAGCATTATCGTTGCCGAGCGAGACGATTATCGCACCCGTCAGGGTCGCAAGGTCGATTATAGTATGCGGCCTAAATCGGTCCTGACAGTACCACATGGCATCGGCCAGCACGAGACGACCTTCGGCGTCGGTATTGATGACCTCCACCGTCTGGCCTGACATTGTCGTCACAACGTCGCCGGGACGCTGCGCGGTGCCGGACGGCATGTTCTCGACCAGCCCGACGACGCCTACGGCATTGACCTTCGCCTTGCGGCCAGCAAGCGCCTTCATCAGGCCGATGACAACGCCAGAGCCGCCCATATCCCACTTCATGTCCTCCATGCCGCCGGCCGGCTTGATGGAAATGCCCCCGGTATCGAATGTCACGCCCTTACCGATAAACGCGATCGGAGCCTTGCTCTTGGCCCTTGAGTCGCCGTCCCACTGCATAACGACGAGCCGCGGCTTGTTCGCAGAACCTTGCGCAACTCCGAGGAGCGCGCCCATGCCAAGCTTCGCCATCTGCTTTTCGTCGAGAACCTGCACTTTAACGCCCAGTTTCGTCAGGGATCGCGCCTGCTGGGCCAAGGTTACCGGATAGATTACGTTTGCCGGCTCGGACACGAGATCGCGGGTGAAGAACACGCCGTCTGCCACCTTGTTCAAGGACGCAAAGTGCTTCCGAGCGGCCGAAGAATCACGCGAGGCGATCATCAGAGATGTTACGCTGGGTTTCGCCTCTGCCTTCTCTTTCGTCCGATACTTGTCGAAACGGTAGGACCCAAGTAGTGCGCCGAAAGCCGCGTTCGCAGCAATTTCCGCGGCAGATATTTTTGCACCCTTTACAGGATCAACCGCCACCATTGCCGTCTTGTCGCCGCTGCCAGCAACCGCTTTGTATGCCTGTCCACCGAAATTCTGGGCGCCGAGATCGTCGAACCGCGCGGGCTCTCCGAGCCCGATCAGAACCACCCGACCTGCACCAGTTCCCTTCGGCACCATCACCGTCAGGCTCTGACCTCTCTCTCCGTTGAACCGGCTCGCCTTCATCGCCCGTGTAAGCACGCCCTCGGTCGCGCGGTCGACCCGCTCGCCGGTAGCAAGCAATGAGCACCCAGAAAGCGCGCCGACGACAAGCGATCCGCTGCGGGGCAGGGAAGGAGAGGCAAAAGTGATCTTCATGGTCGGTTCTCCGGAAAATTAGCGGCCGCAGGCGCTGACCGATCCAGCTTGGCGGCCCGGTTTGTCTGAACGTATAACAAGTCGCGGACCAAATACGAAGACCGCGGAAACGAAGTTGTTACTTGCCCTCGCAGCTGGCGTCATCCGATCCCGATTAATAGACTTTGCCGTTTTTTGCAGCGCGATAGCGTCCGCCTCTGGATATTTCCCCCGATTTAAGCGTAGCTGCGTTACTTCACGCTGACACCGGATCAAATTTTGGGGTTGGTCGCAGTTGATGCCGTCTCGGCGGATTTCCGTGCGATCGGCGGATCGGCGGGTGGGCTACGGCGGCTGCACAAAAACGACGTCATCGTCAGTCGGTTGGCATCTAAATCGTTCCTGGATCAAATAAGAACTATCGCATCACGCATCGCGCTGATTGCATCAAGGAAAGACGGTTATTGTTGGCTACCGCCGGCGCATCGAGCAGGGGAAGCCTCGCCAAACTTGTGGACAGCCAAAAACCGACCTATGTCGGGGTTCACCATCAAACCCTGGCCGGGGGCGATGCGCTTCGCGAAAATCTACCAGACTGCAGTTTTCACATCCTTCGCCGGGCGGAAGGCCGCTTGCAAGTCATTCGTTCATGGGCCTATCCCGGGTTGCACTAAAACTTACACCCCCCTGACTGAGCCATCACCACCACCGGTCAGACTGCGTGCCGGACGTTCCATCATTTACTCGATTTTTATCCTACTAACCAGCTGATATTTAATAATATTTTGATTGTGACAGGTGTCAGGCTTCCGACTATATTGCGCCAATGGGCAAACTTCAGATCTACATTTTCCGACAGCTGCTCTGGTGGTCGGTGCTAATATTGTCGACCCTCACGGCATTCGTCTGGCTGACCCAATCTCTGCGTTTCGTCGAAATGATCGTCAATCGCGGTCTTTCGATTACGACCTTCGTCATGTTCACACTTCTTCTCCTGCCGACGTTCTTAACGCTGATTGGACCGATCGCGCTGTTTTCAGCGACGGTACTGACTTACAACAAGATGAATACAGACGGCGAATTGGTTATCCAGAGCGCAAGCGGCCTCAGTCCCGCAAGAATTGCCCGGCCGGCAATTTTTCTGGCGCTAGTGCTTACGGTCTTCGGCTATCTCAATTCGCTCTACCTGACCCCCATGTCATACAGATACTTCAAGGACCTCCAGCGCTCCTTCAGGACTGATTTTTCCTCAGTGCTATTGCAGGAAGGGATTTTCAATCCCGTCGCTAAAGGTATAACGGTCTTCATCCGGGACCGAAGCCCGGCAGGCGAACTGTTCGGTCTTATCATTCATGATGAACGTTTCGTCGGCAAGCCGGTAACGGTGATGGCCGAACGGGGCGCTATCGTATCTAGCATTAAAGGACCTAGAATCATTCTCGAAAACGGGAACAGGCAGGAGGTCAACGAATCTGATGGCAGGCTCTCGTTGCTCTATTTCGACCGATACACGTTCGACTTAAGCGGCCTTCAGGAAAACGAGACGAACCTCTGGCGCGAGCCGCGCGAACGTTATCTCGACGAGCTGATCTATCCGTCGAGCCAGTCGAAGAATATCTTCAACTACAGGAAGCTTCGAATGGAGGCCTTTTTCCGTCTCGCATCGCCCCTTTTGTACCTTGCGTTTGTTTTGGTCGCCGGCGCGATCCTTCTTGGCGGCACCTTTAATCGGCAGGGCCAGTTGGTGCGAATATTCGCTGCGGTGGGTGTCGTCCTTGCGCTTCAGGTGTTCGTTCTTGCAATGAAGAGCCTGGCCGAGAAGGTGCCCCAGGTAGAGCTGCTGATATTTGTCGGGCCGGCTCTGGTGATCGCCAACTTTCTCTATCTTCTTTACTATCAAACCCGGTTCTTGCGATCGCGGGTCGCGCAAGCGGCCGCGAACGAGTCGGCATGAAACTCTCCCGAATGCTCTCTGCCTATATCGGGCGGCAGTTTCTCTTTTGGTTCGCTTGCATTTCGTTATCACTTATCGCGCTGATCCTTATGTTGGACACGCTAGAACTTTTCAGGCGCGCTTCATCGCGCGCGCACGAGGTCGACATGAATGTCGTCCTTTCGCTCGCTCTCATGAAACTCCCGTCGCTGATCGAAAAAGCAATCCCTTTTTCGACGTTACTGGGTGCCATGTTCGCCTTCTGGAGGCTGAATCGTCATCATGAGTTCGTCGTCGCGAGGGCGGCCGGTGTTTCGATATGGCAGTTTCTGTCGGCGCCCATCGCGATCGCCCTTCTGATCGGCTTTTTCAAGATCGCTTTATTCAATCCATTCTCCGCGGCAATGCTCTTAAAATACGAAACGCTCGAGGCGAAAACCATTCGCGGCCAGTCGAGCTCAGCTACTCTTGCGAACCAGGGCCTTTGGTTCCGCCAAACGACTGGTAACGGCCACTACATCCTCCGGGCCCGATCCATCAATCCGCGAGAGGTAAGCCTAAACAACGTGATTATGATTCTGCTCGGGGAGAACGACGAGTTCATCGAGCGCATAGATGCGCCGACAGCTGCGCTCGAACCCGGTTTCTGGCGCATAGAAAGTGGAACAGTCACTTCACCCAATGCGCCGCCGAAACAGATAAAGGTCCGGCAATTTCCCACAGACCTGACCGTCGGCAACATCAATGACAGTTTCGCCTCGCCTGAAACCATCTCTTTCTGGAAACTGCCCGCATTTATCAAAATTCTCGAAAACGCCGGCTTCCCAGGAACACGCCACCTCCTCTACTGGCACAGCCATCTGGCCTTGCCGTTTTTGCTTGCCGCAGTGGTGCTTCTCGCCGCGACTTTTTCGCTGCGTCCGATACGACGCGGGGGCACAGCTATCCTAATCGTTTCAGGCATTTGCTCGGGTTTTCTGCTCTATTTTCTCTCCGACGTCGTCTTCGCACTCGGTATCTCGTCGAAAATTCCAATCATTCTTGCAGCATGGAGTCCTGCACTGGTAAGCGCCTCAATCGGTATCGCGATACTACTTCACCTGGAAGACGGCTGAAATGGGAGTCACCTGCCTGTCCCGCATAATCACGCTGGCGTTGGTGCTGTCATTCTGCGGCAACGTCCTTGCGCAAACGCGAGTCCAGGCGAGTGCCGATAATGAGGTCCGAGAGCCGGTCCTGTTAAAGGCAGATCAACTGCGCGACGAACAGAAGCTCGGCCTCGTTGTTGCCACCGGGAACGTCGAATTTTCACAGGGCTCGCGCACACTGCTTGCGGATACAGTGACATACAACAGACGGACGAATGTCGTATCTGCGGCTGGGAACGTCAGCCTGCTGGAGCCTACAGGCGAAGTCATGTTTGCGGAACATGCAGAACTCACCGGCGATCTGCGAAACGGCATCGTCGAGCAGATCCGGGTTCGGCTCACCGACGACGCACGGATCGCCGCCGCGGGCGGTAAACGTTCGAACGGGAACCGCACTGAGTTCGCCAAGGCTGTCTATTCGCCCTGCAAACTTTGCGAGAAAAATCCAAGCCGAGCACCGACCTGGCAATTAAAGGGGTTCGAGGTCGTTCACGACCAGACCTCTAAGGATATCGTGTACAAGGACGCCGCATTGGTATTATTCGGTATCCCCGTTCTGTACACGCCCTATCTGTCACATCCGGACTCCACCGTGGACCGTCGGTCTGGCATCCTCACTCCGTCATATGGAAGCAACACAGAACTCGGCCAATTTATCCGCACTCCCTATTATTTCGCCATCGCACCAAACATGGATGCGACGGTTACGCCGCTCTTAACGAGCAATGAGGGAACAGTTTACGCTGGGGAGTTTCGCCACCGGCTGAATCGCGGCTACTACGACGTCAGCGGGAGTGGCATCTTCGCTAGCTCCACAAATGGGGGTTCGAACGGGTTCCGAGGTCACGTAAAAAGCAAGTTTAGGTTTGACATTAACCGGACATGGCGCTCAGGCAGCGACATCCTTCTCCCTACCGACGACACCTACCTAAGAAGGTATGGCTTCGAAGATGGGAATACCCTCGTGAACCGGCTGTTTGCAGAGGGTTTCCACGGCCGCAACTACACTTCGGCAAAAGCATATTATTTTCAGGGCCAGCGAAGTGACGACCACCCGAGCAAAAAGCCCTTCGTATTACCCATGCTTGACTATAATGCGGTCGGCGACCCGGGTCGGCTCGGTGGCCAATGGAAATTCGACGCAAACTTCCTTCACCTCGCTCGAACTGACTCCTCGAGCAGCATGCGCGCTTCTTTCAAGCCGACTTGGGAACTGCCCTACATTAGCGAGGGCGGACATGTATATAGGGCATTTGCGACGGTTCAGGCGGACGCCTATCTAGTGAAAGATGTCGTTGAACCCGATGCCAGTTCAAGAACGCTGTCGGGCCTCACCGGGCGGGTGTTCCCACAGCTCGGATTGGACTGGCGCTTACCCATGTCACGGTCTTTGGGTACGATCACGCACGTCTTCGAACCGATCGTTGGGATCATTGCAGCGCCTGGCAGCCAGAATTTCGAAAAAATTCCCAACGACGACAGCCTCAGCGTCGAACTCGATGAAAACAACTTTATGTCGGCAAACCGATTTTCTGGTCTCGACCGGGTCGAAGGCGGAACACGGGTCAATTACGGCATCAGTACGGGCGTCTATGGACTGACCGGCGGCACGGCCACATTCTTCATTGGCCAAAGCTACAGGTTGACAGACGAATCGGATTTCGGGCAAGGCACCGGTCTCAAGGATCATTTTTCGGACATCGTAGGCCGACTCAATGTGTCTCCCTTGCGATACGTGCAAGCTAACTTTCGCTTTCGTCTAGACAAAGATGATTTTTCGGCAAACCGGAGAGAAATTAGCGTTGAAATGGGAGTTCCGAGTTTTAAGGTCGGGATGGATTACTTGCTTATCGAGCCGGGCGAAGAACTCGGAGCCCGCGAGGGAATCAATCTGCTTTTGACATCACGACTCACCGATCGCTGGTACCTAGGGTTCAACACGATGCGAAATCTAAAGGACGGCGGTCACTCGGTGAACAGTGGCATATTCGCGCGGTATGAAGACGATTGCTTCGTCTTCCAGGTAGATTACACGCGGGATTTTACCCGCGACCGCGACTTAGTGCCGTCCGATACGATTCTGTTCAGGTTCGTTCTTAAGAACTTGGGTGAATTCGCGACTCCCGTAAGGACCCTGAACTAGGCAAATTTGATACCGGCGCAGCTGCCCTATACACATTTAAAGCGAACCAACGTAATAATTGCTGCGATGCGACTCCGACCTTCACTGCTGAGCCTTTTCCCGGCCCTTGCGCTACTGACGGCGCTCGTACCGCCGGCGTCGAGCAATGCTCAGGAGGTGCAGCGGATCGCCGCGATCGTCAACGATGAGGTTATCTCGGCCTACGATCTGGAGATCCGGATACGTCTCGCTCTGTTGTCGGCCCGTCTGCCCAACACTCCTGATGTACGCAGACGAATCCGCCAGCAGATTCTCCGGGTCCTCATCGATGAAAAGCTGCAGTTGCAGGAAGCCAGGCGCCACAATATTTCGGTTAGTCGACGCGACCTGAGCCGCGCGACGGAATCGATCGAAAGGCAGAACGGCATCCCGCGCGGCAAGATGGAAGAGTTTCTGGGGAGGAACGGCGTCCCCAAAGGTGCGATGCGCGACCAGATACGAGCGATGATCGCCTGGAACAAGCTTATAAGCCGTCGCATCCGCCCGAGAATCACAATTGGCGAGGACGAAATCGACGAGGTGCTGGACCGCATCAAAACTCGACAGGGACAGTCAGAGTACAGGATCGGGGAGATCGTGCTTTCGGTCGACAGCCCTGATGAAGAGGCCCGCGTCCGTAGCACCGCAGAACGCATCGCCGACCAAATTCGAAAAGGCGCCAATTTCGCGGCCATTGCTCGGCAGTTTTCCGAAAGCCCGACCGCCGCCGTCGGAGGCGACCTAGGCTGGATATACGAAGCTGAGCTCGAACCGTCCCTCAGGACGGCCGTGCCCAATCTGCGGCGCGGCCAAATGAGCCCTCCGATCAAGACCGTGTCCGGATACCGGATTGTGACACTGCTGGATTCCCGCAAGACCGCCGTCGGCGAGTCAACGCCCGAAACGGTCGACCTGCGCCAGATTTTTTTGCCCGTGTCCGAGATATCCCGCGGCGGTGCAGTCGCGGCGCAAATCGACCTCGCGCGGACCCTGAGCGAAACTGCGGAGAGCTGCAGCGATTTCGAGAGATTGGCGAAGGAAGTCGGGTCGCCGAGGCGGCCGTCGCTCGGAAAGTTGGAGGTTGCGAATCTCTCATCGACGATCCGCGGCGTCATTCAGGACGTCCCGGCCGGCAAGATCAGCGCACCAGTCCAATTGCCAGACGGCGTTCTTTTGCTGATGGTCTGTAACCGAGCTGGGGGCGGCACCACGACAAAGCTTCCGCCGCGCGGGGATATTGCCGATCAACTTCTGCGCAATCGCTTGTCCCTGATGGCGCGGCGCTACCTTCGCGATCTCCGGTTATCGGCCGTGATCGATATCCGAATTTGATCTCGTGATAGAAACGCTTCCTGTCGCCGTCACAATGGGGGATCCCGCAGGGATAGGGGGCGAAATAGCCCTCATGGCGTGGCGCGATTTCCGGTCCGAGCTGCCACCGTTCTTCCTGATTGACGATCCTGATCGGCTCAAACGACTGAGCGAACAAACGGGGATTGAGTGCCCTATCCGCCCGATCGGCACGGCGGCAGAAGCCGTGGAGGACTGCGAGACCGCACTTCCCGTGGTCCCGCTATCCCGCCCCGTTGCCTCGCTTCCCGGCGATGACAGTACTCGGGATGGCGACCTGGTGATCGAATCGATCGACCGCGCGATCGATGCGGTGCTCATGGGAGCAGCGGCGGGCATAGCGACCTGTCCGATCCAGAAAAGCCGTCTCTATGCGGCCGGTTTCACAGCGCCGGGACATACTGAGTATCTTGGAGAGCGGGCGGGCCTTCCCGCTCCCCCCGTGATGCTACTGGTCGGCCCGCATCTCAAGGTCGTTCCCGTCACGATCCATCTGTCAATCCGAGACGCGGTCGAAGCGCTGACCGAGGCAGAAATCGTCCGCACGCTAGAGATCACGAATGCGTCGCTCAAATACGATTTCGGCATAGCGGCCCCGCGAATCGCCGTCTCAGGCCTCAACCCTCATGCCGGCGAGGCCGGTCACATGGGCCGCGAGGAAATCGACATTATCGCGCCGGCAATTGAGAAAGTTCGGGCGCACGGCGCGAACGTCACGGGTCCCCTTGCAGGCGACACGATGTTTCATGCTGCGGCTCGGGAAACATATGACGTAGCGATATGCATGTATCACGATCAGGCGCTAATCCCTATGAAGACGCTCGATTTTGACAACGGCGTTAACGTTTCCGTGGGCCTACCGTTCGTCCGTACGTCGCCGGATCACGGGACAGCCTACAATATCGCGGGAACCGCGACTGCGAACCCGACAAGCCTGGTGTCCGCTATCCGGATGGCGGCAGACATTTACCGGTGCCGAAAGCAGGCCGACGCGTCAGCGGCCCTTGCCTGATCTCGCCGCCCTTCCGCCACTACGCGAGGTTATTGCAACGTACGGCCTGTCGGCGCGGAAGTCGCTTGGTCAGAATTTCCTCCTTGACCTGAATGTAACTCGCCGGATCGCGCGGGAAGCACGCCCGTTCGACGGGACCACCGTACTGGAGATCGGACCCGGACCGGGCGGGCTCACCAGGGCTCTGCTCGAGGAAGGCGCAAATCAAGTCGTTGCCGTCGAGAGGGACAACCGCTGTCTAGCCGCTCTCGCCGATATCGCCGCCGCTGCCAGAGGACGTTTGACGATCCGTGAAAGCGACGCGCTTAAACTCGACCTTGACGCTTTGGCGGCCGAATTTGGACGGCTGAAGGTCGTTGCGAATCTTCCCTACAATATTGGGACACCCCTGCTGATCGGCTGGCTAGGGCGCGTCGAGCTATTCGACGGATTCACGCTCATGTTTCAGAAGGAGGTCGCCGACCGGCTGGCGGCGCACCCGGGCACCAAGGCCTACGGGCGGCTGTCCATCGCCGCGCAGTGGCGCTGCAACATTAGGACCGTTATGACGCTCTCGCCGCGCGCTTTCGTACCGCCGCCCAAGGTCGCCTCTGCGGTAGTGAGCTTGATTCCCCGCACTGCGCCGGTTGCGCCCGCGGACCCCGCCTTGCTGGAAGAGGTCGTCTCAGCTGCTTTCGGCCAGCGCCGCAAGATGCTGCGCTCGTCTCTGCGCGGGCTCGATATCGATATCGGGGCGTGTGGCATAGATCCTGAAGCGCGGGCGGAGACGCTGACGATCGAGGAATTCTGCAGTCTAGCCGAGAAACTAAGGGAAAAGCGCTTTAGCGCCCCTCCCGGAGACGCTTGACGAAGTCGGTCAGGCCAATCTGGCGCTCCCGTTTGCTGCGTTCCGCGTAAAGGATCGCCTGCACGCGCCCCACGCTATCTTCGATTTCGCGGTTGATAATAATGTAGTCGTATTCGGGCCAGTGACTGATTTCGTCTGGCGCCTTCGCCATCCGGGCCTCGACGACCTCTTCCGGATCCTGAGCCCGGGCCCGGAGACGCCGCGCCAGCTCCTCGGTCGACGGCGGCAGGATGAAGACGCTCGCCAGATCGTCGCGCGCCGACTGCTTCAACTGCTGTTCGCCCTGCCAGTCGATGTCGAACAGCACGTCGCGCCCAGCTGACAACGCCTCCTCGACGGGCCCTGGGGGTTCCATAATAGTGATCGAATACCTTTGCGTGCTCCAACAACTCGTCCCGGTTGAGCATCAGGTTGAACTCGATCGGGTCGATAAAATAATAGTCGACGCCGTCGACCTCTCCCGGCCGCATGGGGCGGGTCGTCACGGAGACGGACAGCGAGAGATTCTCCTCCCGTTCGAGCAGCATCCGCGAGATCGTCGTCTTGCCGGCGCCGGACGGCGACGACAGCACCAGCATTAGACCCCGCCGCTCGACATCTTCGTCAACCACTCTTCGCCTCCAATTCGACATTCTGGTTCTAGTCTTGCAAAGAACTATAACGGTTTTATTTAAATTACTTATTTTTTTGACATTTTAGCTACACAAATGGCTACACTAAGTTGCCTGCTTTATACGGGCTAATTAACCGATTTCCTCATTAACCGAATGGCGCACAAGATTGAGCAAGGCGGCACATAGAGACGTGATGCACCCCCCCACAGCATTTTTCTCATACCAGGGTTAATGAGAGGGACGTGTATTATTTCTTAGTCCGAATTGCGGAGGTTCATGGTCGAGTCGGAATAGTCCGGACATGCCTAGCAGCTTACCAACACAGATTCTTCAATCTGCATGCAATCAGCAAAAAGCTGACCAAATGGTCGCCGCCTAGAGTATTTTATAAGAGCGTTGCGCGGATCCAATTTGCTCAGCGAGAAAATGGTGTTTAAATTTTAATACTCTTTCGCATCATCAAAATATCAGAAATATGACAATAATCCGAAAATATTTTTGGACTAATCCTCTTTTATGGTTTTTCCTCCTATCCGCCGTCTATTTTCATATTAGCAGCCTGATTCCGAACTTAGAATGGAATATGGTCGAAATAATGATCGGCCAAAACCTCATGCACGGACATGGCTATGTTGTCACTCCGGGAGATCCTCCAGCATTATGGCGTCCGCCTCTAGTTCCGTTTTTAACAATCCCCCTCCAACTCTTTACCAATGATGTTCGCCTCATCTTCCAACTGGTTTACTCGCTAGCCGTTACAAGCTTAGGTATTAGTCTTTTTTACACCGCAAAACGAATTTGGAGCTCTTTAGCAGCAGCTCACTTCGCTGCATTTTTAGTTGCAACACAGCCTGTTTTTTATTCGTATTACCCGAACATTGTTCATGCTTTCAGCCATATCGGTTTCACCCTCGTAATCGGTCCGGCTATCTATTTTTCAATTCTCTCGATCCAAACACCAACCAGATTTAGCCTATTTCTCACAAGCTTCACCTGGTTGCTTGTTTACTTCTCAAGACCCGAAACCATACTTTTTTTCGGACTCATTTCACTATTCATCGGGCTCCGAATATATAACCGTCAAACATTGAGGAATGGTATCACATTGATACTATTCTTACTAATCCCGTTTGTAACTATTTTCACCGGTCATAAAGAATTCACCAGTCGAGAGGTCGAAAAATATGGACTTATGGGCCACACTTCAATTATTACATTTTATAACTCAGAAGGATGGAACCGTCTTTATCAAGGACTTTCAATTTCTGGCGATATTGAAAAAGAAGGTTATTTAAAAGCCATTGAGATTTACGGAACACCGGAGGCCAATAATTTTAGCGTTCTCGAGACCATCAAGAAAAATCCTTTTGCAACCTATCAAAGAATAAGAGGAAATTTTCCTCTGCTTATTAAGCTGCTTTGGGATGGAACGTTAATTCATCCATGGGTTGGATTTTTAATCCTCATTGGAGCAATTTACGCTATACGTAGAAGTCAAACCCTCTACTTTTCATTATTCTTCTTAATGGCCATTGTTGTGGGACTATTCTTAATCTTCCACATAAACCCGCGTTATATCTCTATCAGCGTTCCAGCAATGATTTTAATGGGAGTGGCGGGGTTTGCGGGAATTTATGAAACCCTTAAAACACATTTAACTAATGCGGGAATTTTATATTGGGGCTATAGAAAAATTTTAGGCGGAACAGCAATGGTTTTGGGGATTCTGGTTTTTGCGTCGAACTCCGTAACACCACTTTTTTCTCAATTGAAAAAATCCCCTAAACTCTCTCACCTCAACTTCGGCAAAGCTCTTGGCCATGCCTTTACACGAGACATCCAGACCCCAAGTGAAAAATATATTAACATTACCTTACCTAACGGGTTTGAACACAGCCCGGGAGTGGATTTCACGGTAATTTATTTCACCCAAGCCTCAAAAGATTGGGGTGGAGGCGGAGATATTTATCCGAGAGATAGAATTTTCTCTTTTTGGGACAAGAATCCGAGTCCTGACAGTATTTATCTCTACCTTCCAGAAGACCGGCTTTATTCAACAAATGTTCTTTTAAAAAAACGCCCGATTCACAGCGTTCATGATGAACTGTTAGGGAATTATTATTTATTTAAATATGATAGCATTAATCCCGTTCAACTCATTTCAAAAGCAGAACAAAACAAACTAAAAAGTATTTTAACTCATAGTTATCCGCATCTTTTAGAAAAATTTCGCTTAGAAAAATTCCGGTCAAAAATTAAAATTCAGCTGCTCCCTCAAAAAACATACGACTTTGTTTCATGTTCTGCCTCTATTCGTAAGGATTTAGCTCCTGATAACATGTTCTATGTTGAAATTCCGTCAGAAATCCCTCATTCAAAATATTCTAAAATCACAGAAATCCGGTTAAGGCGAAAAAATCCGATGGGGATCAATATTACTGGAGGGCACAATTACGCTTTGGGAGTGAGTTTAAACCCGAAAGAAGGACTCATTAATAAGGCGGATGGAAAAATAGAGATTTTTTATCAGAATAATTCTCCATTAAAAATATGGTTATTTAGTGCAGCAGATGGGCACGACACCTCACGAAGCCAGTACTATGTTGAAATTCAATTCAGCAAAGGAGATGTTCTCCAGACTTCGGTTATCTCATACCAAGGCGCTCGTCAAAGCATCTGCATACGATAAAACCGATGAACGATATTTGTGAGTTGTCTCAAAATTCTTATCAACAAATTTATTTTAATTGCTTGTTATTTTGATTGCACTTCACGCAAATTATCAAGAAATAAAAGTTCGAAACTTTTTTATCCTGAGCCCGGGCCCGGAGACGCCGCGCTAGCTCCTCGGTGGACGGCGGCAGCTTGAAGACCCTCGCCAGATCGTCGCGGGCCGACTGCTCTAACTGTTGCTCGCCCTGCCAGTCGATGTCGAACAGCACGTCGCGCCCGGCGGACAACGCGTCCTCGACGGACCCCTGGGGGGTTCCGTAATAGTGATCGAAGACCTTTGCGTGCTCCAGCAGCTCCTACCGGTTGAGCAGCAGACTGAACTCGGTCGGGTCGATGAAACAATAATCGACGCTGTCGACCTCTCCCGGCCGCATGGGGCGAGGCGTCACGGAGACGGAAAGCGAAAGGTTCTCCTCCCGTTCGAGCAGCATCCGCGAGATCGTGGTCTTGCCGGCGCCGGACGGCGATGACAGGACCAGCATCAAACCCCGCCGCTCGACATCTCCGTCAATCATTCATCGCCCCCTATTCGACATTCTGAATCTGCTCCCGGAAGCGTTCGATCGAGGCCTTCAGGTCGAGGCCAATCCGCGTGAGCTCGAGATCGGGGGATTTCGAGCAGAGCGTGTTGGCCTCCCGGTTCAGTTCTTGGCACAGGAAATCGAGCCGCCGGCCGACGGCGCCACCATCTTCGATCAGCTGGCGGGCGGAAGCGACATGGGCCTTCAGACGGTCTAGTTCCTCGCGGACGTCGCCGCGCGCAACGATCAGCGCGACTTCCTGTGCAAGCCGTTCCTCGGAGACTGTCGCTTTGTCTCCCAACAACTCGGCGATTTGTTCGCGAAGCCGCTCCGAGCGCTTCTCGGGCTGCATGGACGCCAAACCCGCCGCATCGGCAGTCAGGGCGTCGATCCGGTCGAGGTGATCGGTGACGATCGCTTCCAGACGCGCGCCCTCCTCGTCCCGTGCGGCGCCCAGCGCATCCAGCAGCTTCTCGAAATCGCCGTAGATTGCGCTTTGCCGGCGCTCCGCTGCGTTCTCGTCGTCGCCTTCCTGTTCCGAAACCTCGATGACCCCTCGTACGGAAAGCAGCGTCTCGATGTCCGGCGCGGCGTCTCCCCGATACTCGCGCACGAGCTTCAGGACGCTGTCGAGGACGTCGCGGTTGATGTCGATGCGAGGCGGCAGATCGGGGCGATGAAGGGTCAGATTGACAGACAGGCTGCCGCGCGAGAATTTCGTGCCGGCGGCGGTGCGGGCCACCGCCTCGAGACCGTCTAGCCCCGGCGGCAGCCGGAAGCGCAGATCGAGCCCGCGCGCGTTGACGCTCTTGACCTCCCATGCCCAGCTATAGCCGTCGGCAGCGCCATCGAGCCGGGCGAAGCCGGTCATGCTGGATATCGACACCGCAGCCTCATTTTTTTGAACGTCTGATTAGCGGGGCATCCGTGGATGGGGACATCCTGACCCGGTCTCCGTTGCAGATTGCTGGCGGCGTCGGTGAGGCGCCGCTAAGGTTGCGTCGTTTTAGCACCATCGTCTCCGGTTGTCGTGAATCGCAGATCCTCACCCGCACACGTCCTCATCACCGACGCCTCGGGCGGCATCGGCGCCGCACTGGCGCGCAGCTTTTCGTCCGACAGCGCGCATCTCACCCTCATGGGACGCGACGCCGCCCGCCTCAAATCAGTGGCTGACGATTGCCGCGCCGCCGGCGCGGAAACCACCATCGCGGTCGCCGACGTGACTGACAAGACGGCAATGCGGTTGGCGATCGAAAAGGCCGACCGCCGTCATCCCCTCGATTGCGCGATCGCCAACGCGGGCATATCGGCTGGGACGGACGGCGGTGCGGAGTCCGCAGATCAGGTCGCGCGCATAATCGGTGTGAACGTCGACGGCGTCCTCAACACCGTCGCCCCGGCGCTGGATGCGATGCGCCGGCACGGAAAAGGCCAGGTCGCGATCATGTCCTCGCTCGCGGGCTTCTTCGGGTTTCCGGGTGCGCCCGCCTACTGCGCATCGAAAGCCACCGTTCGTGTCTGGGGTGAGGGCCTCCGGAGCGATCTTGCGCTGAACGGCATCGGCCTGACTGTCATTTGCCCAGGCTTCGTGCGATCGCCGATGACCGACGGGAACAATTTCCCGATGCCGTTCCTGATGTACACCGACAGGGCCTCCCTGATCATCCGACGCGGACTGGCCCGGAACCGGGCGCGGATTGCATTCCCGCTGCGGATGTACGCAGCGGTCAGGCTCGCGTCGGCATTGCCGCCGTCCTGGCGCGATAGGCTGATCTCGAACCCGCCCCGCAAGCCATAGCGAAGCCGCTATTTCACATTCTTCTGGCGCTGAAGGCGCCGCCAGCGCGCGACATTCCGGTTGTGTTGGTTCAGCGTACGTGCGAAGGCATGACCGCCCGTACCGTCGGCGACGAAATAATATTCGTTCGTGCTGAGCGGTTTGACCGCCGCCTCGAGCGCGGCCCGGCCGGGGTTTGCGATCGGCCCGGGGGGGAGACCGCCGTTCTCATACGTGTTGTAGGGAGAATTGACCTTAAGGTCGGTGGAGGTTAGCGGCCTGTCGAGGAGCTGCCGGCCGGACGTGACGGCATAGGCGACGGTGGGATCGGATTGGAGCCGCATTCCACGGCGCAGCCGGTTGTGAAAAACCGCAGATATACGTGCGCGCTCGGCGTCGATGCCCGTTTCACGCTCGATGATCGACGCGAGTACCAGCGCCTCCTCCGGCGTCCGGATCTCGATATCGGGTGGCCGGTCGCGCCATACTTCGTCCAACGCCTTCTGCATCGCGGCTTCCATGCGCCCGATCAAGGCGCGCCTGTCGTCTCCGTAGGAATAGAAGTACGTCTCCGGCAGCAACCTTCCGTCGGGCGGTGCCGCGCTGACATCGCCAGACAGGCCGTCTGCGGCTTCTACGATCTTCACGACGTCGGCGGACAGCAGACCCTCCGGGACGGTCAGGCGTCGGACCACCATTTCGCCGCTGACGAGATGGTTCGCCACCTCGCGCATGGACATGCCGGGGGCAAAGGCGAATTCGCCCGCGCGAAAGCGCCGGCCGAGACCGAGATAGCGCGCGCCGAGGACGAACAGTGTCCGGTTGTAGACGATGCCGGCACTTTCGAACTGGCGGGCGACCGACCGAATACCCGAGCCTTTGGCGACGATGACGACCCTCTCGGCGCCAAGCGGTCCCGGTTCGGAGAACGTCCGCCAACCCCAATAGCCGACCCCCGCCCCGATGAGGGCGGCAACGGCAATTGCAATCAGAAGAAACCGGACGGCGAACCGCCGCATCGGCCGATCAGGACGCCTCTTTGAAGATCAGCGAGGCGTTGGTGCCGCCGAACCCGAACGAATTCGACAGCGCAGCCGAGACCTTCCGTTCCTTCGCCGTCTTGGGCACCAGATCGATATCGCAGCCGTCCGACGGATTTTCGAGATTGAGCGTCGGGGGGACGACATCGGCCTCGATGGCCTTGATGGAGAAGATCGCTTCGACCGCGCCGGCCGCGCCGAGCAGGTGGCCGATCGCGGACTTCGTCGACGACATCGAAATCTTGTAGGCGTGATCGCCGAAGAGCCGTTTCACGGCACCGAGTTCGATTTCGTCTCCGACCGGCGTCGACGTGCCATGCGCGTTTACGTAGTCGATATCTTCCACGGTCATCCCGGCGTTCCGCAGCGCCGCCTTCATGGCGCGGAATCCGCCGTTGCCGTCCTCGGGCGGCGAGGTGATGTGATAGGCATCACCCGACAGGCCGTAACCGGCAACCTCAGCATAGATGCGGGCGCCGCGCGCTTTCGCATGTTCGTACTCCTCGAGCACGACGACGCCGGCGCCTTCGCCCATCACGAAACCGTCGCGGTCCTTGTCCCACGGACGGGACGCCCGCTGCGGTTCGTCGTTGAAATTGGACGACAGCGCGCGCGCCGCCGCGAAACCGGCGATCCCGAGCCGGCAGATCGCCGCTTCGGAGCCTCCCGCGATCATTACGTCGGCGTCGCCGAAGCCGATCAGGCGCGAGGCATCGCCGATGGCATGCGCGCCGGTCGAGCACGCCGTCACGGGCGCATGGTTCGGACCCTTGAAGCCGTATTTGATCGACACCTGCCCGGAGGCGAGGTTGATCAGGCTGGACGGAATGAAGAACGGCGATATCCGGCGAGGCCCCTTCTCCTTCAGGAGAAGCGATGCCTCGGCGATCGTCTCGAGACCGCCGATGCCGGAACCGATCATCACGCCGGTGCGCTCGAAGTCCTCTTCGGACTCCGGCGCCCAGCCCGAATCGGCGATCGCCTCGTCCGCCGCGCCGATCGCGAAGATGATGAAATCGTCCATCTTGCGCTGATCTTTCGGCGGGACCACCTCGTCGGGATTGAACGAGCCGGTCGCGCTGTCGCCGATCGGTACCTGACAGGCGATCTTGACGGACAGGTCTTCCACGTCGAACGACTGGATCGCACCCGCTCCGGATTCGCTGTTAAGCAGACGGTTCCAGACGTTCTGAACGCCCACGCCCAGGGGCGTAACCGCACCGACGCCGGTAACGACGACTCGTCTCAATTCCATGGCCATGCTTTCGGG
>JAYPPO010000014.1:0-47597 GCA_038131485.1 Alphaproteobacteria bacterium
CGGTTTCGACGGCGTCTGCGTGAACGAGCATCACCAGACCGCCTACGGCATGATGCCGGCGCCGAACGTGCTGGCCGGGGCGCTGTCGCGCCGCATGAAAGGCACGATCGGGGTCATCGGCCGCGCGCTCCCCATCGTCGAGAACCCGCTGTCGATCGCCGAGGAATTCGCGATGATCGACAACCTGATGGAAGGACGCTTCATCGCCGGCTTCGTCCGCGGCATCGGCTGCGAATACCACGCCTCGATGACCAACCCGGGCTTCAGCCACGAGCGCTTCCGCGAGGCGCACGACCTGATCGTCCGCGCCTGGTCGGAGCCCGGCCCGTTCGAGTTCTACGGCAAGCACTATCACTTCCAGTACGTGAATTTGTGGCCGCGCCCGTACCAGACGCCGCACCCGCCGATCTGGATCCCGTCCCAGGGCTCGACCGAAACGGTGGAGTTCGCGGCGCATCCCGACCGCAAATACACCTACATCATCACCTTCAGCCCGGTCGCCTCGGTGCGCAAGAACCTCAAGGCCTATCGCGACCAGTGCGAGGTCTACGGCTATGAATGCCCGCCCAGCCAGCTCGGCTGGGCGATGCCGGCCTACGTCGCGGAAACGGACGAGATCGCGCGCAAGGAAGCGGGCGAACACATCGAGAGCCTGTTCAACAAGTTCATTTACTCCCCACCGCAGTACAAACTGCCGCCAGGCTACTCGTCTCTGTCGAGCTACAAGTCCGTCATGGAAGGCAAGTTCAAGGTGCGTATGAACTATCTTGACTGCGACACGCTGATCGAAAATGGCATGTTTCTGTGTGGCAGCCCAGAGACCGTCGCCACTAAGCTCGAGGAGTACCAGAAAGAAATGGGCTTCGGAAACATCGCGCCGATGCTGCAGTTCGGCTCGCTATCGGCGGAGCTAACAGAGAAGAACATCCGCATGTTCGCCGAGGAAGTTATTCCGAAGGTCCGCCACCTCGGCGCCTCGGTCGGGGAGTTCGCGGCGGCGGAATAAGGCCGCCTCCCGGCATCGGATTTCTCTCGGTCCCACGGAGCGAATCCGGATTCGATGCTTAAATCAGGTTGAACACTGAAAATGGGTGGCGCCCGATAACCATGTCAAGGCGACATACGTCGACTAGGGCTCGCTGCGGCCCGGTGCGGAGCGCAAACGCTTTATCTGCCCGCGGCGGGTTTTCTGATCGGTCCGTCGCTTGCGCGCAGCCCAGCTGGGTTTGGTTGCGACGCGCTGCCTCGGCGCGACCGCTGCTCTAGCAATCAGTTCAGCGAGACGTTCGCGCGCATCCCGGCGGTTGGCTTCGCGCGTCCGGAATCGGTCCGCAGTGATCACAATCACGCCGTCAGACGTCAGCCGAGCCCCCGCTAGCTGCTGGAGCCGGATACACTCTGCCCTGGGCAGCGACTGGGATTTGCGCGCGTCGAACCGAAGTTGGACCGCCGTCTCCACCTTATTGACGTTCTGCCCGCCGGGGCCGCGCGACCGCGTGAAGGTCTCCTTGAGTTCTTCTTCCTTGATCAAGAGGCTATCGTTTATTCTCAGCATGCGCTCATTTTAGGCATTAGGGTGTTGCATTGCAGCAACCGCAACGCAAAAACTACATCACGCCGGCAGGGATCGAGCGCCTGCGCGCGGAGCTCCGTCGACTGCGCCACGTCGAGCGGCCGAAGGTGGTGGAGATTGTCTCGTGGGCGGCTGGCAACGGCGACCGGTCTGAGAACGGGGACTACATCTACGGCAAGAAACGCCTACGCCAGATCGACGGTCGCATTCGGCATCTGATCAAACGTCTCGAGATCGCGGAGGTAGTCGACCCGGAGGCGCAGCCGAACAAAGACCGAGTCTTCTTCGGCGCGACAGTCACCTATACAGACGAGGCGGACGTTGAGCGAACAATCCGCATTGTCGGCATCGACGAGGCCCGCATTGAGGAAAACGAGGTCAGCTGGATATCACCGGTCGCCCGGGCGCTGTTTAAAGCAGGTGTAGGCGACGTGGTCTCGCTGCATACGCCCGATGGCATTGTCGACGTCGAAGTCATCAAGATTTCGTACAGAGCCTGAGTCGGAGCCTCTCTGCCTCGCATATGGATATGGTCCGCCGTGTCCTGTAATTTGCGGCCCTGACCGTCACCCCGCCGTACGCATCCTGGATCCTTCCCTTGGCCAATACACCGACCGCCGCCATTTCCGACGCCGAGCAGCGAAAACGCGTTCTTTCGGGCTTCGCGCTACTTGTCTTCGCGGTACTGCTGTGGTCAGGAAACTCGATTGTCGGACGCGCTTCGGCAAGCGAGGCAATTCCGCCGGTTGGGCTCAATTTCTGGCGCTGGACGACCGCCTTCGTCGTCTTCGCACTCGTATTCGGAATGCGCACCTGGCGGCAGCGCCACGAGCTTCTAGCGCACTGGAAGTTCGTCGTCGCATTCTCGATGGTTTCGGTATCTGGCTTCAACCTCGTCTTTTACGTCGCACTGCAGAAAACAACTGCGCTGCAGGCAAGCCTGATCCAGTCGATCCTGCCAGTCCTGGTGCTGCTACTGGGCCTCATCATCCTGCACATACGAATTACGGGTCGGCAATGGTGGGGCGTTGTTTTCTCCATCGCGGGCGCAGGACTAATTGTCATTCGCGGCGATCTCAGCGTGATCAAGACTATGCAGCTTCACGAAGGCGACCTCTGGGCGCTAGGCGCCGTTTTTCTGTGGGCCTGGCAAGCCTTCCTGATGCGCTGGAAGCCGCGCACGATCGACATCATGCCGTTCATGACCGCGATTTCAGGCATCGCCGTCGTCATGATGCTGCCGCTGTATCTATGGGAAACGGCCACCTTCGCGCCGATGCCAGTCTCACAGACAAGTGCGCTGTTCGTTCTTTACGTCGGCATCATGGCGGCTTTCGTTGGGACTAGCTGCTGGAACGAAGGCACATACCGCGCCGGTGCGGCGCAGGCAGGCTATTTCGGCAACCTTTACCCGATCTTCGCGGGCGTCCTCGCGATCATGATCCTTGACGAAGAACTGCGCTGGTTCCACGCTGCCGGTGCCATTTCCGTCGTGATCGGCATCTGGCTGGCGACGGCGCATCATGCTCGGCGGCCGGGCTGACACGCAATGACACACGGAACAGAATCGAGAGAATGGCGGCTCCTCGCATACGGCATGCTGACGCTGGTGGCACTGTTCTGGGCGCTCAACACGAACATCGCGCGCGCCACGGCGGACCAAGTGCCGCCGCTTGCGCTTACCTTCTGGCGACTCTTCCTGTCGACGCTAATTCTGGCCCCTTTCGCGCTGCACGAATGCTGGAAAGCGCGCCGCATCATCCACGACCATTTCTGGTTCCTCAACCTACTCGCCGCCTTGTCGATGACGCTGTTCAACGGATTCGTCTATATCGGCGTAAACCACACCGTCGCCGTCAACGCGAACATATTGCAAGGCGCGGTTCCAATCGGTGTTCTTGTCGCGTCGACGCTGTTCGTCGGCCGCCGGATCAGCTGGCGGCAGTGGACGGGCGTCGCGCTTGGGTTCGGCGGATTGTTGACCATCGTATTCCGCGGCGACCCAGCCCAAGTCCTCGACCTTGCAATCAACATCGGCGATCCGCTGGTCTTCCTGGGGGTGTGCGCGTCATCGACATATGCTGCAATCTTGCACAAACGGCCGAAGGACCTGCCGCTCGTCCCCTTCATGTTCCTGATGATGCTGTTCAGCGCCGTCCACTCTGCTCCGTTCTTCGCGTGGGAGCACCTGACGCAACGTACGTTGCCCATGACCTGGCCGGCCATCGGCACAGTTCTCTACGTGACGGTATTCGCGTCTGTTCTGGCGCAGCTGCTCTTCGCCGAGGGTATCCGGCGGATTGGCGCGCCGACGGCCGGCAATTTCATATACCTTACCCCGGTATTCGGCGTCGCAATCGCGGTGCTGCTGCTGGGAGAAGTTTTCCATCTTTTTCACGCCGCGGGCGTCGCGCTGATCGCTGCTGGTATCTGGCTCGCGCTCTATTCGCGCGTGGCAGAGTGAGCAGGCAATGCTAAGCCGCGTAGCGCATCCCTACCTGCTGCTGACGCTAGCCGCCATGTTCTGGGCCGGCTCGGCCGTCGTCGCCCGACATATCGCCGGCGAGGTGCCGCCAATGGCGCTCAATTTCTGGCGCTGGTTCTTCGCCTTCTTCATCGCCCTGACGTGGACGTGGAAGGAACTACGCGACCATCGGGAGCTGATCGCGAAGAGGTGGAAGTACTTCACCTTCATCGCCGTGACCTCGGCGATCGGCTTTGGTGCGCTCCATTTCGTCGCGATGCAATACACAACGGCGATTAACGGTTCCCTGTTCCAGGGAATGATGGCGATCTGCATCCTGGTCGTGGCGTGGATCATTCTCGGCGACCGCATCGGAGCGCGCGAGGCGGCCGGCGTCGTCCTTGGTTTTTCCGGCCTTGCCTTCATCGTGACGCGTGGCGATATCGGCGTGATCATGGGGCTGAGCTTTAACGCCGGCGACATCATCCTGCTGGTCGCGACGATCTCGTATTCCGTATACGCGGTCTTCCTGCGCCGCGCCCCGAGGGAGCTGAGCGCTAGCGCGCTGATGACAGCGATGTTCGGAATCGCCGCGATCTGCATGCTGCCCCTTTGGCTCATCGAGATCTACGCCTTCGACCGGCCCCTTCCCCTTACCGCGACCAGCGTATGGTCCATCGCCTACATGACGATCTGCCCCTCAGTGCTTGCACAGATATTCTGGGCAAGCGCAGTCTCGAGGGTCGGGCCGGGCAAGGCCGGCTACTTCATCTACCTGTCACCGGTCTTCGGGGTTGCCCTCGCCATTATCCTGCTCGGCGAAACGTTCCGCTGGTATCACGCGGCGGGCATCGCGTTGATCTTCACCGGCATATGGCTCGCGACCAAACCGAAGCCGGCCTGACTGAAATCCTCATACGCGGAAATGCACCGGCCCAGCAATGAGGGCGTTAGGCCGCAGACGGCAGCGACACACCGACCATAGAATCGCGGGTGACAATGGCCGCAAGTTGCTCTTCCGACCAACCGTCAGTGCCCTCGGGGCGCTGTGGCAGGACGAGATAGCGCATGTCGGCATTGGAATCGTGGACCCGGACCTTTTTGTCGTCCGGCACGCTAGTACCGAATTCCCTAAGGACGGCGCGTGGCTCGACCACGGCGCGCGACCTGTAGCTCTTCGACTTGTACCAGTCCGGCGGCAGGCCGAGGATCGTACGCGGATAGCATGAGCACAGCGTGCAGACGATCATATTATGGACGTCGTCGGTATTCTCGACGACGACGAGCTCCGCATCGCCCATCGAGAAGCCCATTTCTGCAACTGCAGCGGTGCCATCCTTGAGCAGGCGGGCCTTGAAGTCGGCATCGGCCCAGGCGCGGGCGATGATCCGCCCGCCATCGGCCGGATCGCGGCTATCGAGGAACTCGAGATTGCGCCGCACGTCTTCCGCGTTCACCACGCCTTTCTCGATAAGCAGTTCCTTCATGGCCTGCGCCATCAGCTCATAGTAGCTGGTCTCATTCGTATCGGGCGTCGTGCCGGGATGATCGTGATTGTGATCGTGATCAGTCCCTTGACCGTGTCCAGTGCCGCGTTCTTCGGTGGTCATTTCCCTTATCCCTCGATTTTTTCGAGCCAGTGATCGTAGATCTCAAGATCTAGCGTGTCGCCGGGCGAACCCTTGTAGTCGGGCCAGATATCGGTCTGCGCGATGCGCACGCGATAGAGCTCGCGCTTCGGCGTGCCGTCGAAGCCGTAGGCCAGCTCCTCCGGGTTCTTGAACACGCCGCAATAACGCTCGACCACGCCAGTCTTGCCGCGTGCGTAGAACGGCGTGCGGCGGTGTCCGGGCGGGTGCGAATTCTTGATTCGGACGCGTTCGCCCACGTTGAACAGAGTCATTCAGCGGCCTCCAGCTTAGAACGGAGCTGGGCCATCCGAGCCATCACCTCGTCGCGCGTCATCAAGCCTTTCTCTTCGAGCAGGTTGATCATCGCTTCCGACCAGCGCTCAAAATAATCCTGCGAATATACATCAGACGGGAGGTCCTCCAGCGCGCGGCGCAGTTCGTCGATGCGCATGATGTCATGATCACGCATGGCGGCAGCGAGCGAGGTGATCATCTTCGCCCAAGGCTCCGTGGCGTGTTCGGCTGTCAAAATCGGGCCGGCTTCCATACCGCCCATGTCGTGTTGACGCTGCATCTCTCGATCTCTCCCCTTTCGAATATCTTGCGTCCGCGCGAACGCTAATTCAATAACGCCGCAGCTTTTCGATCCGTTCGTCGATCTCGGTCGCGGTTAGAACGCCCTTCTCAATCAGGATGTTCCTGACAGAGAGCGTCGCTAGGTCGAAGTAGCGTAGAGCGTGATAGGTGTCATCGCCCACATCCTCCCGCGCCCGCCGGCTTTCGTGCAGGCTTACTAGCCCAGCGCCTTTATCGCCGAGAGCGGCACGCAAGGCCGTCGCCAGTTTTCCGTAAACGGGTGCCGCCTTGTCCTCCATAGGGATCGGTCCCCACTTGCCGGCGCCATCCTCACCGCCGATGTCGTTCACTCTTTTCATCCCAAGCTCCGCCCGCTATGTCTGCAGTAATCATAAGGGAGACTGCCGGAATGCGCGACCAGTCGCTACGCGGCCACATTGCTAATCTCGAACAGCAGGGCGAGCTGATCCGCGTGGCAAAGGAGGCGGACCCGCATCAGAACGTCTCGGCGATCGGCTGGAAAGCCTACGACCAGCTTGGGAAATCAACGCTTTTCACCAACCTCAAGGGATTCCCAGGTTGGGAACTGGTTAATCAGGTGATCACAGACCGTCGCAAATGGTCGATCGCACTTGGCGTCGAGGAAGACACGCTGATCCAGACGATGATTGAGCGCGTGCGCCGGCAGGTCCCGCCGGTTGAGGTCGACCGGTCCACGGCGCCTGTGAAAGAAGTCATCCTCGAAGGCGACGATGCCGACCTGACGAAGATCCCCGCGCTGTGGCACGCCGAGCGCGACCCAGGTCCCTACATCGCGTCCGGCATGGCGATCATCAAGGACCCGGACACCGGTATCCGCAACATGTCGATCCATCGCCAGCAGATCATGGGGCCGCGCGAAACCGGCTTTCTCATCTGCCCGCGCCACGCACTTCGCATCTACCAGAAATATCAGGCCCGAAACGAGCCGATGCCGGTCGCGATGGTAATCGGCGCGCATCCGGCGATCTATTACGCATCGGGCTTCACGTCATCCTACGGGCTCGACGAGCTCGAGATCGCGGGCTCGCTGCTAGACGATCCTATACGGCTCGTAAGATGCGAGACTATCGACATGGAGGTACCGGCCGAAGCCGAACTCGTCATCGAGGGCGAAGTACTGCCGCAAGGCATGGTCGAGGAGGGTCCGTTCGGCGAAGCGACCGGCACATATGCGATGGAGGGCTCGACCGAAATCTTCCGGGTCAAGACGATCACCCACCGCAAGAACCCGGTCTTCTACGCCATGCAGTGTGGCGCGCCTATGACGGATACGCAGTCGATCACGGGCACCTGTATCGAGACCGTCGTGACCGATCACTTGAAGAACGTTGAGGGCGGTCTCGACCTGCTCGACGTGCGCTGCCTTGGCATCTCGGGCTTGATGGCGATCGTCCTTAAGCTGCGGCCGCGCGTCGAGGGCCAGGCCAAGACAGCCCTCATGGCCGCCCTGTCGAGCCCGTATCTCCACCCCAAGCTCGCCATCGCCGTGGATGAGGACATTGACGCATCCGACCTGCGCCAGGTTTTCTGGTCCTTGACGACGCGGGTTCACGCGACGCGCGATGTGGTCAAAGTTCCGAACACGCGCATTTGGTCTCTCGACAACGTCTCGGACATCGTGCCGGGAATGAGTGCGATGTATCGCATTGGCACGAAGTTGATCATCGACGCCACCAAGCCTGCCGTCACTCAGACAACCGAGCGCGCCCGATTTGATATGGCGATGCCACACGAATACGAAAACGTCGATCTGGAAGCTTTTCTGCCCTGAAATCCGTTTTCTGCGTGCCAGGCGCGAACGGTTGTTCGATTAACTGCCAAGCACTAAGATATCTAAGCAAATTCGGTATAGCAGTTAGACCAAATTTTGAGAGGCCGTTATTTCTGGCACCGAGCTGACGGAATCGCGCACCAGCGTAGGCGACCTCTTGCCGTGTCGGAGCGCAGGCTATCTGGTCCGCGACACGCACCTGCTGTTTGCGAAGGCGCTGCGTAACCGCCTTCAGGAACACCAGATAACCCCGGGACAATGGTACTTCCTGCGCGCGCTGTGGGAGGAGGAAGGCCTCAGCCAACGGGAGCTAAGCCGTCGGGTCGGCACCACCGAGCCGACGACTGTCAGCGCGCTGCGCCTGCTTGCGCGGAACGCGATGATCGAGCGGGTCCGCAACCCGAAAGACCGGCGCACGATAAATATATTCCTGACCGACAAAGCGCGGGCGATGAAGGGCGACCTGATGCCAATCGCGCTCGACGTCAACGACATTGCGACCGCAGGCCTGTCGGAACTCGAATTCGAACAACTCCGGGCGCTCTTGGGAAAAATCCGGTCGAATCTGGTCAACACGGGCCTCTGAAGCGCGGCCCGGACGGCCGGGAAACCGCGCTTGACGGGCGTTCGAGCCAAATACTAAGTTATCTAAGAATTATTTTATTCATTCCTAAACATGCCCGCGGCAGGAGGAGAATGCCATGAGTGACAATCCAAAATTCATCGACCGCACGGGCTACAAGCACCCCGAAAAGATCGACCTATGGGAGCCACTTATGATCTCCAAGGAGGAGATCGAGGAAGAGGTGCATCGCCTCGCCGACCAGCCGCGCCCCGAAAACGGCCGTCGCCAATCGCTCATCGTTCACCCGCGCTGGGAAGAACTCGGCGTCGGGCCCGGCCTCAACCCGGGCGTGCGCGTCACCTTGGAAGTGCTAAAGCCGGGCGAGCAGACGGCCCCGATCCGCCACAACTCGACGCAGGTCAATTTCTGCATCCAGGGCGAGGGCCACTCTATCGTCAACGGCAAGAAGATCGGGTTCAATCAGTACGATGTCTATAATTTTCCGTCGATGGCGACCTACTGGCACATCAACGACTCGAAAGACCTCCACGTTCGGCTGACCTATTCAAACTCGGCGCTCCTCGAAAAGATGAACGTCCACATCGTCGATGAAGACCCGCCACCGATGATGGAGCTCGTCGAGACCGCCGAGAAGCAGGCCGCCGAGGAAAAGGCCCGAGCCGAGGCGCAGGCGACCGATAGCACGAAGAACAGCCCTTCGGCACGTTCCAGCTGAACGACGACGGGCCTGGCTGATGCCGTACGAGACGCTAATCAACCCCGAAGCGGTCGACTCTAAGGCGCTCCACTGGCCGTGGCAGGACGTCAAGGCGGAGCTCGACAAGCTGACCGCGCTCGGCAAGGACTATGTCGGCCGCCGGCTCTACTTACTGTTCAATCCGATGACCACGCGGTTCAACGGCACGACGCCGAGCTTTTTCGCGACGATGACCGTGCGCCCACCAAAGATCGTCGACCGGCCGCACCGGCACGTTTCCGCGGCGATCAACTACTACTTCCACGGCTCAGGTCGCTCGACCGTCGAGGGCAAAGTCTAGCGAATGGAAAGCCGGCGACCTGATGCTGTCAGCGCTCGGCAGCATCCACAACCATGCGTCGTACGACGAGCCGGTCTACGAGCTGACCATCCAGACCAGCCGCTGAACATCTTTATGGAAAGCCTGCTGTGGCAGGAAGACCTGAAGCACCCCTGGTCGGTTCTCGGCGCTAATTCCGGCTTCGAGACCAACGCCGAAACGCTGCGCGAAGCCGGCGAGTAATCTCGCCGCGGCGCGGCACATACCGCGGCCCGTTACACCGGACCGCTGTTTAAACAATGTGCGGCGCAGCGCTTTATAGCTCTGCGTCGCATCCTCGTTCAGACAACAGAAAGTTTCGGGAGACCCCCGCCATGATCAAACTGCCCAAGGATTTCCTTAAAGGCTCGGTCCCGCCGCTAATAACCCCGTTCAAGAATAACGAGGTCGATTACGACGCCTATGCCGGCCTCGTCGAATTCCAAGTCAAGAACGGCTCGCACGGCATCCTGGTTAACGGCACCACCTCGGAACCCGCGTCACTTACCGTCGAGGAGCGCAACCGCGTCGTCGACGTCGCGATCGAGGCCGCGGCGGGCAAGCTGCCAATCGTCGCCGCAACCGGCTCGCAGAACCTCCAGGAAACGCGGGCACTGACCGCACATGCCGAGAAGGCCGGCGCCGACGCGCTCTTGATCGTGACGCCTTATTACACGCGCCCGCCCCAGCGCGGCCTCGTCGAGTACTACAAAACCCTCGGCAAGCAGACCAAGTTGCCGTGGATGATCTATCACATCCCGGTCGTGCCGCGGTTTCGGTGACGCTGGATACCCTGCAGAAGATTTCGACGCCTGCCCTAACTTCGTCGGCATGAAGCACGCCGTCGACGATCTTGGGTTTGCTTCCGAATGTCTCGACCATTTTGGCATGGATTTCCGTATCTTCGTCGGGCTGGAGGATCTCAGCTATCCGATGATGGCGGTCGGCGCTGCGGCCTGATGAACGCGGTCGGCAATTTGCAGCCGAAGAAGCTCGCCAAAATGTGCGAGGCGGTCTGGGCCGGCGATCTCAAGAAGGCACAGAAGCTCCATTACGAGCTATTCGAGATCAATCAGGCAGTTTTCACGACACCAACCCGATCGCCATGAAATACATGATGAAGAAACTCGGTATCATGCCCAAGAACGAGCATCGCCTGCCGATGGTGCCGGCTACCAAGGAGCTCGAAAAACGCCTCGACGGCGTCCTGAAGCGTGCGGGTCTCTTGGGTAACGGGAAGATGAAGAGGGCGGCGTAAAGGCGCGGCGGCGTCAGCTCTGGAGCGCCGCCAGCAGCCCCTTGTCGAGTTTAGCGGCTAGATCTCGCATCTCGATCGATTTCAGGTTTGCCGGTGCTTGTGGGCCTCCGTTGATGCATCCGTCGCAGGCGTTGATACTGGTAAACGGTACCGGCACCGTGTGCATCGCTGACTGCAGCCGCGTGCGGTCTTCGTCGGTTTCGGGCTTGAGCGACTTGCTCGACGCCAGCAATTCCACCGCCTTCGCCTCATCGCCGCCCGCTTTGCGGCGCAGCAGGTCAAGCCACACCCGCTGATAGGCCGCTGCCTTTTCGTAGTGCGCGCGCACGCAGCACGCTGGGTAGTCCAGCAGCCGCGACTCCTGCGCGACCGTCACCGCCGCCGTCTCGCAGATGTTGGCAACCTCGTCAGCGGTCGCGCGCGCGCGGCAGACATACCAGGCGCGATGCTCTGCGAAGGCCTGCCGCGTGTGGTCGAGATACCAGTCCGGCAGGTCGGCGCCCGCGCCGGCATCGGCGCTGGCATCCCAGTAAGGTCCCTCGACGACGTGCAGCTTCACCTCGGCGGCGACCTGCAGCACGCCCTTGATCCAGACCAGATCGTTGTAGCCTCGCCCAAGCAGCATGACGGGCTTCCGTCCCGCCATCATGGCGAGAAAATCGAGCGCCTCCTGCGCGCCGGTATGCGCATCGTGTGGGTCAGAGCGATCCGACGGGATACGGTGGAATTTCTTGAGCGTGTTGCGCAGCCGCGCCTTGTTCTGGAGGGTCATGATCGGGACATAACCGGGAAACACGCGCGTGTCATCCGTAGGTGAGAAATTGCCTCTTAATCGGCGGCCTGCACACCCCCCTCCGCCCTGCCCCGCGTCAGCAGGAACACGGCCGGAACGCATACGGCCGCCCCGATCATAATTAGGACAAACGCGTTGAGGAACCCTAGCGACAGCGCCTGGCGCATGATTTCGCCGTCGAGCATTCGCAGGCCCGAAACAGTGGATATGTCCCATTGCGGCGGGAGCCACGGCGCGTGCATGACCTCATTGTAGGGGTTGGCGCGTTCGGCGAGGAAAGCGTGCGCGTTGGATTGCGTGCGCGAGAGCACGCTGACGACGACGGAAACGCCGATGCCGCTGCCGTAGTTCCGCAACAGGCTCGTTATGGTCGAAGCCTCAGTCCTCAGGTTCGACGCGAGCGTCCAGAATGATACTGCGGTCAGCGGCACGAAGATCAAGCCGATGCCAATTCCATTGAAGAACGCTGCGATGATAAATGCCCATATCCCGACATCGGTAGTGAAGGTCGAGAATAAATAGGCGGAATAGGCAGTGGAGGCAAAACCGATGGCGATCTGTATACGCGGGTCCATCTTGCCGCTCAGACGGCCTGCCATGACGAGGCCGAACAGCGAGCCAAGCCCGCGCGGCATCATCACCATCGCCGCGGTCAGGATCGGATAGCCGCGCAGGTTCTGGAGGAACAGCGGCATCATCACGTTCATCGACAGCACGAGGAAGCCGAGGAGGAACATGAAGATTAGGCCGAGTGAAAAGTTGCGGTCACTCAGGATGCCGCGGCTGATGAAGGGGTTTGCCGTCATCGCGCTATGGGCGATGAATACATAGAAGGCAAGCGCTACCACGGCCGCCGTGATCACGATGGTTTCGGAGTCGAACCACCCCTGGATCTCGCCACGATCAAGCATAAATTGGACGCCCGCAAGGCCAAGAGCAAGCGTCGCAAATCCGAACACGTCGAACTTGCGTTGCAGGTTGAGGGGCGTCTCCCGGATGAAAAGCAGCGCGCCGGCGATGCCCAGGGCCGAGAACGGCATCGAGACGTAGAACACCCACCGCCAGCTGTACTCGTCTGTCAGCCAGCCGCCAATGACGGGGCCCATGACGGGCGCAAACATGACGCCCGTCCCCCAGATCGACATCGCCTGGCCGTGACGTTCGCGCGGATAGTTGTCGAGCATCAGCGCTTGGCTGATCGGCACGACCGGCGCCGAGAACATGCCCTGCAATGCGCGGAAGATTAGTATCTCGCTGATCGAGGTGGCGTTGCCCGACAGCACAGAGCAAATTGCGAAGCCGATCAAGGACAGGATGAACAGGCGCTTGCGGCCTATGCGCCCGGCGAGCCAGCCGGTCGCCGTCATCGTGATCGCCTGCATCATGAAGTAGGTCGTCATCACCCAGGAGATTTGGTCCTGACTAGCGCTCAGCCCGCCCTGCATGTGCGGCAGTGCGATGGTCGCGATGGTCATGTCGATGATGACGACAGTCGTCGCCATCATCACCGACGCCGTGACCATCTTGCGATTGGGCGACTCGTCGCCCCCCGCTGCAGACTGGAGGGATGTCATTTGGACGATATGCCTGCGATGTTCGCGACCGCGCTGCCGATCATCTGGAACAGCGTGCGGTCGCGTTCGGTATCGATGGAGACGGTCACGGTCATGCCCGCGCGCAGCGGAAACCCTTCGTGGAAACTATCGAATTCGAGCCGCACCGGCACGCGCTGGACGACCTTGCCCCAGTTGCCGCTCGCGTTCTGCGGCGGCAGCACCGACAGTTCCGCGCCAGTCGTAGGACTGATCGAGGTGATTTTCGCCTTCCACTCGTGATCGGGATAGGCGTCAATCACGATTGTCGCCGTCTGGCCCGGAACGACGTGCGTCAGCTGCGTTTCCTTCAGGTTGGCCTCGATCCAGGTCTCCTCAGACTGGACGATCGGAATGACCGCCTTCCCATGCTCAACGTACTCGCCAGGCTGCAGCGTTACCTTCCCCACGATGCCGTCCACCGGCGAGAATATTTTCGTGCGTCGCAGGTTGAGCGCCGCCTGGTCGCGGCGCGCGACGGCCTCGCGATAGAGGGGATGCTCTTCCGAGCGAATGTCGGCATAACCACCGAGTCGCGCCAGCGCCTGCTCGATCTTCTGGCTCACGGTCCGCGCGGCCTGACGCGCGTGGGTCAGGTCGCGCTCGGCTTCGTCGTATCGCGCCCTCGACGCGACGCCGCGCTGCGACAGTGCTTTCTGACGGTCGAATACGCGTTTGAAATACACGATCTCCTGCTGGGCCTCAGCAAGTTCGGCCTGCGCCGTCCGGTATTCCGCGCGCAGCGCGTTCAACGCGTTGCGTACGCCTGCAAGCTCGGCTTCCGCCTTAGCAAGATCTATGCGGGGCTGTTCGGGATCGAGTTTGAATAGGAGGTCTCCACGGCGGACCGTATCGTTCTCCTTCACCCGCACCATCTCTGCTCTGCCGTCGATATCTGCGCTGACGGCGAGGTGATGCGCCTTCACGTAGGCGTTTTCGGTCGAAACGTACCGCGTGCTCTTTACCCAGTAATGTCCGCCGACAATGATCATCGCGACGGGGAAGATGACGAGCAAAACAAAGCGCGCCCAAGCGCGGCGGCTCTTGATCTGCATGATCAGGCCTCCGCCACGGCGAGATCGTCGGTCATACCCTCAAGGTTGTCCTTGATGCGGCTCAACGTCTCATGCAGCCGCGCAGCATCGGCCACGCTGATCCCGGCAAAGATGCCCTCGAGGACCTCGCCGGCAAGATCAGACATTTGCTCGAGCAGCGGACGCGCTGCAGGCGTGAGGTAGAGCAGCTTGGAGCGCGCATCTTCGGCATCCGACCGGCGCTCGACCCATCCCTTGGCCTCGAGACGCTCGACGAGCTTGCCCGCCGTCGGCTTCTCGATGTCGAGCTCGGCGGCAAGCGCCGTCTGAGTGCAGCCTTCCGCATGGCTGAGTCGGGCCAGCGCACGCCACTGCGCGCGGGTCAACCCCAGCGGCTCGACGCGCCGGTCATAGACGATTCGGATCCGGCGCGACACGTCGCCGATAAGGTAGCCGATATTATCCGGTGGAATTTGCCTTGCCACGCGTCTCTCCGTTCAGGTTGGGCGCCGCCGTTTTGCAATAGTAAGCTGCCATACTATAAGCTAGCTTACGATACGAAATATGTACAGTGGCTCCTCATCTCGAATATAGTTAGGTATCGAATTAAAATTCGACTTAACAAGACGACGAACGGAAATAGGTATGGAAATCGTACCTCTTACAAAATCGATCGGCGCCGAGGTGAAAGGTCTCGATCTGCGCGAGCCTATGGACGCGGAAACCATCGAGGCGATCGAAGAAGCGTGGCTTGAGCATATCGTGCTGCTGTTCCGCGATCAGGACCTCAATGAAGCGCAGCAGATCGCCTTCGCGGAGAGCTTTGGCGACGTCGGCGTCCGGTCACGTCCCGCGGAGCGACGCGCGGAAGGCGCTGACTACAATGCTGCGATCATGCTCGTCTCCAACGCCAAAAAAAACGGCCAATACATCGGCTCACTGCCGGACGGCGAAATGTGGTTTCACCACGACATGTGCTATGACCGCGCGCCGCACAAAGGGACGTTCCTTTACGCGATGGAACTTCCGTCGATCGGCGGCAACACACGGTTCGCCAACATGTACGCGGCCTACGACCGCCTGTCGGACGAGACAAAACAGAATATCTAGGGCCAGACCGCAGTTCAGATATACGACTTCGCGACCCGCGAGACGGTCGACATCTCGGACGATATCTCGAAATACAAGCACTACGTCCAATCGGTTAGCATTACCCACCCGCTGACCGGGCGGCGCGCGCTCTACGTCAATCCGCTCATCACGGCGCGCATCGAGGGCTGGCAGGATGACGAGAGCAAGAGCATGCTCGACGAGCTGTTCGGCTTTACCGAGGATGAAGACCTCATCTACGAGCACGAGTGGCGCCACGGCGACCTGATGATGTGGGACAACTGGTGCTCCGCACATGCGCGGACGGATTTTCCAGAAACCGAACTCCGGATGTTGCGCCGTTGCACTATTAAGGGCCAGCCGTTAAGTGAATAACTCGGGGAAGGAATAAAATGGTACTAAGCGTCCGGAAGCTTGCGCCGAAGATCGGCGCAGAAATTCTGAATATCGACCTTAACGAAGACCAGAGCTCGGAGACCGTCGCAGAGATCAACAAGATCTGGTTAGACAACGTAGTCCTATTGTTCCGCGGCCAGAAGCTCACGGCAGAACGCCAGGTCGAGGTGACTGCCTGGTTCGGCAACCCCGGCGACCTATCGCGGCCTAAGAAGTACCGGACTAGTGGGCATGATTCACTGCCGCCGGGAATGATGCTGATTTCGAATATCCGCGAGAACGGCGAGCCGATCGGCAACCTGCCGGATGGCGAGATGATGTTTCATCACGACATGTTGCATAACGAAATGCCGCACAAGGCGACGCTGCTCTATGCTGTTGAGATCCCGTCAACCGGCGGCAACACTTTGTTTGCCAACGGTTACGCCGCCTATGACAGCCTCGACGAAAACGTCCGCAGCGCGCTCGAAAATCGCAGGGCATTCAACCACTACAACTACGGCACTACGATCAAAGGATCGGGCAACGGGATCGAGGCGTTTTCGGAGGCCGTGCACCCGGTCTTCCGGACGCATGACGATACTGGCCGCAAGGCTATCTACGTCAACCGGCTGATGACCGAAAGCGTCGTCGATATGGACGAAACTGAGTCCGAACGGCTGCTCGAAGCAGTTTACGATCATTCGGAAAAGCCTGAATTCGTCTACGAGCACGAATGGCAGCTCGGCGACCTACTGCTGTGGGACAATCGCTGCTCGATGCACGCACGCACCGACTTCCCCGGCACCGAGCGCCGCCTTATGTGGCGCACAACGGTCCGAGGCGAACAGCGGCCAGCCTGAGGGAAACACAAGATGGGCAAGGTTCTCTCCGACGAGCAGATCCGTGCATGGGACGAGGACGGGTGCATCTTCCCGATCCGCGCCGTCGCGCCCGATGCCGCGGAAGCCAACCTGCAGCGCTTTCTCAATCTCGAACGCACTATCGGTGAGGAGCCGCAGAATCGCTATAAGATCAAGGCCCATCTGCCGTTCCCGTGGATGTGGAACATCATCCGAAACGAAACCATCCTCGACGCGGTCGAGGATATCATCGGACCTAACATCCTGTGCTGGGGTTCGTCGTTCTTCACCAAGCAGGGAAACGATTCCCGCTTCGTCTCTTGGCACCAGGATTCGACCTACTACGGCCTGTCGGAGCGCTCGACGCTCAACGTGTGGTACGCCTTCAGCCGGTCCGACGTTGTCTCTGGCTGCATGCAGTTCATCCCAGGCACCCACAAGACCGGCCAACGCGACCACGAAGAGACGTTCGCCGAAGACAATTTGCTCGTCAAAGGCCAGACGATCCGCGACGTCGACGAGAATAAAGCTGTCGCCGTCGAACTACAGCCGGGTGAGTTCTCTATCCACCACGAGTCCGTAATCCATGGCTCCGGTCCGAACACGGACGGCTCGCCCCGGATCGGGATCTCGATCCATTACGTCGCGCCGCATGTGCATCAAGTGCTTCTGAAGAACGGATCGGCGTCGCTGCTTCGCGGCGAAGACACTCACGGCCATTGGCGCTACGATCCAGAACCCGAGACCGATTTCGACCCTGCGTGTTTGCAGGCGCTAGACAAGGCCTACGACGAATATAAGTCGGGGGTTGGCAAGTACTGATCGGCTGACAGATTTGGTTTGCTGACGCAGAAACCCACCAGTTCCCGTCACCCCCTCCGGATCGACCACGAGATCATTCCTATGGGTGGGCAGGAGGAGGAGCGGACTGATACCGGTTGACCCAAAGAAGCGAAAAGGAGACACCGCATGCCGAAGATCCTGACCGAAGAACAGCTCGAACAGTGGGACCGTAACGGCGCGGTGTGGCCCGTAGACCTGATTGGCGAGGAGGAGGCCACGGACCACCAAACGCGCGGTTTGACGACCTTGAGACCAAGATGGGCCGCGAGGCGCAATCCCAGTTCCGCATGAAGGCGCACCTGCCGTTTCCATGGCTCGGGACCTCGTCACACACTCTTCGCCTCGCCGACGCAATCGAGGACCTGATCGACCCACACGTCTGCTGGGGCTCGTCCTTCACCAAAAAGGCGCACGATCCGCGGATTCATCTCGTGGCATCAGGATCTGACCTACGCGCGGGCCTCGAGCCTCCGGAGTCGATTACCGCCTGGGTCGCTTTCACCGAGGCGAATGAGCTGTCGGGCTGCATGAAGATTATCCCGGGCAGCCACCGCGGCGAAGCGATCCTGCCGCACGAAGAAACGTATGATCCGAACAACTCGCTATCACGCGGCCAGACCATCCACGACATTGACGAAGGCGGGCAGCGGTCGCCATGCCGCTTAAACCGGGCCAGTGCTCGATCCATCACAACAAGACCATCCATTCGTCGGAGCCAAACAACGCCGACTGGCCCCGAGTGGGTTTCGCGATCCACTTCGCCAACAGCTCGGTGAAGCAGGCCCAGTTCGACAAGGCACTCGCTATCCACATCCGGGGCGATGACCCGGAAGGCAACTGGATTGAGGATCCGCGGCCCGAATACGAGCGCCGGAGAGCGTGAAAGCAGTCGACGAGTACTGGCACCGCTATCGGACGGCGATGACAGCTCAGAACTGATATCGAAGACCTGACGCCAGGCCGCCGCTCGGCCTATAAATCTGGCATGCCGCTTCCAAACCTGATGACCGTCGACGTCGGCGGCACTCCATTGCGATCCGCGATACGGAAACGGAGGGCCCAGCTGTCGTCCTGCTGCACGGGCTGGGCGGCTCGTCTCAAACCTGGGCGTTTCAGTTCCGCTCGCTCGCCGACCACTTCCGCGTGATCGCATGGGACATGCTGGCTAGCGAGCTCTGGCGGCTTCGTCCGTGATAACTCAACGGCCGTGCAATACGCCTACGCACTCGACGCCGTGCTCGATCTTCTTGAAGTCGGCAAGGTTCATGTCGTCGGCCAGTCGGTCTCGGCGCTGATCGGTGCGTCTTATGCGGCGGAACACCCAGACCGAATGCTCTCCTACGTTTTCTGCCAGGGCCTGGCTGGGCTCGGCGGCCTCCCCATTGACGACCGCGCTGAACAGCGCAAGGCCCGCCTCTCGGCCTTCCGCGCACTCGGTCCGGAGCGCTTCGCCGAAGAACGCGGCCGCGGCGCCATCGGCACCGGCGCCCCTTCCATGGTCACCGAGCTCGCCGTGACGATCATGAAGCGCGTGCCTGAGAAGGCCTACTGCCAGGCTATCGAGATGATGGCTCAGACCGACTTCTTCGCGATCGCGCCGCGGATTGACTGCCCGGCACTGGTGATCGCAGGCGGCCTTGACCCGGTCGCCCCGGTGGAGGTCTGCGAGGCCGCACGCAAAGCTCTCGTCGGCGCTTCGATGTCGGTGATCGACGGCGCGGCTTACTACGGCTGCATGGAGAACCGGCAGCGTTCAACGCGATATTGACTCTTTTTTTAAAAGCCGCGAAAGAGGCTGATCCACCGCCCGCTCGTCGTAA
Organism: Alphaproteobacteria bacterium; assembly: GCA_038131485.1. Taxonomy (GTDB): domain Bacteria; phylum Pseudomonadota; class Alphaproteobacteria; order MPNO01; family UBA830; genus JAYQUR01. Next base: position 19,387 of record JAYPPO010000014.1, read on the forward strand.
TCCAGTTTACCTCACGGCAAGTTGATAATCGTCAAACAGGGCGCGCGCCTCGGCCACTGCACACTACTCGGCCGCGATCTGCCCCTCGGCGCGGGCCGCGCGGGTGCCGGCTTCTAGCAGGTCTTTCCAGTGTCGGTACCAGCCGACGAAGCAACCTTCATAGTCCCATTTCTCGCAATGGTTGACGGGGTTTAGGCCGACCTTTTTCGCTTCTTCGTCGGGACCTTCCCTCATGGTCCGGAGGCCACGGTCATAGAGGTTCCAGTTCGGATCGCCTGCCATGCCGGCCTGGGCGGTGTCGAGCGAGACGACGTCGTCGGACGTGGACAAGCCAGAGACAAGGAAAAAGTCCTCGAACTTGCGCAAGCGCGCGAACCGGGCCTCCTTGGGCTCGCCCTTAGGCGCGATACACCAAATCGTCACCTCGCACCTGCCGGGGCCGAGCGGCCGGTGCGTGCGGAGATGGGTGGAGGCGAGGTCGTTCAGAACGAGATTGGGATAGACGAGGATGTTGCGGCCTCGGCGCAGCATCCAGTGCGCCCTGTCTTTGCCGAAGGTCTTCTCGATATAATCGGTGGCCGGCGCTAGCGGCGCGCCCTCAGGGCTGGGACTCCGTCGGCCCAGATCACCATGTGGCTGCTAAGCCGAGATAGTACTGGCCATTCTGCTAACATTCCCTGACATCGCGACCGACCTCGGTCTTCATAAGCCCCTCTGAGACCTTCTGCGCTCCTCGCGTGCGAGGATGGTGTCTGCGAAGTTCCGATGTCGGTCGAGACGTGATAGGCGTCGCGTAGACGTTTTCGGCCTGCACTTTCCAGTCGTGATCGCAGAGGTACGTCTGCGAGCCGGCGATGAGTTCCATGCCGTCAGGCGACTGATCAGCGAACAGATCCAGCGAAAATTTCTGCCTCTAAGATGGTCTTCAAAGACGGCACTCGTCGATCAGCGCGCCGAAGATGAACCCGCGATATTCGTCCAGCTTCGCGATCGGCGTGAGGTCGTAGTGCGAGCGGTCGAACGCTTCACCGCAGCCGCCCTTCGTTTTTAATGCCGATGCACTCCGCCGGAACACTTGTAAGACCATCCGTGGAACCGGCAGGTCAGCGTCTTCGCATTGCCCTGGCGGGAACGGCGTGACGATAGCGCGCCCCTTGCGCGAGCACGCGTTGATGAAACGCTCTGAGTAAGCCGTCCTCCTGGCGGTGGACGAAGACCGGCTATTGCCGATATGGGTGGCCCAGTAGTCGCCCGTCTGGTACCTGGCCTCGCGCGGCACAGGAAGTTTCCAGTTGCGTTAAAAACGAACCTCGATCTCCGCGTCGTAGATGTCCGGATCGTTATAAATCGACCGGTGCACGCGAAACTCAAGTTCGGTTTTGGCGCGGTCATCGATCCTACCGGACAGGTCCAGAACGGTTCCTTCGTAGGCCATGAGAGTTTCCTCGGTACGGATGGCGGTTTTGGTATGTTAACACGAGTTGCATGAATTGGACGTTTCCACGAACTGTAATCCCGAACTTGTTCCGAGATGGGACCGAAATTCGGCTCAAAATAACTAACCGTAATGGCCCCCGACACACCCACCCTATAAGGTACCGCCAGAACAAGGAGGAACAGAGCGTGTCCAACGCCGATATCCCGTCGAACCAGACTGGAGCCGCTGGCGCAGCGTCGCCGGGACCAGGGGATGCGCGAGTGCGCCGAGAGGTTTCAGAGACAAGCTGTTCATCGAGACGATCGATCATGGAACGGCGATCACCTATGGCGAGATGTGGCAGCTGTCGAACCGGATGGCGCGGTTCCTGGCGGCCCGCGGCGTCGGCGCGGGCGGACGTATCGGCGGTGTTTCACTGACAACCGGCCCGGTGATGCCGGTGGTCTATTTCGCGATCCAGCGCTACGGCGCAGCGTTCTGCACGATCAACGTCGAGTCAACGTTCACGTTCGCGAGATGCTCGGCCACATGAGGCCAGAGCTGGTGCTGTATCACGAAGACCTCGACGCGGCAGCCCTCGGACACGGCGAACACACCGAATGGATCTCGTTCGGCGACTGTGTTCCAGGCGGTAAGGCGTCAGACGGCGGGCTGTTTGAGGCGCTGGACGCATATTCGGATACAGACTTGCCGGATGATCCCGCGCCGGACGCAGGCGCCGGACCTGACGATCTATGCGTCCTGAGCTTCACCTCCGGCACCTCCGCGGCGCCGAAAGGCGTGATGCACTGCTTCGGTAACTATTTCTGGATCGCAGACCAGACCATAGACATGTGAAGCTGACCGCCGCCGACTGGTTGCTGGAATTCCGCTCGCTGGAGTTGGGCATCGTCGCGCTGGCGTTTGCTCACGCCAGCCTTGCGGGTGGGCGCGACCATCCTGCTCGCCGACTACCGGTTCTCGCGCCATGCTTCTTCGGTTGGCTCAGAGACTTCTCCCCACGATGGCGATCGGAGTGCCGACCGTCATCAACATGTTGCTGGAGCACGACGGCCCCGGCAGAAGACGTCTCTGCGACGCGTTCGCTCAGGTTCATGTCGTCTTCGACGGCACCGCTGATGGTCGAACAGCACAAGCGCTTCGAAGAGACCTATGGCGTCGAGCTGGTGCAGCTCTACGGGATGAGCGAGGGCGGCATCGTCGCCAGCAACCATGTCGGTGCACGCCGGATCGGTAGCGTCGGCCGGCCCGGGCTCTACCAGAACTGCGTGGATCGTCATTCGGACGAAAGGCCTCCAGACGGCGATAATGGAAATACTGAGATTGGCGAGAGATCGAGATCGGCGGCGCACAGCCCGCGTCCGGTTGACTCTGCTAGCCGATGGCTGCTTGGAGCCGATCGGACGACTGAAGACTGGAGATCTCGGCTATCTCGACCCCGACGGCTTCTGATCGTTACGGGCGCGCGCGACGATAAATTCGCGCGGCGGCTCAATATCGCGCCACTGAGATCGACAACGCACTCGCCGCGCATCCGGACGTTCTCGAAGCGGCGACCATCGGCGTGCCCGACCGGGTCTATGGCGAGGAGCCGGTCGCATTCGTCTCTCTCAAAACGGGCAGTTCGACCGACCACCGAACGCTTCTCGATTACTGCGCGACGACACCGTCGGACTTCAAGCGCCCAGAAACGTATCGTGGTGCTGGGAAGATATTCCGAAGAATGAGCGCGTAAGATCGACCGCAATATGCCTCGCGGCGCTATGGGAGTCAGATTATTCCCGTGCGTAGATAACCGAAACGCTCACGCGAAGCGTCTGCTCGGCCTGCGCGTTAGGCACGATCTCGGCTGACGCGCTGGCCCGTGTCCTCAGGACCGACAGCGGCGTCTGGATGGCATCCTCGTTAATCTGGATCACACTTCCCACCCTAACGTCTGCGGCGCCCACTTAGAGCTGGGCCGTGCGGCGCGCGAAGCGGGACGAGCGAATACGCGTAAAACGAGATCTCCCTGAGCATTTCAGGCTCCTCGCAGTCAGGCAATCGACAGAATTTTAAGGAAGTCGCGACCCTAACTCGTTATTTTGTCGGAATGACCGTCCTGGGCGCCGGCGCGCAGAGTTCTCATAGATCCCGAACGATGCTGACCGGCGTGCTGATCGCCGTCGCCGCCATGGTGCTGTTCGCTTCCGTCCATTCGGCGGTCAGATCTCTCACCGATACGATGTCGGCATTCCAGATCGTTTTCTGGCGGATGGCAGTCAGCGTATCGCTGATGATGCCGTGGTACCTATGGAAGGGGCTGCACCTGCTCAAGACCCAGCGGCCGGGAATGCATGCGCAGCGGGCGGTCGTGAATTTCACCGGCATGGTACTGTGGTTTCATGCCATCGGGATTGTGCCACTCGCTAAGGCGGTCGCGATCCATTTCACCCTGCCGCTGTTCGTCCTCTTGATGGCGGCGCTGCTGCTGGGCGAGAAGGTCGGCTGGCGGCGGGTGTCGGCAACCGGCGTGGGTTTCGCCGGCATGCTGGTAATCCTGCGACCAGGCATGACCGAAGTCGGCCTGCCGGAGGCGATGATACTTGCCTCCGCCCTTCTCTACGGCGCGACCGTGATTTATTTGAAGAAGATGCTGGCAACCGAGACGCCGCTTGCGCTGACCTTCTACACTAACGCACTCATCGGCCTGCTGTGCATCCCGCCAGCGATTTACACCTGGGTGCCACCGACAGCGGACGACATCCTGCCGATCGCCGTGATCGGCATCCTTGGCACGCTGGCGCCGCTGATGTTCACTATCGCGCTGCGGCGGGCCGACGCAAGCGTGATAGCGCCCATCGATTTCCTCCGCCTCCCCTTCACGGCGGCGATCGCGTTCGGTCTGTTCGGCGAGGTACCTGAAATCTGGGTCTGGGTAGGCGGCGCTATCATCTTTGCCAGCACATGGTACATAGCCATTCGCGAGAGCCGGGCAGCGCGACAGGTAGCTAAGGAAACGTCATGAGCGCGATCCGGAATTGGTTCGGCGCGTTGTCCGCTAACGCGCGCGGTTTCGTGTGGATCCTGCTGTCGGCGTTCGTCTTCATGTCGATGGTGCTGTTGGTCCGATCGCTATCGGAGCGGTTCAATGCAGGCGAGCTCGCCTTCTGGCGGGCGTTCATGGGTCTCCTTATTCTGTCGCCAATTTTCCTGCGGTCCCGCGCCGCGCTGTTCCGCACCCGGCATTTTGGCGGCCATCTTTTACGCAACCTGATGCATTTCGTGGGCGTCGCCGGATGGTTCTACGCCATCGGAGAGATCAACCTCTCGGTCGGCATGTCACTGCAGTTCACCATCCCGCTGTTCACGATCCTGTTTGCGATCCTGCTTCTGGGCGAGCGGGTCGATAGCGCGCGATGGATCGCCACCGCCATCGGCTTCGCTGGTGTCTTGCTTATCCTGAGGCCCGGCGTCGCGCCAATCAGCCTCGCCGCCGTCGCGGCACTGGTCTCGGCGGTCGGTTACGCGGGAGCCAATATCTCGACCAAGGTGCTGATGCGACAGTCGTCGAGCGACACAATCGTCTTCTTCATGAACCTGATCCATCTGCCGCTGGCTCTGATCCTGGCGCTATTCATGGGGGGCATTTCGGTTCCAAGCCTCTTGGACCTGCCCTGGCTGTTCGCGCTCGGCGGCGCGGCGACGATGGCACACTGGCTTCTTGCCCAAGCGCTCGGTGAGGCGGACGCGAGCCTAATAATCATCGTCGATTTCACAAAGCTGCCGCTCGTCGCACTTGGCGCCTATGTCTGCTTTTCAGAGGCGCCGGTGGTATGGGCATGGGTCGGCGGAGCGGTTATCTTTGCGGCGACCTATTTCATCGTCCGGCGCGAAACCCGCACGGGCGCCCGGAAAGCAACGTAGATGGCAAAAAACCCTGCAACGGAGACCCGTCGCGGCGATGCTGCGATTGCGGCCCTCTGGATGCTGGGCACCGCGACGTCCTTCATCCTGATGATGATTTCCGTCCGCGAGTTGTCGAGCCATATGTCGAGCTTCGAGCTGCTGTCGTTCCGCTCTCTGGTGGGTATTCCGATAATGTGCCTCGTCGCGTGGCATATGGGCTTCCGCAGCGTGAAGACGGCGAGGTTCGGTATGCAGGTCGCTCGTAACGCGGTCCATTTCGGCGGCCAGTGGTGCTGGGTAATCGGCGTGACGCTGCTGCCGCTGGCGCACGTCACGGCGCTCGAATTCACCATGCCGATCTGGACGGCGATCATCGCAACGCTGTTCATCGGCGAAAAGCTCCATCCACACCGCGTCGTCGCAGTTGTCGCCGGTTTCATCGGCACGATGGTAATCCTGCGGCCTGGCATCGAGATCGTCGACAAGGCGGCGCTGATAGTACTGCTCTGCGCCCTGTTCTACGGCGCTTCCAACGTGATGGTGAAATCGCTGACACGGACCGACCCCGCCTGGGTGATCGTCTTCTGGATGCAGGTAATCCAGCTTCCGTTCGCACTGGCGCCCGCGTTGCTGATATACGAGTGGGTCTGGCCCGTCTGGACCGACGCACCGTGGATCATTGCAATCGGCCTTTCGGGAATGTCGGCGCACTACTGTATGGCGCGCGCTTTCCAGCTTGCCGACGCGTCGGTCTGCATCCCCATAGATTTCGTCCGCCTGCCGCTCGCCGCGCTGGCGGGCTGGCTGATCTATAGCGAGGGCGTTAGCGTCTTTGTACTGATCGGCGCGGCGCTGATCTTTGGCGGAAACTACTATTCCGTGATCCGGGAAACCCGGGCCGTTAAGGCATGACCCCGCTGCCGCCGCTGGCACAGGCGGTTCTGTGGTTCTGCGGGACGATGGCCGGATTCGCGGGTATGGCGATCGCTGCGCGCGGGCTCGATAGCCTGAACATGTCGACGTTCCAGATCCTGTTCTTCCGCTCTGCGATCGGCGTGCTGGTCGTCCTGCCGTTCCTCGCGCGCAAACGTTTCGCTGACATCCGGACGCACCGGTTCCGCTGGCACCTGGGCCGTGCCGTTATCCAGTTTGGCGCGCAGATCTGCTGGATCTACGGCATCGTCCATCTGACGCTGTCGGACCTAACCGCGATCGAGTTCTCGATTCCGCTTTTTACTGCGCTCCTCGCTGTGATGTTCCTCGGCGAGAGGATGTGGCGGCACAAATGGGTTGCGACAATCCTGGGTTTCACGGGCGTCCTGATCATCCTCCAACCAGAAGGTTCGGCTTTCAATATCGCCGGGCTGGTGATGGTCACCGGCTCATTCCTCTATGCGGGATCGGGCGTTCTGGTGAAGTATCTCACCCGCAGCGACAGTCCGCAGGGCATCATCTTCTGGATGAACCTGCTGCAGCTTCCCGCCGGGCTGATTCCCGCTATCTTCGTCTTCGACTGGGTCGCGCTGCGGCTTGAAGACGCACCATGGATCCTGGTCTGGGGATTTGCAGGCCTATGGGCGCACTACGCGATGGCCCGCGCCCTGTCGCTTGCCGACATCACGATCATCTTCCCGCTCGACTTCCTGCGCCTACCGTTCATGGCGCTGATCGGGTTTCTGATCTATGCCGAGGCGATCAGCCCATGGACAGCCGTCGGCGCGGCGGTAATCTTCGCCGCCAACTGGTACAGCGTCCGCGAGGAAACGCGGCGCGGAAGCGCGCCGTCAGCGCACTGACGCGGTCAGGCGTTGCCCACCTTTATTTCTTGAGGGCGTAGGTCCCAACGCTGGCGAAGAATTTGCACATCCTGGCAAACTGGATAAGTGCCGAACTGACCATGCAGGCCGGTCCGGAGCTGCCGATCGGAACCATCTCGCGGCACGCGAAGCCGAAACCCGTCTCGCAGCACAGCTCCTCGGATTCGGGCACGGTCAACTTGTTGAAGCTCGGCAGGTCTTCCTTGCGCCAATCGCTGCAGGCGCCCTGGTCCTAGGTCGCGAACCACTCCCCGGCACCGCCCTCCTGACGCTCCCGGGCCCTTGAGGTCGCGAGATTGGAACAGCTCCGTTCAAACAGGCTCGCAGGTGCCGCTCGTTGCGTGCAGGTGTGATATGGGAGAGAAATAGAGAACTTCCGCAAAACGGACAAAAGGCGGGGCCGGCCGCCGCCCTAGAACAGAAACCGGAAGAACAAACCGGCGAAGATCAGTAGGACGACCACGAAAACCGCCTTGTCGATCACGTTGCCTATATGCATGGCCTTGACGAACTGGTTGGTCTGGGCGGGATTGGGGCTGCCATCTGTCAGCGTCTTAAGATTGCCGCCGCAGCGCCTGCAATCGTCCCGCGTCGCGGTGACGTTGGTCCCGCAGTGAGGGCAGTTAATCCAGCTGTCGATCACTCGTCGCCGCCGAACTGCCGCTCGCCGAACAAGATCGCGCGCGACGCGGCGCTCATCTCGCGTGTCCCGCGGTAATTCTGGAGGAGCTTCATTCCTTCCTGAACAGCCGGTCGCGCCGACATCGCGTCGAACCAGCGCTTCACATTCGGAAAGATCGCCTTTTCGACGCCCTGACGCCCTGACGGCCGCGCCCAGGGCCAGCACGCCATGTCGGCGATGGAATAGTCCGCGCCGCCGAGCCACTCGGCACCGGCCAGGCGCCGCTCCATGACACCGTAGAGCCGGCGGACCTCTTTCGAATAGCGCTCGATCCCGTAGGGCACCTCGACGCCGCCCATGGCCTGCCGGAAGTGATGCGCCTGCCCCGCCATCGGCCCCAGCCCGCCCATCTGCCACATCAGCCATTCGAGCACAGTCTTGCGCACGCGGATATCGTCCGACCCCGGTAAGAAGCGGCCGTGCTTTTCCGCGAGATAGATAAGGATCGCGCCGGACTCAAACACAGAAACCGCCTCGCCACCATCCGCTGGGTCGTGATCGACGATGGCCGGAATGCGGTTGTTGGGGCTGATGCAGAGGAATTCCGGCTCGAACTGCGCGCCCCTGTTGATGTCAACGGAGACGACGTCATAGCGCGCGCCAAGCTCCTCCAGCAGGATGGAGACCTTTTGAGCGTTCGGCGTCGGCCAAGCGTAGAAGGTGATCATGAGTCTGCGTCTTCTCTCGAAACGCTGCCGTACCGCCGATTGTCGCCCAGGACTTTTTTCGGTGTCTAGTCTAACGGCAATCAGCGGGAAACGATTTCTGGGCTCCGAAACAAGTCGGGAATGACATCGCTGAAACGATAGAACATTTGGTCGGTTTCAAATAGCAGCCGCGATGGCCTTGCCAAGATCCTCGGTAGAAGCCTGCCCGCCGAGATCCCGGGTCTTTGGCCCGCCGCCTCCAAGCACGTTTTCAATCGCGGTGAGGATGGCATCTGCCGCCTGCTTCTCTCCAAAATGCTCCAGCATCATCGCTGCCGACCAGATTTGAGCGACCGGGTTTGCGATACCCTGGCCGTAGATGTCTGGCGCGGAGCCGTGGACGGGCTCGAACATCGACGGGTGGTCGCGCTCAGGGTTGATGTTGCCCGACGCGGCGATACCAATCGAGCCCGCAACGGCGGGGCCAAGGTCCGACAGGATGTCGCCGAACAGGTTAGAGCCGACGACGACGTCGAACCAGTCCGGGCTGGTCACGAAGCGTGCCGTCAGTATATCGATGTGATACTGGTCGGTCTCAATCTCGGGATAGTCGGCCGCGACGGCAGCGAAACGCTCGTCCCAGTAGGGCATCGAATAGATTATGCCGTTCGACTTTGTCGCCGACGTAACCTTCTTCGCCGGGCGCGTGCGTGCGAGCTCGAACGCGTAGCGTATGATTCTGTCGCAGCCCTGGCGGGTGAACACAGCCTGCTGGACGGCCATCTCGGCGTCCGTTCCCTCGTAGAGCCGTCCGCCGATCCGAGAGTACTCGCCCTCGACGTTCTCGCGGACGATCATCATGTCGATGTCCTCGGGCTGGCGGTTTGCAAGCGGCGAGGTAACGCCGGGAAGCAGGCGCGCCGGGCGAAGATTGACGTACTGGAAGAACTCGCGTCGGATCGGGATCAGCATGCCCCATAGCGACACGTGGTCCGGGACGCCCGGCATGCCGACCGCGCCGAGGAAGATCGCGTCGAATGGGCGTAACTGGTCTATGCCGTCCTCTGGCATGATGCGGCCGGTCTTCGCGTAATCATCGCAGTTCCAGCCGAACTCAGTGAAATCGTAGTCGATGTCGAACTTGCCGCCGGCCGCTTCGAGCACGCGAAGCCCCTCAGGCACGACTTCCTTGCCGATCCCATCGCCCGGGATCACGGCGACCTTGTAGGTTGCCATCAGTGACTGCCTTTCCGTTCGAACGCAACAACGTAGTAGCTCGCGCAAAAGATAATCAGCCCGCCCATCCAGGTATAGAGATCAGACACCTCGCCAAACGCGACCCAGCCGACGATGGCCGCCGTGATCAGGCGCGAGAAGTCGAACGGTTGGACGATACGCGCATCCGCTGTCGAGATCGCCTGCGTGATTGCGTATTGACCAAATAGGGCGAAGACACCAATACCAAGGATGGCAGGCACGTCGTCCCATAGCGGATTCTTCCAGAAAAACAGCGCCGGGACGAACGAGAGCACAAGCACCAGGATATTGACATAGGCGGTGATGACCGCGGACGAGTCGGTCCGCGACATGATTTTTACCGTCGTGTTGATCGACGCGAATAAGATGCCGGTTGAGAGCGCCGCGATCATGCCGAGATTGATCACCTGGAACCCGGGTCGTAGGATCACGATCGCGCCGACGAACGCGGCAGCGACCGCAACCCACGTTCGAGGGCCCGCCTGCTGGCCGAGGAATGCCATCGCGAACAGGATCGTAAAAATCGGCTGGGCGTATAGCAGCGCCGTATAATCGGATACCGGTATTACGCTGACCGCATAGAACCATGTCAGCATCGCGCCGTAGGTAAGAAGGGCGCGCAGCAGGTGCATCGGGAAGACCGGCGTCTTCATCACGCCGATGCCGTTTCTGATCAGCATGGGGAAGAAGAAGGGCACGGCAATTAGGCAACGGAGGAAGGCAAGCTGGACCGTCGAATAGTCGTTCGACAGCGCCCGCGTACAGGCTGATGCAAACGTGTAGCCGACGCCAGCCGAAACCATCCAGAACGGCCCGAGGATGATGGGGGGCAGCGCCGAAAGGGGGGTAGTCACGCGGGCGGAACTTTTCGAATGTCAGTATTCGGGGAAACGTCGTTACGGCGCTGCTGGCCGGACCGCTCACCGTTAGCCTGCCAACCGCCCTTCGCCGCGCGCGCTGCGATACGGTCCCATTCCTCCGACCAGTCGCCAAGCTCGTAGCCGTGCCACGGCGCCTCGGGCTTGAGCGGCGGGAGGCCGAGGTTCTCCCATAGGACCCTTGCGCGTTCCATATATTCGCGCTTGGGCAGCGCCACCGGCGCCATATCGGCCTTGAGCGTGGCGTCGATCAATAGCGTCGCGTCCTCCGCCATTGCCGTGGGCGGGCCGTGGCCGCGCGGACGATGCGGCGCGATCTCGCAGTCGCTGGCGAGATTGGCGCGGTAGCTCATCGCCCAGAACACCGCATCGAGATTGTCGGGATCGATATCCTCGTCGACCGCGATCAGATACTTCCCGACCGGCCCCTGGAAGGACATCGCGCCGTAGAGCGCCCGCCAGATCTCGGTCCGCGCCGTGCCACGCGCAACCTGGACGACAACCACCTTGCGAAGGTTCGTGAGCGGCTCGTGCATGGCGACACGCACTACGCCGCGGATGCCAAGCTGCGACGTCAGGTGCGAGAGGAATAGCGGTTCGTAGGCGACGCGCTTGATGACGGAGGACTCGGACGGCGTAACCTGACTTATGATCGACGTAAACACCGCGTTCGCGCGCCGAGTGATCGCGGTGACGCGAAAGATGAAGTTGTATTCCTCGAGATTGATGTGGCCGTGGCTCTCGCCAAACGGGCCCTCCGGCTCGAAATATTCGGTATCCAGCAGCCCCTCGATGACGATCTCCGCCTCGGCGGGCACCATCAGGTCGACGGTCTTGGCCTGCGCCACCCGGATCGGCGCGCCGACTATACCGCCTGCGACCCCCATCTCGTCGACACCGATGGGTAGCTTCTGCGGGCTCACGTAGGCGACGGGCGGCGGACAGCCGACGACCATGGCAATAGGCATCGGCTCACCCCTTGCCCGATACTTCTCCCAATGCGCGGTCCCGCCCTGGCCGAGGTTCATGAAGAGCTTGAGGCCGATCCGGTCCGGCGCCTTCAACCCGCCGCGGTAGGTGCCGAGGTTTTGGATGCCGGTCTCGGGATCCTTGGTGATGCAGGCGGTCGCAGTGATATAGGGCGCACTGTCGTAGCCTGGTGTTGAAACAGGTACGGGGAGGCCATCGAGCCCGTGCCCAGCGCTCAGCGCATTTCCCTCGAATACGATTTGCTGGCAGACCGGGTCCGTTACTTCGACCGGCGCAATTGGATTGGCGATGGCATGCGCCCAGCATTCGCCTATTTCCGCGACCAGCTTTCCCATGCCGACGGAATAGATCGCCGCGTTGCCGGCGAGCGCGCCTACCGCGACCGGAATGCCGTAGTTGCGCCCGGCCGCGTCGGTGGGCCTGTTGAAGAGGAACGCCTTTCGTTCGGCTTCCGGAATACCTCCCCGGAACTGCCAGCGGACCAGCGGCGACAACTCGCAATCCTTGTCAACCGCCGCGTCTATAATAGTCAGTAGACCCGCTGCATCGAGCGCGCGCAGGTGGTCCTGCAGGTCGTTGTAGCCGCGCGCTTTTGCGTCCGTCATTCGGCGTTTCCGGCGATCTTGCGCATTAGCGCCGGAATATCGACCGGGGCTTCGTCGGCGCACCACACAATGTACTGGTCGGGCCGGACGAGGATCAGCCGTGCGCCATATTCCTCGCGCCCGCCGTCGAAGCTGTCAGTCACGATGTCCAGCGGGATGTCCGCGGCCTGGGCTGCCTGCTCGAACTCCTTAACTGCGCCGCTGGGCGCGTCGAGGGCGATCAGATTGAATCCCGGCTTCAGCGCTTCGAAGACGTTGCGCCCATCGGACAGCACTTGCGACGGGAGGTGATGGCCAGGACGCGCCTCGAAACTGTGCTTGCCGTGTGCGCTGCACAAGGCGCCGGGCGGGCCGTCAACGATGGACGAGCCCTCATAGTTTGGCTCGTAGGTCAGGACGCGCGGCGCTGCCGCGCCGGCATGTTCGCTTTTCCACGCCTTTTCGAACGCCTCGACGTTCTTCTCGGGGTTGTACCTCTCGAAGAAGGCACGGTCGGTCTCGATGCGCCCAGCGATGAAGTCACGGCCAGTCTCCTCGAAGATCGGCCGGCGCTCCTCGCTGTAGGTATCAAGCAGCGGCGCCCCGCCCCAACCTTTGAGGACAGCCTCGAGCTTCCAGCCAAGATTGACGATGTCTTCAAGTCCGTTATTGAGGCCGTAGCCGCCGTAGGGCGGGTGCGAATGCGCCGCGTCGCCCGCGATGAACACCCTGCCCACACGGTAACGGTCCGCGACAGCGATGCGAAGGTCCCAAAAGCCCACATATTCGAAGTCGCAGTCGAACTCGAAGCCCGCGACCCGCTGCAGGAGACCGTGGAAATCAAAATTGTCGCGCGTGGTGTCCGCCGGTACCGGCGCGTGGAAAAACCAGCCCTCCTCGACGTCGACGCGGCCGAAGAACTCCCAGTAGCCGTGTAAGTCCTCGCGCATCACGCGGTAGGTGGAGCGTTCTGGGAATTTTTCCTTAAGAACGGCGCTTAGCTCTCGCGAGCGAAAAACAGCAAGTACCATCAGCTGGTCGTAGTCGGCCCCGCCGCGCTTGATCCCGATGCGTTCTCGCACGCCGGAATGCGCGCCGTCGCAGCCGACCGCGTAACGGCCAGTCAGCACGGCCTCACGGTCGCCGCCCTCTTCCCGCACCGTGACGCGGACGCCGTAAGAATCCTGCTCGATATCCTCGGCGCGCCAGCCGAAGCGCGGATGCACGTTCAGCAGCGTCGCCATCTTACGGCGCAGCACCTCTTCCATCCGGTATTGCGGCAGGCGCTCATTGTCGAGGAAATAGTACTTGTTCAGAAGCTCCCTCAGCGGCGGCGCATACCACCAGTCGGTCGTCAGGCTGCCATAGGCGATGATGCCGTTCATTGGAAACTCGGGTGGCATTACGCGCGCGGCGCGCAGTTCCTCATCAATGCCCCAATAGTAGAAATGCTCGACCGATCTCTGCAGCAGGTTCTGGCCTTTCGGGATCCGCTGCGGCTCCAGCCGGCGCTCGATCAGCGCGCAGGAGATGCCGCGGAGGCCCAGATTGACCGCGAGCGCAACGCCGACTGGCCCGCCGCCGACGATCACGACATCGTATTCAGGTTCCATTCCTGTCTCTCACCTCCGGCCGGATGATGGTCTTTCGCGGGCCGCGCGGCAAGGCCCGCCGGCTGGAGAGGGACCGGTGGGACTCGGCCCGGCGCGCTTGATATGATCCGTCCCTTCACAAGGGGAGAATACGTCATGAAAGCGGCGGTGGTTGGACAGAACGGCTTCGGCATCCAGCAAATCGACGAGCCGAAACCGGCGTCTAACGAGGTACTGGTCAAGGTCAAGGCGTGTGGGCTTAACAGGGCAGATATCATGGTAGCAAGCGGCATGGCGCACGGCCGCGACAGCGGGCCGGGCACGACCGTTGGCATCGAGTTCGCTGGCGAGGTTGTCGAAGTCGGTTCGGAGGTCCCGAACGTGAAGCCAGGCGACCGAGTGATGTGCTCGGGCAGCGGCGGCTGGGCCGAATACGCGACGGCGGACTGGGGACGCACCGTGCCTCTGCCGGCCAACAACATGAACTATGTGCAGGCCTCTACGCTCCCGGTCGCGCTGCAGACCATGCACAACGCCATTGCCACTGCCGGCCGGTTCAAGTCGGGTGAAGCGTTGATGATCCAGGGCGCGAGCTCGGGCGTCGGGCTGATGGGGCAGCAGATCGCGAGAACAATGGGCGCATCGCTGGTCATCGGCTCGTCGACCAATCCGGAACGCCGCGCTCGGCTGACGGAGTTCGGCGCCGACCTCGCCGTCGATTCCCGCGATGAAGGATGGGTGAAGCAGGTGCTCGACGCCACCGGCGGCGCTGGCGTCGACCTAATCGTCGACCAGATTTCCGGCTACGTGGCCAACCAGAACCTGGCTGCGACGAAGGTCCTCGGGCGGATCGTTAATGTCGGCAGGCTCGGCGGTTTCAACGGCGAGTTCAATTTCGACCTGCACGCCATGCGGCGCATCGACTATATCGGCGTCACTTTCCGCACCCGCTCGGTCGAGGAGGTTCGCGACATTGTCCAGGCGATGCAGAGGGATTTATGGGGCGCGGTCGAGGCGGGCGAGCTGACCCTCCCGATCGACAGCGAATTTGATTTCGACGACGTGATCGATGCGGTCGAACACATGCGCACCAACCAGCATTTCGGTAAGATCGTTCTCAACGTCGACGCGTAATAGGCGGTCCTAGGCCGCTGCTTTAACAAGATCTGCCGCCCTCTCTGCGATCATGATCACCGGCGCGTTGGTGTTGCCACCGACGATACCTGGCATGATCGACGCATCCACCACGCGCAAGCCGTCGATCCCGCGCACGCGGAGATCGGGGCCGACGACGGCCAAAGGGTCCCTGTCCGGGCCCATCTTGCAGGTCCCGACCGGGTGAAAGATAGTGCTCGCCGTGTCGCGCACCCAATCGGCGAGTGCCTCGTCGCTGTCGAAATCGCGGCCTGGCATCCTCTCAAAACCGCGCAGCCCGTCGAACTGCGGGGAGTCCATCAGGCGGCGCATCTCTCGGTACCCGCGCACCAGCGCGTCGAGATCGCGCCCATCAGTGAAGAAGCGGGGGTCAATAACCGGCCGGGCAGCGGGATCGGCCGACGCGAGTCGTATTTCGCCACGGCTCTCGGGGCGCAGCAGAACCGCGCTGGCGCTAAACCCGTGGCCCCAGCCTATCAGCCGACCGTTCTGGCCGCGCTTACCAGGAACGAAGACGATCTGGATGTCGGGCCGGTCAAGGCCAGGGCTCGTGCGGATGAAGCCACCACCCTCTACGAGATTACTGGCCCAAAAACCCCGACGGCGGAGAAGGTAGTTGGCCGCCTGCACGGCGTGGCGCGGCAGGGTGCGGAACGAGATGCCGTAGGAAAGCGCGCTCGGGCTGTCGTATTCAATGCGCGTCGCGATATGATCCTGCAGGTTGCGGCCGACGCCCGGCAGGTTGCGGACGACCGGGATTCCTAGACCCGACAGCGCGCTGCCGTCGCCGATGCCAGACAGCATAAGGATCTGCGGCGAGGCGATGGCGCCGGCGGCGAGCACCACCTCGCGCTGGGCTAAAACTGTTTCCCGCGACCCGCCTCGCACTAGTACCACGCCGGATGCGCGCCTACCGTCGAACGCGATCTGCGTGACCCGCGCATCGGTCACGATTTCGAGGTTCGGCCGCTTGCGCGCGGGCGCGAGAAACGCCGAAGCGGCCGACCAGCGACGGCCGTTCTTCTGCGTCACCTGATGGATGCCAAACCCATCTTGTTCAGCTGCGTTGAAGTTGTCGGTGCGGCGGTATTGCAGTTCTTCGGCCGCGGCGCACAGATTTTCGTGCAGCGGACTCGGGCGGTCGACGAAGGTGACGTTGAGCGGCCCGCCGGTGCCGTGCATCGGGTCGTCGCCAAACTGCTCGTTGTTCTCGGACTTGCAAAACCAGGGTAGTACGTCGTCCCAGCCCCATCCCGTATTTCCCGCCGCCGCCCAGTCATCGTAATCGAGCCGGTGGCCCCGGATATAGACCATGCCGTTGATCGAGCTTGACCCACCGAGGACGCGGCCTCGGGGAATATAAACCGACACGCCGCCCATCTTTTCCTGCGGCGCTGTCTCAAACCGCCAGTTGAGCGTTTTGTGACGCATCATCATAAAAAGCGTCGCGGGAATGTGGATGAACGGGTTGCGGTCAGGCGGACCCGCCTCCAGCAGACAGACAGTTACGGCTGGGTCTTCGCTGAGGCGCGCCGCGAGCACGCAGCCCGCGGAACCGCCTCCGGCAATGACATAGTCATATACCTTGTCACATGCCTTGTCGGTCATACTGGCTGCGTCGCCGCCCCCGGTGCTGCCTCGCGGCAAGTCGTCCGGCGGACGTCTCGAACGACATTGCGGTCATCGTACGGCGTCGCTCGGTGCATTGTCGACAGATTGTCCCAGATCAGCACGTCGCCGATGCGCCAGTCGTGGGCGTAGACGAATTCCGGACGCGTCGCGAAGGCCCTGAGCTCGTCCAGAAGAGCGTGCGCCTCGTCGTCAGGCCAGCCAGCGATAGCGCAAGCGTGGCTCGCAAGATAGAGCGCCTTGCGGCGGCCGCGAACATGGACTAGCGGATGGCGCACCGGCGGGCGCGAACTGATCTCGTCCTCCGTCGGCTTGGGCCCGCCCCCGGCGACGCGCGAATACCAGTAGGAATGCTCAGCCTGAAGCCCCTCGATCCGCCGCTTCATCGTCTCTGGCAAGGCATCCCATGCAGCCCGCATGTCGGCGAATTCGGTGGTTGGCGGGTCCTCGGGCAGCACGTGAGCCGACAGCAGCGAGAACGTCGCCCGGTTCGGGGCGAAGGAAATGTCCGTGTGCCACAGCCGGTTAGCGCGTTTGAAGGCGAGCCGCCGGTCGTTCTCTGCATAGATGTTCCCGGCGTCGTCCAGATTGCTCTGGTCGACAATCTCGTGATGCGGCACCCGCAGCTTGAAGGGATCGATCCCCTTCATGGTGAGAACGGGCACACCCTCGATCGGCCCTAGGCTGCGGCTAAAGCCAATGTGTTCTGCGTCTGTGAGCGGCTCCGCGTGTCGGACGACGCCGACGGCGTATTCCTCGAGGACCGAAACGATTTCCGCCAACTGTGCGTCGCTGAAGTCGTCGCGCAAATCGATGCCGGCGAGCTCGGCGCCGTAGAGCGGATGCAACTGTCGCAGCGAGAGGGTCATCGCCACCTCATCCCTCGCCGCCAATTACGCGGCTTTGTCTGTCGATTAGAAATCATGGATCAATGTCACACGGAAAATGTTAAGGCGTAGGCGGAGCCGTGCAGACCTGTTCATAGACATATCGCTCTTTGAGCGATCCCGCGTGTTCGAATACGTCCAGGATGACCTCGAACGCCGGCTTGGTGATCTCGACGTGCAGCGTCCAGGTGCCGAGCGCCTGATAGGTTGCGATGCAGCTTGCCAGCACGTCCTCGTCGATATCCGGGAAATATGGCTTCTCAGCCCTGGCGATCTCGGCGGCCGGGGTGTCATTCATGTATTGACGCGTCTTCGCGTAGGCTCGGATGAATGCCTTCGCAATGTCAGTTTCCAGCCATTCGCGCGTCGCCGCGAGGCTAGAGAAGCCGCACGGCCCGATCAGCGGACCGGTCTGGCCGAGTACATGGCCGACGCCGTCGGCTTCAAGCTGCTGCGGAAACGGTCCCTGCTGATGGACGTAATCGCCCTTACCCTCGCGGAACGCCGTGTCGATGGCGGCTGGGCCGCCGGGCTGAATCAGCTTAAGCGTGGAAAAGTCGACTCCCGCCTTGTGGCAGGCGTAACGGAACATGGCGCGCGGCTGTCCACCCCCGAACGTCACCACCTCGGCACCTTCAAGTTTGTCCCATGAGAAATCAGGGTCGGGCGCACGGCCAGTGACGAAAAACCCGTCCATCTCGTTAACCTGCGCGAAATGCACCGCCTTTGGCGTCTCACCGTTTGCGAGGTCCGAGAAACCTTGGCTCAACGCTGACTGGACGACATGCGCCGAGCCGTCCTCGACCGCGGCGATCGCGGACACGCCGGGGGGCGAAATCGACCATTCAGGCTCTAGCCCCTCCTCCTGCAGGAAACCACCAGCGAACGTCGATATGAGAGGCGAGTAGAATGCGGAAAACAGGGTGAACTGGATATTTATCTTGGCCACGATCAGCTCCCTTGTTGGGTCTTTGATTTGTGTTGATCGTACGGGTATTTCGTCGCAAAAGAAAACGATCCAGACGCGCAGCGTAAGGAATCGGGCCGCAACGGATAGGCTGATCGGCCCAAATAGGAGAAATTCGTTTATGATGACCTCCGCTAATTCAGCAGTTGTCGGTATCTTCCTCGATGTCGACGACTTCTAAACCGACCTCCGCGGGCTGCGGGCGGCCGGATTCCGCGGTCTTTGGGACTACATCTTGATCGGCGCCGCCATCGTCTTGCCCATCGTCATCGCGCGGTCTGTATGGCAGATGTTCAAGTACCGGTCGGAGCGACAACTTCTGTTTCCGTGGAATTGGGCCGCAACCGCAACAAACAGGCCGTACTGCGGCGTTTCGGCACTGTACGCTGTGGTTGGAAATCGTCTAGTTTCTGCCTCAATGAACCTCAATAGATTCATATCGCGCGGCGAACTTTCGATGAGCTCGGAAATCGCCGACGCAAACCCCGACCTGCATCCGAATGAGATCCCGGACGACGCGGAGCATTTCCTGTGCTCGCTCCGGGGCCGGACGCATGAGATGGAATTCCACTACACGAGTACGCTCGGCGAGGTCAGCCCAGCCTTCCCAACGCGCTGCGCTATTTGGGCGCCGTCGCGGCCGAATTCGAGATCCTGCGATGACATCTTCGAATGGGCCGACGAGTACGGGTTCGACGCTGGACATATGGACACACGCAGCGCGTTCGATGCCGTCTGCAGGTTGACCCGCGACCTGTGGCGGCTGTTGGGCGACGGGATGTACGATGAACTGCGTCAGGGCATTGAAATCGAACAGGCTGTCGACATGGCTTGGGCAAACTTTGACCGCTCACGCGGCTAACTTCGCGATTGCCGGCGGAATCTTGCGGCGGCTCTTTCCCTATTCTTCGAAGCCTCATCTGACCGCGCGCACCATCGCGGCGGTGTTAAACGCCTACGACTTGGGCGGGCAGAGATAGTCGCGCCCCGCGTAATGCGCTAACTTCGTGCAATGTTCAAACGCGCCATACCCTCCACCGGCGAGGAGCTCCCCGTCGTGGGCCTCGGCACCTGGAAAGGCTTTGATATCGGCGCGGGTGAGCTCGAGCGTGCGCCGCGCCGTGCCGTCCTTGAAACGCTGCTCGACGGCAGCGGCAAGGTCGTTGACTCATCGCCCATGTATGGTCGCGCAGAGGGCGTGGCGGGCGACCTCCTCGCAGAGATAGGCCGCCGCGACAAGGCTTTCATCGCGACTAAGGTCTGGACCCGTGGCCGCGCCGCCGGCATTGCAGAAATGGAGGATTCCTTCCGGCTGCTTAGAACGGATACGGTCGACCTCATGCAGGTCCACAATCTCGTTGATTGGCGAACGCAGCTCAAGACGATGCGCGCCTGGAAGGTGGAAGGCCGCCTGCGCTATCTCGGCTACACCCACTACCGACCGCATGCCTTCGACGATTTGATGGACGCAGTTCGCGCGGAAAAGGTCGATTTTTTGCAGTTCTGCTATTCGATCGAAGAGCCCGATGCCGAGGACAAGATTTTCCCGTTCTGCCGAGACAACGGCATCGCAACGCTCATCAACGTGCCGTTCGGCGGCGGCGGGCTGCTATCCCGGCTGCGCGGCCGCCCCCTGCCGCCGCTGGCCGAAGAGCTGGGCTGCACGAGTTGGGCGCAATACTGCCTCAAATATGTTATTTCGCACCCGGCGGTGACCTGCGCGATCCCCGGCACTGCCAACCCCAATCACATGGCCGACCTGCTAGCAGCCGCGGACGGACCAATACCGGATCAGACAATCCGCCGCGAAATGCGAGCTGGCTTCTAAGGGTTCTGCACTTTTTGGCAACTGATGTTTTCTGAAAACAGACTTAAATCAAAAACTGATAAAAATCTGAATATGGTGATCAAGTAATGGCTCGCTCGGGGGATTCAAACTCCCGCCCCCAGATTTTTAGTTCGGCGCTCCAGTAAGCAATCAGGCGAGCCCGGCGACCGACAGGCGGCCGACCACCCCGTGCTTTTCGATCAATGAGGCGACCAGCCCGCTCGCCTTCGATTCCTCGACGAAATCGCTGAGGAATTGTACCGCCGCGGCGCTGCTCTTCTTGCAGCCCACCGCCTGCTGGACTGCGGTAAACTTGCCATCGAGGATTTTCGCACCATCAATATCGGGCAGCGCGTCGTTCATGGCCGGCCTCAGCCCCGCCAACGCATCGAGCTTTTCGTCGACAAACAGCGCCTGCGCGCCAGGCAAGCCCTTCGCGCGGACTAGCTCAGCATGCTTGAGCGTGCGTGTCAGATAGAGGTCGTAGGCGCTTCGGCCCGAAACGGCGATGCGCACTCCAGGCGCATCAACGTCCTCGATCGAGCTCAATACCGAGCCGTCCCACACCATATAAGTTGCCTCGATCTCCACATAGGCAGCGGTAAATTCAATCTTCTCGGCGCGCGACGGCTCAGCTCCGATCAGGCCAATGTCCCAGACACCGTCGTCGACCGCGTCCGCCACCTCGCCCGGCGTTGGGAATTGCACGTAGGCTAAGGGCACGCAAAGGCGCTCCGCAATGGCACGCGCGAAATCGGGTCCAACACCGCCAGGATCGCCGTTCCCAAGCCGCCCGGTCACCAAAAGGACGTTCGCCATATTGATGCCGGCTCGCAACGTGCCCGTGGGCGCGAGTTGGGCCAGAATTTCTTCGGTCACCGATCTGTCTCCCCCTAGCTTCTATCCAAACTTCGCTTTTTCGATCGCCTGCCAGATTGCATGCGGCGTCGCGGGCATGGGAAGGTCCGTGACGCCGACCGGCATTAGCGCGTCCAAGAGCGCGTTCATCGTCGCCGGCAGCGCGCCAACCGTCCCCGCCTCGCCCGCGCCCTTAACACCTAGCGGGTTGCGGGTGGTCGGCACGGGATTGCTGACGATGGCGATGTCAGAGAAATCGTCGGCCCGCGGCATACAGTAGTCCATGAACGACGCACTCAACAGCTGGCCCGAGTCCGGATCGTAGGCGACCTGCTCCATCAGCACCTGGCCGACGCCCTGCGCGACGCCGCCGTGGATCTGGCCTTTCACGATGGTCGGGTTCACGACGACGCCGACGTCGTCGACTACCCAGTAACCCACGATATGCGTCTCGCCGGTTTCGGGGTCGATCTCGACCTCGCAGACGTGGCTGCCGTTGGGATAGGTGTCGTCCTCGGGCGCGAAGGTCGCGGATTCGAACAGGCCGGGCTCCGATCCGGGCGGCAGGCGCGCCGGCAGGAACGACGCCTTCGCGACGTCGGTGAGCGTTACCGTCCGGTCGGTGCCGGCGACGGTGAAAATGCCGCGCTCGAACTCCATGTCCTCGACGCTCGCCTCGAGCATGTGGGCGGCGATCGGCTTCGCGCGCTCGATCACCTTGTCGGCGGCGCGGTAGAGCGCGGATCCGCCGATCACGGTCGAGCGCGAGCCCATCGTGCCAATGCCGAAGGCCACGCGGTCGGTATCACCGTCTATGACGCGCATGCTATCGGAGTCTAGGGCTCAGCCGTTCGCCGACGATCTGCTTGTATACCGTCTCATGGCCCTGCCCTGGCTCTTGGTGCCCATCAGGATCGTCGCAGTGCCGTCCGTCGTAAAGCGGATCTCAGCGAAGTCGGGCGACGGCGACGCCGAGCGCTCGATCGGGTTCGCAGTGC
The DNA here is from genome assembly GCA_038131485.1 of Alphaproteobacteria bacterium. Taxonomy (GTDB): domain Bacteria; phylum Pseudomonadota; class Alphaproteobacteria; order MPNO01; family UBA830; genus JAYQUR01. Next base: position 41,482 of record JAYPPO010000014.1, read on the forward strand.
CGATGCCACGCAGCTTGCCGCGCATAGCAGCCTCTTCTGCGCCTGTCCTCAAAGCCGGAGTAATCCGCCATCTTCAGCGCTGCCTCCTGGTTCGCCGCGAACTCACCGCAGTCAGTAGCAAAGTCCAAGTGGCGTTCGGATTGGCATCTTCTCGGGCGGAATGAAGTTCTTCGCACGCAGCACTGTGCGGTCTATGCCAAGCTCCTGCGCCGCCGCATCGAACATGCGTTCGATGACATAGGTCGCTTCAGGCCTACCGGCACCGAAGCGATAGGGCGTGCAGGGGTTGGTGTTAGAATGGACGGTCCGAATCTCGGCATGGGCGGTGGGATGTCGTAGACACCTACAAGCGTGCCAACGTTTGTGTAGGCCGCGAGCAGGTTCCGGATCGCCGATAGGTACGCGCCGATATTTGCAAGCGTGCGACGCGAAGCGCCAGCACCTTGCCGTCCGCGTCAAAGGCGAGCTCTGCCCGGTCACGTTGTCGCGGCCGTGCTCGTCCGCCTGACGGCCTCGGTGCGCTCACAGCTCCATTTGACCGGCCGGCCGAGCTCTGCGCCGCCCACAGCGTCAGGCGGTGCTCGGGATACTGCCATCCCTGGTGCCGATCCGCTCCGACGTCGCGCGCGCGACTACGCGGACGCTCTGTTCGGGCACCTGGAAGATCTTTTCGGCGAGAAGCTGGCGGACGCGGTGCGGATACTGAACGTCTGCATAGAGCGTGAACCGATCATCACGTTCATCGTAGTCGGGACCGGCGCTGCGCGCCTCCATGTATTGCGCGAATACGCGAGATTACGAAACGTCGCTTCACCACGTGAGCGGCATTGGCAGGCCGCTTCGGTCGCCCACGCGTCACCCGCCCGATAGAGCGCGAGCATTTGTCCGGCGCGTCGTCCCAGATCACGGGTGCCTCCGCATCTACCGTGCGCGCGGTATCCGTAACCGAAGGCAATGGTTCGTAATCGACGATCAAAGCTTCCGCCGCATCGCGCGCCGCATCGAGCGTCTCCGCGATGACCAACGCCACGGGATCGCCCACATAACGCACGCGACCGAGTGCCAGCGGGAGGCTGCGGCCGGTAGCCCATCGGTTCGCCGTCGGGCCGGATCCATTTCAATGGCATGCCAGGCATAATTGAGATTGTCGGCCGCCACCGCCGGTATAGACGGCAAGCACGCCGGGCAGAGAGTTAGCGGCTTTCGAGTCGATCGATCGATTTCGGCATGCATGGGCATCGCACCATCAGCGCGTATGCCTGGCGCGGCAGGTTGACGTCGCCCGCATACACCCCCTTCCGCGAAGCAGGCGCGGGTCTTCCTCGCGCACGATGGCCTGGCCAATACCGAACTGTCCCATGAGCTAACCGCCGGTGTTACCCCGGCGTTCCTCCAGCACCTGAAGGATGGCATTCACGATGCCGACATACCCGGTGCAGCGGCAGAGATTGCCGGCGAGCTCCAGACGCACCCGCGCCTCGTCGGCGTCGGGGAGGCGCGTGACGATGTCGCGCGCCGCCACCAGCATGCCGGGCGTGCAGTAGCCGCACTGGAGCGCATGGTTCTCGTGGAACGCCTTGCGCAGCTGCGTCATCGGCTCGTCTTCGTCGAAGCCCTCGATGGTGGTGATCTCGGTTCCGTCGGCGACCACCGCGAAGGTGATGCAGGAGCGCACGGGCTCGCCGTTCATCAGAACCGTGCATGCGCCGCAGACGCCGTGCTCACAGCCGAGATGCGTACCGGTCAGCCGCCGGTGGTCACGGACGAAGTCGGCGAGCGACAAGCGCGGCTCGACGTTCTCGGTAACGGTCTCGCCGTTGATGGTGACGGTAATCTCGCTCATGCGAAGGCCCTCCCGACGGCCCGGCTGAGCGCCACGGCGTGTATCTGAAGTTCGTAATCGTCGAAGCCCGGATCGTGCCCGGAAATCATGTCGCGCGCCTCGGCGATGGAAAGCTCCGTCGAGCCGCCGGCGAGCTTCTGCTCGATCGCGTCGACGCGGAACGGCGCCGAGCCCGTCGCGCCGCAGACCGCGGCGGATCTTACCCATAACCACCGCGCCGATAGCGTCGGCGAACTCACCGGGCTTGCGATTTACCTTGTAGTAGCCCCACTTCGCACCGTCGGCGAGCTGCGGCAGCTCGACCGCGACGAGGATCTCGTCGTAGCCGAGACCGGTCGCGAAGGGGCCGATCTGGAACCCGTCGAACGGCATCTTGCGTTCGCCGTCCTGGCCCGCGATCACCACCTCGCCGCCGAGCGCGAGCAGCGCCGACGGCCAGTCGGCGGCGGGATCGGCATGGGCAAGCGAGCCGCCGATCGTGCCGCGGTTGCGGACCGAGCGATACGAAATGCCGGTGGCGACGAACTTCATGTAGGCGCCGGTCTCGCCCGGCACCCCGCCGTCCTCGATCCGCGCGTGGGTGACGCGCGCGCCGATGCGGAGCGTCGCGCCGGCGGCGTCGATCCCGTCGAGCCCGGCGACCTTGCTGAGATCGATGAGCCGGTCGGGCTGCGCGAGCCGCAAATTCATCATAGGGCCGAGGGCTGGCCGCTGCCACGCGCGGAACTCCCGTCCGCGTTGCCAGCGTCGCGAGCGCGTCGTCGAGCGTCCCTGCTCGGTCGTAATCGAATTCGCGGATTTCATGCCACTTTCCCTTTGCCGCCGCGATAGCCGCGCGCACCCTCCGCGGTGTAAATGGTGTTTCGGGATACTTCCGCGCCGATGTGTTTTAGCGCGTCGTTGATGGCATTGCCGATGGCGGCGGGATGTGGAATGGTCCACCTCGCCCATGCCTCTTGATGCCGTACTCCGTGAACGGCGACGGCGATTCGATATGGTCGATCCGGTAGCGCGGCGCGTTGGTCGCACCCGGCATCGTGTAGTCGGCGAAGGTCGAGTTTAGGGGATTGCCGGCCGCATCGTAGCCGCTCTCCTCTTAGCAGCGCTGTCCTGATCCCCTGGTTGTCTCCGAAGGTCTGCCCTCAACAATCATTGATTTACCATCGTGCCGCAATCCTCGACGATTACGTAGTCTAGGACCTCGACTTTGCCAGTTTCTACGTCGACGGCTACCGCACAAGCGTGCGTCGCGTATGTAAAGGCGCCCGAGTCGGGTTCGGGCCGGTACCCCATCGTGACCTCGACGCCGCCCTGGTCGACGTCCTCGGGCAGTTCGTCGGGGTTGAGGTACCAGACGCGGCCGATTTCGGCGAAGGAAACCTCGCCCTTGCCGCTCACTACTCACCGCCGCGGACGCTGACCCGGCGCGATCGCACCGCAGCAGGTGCGCACCAATAATCTCCATGCGCTCGGCCAATACCTTGCAAGCGCGCGACGTCGCGCCACCCCCATCCTATTGAACGCGAGATGCAAGTGCCGGTCGAATAGGGCGTCAGGCCGGTATCGCCATGTGTGACGTGATTGTCGGATCGATGCCGAGCACCTCGTACGCAACCTGCGCCATCGAGGTTTCAGTACCCTGCCGTGGCTGCACGCCGTGCGGCTCAGCCCGTCCGGCAAGCCGTACGGTCGCCTGCTCGTAGCCCGGCACTGTGGCAACACCCCAGCTCGAGAAAACCGACGTGTGCGCCGTCTGTTCGACGTAAGAGCCTATGCCAACGCCGAGCAACCTGCCGTCGCACATCGGCTCGACCTGACGCTCGCGCAATTCGTCAGAGCCTGATCATGTCGACGGCCATTTCGGACGCTTTTCGAGTAATTGCCGCTGTCGAAATGCTTCTGGCGATCGACATGAACGGCATTTCAGTCTCTTCGACCATGTTCCGAGCGCGGATCTTGTGCGCCTCGATGCCAATCTCGCGGGCGAGCGCGTCGATGGTCATCTCCATCGCTAGCAGACGCCGGGCGTGCAACGCCGCGATAAGGTAGTAGCGGCGGCTTGTTGGTCGACACCGTGCGCGTGCGGCAACGATAGACATCGAGCTTGTACGGTCCGGGTAGGTTGCCGTGCGCCATCGCGCCCTCGAGCCCGTTGGTGAACGGGTAGGCGGAATAGGCTCCAGCATCGACGGTGACGTCGCAATCGAGTCCTAGAATGTCACCTTCGGGCGTCGCATGCAGGGTGACGTGATAGTGATGCTCGCGGCAGTTGGCGCCGGAGACAAGATGCTCACGCCGGTCCTCGATCCAGCGCACCGGTGCGCGGAGATGCCGCGCGAGCCAGGCGGCGCAAAGCTCCTCCGGCTGGAGGACGACCTTGTAACCGAAACCGCCGCCGACGTCCGGCGCGATCACGCGAACCTGGCGCTGCTGGAGCCCGAGGAACTGGGCGAGGCCATTGCGGATTGGGTGTGGAACCTGCGTCGAGGTCCACATAATCAGCTGGTCGAGCGCGATCATCCATCGACGAAGACCGCCTTGCCCTCCATCGGGTTCATCGCCTGGCGGGCCATTCGGTATTCGCTTCACGACTACGGTCGCGCGGTCGGCGATTTTAGAGAAATCGTCCTCGGTAAAGGTCTCAAGGACGATATTGTCGTCCCAGCCTTCATGAATAACCGGCGCATCGGGCTCGCGTGCCGCCAGCATGTCGACGACCGGCGGCAGCTCCTCGTAGTCGACAGCAACCGATTGCGCGATGTCCTCGGCTTCAGCGCGGGTCGCCGCAACGCAGACGACCACAGGCTCACCAACGAACCGGGCCTTACCGTCGGCGAGCGCGGGTAGTCCGCCCCCTTGTATCCCGGCAGCTTGGACGGTGGCGCGCATCGGCAGCATGCCGGGGCATGTCGGCGGCAGAGAAGACGGACTTCTCGAAAACCTGCGGGCTTCGTCACAGATTTGATAAGCGCGTCAACGGGGCTGCGGACGAAGGCAAGCTCGACCTGTCCGGGACGCTTGATGTCGCCGGTGAAGTTGCATACGGCCTAAGGTGTCGGGAATCCTCCTTGCGGAGCACGCGGGCGCCGATGCCGCGCCCCTCCGTCGTGCCACCGTCTGCCATGTGTCCGTCTCCCTTCCCGCCGCCGCTTCCGTCAGACGCGCTGCGGTCGGGCGAAATGCATCAGCGCCCGAAAGGGTATCAGCATAGCCAGCGCCAAGACTAGCTTCACTGCATAATCACCGAGACCGAGCGTGACCCACGGAACGCTGGTCCCAACGAAGGCAATCGAGAAGAACAGTGCGGTATCGACGGCAGACGCAAAAGACGACGAAACCAGCGGCGGCGCCCACCAGCGCGCCATCTGGCGCATCCTGTCGAAGATATAAACGTCGAGCAGCTGCGCGACGAGGAACGCCAACCCCGAAGCAACGGCAATCCGCGGCGTCGCGAGGACGATTGAAAGGACGACCGCAAGCGCGAAGCCCGCACAGACTACCTGCCGCGCCCTCGCTGCGCCGACAGCGCGGTTGGTGAGGTCTGTAACGAGGAACGCGATCGGATAGGTGAATGCACCCCAAGTCAGCCAGTCGTTGATCGGGAACTGAACCAGTACATTGGAGGCCGCTACGATCACCGTCATCGCGACCACGCCGAGCATCACGCCACGCGATATCTGAATTACAAATCCATAAAGGATCTCGAGAACGCTCTCGGGCCGACGCCCGAGCGCATACTTGCCGCTTTTAGCGACGATCGGACGCTCGATCAGGATCGGGTGCTCTAGCATGGCTGCGATCAACTCGTCTCGGCTCTTGCCGACGTCATCGAGATCGAGCGCCTTGTAGGGTTCTTCCGTCTTGCGCATCAGGTCGCGCGGCTCCATGCCCAGCCCGTCGAGAATACGGTTTAATTCGGCTTTGCTTGGCGGCGTCTTGAGATATTCTACAATATCGAGCTCGAAGCCTTCCCCCTCAAGCAACGCCAGCGTGGCGCGCGATTTCGAGCATCGCGGATTGTGATATATGGTGATCGCCATAGGGTTCTCCTCCGTTCGTTTCCCCGTCTCAATGCCGCGTCCTCAGGGCGCGGTCAAGGCCCGCGAGGGAAGGCCGCATGTCCGATGACTTCACCGCTCTGCTTAACCGCTTCACCGCTGCCGTCGAAGCGCCCGACGGGGCCGCGCTTGCATCGCTTTTTACCTACGACGGCGTCTATCACGATACGTTTTACGGGGTATTCCAGGGGCGCGCCGCCATTGCGTCGATGCTG
>JAYPPO010000015.1:0-34674 GCA_038131485.1 Alphaproteobacteria bacterium
GTGGTTTTGCCGGCGCGGTTGGCGCCGATGATTCCGATGGTCTCGCCTTCGTCGATGTCGACATTGATATTATGAGCCGCGACGACACCGCCGAAGTTCTTCTCCAGGTCGCGGACTTTCAGAACGTTTGCCATGCCCCTACTCCGCCGCCTGAGTTTGGTCAGCGCCGCTCAATTCGCGCCGCTTGCGCCATTCGGAGCGGATGGACCATATACCGTCTGGCAGGAACATGATGATGATCAGCAGCGCGCCTCCGAGAATCAGCTGCCAGATCTCCGGCGCATATTCGAACGCGTAGGTACGGAGAAGCTCGTAGACCAGCGCGCCAATAAAGGTCGCACTGACGTTGCCGGTACCTGACAGTATCGTGATGAAGACGAAATCGCCGGAGACCGGCCAGTAAACCATCGAATCCGGATCGACGTGACCGATCGTGAGCGCCATGATTACGCCACCCGTGCCCGCGAGCAAGCCGGAGATCACGTATTTGACGTGGATAGCGCGCTCCGCCGAGTAGCCGAGATACTCGACCCGGATCTCGTTCTCGCGGACCGCCATGGTCATCATGCCGAGCGTCGATTTCAGGTACCAGTGCGCGCCGACCGCCGCGATGTAGGCGAAGACGGCTGCGAAGATGAACAGCGTGATCTGGTAGGACTCGCCGTCAGCCATGAAGCCGAGGAACGTCGTCTGCTCGATGCCGATCCCGTCGGTCGACCCAAGCGATTCCAACTTCGCAAGAATGCCGTAGAGGATCATCGAAAACGCAAGGTTCAGCAGCGCGAAGAAGATCGCGCGGTACTGGCGCAGCAACAACCCAAGAATGTAGGCAAGAATACCGGCTGTCAGCGTTCCGCAGATCACTAGAACAAAAATCTCGTTGATGCCTGCGAGCTGCAGCATGGCGACCGTGTAGGCGCCGAAGCCAAAAAACAACGCGTGTCCGAACGACACGAGGCCGGTACGCCAAAGGATCAGCAGCCCGATTGCGACGACGCCGCGCGACAGGCTCTGCAGCCCGATATTGCGCATCCAGTCCTCGAGCAGAAAATTGAGGGCGATGAGGGCGATCAGCCCGATCGTTAGCCCCCAGAAGGTCCTGTCCATCATCCGGCTCATATCTTCCTCGCCTTGATCGGAGTGAAGAGGCCTTCAGGCCGAATGCACAGCACCAACGCCATGATCGCGTAGATCACGAATAGCTCAACCGCGGGATAAAGGTGGACCGCCGCAGCGCGCGAAACGCCGACGATGATCGCGCCGATCAACGCACCAGGGATCGATCCCATGCCACCTATCACAACGACCGCAAAGGCGAGAACAACAACCTCGACGCCGATGCCGGGCTGCACCGAGATCGTCGGCGCGAGATATGCCCCGCCGAGGGCGCCCAAGAACGTACCGATGATGAAGGTCGACAGAAAAACGGCGGTCACGTTGATGCCCATCGCCTCGCTCATCTCGCGGTCGAAGATGACTGCAAGTAGCTTCTTGCCATAACGCGTGCGGTTTAAACCATACCAGAGGACGAAAGCGATAACGAACGACACCGCGATCATCGACAGATTGTAGTTGTCGAACACCAGACCGCCGATTTGACTGATGTCGAGCAGCGCCATTGGCTGGAAGGCGAGATACGGATTCGTGCCCCAGATGAGGATGATTATGTCTTCGAGCACCAGAAAGGCGGCGAAGGTCGCAAGCACCACAATGTGTTCGTCCCGGTCGTAAAGGAATTTCAGCAGACCGCGCTCTATCACAACTCCGAGTATCACTCCGAGGAAGGCTGCAGACGCGAATATGATCACGAAGCCCCCGAAATCAGGCAGTCCCGCCTCGTACCATATACCGATGAGGTAGGCGGCCAGATAAGCGCCGAAAGCGAAGAACGAGCCGTGAGTGACGTTGAGGACCTTCTGGACGCCGAAGATCACGGTGAGGCCGACCGCCACCATAAAAAGATATGACGAGTAGACCAGGCCATCGACAAGAATGACTAGGAGTAGCTCAAAATCCAACGTTAAGCCCCCGTGTTGGCAGACGTTCTGCCCCGAGCTCTTTTTTTATGCATCTTGGGGTGCGCATTTGCTGCGGGTTCGTCCGGATCGAAAAACCGGAGGCGGCAACAGCCGCCTCCGGATAACTCAGCAAAGGATCAGCACTTAGCACCCTTCATGCCGCCCTCCAGCCACTCGATCGAACCGACACCGTCCGGCGGGTTCACGCAGGCCGGCGGGAAGACCTCAACGTCCTTTAGGACCATCTCCTTGCGCTTGTCGTCCCAGACCGTGACGCCCCAGCGGTCGTCGGTCAGCGCCTGGTGGCCCTTGGAAAGGCCCATGTTGACGCTGCCTACAAAGGTCGGAAACGTAGCGCCCTCAAGGGCCGCGATCACCTGTTCGGTGGTCGGGAACTTGCCGGCGGCCTTCGCGCTGGTGTCATAGGCGTACTTAGCCGCCAGGACGCCCTGGGCGTACTGGTAGCTGGGCTGCGCCGGCGGTTCACCGTAGGTCTTACGGTATTCCCTCTGGAACCACTGGTTCAGCGGGGTAGGATCGTCGACCACATACATACCGTAAGGGCCACGCGTCCCAACCATGATTCCTTGCGGGAACTTCTCGCCGAGGCGGTAGGCGACCGTCTCGCCGACCGTGAAAACGAACATCTTGCGCTTGAACAGGCCGCGTGCCGCCGCCTGGCCCATGAACGCCTCTAGATCGCCGCCCCAGAAGCTGGAGTGGACGAGATTTTCACGCGCCCGCGACAGAGCCGAGATTTCCGTGCCGTACTGGCCCGAGAAGAGCTTCGGGAACTGATGCTTGCTGGCCTGCTTGGCTTTCGGCACGAGAACCTTCATCGCGAGCGAGAAATCGCGCAGCGAATCCTGGCCCCAAGCGTAGTTCTGGTTGATGCCGACGAAACCCTTCACGTCCTTTGCGTACCGCTTTGCGATGTAGCGCGCGGCGGAAACGTTGTTCGCCGTCGCATGATTGATCGTGCGGAAGACGTATTTAGGGTTCTTGTTGATATCTTCGAAGACGCGCGGCGTGCCGCAAACCGTCTGAATCGTTAGGATTTTGAGCTCTTCCGAAACAGGCGTCGTCGCCGCGCAGGTACCGGAGGAAATGATGCCGACGATCAGGTCGACGCCCTCCTTCTGGACCTTGTTGCGCATTTCTGTCACCTGCTTGGTGTTACCGCCAGCCTCGTCGTAGAAGATCGCTTGGATCTCGCGTCCGGCCAGACCTTTCGTGTTGTAAGGCGCCGGAAGCTCGCCATTGTTGATCCCGCGGATGATAAGTTCCGCGCCGTTCTTGCCGGGAATGCCGAAAGCTGGCGCCGCCGCACCCGTCAGGAACGACGGGATCGCCATTTTCACTTTCTGCGCATGGGCTGGACCACCCAGCGCTACCGCGCCCGCGACGGCGAAGGCGGCAAGACGTGACGACGTAACAATTTTATTAAGTGCCATTGTGACCTCCCAATCTAGTCGTACTCGTTTGGTCCGAGCCTCTGCGGCCATCGACCGCAGCGAAAAACTTAGAGCATTTATTGCTGCGTTCCAATACCCCACCACAGATGCGGCAATGAATTGTATGCCGGGGGGGTCAGGAGCCGCGGCCCGACATCGCCGACGCCAGGTCGGCGAGGGAACCGGAATTGCCGATGCTACTTACCGCCGCGACGATCCGGTCCGCCCGGATCGCCGAAACACCTCCATAGGACGCGCATTGGCGGAACTTGTCCTCGATCGCCGCGAAGTCCATCGGGGACCACGTGCTGCCGTGCGCGTAATCCGCCCGGCCCGATACGGTCACGCCGTCGGTGCACTCGATCTCGACGAGGGTCGTGACATTGGTGAAGTCCGGATTTGTCTCGTGATCGGAATAGGACGAGAAAGCGACGCGGCTCATCATGGCCTGAATATCAGCGCGCGCAAGCGTATCGTCCGTGAACTCACCCAAGCCGGCCTGACCCTCGACGGCGATTACGGCGAGCGTGAACTCCATCGAGAACTTCGCCTGCATCGCGTCCGCCGGTTTGTGATGGATTAGCGTTTTGAGAACGCGGTCGTTGGTCCGAACGCGGATCTCGGAAACATCCGACGGCGCGATCCCATTTTCGCGAAGAAGCCCGAGCAGACAGGCCGCACCGGGATGGGTTAGCGCGCCGTTCGGGTGCGGCTTGATCCAGACCCCCGGATCTTCGAACACCCAGGGACTGCCCAATTTTCCGACGACCTCGTCGGGGTCGAAGCCATCGGCGGCGGCGGAGAAATATCCGACGGGCCCGTCGAGCGCATCGTCCGCCGCGGTCGCCCCGCGCGCCGCGAGATCGGCACATAACATTCCCGCTTCTGCGGCCTGTGCGGGATGCAGTACTTCCGCCATCGTCCCAAAATTGCGGCGCACCCCGGCAGCATGGCTCGCAGCGAGGCCTATCGCCGCGACGAGCGTCTCCTCGTCAAAACCCCGAAGCGTAGCCGCCGCCGCAACAACCCCGAAAATCCCCATCGTGCCGGTCGTATGAAACCCCATGGCGTAATGGCGCGGCCCGATGGCGTGGTTGAGACGCGAGGCGACGTCAACGCCGACATGATAGGCGAGAACGGCGTCGCGGCCCGATGCCCGGATTGCCTCCCCGAGAGCGAGGACGGCGGGCAGGACCGAGCCGCTCGCATGGATCCCGCCGGTGCGATCCGACCGGATCTGGGGGGTCGTATCGTCAAAATTGTTGGCATGGGCCGCAGCGGCGTTGGCGGCCGCGGCGAAACGCGGCGGCGCACGCAAGCCCGTGTTGAAGATCGTCGCCTTTCCGGCAGTCGGCGCGTCCGTTGCTATGCCGTCGTCGACGAGCTGTTCGCGACGGATCCGCGCCGCGTCCGAACTGCTCCCCGCGAGCACAAGCCCCAGCGTATCGAGAATATGGATACGACCCCGCTGCCGGACGTTTTCTGGAAGACCTGCGTACCCTGCCCCAGCCACGAACGTCGCGATCGCCTGCGTGACCTCGCCAGTCACGCCCATGCTCTATTCATGTCGCGCTCCCCTTTCGTACGGCGGTGAACATACTATGATGCTGCCTCCCGCACACAACTCTCACCGGCAGGAATTTGCGTTGAACTGTTCCGACGTCATTACTGGCTATCTGCATGCTGCCGGCATCCGCCACGTTTTCGGCTACCCGGGTGACCCAAACGTGGAGCTAATCGAGACCGCGAGGCGCAACGGGATCGATTTCATCCTCGCCCGACGCGAGGGCACGGCGGGCCTTATGGCGGCCGCCTATGGTCAGCTTACGGACAAGCCGGGCGTCTGCCTTTCTACGCTCGGCCCAGGCTCGTCAAACCTCGTCAATGCTGTCACCTCCGCAATGCTCGACCGCGTGCCGATGATCGCCCTGTCGGGCCAGATAGAAGGGAAGCGCGAGCACACCTTCACGCACCAGGTCGTCGATCACGGTGCGATGTTCGGACCCATCTCGAAGTGGGCAGCGCCGATCCGCCCCGACACGGTCTCGACCGTGATGCGCCGGGCCTTCCGCACCGCCATGGCGGAGCGCCCCGGGCCGGTCCATATCACGACCGCTGCCGACGTTGTCGGCGCCGATGCCATCGACGACGAAATCAGCCTGCCCCCGCTAACGAGACAAGGCGGCGGATACGAAATCTTTTCCGCCGACGGCAAAGCCAACCCTGCGGCTTTGCTGCGAGACGCCAGCAAGCCCGTGATAGTCGCCGGCATCGCCGCAGTGCGCACGGGCGCCGGCCCGGCGCTGACGCGTCTTGCCGAGGCGGCGAGCTGTCCAGTCGTCGTCGCACCGATGGCGAAAGGTGTCATCTCCGAGGATCACCGCTGCTTTGCCGGCACACTGGACATGGCGTGCAACCAGTTCGTTTGGGATTTCCTGTCGGGCGCCGACCTGATTGTCGCCGCAGGCTTCGACGCCGTCGAGCTGATCAAGCCTTGGACGCCCACGGCGCCCGTCCTCTATATCGACACCACGCCCAACATCGACCAAATCTATTCGGCCGAGATCGAGATGGTCGGCGACATTTCCGCCGCGCTAGGCGAGCTGACGGACGGGGTTGGCCAGGGCGACAAGTGGAAAATGGCTGATATCGCCGCTCATCGCGAAAAGCTCCGCAACCTCTATTACGCGGGCCGTACGCCCGGCCACCTCAACCCGACCGACGTGGTGGACATCGTCCGCGACGCTACGCCGTCGGACACCGTCGTCACGACCGACGTTGGCTCGCACAAGCTGCTCATCGGACAAGGCTGGACGACCTACGCGCCGAAGGGCGTACTGATGTCGAACGGGCTCTCCTCAATGGGCTTCTCGCTCCCCGCCGCGATTACCGCTAAGATGCTGCTGCCCGACCGAGAAGTCATTTGCTTCACCGGCGACGGTGGCCTCGCCATGGTACAAGGCGAACTGCGGCTCGCAGCCAGCCTTAAGCTCGGCATCGTGGTTGTCGTTTTCTGCGACAACAGCCTCAACCGTATCGAGCTAAAGCAGATGGTGCGCCAGTACCCATCGTCGGGCACGACGATCGATCCCACTGACATGGTCAAACTCGCCAATTCGATGGAGTGCGACGGCATCGAGGTCGACGACACCGCGGGTCTAGAGAAGGCGTTAAACGACCCCCGCGCCGGCGACCGGCCGCTCGTCATCGGCGCGAACATCGATCCCGCGCAGTACGTCGCCCAGTTCTAAATTTCTCCTAAACGGCTCCAGCCCGCAGCCCTATCCGTGTGTCGCCTGCCGCATCCGGTCGGAGGCCGGTCCCGCGAAGCCCCAGGAGTCACCATTCCAGTCCGCCGGTCGGATCCAGTCGTCGGGCATCCCGACCTTATAGCTGTCGTCGACCTGCTCGACCTCTGCAGTGTATTCGATCACGTAGCCATTGGGGTCGATGAAATAGGCGAAGACGTTGTTGCCCGGCCCGTGTCGGCCGACGCCCCATTCCACCGGAAAGCCCGACCGCTGCATCCGACCGGATCCGCGCATCAGCGCATCGTGGCTCGGCACCTCGAAGGCGCAGTGGTTCATGGTCGGGCGCTTGATCTCGGTCCAGGCGATCGAGTGATGGTCCGAGCTGCAGCGGATGAAGTCCATATAGCCGGTCCGGTCACTCAGTTTAAAGCCTAGCATGTCGATAAAATGATCGCTCTGCGCCATCCGGTCAGACGAGTTCTGGACCACATGGCTGATCTTGAAAGGCTTGTCCGCCTCCATCGGCTTGGCCTCGTGCTGCGCGACATCGGACGAAATTCGGTAATCGCGCCCGTCGAGATCGCGAAAGACGAAACCGTAACCGCCGCCGGGCTCTAAGATCGCTGCCGGCGTGTCGACGTCGGCCCCCAGCCCTTTGGCATTCTCGTGGAGCCCCTCCACGGCCGCCTTGTCGGAGGCCGCCAAGTTAATACGCTGCAGCCGCTTTTCCACGCCCTCGCGCAGCACGAGAATGTGGTGCTCGCTGCCGGTGGCCCGCAAATATACGGCTCCGTCCTCGTCGGCGACGGACTCCAGACCCCAGCATTCCTCGTAGAATTTCTTCGTTGCGGCAAGGTCAGGCACCGAAAATTCAGCGCTGCGCAGACCGGTGACGCGTGGTTCGCTCATCTCTTGCTCCCGGTATCTGGTATGCGAGTTTGTCCCTCTGACGCGGTATGGTAGATGTTTAGCAATCTGCCGTGAAGCGGGCAGTCACGATAGAGCTTTCCAGGCATAAGCGGAATACGAGAACCGGAATGTTAAAGGGATGAGCCAGTACCAGATTCAGAAACTGTGCCGCGCGGTCAACAACGATCCGGCGGCACGCAAACGGTTTCAGACCGAGCAAGACGCTTTCATCGGGGATTTCGACCTGTCCGATGAAGAGCGCAAGGCCCTCACCGCAATGGACATTGATGCGCTGTACAACCTCGGCGTTCATCCGCTGCTGTTGCGGCCCTTCACCATCATTGCCGGCGTGTCGCAGGAAGATTACCTCACCGCCCTCAATCCGGGAGGCTGACGGATGCCCGTCGTCTTTGCCGCCGGTGTCAGCCACGCGCCAGGCTCGACCGCCTGGACCGAGCTCGCGCCATCCGGCCAGAAAGACGCGATTTACGACGGGTACGCCCGCGTCGCGCGCGATCTTGCCACGTCGGGCGCGGATAGCGTTGTCATCTTCTCTTCTGAACACTGGACGAATTTCTTCTTCGATAACATGCCGGCATTCTGCGTCGGCCGCGCCGATCACTATTTCGGGCCGGTGGAACCGTGGCTCCGGGTCGAACGCACCCGCGTTCCGGGTAACGCCGCGCTTGCCGCTGAATTGCTGAGGTCGCTTTACGCTGAGGGTGTCGATCCAAGCTACTCGGACGAGATGGAGCTCGACCACGGGACGATGGTTCCGATCCACTTCCTGCTAAGCGGCCGGATGAAACCGGTCGTGCCGATCATCTTCAACACGCTATCGGAACCTATGCCGTCATCGGACAGCTGTTTCCGCTTCGGCGAGGCGGTCGGCGCGGCGCTGGCGAAATCCGAACGCAAGGTTGCGCTGATCGCTACCGGCGGTCTGTCGCACGCGCCGGGAGAACGACGGCACGGCGTCATAGACGGCGACTTCGACGCAGAGTTTCTGGACAATCTCGCCAACCGCCGCCATGACGCGCTACGCGCGCTATCGCATGAGCGCATGACGCAGGCGGGCGGCGGCACGCACGAGTGCCGCGCCTGGATCGCTCTGGCGGGCGCTGTTCCGGACTGGGCAGGGGAAACGGTCGTCTACGAAGCCGTCGTACCCTGGGCGACGGGCTTCGGGCTGATGGAATTCCGGCCCGCGGCCTGAGAGCCGCGCGCCGTTCGAAAAAACCGAATAACAAGGACAAGGAGAAACCATTGTGAAACTATGCCGCTATGGAGAAGACCGGCTCGGCGTCGTCATCGGCAATACCGTGCGCGACGTCACCGACGCCCAGACCGAAATCCGCGCAGCAGCGCGCTACGACATGAAGGGCGACGCGGTCATAGCCGCCCTGCCCGAATGGCGCGGCAAGCTTGAGGCGATGGCCGAGAAAGCCGAACCGATCCCCGTCGACAGCATTGACCTGCTGTCGCCGATCGCACGGCCCGGCAAGCTGATGGCGGCGCCGGTGAACTATCTTGCCCATATCGAAGAGGCACAGGCCGACAAGGGCATCCGCGTCATCGAGCGGACGACAAAGATCCGCGAGGCCGGCATCTTCCTGAAATCGAATACCTCACTAGTTGGCCCGTCCGAGGGCATCCCGATCCGTTTCCCCGACCGCCGCAACGACCACGAATTCGAATTCGTAATGGTCATCGGCAAGGAATGTAGCCGGGTTAAGAAGGAAGAAGCGTTCGACTATATCGCCGGCTATACGCTTGGCCTCGACATGACAGTGCGGGGCCCAGAAGACCGTAGTGCTCGCAAATCTTGCGACGGCTATTGCGTGCTTGGCCCATGGTTCGTCACCGCTGATGAGATCTCCGACCCTGATGACGTCTCGTTTCAAGGCTCGGTCAACGGTGTGATAAAGCAAGATGCGAACACCAAGGACCAGGTTCTCAGCATCGCCGAGTTAATCGAATACGCCTCGCAGTACTACACTCTCTATCCTGGCGACATTATGTACACTGGTTCACCCGAGGGCGTTAGCGAAGTGAAGGCCGGCGATGAATTGCACTTCGTCTGCGACCAGATCGGCGATTTTCGGATCAAGGTAAGGGCCTGACGGGCCTTTAAAACCGCCGCGCGGACGTCGAAACATCCGCGCGGCTTTTCTCTAATACATCCAATTCGCGACACTTTCGTTCGCGGGCTTGTGCCTGCTGCCGTTCGCTTTTTTACTTCATCGCACTCGGATACATGTAGGCGTGGATCTTGTCTCGGTTCGTGCCGATTTCGCGATCGTGAGTCCGGATGAATTCCTTGATTTTCGGTGCTATCGACCGCCGCCATTTGCCGCCGTTGAACACACCGTAGTGGCCGGCCCCCTTTTCCAGATGATAGGCCTTGCGGTCGTTCGACAGGTTTGGCGTCAGCTCCAGCGCGGCCCTGGTCTGGCCTACGCCTGATATATCGTCGAGTTCGCCCTCGACGCACAGGATCGCGGTGTGCTCGATCAGCTCGGGCAGTACAGGCTGCCAGCGGGCCACCAGCTCGCCCTTGGGAAGCGAATGATCCTGGAAGACCGTCTTGACCGTTTGCAGATAGAACTCCGCCGGCAAATCCATCACCGCGAGATATTCCTCGTAGAAAGCCCGCTTCCTGTCCGCCGCCTCCTCGTCGCCCTCGACGAGATGGTCGAAGAGCTGGCCGTAGGATTCCATATGTCGGTCGAGGTTCATGGCGATGAAGTTGCTCAGCTGAAGAAAGCCGGGATAGACCTTGCGCCCCATCCCCGGATAGGGCGGCGGGACGGTGGCGATTACGTTACTCTCGAACCACTCGATCGGTTTCGATTCTGCCAGCTTGTTCACAGCGGTCGGATTCTGGCGCGTATCGATGGGCCCGCCGATCAGCGTCATCGAAGCCGGCACGCAGAAATCGCCCCAGCCGGACATGATCGAAACGGCGGCAAGCACCGGCACGCTCGGTTGGCATACGGCAAGCACGTGCGTGTTAGGACCGAGGAAGTGGAGGAAATCGATCACGTAGTCGATGTAGTCGTCGAGATTGAAGCGATCGGCGCCCACCGGGATCATCTGGCAATCCTGCCAGTCGGTGATATAGACCTCGTGATCGGGCAGCATCGCCTTGATCGTCCCGCGCAGCAGCGTCGCGTAGTGCCCAGATAGCGGGGCGACAACCAGCAGCTTCGGGTCGGCGCTGCCCAAGACGTCGCGTTTGAAATGGACCAGATGGCAGTAAGTCCGCGCCATCACGGTTTCGATCTCGATATCGACGTCTGCACCGTCGATTTCCGTCGTTTCGATGCCCCATTCTGGCTTACCGTAGCGCCGCGTCGCGTGTTCGAAGACGTCGGCCATCCCTTTAAGCTGCCGGCCTGCGGACGTATAGGTTAGAGGATTGAAGGGATTGCCGAAGGTTAGGCGCGCGGTGTTTGCAGCCATCCGGGCGGGAGCCATCGCAAGGCGCTGCATCTCGTGGAGATAATAAAGCAGGTAACACTCCGTCGTATAAGGACTCGGGCCGAAGCAGCCTTGAGGATCATAGCACAGAAATAGGGACTAAAGCTTGGGATCCGGGCTCCCATGGCCAAATAGCACGTTGCCGTAAAGCCCGGTCTGAAGATCCCAGACGAGACCAATATGCTGGGCCACGGCATGGGCATCGCGCCAAGCCCGCTGTACGGGATGCGAAGTCTCCAGCCCTCTCCCACCGAGGAGCGGCAAAATCTCGTCGATCGCAGCGCAGGCGGACTTTGCGGCATGGCCGAGATTAAGGCGGTATCGGGCGCGCGCGCCCATTGAGAACCGCGCGCCGGCCTTGCCCGTTGCAACGATTTCACCTCGGATCAGCGCGACGACCGCATCGGCAGCGTCGAGCAGCGCCGTCGCGGCGCCAATTCGGGAATGAACCGTCGCGACCCGCGTCAGATCCGCGCCGGTCATCGTCTGGCGTTCGGTCATTTCGGTCACAACCGTCTCAAGCGCTCCGCGCGCAGCCCCGAGCGCTGGGCCAAGGATATTGAACGGAAAGACGGCGAACAGCGGCAGCCGGTAGAGCCAACATCCGTTGGCGGCCGACCCCGGCGTCTCTTCGCCGCGCAGGTCAAGTACGCTGATCCAGCGATGTTGCGGCACTTTTAAGCTGTCGACGACAATGTCGTTACTACCTGTCGCCGCGAGACCGGCGCTGTTCCATGCGTCCTCTATCCGGCAGTCCTTCAGGTCGACCAGGGCGAAGATTGGCTCCGGCGGCCCGCCGTCGCGCGGCTCCAGTACCAGCAGGATCGCCCAGCGGCAATGATCTACGCCGCTGGAAAATCGCCAGCGGCCGGAGAGCGTCAGAGAATCCCGGTCCCTCTCGAGCCGTGCCCCGACCGGAAGGAACGAGGTCGAGACGACTGCCTCCTCGTCGTCGCCCCATATCTCGGCTTGCGCCTCGTCGGGGAACATGCCGGCGAGCCAGGCGTGACAAGCTAGAATCGCCGCCACCCAGGCGCTCGATGCGCATCCCTTACCAAGTTCCCGCGCGAACAAAGTCTGCACGCCGTAATCAAGTTCGAACCCGCCATATCTCGCCGGCTGTAGCGCTCGATAGAAACCCGCCTCAACGAAATCCTAATGGGTCTCCTCAGGCAGCTTACGCAGCTTTTCCGCCGCACCTGCCCGTTCGGCAAGCACCGGCTTCAGCGCGCGGGCGCGCTCCAGCAGCGTTTCTTCGGAAACGGAATCGGAAGTCGCGGTCGCGCGCGTCGCCATTAGATCAGGCGTCGATGGTCGCCGATGCGGGGAAATACTTCGCCAGCCAGTCTTGGATTATGTGGATTACCCGCGTGTTGGACTCGGCCATCATGAAGTGATCGGTATCAGCGGTCAGGTGCAGATCTGTCGGCTGGCCCGCCTTTTGGAACATGGCTACCGACTGCTCGGTCGGCGTCACGGAATCGACCGAACTGTGCAGCAGCAGCAGCGCCCTCGGCGCGATGTTGCCGACGACGTCTTCCGCCTGGAAATTCATCATGCTGATCGCGGTGTCAACCGGGAACTGCTGGACCGAGCCCGATGGCATGTTGTTTCGCAGATGCTGCGGAATTGGCACGATCTCGTGTCGGTCGACCATCAGGGATTCACCCGTCTCTGCCTTGTGACGCTTGCCGGCCTCCAGCATCTTGGTGAAGCTCTCCCAGGCTTCAGGCGTGGTATGTTGGCCGCGGAATTTGCGCTCGCCGTGGCCCCAGCCGCCGGAGGAAATCACTGCCTTGATGCGATCATCGATGCCGGCGGCGTAGACCGCTACGGCCGCGCCGAAACTGGAGCCGACAACGCAGATCCGCTCCGGGTCGACCTCTGGGCGCGATTGGACGAACGTCACGGCCGCGCGCGTGTCTTCGACCTGGTCCTCGCACAGGATATGGCCAAATTTGCCGTCGCTCTCGCCGCAGCTCCGCATGTCAAAGCGCAGCACCACGTAACCCCACCCCATGAACATGTTGGTGGGCCCGACGACGTTGCCAGCGTCCTTGCGGCTGCCGAAACCGTGCAGGACGAGAACAGCAGGCCGCCGCTCTCCCGGCGCGTAGTCGTCCGGTACGTGAACTACCCCGGAGATGTTCAAATCGCCGGATTTGAAGGTGACTTTTTCTTCCATCAAGGCCTCCGCGAATTTCGTTGGAGTGTACGCGGGCGGTTCTGCGCGGGCAACGCTGGACCGACCGCGAAGGCATTGATATGAGAGGCACATGGATACTGTTGACCAAACCGTTTCCGAAGCGTCGCTGCGCGACTTTGCGACCGCGCTGTTCGAGGCCAAGGGCCTGCCCTCCGACCACGCGGAGCTGGTCGCACGCGTTCTCGTCTGGTCGAACCTGCGGGGCGTCGACTCTCACGGGGTGCTGCGCATTCCGGGCTATATCGCCCGCATCGACAACGGGCTGAACAACCCGACGCCCAATCTTGTGCTGACGGTCGACACGCCTGCCGCCGCGGTGCTCGAAGCCGACCGGTCGTTCGGCCAGGTCGCGCTCGACCGGGCAATGAAGATCGCCATCGAAAAGGCGTCCGGCTGTGGCATCGGCCTGTGTCTGATCCGCAAGACGACCCATATGGGAGCGATCGGCTATTTCACCCTGGAGGCGGCGGCGGAGGGTATGGCCGGTATCGCCATCGCCGCTTCGCGACCCAATATGGCATACCCCGGCGCACGAAAAGCCGGCATCTCGACGAGCCCCATCGCTATTTCGGTGCCTGGCGGAAAACACCCGCCGCTGATGCTCGACATGGCCACCGCGACCGCGTCTATGGGCAAAATTCAGCTTGCGCGCGACGCGGGCACGCCGTTGGGCGAAGGCTGGGCGGTCGATGCCGACGGCAACCCGACGACCGACGCAACCAGAGCCTCAATCCCGACCGCGCTCGGCGGACCGAAAGGCGGCGGCCTCGCGCTGATGTTCGAATGCTTGTCCAGTCTTATGGTCGGAAACCCGCTGATCGCGCCCTTCGTGGAGGGCAAGACGGATGGCAAGCCGCATATGCAAAACGGCTTCGCCATGGCGATCGACATTTCGCGCTTCACCGACGTGGGCGATTATGTGTCGGAAGTCGGCCGTCTGATCGACGCGGTAAAGGGTTTGCCGACGGCCAACGGCACGTCGGAAATCCTCGTGCCGGGCGAACGCGGCGACGCGGTGCTGGAACAGCGGCGTGTCGACGGCATTCCGCTGGCCGCCGGAACGTGGAAGCGTCTGGAGGAAGTAGCTGCGCCGCTCGGGGTCGCGATGCCGAGAAAGTAGTCATCCGTCGACGGACGGCCTAGCGACCGCACGTACATGGTCACGAGCGGGCCGCCCTCATCTGCGGCAATCGAGTGCGTTGGGCCGTCGGGCGAGAATAAGATGCTCTCGTCCTCGACCGGAATTCACTGGCCGTCTGCGGTGATCGACCCCCTACCCTCGATCAGGTAAAACACCGCGTCCTCGCCAAGGTGATAATGCCCGAGCGAACGCTGTACTTGCTCGTCGCACAGCAGGTCGCTGATCATGCGGTCTAACGCCATCAAGCGCTTCTTTACGCGGCCTTTTTCGGTGCCTTCGATCATTTCGGCGAGGCCGAGTTCTCCCAAGACGCGCATTTGCGGTTCACGAACTGCTAACCAACAACATTTCATTGAGGGTCAGATACCGGTCGCAAACCGCGACATAACTATCACGATCCCTACCTGCAATGCGCCTTGCAGCGCGACGGCGTAGATATAGCGCTGCATCAGTCGCGCGATCTTGGGACTGTCCGGCTCGCGTTTCCGCAGTTCGAGAAAGACGATAAGGTTCGTCGGCAGGATCACGCCGAGCCCGAGAACGCCGAGCAGCGTGGAGATAACGAGCGACGCGGCCATCCAGCCGTAGTCGGGCCAGTCGAGGCCTGTAAGCCCAGCAGAGATCGGCGAGATACCAGCCTGTCGTAGGCGCGATGATCGCGAGCGTCGGCATGATGAACAGCGTCCGCGGCATCAGCCGTAGCGCTATCGCACGGCGCACCGGCGGATCGACCCGGCGCAAGATGGGCCCGATCACGAAGCCCATGAACAGATCTATACCGGTCCAGAGAAGGCCGGTCAGCACATGGACTAAATTGAGCGCGAATGGATCTTCCGACGCGATAGCGGTAACCATCACGCCGAGACATAGTGCGACCCAGATCAGATTGCGCCGGTCGATCGCCGGCGCATCGGCGGCGAGCGCGACAGCGCTCACCGGTTCGGCGTCCGGTTCAGTCGTCGTTCCACGGCAGCGAGTTGCCCACCCAATGGGTCAGCGTATCGACATCCTCGGGCTCGTAGACATGGCGTGGCGGCGTCTCGAAGGTGGATTCCGGCTTAATACGAATCACGCAGCGCTTTCCTCCTCCGCCAGCTTGCAGCTTCACGCGCTCGGGCTCTGGCATCGGCTTCTGCCATAAGCTCGCAGATCTTGATCAGCAGCTCGTCGCCGCCCTCTTTCTCGACCGTGCCCCGGCCGTAGACCGTGATGTGGTCGGCGGCCAGTTTTCATCGAGAACGCAGAGCGATACTCGGCCGTCGCGCGCTATCGCCTTTGGGCTTCGGCGGTCGGAGCATCGACGAGACGAGAATGTCGTCCCCGTCCATCACGTAATAGAACAAGACATCGAGGGCCCGTGATTCTACGCGGATATCCGAAGATGCAAGTCCGGTGTGCGCACGAACTCGCGGCGTTCTGCAGCGTCCATTTAATGTCTTCCCTATCGGTTATCGTTTTTTCCATTCAGTTTCGTCGTCCCAGCCTTCTCGACGTCACGCACCGATGTTTCGGGCGTCACGTCGGCGCGAATCTGGCGTTGCAGTGCGCGGCGGCCGTTCTCCAGCCAATCGCTGTCGGCACGCGACGCGCCGCGTCGGTCCACGCCTGCGACCAGTCGCCGAGCGAATAGCCGTGCCAAGGTGACCTGGCTTCAGTGTCGAAGGCCCAGCTTCTCCCAAAGTTCTTGCCGGCCTCCATGTAGGGCTTGGTTGGCAACGCCAGCGGCGGCATCGGCGATTTCATAGTCGCGTCGATCAGAAGCGTCGAGTCCTCCTCGCCTTTGTGCTCGCGCCGCGACCGTGGCCCTGGCCGCGATGCTTGAGGATCTCGACGTCCTCTGCCGGGTTGAGCCGATAGCCGATAGCCCACAGGATCGCGTCAGCGTTGTCGGCATCGATATCCTCATTAACCGCGATGGTGATCTTGCCGCAGTCGCCCTTGAAGCTCGCCGCGCCGTAAAGCGCACGCCAGACCTCGGTGCGCGGCGTCTCAGGCTCGAGCTGCATGATAGTGACACGTAGTAGACCGGTCAGAGGCTCGTGCAGCTGTACGCGTTTCACGCCTTGATGCCGAGATGATCGCGCAGGTGCGCCTGAACAGCGGCTCGTAGGCGACGCGTTTTATAACGGAGCTTTCTGACGGCGCAACTTGCGAGATGTAGGACGGGATGATCGCGTTCCTGCGATGCGTGATGGCCGTGACCTGCATGGGCAGGTTCATCTCCTCTAGTGCGACGTGACCATGGCTCTCGCCGAACGGACCCTCGGGCTCGAGGTGCTCGGTATCCACGAAGCCCTCGATCACGAGCTCGGCCTCGGCCGGCACAAGCAGGTCGACGGTGCGCGCGCGCACGACGTTGATTGGCTCTCCTGCCAGGCCACCGGCGACAGAAAGCTCCTCCGTGCCGATCGGCAATTTCTGCGGCCCCATGAAGGCGACATAAGGCGGGCAGCCCACAACGATGGCGCAGGGGAGCTTCTCGCCACGCGCCTTGTGTATCTTCCAGTGCATATAGCCCTCGGCGCCACCGACGCGCGTCGCCATGCGGACGACCAGCCGGTTCGATGCCTTCAGCCCCGCCCGATAGGTGCCCATGTTCTGGGTGCCGGTATCCGGGTTTTTGTGATGACGTTGGTCGCCGCGAGGGTCGGCGTTGAATCGAATCCCGGCGTCGAAAGCGGGATCGGCAGACGGACTAGCCCTCCTTCCTCGACCATCAGATCATCACCCTCGATGATGACGTCGTGGCATGGCGCCTCCTCGACTAGCCGCGGCGCGATGGGGTTGGCGATAGCATGGTCCCACTTGGCGCTGATGCCCGATACCTCGGTGCCCATGCCAGTCGCATAAATGTCCTGATTGGCGGCCAGCGCGCCAATCACCACCGGAATGTCGTATTTTCGGCCCTTCGAATCCGTGGGATTATTGAATAGGAATGCCTTGCGATCCGCCTCACGGATGCCACTCGGAACTGCCAGCGCACCAGCGCCGACATTTCGGTGTCCTTGCTGACGGGCTCGTCGATCTCGTAGAGCAGATCGCGCGCCTTCAGCTCTCCGATTGCTGCTGCAGATCGCGATAGGTCCTCTGCCCCATAGAAGCATCCATGTCTCGCAACTCCTCCTGAGGGCGCCTTTATGCCATGGCGCGCGTCGAAAGGGAAAATCCTACGATCGCCCCTGAATTCGTTCCAGATTTCGACGAGTTTTCTCGTTTGACCGTGAAAATATTGTACGACTTAACGGGTTGCCCCTGCGCGGCACAAGCATATCTTGGCGCTGTCGCTCTCCATCGTGATCGTATAGCTGATCGCCTCTTCGGCGTCAGCCGTTCACGATGCTGTTGAGCAGCCGGCCAACCGGCCCTGTCAGGCGAACTGGACCGCCCTCGATCGTCAGGCACAGACAGGGTCCCTCGGACGAGGCCCGAGGACGATGATCAAGGTCTGGGTCCGCATAGGCGACATCGCCCGCCGCATACTCGCCGGTCTTGTCTTGGAACGCACCCTGAAGAACCAGCGTGTACTCGTCGCTGGAATGCGTATGGGACGGCACGGAGCCACCGGGACGGATTTCGATCAGGGACACGTTCGCCGACCCATAGGTGCCGAGTGCCGCTCGGCGCAGGCCTCGGCTGATGCGGCGCCACCGTAGCGAGGTCAAGCTGCCGGTCAGCATCGGCCGGAGTGGCGGCGGCACGAGGGTAAGCGTTTCCTCGTCGAGTTCATCGTGCGAGCTATTTCCGTCCGCGATCGCCGCAGTTTCGTTGGCAAGACCGTCTATGCGGTTAAGCACGGACCGCAGCGATGTCTCGTCGACTGACGCTTCATCGATGCTGTCCATAAGCGCCGCGCCGATGGTCTCAAAATCGGCGATGCGGCATTGGCATTCTCCACACATCGATGCGTGGCTCGCGACAAGTAGCGACTCTGCCGCGGGTAGGCTTCCGTTCGCGTACTCGATCAGCATGTCTTCAAGCGGGTGATGCGAAATCATAAATCGACTCCGGTTAACTTGGCGCGAAGGTCGCGTAGCGCGATCCTGATGCGCGATTTTACGGTTCCAAGCGGCAGACCCGTCTCATCTGCGATCTCCTGATGGGTCATGTCCTCGAAAAATGCTTTCTGGATCAGCATCAGCTGTTCCGGCGGGAGCATTTTGATATGCTCGTCCAAAATGTCGCCACGCTGGCTCGCTTCGTATGTTTTCTCTCCGTCTGGAACTTCTCCGGCGGACTTAAAGAACGGATCCTCCGGATCTAGTTCCGGGCGCTGCTCCTTGCGGATCAGGTCGATACGCCGGTTTCGTGCGATCGTGTAGATCCAAGCGGAGGGAGACGCCTTCCTCCGATCGAACTGTCCGGCCTTCCGCCAGATCAGCACCATCCTTTCCTGCATCACTTCTTCCGCTTCCTGCGGACTCGCACCGGCGCGCAGGAGCACGCCCTTGATTCGCGAAGCGTAGAAGTCAAAGATTTCCGCGAAGGCCTTCTTGTCGCGCCTGGCTGCCACCGCGTCGATGAAATCGGCCATTTCTGTCATTTCATCGGAGGTCCGGTTCTGACGGTCATGCCGACTGATATAAGGCCTCGGCGAATTTCTTCCAAGGGTCGCCGCGGGCGATGACAGCAGCTGCCTTAACGACGGTGGCGCCGGGCGACGGGCTATCTCGAGACCGGTTTGCAATAGCCCCTCCTGGACCGCACATTTTTGTCGAAAGCTAAGATACGCGTGCATGCATCGATCGGATCACGCGACCAATGAAAAACGGTCCCGTTTCTGAGGTCATTTTCCATAATGTTGTTCGATTACTCCTGGGGCGGCAGGATGACACTGTCTACAAAGTGAATAATCCCATTTGACGCCGTGACTTAGGCGGCAACCACGGCAGCCTCTTTCAGCATCACGCTACTCATCGCGCCAACGGGCGCACCGGCGTCGGCTATTTGTCTCCGCGGTAGTGCCCATTCCAGCCCATGCCCTTTTCGGCGAGAACGATGCGGACCTTGGCGGCGCAGACGGACTATCCGTTGTGATAGGTCCCCTTTGATAAGGCTCCAGCATCGTTGACCGGCCAGCGCGATAAGGTCTTCCCCTTTGTCGCCGCGGCTGCGCATCATGATCCTGATTGGCTCGCCCGGGGTCCATCAGATATCGAAGTCGGGATGGCGGCGCGACCACAGCCCAGAGCCGTCGGCCGCGCCGCGCCGCACTGCTGCGACCATCAGGGTGTCCTTCAGGCCTCGCGAGCGTATCCAGCTTATTCCGATCATGCCGGTTTTCCCTTTGCAGGGAAGCTTGTTAAGCACCCTGCGCGAGGCAAGGTTTTCCAGACCTGCATTCCGCTCTAGGATTGCGCCAACAGGAAAACAGGGAAATGCGCGGTGACCTACAACACGATCCTCTATGAAGAAGACGGCCCCGTTGGCACCATCACGCTGAACCGGCCGGACGACGGCAATATGTTCACCGCAGAGATGTGTCACGAGATCCGCGACTGTATCAACGTGATTCGACGCGAAACGAGGACCCGAGTAATCGTGCTCACCGGCGCGGGCGACCGGTTCTTCTGTATCGGCGGGCGTAAGGACGGAATGGAGGAGACCAAACTCTATGCCGGCGTGCTGCCAACGCTGGAGAGATGTACGAGGCGATCGACAAGCTGCAGAAACCGGTGATCGCCAGCGTCAACGGCTTCCCGTTCAGCGAGGCAACGTGCTCCAGATGGTCTGCGACCTCACCATCGCCAAAGAAAGCGCCGTCTTCCGCCAGGTCGGACCGATGATGGGCTCGTTCGACGCCGGCTACGGCACATGGTACCTCGAAGACCTCGTCGGCAAGAAGGGCGAAGGAGATGTGGTACTGCAATATCAAGATCTTGGCCCGCAAAGCCCTCGAGATGGGCCTGATCAACCGCATGGTGGCTGATGCCGAACTGGCCGAGGCCACCCGCGCCTTCGCGCTCGAGGTCGCCGATCGCGGCGCCTTCGCCCTTGCCTCTATCAAGGGTGCTTTCAACGCGCGCCATGGCGGCGTCGGCGGGCTTGCGCGCATGGCCCATGACCTTCTGCTACGCGACTATCTCGACAGCGAGGAATCGAAGGAACTCAGCAAGGCGTTCAGCGAACGGCGCGCGCCGGATGCAGATAAGTTCGGACACTGAGCGATGCGACCTTTCCTAACGCTGCACGATCCTGCGCGTGCACGGGAGTATTATGACAAGGGGCTTTGGAACGATGAGACGTTCTTCAGCCTGATGGCACAGCACGCCTCATTGCGACCGGATGCCATTGCCTACCGCGACGGCACAAACACGCTGACATGGCGCGAGCTCTCCGCCCGCGTCGAGATCTTTGCCGCCTCGCTGGAGGAAAAGGGTCTCGTACCGGGCGACCGCGTCTCGGTTTGGATGTCGAACCGGGTCGAGCCGGTAATCGCATTCCTCGCCTGCTCGCGCGGCGGACACACAATTAACCCGTCACTGCACAGCACAAACACATGCGCCGAAGTGGGCGAACTTCTGCGGCGGCTCGACAGCGCAGTGCTGATCACGGAGGAAGGATGGGGCGCCGACCGCAGCTTCGGCAAGCTGGAAGCTGAGATTGACAAGCTCCCCAGCCTGCACACTGTCTATACGCCCGAGACCTTCCCGGCGACCGGTTCGGCGCCGATACGTCCGCCCGTCCTCGATTCCGACAGCGTCGCCTACCTTGCCTTCACGTCGGGTACGACCGGCGCGCCGAAATGCGTGATGCACTCCGACAACACGCTAATGTCGTACGCGCGACATGGCGCGCGACTGGAAGCTGGATCATGCGACGCGGATCCACCCTCAGCCCGCTGTCCCATCACATCGCATGGGTCGCGGTCGCCAGTATGGCTAATATGCGGCGGCCAGCTCATCATCGATGCGCCGCCCATCCGGCATGAGCCGGCTGGACTGGATCGTCAAGACGGGCGCGACATACGTCATGGGTGTGCCAACGCACGCGATGGACATCCTCGCCGCGCAGCGCAGAGCGAAGCTGGCGCGCATCGGCGACGTGGAGGATCTTCTACATGGCGGGCGCGCCGATCCCTCCCGTGGTTTGCGAAGCATTCATTCGGCTGGGCATTAAGCCTCAGAATATCTACGGCATGACTGAGAACTCGTCGCACCAATATACGCATCCGGATGACGATCCCGACGTCTGGACTCACACCTGCGGTCGCGGCGGTCCGGCATACGAAGTGCTGATCGTCGACGTCGAGAACCGCGACCTTCCAGCCGCCCCTGGAGCAACCGGTCAGATCGCAGGCCGTGGCGCGGCGCTGATGCTCGGCTATTTCGGCAATCAGGAAGCCACGGAGGAAAGCTTCAACCGCGACGGCTGGTTCCTATCGGGCGATCTTGGCCGCATGGACGAGAATGGCAACCTCCATATCGACGGCCGGTTGAAGGACCTCATCATCCGCGGTGGCCACAACATCTATCCCTCGCACATCGAGGCGCTGGCCCTCAGGAGCGAGAAGATCGAAAAGGCAGCTGCATTCCCGGTACCGGACGACCGGCTGGGCGAGAAGGTCTGCCTCGCCGTCATTGGCGACATCGGGCCGGACGATACGCTCGCGCATCTCGACGCGGAGGGCCTGTCGAAATACGACATGCCAGAGTATTTCCTTAAGCTCTCGTCCTTCCCGCTGACGGCCAGCGGTAAGATCCTCAAGCGCGAACTGATCCGAAATGCACCGGCGCGGCGAGATCGACCCGCTACCGATCCGCTTCCAGGCGAACAAGGGGAGACCGTGTGATGGCCCGTCGAACTGACCCGCCGCGGCGATGCCCGGTGATGACCCCTCAACCAGCCAGAAGCGCTCAACGCGCTATCCTTCGATATCTTGAACGAGATTGGCCGGACCTTTGACGAGGTCGTAGCGTCCGACGCGCGCGTCCTCGTCGTCACCGGCGCGGGTGACAAGGCGTTCTGCGCCGGCGCCGACATCAGAGCTGCGCGACCGCACGCTGACCCAGCAGCAGCGCGGCGCCGAGCTCGGCCAAGTCAGTCTTCGCCAAGGCTCGATACCGCTGCCGATCCCGTCTGTCGCCGTCATCAACGGCTACGCGTTCGGCGGCTGGGCTGGAACTCGCGCTCGCCTGCACGTTCCGCCCTGGCGACCGGCAACGCGCAAAGATGGGCCTGCCGGAGGTGAAACGGCCTCATCCCGGGCTACGGCGCGCCCAGCGCCTGCCGCGCGCATGGTCGGCGAGGCGCGTGCACTCGAGATCGTCATGACAGGACGGACAGTAGATGCCGCGGAAGCAGAGCGTATTGGGCTCGTCTCCCGCATCGTCGGCGGCGATCCCGTCGAAGCGGGGATCGAATTCGCGTCCTCCTTCACCGGCTACAGCCTGCCGGTTCTCGAATTCGCACGCCGCGCGATCACCCGCGCGCTGGATACGCCACTGCCTGAGGGCCTAAAGATCGAGGCCGATCTTTCCACCCTCGCCTATCAGCTTAAAGACTCAGCGAAGGGATGGCGGCGTTCGAGGAAAGCGCAAACCGGAATTCAAGGATGGCTGACGGCATGAAGCAGGACGGGTAATCGTCACCGGCGGCAGCCGAGCGTCAGGCAATTACGACCGCGCTCGACGGCGCGGGCTACGACGTCGTGTCCGGTTTCGCGCTCCGGCGAAACGCCGGCAGGGCGCGGCATCGCCTGCGACCTGACCAACGAAGCCGCGCTCAAGGCCGCGTTCGCCGAGATCGGCGCGGCCGGGCCGGTCGTCGGGCTAGTCAACAATGCCGGCTTGCACATCACGGCGAAGAGCGCGTCGCTCGCGACCGAAAGACTACGAAAAGGTCATGGCGCTGAACGCGACCTCCGTCATGCTGGCGTCGCGCGAAGCCTATCCGATGCTGTGCGAGGTCGCGCGGCACGATCGTCAATATCGGCTCGTTCTTCGACAAAATGGGCGTGCCCGACAATCTCGCCTATTGCGCGTCGAAGGCGGCCGTTGGCGCGATCACGCGCTGCCTCGCCGTCGAGTGGGCGAGGGACGGAATCCGCGTGATGAACGTCGCGCCGGGCTATATCGCAGCAGACCTCAACACCGATTATCTTGCCCGCGACAAGGTGAAAACTTGGCTGTCCGGCCGCATTCCGACCGGCGGGCCTGGCACGCCCGAAGATGTGGCGAAACTCGTCAAGAACCTAATGACGGGCGCGATTCCCTACCTGACGGCGAGACGGAATCACATCGACGGCGGCCAGGAATGAACCACTAAAAATGGAAACACGGATGACGATTCTCGTCAAATCGCCCCGGCGTCGCGTCTGGGCGGAGGGGACGAACGGCTCGTCCTAAGCCAGGTGCAGCGCGTCGCCGACGACGTCATCGCACCCAGCGCGGAGAAGTACGACCGCTCTGGCGAGTTCCCCCTGGGACAGCGTCAATGCGCTCAACGAGCTGGGCCTCAACCGATCTTTGTGCCCGGGGCCTACGGCGGCGCCCGCATGCGCTATTCACTCTACCTTATCTCGAATGCGTCTCCATTATTTCCGAGGCCTGCGCTTCGACCGGCATCATCTACGCGACGAACTTATCACGCGATGGGCCCGGTCATCGACCACGCGAAGAGGAACAGAAGACGCGCCTGCTGCCGCGCGCATCCGCGGAGGGCGGGCTCGCCTCGCTCGCTATCACCGAACCTTCGTCCGGTTCCGACGCGACCGGCATGAAGACGCGGTTCCGCCCGACAGCCCAGACATCGTCATCGACGGCGGCAAGACGTTCATCACAAGCGGCGACGGGCGGACCTGATCCTGCTGTTCGGCAGAGTGGTCGGAAATCGAAGATGCGCGCGGCGCGATCAGCGCCGTCGTGCTAAGAAAAGGGTGTGCCCGGTTTCCACATGCTCCGCAAGGAAGAAAGATGGGCCACCGCGCCTCGTCAACGGCGACGCTGTCGTTCGAGGGCTGCCGCATTCCCGCGCGCCAATTTGATCGAGCGGCCAGGTTCCGGGGCTCGCGTTGCTGCTCGCCTCCCTCAACAAGTCGCGCCGTCGGTCGCCGCACATGCCCGCGGCACACTCTGCCGCCAGGGACGATCTTCGCCTGAACGGGCGCAGCGATCCGGCTGCATCATCAATTCCAGGGCAGCAGTTCACGATCGCCGACCTTGCGAAGCGACCTCGCGATACTCGAGACGTGGATCGACTATGTCGGCGGTCTCGTGGAGGGGACGATGTCGACGACTTCGGCATGGAAGCCTCTATCTCCAAGATGCGCGCCTCCGACCTCGCCATGCGGATGGCGACCGAGGCAGTGCGGATGCACGGCCAGTTATGGCTACTGCATGGACTACCGCGTAGGCGGCTGATGCGCGATGCCAAGATCACCCAGATCTGGGAAGGCCAATCAGGTGCACCGCCAGCTGATAGGCCGAGCTTCCACCGAAAATGAAATGGGGGAGCTTTCGCGAGAAATGAGCACGAGATTAAGACCGTCGGGTCTGCGGCGCCGGCGGAACGATGGGCGCAGGGATCGCTATCGTCGCCGCGGGCGGCTTCCAAGACGGTCTGCTTCGACACAGCGACCGAAGGTCTCGACCGCGCACGCGCCGAGACGAACGGGTTCTTCGGCAAGTCCGTCCCGAGCGCGGCAAGATGACCGCCGAGGACAAGGACGCCACCATGGCGCCGCCTCACGGCGACCACCGACATGGGGGACCTCGCCGCCTGCGACCTCGTCATCGAGGCGGTCTTCGAGGAACTCTCGGTCAAGAAGACGCTCGTCGGCGAGCTCGACCCGCATCTGCCCTGAGCACGCGATCTTCGCCTCAAACACCTCGACCCCTGTCAATTACAGAGATCGCGTCGGGCTGCGCGACGTCCAGGACCGCTTAGTCGGCATGCATTTCTGCCTGCCCGCGCAGCTAATGAAGCTGATCGAGATGTCGCCCCGTGAACGTCGGACGAGACGTTCGCGGCAGCCTGGGCATGGACCGAGTTGGCCGGCCAGATTCCTGTGAGACCCAGGACAAGCCGGGCTTCATACCTCAACGCGCTACTGGTGCCGTTCAACAACGACTGTATCCGCGCCGTTGAGGCCGGCGTCGCCAAGCCCGCCGACATCGACAACGCGATCAAGGCCGGGCTCGGCTACCAATGGGACCGCTGGAGCTGATCGACCTGATCGGGCTCCGACACCCAGATCCGCCTGTCAGAGGCATTCTACCGATCACGCTCGATCCCGCGCCGCCGCGCCGCCGCTGCTGCGGCGCGGTCGCCGCAGGGCGGCTCGGCCGAAGTCGGGCTTCGGCTTCGATTATGTCGGCAGCGGCATGTACGGAGGCTGACGCGATGGCATACGAAATCGTCCGCGAAGGCCCCAGCCGCTCTTTCCCCGACGGTGACGCGTTTTTCAACGGTGCGAAACCGGGCGGCGACGTGCTGCTCTATCTAGGCACGCCGCCTGCGACCGTCGCACCAGATAGCGGCCGCAAGACGGTCCTAGTCGAACTCGGCACCGAAAGCCTTGGCGTCCACACCGGCGAGAGCGCTGGCGAGGAAGGCTCCAACGTGCTCGGCTTCGCGCGCTACCGGAACGGCGACGGACCCGCCGTCGACCCTTATTGAACTGGTCCGCCAGCCTAACAGCGACGCGGCCGCAATCGAATCGGCCAAGGCAATGTTCGAGGAAGCCGGCTTCACCGTCTGCGTCTGCACCGACCAGCCTGGCCGCATCGTCGACAGGCTTGTCCGGCCGAAATACAACGCAGCGCTCCGCTTCCTCGACGAGGGCCTCGCGACGGCAAAGGACATGGACCTGACCTGCAAGATGGGCCTCGGCTATCCAGACCGGCCGATCGAGCGGCTCCAACGCGGCGGGCTCGAAAACCACTACGACGTCACGCAGGCGCTGTTCGAAACGTTCGGAATGCCGGGTTTTGCTCCTGCCCGCCGCGCCGTCGTCGCAAAAGCACGGATTGCAAAAGCTCGGGAGCGAAAATGATGCCGGGGCCGCTGGAGGGAGTCCTAGTCCTTGACTTCTCGACGCTACTGCCGGGACCGATGGCGAGCCTGTTCCTCGCCGAAGCTGGCGCGGAAGTGATTAAGGTAGAGCGGCCGGGCCAGGGCGAGGAGATGCGCGTCTACCAGCCGCGCTGGGGTGTCAGCAGCGTCAACTTCGCGATACTCAACCGCGGCAAGAAATCGCTAGCGCTTGATCTCAAGGACCCGGCCGACAAAGCGAAGATCATGCCGCTCATCGAGAAGGCGGACGTGGTGATCGAACAGTTCCGGCCCGGCGTTATGGCGCGGCTCGGCCTCGACTACGACACGGTCGCCGCGATCAATCCAGGCGTCGTCTGCTCGATCACCGGCTACGGCCAGGACGGACCGAAACGTGACGTCGCCGGCCACGACCTCAACTATCTCGGCGACACAGGCATGCTGGCGCTGAGCATGGGAACGGCGGAGACGCCAGTCATCCCGCCGGCGCTGATCGCGGACATCGCTGGCGGCGCGTACCCCGCGATGATGAACATCCTACTGGCGCTGCGCGAAAAAGACCGTACCGGTAAGGGCATCAATATAGACGTCTCGATGGCCGACAAATCTGTTCCCGTTCATGTACTGGGCCATGGGCAATGCGCTGGCGGCGGACAATTGGCCCAAGAACGGCGGTGAGCTGGTCACCGGGGCACGCCCCGCTACCGGCTCTACCCCCCCTCTGACGGCGAATTTGTCGCCGCTGCGCCGCTCGAACAGAAATTCTGGATGGCTTTCACCAGCGTCATCGGACTCGATGACGACCTGCGCGACGACGAGAAAGATCCGGCCACGACGCAGGCGGCGGTTGCCGCGCTGATTGCCGCGAAACCGGCGTCGCACTGGGCGCCACTGTTCGCCGAAGCCGATTGCTGCACTAGCATCGTGAAGACGATCCGCGACGCGCTGGACGATCCGCATTTCCGCGCCCGCGGCCTCTTCGACACCCGGCTCGCCAACGAGGCGGGCGACACGATCACCGCGCTCCCCGTGCCCATTGCGAGGCCGTTCCGTGTCTCGGCCGGCGAGGTCAGCGCCGCTCCGGCGCTCGGCGCGAACAACGACGAGCTTGGCTGATCCGCCAGTCGCGCCCTCGGACACGCTGTGCTTCAATATCGGAGGATTGAAACGAGGCTAAACCATGGCCACCAATGAGAAACAACTGGAAGCCAGCCGGACGCGCTGCGCCGATTACGCGGCGGCGGACGAGGTAATTGGGCGCATCCGCGCCCTCGTCCCTATCGTCCGCGAAAATCAGGAAAAAACCGAACGTGACCGGCGGGTCGCCGACGACCTGTTCCGGCAGATCCTCGACACCGGCATGTTCCGCATGCTGAAGCCCGTGCGCTTCGGCGGTTACGAACACGGCATGGACGACTTTGCTAAGGCGGCAATAGAGCTTGCCCGGGGCTGCGGCTCCGTCGGATGGATCGGTTCAATCTGCGGCATGTACCAGTATCTGCTTGGCCTCTATCCCCTGGAAGCCCAGGAAGAGATATGGGCGGACGATCCCGACGGCTGCACGTCCGCGTCATTTGTCCCGACAGGCACCGCCGAGAAGGTCGATGGCGGCTACAAAATTACAGGGAACTGGGGATTTTGCTCCGGGCTCGACAACTGCTCTTGGGTGCTGGTGGCGGTAAAGGTCATGAAAAGCGGGAGCGACGAGCCGGTCGACCGCGGCTATATGATCGCGTCGCGGACGAAATTCGGCATCGAGGATACGTGGCAGGTCACCGGTCTCGCGGGGACCGGCTCTAAGACGGTTTATTGCGAAGACCTGTTCATTCCGGACCACTGCTATATCTCGGTCGAGCAGAGCATCTCTGGAACGTCGCCAGGCGCCGACGCGAACCCCGGGCTTCTATACAAGATCCCCGCGTTCAACGTCATTTCGATCAGCGTCTGCGCGCCGATCATCGGCATGGCGCAGGGTGCCTACGAAGCGTTCATGGAAGAGGCGCGCGCTCGCGTCACGCGCGGCGCCGCGATTTCGGACCCGTCGCCGATGGCGCAGCTGCCGACTATTCAGGTCAAGGTCGGCCACGCCGCGGCGTCGATCGACGCGGCGCGGCTTCTGGTGCTGCGCGATGCACGCGATCTCATGGAGACTATGGCGCGCGACGGCGCGTTGAGCATCGAGCAGCGAGCGCGCAACAAGGGCGATCTCGGCTTCGCGGCGGGCCTCGCGACCGACGCCGTCGACACGCTTTTTGAGGCGAACGGCGGCAAGGGCCTGCAGCTCGGCAGCGCCCTGCAGCGCTTCTGGCGCGACGCGCACGCGGGCGCTATGCATATCAGCGTTAATCGCGACGCGGTCCTCGGGCTCTACGGCCGCGTTCACCTGGGGCTTCCCTCGGGGCCGGCGCAGTTCTGACCTTTCGGCGGCCGATTTTCTCGGACCGTTCTTAATTTGGCCACAGTCGCCGCACATGCTTTCGTCCGCCGCGGTCCGGCCGCGCCTTCACGCAAACATCAGGACGGAAAGCAGGGATATGAGCTAAAAATTCTCGATCTGGCGGAAGATCTTCGGACGCGACTGGAAACAGGAAACAACCGCCGCGAACCATCTCAAGTAAGGCGACAAATGCTATTACCGACCTACAGGGACCGGGTCGATTACGCAGAGCTGATCGGCGTCTACACTAAGGCGGCCCAGATCCGCCACGTCCGTTTTCACCTGATATACGGCTACAAGGAAAAGCACGAGGATTGGGCCGAAAAGACGCTGGCGCCGGCGCTGTTCGCCAAACGTTTCCGCACGCACCTGAATATCGAGCAAACCGCCGACTAGGCCCGCCTGCCCCTTGCGGCGATCCCCCCGAAGGCATACGCTTTCGATGGCGCCGGGGCACGGTCCCGGCCTGTTCCAGAACAAGAAACCGCGACCGGATTTCGCGTCGCTCGGGGAGTCGCTGGAGGGCATTCCCCCGAACGCCTGAAAACGCGACGGGGTGTCGTCCGCCGCGACTATCGGAATGCAAGAGGAGAGACCGAACAAATGGCCACCGCTATCGACCGCCCCGACAATATCGGCAACCCAGCAGCTCCGCTGGGGCAGTGACGCCGTAGCAGAAACCGTACGTTCTCTGGAGGTCGACTACATCGCGCTCGTCCCGGGGCGAGCTTCCGCGGATTCCACGATTCGATCGTGAACTATCTCGGCAACGCCGAGCCGCAGATGGTCGTCTGCCTGCACGAGGAACACGCCGTCGCCATCGCCGACGGTTACGCCAAGGTGACCGACCGGCCAATGGCGGTCGCGCTGCATTCGAACGTCGGGCTGATGCACGCCAGCATGGCTATCTTCAACGCCTGGTGCGAACGCAACCCGATGCTGATCTTTGGCGCCACCGGCCCGCTGGACGCGCACAAGCGCCGTCCGTGGATCGAGTGGATCCACACCTCGTCCAACCAGGCGTCGATCGTCCGCGACTATATCATGGGACGACACCCGGGCTCGGCGCAGGCGGCCGTCGAATCCGTCCTGCGCGCCTGGCAAATCTGCCAGACCCCGCCGAGTGGCCCCACATACGTCTGTCTCGACGTGGGGATGCAGGAAGCCGAAATCGAGGGCGAGATCACCTTCCCGCCCCCGGAGCGCTATGCACCGGCCCGCGACATCGCAGCAACCGACGAGGACATCGACCGCATACTTGACGCTTTTGAGAAGGCCAAATTCCCGGTCATCATGATGGGCCGCCTCTCGCCGGACCAGGAAGCTTACGATGCCCGCATCGCGCTCGCGGAGGCGCTCGACGCGGTGACGATGACGTCGCTGCACAAACGCTCGTCCTTCCCAACGACGCATGCGAATCACAAGCTACCGATCAGCCCCGAACGGCCCGGCAAGGCGCACGCCGACATCATCGCCAGGGCGGACGTGATTCTCGATCTCGACTGGCTCGACCTCGGCGGCTACCTGCGGCTTGCTTCGGGCGAATCTCAGACCCAGAAGCCGACCAACGCGACGGTCATCAAGATCTCGATGGATTCGACCATCGCCAAGGGCTGGGCGGCTGACTATCAGGCGCTGCAGGCGGCCGACATCAACGTCGTCGCGCGGCCCGACACAGTCGTGAAGCAGCTCCTTAAGCGCATCGAAGCGCGCGGCATCAAGGCCGCACGGCCGGACGTCGCGGAGGTGCCTCACTGGACCGACAGCATCAGCCCACCTGAAGCGTCTCCCGCGGGCGAGCCGATGTCGCTCATCGAAATGGCGTGGGTGTTGGCGGAGTTCCAGAAGACCCGCGATGTCACCTACACCCGCCTGCCGCTCGGCTATCCGGGCGCCTATTGCCGGTTCGAGGGGCCGGTCGACTATCTTGGCAAGGACGCCGGCGGCGCCGTGGGCTCCGGCCCGGGGCATGCGGTCGGCGCAGCGCTGGCATTGCGCGGCACGGGCCGCCTGCCGGTCGCGGTCATGGGCGACGGCGACTACCTGATGGGCATCAACGCGCTGTGGACCGCATCCCACATGGAGCTGCCGCTGATGATCGTGGTCGCCAACAACCGGTCCTATTTCAACGATGAGGCACACCAGGAGCGCGTCGCCGACATGCGGGACCGCCCACCGCAGAACAAGTGGATCGGCCAGCGCCTCGACCAGCCGCCGGTCGACATCGTCGCGATGGCGACGGCCCAGGGCTCGAGGCGGAGAGGCCATCACCGACGCCGATCAGCTGATGGCCGAGCTGGAAAAGGGCGAGAAGGTGCTGCGCGGGGGCGGCCGCTACGTCATCGATGCCCGGCGCACCGGCTACGAGGGGTAATCCAAAAACGCGGGAAGATGCTGACCCTATATCACAACGACATGTCGACCTGCGCCCAGAAGGTGCGCTTCGCGCTCGCCGAGAAGGGGGTCGACTGGAAGGGCCAGCATCTCGACCTGCGGGCCGGCGAGCAGCACAAAGCTGATTACCTGAGACTCAACCCCAAGGGCGTGGTGCCGACGCTGGTCAACGACGGACCGGGCGCGGGGTGGTCATCGAATCCAACGTGATCATGGAGTATGTCGACGACCTCTCACCGGACCGTCCGCTTAAGCCCGCAGATCCGATGCAGCGCGCGCGGATGCGGCTGTGGATGAAAAGGCTCGACGACCGCATCCACGCGGAGACGGGCGTGATCTCCAGCGCCATCGCATTCCGCTACCAGAAGCTTGTGGAGGGGCGCGGGGCGGCGCAGAAGCTGATCGACGGCATTCCCGATGAGGCAAAACGCGCGCGCATGCAATCGATCACCTTCGAGGGCACAGACTCGCCCCTCTTCGCCGTCGGCATCGAGCAGTTCCGAAAGCTGATCGCCGATATGGAAGACTGCCTGTTGGCGTACGACTGGCTGGCGGGCGATACCTTCTCGCTCGCCGACATGGCCTACGCGCCCTACGCGACGCGGCTGGAGCATCTCCAGCTATCCGGCCTGTGGCGACCCGACTCAAGGTTCGCCGGCTGGTTCGCCTGCTTAAAAGCTCGGCCGGGCTTCAAGACAGCCCTCGCCGACTTGTTCAACGAGAAGTATCTGGAGCTGATGGCTGAAAAAGGTGCGGAAGTCTGGCCATCGGTGAAGAAAGCGGCAGCCTGAGGCCTTTCGCTCTTTGCGCCTCAGAAGAACGCGAAGGTCCGCATCTCAATGCTCTCGCGCGGCGCCGCGTCGGGCGGGCTCGTCGGGTCGACGAACGCGGAATGGGCGGTGAAGCGCGCGCGGCCGTCGGTCGCCGAATCATAAACCTTGAACACCAACGCCTCATCGCGGGCCATGCGCGGAAAGTAATGCCACTCATGCGCCGCGTTGTAGGCGATCTGATAGGTCTGGCCGACGCGGTCGGGATAGCGGCGCTCGGCAATCACTAGATCCTCTTCCGTTAGCGTCCGCGCATCGCAAATGCCCAGCGGATGCGATTCTATGGGATTGCGGATTGCCCGCCACACCTGGACCACCGCGAAACGGCCCTTCAGGAGCTCTTCCGCCTCGTCCGGCAGGATATCGCGCAAGCGCTGCGGGCCGGACCAGTCGGTATAGTCGTTGTGAACGCGCGTCACCGGCTCTCGGATCTCGCGCGCATTCCGTTCACCCTCGTCGCCCGACCGCAGCGTGTGGTCGAACACCACGACGCGCTTCGCGCCGGTTTCCCTCCTCACCAGCTCCTCGACTTCCCGGTAGTAGACCGATTTGAGTTCGTCCATGTCGAAGAAGTCATTCATCGCGGTGGGGTGGTCGACGAAGGTGAAGCCGTGCGTCTCGATGTCGAACGTTCCCTTGAGCGGACGGCCGTCGGCGATACGCATCGTCTTTTCCTCGACGGGGCCCTGGCGCTTGCGGTTTATGTTGCCGGGACCCATCGTCTCGTTGACGTGCTTTTCGCCGGTATTAATCGCGTAGGTTAGGACGGCATTGATGGCCGGCACGGTGTCACTCGCTTGCGACATAGTATGAGTCTCCATTTACGCTAGAGGTATCCGCTGAGGGAAGACTTCGCAAGCCGTCGAGGCCAGGGAGCGCTCGGAAAGCGCTCACGAGAGCCGCGTGACGATCTCTTGTGCGAGCTCGCGGATTTCCTCGGCTGCCCTCGTGTTTCCGCCGGTCTCAATGGCGGTTAGGCCTCGGCTGAAACAGCCCGCGTAGGCGACGCGATTGCCGAGCGAGGTGCTCGCGATGTCGCCCGCGAAGTCGCGGATAGCCTCCGCCATCTCGGCGGCGAGCTTTCCGCGCGAAGGTACTCGGTTAAAAACGACCACCCCTGCAGGCCCGCCGTCCGCGAGCATGTCTAGCGTGGTCATGGTCGCCGACAAGTCAGGCGGCGTCGGCTGGACCGGCACGATGACTAGATCGGCACATTCGATGGCAGGGCGGGCATCGAGGTCGGCATGCGGCGGCGTGTCGATCACGACGTATTCGCTGTCGCGGGTGAGCCTCTGCGCCTCGCGACGCGCACCCCAGCCGCTAGCGGTTCGGAAATCGAGGCCGGTTTCCGCCTCGCCGAGCGTCGCCTCACGCACCTCGTACCATTTTCCGAGGCTGCCTTGGGGATCAACGTCGAGCAGCGCTACCGGCCGCTTGCCCCCCTCCGACAAAGCGACGGCGAGGTGGGCGGACAGCGTCGTCTTCCCAGTGCCCCCCTTCTGCTGTGCCACGGTAATGATTGATCCCATCGCCGAACCTCCTAGCCTGATACTACAATGCTGCGATGCAAAATTCGAACGGGTGCATCGCAACAACCTCGAACCATAGACGCGGCGCACCCTCGCGCCGTACCATTCGAAATTCAAATACTAGTCAAAGGGAGGAAAACGGGGATGGACGAACGTACCCTGCAGGTCGAGACCCCGGACGGTGTTATGGAGACCTTTTTGGCGATGCCCGACTCGGACGGCCCGTTTCCACCAGTCATGCTCTACATGGATATATGGGGCATGCGCGAGCAGCTTCGCGACGTCGCCCGCACGGTTGCGTCTGAAGGGTTCGCGTGCGCAGCGCCTAGCCTCTACTATCGTGAAGGTAACATCCATTTCGACCGCCGCCATTCGGACGGCCGCACTAAGTCAATTTCGATCCTCGACGACGTGGACCGCCAGAGGATGCTCGACTACAACGCACACCTGACCGACGAGATGGCGATCTCGGATACGGGCGCGCTGATCGAACACCTCCGCACCATCGACAAAGTGAGCAAGAGCTACGCTGGCTGCTTCGGCTACTGCATGGGGGGCCGCCACGTCATGAAGGTCGCCGCCGCCTACCCAGAAGTTTTTCGCGCAACAGCAAGCTATCACGGAACGTACCTTGCCACTGACAAGCTAGATTCACCGCATCTCGGCGCTCCGAAGATCAAGGGCGAGGTCTATTGCGGCTACGGTGACGAAGACCCATTCACGCCGCGGGACGTGATCGACATGGTGCGCGAGGCCTTTGACGATTCCGATGCGGTCCTGCACGAGGTTGTGCATCCAGCCACGAAGCACGGCTACGCCATCCCCGACCGAGATGTCTTCAACGAAGACGCTTCGGAAAAAGACTGGAAGGTCGTCTACGACATGTTCCGGAGAATGTTGTAGTCGAGCAGCTTCGGAGCCGACCTACGCCGACGCCCGACGGTCCGCCAGCACTTCGCCTACCGGCCGGTCATCGATCGGCCAGTGCAGGAACGAAGCCAGCGTGCCGCCAATGATGATGATCCACCATG
>JAYPPO010000016.1:0-25100 GCA_038131485.1 Alphaproteobacteria bacterium
ATCTCGCACTGGTCGCGATAGGCCTTTAGGTTCTTGCGCACCGAGGCGACTGGGCTGAAGGTAATGATGTAGGTATATTTGCGATCTGGGTGTGCCGCGAACTCCACTGTTTCGGTCGAGCCCTGGGACGGGATCCAGATTGGCGGGTGCGGCGTCTGGTATGGGCGTGGCCACAAATTCACGTACTGAAAGTGATAGTGCTTGCCGTAGAACTCGAACGGGCCGGGCTCAGACCAAGCTCGGACTATCAGGTCGTGCGCTTCGCGGAAACGCTCATGGCTGAAACCAGGATTGGTCATCGAAGCGTGGTATTCGCAGCCGATGCCTCGCACGAAGCCGGCGATGAAGCGTCCTTCCATCAAGTTGTCAATCATCGCGAATTCCTCGGCGATCGATAGCGGGTTCGCGACGATGGGGAGCGCGCGGCCGATGACCCCGATCGTGCCTTTCATGCGGCGCGAAAGCGCGCCGGCCAGCACGTTCGGCGCTGGCATCATGCCGTAGGCGGTCTGATGATGCTCGTTCACGCAGACGCCGTCGAAACCGATGCTGTCGGCGAGTTCGAGTTCGTCGAGGTAGCGGTGATAGAGCTTCGCCCCCTTTTTGGGGTCGTAATAGGTGTTGGGCAGGTTGATCCACGAAGACTTGTTATGTTCGAGAAAGTCGGGGTCGATCGCCTGGTAGGGCATCAGGTGGAAGAAATAGAACTTCATGACGCGGCTCCGGTCGTGTGGGCGGTGACGCCCGCGATGAATTCGTCGAGTTTTTCCTGCTGCGGCAGGTGGCCGCATTCCGGAATTATGGTCAATTCCGAACCCGGAATTAGCTTCTGCATCGCCTCGCCGTAGGCGGGCGGGAAGATCATGTCGTGATCGCCCCACAGCATCAGCGTCGGCACCTTGATCCGGTGCAGCCACTTCTGAAGCTCAGGATTATAGAAACGGGGATGCCACGCCATCTTGGCCGTCGAGAAGTGGTTCTTGAGCGCGATGTCGGCGTCTTCCTCCGATGGGTTCGCGGCCAGGCGCGCCTCCGCGAGGTTGCGGTCATAGAACGTGTTGTAGACGCGCTCGTCGTCGTCCCAGAGGAAGATGTCGCCCTTAGAAACGCCGTCGACATGTATGCCTGCAGCGGATACGAGGGTTAGCGTCTCAATTCGAGCGGCGGAACGCACAGCGATTTCGAGCGCCAGCCAGCCGCCCAGTGAATTGCCTACTAGGTGGATCTTGTCCTCGGCGATGGCGTCGAGAAATTCGAGATAGAAGTATGCGAGGTCGCCCATGCCGTCGAGCCAGGCTGGGGTGTCCGACCTGCCCCAGCCGGGATGGCTGGGCACGTAGAGCGTGTAGTGCTCCGCGAGCCGCTCCATGTAAGGCATCCAGTTATGGGCCCCGCCGGCGCCGTGTAGAAACACCATCGCCGGCCCGCTACCGCCCTTAAGTACTTCGATTTCGCAGCCCGCGACGGCCATCCTTTCGGAGGTATGCTCCGCCATGTTCCTGTTAATCTCCCTTTTTCCCGGAATTAGTTAGATATCTTACGATTATAGATGATTTTTCGAGCAACGGAAATTTATGAGTCCCCATGTAATTTCATGCGGCACCGTTGAAAGAGGTTTGTAATGGTGGCGGTCGGGGAAGCG
This sequence comes from Alphaproteobacteria bacterium, assembly GCA_038131485.1. GTDB lineage: Bacteria > Pseudomonadota > Alphaproteobacteria > MPNO01 > UBA830 > JAYQUR01. The sequence goes on from JAYPPO010000016.1 coordinate 1,643, forward strand.
AGGCACTAGGCGCGCTCCGCGCCGTAATACAGCATTGAGGCGTGCGTCGCCTCGGCGAAGAACAGCCAGCGTTCTATGAGTGCGCCTGCCGATACCGATATTGCCGCCAGCAGCGTGCCCGGAATTGCGATCCACGCCTCGGAATTGCTGGTCAGTCCGGTTAGGATGAGCGGGATCAGGAAGTACGCGAGGAAGCAAATGCGCCGGAGTTTCTGCGCATGCTTTCGAGCTACTTTATAGCCCATTTCGCGCTGGACGAAGTTCTCGGTCATGGTAGGGGGCTCGAGCAAGCGCACCTTGCCGATATCGCCGAGGCCAGTCGCGCTTTCCGGCGTCGCTGGACCTGGCTCGGTGTCGATCGTACGCCAATATTTGCGCTTCACGTAGAATGACAGGAACAGCGCAACCACCGAAACCATCGCAACTTCCGGCGTCTGATAGCCGAACATCTGTGTGAGCGCGTGGAACCAGAGCGAGCCCGTCAGCAGCGCGAAGACAAGGTATCCAGGGACCGTGAGGCGGTTGTGCCAGGCGCTGATTGTCCGCAGCGTCGCGTAGATCATGCCGGTCGAGTAGACGGTCAGCAGGCAGAAAATCGCGAGGAACGTGGCGAAAAAGCCATAGGAGCCCTCGAGCGAGCCTTCGATGACCCAGCCCCAGGCGGTCAGGATCAGTGGCACGTAGGTGGCCGTCGCGAGCACGCCTTCGCGCGACAGCCACGATGACCGCCACTGGCTGTAGGCGCGCCATGCGCGTTCGGGGTGCCCGAGATGAAAGGTCGACGACAGCAGTCCGGCGGTCACCAGTAAGGTGCCCATCCCAAGCCCGACGAAGCCAAACCACGGATCCACCGGCACGCCGTCGAGCACGCTGAACAACGCCATCAGTCCGATGAGGCCGTAGCCTGCGCCCGATGCGGTGGTGAAGAAGATGACAGAATAGGCGGGATGCATCTCGGACCGGTCCTATCTCGACAGGACCCGGTCGACCCAGCGCAGGAAGCGGCCGCTGCCGTCCGGGTTCCCGCCTGACAGCGGCGCAAGGCCCGCGCTTGCGCACGTATCTCCGACGCTTCGTTTCGCCGGGCGCGGTGGCAGGTATCGGTTGACCGGCTTGTAGCCGAGTTCGGGCATCAGCTCCTTGCCGCCGCGGTCGGCGACGAGCTTAGAGACCTCGGAGTTCGGATCGCCGAGATCGCCGAAATGGCGCGCCTTCGCCGGGCAGGTCGCGACGCAGGCGGGCTCGCGCTCGGCCTCGGGTAAGTTCTGGTTGTAGATGCGGTCGACGCAGAGCGTGCACTTCTTCATGACGCCCGCGTCGTCGTCGTATTCGCGCGCACCGTACGGGCACGCCCACGAACACAGCTTGCAGCCAATGCAGGCGTCTTCATTGACGAGCACGATGCCGTCGTCGGCGCGCTTGTAGGACGCGCCCGTCGGGCAAACGGTGACGCAGGCTGCGTCCTCGCAATGCAGACACGAGCGCGGAAAATGTACGGTGCGGCTAGTGGTTCCCGTGCCTGCTTCGAAGGTGTGGATGCGATTGAACCAGACGCCGTTCGGATCGGCGCCGTAGGGATCGTGATCCGGCAGCGGCGCGGAATGTCCGCCAGTGTTCCATTCCTTGCAGTTTACAGCGCAGGCGTGGCAGCCGACGCAGGTATCAAGATCGATGACGAGGCCGAGCTTCTTCCCGCCCGCCGGCGGCAGGGCCGTCATGAGCCGCCTTCCGGCCGCGGGGGCTTGAATCGCGCGCCGTAGCGCAGGATGCCGGTGCCGGACGAGACGTCCGAGATAGCCGGCTGCGAGTCGAACTGCGGTTGGGTGATCCCATCCCCCGGCGCCGCCTTCTCGATGCGCACGCGGAGGTCGTACCATGCCGCCTGGCCCGTCACGGGATCGGAGTTTGAATAGCGGTAGCCGTCTTCCTTCGGAGGCAGCAGCTCCGAGATGACATGGTTCAGCAGGAAGCCCTTGCGCGCCTCAGGCGCGTCCGGAGACAGGTTCCACGCGCCGGAACGTTTGCCGATCGCGTTCCAGGTCCAGACGGTTTCTCGCTGCGTACCTTCCATGAGGCGGAGCTGCACTTTGATGCGGCCGTGATGGCTGATCACCCAAACCCAGTCGTCGTCCTTGAAGCCCTCCATTTCCGCCTTTTCGCGGTTCATGTAGAGGCGGTTCGACGTATGGATCTGACGCAGCCACGCGTTCTGCGAGCCCCACGAGTGGTACATCGCCATGGGCCGCTGGGTGAGCGCGAAATAGGGATATTCCTCGCTGCCGCCATCCTGCGATTCGAATGGCCGGTACCAGTTGGGCAGCGGGTCGAAATAAGCCTCGACGCGTCCGCGGTGCCGTTCCGGCGGCACGGTGTCGCCGTGTCCGCGCGCGGCGAGACGGAATTTCTGCATCGGCTCGCTGTAGACCTGCATGACGATTTGGTCAGACGAGCCGATCCAGCCCATCGACGCCGCGAACTCTAGGTAATCCCGGTTCGCGTGCTTGTAGTATTTTTGGTTGTCGGAGAAGTCGTGAAGCCAGAAGCAGCCGTTCTCGATATAGCGGTCGAGCTGGTTCGGATTGACTGGGCCTGTGCCCTGGCGCTCCCCGTTCTCGCCGCGCCAACCGGCGAGCGGGCCGATGCCCGGCGCGCGCTCGTGGTTCACTAGGTAATCGGGATAGCCGCCAGGATATTTTTGCGTGCCGTCTTCATTAGTCATGCCCGGCAGGCCGATGCGCGCGCCAAGGTCCAGCAGCACGGTCTGGAACGGACGCACGTCGCGGTCGGGCTGGACGACTGGCTGGCGGATCGCGTCGGCGGGTCCGTCCGCCCCGCAGATCGGCCGGTCGAGCAGCGACACGCAGTCCCAGCGCTCCAGGTAGGTCGTGTCTGGCAGGATGATGTCGCAATAGGGGATCATCTCGGACCAGAAGGCGTCTGAGTAGACGATGAACGGAATCTTGTAGTCGCCGGTGGCATCGTCTTTGTCGGTCAGCATCTTCATGACGCCCGACGTATTCATCGACGAGTTCCACGCCATGTTTGCCATGAAAATAAACAGTGCGTCGATCGGGTAGGGGTCGGCCTTCCACGCGTTGTGGATAGCCATGTGCATCAGCCCGTGCGCCGAGACGGGCGCTTCCCACGAGAACGCCTTGTCGATGCGGGTTGGCTCGCCGTTCTCGTCGACCAGCAGATCTTCCGGCCCGGTCGGGAAGCCGAGCGGCGGGCCCGGCAGCGGCGTGTCTGCGTTAACCTGGTCGGGCTTGCCGGCGGGTTTCTGCGGCGGCGGGCAGGAACGCGGGAAGGGCGGCTTGTAGCGGAAGCCGCCCGGCACATCGACGCTGCCTAGCAGCATTTGAAGCAGATGAATCGCACGACAGGTATGGAAACCGTTGGAATGGGCGGAGATGCCGCGCATGGCATGCATGGCGACCGGTCGGCCGATCATCTTGTCCTGCTTGCGTCCGGCCCAGTCTGTCCATTCGACGTCGAGGGCGATTTCCTGCTCGAACGCCGCGTGCGCCAGTTCGGCCGCGATACGCCGGATGTGCATCGCCGGGATGCCGGTTCGGAGCGCTGCGGCCTCGGGTCCGTATGTTGAATCCATATAGCGCGTGGCCATGAGCTGGAATGCCGGCACCGCCGTCCGACCGTTGGCCAGCGTTACCTCGCCGACCAGCCGCGGCGCACTCCGGCAAGCCGCGCATCGGCGATCTGGCCTGTGTTATGGTCCCAGCAAGCGGTGCGCCGTCGCCGTCGCGGGCGAATAGCCCGTCATCCGACGCGCCGGGATCGCGGATCACCAGCCATGGCGCGTTGGTGTAGCGGACGAGATAATCGAGATCGATCTTGTCAGCGTGTAGCAGCTCGTGGATCAACGCCATTACGAAGGCGCCGTCGCTGCCGGGCTTGATGCCGAGCCATTCGTCCGCGATCGCGGAATAGCCGGTCTTGACCGGATTGACCGACACGAACTTGGCGCCGCGCGCCTTGATCTTTGACAGTCCGGTCTTGATCGGGTTCGAGTCGTGATCCTCGGCGACGCCGAACATCATGAAATATTCGGTGCGGTCCCAGTCCGGCTCGCCGAACTCCCAGAACGATCCGCCGATGGTGTATAGCCCGGCGGCCGCCATGTTCACGGAACAGAACCCGCCATGTGCCGCGTGGTTAGGCGTGCCGAACTGGCCCGCCCACCAGCCGGTCAGCGCCTGGCTCTGATCGCGGCCGGTGAAAAAGGCCAGCTTCTTAGGGTCTTCGGCGCGGATCTTCCGAAAACGCGCGGCGACGATTTCGAGCGCTTCGTCCCACTCGATCTCCTCGAACTCCCCCGAGCCGCGCTCGCCTGTTCGCCGAAGCGGCTTCTTCAGGCGTGCCGGAGAATAGTGCTGCATGATGCCGGCCGAGCCCTTGCCGCACAGGACGCCCTTATTCACCGGGTGATCCCGGTTGCCTTCGATATAGCGGATCTGGCCGTTGCGGAGATGCACTTTGATGCCACAGCGACAAGCGCACATATAGCAGGTCGTTGTCTTAGTCTCGTCACCGATGATCGGCGACAGTTCGACGTGATCTTGCGGGTTCAGAAAGTCGCCCGGCATGACAAATGGATTATCTCATTGTGGTATTGAAGATACGCTAGCAATAGGGGAGTAAAATGGATGGGTCAAACTGCCCAAGGATAGCAATTAATTGCGCGTTGCGCTGAGCACAGGGAAATACGATTTGCCATAGTGCTCTGCATGGAAAAAAGAACGAAACAAGGAGGTTGAGCGCGCATGCGCCCCGAAATCAGCTGTATTTTCGACGACCGGACGAACTCCGCGACCTATGTGGTTTCCGATCCAGATACACGGAGGGCTGCCGTAATCGATCCCGTTCTCGATTTTGATCCTATCGCCGGAAAGATGTGGACAGAGACAGCGCAACGCGTCGTCGCGCATGTGCGGCAGTGCGGCCTAGCGGTCGACTGGCTGCTGGAGACGCATGTTCATGCCGATCACCTGTCGGCTGCGGCGTGGCTGTCGAGCGAGCTGGGAGGTATGCGAGCGATCGGACACGGCGTGATGGAGGTCCAGGAGACTTTCGGCAAGCTTTTCAACGCGCAGGAGATGGCGACCGACGGCTCCCAGTTCGACCGGCTTTTCCGCGACGGTGACACTTTCGCGATCGGCAATATCGAAGCGCGCGTGATTGCGACGCCCGGGCACACGCCCGCCTGCGTGACCTACGTCATCGGTGATGCGTGTTTCGTCGGCGACACGATGTTAATGCCGGATTCAGGGACCGCACGATGCGACTTCCCAGGAGGCGACGCGCGCCGGCTGCACGCATCCCTGACGAATATACTTGCGTTGCCCGATGATATGCGCCTGTTCGTCTGCCACGACTACGGCGCGGGCGGCACCCGCGACTTCGCATGGGAAACGACGGTGGGTGAACAGCGAGCCGACAACATCCATGTCGGCGGCGGTGCGCTCGAGCACGACTATGTGCAAATGCGCAACGAACGGGACGCAACCTTGTCGCTGCCGCGGCTGCTTATCCCCTCGGTGCAGATCAACATGCGCGCCGGCGCGTTGCCGCCTGCGGAAGAGAACGGCACCTCCTATTTGAAGGTGCCGCTGAACGTCTTCTGAACGGATCAAGTCCGGCTCGTTCGTGCGCCGGAAGGAACTATTTACTCAGCCGGCAAGGGGCGCGCGTCCGATTCGTCCTGGCGGATGAACTTGCCGCGTTCCCGCTCGAGCAGCGCGGAGCCGACTGACAGAAGCGGCGGAATGATCAGCAGTGTCAGGACCGCCGAAAGCGCGAGGCCGCCGACCACCACCGAGCCCAACCCCCGATAGAGCTCTGAACCCGCGCCCGGCGTTACGACTAGCGGGAGCATTCCGACCACGCTCGTTAGCGTCGACATGAAGATCGGCCGGATGCGGTTACGGGTTGCTTCGACGATCGCGTTAGCAACTTCGATGCCTTCTTCGCGGATGTGGTGAAGGGTCTGGTGGACCAGCAGGATGGCGTTGTTCACGACCGTGCCGACCAGAATAACGAAGCCGAGCACCGTCAGCATGTCGAGCGCCTGCGGCGTGAAGACATTAAGGGCCACCAGGCCCGCGACGCCGCCCGCTGTGGCAAGCGGTACCGAGAACATGATGATCATCGGATAAAGAAAGCTCTCGAACAGGATCGCCATCACTAGATAGACGACAAGTATGGCTATGACGAGATTGACGACCATCGCATTCCAGGTGCGTTCGAGTTCGTCAGCCGTACCAGATAGCGACATTGCGACACCTTCCGGCAAGCCGGCCGCCGTCATAGGCTTGATGACTTTCTCGCGCACCGTCTCGATTGCTGCTTCCAGCGGTATGTTAGGCGCGGGGCGGATCTGCAGCGTGACCGTGCGCTCGCGCTCCAGATGTGAGATCTGGTTGGGGCCTTCCGTAACCTTGATCTCGGCTAGTGCGCCCGCCGGAAGGATCCCGCCGTTGGGGGTCACAACCGGCAGGCTCCCAATTCCCTGCGTGGTGTTGATGCTGTTTTCCGGGCCCATGAGCGTTAGATCGATGCGTTTTGATCCGATCGTGACCTCGGAGACGCGCATACCGTCATTGAACACATCAATGGCTATGCCAAGGTCGCGGGCGCTCAACCCGACGTCCGCAAGCCGGATCAGATCCGGGATCACGCGGATTTCCGGTGCGCCTAGCTCTAGGCCCGGGCGTGGGCGCACCTGGTTCCCCTCGCTTCGCGGCATTTCGCGGTTGAGAACACGGATGCCTTGGCGAGCGATGTCCAGATTGTCTTGGAGATCGGGGCCGGTGATGTCGAGATCGACGACGCGCGAGCCGCCGAATCCGCGTCCGAATAGCGAAGTCTGCGCGACGAAACCGAACGTTCCAGGTTCCCGGAACACGACGCGGCGGAGGATCGGGATAAGCTCTCTCGCGCGAGTTGGGTCGGTCGCCGCGGCGGCAACGATGGTCGTCGTCGAGCGTGCAACGAACCAGAGACGCTCGATTTTAACCGCCTCGTCGGTGCTGCCGACATCGCCTTTTCCGCTCGACCAGTACTGGCGCGTGGCGTCCTCGACGTCGCGCGCAATCTCGCGAGTCGTCTCCAGATTGTAGCCGGGCGGCGGAAGGGTGACGGCGATGACGAGATTGCGGTTACCTTCGGGCAGGTATTCCAGCTTTGGCAGTAATGCCCACGAAAATAGAAGCGTAACGGCGCAAACGACGCCGACGACGCCGAGTGCCGCGGCCTTACTCCGGATGACGATGCGGGTGAATCCTGTGACCCCCTTCACGAAGCCGGATGCGAAATCGTCGACCACGGGGATACGGAACCGCGCGTGCGATCCGTATGAATTGCCGCGAATTAGACGGGCCGCCAGCGTCGGCACTACGGTGATCGACACGATCAGCGACAGCAGGACGGCGACAGAAAGCGCGACGGCGATGTCGCGGAACAACTGGCCGACGACAAGCTCCATCACGAGAACGGGCGCGAACACAACGACCGTTGTGATCGCCGAAGCCATAATCGCGCCCCAGACTTCGTTGGCGCCGCGAACGGCCGATTCAATCTGTCCCCGGCCGCGTTCCCGATGCCGGAAAATATTCTCGAGTACGACGATCGCGGCATCTACCACCATGCCGACCGCAAACGCGATGCCCGCGAGGCTGATGACGTTCAGCGACCGGCCCAGCGCCGCCATTGCGACGAACGAGCCGATGACAGACACCGGTATCGCGAGCGATACAGACAAGGTGGCGCCAATCGATCTCAGGAATATCAGAAGGATTATCGCGGCGAGCGTGCCGCCCACCCAGATGTTCTGATTCACCAGGTCGATTGCAGAATTAATGTAGAGCGTTTCGTCGTATACCTGTTCGAGAATGAGGCCGTTTCGTCCAACCGGGCCGGCGTTCAGCTCCTCGACGGTCTTGCGGATATCCTTCATCACGTCGATGACGTTGGCGCCCGTGTCGCGGATCGCATTAACGACAATGGCGTCTTCGCCCTTGGTCCTGATGCGCGACGTCGCCCGCTTGTAGCCGAACTCCACCTTTGCGACGTCGCCGACCGTAACTCGGGCTACGCGGCCCGTCGCCGCGTCGCGCACCGATCTTAGGACGACCCCCTTGACGCGCTCGACCGAGGTCAGTTCGCTTTCAGTGCGCACGGTGTACTGGCGTTTGCCTTCTTCGACTTCACCGGCCGAGACGTTCACGTTGGTCCCGCGCAGTGCGTCAACGAGGTTTGCCGCCGTTAGGCGATAATGGGCGAGGCTGCGCGGATCGACAATGACGCGCAGTTCCGTCTCGTCAGCGCCCCAGACATTGACTAGCGAGACGCCGCCGACGCGCTCGATGCGGTCGCGGACCACGTCTTCAACGAAATCGCCGTAGGTAAAGATGGACCTCGAATTTCCGGGTGCCGTCCTGACAGCAAACCACGCCATCGGGTTGTCGTCGGTATCACGGGTGACGATGCGCGGTTCGTTTGCTTCTTCCGGCATGCCAGAAATCTGGCTGAGCCGGTTGTTGATAAGCAGGACGGATTCATCGCGGCTGGTTGACGGCGAGAAGGTCAAGATGATTTGCCCGCTGCCACGCCGCGAGCGCGACTCCATCATCTCCAGCCCTTCGAGGCCCTTTAGGGCTTCTTCTTGACGATTAATGATTTCGCGCTCGACCTCTGCAGGCGAGCCGCCGCGCCATTCCGTCTGAACGATGATCAGCGGCTTGCGGACATCGGGTGTAAGCTGGATCGGGATGGTGTTGATTGCCAGCCAGCCGAGTAGGAGAACGATAAGTACGCCGGCAAGGACCGCAACGGGTCGCCGGACTGCAAGATCGATGAGTTTCATGGCTGTCTACTCTGTGCGGCTCGGGCGTTTGCTCGAGCCTGGCCCGGCAGCAGCGCTTGGGTTGCCGCCCTTGCGACCACCCTGGCCGCGTTTGCCTTCGCCGCGCACCTGGACTTCCTGGTTGGGGCGAAGTCTCTCGTTGCCGCGCGTCACAACCTTGTCTCCGGGCTTCAGGCCGCCGACGATCTCGAAACGGTTCCCGAACGCCTGGCCAAGGGTCACCTCGCGACGGGTAACCTTGCCGTCTGCATAGACAAACATCACCGCGGCGCCCCTTCGGTGCAGCAGCGCATCCTTGTGCGCCGTCGTCACCAAGCGCGGTGGTCCGGTTGGGACTAGGATACGGACGCTCTGGTTGGCTGCCAGCGCTGGCGTCTCGGATCCAGGCTTCGGGACGAAGCGGACGAGACGCGTGCGAGTGAGCTGGTTTTCTTCAGGTACCACTGCACGGACCACCGCACCGAACGAAGCGGCGGTCTCGGGGTCGACGACTACCGTAACGCCTTCCCGAAGGCCGGTAATGTTGATGGACGGGACGTCGGCCTCGATTTCGAGCGCCCTGTGGTTCGTCATCGTGACGACCTTGTCGCTGACGTTCACGAAAGCGCCGATTTCAGTGTGACGCTGCGTTATCACGCCGTCGTACGGCGCGCGGATCGTGGCGTTTGTCAAATTAATCTGCGCTATGTCGCGCTCGATCTCGGCCTGCGTCACGCGCGCCGTGGTCTCCGCGACGAGGCTGCGGAACCGCTCCACCTCGCGCCGCTTGTCCTCAAAACGCGCCGGCGAGAAGGCCGAAGAATCGCGGAGCCTCTCGATGCGCTTGAGCTCCTGCTCGGCGAGACGCAACTGCGCCTGCGCGGTCTGGATTTTCGCCTTGAACTCGGCGATCTCGGCGTCCTTCAGCGCTCGCTCGCTCCTAAGCATTTCGGTCAGCAGGACGGCGATCACATCGCCCCTCTGGACGCGCGAGCCGACGTCGGCGCGGATCTCCGCGACCGCCCCTCGAACACGCGCCGCGACCACGCCCGCCTGGCGCGACACCACGCGGCCGTATATCGGGGCGGTCTCGATCATCTCGCGGCGGACGACGTCATCGACCTGAACGAATGTCGGGCGGCCGCCGCCGCGTTGCGCGCCGCCTTGAGGCCTGCCAACAGCGGGCTTGCCGCCTTTGGCTGGCTCACCAGCTTTCTTCTGGGATGTGCCGGAAGATTGGGCGACGGAAGATGACGTCGGCAGGCCGAGCGTTACCGCTAAGGCAACGCACGCAATCGGTAGAAGGTTCTGCAGGTTCAAGCGCATGTCAATTGGATCCCGGGAAGGATTTACGGTCCGCAGCGTTTCTTGCGACCGGAGCGTAGGTTCGTTCGCGCGAACGGTCCGATTTCCCCGCAATCGGCGCGATTATGTCCGTTCGATGCGGCGTGTTGTCAATGGCCTTGACGATGTCCCGAAAAAACGGCTTTTGGCTAGTGGCTGCCCATACGAGCCGCCTCCTCCGATTCCTTCGCCCCCGCTAAGCTCGCGCGCTATATTCCCGAAAAGGGAGAAATCCGATGACGACCGCGCTCTATACGCATGAAAGCTCGCTCCAACACGATACCAGCCGAGGCCATCCCGAAAATATCGCACGGATCGAGACCGTCTATGCCGCCCTGTCGGGTGCTTCCTATGACGCGCTCGACCGCAAGGAAGCGCCTATTGCCAACGTCGACCAGCTCGCCCGAGTGCATAATGGCGACTACGTGAACCTAATCTTGGACAGCATCCCCAAAGAGGGATTCGCGCGGCTCGATGCGGACACGATTATTTCGCCCGGTAGCGGCGAGGCGGCGTTGCGGGCGGCCGGAGCGATCATCGCGGCGGTAGACGATGTCGTCGCCGGTAATATCGACAATGCGTTCTGCGCGGTGCGCCCTCCGGGCCATCACGCTGAGCCGGAACGGGGTATGGGGTTCTGCCTGTTTAACAACGTCGCCATCGGCGCCATGCACGCGCGCGCTATGCACGGCCTCCGGCGTGTGGCAATCGTTGATTTCGACGTCCACCACGGCAATGGAACGCAGGCGATGTTCGAGCGCGACGCCGACACGCTGTTCGCGTCCAGCCACCAGTTCCCGCACTATCCTGGCACCGGCGCCGCGAGCGAGACCGGAGTCGGAAACGTAATCAACGCGCCGCTGGCTGCTGGCGCCGGCGGCACCGAGTTCCGCAATTCGATGGAACGGACGATCCTACCGTCGCTCGAGCTTTCCGGCCAGAATTTGTGTTTGTTTCCGCCGGTTTCGATGCGCACGCGCGCGATCCGCTAGCGTCGCTATGCTTCGAGGAAACCGATTTCGAGTGGGCGACGCTGAAGCTCAAAGAAATCGCCGGGGAGTTCGCTAGCGGCCGGCTTGTCTCCACACTCGAGGGCGGTTACGACCTAGAGGCGCTCGGTAACAGCGCGCAGGCCCATGTCAACGCGCTGATGACCGCATAACCTTGCGGCAAACCGATAAGAACCTTAGTTTCCGTAAAAAGGGGAAGATCAGTGGCGGATACGGGGAAACAGGCTGATATTGCGAAGATGTCGTTCGAGGACGCACTCGCGGAGCTAGAGGGCATCGTTAACGCGCTCGAAGGCGGCAAGAGCAAACTTCGAGGACGCGATTTCGGCCTACAGGCGCAGCGCGCTCGCAAGGCGCATTGAACAGAAGCTGAAGGAGGCCCAGGCCAAGGTCAGAAAATCTCTCGGCGGCGACGGAGGCCGTCGGCGCGGAGCCTCACGGACATTGAGTGAGGTCATCGCCGACGTGCCGGTCGCGTCCGCGCTGGACCGTTTTGCGGGAAGCATGGAGGATACGCTGGACGGGCTCCTGCCCACGGCGGACGGGCCGGAAGCGCGGGTCTGCGAAGCGATGCGCTATTCGGCGCTCGGCGGCGGCAAGTATATCCGACCCTATCTCTTGGCGACCGGTGCGGCGATGTTCGACGTGCCCGTAAGACGCGCGCTGCGCGCCGCCGCCGCGGTCGAGATGGTGCACGCTTATTCCCTGATGCACGACGATCTGCCCGCGATGGACGATGACGATATGCGGCGAGGTCGGCCGTCCTGCCACCGGCAGTTGCGACGAGGCGACCGCAATCCTCGCCGGCGATGCGCTACTGTCTCTCTCGTTCGAGGTGCTGGCCGACGCGGAAACGCATCCCTCGGGGACGTTCGGTGCGCGCTCGTGGCGGCACTCGCCCGAACTTCGGGCGCCCGCGGCATGGTTGGCGGCCAGATGATCGGCCGCCGAAAGCCAGACATTTCGCGATAGACGGCAGCTGATCACGCGCATGATAAGATGAAAACGCAGGGCATGCTTCTCGCTATTCGGGGCGGGCGGCGGCGATCCTCGGCGAGGCCGACGAGAACGTTGCGACAGGCTGGAAGCCTTTGGAATCGAACTCGGGATCGCGTTTCAGATCGTCGACGACCTACTTGACGTCGGGAATGAGAACGATCTTGGAAAGGAGGTCGGCAAGGATGCCGGGGCCGGAAAGGCGACGTTCGTAGCGGTCGGCGTCGACGGCGCCCGCCGGAAGGCTCGGATTGCTGCTGACAGTGCGCTCCGCCTCGACCCTTCGGGCCGCGCGCCAACGAACTGCGGGCGGTCGTGGAATTCACGTGCTGTCCCGGAACAGGTGATCTTTGAAGAGATCAGACGGGCAGAACAAAGAGAAGAGTAGCGTAAGCGAGTAACCGAAGGAATCCACGATGGCGCCAGAACGCCGCTCCTAGACCAGATAACAACGCCAGACCTGAAGAAATTCGGGACACAGCCAGCTCCGACCTCGTTGCAGACGAGCTGCGCGCGGAGACCATAGATGCCGTTCAACACCGGCGGCCATCTCGGCGCTGGGCTTGGCGTGAATCCGAGCTCACAGTTGCGCTCCACTACCTGTTCGACACGCCGCGGGACAAAATCGTGTGGGACGTTGGTCACCAGGTGCTCGCACAAGGTCCTGACAAGCCGGCGAGACCGTATCCGCACCCTTCGCCAGGGGCGGGGCCTGTCGGTTTCACCAAGCGGTCCGAGCCGAATACGACCCGTTCGGCGCCGCGCATGCCTCGACCTCTATATCCGCCGCGCTCCTTCGCGGTTGGCAACGATCTGCAGGGCGGCAAGAACCGGGCGATCGCCGTCATCGGCGACGGCGCAGTGACAGGCGGCGCTGGCCTACGAGGCGCTGAACAACGGCGCCCTTGCAAAACAAGCTGATCGTCATTCTGAACGACAATGACATGTTCGATCGCGCCGCCGGTAGGTGCGCTGTCAGCCTACCTGTCGCGGCTGATCTCGTCGAAATCTTACCAGTCGCTGCGCGACATCCCGGGCCAGCATGTCGGAGAAGTTCCCGCGCCCGATGAAGAAGGCCCAGCGCGCAGAGGAATACGCCCGTGGCATGCTGACCGGCGGCACGCTATTCGGCGAGGAACTGGGCTTCTACTGTCCGGGCCGATCGACGGCCACAACATGGATCACCTGGTCCCGTGCTCCGCAACGTCCGCGACGACAAGGCAGAAGGCCCGGTGCTGGTCCATGTCGTCACGCAGAAGGAGTAAGGGATACGAGCCTGCCGAGCAGTCTGACGACAAGTATCACGGTGTCGGCAAGTTCAACGTGGTTACCGGCGCTGGCCAGAGGCAAGGCGAATGCGCCGAAGCTACACCAAAGTGTTCGCGGAGAGCCTGATCAACGAGGCTGACGCGACGAGAAGATCGTCGCCATCACCCGCCGCGATGCCGTCGGGCACCGGTCTCGACACCTGTTGAGCTACGAGCGAACGTTGATGTGGGCCTCCGCCGAACAGCGCGGTGACGTTCGCTGGCGGAGCTCGCTGCAGACGGCATGAAGCCGTTCGCCGCGATCTATTCGACCTTCCTCCAGCGCGCGTTCGATCAGATCGTCCACGACGTCGCGCGCTGCAGAACCCTGCCCGTCCGTTTCGCGATGGACCGTGCCGGCTATGTCGGCGCCAGGCGTGAACATTGCGGTGCGTTCGACATCGCTTATCTGAGCTGCTTGCCGAATATGACGGTCATGGCGCCCGCGGACGAGGCCGAGCTCGTCCACATGGTCGCGACAGCCGCCGCGTTCGACGAGGGTCCCTGCGCGTTCCGCTATCCGCGCCCAGGAGAGGGCGTCGGCGTGGTTGCTACCTGTACGCGGCGAAATCCTGCCTATCGGCAAGAGACGCGTGCTGCGAAGGCACCAAGATCGCGCTCCTGGCCTACGGCACGCGTCTGCAGGATTGCCTGGAAGCGGCTGAGGAATTGTCCTCGCACGGACTGTCAACAACGGTCGCCGATGCGCGTTTCGCTAAGCCGCTCGACGAGGATTTGATCCGCCGAATCGCGGCTGAGCACGAAGCGCTGGTGACGGTCGAGGAGGGTTCGGTCGGCGGGTTCGGTGCGCAGGTTGCGCAATTTCTTGCGATGCAGGGAACCTTCGATCGTGGTCTCCGGTTCCGCCACGTGGTGATGCCAGATAGGTTCCTCGATCAGGACACGCCGCAACGGCGATCCGAATCGCCGGCCTGTCCCGCGTCAGGGATCGTCGCCACTGCACTTTCCGCGCTCATCGACGCCGGGCGGCGTCATCCCGCGGGAGGGCCGCGACCGACGGCCTCCCGACAGCGCCCGGACGTTCTGATGGTCGAACGCGGCCTCGCCGGGAACGCGAACGCAAAGGCCCAGGCGCTTATTCGATCCGGCAATGTCTTTTCCGGCGAAACGCATCGACAAACCCGGCACGGTTGTCGCCGATATTCCGCTCGAGGTGCGCGGACGCGAACACCCTTGGGTGTCGCGCGGCGGGCCTGAAGCTGGAACGCGCGCTCGCGGAGTTCGATCTCGACGTTACCGGTGCTATCGGTCTCGATGTCGGCGCATCTACCAGTGGGTTCACCGACGTGCTGCTGGCCAGGGTGCGTCGCGCGTCTATGCACGGTCGACGTGGGCTACGGGCGCTTCACCTGGAAACTGCGTCAGGACGACCGCGTCGTCGTGCTCGAACGCACCAACGCGCGCGCCCTGACGGAGGAGCAGATTCCCGAGCCGGTCGATATCGTCGTCTGCGACGCAAGCTTCATCGGCCTCGAGAAGGTGCTGCCGGTGCCGCTAACGTTCGTGCGGCCCGGCGGCCGCCTCGCCGCCCTGATCAAGCCGCAGTTCGAGGTTGGCAGGGCGAGGTCGTGCAAAGGCGGCATCGTCCGCGACCCGGCATTGAGAAGGCGGCGATGCAACCGCATCGAGGCTCGGCGGGTTCGGCGGCTGGGCCGTGCTCGGCATCGTCCAGAGCAGTGACTGGCACGCGGACAGAACGTCGAGTTCCTGATCGTCGCGCACAAAGTGGGTTGAGACGGCTGATGGAGCTTCGCATCGACCGGCTGGGCGGCGTGGCGACGGTATCGCTGACGGCGCCGAGGGACGGTCTACGTGGCGCTGGCAGCGCCGGACGATGTTGTCAAGGCGAGGACCGTCGGCCGCCGCGCCGACGCTTTGCTCGCCGGATCGACTCGCATCCTAAAAGCAAGTCTGCACCGGCGGGCACACCCGACTGCCCTCATTTCGGCGCATGCGGCGGCTGCGCTGCAGCGTCTGAGCCGGCTTCTACGGGCGCTTCGTGGAGCGCGCGTCGCGACGGCGCTCGCGCAGCACGGTCTCGATCCCGATATCGCGTTGGTCTCCGTGTCCCCAGTACGCGCCGCCGGAGTGCGTGTCGCCTTCGCCGGTCGGCGGGAGGGACCGATAACTCGTCCGCGGGCAACCGGCAAGCGGATCGTGAACTTGGAAAGCTGTCGGTGGCATGTCCCGAAATCGTGGCGGCGTTTCCGGCATTTCGGGATTTCCTGCGAGCCCATGCGGCGTCGGGCGAGGTTGCCCTAACCGCGACGGATACGGGCCTCGACGCGACCGTCTGGAGCGTCGGGAGCCCGATCTCGATCTTCGCTTGGACGCTCCCGCCTTCTGCGGGGCTAATGGCATTGTTCGTCTGAGCTGGGCTGCGGGGAAGCGTGCGAACAGTCATTGCTCTCAGGGTGCCCTGCCGGGATGTTATGGGGCGGGCGCACAGTGATGCTGCCGCCTGACGCCTTCGTTCAGCCGACCAAGGCCGGAGCGGCAGTTCTGACCGATTTCGTGCTTGCGGCCGCGGGGAGGCGGCAAGAGCGTGCCGATCTCTATGCCGCCGGATGCGGCGCGTTCAGCTACCGCTGGCCGCGTGGAAAACGCGTCCGCGCCATGAGGGTTTAGCCGCGCAAACCGCCGCCCACCATCAGGCGGACCACCATGTGGAAACGGAAACCCGCGACCTCACGCGCCAGCCACTGCGCGCGGAGGAATTTGCAGGCGTCGATACGGTCGTTCTCGATCACCCGCCGCGGGCCGGCGCCGCGCCCCAAATCGCTGAACTTGCGGGCAGCGCCGTCGCTCGCGTCGTCACCACGTCTCCTGCAATCCGGCGACCTTTGCGCGCGATGCGCGGGCGCTGGTCGATGGCGGCTACCGGATCGAGCGCGTCAGCCAGTCGACCAGTTCCTGGTCGCCGCATGTCGAACTGGCTTCGATTTTTACAGCGTGATTTCAGCCGTTCTGTACCCGGCGCAGAAGGTGGTCGGCCAGCACGCAGGCCATCATGGCCTCGCCGACCGGAACGCCGCGGATACCGACGCAGGGATCGTGCCGGCCCTTGGTCACGATCGTCGTGTTGCGGCCCTTCGCGGTGACGGTGTTGCGCGGGGTCAGGATCGAGCTGGTCAGCTTGACGGCGAAGCGGACGACGACGTCCTGGCCAGTCGAGATGCCGCCGAGGATGCCGCCGGCGTTGTTCGACCGAAAGTCGACCTTGCCGTTTTTCA
Source organism: Alphaproteobacteria bacterium (assembly GCA_038131485.1). Lineage (GTDB taxonomy): Bacteria > Pseudomonadota > Alphaproteobacteria > MPNO01 > UBA830 > JAYQUR01. The sequence goes on from JAYPPO010000016.1 coordinate 18,414, forward strand.
TGAGCATCTCATCGGCGTTCGCCTCGCCCGACAGGGCGGCGGCACCGAAGCCTGCGCCTATTTCGACGCCTTGACGGCGTTGATGCCCATCATCGCCACGCAAGATCGGAATCAGGCTTTCCGTAGATTGGCGCGCCGAGGCCGGCGGGTACGCCGGACGCGACGATTTCGATTACCGCGCCGACGGACGAGCCGGCCTTACGGACCTCGTCAGATGATTCCCACTCCTTGGCGGCGGCCCCATCAGGACACCAGAAGGGTTTTTCCCGACTCGCTCAGCGCCATTTCTTTCGGTCGGTGACTCGCACATCTGGATCATCGCGCCCCGGATCTTCACGCCGAGCCCCAGGATAAGGCGCGCGATGCCCCCGCGGCGACCCGGCACGCCGTTTCCCGCCGACGACCGTCCGCCGCCGCGATAGTCCCGGATACCGTACTTCGTCCAGTAGGTGTAGTCAGCGTGGCGGGAGCGGAACTTCTTGTCATGATGTCGCCATAATCGCGCGAGCGTATGTCCTGGTTGCGGATCATCAGGCTGATCAGGGTTCCAGTAGTCTTGCCCTCGAACACGCCCGATGAAGTTTCGACCTGGTCGGGGCTCGCGCCGCTGGGTGACGAGGCGTGAGCTGCCCGGCTTGCGCTTGTCGAGCCAGCCCTGGAGGTCCGCCTCGGCAAGCGATCCCGGCCGGCGTGCCATCGACGACGCAGCCAATCGCCGATCCATGGCTCTCGCCCACGTGGTGACGCGGAAAAGCTCGCCGAAGCTGTTGTCGAAGCAGTAGGGCTATTTGTCTTGAACGACGGAGATATCCGGGCGCGTCGACGGCCTTCATGCCGACGACGTATTAGCCACTGTCCACATGGTGCACCTCGCCGGTTACGCCCGACGATAGGTGCGACAGCAGATAAACCAGCGCCGACGTCGTCAGCGACGTGTTGCGCTTAAGCGGCGAGTTGTATTCGTTCCACTTGAGGATGTAGCGGAAGTCGCCAATCCCCGATACCGCAAGCGTCTTGATCGGGCCCGCCGAGATCGCGTTGACGCAGATGTTTGGCTGCCGAGATCGGCGGCGAGGTACTTCACGCTCGTCTCTGGCGCGGCCTTGCTGACGCCCATCACGTTGTAATGCGGCATCACGCGTTCCGCACCGGCATAGGTCAGCGTGAGCGGGCTGCGCGCTCTCCATCATCGGAACGGCGCTGGCAGACCGCGGTGAACGAGTAGCAGGAGATGTTCGTAGTCCGCGCGAAATTGTCGGGCGACGTATCCCGAGATACATGCCCTTGAGTTCGTTCTTGTCGGAGAAGGCGATGGCGTGGACAACGAAATCAGCGCGCCCCATTCGGACTTCAGCGTCTCGAAAACGGCATCGATACTGGTGCCGTCCGTCGCAATCGCACGGCAGAGATCAAGTTCCAGGCAGTCAAACTCGCGAACGGCCGGACGCGTTTTCAGCTTCGCCCTGGAAGGTGTAGGCGAGCTCCGCGCCGTGTTCGTGGAGCATCTTGCTGATGCCCAGGCGAATTGACCGATCGTTGGCGACGCCCACCAGATCAGGCCGCGTTGCCCTTCATCAAGGCGCCGACGTCCAACATCTAGTCCTCGCTGTAATGGTTGCGGCCAGCGGTTTCCGCCAGCTCCGTAGTTATCTGCATCCTACACAAACCGTCCTGCCGGTCAATTTGGCCCGGGCTGCCGGGACGATCCCCGAATTGCGCGATGGCCGCTGAGCGGCTATTCAACGCGGACCGGCAAGCGGCGGCGGAATCCTGAACGATCCACGCCGCGCACAGGCCCAAAATTCTTCGGGAATCGACCATGGCCAGCGTAAACGCCGAAGATCCGATCGCCACTTTCCTGGCGTGGCTCGAAGAGGCGAAGCAAACGGAACCGAACGACCCGACGGCGATGACGCTCGCGACGGCCAATTCGGAGGGGCGTCCATCCGCGCGTATGGTTCTGCTTAAGGATGCCGACGAACGCGGATTCGTTTTCTATACGAACACCGAGAGCCAGAAGGGTATCGAGTTGGATGCCAATCCAGTTGCGGCGCTGGTTTTTCACTGGAAGACGCTGCGCCGCCAGGTTCGGGTCGCGGGGGGCGTGGAGCGGGTCACCGACGCCGAAGCCGACGCCTATTTTGCCACGCGAGCGCGCGGCAGCCAGATCGGCGCGTGGGCGTCCGATCAGTCGCGGCCGCTTGACGGCAGATTCGAGCTGGAAAAACGAGTCGCGCGCTTCGCCGCCAGCTTCGGGGCGGGGACTGTGCCGCGCCCGCCGCACTGGACCGGTTACCGGATCGTCCCCTTCGAGGTCGAGTTCTGGCAGGACAAGCCATTCCGGCTGCACGAGCGTGTGATCTGCCGCCGAAACGGCGACAGCGGCTGGGATCATTGCCGGATATTTCCCTAAAATTGCTGATACTACAGTTGCGTCACCCGTCTGCGCGCTTGATGCGGCTCCTAAAACACCGCATTCTGAACGATATAAAAAAAAGAGAGGCGGAAATTCTGCCGGTCGACAGCTATCGCTCACGGGGAGTGTAAACAATGAGCTTTAGGACAATCCTGGTTCCGATCAGTTCGCCGGAGGCGAGCAAGTCGTCCCTTGACTGCGCGCTTTTGGTGGCGCAACGCATGGGCGGTCATATCGAAGCAATGCATGTCCGCGCCGATCCGCGCGGGCTGGTGCCCTATACCGGCGAAGGCATGGACGGTTCCATGATAGAAGAAATCATGGACGTAACTGAGCGTGAGGGCGCCGAGCGTGCCGAGGAAACTAGGCAGATGTTCGACGATTTCTGCTCCGCGCATTCGCTGAGGATTTCTGACACGCCCGGATCCGACGCCGGCGTGACGATTTCGCGGCGCGAGGTAACCGGACGGGAGGACGAGGTTATCGCCCTCCGCGGCAGATTGTACGACCTTATCGTAGTTGGCCGTCCGATCGCCGATAGGCCGCTGCCGTCGCCCATCACGCTCGAAGCTGCGCTGCACGACACGGGTCGACCAATCCTCGTCGCGCCGCCGCAATCTCCCGGCGCGCTCGGCAAGCACATCGCCATCGCCTGGGAGGCAAGCCCCGAGGCCGCCCGAACGATTGCCGTTTCCATCAGCGCGCTTGCCAGCGCCGAAAAGGTATCGATTCTCGCGCCCCGTCCTCCGGCGCCGCAACTGCTCGATCCGGAGGAACTGGTGTTGCGCCTCGCGTGGCATAAAATCAGCGCCAGTGTGCAGTGGTTCGAGTCGCCGCTGTCTGAGCTGGGCGCCGCCTTTCTCGCCCAGTCAAACGCAGTTGGTGCCGACCTGCTCGTTAAGGGCGCTTATTCGCAAAGCCGTTTGCGCCAGATGGTTCTCGGCGGAAGGACCCGGCATATTCTCGCCAATGCGTCAATTCCGGTGTTGCTCGCGAAATGATCGGCGCACGAGGCGCCCATGAGTGACGCTGCTGAAAAGCCGCGGACCCTGATCCTGACGGGGGCGAGCCGTGGGATCGGGCACGCGACTGTTCGCCGGTTCAGCGACGCCGGCTGGAAGATCATCACTTGTTCGCGGGAAGATGTCCCGGCCGAATGCAAGCGCGACCCGAACTGGGCCCACCACATCCCCGCGGATCTCTCCGATCCCGCTGATATAGGCGCTTTTGTCTCCGAGGCGAAGGGGCTGATAGGGAAGGAGGGGCTGTCGGCTCTGGTCAACAACGCTGCGGTATCCCCCAAGACTTCTTATCAGGAGCGGCTCGGGTGTCTCAACGGAGACACCGATGCCTGGCAGGAGGTCTTTACGCTCAACCTGTTTGCGCCGCTGGCGCTGTGCCGGGGGTTCGCCGGCGCCTTGCATCGCGCGAAAGGGTCTGTCGTGAACATTACTTCGATCGCCGGCCACGCGATCCATCCGTTCGCCGGCTCCGCCTATTCTGTGTCGAAGGCTGCCCTGTCGTCTCTGACGCGGGAACTAGCGGTCGAATTCGCCGAGCTTGGCGTCCGAGTCAACGCTGTTGCGCCGGGCGAGATCGTCACCGAGATGGTGGGCCCAGAGTACGAAGCCTTGATTCCCCGAATACCACTGAATCGCATGGGGACCTCAGAAGAGGTTGCGAATGTCGTGTTTCAGCTTTGCAGCCAGGATTTTGCCTACGTCACCGGCACGGAGGTGTTCGTCACCGGCGGGCAGCACCTTTTCTGAAACCGGTCAGAACCATTTCCGGACATCGGCGCGTTGAAACGGCTTTTCTTGTCGGTTGGTGTTTTCTGAGGAGCCGAAAGTTCAAAAGGCGCGGCTCAGTCCTCCGGCAGCGGGACGCATTCGTCGTCGCCGGGCACGCGATCGAACCCGCCACTCTTCCATTTTCTCTTCGCCTCCTCGATCTTTTGCGGATCGCTCGAGACAAAATTCCACCAGAGGTAACGCCTACCCTCGAGCGGTGCGCCGCCAAGGAGCATGACGCGGGAGTCCGCGCCTGCGACCATGGCCGGCGTTGCGCCCTCATGGAGGATCGCCATCTGGCCCGGCTCGCAGGGTGACCCATCGACCGTCAGCGCGCCTTCGACGAGGTAGATCGCCCGTTCATCGCCATTGGGAAGCTCCACGGTGGTACCCTCGGGTACCTCTGCATGCAGGTAGAACATGGGTGAGAATACCTTCACCGGTGCTTTCTCGCCGAAAGCTTCACCCGCGACGAGCCGGTAACGCACGCCGTTGCGCTCAAGCAGCGGCAACTCGTCGGCGCGCCAATGGGTAAAGCTTGGCTCGTCTTCCTCGGCGGCGCTTGGCAGGCCGATCCATACCTGGATGCCTTCAATTTGCGTGTCGATGTCACGACGCGCGTCCGCCGTCCGCTCCGAATGGACGATGCCTCTGCCTGACACCATCCAATTGACGGCGCCAGGCTCAATGAGCTGTTCGACGCCGAGACTGTCGCGATGTATGATCGCGCCTTGAAACAGATAGGTCAGGGTGGCGAGCCCGATATGGGGATGGGGAGGCAGGTCGATTCCCTTGCCTGGCGGAAACTGAACTGGGCCCATGTGGTCGAAAAAGACGAAGGGCCCGACAGTAAGATGCTTGACGTTGGGGAGAACGCGGCGGACTTCTAGACTGCCGATTTGCCGCCGACGGGGGCTGACGAGAGCGGAAACCGCGGAGCCTTCGTTCATACTCGTTTGCGGAAATCCCTTAGCCACGAAAGCCTGGCCTCCACTAACGAGACATCGTGTTCCAGCCATTGCTGGAACCAGTTGTCGGCACCCCCGCTTCCCCGAAGATCTGAAAGGCGGGCCAATTCCAGTTCACAGGCGTCTATCAAAAGTTCCACCTGATCCTTGCGCTCCGTCGGCTGGAGCAGGTCGAGAAACCGCATCTTGAGCGCGATGACGAGTTTCGACATGTCCGTCAGCGGTGGCCGCACGGTGGCTTGAAGTAGAGTGACGAGTTCGGCGCGGCCATCGTCGGTTAGACGAAACGCCGAATCCTTTTTATGGGAAACAGGCTCCACCAGGCCCTCGTAGCGGAGCAGCTCGATTGACGGGCCCGCCAGTTCGAGCGACGGGCCTGCGATGCGCCCGATAAACTGGCGGACGGCGTTCGCGAGATCAGCGTAGGGAAGCGGTGTTTCTGATAGGATACCTAATGCCGCAAGCCGGATCGTTTCCTTGGGAAGTAGGGAATTATCACTGAACATGTATTCCGTCTCCCGACAGAGGTTCGGCCGTCAGGCCGCGTCCTTGATCGCTAGCCTATTCCATATTTCACGCAGCGATGAGACCAGATAATCCATGTCGCCGTCCGTGTGCAGAGGTGTTGGCGTCAGCCGCAAGCGTTCCGTGCCTTTCGGCACGGTCGGATAGTTGATTGGCTGAACGTAGATTTGATAGCGGTCCATCAGCTCGTCTGTGACTTGCTTGCAGAGGACCGGGTCGCCGACGACCACCGGCACAATGTGGGACTCGCTCATCATCACGGGTAAGCCGGCAGCACGTAGCCGCGCCTTCAGAGACGTTGCTCGTTCCTGGTGGGTCTCGCGCTCAGCGCTGCTTACCTTAAGGTGGCGTACGCTTGCCAGCGCGCCGGCCGCCACGGCCGGTGGCAGAGCCGTCGTGAAGATGAAGCCCGACGCATAGGACCGGACGAAATCGATCATGGCGGCCGATCCCGCGATGTAACCACCGATCACGCCGAACGCTTTGGCAAGTGTTCCCTGAATGACCGTTATACGGTCCATCACGCCGTCGCGCTCTGCGATGCCTCCACCGCGCGGGCCGTACATGCCGACAGCATGAACCTCGTCGAGGTAGCTCATGGCCCCGTACTTGTCTACGAGGTCGCAGATCTCAGCGATTGGCGCTATATCGCCGTCCATCGAATAGATGGATTCAAACACCACGACCTTTGGTCGATTACGGTCGATCGCCGCCAATTTGCGCTCAAGGTCTTCCATATTATTGTGTTCGAATATCACTTTTTCGGCGAGGCTGTGACGGATGCCCGCGATCATCGAAGCGTGATTATCGGAATCTGAAACCAGGACGCACTCCGAAAGCTGCGCGCCGATGGTCGACAGTGCGGCCTCGTTTGCGACATAACCGGACGTAAACACCAAAGCCGCTTCCGTGCCATGCAGATCCGCTAGTTCCTGTTCCAGTAGCACGTGGTAGTGGGTCGTGCCCGAAATATTGCGCGTGCCGCCTG
>JAYPPO010000017.1:0-17584 GCA_038131485.1 Alphaproteobacteria bacterium
GCTTCCTCCTCGAACACGTCGATGAAGGTCGCGCCGATGATCTTTCGCTTCTGTTCGGGATCGGAAACCCCGTCGAGCTTGCCGAGGAAAAGATCCGAAGCGTCCCGGTGGACCAGCGAGATGTTGTAGTGGTCTCGGAACAGCCCGACGACCTCCTCTGCCTCGCCCATCCTCATCATGCCGGTGTCAACGAACACGCAGGTCAGCTGGTCGCCGATCGCCTCGTGCAGCAAGACTGCGACAACCGACGAGTCGACACCGCCCGAGAGACCGCAGATGACGCGTCCGCGGCCGACCTGGGCGCGGACCTTGGCAATTTCCTGTTCGCGGAAAGCCGCCATCGTCCAGTCGCCATGGCAGCCGGCGACGCCGTGCGTGAAATTCTGGAGAAGCTGCGCGCCGTGCGGCGTGTGCACCACTTCGGGGTGGAACTGGACGCCGTAGAACCGGCGCGCGTCGTCGGCGATCACCGCGAACGGCGCGCCTTCGCTGATGCCGACAGCGCGGAAACCGTCCGGCAGCTTCTCGACGCGGTCGCCGTGGCTCATCCACACCTGCTCCTCCGCGCCGGGCGCCCAGATGCCCTCGAACAGGTCGCACGCTTCCGTCACGTTGAGCATGGCGCGGCCGAACTCCCGGTTGTCGGACGTACGAACCTTGCCGCCGAGCTGCTCGACCATAGTCTGCTGGCCGTAGCAGATGCCAAGCACCGGGACGCCAGCTTCGAAAACATCTTCGGGCGCGCGCGGCGTGTCGATGTCGAGCACCGACGCCGGTCCGCCCGACAGGATGATAGCCTTCGCGCCGAAGTCGGCAATGCTGTCGCCGGTGACGCGGTTGAATGGGTGAATCTCGCAATAGACGCCGCTTTCTCGCACCCGGCGGGCGATAAGCTGTGTCACCTGGGATCCGAAATCGAGGATCAGTACTCGGTCGGTCATCTTATCGTTCGTTCTCTCCCTGCCGTCACGCCCTACCCGACACGGCGAGTTCGGACGTGTCTCCCCACATGTAGCTCACGTCTTCCACCAGCGACACCCCGACCCTACCCGTACGCCGCGGGACGAGCGAGCCGCCGATATGCTCGTAGAAAATGCTCGACGGGTTCGCACTCAGGCACCTTCGATCACCGACTGGCCGCGCGCCTTTTGGCCGTCGGCGACGGTAGCGGCCAAGAGCTGCTCTCCGATGCCGTTGTCGTGATAGTCGTTGCGGATATAAATCGTGTAGACCTCTCCCCGATAGGGTAACGCCGTTTGCCGCGATGGCCCGGCGCTTGCGAAACCAACAACGCCCTCGTTTGGCGCTTTGGCGACATAGACGAACTAGTTGCGCCGAAATAGGCCGGGGATGCCGCCACCAGCGAGCTTCTTGCTCCGCACAATCCAGATTTACAAGAATTTCGTCGGGCAGAAGACCGGCATAAGTCGACTGCCAACTTTCGACATGGATCCGGTCGATGGTCGCCGCATCCCGCGCTTGCGCCGGCCGCATAGCGATATCGCCCATGCCCTTTCCTATTCCGGCGGCCTGTAGTTCGGTGCCTCGCGTATGATCGAGACGTCGTGCACGTGCCCCTCCCGGAACCCCGCCGACGTCGCCCTGCGGAAGGTGCAGTTGCACTGCATGTCGCCGATCGTGGGATTGCCGGTATAGCCCATGGACGCCCGTAGACCGCCGATTAGCTGGTGCAGCACGGCGCCCGCGCTCCCCTTGTACGGTACGCGCCCCTCGATGCCCTCAGGAACAAGCTTAAGCGTGTCGCTGACTTCCTGTTGGAAATAGCGGTCGGCCGACCCCTGCGCCATCGCGCCAAGCGAACCCATGCCGCGGTAGGATTTGTAAGAGCGTCCCTGATAAAGGAACACCTCGCCCGGGCTCTCGTCGGTGCCGGCGAGCAGCGAGCCGATCATCACGCAGTCCGCGCCGGCGGCGATCGCTTTTGCCAGATCGCCAGACAGGCGCACGCCGCCGTCCGCGATGCAGGGCACACCGACCTCCCGGCAGACCTCCGACGATTCCAGGACGGCGGTGAACTGCGGAACGCCGACGCCGGTGACCGCCCGAGTCGTGCAGATCGACCCCGGACCGATGCCGATCTTGATAGCGTCGGCGCCGGCATCGATCAGCGCCCTTGCGCCCTCCGGCGTCGCGATATTGCCCGCAATGACCTCGACGCTGTTCGACATCCGCTTGATGCGCCTGACCGCGTCGAGGACGCCGTGCGAATGGCCGTGCGCGGTATCGACGACTACGACGTCGGCTTCGGCGTCGATCAGCGCTTCGGCGCGCTCGAGGCCGTCTTTGCCGACACCGGTCGCAGCGGCGACCCGAAGGCGGCCTTTTTCGTCCTTCGTAGCGTTGGGATGGAGCTTCGCCTTTTCCATGTCCTTGACAGTGACGAGGCCGATGCACCGGAATACGTCGTCCACGACGAGCAGCTTCTCGATCCGGTACTTATGGAGAAGCCGCCGGGCTTCCGCCATGTCGACGCCGTCGCGGACCGTCACGAGATTCTCATGCGTCATCAGCTCGCGCACCGGCTGTTCCGGATTGTCGGCGAACCGGACATCTCGGTTAGTCAGAATTCCGACGAGCTTCCCGCCGTCGCTCTCGACGACCGGGATGCCCGAAATCCGGTAGCGTTCCATCAGCGACAGGGCGTCGGCGAGGGTCTTGCTGGGCGTGATCGTAACCGGATTGACGACCATGCCCGACTCGAACTTCTTGACCGACCTCACCTCGTCGGCCTGTTCCTGGATTCCGAGGTTCTTGTGAACGACGCCGATGCCGCCGGACTGCGCCATCGCGATCGCCATACCGTGTTCGGTAACGGTATCCATGGCCGCAGAAACGAGCGGAATTCCGAGATCTATGGAGCGCGTCAGGCGTGTGCGTGTTTCAGCTTCGTGGGGAAGGACGGCGGATTCCGCGGGTACGAGGAGTATGTCGTCGAATGTCAGCGCGTCGCGGATTTCCATGCCACCACCTGTTACCGGGATGGCGGCAAAATATACAGAACGTCAACTCGAATCCCAAACGGAATGGACGCAGGAACGGAAATTTTAAGTGGACTATTCTGGCCCCGCCTCGCTTCGAAAATCCGTCGCCACGATGTAGGTCTCTGGGCTCTCCGAGCGAGAGGCTTCGGGCTTGACGGTGCGGACTTTCTGGAAATCCCGCTTGATCGCATTCGTCAGCTCGGCCTGGGCGCCGCCGGCGAAGGCCTTGACGACCAGCGTTCCGCCCTGCGCCAGCGCTTCGCGGGCGAAAGCATACGCCTCCTCGCAGAGCGCAAGCGTCCTCAGATGGTCGGTGGAGCGATGACCAGTGACCGGCGCGGCCATGTCGCTAATAACAACGTCCGCCTCGCCGCCGAGCGCTTCCATGAGCAGTCGCGGCGCGTCCCGGTTGCAGATATCGAGCTGCATGGTGACCGCGCCTGCTACGGCGTCCATCTCCTGAACGTCGATGGCGACCACGGCGCCACCCGTTTCATCAGGCCGCACGCGTTCGACCGCGACCTGCGTCCAGCCGCCGGGCGCGGCGCCAAGGTCGGCCACCCGCTGTCCCGGCCGGAATATGGTGTATTTCTCGTCGAGCTGGATCAGCTTGAAAGCCGCGCGCGAACGAAACCCCTTCTTGCGCGCCTCGTGCACGTAGGGATCGTTAAGATGCCGCTGGAGCCAGCGGGTCGAAGAAGGCTTTCGACCACGCGCCGACGTCACCCGTACTGACATATTTCGGCCGGTCGGCCGGCCGCCGCCAGCGCCGGATTTCCGTGCCATGACTGGGTTACTCCACCACCGAGACGGACCCGCGAGAGTTCGGGAACAACTGATTACCGACCATCACCGACAGGATTCCCTCGCGCACCCCCCGATCGGCAACACGGAGTCTCCCGGCGGGCCATGTCCGGCAGACGGCCTCCAGCACGGCACATCCGGCGACGACGAGATCTGCTCGGTTGTGTCCGATGCATGGGTGTGCGGCTCTTTCCTCGTAGGAAGTGTCTGCGAGATCGCGGCTGATCCGCTGGACGGCGTCGAAGCCGAGCCAGCTTCCATCGACTCGAGACCGATTGTAGCGCGGCAACGACATGTTGACCCCCGCGATGGTGGTAACCGTCCCCGCCGTTCCCAGCATCTGGACCCGACCGGCGCGGATCTGTTCCGCAATCCCGAACCTGGCGTTGAATGGCTCGAGAAGACCCATAACTTCCGACACGACGCCCTGATACTCGTCCATGGAGAAATCGTTCTTGCCGTGCCGCTCCGTAAGCGCGACGACGCCGCAGGGCATCGACGTCCAACCTTCGATGCAGGCCCCGCCGTCAGGATCGATGCGCGCCCAGACAAATTCCGCACTACCGCCGCCCACGTCGAAGAGTAACACATGATCTTGCGTCGGATCGAGGAGCGAGAAGCATCCGGTGAGGGTAAGCTCGGCCTCTTCCTTCGAAGAGATAACCTCGAGGTCGATTCCGGTTTCCTCGCGAACGCGCGTGACAAAATCTTCTGAGTTCTCGGCGAGACGGGCCGCCTCGGTCGCCACGCAGCGTGAATTCGAAACATTCCGCCGCTCCATCTTTCGAGCGCAGACCTTCAGCGCCTCAATAGTGCGATCCATCGCGGCTTCGGAAAGGCAACCGGCCTCCCCGATCCCCTCACCGAGGCGAACGATTCGTGAAAAACCGTCGATGACCGAGAATCCGTTCCTGATCGGACGCGCGACCAGCAGACGGCAATTGTTCGTTCCCAGGTCAATCGCAGCAAATACACGGTTGGAACTTTTGTCCCGACGTCGTCGGTCGCCCCGTCCCCGTCCATTCGCCCGGCCGTCGTTTCTCTGTGGCGGCGGTGCCGACAACCTCTCCTCCCTATAACGCCATCCCAGGCGGGAATGACGCTGGAGCTAAATTTGTCTAATAATCTTTTATAATCTGAAGCTCTTTAGGCCGCGAATTAATTTTTGCGTAAGCGATGCTGCCGGGTTCAACTGCTTAAGAATTTGAGGGTAGCTTTCACAAAATCGCTATGTTAAGTCGCGGTTCCTTAGCGAGGCTCTGATGTTCCGCTGATTGGCGGTGGGGAATAGTTTAATGGTAGAACGGCGGACTCTGACTCCGCTAGTCCTGGTTCGAGTCCAGGTTCCCCAGCCAGCTAGCATTCTCTCGACGATCCTGCGTCGGATCCGGCAATAAAATTCTGAAAATTTGGCCTTTCGCGTCCCCCCGTCCACGACGGAACCGACAAGTACAATCACCCAACATTTTTAGCCCAAAGGTCCACTCCGGCCGATGACGGCGGCAGTCGAACTTCGGGTAAGGCAGGAGCAGACCAATTTCTGGAAAAGCAACTAGCAACGAAAGACATAACCCCTATCGATGGTCACACTGAGGTGTCCTGCTGCTGCGCCACCCACCAGCAGATCACGAGACCCTAATTACAGCGGCAAAAAATCTACGATCGCCCCAATGCCGGTCGATGTCGCGCTGAGCCACCTTATCGCCGACCGCGCGTTCGAGGCGTAGCTGTGTGTACCGCCGTAGCCGAAAAGCACAGCAAAATTGCTGTCTCCGAACTCCTTGCCAAGCAAAATTCGGGTCTTTTTTAGTTTCGCGAACCGGCGGAGGCCATTAGAAGCGCGCTGCACCCTCAGATGTTCACGCGCCATCACGTCGTCGGCAATTCTATTCCTCCCCACAAATATCAGGGTACCGCTCACCTCGCAGTTAAGAGGGATTATTTTTAATGGTCTCTAGGCTCGGAGGCCGCGAATTCGCTGTGACCTTCGACGCTGACTCGCGTTTTGCTTCTTTAACGGAAACAACTACGCGACCGTCCGCCGCGTTGCTGAGATAATTTTTGGCACGGTAATGTTTGGCGCCTTCCCTTTGATATTTTCCAACGCGAACAGATGCAGGTCGAGGTCATCCAGGACGCTATCTCATTTTGCAAAAAGAGGCGGCTTGACCCCTACTTCAGACCGCACATAATCCGCACCGAGAAGCAATAGGATAAAGAACCGCATCAATTAGCGGGACGAGAAGGGACCGATGACAATCGATATGTCGCGGCAGCCGGAGCTTGCGCTGCCATTCGAATCGACGCGGGCAATACTCAGGAAATGGGCAGATCGCGACCCGGACAAGATCGCAATCGTCGACCTCAACCAGAATGACAAGTCGATTAGTTGGGGCAGGCTCGCAGCCGAGGCCGACCGGGTGGCGCAGTGCCTCAAGGACCGCGGCGTGGGACCAGGCGACAAGGTCGCGCTGCTCTCCGACGAGTTAATCGAAAAACTGATCATCTGGATGGGCATATGGCGCCTCGGGGCGTCGGTGTGTCCCCTGAACGTGGAAATGAACGAGGCGCATCTCGTCGAGATCCTCGAGGGTATCGAGCCCGTTCTAACACTCTGGCACGAGGACCTGAACGGGCCCAAGATTACGGCTGGGCTCAAGACGCGGTCAATCCGTTTCAGCGACTGGTCTGCAGACGAAAATCCGTCCGGGGATCCGGACAACTTCTTTCGGATCCTCGCCGGATACGAGCTCGGCGCGGGACGCGATATCGAGAGCGAGAATGGTCCCGAAGACCTCGCCTGCATATTCTGTACATCGGGAACTACGTCAAGGCCCAAGAGCGTCGTCTACAATCACATGTCCTATTGGCTGAGCGGGCTATCGACGCTCGACATGCTGGGACTTACTGAGGACGACCGGACGCTGGAATACCGCTCGTTCGGCTGGAATTCCGCCCAGATCCTGACGCTGCTGCCGTGGATGCAGGTCGGGCTGACGATGCACATGGCGAAGCGCTTTTCGCGGTCCCGTTTCTTCAGCTGGATTCGGGATCACGAGATCACCTTCTCCGCCGGCGTTCCGACCGTGGTCAATATGCTGCTCAACGAGCCGCCGCCGGATGCAGAAAAAGGCGCACCGTCGCTGCGGCTGATGACATGCTCCACAGCGCCTCTGTCGCCCGATCAGTGGATCAGGTTCGAAGAAATGTACGGCATCACGCTGCTGCAGCTCTACGGCATGTCCGAGGCGGGCTGGATCTGCGGCAATCGTCACTATCGCCGCCGCATGGGCACCGTTGGCCCACCCGCAAAGCATCAGGAATTCATCATCGTCGACGGCGAGGGCAAGGAGTGCCCCGCCGGATCGGAAGGCGAAATCACGATCGGCGGCCCGCAAGCATGCTTCGGAACGATCTCGCCCGAAGGCGACTTCGAGACGCTCGTCGGCACGCGGATCAAAACCGGCGACCTCGGGGTGATAGACGATGACGGTTTCGTCACCGTCACCGGCAGGACCAAGGACCTGATCATTCGGGGCGGCGTGAACATCGCGCCGCTCGAAATCGACAATATCCTCCTGAAGCATCCGAAGGTCCGCGAAGCTGCCGCGGTGGGGGTACCCGACAAGATTTACGGCGAGGAGGTAATCGCCTACGTCGCGGTCAAATCCGGGGAAGCCCTGACGGAAGACGATTTAAAATCTTGGTGCGGGCACTCGCTGCCGGCCTTCAAGGCGCCTAAGCAGGTACTTTTCATGGAAGATTTGCCCAAGTCGGACCGAGGAAAGGTGCTTCGGGACGAACTCAAGGGATTGTGGCAAAAATCCCTGTAATTCGAGCTTTCGGCCGCGGATTTGCGCAACTTCAATACCAAACGTGCCGTCGATCTCCGGATTATCCTAGAGAAAATCTGTGTTTCGGATGCTGCCCAAACGATGGGCAAACAGTGCCCTCACGCGTGCCTCGCCCAAGTTGCCTCAGCCGACAAAAGGATTGTACCATTCGCTGCCTCGGTTGCGACTTCCACGCATGGATCGATACCGTTGTTGGCGCCCCATCGCTGTGCATAGCGTGCGCGATCTGGGGGATCTTACTCTCAGCGACGTGAACCGCGATGGCCGCCGAAAATCCCTGACCGTCTGCGGCCGGACGGCAGACTTCGGCGATACTAAACTCCATCTCGCCGGTCTAAGGCGGATATCGTTGCTAACGAAGATGCTGGTCTCGGATACCAACTATAACGCCCAACTGATCTTTCGCGCCGCCTGGTCCGTGAGCTGTGTCGTCGGATATATTGCTATGTTCAGCGAGGTCCATTGACGGCCCAAATAGCCGAAATCCCTGTCTTCCTCCTGTGGTCAGTTCACCGACGGAAGAATGAAAACCTGACCCGGATAGATCAAATCCGGGTTCCGTATCTGATCCTTGTTCGCATGGAAAATAAGAGTATAGCGCTTGCCACCGCCGTACACTCGTCGGGACAAGCCCCACAGCGTATTGCCAGGCTGAATGAAAGCGACCTGCTCACTCACTCGCATCTCAAAAGGCTCCGCGCGCGAAAATGGCAGTTCTACACGCGCGACGATTTTGCCTGACGCATTAAGCTCGTCCACCCGCGCCTTGTAGAAACCCGGTTTTACCGGGAAGTTTGGCCAGACCGACCAAACGCCGCGTTCGTCCGCCTTCGCCCGACCGATGAACTCGTTGTCGAGATATACGCGGACTTCGGAGCCTGGCTTGGCGCGACCCGAAATGCTCAACCTGCCGCCTGTATTGCCGTAGTCAATAGAATTCAGAGCCAGCACCGATCCCGTGCCACCACCGGGCGCTTGAAGGACGACCGATGGCCCCTTGCCCGATTTCGGCAATGCGACGGCAAGCGGCGAGGAAAGCCCGCTGGCCGGACGCCCGGCAATATCCTTCCCGGTCTCGGGCACAACGACCACTGCGGTGTGGACCGACTCGACGTCCGATCCATCCGGCATCTTTGCTATAATCATCAATTCATGGGAGCCGGCATCTAGCGACATTTGCGGCACCAGCACCCACTCTCCCCGGGCGTCCGCCTTAACGGTTCCGATCACGTGGTCGCCTACCCGAACCGTCACCGTCGAATTCGGTGGCGCGCGTCCGGCAATGACCATATCTCCATACGGATTTACCCTGACGATGTCGAACGCCGGAGATAGAGATGCAGCGGGGGCTGGTGCGCTTTCCCGAGCGTTCGGCGATGCGCCGTCCGACGCCGCGGTTAGGTCACCTGCCAACGCTGAGCCGTCCCTCTCGGTGGGTGCCGGCGTTTGCTCAGGGTTTGGGACGGAGACGCCGGCATCGGTTCCCGCGGTCTCCGCCGGTAGCGGGACTGCACCGATCGGTCTCTCGGGTTCACGATTGATGAAGAAAGTCAGCACTATCGCCGCAAGGACTATCAAACCGCCCAAAATACCGACGATAAGGGGTCTATTCACACTGCCTACCTTCCAATCCCCGTTGCACCGACCTGGACAATACGGTTATCCGGTGAATCACGCCACCATTCTCCATAAAACTAGCTATTTGGCGCGCTTTATTTCGTTTTTTAGCGGCTTGAGCGCCTTCAGATAGGCGGCAATAGCCAACCGGTCGTAATCCGTCAACTTGCCGGTGTTGTGTTCGATGACTTCTGCCATTAACGACCCGGCGAAATCGAACTCAGGCGTGGCACCGGACTTGAGATAGTCGGCTATCTGCTGCACGGTCCAATCGAGACCGGTTTCCGGATCGGGCGTAATGTTGGGGACAATAGCACCTTCGGGCCCGTTTCCGCTGCCGGCAAGCCACTTATCCTGGTCTAGGCCGCCCAGCTTGTTGCGGGGTGTGTGGCATTCCCCGCAATGGGCGAGAGCGTTGCTGAGATAGGCCCCACGGTTGACCTGTTCCGTCGCGGCAGGATTGGGCTTGAACTCACCTTCCGTGAAGAACAACAACTTCCAGCCGGTCTGCAGGAAACGCCAGCTGAATGGGAACACGATATCGTGCTTCGGTACGTCAACCGGCACGGGCGGAATCGTGTCCATGTAGGCTTTCATCACCCTCAGGTCTTCGGTCCTGATCTGCGTATAGGAGGTGTAGGGGAAGGACGGAAAAAAATGAGCGCCGTCGGGCCCGACGCCTTCGCGCATGGCCCGAATAAAGTCATCTTCGGACCACGCGCCGATGCCATGGGCTTTATCCGACGTGATGTTGGGCGGATAGAAGATTCCGAAACGAGTGGCGATTGGTGCGCCTCCCGCGAACGGCGCGCCTCCATTCTGGTAGTCGGTGTGACAGCTTATGCAGCCGCCCGCAGTAACAAGGTATAGCCCCTGTTCGACACGGTCGCCGGTTTGGGCCGAAGCGGCGAGCCCCGCCCCGAACATTGCGGCGGTGAATACGAGCGTTTTAAGCAACGAGTTCATCCCTACAATCCGTCCCACCACCCCACTCTTGATGCGACGGGAGTTTCGTGGTTTCTCGCATCGGGTCAAGTTTCGGCTATCACACTCCCGAACAGATGAACACTTTTGGCTCGTTGATCATGCCGCATCGAGGAGGAAACATGGAAAACCCGAGCATCAGATCCATCTGCGTCTTCTGCGGCGCGTCAGAAGGCAGCGACCCTGCCTATGCCGCCGGAGCTGCCGAATTGGGTAGGCTCATGGCGGAGCGAGGCATCCGCCTTATCTTCGGCGCCGGCCGTGTGGGCATGATGGGTACTATTGCGGACGCCGTTCTTAGCAATGGCGGCGAAGCAATCGGCGTCATTCCAGAATTTCTCAGAGACCGCGAACATGCCCATACCGCGCTCACCGAACTTTATGTCGTCGAGACGATGCATGTTCGTAAGCAGATGATGTTCGACCTGGCGGACGCCTTCATCGCATTGCCCGGTGGGCTCGGCACGCTTGAGGAACTTTTCGAGATGATTACGTGGCGCCAGCTTGGCCGCCACGAAAAGCCCATCATCTTGATCAGCACTAAAGGCTATTGGGATCCGTTTGAGAAACTCGTTCAGCGCGTCGTGGACGGCGACTTCGCACACGGCCGGGTCGATACATATTTTAGTCTCGCGGCCCATCCTGCAGACGCGCTCGACCGCGTACTCGGTACCTGACAATTAACGGAAAAGGCCCGCGCCGTGCCAACGGGGCGGGCCTTTTTGGCTTTGAAAAGAGTGCGACGATCAGGTGCTCCAGGGCGTAATCGCCTCCTTGAGCGCCTTGTAGCCGTCGAGGAAGCCCGGGCGCTTGCTGGTATAGATCTTGTCGAAGATGGCCAGCGCGCTGTCGAGAAAGGATCGCAACTTTGCGTTGTCCGGGTTGGCATCAAGATATGCGTCCCGGATTAGCACGAAATGGATGCGCGGATCATAAGGCTGTTTGGTTCCGCCCATCGACTCGTCGCCGTCCAGGAGGCGCAACAGCATCGCGTCGGCGGAGCCCAGCGTCTGCTCGTGGATCGGCGGTCCCGCCATGCGATGCATGACCGACGTCATATCACGGCCGTTGCCGGTGGTGTAGCCCATCTCAGTCCACGCCTTACCCATATCAATTTCTTGACCAATGTGCTTGGCGACTATGCTGCCAAACGCACGCAGCGGGTCGGATACGTCGGCCAGCAAGTCGGTTAGGCGGTCGCCGTCAAGATCGGTCGCCAGAACGATGCAGTCTCGCTTCTCGATCAGGTCCCACAGCAGCAGGCCGTAGTTGGTGTCCGAGATGTGTTGCTCGATGCGACCACCCCAATTCTCCATGCCGTCCTTGAAATCGGCGGGCAGCAGCTTGATGATCTTGTCGATCCGCTCCTTGTGTTCCTCGTAAGGATCGACGGCATATTTGCGGCCAACCTCAAACTTGGTGCCCTGTAGAAGCCAAGAATGCAGGCCGGCATTTATGCCGTCCTCCATGGCCTGCGTCGGCTTCGTTGCAACACGGCCAAGCGCGCCGGTCTCATGAACCATTCTGAGGAATAGCCGGTTTGCATAGGCGAGCTGCACACCGGGCGTGTTCATTTCCGAATGAACGATGCCTTCGTCGTTGACGTTGAACTTCGCGCGATCCTGCGAGTAGGGCAGGCATGGCATGCATCTGACAACGGTGATCGGGCCGTACGGGCGAACGTTGCAGTAGACGCCGGCTTGGGTGCGGAGAGGCGCATTCGCCGACTTGCCCATGACGACGACCTTGCCGCCCTCGCCGTCGTTGACGTAGGCGTCACCTGCAGTCGACCACTTGATCGATGTGCACGGCATATTACCGAACCAGCCAAGCGGCGCGAGCTTGGTGTCGTGGCGGTACTGCGACCACATCGGCACCGCGTAGAACGGAAGGCCCAAAATGTCGATCGCGGCGATTGTGCCGAGCAGTGCATAGGCATCTGTCAGGGAATGCGCGACAGGGTTCACGTCACTCGTGAAGTTACCGCCCTTCCAGACAACGGCATCAGCATGACCATCGGGCTTCAGGTCTGCCGGTTCGAACATCTCCTCGAAGATGGCGAACAGGTCGCCTCCGTCGGCTTCCGTCCGTGCAATGTTCATCAGATCGATCATGGGGCCTCTTCCTGTACCTCTGTTTGATGGCATCACCGGCGCGAACGCACCGGCTGGATTTCGTCTGTGGGAAAGCACGGGGCGCGGTTCGCTGCCTCCGCCGAAATCGGGGTTAAAATGCTGGGTTCGCCGGTTTCTGTAAAGGGGTGGAAAGTCGCAGTCGCACGACAGCCGGACAGCTGCGGGAAATGGCGGGTTCTCGCTGAAATCTCCGTTGTCAACAGCTGACCAACAACGCCCTGCTTTCTGATTTCATAGTGTCGCTCATCTCGGGCTCGGCTTACATCAGGTATGCAAACCATCATATGTAGAGGTATACAAGATGTCATTTAGTGAGCGTCATTATAGTCGAGCAAGTCGAATACGAGGACAAGCAGGGGCTAATGGACCGCTTCCGCCCGGCAGGTTGCCTCAGGCCGCCCGTTCGCCGATAGCCGACGCGATAGCCTCTAGCGCCGCATCGGCGGCTGATCCATCGGGGCCGCCTGCCTGCGCCATGTCAGGCCGCCCGCCACCGCCCTTTCCACCAAGCGCGGCAGAGCCGACGCGCACGAGGTCGACTGCACTCAGCCGGTCGGTCATGTCGTCGGTCACACCCACAACGATCGAGGCCTTGCCCTCTTCGACCGACACGATCGCGGTAATCCCCGAACCGATCCGCTTCTTTATATCGTCAGCGAGCGGCTTGAGTTCCTTCGCTGGAACGCCGTCGAGCTTTCGGGGCGCGTATTTGAAACCCGCGATCTCACGTACCTCGCCGCCGGAACCTCCCTCCCCACCGCCGGTCGCGAGCTTACGGCGCAGTTCGGAAATCTCTCGTTCCATCTTGCGGCGCTCCTCCAGCAGCGCGGCGATGCGCTCCGGCACTCCTTCCGGCGCAGTCTTGAGCTCCGTCGCAGCTGACTGCAGCGAAGCCGTGTTTGCGGTCACGAAGTCCTCTGCCGCTGCGGCGACGACGGCCTCAATGCGACGCACGCCCGCGGCGACGGCGCTGTCACTCAGAATGCGGAAGAACCCGATATCGCCGGTGCGCGAGACGTGGGTTCCGCCGCACAGCTCGACTGAAAATTTCTGGTCGTTCCCGCCCATGGTTACGACGCGCACCTCGTCACCGTATTTCTCGCCGAACAACGCCATAGCGCCCTGCTCAATCGCTTCTTCGGGCGTCATCAGTCGCGTGTCGACGGCCGTGTTGAGCCGAATTCGGGTATTGACCTCGCGTTCTATGGCGCGCAGGTCACCGCTTTCGATCGCCTTCGGATGCGAAATGTCGAAACGCAGCCGGTCGGGGGAAACCAGCGAACCCTTCTGCGTCACGTGATCGCCGAGCCGGCGACGCAGAGCCTCGTGCAGGAGATGGGTAGCCGAATGATGGGCGCGAAGTGCCGATCGCCGCTGCCCCTCGACCATGAAATTAGCTGTCATGCCAACGCTCAGCGTGCCCTCTCGCACGCGGCCGATATGAACGTGCAGATTACCGAGTTTCTTGTGAGTGTCGGTCACGTCGACGACGCCACCATCAAACACCACCGTGCCGCGGTCACCTTGCTGGCCACCGGATTCTGCGTAGAACGGTGTCTGGTTGGCAACGAAGGCCAAGTCTTTGCCCGCGGCGGCGCTATCGCTCTCTAATCCGTCCACGACGATAGCGGTGATCGCGCCTTCTGCCGTCTCCGCCGTATAACCGAGAAACTCCGTCGCGCCGCTACGCTGGCGAATATCGAACCAGATGCTCTCGTCAACTGCATCGCCGGAGCCGACCCAGTTCTCCCGAGCTTCTGCGCGCTGGCGCTCCATAGCGACATCAAAACCTTCGGTGTCAACGACACGTCCCTGGCCGCGCAGAACATCCTCGGTCAGGTCGAGAGGAAAGCCATAGGTGTCGTAGAGGCGAAACGCGACGTCGCCGGGGAGCGCTTCTTCGTTGCCAAGCTTGTTGGTTTCCTCGGACAGCAGGCGCAGGCCGCGGCCGAGTGTCTCCTTGAAGCGGGTCTCTTCAAGCTTAAGCGTCTCGGTGACGAGCGCCTCGGCTCTGTTCAGTTCCGGGAATGCCTTCCCCATTTCACCGACGAGGGCAGGGACGAGTTTCCAGAGGAGTGGTTCGTCGCAGCCCATGATGTGCGCGTGGCGCATGGCGCGCCGCATTATCCTTCGCAGGACATATCCGCGTCCCTCGTTAGACGGCAGCACACCGTCGGCCATTAGGAAGCTGGATGCTCGGAGGTGGTCCGCGATCACGCGGTGCGAAACCTTGTGCTCGGCGTCAGCCTCGACGCCCGAGGCAGTGGCCGACGCCTCGATCAGATTGCGCATTAGGTCGATGTCATAATTATCATGTTGACCCTGAAGGACTGCGGCTATGCGCTCCAGCCCCATGCCGGTGTCAATCGAAGGGCGCGGCAGATCATTGCGCGTCTCCGCGTCAAGCTGTTCGTATTGCATAAAGACGAGATTCCAGATCTCGATGAAGCGATCGCCATCCTCGTTTGGGCTGCCGGGCGGTCCACCGGGAATATCTTCGCCATGATCGAAAAAAATCTCGGAACAGGGGCCGCATGGGCCGGTATCGCCCATTGACCAGAAATTGTCGCTAGTCGGGATCCGAATGATGCGTTCCTCGGAGATGCCGGCGATCTTCCTCCAAAGATCGAACGCCTCGTCGTCCTCAGAGAAGACTGTGACGAGCAGCTTCTCCTTTGGTAGGCCGTATTCCCTCGTAATGAGGTTCCAAGCCAGCTCAATCGCGACATCCTTGAAATAGTCGCCGAACGAAAAATTACCGAGCATCTCGAAGAAAGTGTGATGCCGCGCGGTGTAACCGACATTTTCAAGGTCGTTGTGTTTACCGCCGGCGCGGACGCATTTCTGCGACGTGGTCGCGCGGCTGTAGGACCGCTGTTCCAGCCCGGTGAAGACGTTTTTGAACTGCACCATACCGGCATTCGTGAACAGCAGCGTTGGGTCATTGTGCGGCACGAGCGAAGACGACGAGACAATTTCGTGGCCATTGCGCCCGAAGTAATCTAGAAAAGCTTCACGAATTTCGCTGGTCTTAGCTGTCATTTATCCATTTCCGTACATTGCCCGCCGAAAGCCTTCAGGCCCGCCCAAGTCTTTGGCAACCCGATATAATTTCGCGCCGGAGAGGCGGCAGTTTGTAGCCTTCGACGGGCCAAGTGTCCAGAACTCCGGCGCGCCGTCCCACCTGACGGGCAACACCCCCCGGCTACCCGCGATCATCCGAACGCAACACTGGCGATACGCAAAACGGGCCCCATTCGGGGCCCGCAGAGCGCTCAGGAAATTAGAGACGCTAAAGCGCGGCTTCTTGGTCTGTCTCGTCGACCTCATCAGAGATGCCTGGTTCGGCCAGCGCCGCCTCGTTGAGCACACCGGCGTGTTCAAGGATCTCTCGCTGGAGGACGTTCGCGATATCGGGGTTCTCCGCGAGGAACGCCTTCGCGTTCTCTCGGCCCTGCCCGATCCGCTGGTCACCGTAAGAGAACCAGGAGCCCGATTTCTCCACAATGCCGGCCTTGACGCCTAAGTCTACCAGCTCGCCGGTCTTCGAGATGCCGGCGCCGTACATAATGTCGAATTCGATCGTCTTGAAGGGCGGTGCGAGCTTGTTTTTGACCACCTTCACTCGGGTCTGGTTTCCGACGATCTCGTCGCGGTCCTTGATCGCACCGATACGGCGGATATCGAGGCGCACCGAGGAGTAGAACTTGAGCGCGTTACCGCCTGTAGTCGTCTCGGGGCTACCAAACATAACGCCTATCTTCATGCGAATCTGATTGATGAAGATGATCAGGCACTGCGAGCGGTTGATCGAGCCTGTCAGCTTACGCAACGCCTGGCTCATAAGCCGCGCCTGCAGACCGACGTGCGTGTCGCCCATCTCGCCCTCGAGCTCCGCCCGCGGCACGAGCGCGGCCACCGAGTCGATAACAATAACGTCGATGGCGCCGGACCGCACCAACGTGTCAGCGATTTCGAGCGCCTGCTCTCCCGCGTCGGGCTGCGAGATCAGCAGTTCTTCGATATCAACATGAAGTTTCCGTGCATAGACCGGATCGAGCGCGTGCTCGGCGTCGATGAATGCGCACGTCCCGCCCTTCTTTTGGGCCTCGGCTACGATGTGCAGCGCCAACGTCGTCTTTCCCGAGCTTTCCGGGCCGTAAATTTCGATTATTCGGCCGCGCGGCACACCGCCAATGCCGAGGGCAATGTCGAGCCCGAGCGAACCGGTCGACACCGCGTCGATGTCAACGTTCGAGGCTTCCTCGCCCAGCTTCATGATAGAGCCCTTGCCGTGGGCCCGTTCAATCTGACTTAGCGCCGCTTCCAGCGCTTTCGCCTTGTCGGCGTTGGGTCTTTCCATGATATCTCTGTCGATCACTCTCAAATTTGCTTCAGCCATTCTGCCCTCCTGTTTGCGGCAATGCTATAAGCTTAAATGTGACGCTGCATCCTCTGGAGAGCAGAATGTACCCCTTTTGTTCTCATAAGCAACAATTTTTTCAAAGCATTGAAAACAAGTTGTTTTCAAAAACAAATTCCGGATTTGTTCCGATATAATTATCGCTTATATCGTAAGGAAACACGGCCAGCGATTCGCAGGAAAGCGGGCCCCCGGCATAGAGGGCAGTCGCGCGCCGTGAGCTCGTCTTGGCGCCCGACGACCTTCCGCCTCACAGGAACGCTGGGTCCGGATAACTGTAATTTCCTGCAAGCTTATTTCGGCAGAACCGAGCTTTAACTATTGCATAAGCCGCGAAGCCCGCCTTCCTTGCCGCCACCATGATGGCGGCGCTCATACCAAACTCCGTCCCTTCAGAGAATTCCTGCGCCGGGCGGGGACAAGATCTTCGCAAGACCCGGATACGAATAGAACGAAAACGTCAGCAGCCGCTGAGTGATCCCAAAGGTTCGGGGGGCGGAGATCTATAATTCTCGAGAATGCCCCTGGACCATTATCGCAACCACGCCGACGGCCAGCCTCGGCCTGCGGCCTAGCCTTGCACGCACAACAAAGATGGGGCGCTGCCGCTGCCGCTCCCCCATGGCAGCGGGACATACTGACGGACGGCGCGGAGTCGCCGGCCGAAGACCGGCCAACGGGCGGACTGCACGTCCGCCCAAACAGCGTTTTTAGGCGTTTTCAAGTTTCTCGGCGAACCTGGCACGCCAGTCCTCGATGGGCTCG
>JAYPPO010000018.1:0-14947 GCA_038131485.1 Alphaproteobacteria bacterium
TCGATGCCGAGCTGCATCGCGTCCATGGGCAGCGCGCCTGGTCCGACGCCCAACATGACGCGTCCGCGCGTCATGTGATCGAGCTGGACCAGCGAATTGGCTACCGAGAACGGATGCGCGTAGGGCAACGAACGCACGCCGGTGCCGAGCCGGATATGCTTGGTGCGCTCCGCCGCGACCGCAATCATGATTTCCGGAGAGGAGATTGTCTCGACGCCTCCCGAATAGTGCTCGCCGATCCACGCTTCGTCGAAGCCGAGCCGGTCGCAGAGCGTGACGACGTCGAGGTCACGGTCGAATAGCAGCGTCGGGTTTTCGGTCAGCGGATGTTGCGGCGGCACGAAAACGCCGAAGCGAAGATCGGTTTGCGTCATATCCTGTCGGTGCCTCCCGTTTGTTTTGACAACCATTCAGTTGTTTGTCAGGTCTTGCCGCGGGCAATAAGAAGAGTGCGCAGGATGCTGATCCTCGAACACGATGCCAAGGAAATTCTCGCCGTCGAGGGTGTGCCGGTCCCTCGCGGCGTGCTCGCCGCAGCGCCCGGCGACCTGCCTGGATTCGACGGGCCGTGGTTCGTCAAGGTACAGATCCCCGCGGGCGGGCGCGGCAAGGTGGGCGGCATTCTCCGGGCTGAGACGCGTGAAGAGATACGCGGCGCCCTGCAACACATGCTCGGCCGCCGCCTCAAGGGCCATCCGGTCCGCGAGTGCCGTATCGAGCGCGCCGTCGACGAAGCGGAGGAAGCCTATTTGAGCTTGTCGGTCGATCCCGCGTCGGGCGGCATAAACGTTCTGCTGTCGGGCGCCGGCGGCATGGAGATCGAGAGCGCCAAGGGCCGCGCGAAGCTTAGGTCCTATCGCGCCGCCCGTGACGCGAATGAGATTGCGTCGGCTGTCGCCCTGCTGGCCGGCGGGCTGCCTGCGCACATGGCCGGCGCGTTGACCGACGCCGGTACGCGCCTTGGGGACATCTTCTGCCGGCTCGAATTGACCCAGATCGAGGTCAACCCGCTGCTCGTCGCCTCCGACGGAACGTGGATCGCGGGCGACGCTAAGATGATCGCGGACGAGAACGCCTTCGTCCGCCAGGCGCTGTTCGCCGACCTGGTGCGGTCGCGCGCGTCGTCTTACCCCGAAGCCGCGCTCAAGATCGCGCAGGATTTTGATTACGTGGAACTCGACCCCGATGGCGAGATCGGCCTCGTGACGACCGGCGCCGGGCTCTCCATGCAGCTCATCGATGAGATGCGCGAGAGAGGCATCCAGCCCTACAATTTTTGCGACATCCGCTCGGGCACCTTCCGCGGCGACCCGGGTCGTCTGATCTGGACGATGCAGCAGATCGCTAAGGGCCCGAAGATCCGGGGTGTGCTGGTGAACATCTTCGCGGGCGTCACCCACCTGGGCGAACTGGCGGACCTGCTGCTACAGGCGCGCGCCGCAGTACCGGAACTCACCGCGCCGATGGTCGTCCGGCTGGTGGGCAACGGGCTCGACGAGGCGCGCGAGATCCTAGCCGCGGCGGACGATCCGCCTGTGCTCGAGGTCGATCTCGAAAAGGCCGTCGATCTTCTCGTCGGAGGCGGCGCATGACCCCGCCGCTCGTCACGCCGGAGATGCCGGTCCTCATCCAGGGCGTGACTGGCCGCGCCGGCCGTCGCCACACGGTACTGATGCACGATTACGGCACCAACATCGTCGCCGGGGTCTCGCCCGCACCGACGCGGGGACATCGACGGCATCCCGGTCTTCGCAACCTGCGCCGAGTCGGTCGCCGCGACGGGCGCGACCGCGAGCGTCGTCATCGTGCGCCCGACGGAGGTCGGGACGCGGTGTTCGAGGCCCGATGCGGATTTCGCTGCTCGTGACTGTGGCCGAAGGCGTGCCGGTCGCCGACTGCATCGACGTCTTGGCGCGGGTAAAGGCCCACGGCGCGCGCTGGATCGGCGCCTCGACGCCGGGTATCATTCCCGGCAAGCTTAAGATGGGCTTCCTGCCGTCCGTGTCGCTCGTTCCTGGACCGCTCGGGCTGATGTCCAAAAGCGGCACGCTTTCCTACGATCGGCTACCGGCTCGCCGGGCGCGGCATTGGCACGTCGCTCTGGGTGGGCGTTGGCGGCGACATGGTCAAGTACGCGCTACGCAGACCTGATCCCCGATTTCGAGGCCGATTCGCCACCAAGGCGATGCTGCTGATCGGAGAGGTCGGCGGCACCGAGGAAGAGGATTTCGCCGCTGCCACCGCGCGCTCGGCGAGAAAACCTGTCTACGCCATCGTCGCCGGCTCGACGACGCCTGAAGGCATCGCCATGGCTATGCTGGCGCGCTGGTGCACGGCGACAGCGGCACGATCGAGGCCAAGCGCACGGCGCTCGAGGGCATAGGCGCGCACGTCTTCACCTGCATTCGCGATATCGTCGATGCGCTCACCGCGGCGTTCTCGCCCGCGTCTGCCAAGGAGACTTGATCATGGATTTCGCCCTCAGCGTCGACCAGCGCGCGATGGTCGATAGCGTCCGCCGGGTGGTGCGCGACAAGATCCGGCCGGAGGCGCAGAAACATCTCGACGGCGTTCCGTGGAAGAACCTCAAGGCGCTGGCGGAGATCGGTGTGCTCGGCATGGCGGTGCCGGAACAGTACGGCGGCATGGAGCTCGCCGTATTCGACACCGCGCTGGTGCTCGAGGAGATCGCCAAGGGCTGCTATCCGACATATGGCCGTCCTCGGTGAGTCGGCACCAGACCCGCATCATTGCGACCTACGCGCCCGACAACATCAAGGAGCGCATCCTGCCTAAGGTCGCGACCGGCGAGTGCGTGCTGTCGATCCTGTATGACTGAGCCAGGCCGGCACCGACGTCGCCGCCTACGAGACGAATACCGTGATCGAAGAGGCACCGCGCGCGTCAACGGCGTGAAGACGCTGATCAGCCGCGCCGAGGAGGCGGGCATGTTCGTCGTCTTCACGCGGGTGAATGGCAGGGAAGGGCGCGAGGGGATCGGCTGCGTGCTGGTCGACGGCGGCACCTGGCTCACCATGATTGGCAAGTTCCACACGATGGGCGGCGAGTACCTGCACGAGCTGGCCCCGAGGACTGCGAGGTGCCGGCCGAGAACGTGGTGCTCACCGAGGACGGATTCCTGAAGCTCTGTCCGCGTTCAACGCAGCGCTGCCTCAACGCGATCTCGCTGGGTCTCGCAGAGAGCGCGCTCGAGGAGTCGCTTAAATACGCGAAGGAACGCGAGGCGTTCGGCCGGCCTATCGGCGTCTTCAGGGCATGCGCTGGAAGCTTGCGAGATGTACCGCGACGTCGAGGCCGCGCGCAGCATCCTCTACCGCGCTGCGCGTCACCGCCGATCCGTTTCCGGATCCGCTACTGGCGGCCACCGCAAGACGGTGTAACGAGATGGCGATCCGCGTGACCAACGAGGCGGTGCAGGTGCATGGCGGCTACGGCTATACCGACGAATGCCCGGCGTCGCGCTACTACCGGGCAGCGCTATGGCTCGCTCGGCGGAGGGACGACCGGAACGCTCAGGACCTGATCGGCCACCGCCTGATGGCGAAGGACGGCTCCCCGTTCGAGTGAACTTATGTGTGTCTCGACGCCCAGCGGGGCAGTATCTCGGTTATCCTGCCGGTAATCGCGGCCAACTCTCCCTCCGAAATCGTCAGCGGCGGCATCGTGTAGATCACGTTGCCGAACGGGCGTAGCCAGATGCCGGCCTCGACGAACTGCTCCTTGAGCCAGTCGAGATCGTGTAGCTCCGCAACCTCGATCGCGCCGACGGCGCCCTTGACGCGGACGTCGACGACGCCGGGCAGGCCTGCAAGCGGAGCGAGATCGCGTGAGCGTCTCTTTGATGGCAGCCGACTGCGCGAGGCGGGGCTCAGTTTCGAAAGGTCGAGCGAAGCGTTCGCGGCGGCGCATGCCAGCAGGATCGCCATGTAGGTGGGCCGTGCATCGCGCCGCCTCGGGTCGATCGGACAGAACGCGTCGAAGACGTCGGCGGTCGCCACCGTTGCTGCAAGATTGATCGCGCCGCCGGTCAGCGCCTTGCCGAGGCAGATGATGTCCGGCACCACGTTCGCCTGCTGGATGGCGAACAGGCTTCCGGCGCGCCTGAAATTGACCGCGATCTCGTCGCAGATCAGCAGCGTGCCGGCGTCGTCTGCAGCATCCGCAATGGTTCGCAAGACGTCGGCATCGTGCATCTTCATGCCGCCCGCGCACTGGACCAGCGGCTCGACGATACGCCGCGATTTCGCCCGCGTGCCGCCAGTAGATCGCGCAGCGCAGCCAGACGCCGCATCGCGCGGAATATCCGCGAGGAGCTGCTGGGGAAGATAGCCGCGGAACAGCGCGTGCATGCCTTCCCTCGGGGTCGGTCACCGACATCGCGGCCATCGTGTCGCCGTGATAACTGTGGCGGAAGCAGACGAACCTCGTGCGGCAGGTCTCGCCGCGGTTGATCCAGACTGCACCGCCATCTTGAGCGCGACCTCGACGGCGACCGAGCCAGATCCGCGAAGACGCGCTCCAACCCGCCTCGGAGCAGCCTCGCGGGCCTCCGCCACCCGCCGCTCGGCCGGTTCGTGGACCAGCCCGCCGAACATCACATTGCAGCATGTCGCGCAGCTGCTTCTCCATCGCGGCGACGATATGCGGATGGTTGTAGCCGCCGTGGCACGCCGTCCACCAGGACGAGACCGCGTCGATCCGTTCTCGCCCGTCGTCGAGCACGATGCGGCAGCCCTCCGTCCGGGCCGCGCGCATCGGCGTTGGCGCATCGAGCATCTGCGTATAGGGAAGCCAGAGGTGAGGGGTCGGGACGCGGGACACGGGCCTATTCAGCGGCGGTCTGCGCCGTCTCCGATGGCATTGGCCTGACGCCGAGCCGGTCGAACAGCGCTCGGTCGTTACGCTGCGCCGGGTTGCCCGTGGTCAGCAGCGTGTCGCCGTAGAAGATCGAGTTGGCGCCGGCGAGGAAACACAACGCCTGGGTGGCATCGTCCATGTCCAGCCGGCCGGCTGACAGCCGCACCATCGACTCCGGCATTACGATGCGCGCCGTCGCGATGGCGCGCACCATCTCGAGCGGTTCCAGCGGCTCTACGTTCTCGAGAGGTGTCCCGGGGACGGCGACCAGCATGTTGAGCGGCACGCTTTCCGGGTGCGCCCGCAGCGTTGCAAGCGCTTGTAGCATGTCCGCGCGGTCGGTGCGTGTCTCGCCCATGCCCAGGATGCCGCCGCAGCAGACGTTGATACCCGCGTCGCGCACCTTGCCAAGGGTATCAAGACGATCGGTGAAACTCCGCGTCGAGACGATCTCGCCATAATAGTCTTCCGATGTGTCGATATTATGGTTGTAATAGTCGAGCCCAGCTTTCCGAAGCTGGTCGGCTTGACCGTCTTCCAGCATGCCGAGCGTGACACAGGTCTCGAGACCAAGCGTCTTCACCTCCGCGATCATGTCGCAGACGGCATCCATGTCGCGGTCCTTTGGGCTGCGCCAGGCGGCCCCCATGCAGAAACGGGTTGCGCCCGAATCCTTGGCGCGCAGGGCCGCGGCGCGGACCGCGTCGAGCGACATCAGCTTCTCCGGCTTCACGCCGCTCGCGTCGTTGTAGGCGCTTTGCGAGCAATAGGCGCAATCTTCGGGGCAGCCGCCCGTCTTGATACTGAGCAGTGTCGAAACCTGTACCTCGTTGGCGTCGAAATGCAGCCGGTGCACGATCTGCGCGGCATGCACGAGGTCGTTGAAGGGCGCATCGATGAGCGCGCGCACCTCGGCTTGCGTCCAGTCATGGCGCGGCATGCCGTAGAAAGCGGCGATATCGGCGGCGGGGTTGGTCGTAAGAATCGTCATGTGCGCTATAGTAAGGGCAGGCCTCATTGCGACAAGCGGGATTTCGCATGTCATCCGAATCGCTCGACCAGTTCGCCCGCAACAAACTCGCCGCGCTCGATGCGCGCGGCATCCGGCGGACGGTGCAGGAAACGCATCGGATGTCCGCCGTGCTTCTGCGCCGCGGCGGCCGCGAGCTGGTCTCGTTCTGCTGCAACGACTATCTCGGCCTGACCCATCATCCCGTCGTCAAACGCGCCGCTGCCGCCGCGATAGAGACCTACGGCGCAGGCGCCGGGGCGTCGAGGCTGATCACCGGCAGCCATCCGCTCTATCGCGGACTGGAAGACCGTCTTGCCGCCTTCAAGGGCACTGCGGCGGCCTGCGTCTTCGGCAGTGGCTACATGGCGAATACCGGCATCATTCCCGCGCTGACTGGGCTGGGCGATTTGGTCGTCATCGACGCGCTCGGCCATGCCTCGATGCATATGGGCGCGCGAGCAAGCCAGGCGGAGATCGCGCTGTTCGCCCACAACGACGCCGACGATCTGGATCGTGTCCTCGCAGACAGGCGCGGCGCGGCGGGTACGTGCCTAGTTGTCACCGAGGGCGTCTTTTCGATGGACGGCGACCGCGCGCAGCTCGATGCCCTGGCGAAGGTCGCGGCGGCGCACGATGCCTGGCTGATGGTCGACGACGCGCACGGCTTCGGCGTTCTCGGCGGCGGGCGCGGCTCGGTCTACGAGTTCGATCCCGTGCCCGATATCCCGCTGCAGATGGGCACGCTTTCCAAGGCGGCCGGCGGCTATGGCGCGTTCCTGTGTGCGAGCGAGCCGGTGATCGACCTGATCCGAAACCGCGCGCGCAGCCTCGTCTACACCACCGGTCTCCCGCCGGCCGTCGTCGGCGCTGCGGCGGCGGCGCTTGCCGTTATCGAGAAGGACGCGCCGCGCATCGCTCGGCCGATGGCACATGCGCGCACCTTTTGCGCCGCACTCGGGCTCGCCGCGCCAGAAAGCGCCATCGTGCCGCTGGTCGTCGGCGACGAGGTGACGGCGCTCGAAGGCTCGGCGGAGCTGGAAGAGGCGGGCTTCCTGGTAGCCGCGATCCGGCCGCCGACAGTGCCCGACGGCACGTCCCGGCTGCGCTTCACCTTCACGGCAGAGCACGAGGACGCCCACGTCGCAGGGCTGGTCGACGCCGTCCGGGACCTCGGCCTAGTCGCGGCGACACGCGGCGTCGCATGAGCGCTTTTTTCGTGACCGGGGCCGGCACAGAGATCGGCAAGACCTTCTACGTCGCGCGCCGCATCGCTGACGCCAGGGCTGCGGGCGGGCGGGTGAGGGCGCTCAAGCCAGTCATCAGCGGATTCGATCCCGAGAACGCCCACGGAACCGACACCGGTCGCCTGCTGACCGCGATGGGCCGGCCAACGTCCGAGGAGGACATCGCGTCGATCTCGCCGTGGCGCTACATCGCGCCAATGTCGCCCGACATGGCGGCGGCGCGCGAGGGGCGCGACGTCCCGGTGGACGAGATCGCTGCATTTTGCAGGTCGCAGATCGATGCCGCTGCGGCGGCCGGCGAGACGTTGCTAATCGAGGGGATCGGCGGGGTGATGGTGCCGCTCGACGGAACGCGCACCGTGCTAGATCTCGTATCGGCGTTGTCAATTCCGGCGATCCTTGTCGGCGGTAGCTATCTCGGCGCGCTCAGCCACACGCTGACGGCGCTGGCGGCCCTTCGGGCCCGCGATATAACGGTCGAACGGATCGTCATCAGCGAGACGCCGGGCAGCGATATACCGCTTTCCGAGACCCGGGATACCGTCGAGCGGCTGGCGTCGCCGATTCCCGTGGAAGCGTTGCCCTACGCACCCTAGAAGCGGCCGACTGCCTTCCAGACAAGGCTTACCGAGAGCACCAGCAGGAAGATCATCAGGCCGGTGCGGAAGGCGCTTTCCGAAACCCGGCCGCGCAGCGCGCCGCCGAGCGCCATGCCGGCTAAGGTCGGGGCCAGGGCGGCGGCCGACCAGGCGATCGTCGCCAAACTCAGCGCGCCTTCCCAGAACAGGCTGCCGGCCCAGAACAGGCTGGCTATCAGGAAGGCCAGTCCGACCGCCTGGATATAGGCCTCGCGCGGCAGCCTAAGGGCGGCTAACCAGGCGGCCAGCAGCAGGTGCAGTGACCCGGTGGCGCCGGTCAGGATGCCGGACACGAACGCTATCGGCGGAGTGCCCCAGCGCTCCACCGAGGGCGGCGCGACGGGATCGAAACGGGCGAGGGTGAGGGCGGCGTAGGCGGCGACAAGAATTCCGAGCGCCGCCGACAGCAGCGCAGGCTCGATGGCGAACAGGATCGCCGTTCCCAGCGCGATGCCGATTCCGCCCGCGAGATTGGTGAGGGCGAAGCGGTTGAGCAGGGCCAGCGCATCGGTTCCGCGCGTCGTCTGCCAAAGGTTCGACACAAGCGCGGGGACGATCAGCAGCGGCACGGCGGCGCGCAGGTCGAGACCTAGGCCGAGGATCGCGACCGCCGTCGTCATCTGGCCGATGCCGACCGCTCCCTTGACTATACCGGCAATCAGGAACGCGGCCGCCGCGATGGCGATCTGGGTTTCGGTCAATTCTGACAGTCCATCGGGGCAGGTAGGATCAAGGCGCGCGGGCGGTCACGATCCAGCACGCGCCGTCGAGACGAACGATGCCGTTGTCGTCCTGATGTGTGCAAAGCACCTCGCGGATGGCCGCGACAGCCTTTTCGCGATTGGCGCCGGTCACCACCCCGAGTGGTTTCGACAGCGGCCCGATCTCTATCGCGAAGGCGAGCGCCTCGTCGAGATCGCGCCCCAGCGGGACGGCGAAATCGAAAGGGGTCAGCGAGAGGTCTTCCAAGCCTGCGCCTTCCAGGATGCGCCGGGCACGCGCCGGGTCTGCGAAGGAGAAGGGCCCCGGGTCTTCCGGTCCCGGGCGCGGCGGCATATCGATGAACGGCCTGGCGGCCGAGACTGGCTCCATCGCCCACGGGTTCTTGCGCGGCTCGCGCCAGACTCCGAAGGCGACCCGGGCCCCGGCAGAGAGCGAGCCCGCAATCCGACGGAACGCCTGTTCCGGCGCGTCGAAGAACATGGCGCCCAGCCGAGAGATCGCCGCATCGAACGACATTTCCGCAAACGGTTAGATAGAGGCGTCGCCTAGCACGAAGACGACGTTGACCAGCCCGGCCTCGTCGGCGCGATCCTGCGCGTGGTCTAGCATCGGGCCGGAGACGTCGATCGCCGTCACAGAGCCGTTAGCCGTCGTGCGCTGCGCGGCGGCCATCGCCAGCCCGCCGCCGCCGCAACCGATATCGAGGATGCGGTCGCCCGGACGGATCTCCGCCGCGTCGAGCAAGGCATCCGTCAGCTCGGCGAACATGTGGTCCACCATCGCCGTGTAGCGCGCCCAGGACTCGCCGTGCTCGCCGTTCCAGAACTCGATCTGGGAGGTGTTTTCGATGGTCATGGAAAGGGAGTTTAAAGGGTTCCGCCCAACAAAAAAGGCCGCACGAAGCGGCCTTTCTGTTCGTTACGGCGATCGCAGGTTCAGAAGCCTTCGCGCTCCAGCCGCTTGCGCTCCAGCTTGCGGGCACGCCGGATCGCCTCGGCCTTTTCACGGGCGCGGCGTTCGGACGGCTTCTCGTACGAGCGGCGCATCTTCATCTCGCGAAAGATGCCCTCGCGCTGCATTTTCTTTTTCAGGGCGCGGAGCGCCTGATCCACATCGTTGTCGCGTACGGAAACTTCCACAGCCGATTCTTCTCCTTTCGGGCGAACAACTTCACCGGCACCCCCCAGCAAAGCTCGCGAATCTAAATATTCATCGATTTGGCCGCTGCCGGGCAAAATGCCGAAAACAGCGAAAACCTGCGTTTCCATCGGTTATTGATCGCGGCTTATAACACAAAGCGGACTTGATTTTAAAGTCCTTAACGTCTTTGTTTGTTAAATAGTGCAGACAGCAGATCAGGAGCCCCTAAGCCTATGACTTTGCTCAAAATCGCCCGAATGGGCAATCCCGTTCTCCTGACGCGGGCCGAAGCTATCGCCGACCCGTCGGCGATGGACGTGCTTGCGCTCGTCGAAAACATGGTCGAGACAATGGAAGACGCGACCGGGGTCGGCCTGGCCGCGCCCCAGGTCTACGAGGGCCGTCGGGTGATCATCTTCAAGTCGCCCCGCGAGCGCGGCGAAGAGCAGGAGCTGGAGAGCGATTTCTCGGCGCTGACGGCCGTCATCAATCCCGAGTTCGAGCCGATTGACGACGAAATGGCTCTCGGCTGGGAGGGCTGCCTGTCGATCCCCGGCATCACCGGCGCGGTGCCGCGCTACACGCGGATCGTCTATCGCGGTTACCTGCCGAACGGCCAGCCGGTCGAGCGCGAGGCGACGAACTTCCACGCGCGCGTAGTGCAACACGAGATCGACCATCTCGACGGCGTGCTGTTTCCGATGCGGATGAACGATTTGTCGTTGTTCTCGTTCAACGAGGAACTCAAGAATTTTATGGAATACGCGTCGGTGCAAGTGGCGGCCAACGATGTCGAGGGCGAAGCCGAGTGAGCGAGGAAACCCCCGAGCCACGGATCGAGAGGGATGATCTTCTCGACGCGGCGTTGCCGCACGTCGCATTCGACGGCTGGACCGGTGCGGCGCTACAGGCCGGCGCCCGGGATCTCGGGATCGACCCTGGCGCGGTCCGAGAGATCTTTCCGAAGGGCGCAGCGCAGGCGCTGGCGTTCTTTTCGCGGCGCGCCGATGCGCGGATGACTGCGGCGTTCGAAGCGGCCGAAACGGATGGGCTTCGGACGCACAAACGCGTCATACTAGCCGTCGAGTTGAGGCTGCACGAGCTTATGCCGCATCACGAGGCGGTGCGCCGCGGGCTGTCGTTCCTCGCGCTGCCGATCAATGCGTCGCTCGGCGCGAAGCTTCTGTATCGGACTGTCGACGATATCTTTTACGTGGCGGGGGACAGGGCGGCGGATTTCTCATTCTATACCAAGCGCGGCTTGCTGGCGGGCGTCCTCGCTTCGACGACCCTCTACTGGCTCGAAGACGGCAGCGAGGATTTCGTCGCGCCGCACGAATTCCTGGAACGCCGCATCGCCGACGTGATGCGGCTACACGGCGCGCGCCACCGCGTCGAAGGCGCGGGCGGCCGGTTTCCGAACCCGTTCCGCATCGTTCGCGACGCGGTCGAGAAGCGCTACGGGACAGGGCGTACTTGAATATACTTATGTAAGTCCCGATCGCCCCTTGGCTACCTATCAAGATATTGGCGTTGGGGGAAGGGAACCGGCCGGAACCGCACACACCTATCGTATCGGCGAGAGCCGGTTGACGTGGCCCATCTTGCGACCAGGCCGGCTTTCCGTTTTGCCGTAAAGATGCAGACACGCGCCCGTTTCAGCCAATAGCGCCGGCCAGGCGGTGGCCTCGTCGCCGATCAGGTTGGTCATCACCGCATCCGAATGGCGCGCCGGGTCGCCGAGCGGCAGGCCTGCGACGGCGCGGACGAACTGCTCGAATTGGCTGACGGCGCAGGCATCCATCGTCCAGTGCCCCGAATTGTGGGCCGGGGCGCGAACTCGTTGACGAGCACGTTGCTGTCGCGTGTGACGAACATTTCGACGGCCAGCAGCCCCACTAAATCGAGCGCCGTCGCCACGCGCCCGGCGATGTCGCGCGCCATGTCCGCAATTTCTGGAGCCACCGTGGAGGGCGCGGTCGTCGTATAGAGGATGTGGTCGCGGTGAACGTTGTCGACCGGCACGTAAACGGCGGTCTCGCCTGACAGGCCGCGCGCGACGATGACTGAAATCTCGCGCTCGAAATCGACGAAGCCTTCCAGCACGGCGCGTTGTTTGCCAATGGCCTCCCAGGCCATCAAGAGACCGTCCGCGCCGTCGACGCGCGCCTGACCCTTGCCGTCGTAGCCGAACCGCGCGGTCTTGAGAATGGCGGGCAGGCCCGTCTTCGCCCCTGCGGCCTCGAGTCGCTGGCGGCGTTCACTTCCGCCCACGGCGCAGTGCCGATGCCGTGGTCGTTCATGAACGCCTTTTCGATGGCGCGGTCCTGTGAGACGTGCAAGCTGTCGACGCCCGGCCGCACCGGTACGTGCGCAGATATGGCAGCGAGCGTCGCGTCAGGGACGTTCTCGAATTCGAAGGTGACGACATCGACGGCGCGAGCGAATGCCTCAGCCGCCGCGGTGTCTTCGTAAGGCGCTGTGGTCTGGAAGGCGGAGACCTGCTTCGCCGGTGCGTCTGCGTCGGGGCTGAAGATGTGGCAGCGATAGCCGAGCCTCGCCGCCGACAGGGCCGCCATGCGGCCGAGCTGGCCGCCGCCCAGAATGCCGACAACCGATCCGAGGGGAGAGCGTCCGCCATCTGCCTCAGCGGCCTGTCGGTTTTCTGGGACGTCGGCGGTCTGTTTAGACCGCCAGGCGGCGAGCTTCTTTGCCACCGCCTGATCGCCGAGCGCAATGATCGACGCGGCAAGGATGCCGGCGTTCTTGGCACCCGCCTCGCCAATGGCCAGCGTACCGACAGGAACGCCCCCAGGCATCTGGGCGATCGACAGCAAGCTATCGAGGCCTTTGAGCGCACGGCTCTCCACTGGTACGCCGAGGACGGGAAGCGTCGTCATGGAGGCGACCATGCCGGGCAGGTGCGCCGCGCCGCCCGCGCCGGCAACGATTACCTGGAGGCCGCGGTCGGCGGCGGATTTGGCGTATTCGACGAGGCGGTCGGGCGTACGATGGGCGGAAACTACCCGGGTTTCGTGTGCGACGCCCGTGATCTTCAGCATTTCGGCTGCATGTTTCATCGTCGGCCAGTCTGACCGGCTGCCCATAATGATGCCGACGACCGGCGCCTTTTTTACTGCCCTGGCTCGCGTCGCCATTATTCCCCCGTTACACCCGCAATATTCCGTTCGACCCTTCAGAAACGATCGTGCCGCCAAACCCGGCAAGGATCGGCGGCCGGAACGCATTATAAGGGCTTCCCTGGACGGGGCAAACCGCACAAATCTTGGGATTTTCAACTATTTCTTAACCGAAGCGGTGTTAACGATTGGGCGAAACGCACAGACGGATGCTACATATGCGCATAGACAATACGCAGTGGCTCGCCTCGGTCTTAGATGTCAGCTAGTGCCAGAAAGCGAGCAAGGCTATTAATTTCAGCAGCTGTCCCCAGGACGCCGCGTCTTTTCGCGACATCCTGCCGAGCGAACTGACGCCGTAGGTCCGTGAAGCCATAATGAAGCCGATAGAAAAAATCACCGGATGCTCCAGGACCTTTAGGACGGTCGCTATCGGAAAGAGTATCTCGAATAGGTCGCCGAATATGAAT
Source organism: Alphaproteobacteria bacterium (assembly GCA_038131485.1). Taxonomy (GTDB): domain Bacteria; phylum Pseudomonadota; class Alphaproteobacteria; order MPNO01; family UBA830; genus JAYQUR01. The sequence continues at coordinate 13,246 of JAYPPO010000018.1, forward strand.
CGTTTATGGTGGCCTCAAACCGGCGCTCTCCGCTGCCAACGAGGCGGCGGTCACGCAATGATGTCGGGGTAGAGTTTTCCCTCTATCCGCGAGATCTGGTCCCTCAGAACGAGCTTCCTCTTCTTGAGGCGTTGCAGCTGGAGCTGGTCATAGGGCGCCCGCTCTGTAAGGCGTGCAATAACATCGTCGAGGTCCCTGTGTTCAAGGTTCAGTTCGGTCCGCTTCTGCCGCAGGGCTTCTTCTTCACCCATATCCCCTGCCATTTCAATCAATGCGCACGAATGATAGCAGAATCCCTACGGCACTGTTAATGAGAAGAGGTGTCAAATCTCCGGCCAGGCGGAGACAGCGCAGGCGTAATTGCGGCGATACGGGCGGTAGTCCAATGGTATATCGACTGCCTCGGCTACCGAATCTTCTGAATGCAAAACGTGACACGTGGTCTCATCGAATGACCCCTTGAATACGAAAGTCTGTGGGAGTGCAATTTTAAGGTACATACCCCTAGAATGGGTGGGACGATCCGGGGATAAGTCAACCGCGGAGATCAGTTCGCTCTTAGCATGCAGGACTTAACTGGTAAGGACAGGTTCGACGAAATCGTCGAAGGATTCCGACAGCTCGGGTTGGAGGCGCTGCTCGCCATCCGCGGCGACTAAAGTTTGTTTGGAGAGCTTGTCGACGTGTCGGCTAGCTCGGAGATGCCGGTTACTATGCCCGAACAAGTGCAGCGTGGCTGCGCGCCCAGCGCGGGAGGCGGGTTAATCGCGACAGCTCTTGACGTGCACGCGGTCGACTTGATCGCCGAGTAATGGTTCTAACGGATGACTGCATTATCTAATCGCGAATGCATTGACGTTCCGCCCCTGGACGGGATATCGGGTTATTGTACCGTCGAGCTCATGAGAGTTATCGCGCATACGGAGCGCAGCCCCGACATCTATATCGGCGACGTTTGAACAGGCTTTCACGTTAGGAAAAAAGATTTGGCCGAATTCCCCCACCACCCGCTCTGGGATTTTTCGCTCCATGTCTATACGAGTGAGGGCGTAGGCGCAGCATGCCTAGCGCTGCAGGAAGCCCATGAGATCGACGTGAACGTGCTGTTATATTGCAGCTGGCTCGGCGCGTCTGGGCGCGGTGTTCTGACGCATGCGGAGATGGAAGCGGCGCTCGCCACCGTCGCGGACTGGCATGAAGAGGTGGTCCGGTCGTTGCGAGCGGTGCGCACGCGGATGAAGAGGGGGCTGGCCAACGCGCCCGCAGAGTTGGCGGAGTCGCTCCGGCAGCGGATCCAGAAGGCCGAGATTGACTGCGAACATACCGAGCAGCTGATGCTCGCCGCCGCGGTCGACCGCACTGCCGACAGCTCCCTCGAGGAGAATCGTCGGATCGGCGATGCGGCGGCCAATATCGGGCTTTATTTCACTAACTTCGGCCGCGTGGTGACGGATGTCGACAGGGCGAATCTGGGCGTGATTCTAGGCGCCGCTTTTAGGGGGGTTTCAGAGGCCGAAATGTTGGAAATACAGACCTCCATCTGCCGATGAACCGCCGCTTGCATCGGGGGTTTTACTTTTTCTGCCTTGCCATACTAGACTTGCAGGGGCACAAGCAATTTTCAACGCGTCGGAGGCAACTTAATATGAGCGAAGGTCCGTCGATCTCTGAGCTGAAAACGCAACACGCAGAGCTCCAACAC
>JAYPPO010000019.1:0-14199 GCA_038131485.1 Alphaproteobacteria bacterium
CGGCGGGCGGCGCGATCGCGATCCGGCTAGTTTTATCCGGCAGACGCGCGTTCCGGCCCACCGCCGACGACCTGCCAGTCGTGCGTCGGCAACACGCGGTCGGTGCGCGATTTGATGTCGATCAGCGCCCGGCGCATTGATTCGAGGTCGTAATAGAGCCCGGGCATGATTTCCTTCTCGATGTTGAGGTCCACCTTGCGGGCAATGTCGCCGATGATCGCCACCGTTCCGTCGGGCGTATCTACATAGACGCACTGGTGGCCCGGCGTGTGACTGTTGGCGTAGAGCACGCAGCGGATACCGGGGTGGGGTTCATAGTCGCCCTCGACCAGATCGACGCGGTCCCAGAGCGGGTTGACGATATCGGCAACATCGAGCCGGTCGTAGAACAGGCTCTTGCCGCCGATCTCCAGCGCCTCGGGTCCCATCGGTGCGGCGGCGGCCATGAGCTCCGTGCGCTGGACTACTATACGCGCGTTAGGAAGTAAGGCGCAGCCGCCGGCGTGGTCGTAATGCAGGTGCGTCAGATGCACTTCGCGTATATCCGACAAATCGAATCCGTGAACCGCAATCTGCGCCTCAAGCGTCTGTTCCGGTCCCGCCGAATGCGGGCCGAGCCGGTGCACGTCCATCGCCCGTTGCGGATCGCGCATCCCGCTGTCGACCAGGATCGGCCCGTTTGGGGTACCCTCGATCAGAAAAGCGAGGATCGGAACATTCGAGCGGCCGGTTTCCTTCGACAGGCTCCAGAATACATCCAGGACGTCGGGGACGACGGCATCGCCCAGAAGCAGCGGAATGACACGGTATTTCACGGCGCGGTTCTCCCCAAATTCAGCCGGCCGCCACCTCGATCCTCTCCATGTCCTCATCGGACAGGCCGAAATGGTGGCCGATCTCGTGGATTAGCACGTGACGCACGAGGTGCGTCAGATCTTCCTCGACTTCGCACCAGTAGTCGAGCAGCGGCCGGCGATAGAGGAACACCATGTCGGGTGTACTTTGCGAACCCTGCTCCTTCTCGCCGATGGGAATGCCCTGATAAAGCCCGAGCAGGTCGAACGGGCTCTGCAGCCCCATCTCGCGCTCGGTCTCGGCGTCGGGGAAATCGTCGATGCGGAAGACCACGCCGTTGGTCAGCGCGCGGAACTCCTGCGGCAGGCCGTCGAACGCCGCGCGCGCGATCTCCTCGAGGTCATCGAGCGAGGGCGCGACAGTGAAACGGGGCGGTACGGCTGGATCTGTCATGCCTCGTAAATAGATGTCGCTTGATCGCCCGTCAAAGGCGCTTCATGCTTGAGGCCGGAAACGGGAGACAGGAATGGCCGAAAAGCTGACGGGGAAAGCGCGCGAGAAGGCGATGGGACCGCTCAAGCACTGGAAGAAGGTTTCGGGGCGCGATGCGATCCAGAATGCATACAAGTTCGCCGACTTCAACGAGGCATTCGGCTTCATGACTCGGGTCGCGCAGCAGGCGGAAAAAACCGACCACCATCCCGAATGGTTCAACGTCTACAACCAGGTGCTAATCACGCTCGCGACGCATGAGGCGGGCGGCGTGACCGAACGCGACGTGGCGCTCGCGAAATTCATCGACAAGATTGCCGGCAGAAGGCCGTCGCGGAACTAGCCAAGACCGAGAAGGCGCGCAAGGCGCGCGCTAAGCACAAGACTCTAGCCGCCGGGCTGCGGCAGCTTGCCGAGCTTCGCCTCGGCGCCGGGTGATGTAAAAGCGTCGCAGACTGATGATGGCGGCGCCGACCCAGGTCCAGACGTCAGGCAGCTCTGACGAAGATGAAATAGCCGGCCATCGCCGCGAACACGATCTGGATATATTCCATCGGGCCCATCAGGCTGGGATTGCGCCGATGGCGAACCCGCGCACGAAGAATTCATGCCCGCCGCCGTCAGCGCCGCGATTACGGAACAGCTGCAGATATTCGAGCGGCGTGGATCGACCAGACGTATATCGCCGGGCTGACGAAGATCAGCGAGCCGAATATGTGATACCAGAATAGGATCGCCCCGGCGGCTCCTCGCGGCCGAGCAGGCGGATGATGATCAGCCCCCACGAAAACAGGAATACCGCCGTGGATCGCAACGCCCCAGGCGATGTTCACGTCGCCGCCGAACGGCCGCACCATCACGAGCACACCCATGAAGCCGAGCGACGGTAGCGCCTCAGCGGTGCTGCCCGACAACTTCCTTCAGGACGAAGATTCAAGCAGGGTCAGGAACAGCGGGCGCGTGAAGATGATCGCGGTAGCGTCTGCCAACAGCAGGTGGATGACGGCGTAATAGAGCCCGGCCTGACCGCACGACGCGATGATCGCCCGGAAAAATGGAGCTTGATCCGCTTGGTCTTGAGCCGCTCGCGCCCCGTGCGGACGAACAGCAGGATCATCAGGACGAGAAACCGATGACGTATCGGAACAACGCCATCTGCGCCGGATGGATGTTGTCGCCGGTGAATTTCACGGTGACGTCGGTCAGCACGAAGAAGATCGTGCCAAGGACGACGAAGACCGCGCCTTTAAGGTTGGGGGCAGCGTCGCGAAGGCGCGGAGGGCTGCTTTCAACTTCTCGAGGCTCCGGATTGACGTCTGACTTGAGGGCGGCAGGCTTCCCCCTTCCCGCCGCCGAGACGGGTCAGCCAGATCGACGATACGAAGATCACTGTTCCGCCAACCCATGTCCAGGCGTCGGAAATTCGAAGAGACCACCCAGCCGAACAGCGCCGCCCAGACGAGGCGCGTGAAGTTGAACGGCAACGCAATCGACACATCGGCCGCCTGCATGCCGCGATTGTAGGTCCGTTGCAGGAATACGCTGGCGAGCCCGATCACGGCGAACAGGCCCCACTGCTCGAGGTTGGGCGTCACCCAGACGAACAGCGGCTCGGAACTGCGAGAATGATCGTCTGGGTCACGAACAGCCAGGCGGCGATAGTATCGGGCGGGTCGGTACGCACCAGCGTCTTGATCATGATCGAGACCAACGCACCCGCCACCGCCGAGCCGAGCGCGTAGACGATGCCGATGTTGAAATCGCCGAAACCGGGCCGGATGACGACTCAGCGCCCGGCGAGATCCGACGAGGATGGCGCCCTCAGCGGCGCATGCCCACCGCCTCGCCGAGCAGAAGGCCGGCGATGGCCGCGCCGATGATGGGCTGCAGGAAGTTGATCGCCGACATGTCGGCAATCGGGATCAGCGCCACCGCGGCGAACAGCAGCGTGACGTTGGTGGACGACATCGCCCCGCGCAGAGATGTGGCGCCCCAGCCGCTGCGTGGCGCATCGCCCCGATGCCGACCTTTATCAGCCACGGGACCATGAACAGAATCGCGAAGGCGTTGCGCAGAAAAGCTATTTCGAAGACCGGAATATTCGGCGCGAGATACCGCCCGATGGAAATCGAAATGACATAGGTAAACGCCGAGAGCGACATCCAGATGCCAGAGCGCACCGCCCCGGCAACGCTGCGAAACGGGAAGAAATTGCGCCCACGGCCATCCGTCTTAGATCCGCGAAGTGGCGTCTGGTCGTCGTCGTTGACGCCGGCGGCGGACGATTTGATGGCTTCCCGCCGCGCGTTATAGACGAGTGGCGCTGAAGATCAGCAGCGCGCCGATCGCGGTGTAGACCGACGGAATTTCGGCGAACAGCAGGAAGCCAAACAGAGCCGCGAATATCAGCCGCGAGAAATCGACCGGCAACATGATGGAGGCGTCGGCGGACGCGAAGCCGCGGCTCATGGTCCGCTGGCCGAGCGTGCCGAGAAAGCCCATCAGGACCAGCCAGCCAAGCTGCCCAAGCTCGGCGTAACCCAGCACAAACAGTGCGGGCACGAGGATAATCGGCGTGGTGAAGATCACGAAATACATGGTGATCGTATCGGGCGGTTCCGGTCCGCGACAGGTAGCGGATCAGGACGGCCGAGACCGGCGCCGGCGATCGACGCGAGCAGCACCGAGGCGAGCCCGAGATTAAACGTCTCGAACCCGGGCCGGACCATAACGAGGACGCCGGCGAAGCCGATCGCCGTCGCGGTCCAGCGTCGGAGCCCGACCAGCTCGCCGAGGAACACCATCGCGAAGATCGTTCCATATAGCGGCCGCGAAAACATGATCGCCACCGCGTCGGTAGCGGGAATCTCGGCAATCGCGTAGAAATATCCTGTCGCGGCGATGGCGGTCATGACCGCGCGCAGCATGTACCAGCCGATATTTTCGGTCTTGAGAACCGAAAGCCCGTGCGAGGGAGCCAGCCACGGCGCCATAAACACGAAGCCGAGCCCCGTCCGGAACAGGACGATCTCGAACGTATGTAGGTCCTTCGACAGGTGTCGGATGATGGCCGCCATCAGCGTCAGGGACACCGCGCTCATTAGCATCCAGGCGGTGGTACCGCGGAGCGAGCCGGAGCAGCCCGTCGAACCATGTACCGATGGCGCGCGTCGCCGCCGTCATGCCACGTCCTTTCGCTGCCGGCGCGATCTCCGTGCGCCCAGCATAGATCGTGAGGAAACGAAAATGACGGTGCCGCCGAGAACCGTCCAGATGTCGGGCAGTTGCGAAAAGACAAGAAGCCAATGGCGATGGCGAAGGGTAACCGCGTGAAGTCAAAGGGGCGCGATTGAACCCACGTCGCCGGTCGCGAAGGCGCGCGAATAGAAGCGCTGCGCGGTTGTCGATGCCGCGCCGAGCAAGAACGCCCACAGCCACTGCTCCCACGTCGGCCACTGCCAGACGAAAGCGCGCCGATAACGCGAATGGCAGCATGTAGATCGACTGGTAGATCGCCGCCTTGTCGGGATGATCGGTGCGCAGCATGATCTTTCAGGATCATCGCGGAGAACGCGATGCAGACGCCGCCGCCGATGACGAGGAAGACGCCACGTTCACTTCCGCAAAACCGGGGCGGATGACGATCAGTGTGCCGGCGAAGCCGACCCCGAGGGCGATCAGCGCGTCGCGTGCGCCGGCTCCTTCAGGATCAGAACGCCGGCAAGCGCGATGAACAGAGGAAACGTGAACGAGATCGCGGTGGCGTCGGCAAGGGGGATCAGCGTCAGGCTGCCGAACCAGCCATACATCGCCGCGGTCGAGAGCGCCGCGCGCGACGTACATCTTGGTATGTGGCGTCCTGAGGATCGCGGATCCCGTTGCTGGACGAGCCAAGGCGCCATAACGATCACACGAACAGCGCCCGGAAGAACGAAATCTCGATGAAATGAAAGTCCTTCGACATATAGCGCACGATGCCCGCCTGGGCGGCGAACAGGACGGCGCTCGGGACGTCATCCAGATCGCGCCTTGCAGCGACGGCGGAGACGGGCGAAAGTGGTGGTGATCGGCTGGATCATGGTCGGATCGTAACGAAGTACATCAAGGGAGAGCGGCATGTCGATGCGTTTTAGGGGACTCGGTCGTCTGGGTCACCGGCGCGTCCTCCGGCATCGGTGCGGCGTTGGGCCCAAAATTCCATGCCGAAGGTGCCCACGTCGTGCTGTCCGCGCGGCGCAAGGACGCCTTGCAGAAACCGCGGCGGCCTGCACCGGTCCCGGCGCGGTCATGGTGTGCCCGCTGGACGTCACCGACCCGGCGGCCGTGGAAGCAGCGGCCGCGGACGTCCTCGACCGGTTCGGCCGCATCGACGTGCTCGTCAACAATGCCGGCATCACCCAGCGGGCCGGATCGCCGACACCAACATGGCCGTCATCCGCCGGGTTATGGAGGTCGATTATTTCGGCCCGGTTATGCTCACCAAGGCGGTATTGCCGTCGATGCTGAAACGCGATTCTGGGACGGATCGCCTGCATCTGGCATCGCGGGCAAGTACGGCTCGCCGATGCGGTCCGGCTACTGCGCCGCCAAGCACGCGGTGCACGGTTTTTCTGATTCGCTGCGCGAAGAGGTCCGCGACCACGGCATCGACGTCACCCTGATCGTCCCGGGGGCCGTAAAGACTAACGTCTCGATCAACGCGCTCAAGGGCGACGGCTCGACATACCACCGTATGGACCCTTTCCTCGAGAACGGCATGACGCCCGAGACCGCGGCTGCGAAAAGTATCGACGCGATCCACGCGCGGACCCGCGAGGCGCTGATCGCCGAGGGGCCGCGCGGCGCAACGTGATCCTCAAGCCTGGTCGCCCTGGCTTTGTCGCGGACGATGCGGCGCAAAGCCAGGACGCGGCAACACTGCGCCAGGCAGCACTGCGCGCTGAAGCCCGCGACGCGGATTGCCCCGTCGGACGGCGGCGGATATGTATGCGCCGACATCGATATGCTATTTCTCGACCCAGGCAACCGACCAGACTGCAGGGCTAGCGAAGGGAAGTTCAGATGAACAAGATATACGGCTCCGCCGCGGAAAGCGCCTCGACGGGCTGCTGGAAGACGGCATGACCACGCCGCCGGCGGGTTCGGCCTGTGCAGCATCCCGGAGCTTCTGATCGCGGCGATCCGCGATGCGGGCACCAAGGACCTCACCATCGCCTCGAACAACGCGGGCGTCGACGATTTCGGCCTCGGCCTGCTGCTGCAGACCCGCCAGGTCAAGAAGATGGTCGCGTCCTGCGTTGGCGAGAACGCGGAATTCATGCGCCAGTATCTGTCGGGCGAGCTCGAACTCGAATTCAACCCACAGGGCACGCTCGCCGAACGCATGCGCGCCGGCGGCGGGCATCCCCGGCTTCTACACCAAAACCGGCGTGGGCACGATGATCGCCGAGGGCAAGGAAAGAAAAGGTGTTCGACGGCGAGACCTACATCCTCGAACGCGGCTTCGTCGCCGATCTTTCCATCGTCAAGGCGTGGAAGGCGGACGAGCAGGGCAACCTCGTCTACCGGATGACGGCGCGGAACTTTAATCCGCCGGCGGCGACATGCGGCAAGGTCTGTATCGCCGAGGTCGAGCAGATCGTGCCCGACGGTTCACTCGATCCCGACGTGATCCACACGCCGGGCATCTACGTTCACCGCCTGATCCAGGGCGATCACGAGAAGCGCATCGAACAGCGCACCGTGCGCGCGGTTTAGTTCTCGCTTCCGCGGAAGCAGGCCAACCCTCTTCCTCCCGGCCACCTGCAAGATCTGGCGTTGGGTGTCCGGGAGGGAGAGGGCCGGAACTAGAAAATTCGACGAACAGGAGGACCGAGACATGTGGGATCGAAACCAGATGGCCGAACGCGCGGCGCAGGAACCTGCAGGACGGCTGGTACGTCAATCTCGGCATCGGCATTCCGACGCTGGTCAGCAACTACATTCCGGACGGCGTCGACGCGTCCGCTGCAGTCCGAGAACGGCATGCTCGGCATCGGCCCGTTCCCGACCGAGAACGAGATCGACGCCGACCTCATAAACGCCGGCAAGCAGACGGTCACGGCAATGGATCGCACGTCCTATTTTTCGTCCGACCAGTCCTTCGCGATGATTCGCGGCGGAAAGATCAACATGGCAATTCTCGGCGCGATGGAAGTTAGTGAAGAGGGCGATCTGGCCAACTGGATGATCCCGGGCAAGCTTGTGAAGGGCATGGGCGGCGCGATGGACCTCGTCGCCGGCGTCGGCCGCGTCATCGTCGTGATGGACCACACCAATAAATCAGGAATCTAAGCCCTGAAGGGAATGCGCTGCCGCTCACCCGGAAAGGCGGTGGTCGACCGCATCATTACTAATCTGGGTGTCTTCGACGTCGTCGACGGCGGGCTCAGGCTGGTCGAGACGGCCGCTGGAGTTACAGAGGACGAGGTGAAAGCCTCAACGGAAGCGACTCTGGTCTAACGGGAGAAAATCATGGTCAGCGACAACAAGGCGTTCGCGAGATAAGTCGACGGATGCGCGGCCAACCTGTTCAAGGCAACGCCAGAGACGATGCGGGCCTATCGCGGGCTTGTGGTAACCGTCGGATAAAGGACGGCGCAATCGATTCCAAGACCGAGAAACTGATAGCTTAGGCGATCGGAATCGCAGCTCATTGCGAAAGCTGCATCAACTATCACGTCCGTTAGTCGATCCGGAAAGGCGCGACGCGAGAGGAGATCATGCAGACTGCCGTCGTCGCCGTCGAAATGGGCGGCGGGCCGACAGCTTTTTACAGCGCTCAGGCGCTTGATGCCTTCGACCAAATTTCAACCTGAACGCCCCGATTTCTTTGGAAATTTTTATTTTTTCCCGGATCAAATTATCCTTTGACGTCGACCCGATCCGATATCATCTAACAGTCGTATTTACGTAGATCCGGCCGCATTGGGCCGCCGGAGATCGCGCCGCGCTTGGAGGCGCTGCCGCAGGATGATAATTCGCTTTTCGAACAACCTCATTTGGGTGGTGATGGTGCTTTTCTTCTTTGCCGCGCCCGCTGCCCTTCCGGCCCTCGCGCAGAGCGGCGGCAAAGAACTTTCGGACCGTGCCAAGGCGCGAGACGCCAACAAGAACGGCGTTATCGACCGAAACGAGGCGGGCGGGCCGTTGGCCGCAAGCTTCGACGAGATCGACTGCGACAAGTCCAGGTGCGCTCGACGGCGCCGAGATCCGCGGCTTCTTCACGGGCGAGGGCTGCTCCCGCGACAGCGGCCGCGGCCGCACTCACTCCACAGGCCGCCGCGGCGCGTCGACTTTGCCTCCGCTTTCCGACCGCGCCAAAGAGCTGAAGACAAAAAATAAGAATGGCGTGATCGACCGTGATGAAGCAGGGGCGCTGGCCGCGAGCTTCGACGAGATCGACTGCGACAAATCAGGTGCGCTCGACGGCAACGAAATCCGCGGCTTCTTCTCGGGCGAAGGATGCCCGAAGGCTGCCGCCGTGCCGGCCCAGGCCGCGCAGCCCGCCGCGCCTTCAACTGCCCCAGCGAAACCAGCCGCCCAGCGCGGACCAGGCGGCGGCGAGCGATCGCGGGCGGTGCGTGTCGACAAGATCGTCATCGAACCAATGTCGCAAACCTATCCCGTGATCGGGCGCCTCGCTGCCCGTCGCGGCGGTCAGGTCGCTGCGCGGATCAACGGCGCTATTTCGGACATGCGCGTCAGCGAAGGGGACCGCGTCAAGAAAGGCGACGTCATCGCCATGCTCGCCAAGGAACGGCTTGCGGCGGAGCGGGACAAGTATCAGGCGGCGTATCGCTCTCGCATGGCCACGATCGCGACTGCGGAGGCCGAACTCGCAAAGGTGCAGCAGGAACTGCGGCGTATCGAAGGCCTGAAGAAATCCGCGGCCTTTTCCCGGGCGAAGTTCGAGAACCTCCAACGCGATGTGGAAACCCGCAAGGCGGCGCTGATGGAACGCCGGACGCAAGCAGGCGAAGCGGAAGCGGAGCTCAAACGCGCCGAGATTGATCTGTACAACACGACCATCCGTGCACCCTACAACGGCATCATTTCCGAAAAGCACAGCGAGGTCGGCGCCTACGTCAGCGTCAGCGCACCGGTCGTCTCTGATGATCAGCGACATGAATATCGAGATCGAGGCCGAGGTGCCGACCGACCGGATATCGGGTCTGAATCCGCACGCTTGTCCGTTTCCAGCTCGACGACAGCACTCGGCACATGGCAACGGTCCGCGCCGTGATCCCGCAGGAGAACGTGCGCACCCGGACCCGCCCAGTCCGCTTCACGCCTCAGTTCGGCAACGCCACAAAGCCTTTCGCCATCAACCAGAGCCTGACGCTAGAGATTCCGGTGGGCCGCGCTCGCAACGTAGCGACAGTGCACAAGGACGCGATTGTTCGCCGCGGCGACAAGGCGGTCGTCTATATCGTCCGTAACGACCGAGCTTTCCCGCGAAACGTCGTGATCGGCGAAGCAGTGGGCAACCGCTATATCGTCGTCTCCGGCGTCGAGCCCGGGAATATCGTCGTCACCCACGGCAACGAGACGCTGCCACCCGCGTCGCGCGTGAAGATATACAACGACGCCAACGGAAAGCCCGTCGGTCAATGAACATCATCCGGCTTTCCATTGAGCGGCCCATCGCCGTAGTGGCGATGGTGCTGATGATTATCCTGTTTGGCGCTGTTGCGCTCGACCGCATCCCGATACAAATGGCGCCAGACGTCCGCCAACCGGTCATCATCGTCAAGACGAGCTGGCCGGGTGCGGCCCCGCAAGAGGTCGAGCGCGAAATAATCCAAAAACAGGAGGACGAGCTAAAAGGACTCGAAGGCCTGCGTCAGATGTCAAGCCGAGCCCAGCACAACCAGGCCGAGGTCACTCTAGAATTTGGGCCAGATATCAATTTTGATCGAGCGCTCCTGCTAGTTGCCAATCGGCTGGACAGGGTCTCGGGCTACCCTGAAGAAGCTAACGAACCAACGCTCTCAACATCTGGTACGGAAGACAACGCCATTGCCTGGTTTGTTCTTACCCGACTGCCAGGAAACACCCGAGAAATGGTCTCTTACGGCGATTTCATCGTCGACGTTATTCAGGAGAGACTCGAACGCGTACCCGGCGTCGCGGGCGTCAACATTTTTGGCGACACTGAGCGCGAGATGCGAGTCACCGTAACGCCACAGGCGTTGGCTCGCTTCGGCATGACCGTCAGTGAGGTGCTGCAAAGGTTGCGCTCATCCAATGCGTCGATTACCGGCGGTGATGTTGAGGAAGGTAAGCGGCGCTACGTTGTTCGTACCGACGGCAACCTGAATGCGACACAGATCGTTGAAGATGTGGTCCTGCGAAGTGCCGAGCGAGGCTCTGGGGTCGGACGCGTCACCGTCCGAGATATTGCGTCGGTCGATGTTGGATACAAGAAACCGCGCGCCCGGCCGCGGCAGCTAGGGGAATATTCGCTCAGCTTCAACATCACACGCGAGCAAGGTGCAAACGTCATCCGCACTATGACGGCCACTCGCGAAGTAATTAAGGAACTCGCCGATGGCCCTCTTAAGGAACAGGGCCTCAAAATCGAGCAAGTTTATGACGAGACGGTCTACGTCAATTCGTCGATCGATCTCGTGATGCAGAACATCTATGTCGGCGGCACGCTTGCAATCATCATTCTAATGGTCTTCCTGAGATCGTGGAGGCCAACCGCTGTGGTCGCCATGTCTATCCCTGTGTCGGTCATTGGCTCATTTGTTGCGATGGCGGCGCTCGGCCGCTCGCTGAACGTGGTCAGCCTTGCGGGCATCGCCTTTGCCGTTGGAATGGTCGTCGACGCGGCCATCGTCGTGCTCGAAAATATTTACCGGCTACGTCAGGAGGGAAAATCTCGGACGGAGGCCGCTTATCTCGGCGCCCAGCAAGTGTGGCCTGCGGTCCTGGTTTCCGCCCTCACGACGGTAATGGTGTTCATCCCGATCCTGATTATGGATCTCGAAGTTGGCCAGCTTTTCCGCGACATAGCAGTAGCAATCTCCGTCTCGGTTCTGCTGTCGCTTCTAGTGTCGATCACACTGATTCCGGCGCTCGCGCGCAATCTTCTAAGCAAAAACCCATCTGATCACGAGAAGACGTTTCGAATTCCCATACTCGACGATTTCGCGGCGGCGTTCTCACGCTTTTGGGTGAACTACGCGCGGATCGTCTTTCGCTGGAAGGCGCTCGCGATCGGCCTCGTAGGCGGCATTACGGCCCTTGCGATCCTGATTTCTATCGCTATCATCCCAAAGCTTGACTATTTGCCGACAGGAAATCGCAATTTCGTGATCGGTTTCATTCTGCCACCCGCCGGCTACAACCTCGACACCAACGAACAGATCGCGATCAATGTGGAGACCGCGATGCGGCGCTACTGGTCGCGCAGGGAACAAAGCCAGAAGAATGCAGCGGAGGACCGAATCATCGACCGGTTCATGGTAGTTCCGTTGATCGGCCGGATGTTCATCCTTGCGACGCATGTTGAACCTGGCAAGGCTCGCGAGCTGATAAAGCTCATACAAGAGCCAGCAAGCGCAGAACCGGGTGTTATAGCCTTTATGTTCCAGCCGTCTTTGTTCGGCCGATCCATTGGTTCAGGCCGATCGATTGACGTAGAAGTATCGGGTCCAGACTTGGAGACTATCTACTCCGTCGGCCGCGACATTTTTTTCTCAACGAACAGCGTCTTTCCACGTAGCGAGGGCAACCGCGTGCGCCCTCGCCCGTCACTCACCCTTGGTGAGCCCGAGGTACGCATTACGCCAGACCGCATAAGGCTATCCGACAACGGTCTGTCTACGCGTGACCTCGGCGAGAGCGTCGATGCGTTTAACGATGGCGTCCGCGTCGCCGAAATCAACTTTGAGGGCAAAAGAATAGACCTCACTTTGAAAGGACCAGACCGCGCCAATAATTCAACTCAGTCGATCCGTGCGCTCCCTGTCGTGACATCAGATGGAAGGATCGTTCCAGTCGAAAACCTCGCGGCTGTTTCTGAGACGAACGGGCCAACGGAGATCATACGTATAGATCGGTCGCGGACCATGACGGTCCAGTTGAGCCCAAGCGATGACGTACCGCTGCAAGCAGCGATCGATGTTCTTCGTGAAAAGGTCATCGGGCCAATCGAGGCGCGTGGCCTTCCAGATGGGGTTCGTATTCGCGTCGCCGGCAGCGCAGATAAGCTGGCCGCGACGTGGGACCACATGGTGCTCGACCTACTTCTGGCGTTGATCATCGTCTATTTAGTCATGGCAGTCCTGTTCGAGGCTTCCTTTATCCGTTGATCGTCCTGCTGTCGGTGCCGGTCGCCGCGGCGAGGCGCCTCGGCGGCCTCGCGCTCCTCAATCTCTATGTCACGCAATCGCTTGACATGCTGACGATGCTTGGCTTCGTCATCCTGATCGGCATTGTGGTCAACAATGCGATTCTGCTGGTCCACCAGACCCTGTACCACATCCGCGAAGACCGCATGGAGGTCGGGCTCGCGATCGAGACGGCAACACAGAACCGAATTCGGCCGATCTTCATGTCGACACTGACATCGGTGTTCGGAATGCTGCCGTTGGTCATAGTGCCCGGCGCCGGCTCGGAGCTTTATCGCGGCCTCGGCTCGGTGGTCCTTGGAGGCCTGTCGCTGTCCGCCGTCCTCACCATGGCACTGGTGCCGCCGATGATGTCGATTACAGTCGGTGTCATTGAAAACCGCAAGAAGCGGAAGCAAACGGCGGCTTTCGTCCAGCCGGCGGAATAATTGTGTCGGGGAGAGGCTGGAACGCTCTTCCCCGTTCGCTCTAAAATCCCCTTCATGGACATCGATCTCCAAGAACTCGCAGCCCTGATCGAAGCCGCGACCCGTGCCGTCGTTTTCACCGGCGCCGGCATCTCCACTGAATCCGGCATTCCCGACTTCCGCAGCCCAAACGGTATCTGGTCGAAGACGACGCCAATTTATTTCGACGACTATGTTCGCTCGGAAGAGGCGCGCATCGAGGCATGGCGGCGCAAGTTCGAGATAGATAGTGACATGATCGGCGCCGAGCCCAACCGCGGTCACCGGGCCGTCTCCAAGCTGGTTCGCGTCGGCAAGGTCACGTCGGTGATCACGCAAAACATCGATGGTCTGCACCAGGAATCGGGCGTGCCAGACGAGAGAGTGATCGAGCTGCATGGCAACGGCACCTACGCGACCTGCCTCACGTGCGCGACGCGCTACGAGCTGGAGCCGATCAAGGCAGCCTTCGAGGCGGACGACACGCTGCCAGCCTGCCATTTCTGCGGAGGTATCGTGAAGACGGCGACGATCTCGTTCGGGCAAGCGATGCCCGAAGGGGAAATGGAACGCGCTCGCGACGAGACACTCGCCTGCGACCTCTTCCTCGCTATCGGCTCGTCGTTGGTAGTCCACCCTGCTGCGGGCTTCCCAGCGATGGCCAAGCGCAACGGCGCCAAGCTCGTCATAATCAACCGCGATCCAACCGATCTCGACGGCATCGCCGACCTAGTCCTCAATCGCGAGATCGGCCCAACGCTGGGCGAAGCCGCTAACGTGAACTAGCCGGGAACGGCTTACCCGTCTTGGTCAGGCCTCCGTGTGGATCTGGCTCAGGCTGCGCTTCCCGTTGATCCACACCCTGATTTCTGAGGCGCACGGCAGGTAGAGATAATCCTTGTATTGTTTGCAAAGGTCGTCGTTCATCCCACACCTTAATTCCCGAACCTTGCGCGATTCACCCCCGGCTGTAGAATCGGCAACAATGCGCGGGTATTTTGGAATAGGCGTCGAAGGGGTGAGCAAACCGATCAATGTCGGCAACCTTATCCGATCCGCCCACG
>JAYPPO010000020.1:0-13197 GCA_038131485.1 Alphaproteobacteria bacterium
TGCCCCGATGTTCCCCGGCTCGTGGACCTGATGCGCGAGCCCGTTGATGTAGTCGAGTTCGAGATCGTGCTCCATTTTTAACGTCAACTTCGCCGACCGACTCATTACGAGGTGGATTTCGATTTCCGGTTCGGTGCGCATGAGCTCCATCAAACGCACGCCGTAAATTGTTCCGGTTGCGCCAGTGATGCCGACAATAACTCGCTTCATTCTGGGTATTCCTCAGGGGTTCGCGGACAATATAGCGTCTTCCACACGACTGTCGAATTTTTTGCTTCTAAATATCTGATTCAACAGCAGTTTGATCTGACTTTTGATGTTACGTAGGTACGGAACTTTCCGGATGACGGATCCCGAAGGGAAAGCTGAGGAGTTTAAGAGATTTCGCGGCTTCATGGCGGAAATCGGCGCCGAGCTTACCATCTGGGAACTCGACCGAGGGGTGATCGAGATGGACGTCGGCGACGTTCACCTTAATGCCATCAATTTGGTCCACGGCGGCGTTACCGCCGCGCTGATCGATGCGGCAGGCGCACACTCGAGCATTTTCTGCACGGTTCCCGGGAACATCCGCCAAGCGATGACGGTGTCGCTGAACGACATCATTATGGGCAACGTCGCGTCGGGTCGGCTCAAGGCCGATGCGCGAAAGCGCGGCGGCGGAAAGACGATTTGCGTCCTCAGCTGCGACATTACGGACGAGGCCGGAAACCTCCTCGCCGCGGGAGAGGTAACGTGCCGGTACGGGCGAGGAAGCCACCTCTCCGAAGGAACAAAGCCGCCGCGATCGGAAACGTGAGCCTATAACGGCGTTGAATTCGTTCATGTTTCTCGGCTAGCAATTTCGGACAAAACTTCCATATTCTCATTATGCTTCAAATTCCGATGATGAAACCCGCCTTAAGCCGTCGTTATCTCTGTCTCGCGCTGGGCATCGCGACCGCCGCGCACATCGCCGTGGGTCCGGGGTTTTCTATTGCAAACGCGACCTCGGCAAGCGGCGTGCCGAGCTACCCGGAGATTATTGGGGATTTTCGCACCTACACAACCAAGCACGAGGACACTTTCGCTGACCTTGCCCGCCATTTCAGGCTTGGGTTCACCGAACTAGTCGCGGCCAATCCTGGGGTCGACCCGTGGATTCCGGGCGAAGGAACCAAAATCATCCTCCCGACTTGGCATATCGTGCCCGCCGCGCAGCGCGATGGCATCGTGATCAATCTCGCCGACCAGCGGCTCTACTATTTCCGCGCGCGCGGCCTCATTGAGACCGCGCCTCTCGGCATCGGCGACGATGGCTGGCATACACCTACGGGAACGACCCGCATCGTTCGCAAAAAGGCGAATCCCGCCTGGTACGTGCCTAAGTCGATCCGAGCCGAAAATCCCGAGCTGCCTGCGGTGGTTCCCGCCGGCCCGAAAAATCCGCTCGGCGCGCATGCGATTTATCTCGATGGCCGTCTTATCTGCTCCATGGCACGAACAAACCCGATGGCGTCGGACGGCGCGTGAGCCACGGCTGTATCCGCATGTATCCCGAGGACATAGCGCATTTCTTCCAGCAAGCGCCCATTGGCACGTCTGTCCAGGTGATCGACGAAACGGTTAAGGTGGCCCGTTTCGCTGGTCGCCTGTGGCTGGAAGTAGTCCCGCATCAAGGCCAGGCCGACGAGCTTGAGATGACTGGCAAGTTGACTCCGGCAATTCCGCCAGCTTTAGAGCGCAAACTGATTCTTGCGGCGGGCGATCTGGACGCAAATATCGACTGGGAAACGGTCTACAAGGTCGCGTTCGAGCGTCGCGGCTATCCGGTTGCGATCACGCCGGCGCCGCCGATTAAAGGAGGGCCAATTCCACTAACCTCGCAGGCTGCCTCCAGAGAAACAGAACCGAGTCTACCGAAACGGTCCGCTCGAAGACAAAAGTCAAAATAAAAGCGCCTCCCGGGCGCTTTTATTTAGGAACCTGTGTGTCGGCCCCCGAATTAGAATACGGCAGCGCGGTTACCCCTGCCGCCGTATCAAAAACTTTAGGTCTTACTTCCGCAGATTGCGCGAGAACAGACGATCGGCCTTGTCGCTCGCGGCCTTTGCTTCCGCGGCGGCGGCACGAGCCGCGGCCGCCGCATTCTGGGCGGCGACAGCAGCTGCACGTGCGGCAGCCGCGGCGTCATCGGCCGTCTTCTTGTTGGCCATGATCTTCGACTCGAGTTTGCTGATTTCCTGCTGTTGAGCTGGAGTCTCACAACCGACCGCAAACAGCAGCGGAGCTGCAATCACAGTCACGAATTTAAGGTACTTCATTCTTCTCCCTCCTTCGGGATTTCTATACGTAGGCCAATTGCCTCGCTGACCAAAACGTCGCTGTTTCAACGACCGCGTTTGTAATTCTTCGTGCAAAATTTTTATTCCGATACCTATGGCTATCACATAAAGAGTTTCAAATCCATTGATTCAATTTAATTTTTCCGCAGCATTTTCAGCTAGTTCAACAAGTTCAGAAAAGGTCCAAGTGCCGTTGTCATTGAGTTGCGCCGCCAGATCGGCCGGTACAGCGTCTATTCCCAAATACGCGCCCGAGATGGCGCCGGCCATCGCCGCTGTAGTATCGACGTCGCCGCCAGCCGCGATCGCGGTGCATATTGTCTGCCAATAATCTTCGGGATTGCGAAACACCGAATATAGGCTCCACAGCACGCTGGGAAACACGAACGGCGCGATTCCGTCGAAGGCGAGACGCGTTTCCGGCTCCCAACCGGTGCGAGAAATGATCGGGAACGCGTCGCCCGGCGGAAGATCCGCATAATCCACGAGATCGCGGATCGCCTGTGCAAAATCAGCGTCGTACGCCGCCGCCCATTCGGCCAGTATGGGTGCCATAGTCGATGCCTCTGGCTGGAGCCCGGAGGCTGCCAAGGACACCGCACCCGCTATCGCGACCGCACCGGCGGAACACCGCGGATCTGCATGGGTGATTCGGCCCTGGTCATGAGCAACCTCGACCAACCGCTGGGGATCGTCACGGAAGACAAGTCCGACGGGAGCCGCTCGCATCGCACTACCATTTCCCGCGGCCGGCGCAGGAACGCCGGCGGTCTCCCAACTTTCACCCGCGATCAATTTTCGGGCGGCATCCTCTGTCGTTCTGCCACGCCCGACGATGCGGTCCTCGCGGAACAAGTTGGCGATCCGCCCCGCGTAATCTTCCGCTTCGAAACCAGCCCGACTTATGAGGCTTCTCAGAAGCTCCCGCGTTAGCTGCGTGTCATCTGTATATTGTCCAAACTCGTACGGCGGGCGCCCGCTCGCCCGCCTTGCCGGTCATCAATTCGGCCTCGACGTAGCGCGCGCAAATTTGGGCCGTAGCCTCGACCACGAATCCGGCGCATCGCCGACGCATTGTCCGACGAGACAGCCTGAAAACCTTTCTTTAATTTCGAGGCACACGACCTAACGTCTTTCCGCGCCGCTGGCCGGCGCAATAATCCATATAGAGTTCTCGATTGCTTCGCCTCACGTCAGGCTGCGTTGCTCTCTTCACGAAAACCAAGGGCGGTCGCACCTATCGAATAGTCGGGCGGCCCGGTCGGCGGTTATTATCGCGGTCGGCTGACGCGGCACCGTCTTTGACACAGGTCTCGCTCTTCGCGAAACGGACAATCGGCACGATAAAATGACGTTCGAATCTCCCAAAAGCCGGTTTTGGTATCATGTCGCCATCTAGAATGCCAGCCACGTGCCCAGGGCTAACCGGATTTTTGGATTAACGCGTCCTGTGACAACTGGTTTCGTGTTCCAGGCCCAACATATTGCCGGGCAGTTCGTAACAATCTTCTGACGGTCAGCTATGATGCAGCATCCACGCGGGCGCGGAACAGCGGCCGTCATACAGAGCAGGCTTTCGAATTGGATTGGTTGATCTACTGGTTCATGTTTCCCGTCGGGATGTTGGTAGCCACGGCTGCGATGCTCAGCGGTATCGGCGGCGCCGCAATGTTCATCCCCATCTTTGTTCTAGGATTTCCGCTGCTCGGCCCCGAGTACCCGATATCGACGTCCGCCGCGATAGGAACGGCAGTCCTGACGCAGGTCTGCGGTTTCATGTCAGGATTTGCCGGCTACCACCGGAAACGCCTGATCGATTTCCGAAGCGCCACCCCTTATGCCTACATTGCCGTTCCGGTCGCGGCCTGTGGCGCATCCCTTTTCGGCGAATTGCAGTTGTACGAAACGCTACTCAAAGGCGCCTATGCCGTTTTGATGCTGGCGCTTTGCGCGATCATCCTGCGCAGGACGCTCGCGTCGACCCCTCCAACATCCTCGCAGGAGGACGGTCAGACGGAGATTCAAACCATCACCGATCGTTCTGGAAACGTGTACCGCTTTGCGCGCCCTCGCCCTGGCGCTTTGGGCAGTTCGGTGACCGGCATCGGCGCATTTTTGACCGGCTTACTGGGTGTCGGCATCGGCGAAGTTTTGCTGCCGCTGTTCGTGAAACGACACTGTGTGCCGGTCGCTGTAGCCGCAGCGACATCGGTCTTTATCGTCATCCTGACCGTCCTGACGGCATCGTTCATACAAGTTGGCCTGCTTGTTAAAGAGGGGGGCTTTGGCGCGATGCCGTGGAATTTGGTCTGCTACACCGTCCCGGCCGTGATTATCGGCGGACAGATCGGGCCTCTACTTCAGGGGCGGATCGACCAACGCACGTTCGAAAGAGCAATCGCCCTTCTATTCGGCGCGATCGGCGGAGCGATGGTCGTCGTCGCCCTGAAAGGCTCATTCTAAGCCGCCACCTTGTTAACATCCGAGTAGCTTTCGGCGTTGAATGCCGTAGCTAGTTTGATGGAACGCTCGGGAAAAAATCGTGCCAACTAAAATCTATCTTTTTGAACTGATCCGGCAAATCAGAAACGCGCCTTCTGCCACGCTCACAGCTTTCCCATCCCAAATAATCCCTGCTGAACGGTCTTTTTCAGGATGCGGCGCAGCGCGAGTCGAACCCCACGGCCGTCGACCCGCCAAATACAATCTGCAAGCGGGACCATCGTTGCATCGCCGCCGAGCAACTCCGCAAGTTCGGGATCACAGCTAGCCCTCTTAATGCGCTCTAGCCCCGTTTCGCAAAACACGAGCCGGCCGTTGCCACGGCGGCGGCCACCCTGTTAGCACAGGTCCATAATGTGCTGATGCTAGTCTTGCCGTCCGGTCTACTGTCAACGACGCCAAAAACTTCAAGAGCGTTGTCAAAAACGCGGCCGATGCGGCGGCAGAACACGCTATCATCACTTTCGAGATCAACTCGACCGCCCAGAGACGAGCTACGGCTATATCGAAGCTCCGAACCAGAGAAGGAATTTTCGAGATAGGAAGCTGCATCGAAAAGCACGATCTGGAGACTGCAAGCGAATTCCTCGGCAACGGTAAAAATCCGTGGAACAGCGGCATGTTCCTCTTTTCCGTCACCGCGTTCCTATACGAATGCGAAACGTTCGAGCCCTAGTTCGTCTACTCGGCGCATTCGGCGATCGAAAAGCGGGGACCGACTTGGATTTCCTGCGACTGAACGGCGGCGGCTCAGCCTGCTCGCAGTCGAAATCGATCGACTACGCGATTAAAGAGCGAACGGAGAAAGCCACGATAGTGCCGGCAGATATCAGCTGGAACTGCGTCTGCTCCCACCACTCGCGATGAGAAATCAGCAAGAATATCTCGAGCGGCACGGTGATCCAGGGCGACGCGATCGCCATCGAAACGAAGCATTAGTTGGTATCTGTCGCCGAAGGACTGCCGGTCGTGATCCTGGGTGTCGATAACCTCGCCGCCGCCGCAACTATCTGTCTCATCCTCGTCCTGCCGCAGGAGCGATCGCAAGACATGAAAACGGTCAACGATCACCTGCGGTCAGACCTGCATCACTTCCACCGATCACTACAGGGTCACCTGGCCTTACGGCTTTTAGGAGACCTTTCACGTCTGCGACAGCTTCAAGGTCGCGCGGATTACCGAGAATGCTGGCGCCACGCTTTTGATGCAGTTGCACCCGTAGCGAGCGGAATATTGGAATAGTTGTGAATGGCTTAAGTGAATTCACCAAGGACACCGAGACGCTGATCTTGCAAGAAAACGATTTGATTTATATGCCGCCGCCCTGGATTCAAAGGCGCATCAAAGTCGGCAACGGACCACTGACCCTTATTGAAGTTCAGTACAGCAGTTAACTCGGCAAAGATGATATCGAGCGGTTCGCCAACATTTAAGAGAGAAGCTGAACCGAAGCCCGTAGACCGTTGATAATTTACCGTTTTTAATTTGTGGATAAGTCTGGGGACAAAAACGGCCCGACATTTACCCCACCAATACGAATTATTAAATTATTCCAATAAATCAATAATCTAAAGGTTATCTTGACAATTTTTCGGAGTTAGAGTGGATGTGTATGTCTATTTGTTTTACCGCCTTCCAGCGGGCGGCGTTTGGAGCATTAGAACAATAAAATAAGAGTATTGTGATTTATTATCGAGTGATAACTATAGTCACAATGCACCCCTTGCAAGGCAAGCTCGCTGTTCGTTTCATATTTTGGCAACATTCCGACACATACGTGCTTACAAAACTACACCCCCTTTTTATTCGGCGACCGGTGACATAAAGGCCGCTACTCGCAGACATATGTAATTTCTTAAAATTTACGGGAAACGCCCGCATTGGTTGATCGAGCCAGTGCTGTTCGTTGAACATCGCGCAATTGTCTTCTCGGTGCGTGTTGTTCTATTCTATTTCCACTAACGATCGTGGAAGTTCTGGGGGTGAAAGGGTCTTCTGCGGAAAGGCGGTCAGGGATGAACCCATGCTATTTTCGGCGTTGCTTAAGCATTCGATCAAAGTTGGAGCGCTGCGCTTAATTGATGGCAACGGCAACGCTTCCGTATTTGGAGACGGCTCAGAGCCGCGCTGCACGATCCGCATCAAGCGAAACAGCTTGAACTATTCCCTTGCACTCAATCCGGCGCTGAGCGTTCCTGAAGCGATCATGGAGGGCGACCTAGTCATAGATGACGGGTCGCTGTACGACCTAATAGAGCTCGCCGCACAGAACTATGCTCGCGTCGAGAATTTCCCGCTGGCCAAGGCACTTCGGGTGATCGGCGTTGGAAGTCGCCGTCTGAAGCAGTTCAATCCAGTGGGTATCGCCCAGAAGAACGTCGCGCATCATTACGATCTTTCAGATGAGCTATACGATTTGTTCCTCGACCGCGACCGTCAGTATTCATGCGCTTATTTTGGGTCGCCGGACGACGACATCGAAACCGCACAGTTAAGAAAGAAACGCCACCTCGCCTCGAAACTGCTTCTCAATCGTGACAGCCTGAACGTACTCGATATCGGTTCCGGCTGGGGCGGGCTCGGCATGTACATCGCGGACGTCGCCAATGCAAACGTCACTGGCGTGACGCTGTCGACCGAACAACATCGCGTGTCGAACGAACGTGCCAAGAATGCAGGGATGGACTCGCGCGTGCGTTTCCATCTCCGCGACTATCGCGATTTACCCGACCAGTTTGACCGCATCGTATCGGTCGGAATGTTCGAGCACGTAGGCAAACGGAACTACAAGGAGTTCTTTTCTAAGCTGGAAAGCCTCATGACGGACGACGGGGTTGCGGTCGTCCATTCGATCGGACGCTTGGATTCGCCGGCGCCCATCAATCCGTTTATTCGCAAGTACATCTTCCCTGGTGCAGACATCCCGGCGATGTCAGAGATTCTCCCGATTATCGAGAACTCGGGCCTAATCTGTACGGACATCGAAATTCTCCGTATCCACTACGCCGAGACGTTGCGACACTGGCGCGAGGCATTCAACGCACGTCGAGAGGAAGTGACCAGAATCTACGACGAACGCTTCTGCCGGATGTGGGACCTCTACCTTATAATCTGCGAGATGGGCTTTCGCTATGAGAACCTGATGGTCTTCCAGATTCAGCTTTCCAAGTCGCTGGAAACCGTGCCACTGACGCGCGAATACATGTTTGATTGGGAACGCGCGCATTTACAAAAGGAAAAAAGGCTGGAGGCGCAGGCCCAAGCCTGAAGCAAGCAATTTAGTAGCGCTTCAACGATTTGGCGCAAGTTCGAACTCTCCCTCAATTTGCAGTTTGTCCCCATGATTCCGCTTTTTTCCACGCGTTCCACAGCGGGCGCGTTCAATGCGAAAATAGTCCACTAAATATTTTAGACTGCGGCCGTCACGCCCGCCCGACCACACGGCGATTCGCGGTAGTGTCCACCTCGGAGTGCGGAGGGAGATGCGAACTTGGCAACGACGCTCAGAGAGCAGGAAGACGATCGGCCTGGATACCGGCAGCCACCGAACAACGTCGAGGCCGAGATGGGACTTCTCGGCGCGATCCTCGAGAACAACCGCGGCTACGAGCGCATTTCCGAATTCCTACGTCCCGAACATTTCTTCGATCCCCTTCACGCCCGCATCTTCGAGGCCTGTGGCAAGCTGATCGAGCGCGGCCAGCAGGCCAATCCGACAACCCTGAAGCACGTTTTCGATACTGAGGAATTTAAGGAAATCGGCGGGCATCGCTATCTCGCCGAGCTAGCCGGCGCGACGTTTGCGATCATCAACACAGAGGATTACGGGCGGCTGATATATGACCTCTTCCTGCGCCGCCAGTTAATCGAGCTCGGCACGGACGTCGTCAACCAAGCCTATTCTCACGATCCCGACGAAAGCGCGAACCGGCAGATCGAGGAGGCCGAGCAGTATCTCTACGACCTCGCGACGTCGGGCGACTACGAGGGCGGGTTCCGCAGCTTTGCGGAATCGATCAAGGGTGCCGTCGACATGGCCGCCATCGCCTTTAACCGCGACGGCGCCCTAGGCGGCGTGCCGACCCAATTCCGCCATTTGGACCTGCTGCTGGGCGGGCTGCACAAATCAGACCTTATCATCCTCGCGGGGCGACCGGCCATGGGCAAGACCGCGCTCGCCACCAATATCGCGTTCAACGTCGCCAGCTCCACCGACACGGTCGAGGACGAGGACGGCAATATCGTCCCGATCGACGATCCAGTCGTCGGCTTTTTCTCTCTTGAAATGTCGGCCGAGCAGCTTGCGACACGTATCCTCGCCGAAGGCGCCCAGATCCCGTCGAACAAGATCCGGCAGGGCGAGCTGAACCAGGCCGAATTCGACAGGCTGGTCCAGACGAGCCAGCGGCTCCAGAAATCGCCGCTCTACATCGACGACACGCCGGCGCTGACCGTCTCCGCTCTGAGAACGAGGGCGCGGAGGCTTAAGCGCCAGCACGGGCTGGGCCTCATCGTCGTGGACTATCTGCAGCTTGTTCAGGGCAGCCACGGCGGACGAGAAACGAACCGCGTCCAGGAACTCTCCGAAATCACCCGCGGGCTCAAGACGCTAGCGAAGGAGCTCAACGTTCCGGTCATTGCGCTGTCGCAGCTCAGCCGTGCCGTCGAGCAGCGCGAGGATAAGCGGCCCCAGCTCGCGGACCTTCGCGAATCCGGCTCTATCGAGCAGGACGCGGACGTCGTGATGTTCATCTATCGCGACGAGTACTATCTGCAGCGCGAGCAGCCGTCCCGGCGGTCCGACGAATCCATGGAAAAGCTAAATGAGCGCACCATGATCTGGGAAGAAGCCATGGGCCAGGTCAGAAACCGCGCAGAGGTAATCATCGCCAAGCAGCGCCACGGCCCGACCGGCAAGGTCGATCTGCGCTTCTATCCAGAAGCCACCAAGTTCGACAACCTCGAGGACGAGGACGATTACGGCAGCGGCGGATACGGCGGCACGCCGTCCGGACCGCCTCCCCCGTCCGGCGGAGACGTGCCGTTCTGACGGGCGGACAGCTGCACACGGCGGGCGCCGTTCTGTCCGTCGACCTGGACGCGATTGCCGACAATTGGCGGGATCTGCGAGCCCGCCTCGCCTCCAGCGAGTGCGGCGCAGTGGTGAAGGCCGACGGCTACGGGTTGGGCGCGGGAAAAGTCTCCGCGGCGCTGTTCAGCGCTGGGTGCCGGCGCTTCTTCGTCGCGACGATCGACGAGGGAATTCAGCTTCGCGAAACTCTACCCGCCGACGGGACGATATACGTTCTGGACGGGCTGATGGGCGACGGCACGGCGGACCTCTTCGATCGCCACGGTCTGATACCGGTCCTGAACTCGCCGGGCGACATCGAGCGCTGGAGCTACCATGCGCGCGCCAACGGCGGCCGATCCGCGATCCTTGCGCTGGATACGGGCATGTCGCGGCTGGGACTTACCCGACGGGAGGCGGAAACCCTCGCACAGGCCCCCTCCGCGCTAGCCGGTATCGGGCTAGAATACGTGATGAGCCACCTCGCCTGCGCCGAGCAGGCCGGCAATCCGATGAACGACCGGCAACGACAGTCATTCGACGAGATCCGCGCCCGGTTGCCCGCTGCGAGGGCCTCCCTGGCCAACTCGGGCGGCATCTTTCTGGGCGCCGACTTCCACTACGATCTCGCGCGTCCGGGTGCGGCGCTCTACGGCGTTTCCCGCACCACAGGAGCTCCCGAGAAAATGAAACAACCCATTGTTTTGAAAGCCAAAATCCTGCAAGTGCGTGTCGTTGACACCGAATCAACCGTTGGCTACGGTGCGACGCGCAGGGTGGAGCCGGGGACCCGCCTCGCCACCGTCGCAGCGGGATACGCCGATGGTTATCTTAGGTCCCTCGGCAATTGCGGTCACGGCTTTATCGGAGATGTCCGGGTGCCGGTAGCGGGTCGGGTATCTATGGACCTCACTGTATTCGACATTTCGGACGTGCCGGACGGCAAGACGGGCCCAGGCGACGATATCGTTCTTATCGACGACCGCCAGACGGTCGACGACCTCGCCGAAGAGGCCGGAACGGTCGGCTACGAAATCCTGACGTCACTGGGGAGTCGCTATGCGCGGCTTTATTCGGGAGCTGACGTATGAACTTCGTCGCTGGGATTGGCCACGTTTCCCTCAATTTTCTCAGGACGACAGGCAAGCTCGCGATCTTCACGGGCATCAGCGTCAGCCACATCGTACGGCCGCCGTTCTATCCGCGGCTGCTGCTCCGGCAGGTCATCGAAATCGGGTACTACTCGCTGCCCGTCGTCGGGCTGACCGCGATCTTTACCGGCATGGTGCTGGCGCTTCAGAGCTATACCGGCTTCGCCCGTTTCAATGCCGAGAGCGCCGTGGCCACCGTCGTCGTCCTGTCCGTGACGCGGGAACTTGCGCCGGTCCTCGCCGGGCTCATGGTGGCGGGGCGCATCGGGGCCGCGATGGCAGCCGAGATCGGCACTATGCGGGTGACCGAACAGATCGACGCCCTATCGACGCTTTCGACTAATCCATACAAGTATCTCGTGGCGCCACGACTGCTGGCCGGGCTCATCATGCTGCCCTGCTGCGTCTTCGTCGCCGATATCATCGGCGTTTTCGGCGGTTTTCTGATCTCGGTTCACAAGCTGGGCTTCAATCCTGCGGTCTACATCAAAAACACCTGGCAGTTCCTAGAGACGATGGACGTCGTGTCGGGTCTCGTGAAGGCCGGCGTGTTCGGGTTCCTGATAGCGCTTATGGGGTGCTACCACGGCTACAACTCCCGCGGCGGCGCTCAGGGCGTAGGTGCGGCGACGACAAACGCGGTTGTGTCGGCCTCGATCCTCATCCTCGGCAGCAACTACCTGATCACCGAGGCGTTTTTCGCCCAATGACCGGCGGCTCGGCAAAGATCGCCATCCGCGGGCTCGAGAAGTCCTTCGGGCCGAAGCATGTCCTAAGGGGACTAGACCTCGACGTGCCGGAAGGCGAGAGCCTGGTGGTCATCGGCGGGTCGGGCACGGGCAAGTCCGTGCTCATCAAATGTATCGTTGGCATCCTTCAGGCGGACGGCGGATCGATCCGCATCGACGGCCAGGAAGCGGTGGGAGCGACCGAGAGCGAACGCAATCGCATCAACCGCAAGATCGGCATGCTGTTCCAAGGCGCGGCGCTGTTTGACTCGCTTCCGCTCTGGGAAAACGTCGCCTTCGGCCTGATGTCCGCGCAGGGCGTCGCACGCGGCGAAGCCCGCGAAATAGCGATCGACCGTCTCGCCCAGGTCGGCATGGAGGCGGACAGCGCCGACCGTTTTCCCGCCGAAATTTCGGCCGGCGCCCAGAAACGCGTCGGCCTTGCCCGCGCCATCGCCACAGAACCAGAAATTCTGTTCTTCGACGAGCCGACGACGGGCATCGATCCCATCATGGGCGATGTCATCGACCGCCTTATCATCGACTGCGTGAAGCAGCTCGGGGTGACGGCGCTGACCATCACGCACGACATGGAAAGTGCGCGGCGGATCGGCGACCGCATCGCGATGACATACGAAGGCAGGACCGTCTGGGTCGGTCCTGTGGGCGAGGTCGAGGACAGCGGCAACGAGATCGTCGACCAGTTCATTCACGGCCGCATCGAGGGCCCGATGACGGTCCAGGACGAGCCGGTACATATCGCGCCGGGCACGACCATGGCGGTGGCCTGAATGGCTAAGGCATCGGTCAGCTTTATCTGTCAGAGCTGCGGCGCGATCTACCGCAAGTGGCAGGGGCAATGCGAATCCTGCGGCGAATGGAACGCCATCGCCGAAGAGGCCCCGGCCGATACCACGCCGAAGGGTCTCGGCGCCGCAAAGGGACGCAACATCGACTTCGTCCCTCTCGATGGCGAATCCAAGAACGCGCCGCGACTGACGACCGGCATCGAGGAGTTCGACCGCGTGACGGGCGGCGGGATGGTGCCCGGGTCCGCGATCCTCGTCGGCGGCGATCCGGGCATCGGCAAGTCGACCATCCTGCTGCAAGTCGCGGGCGCCGTCTCCAGTGGTGCCGAATGCGCCTACATCTCGGGCGAGGAAGCCGTCGATCAGGTGCGGATGCGCGCCGTGCGGCTTGGTCTGGCCGAGGCGCAGGTAAGGCTGGCCGCGGCAACCAGCGTCCGCGATATCGTGGCAACCCTCGACGTCGCCGCGCCGCCGCGGCTGGTGATCATTGACTCCATCCAGACCATGTTCCTCGACAACCTGGAATCCGCGCCCGGAACGGTCTCGCAGGTCCGCGCCAGCGCGGACACGCTGATCCGCGTCGCCAAGCGGCGCGGCTTCAGCCTCATTCTG
>JAYPPO010000021.1:0-12547 GCA_038131485.1 Alphaproteobacteria bacterium
AGAACCGAGGCCGCGGGGTTTGCGTCGGACGCGGCAGCGAAGTGACGTTCGAAAAGGAATGGAACTGGCCGTCGTCCGAAACGTTCTCGCCGGTCAGTAGCATCTCTATCTGGCGAACACCTTCATCGAAGCGCGACACAGACTCATCGAGCGAGATGCCGAACCGGTCATACTCGTGCGGCAGGAAGGCTCGTGCGAAGCCGATCTCGGCGCGGCCGCCGCTGATCGCGTCCAGCATACCGATCTCGCCGGCGAGCTTGAGCGGGTTGTTAAATACCGGCAGGACCGCGCCGGTGACGATGCGCGCCTTCTGGGTCCGCTGCGAGGCGGCCGAGAGGAACACGATCGGATTGGGACTGTAGCCGCCATAAGGGTGGAAATAGTGCTCGACAGTCCGGACATGCGTGTAGCCATACACGTCGCAGAGCTCTGTCAGTCGAAGACATTCGTCGAAATACTGCGCGCCCGACTTGCGGTCCGGCCCGACCGCGGGAAAGAACTGCATCCCGAATTCCATGTTGTACCCTCTCGTTTTCTCTCGCTTTTGTTCTGTCGCGCACCGTTTGAGCTTGTCACAGCGTTCGGGCACCATACAGAGTCAATCAATCCGTGCCCAGACGATCTACAGTCTTATCGTCATACGCATCGACCCTGACGGCCTCGTTGCGCCCATAGGCAAAAAATTTAGAGAGCGGATTGCAGCCTATGCGATCGATACAGTCGCCGGATATCGCATCCGATACCGTCGGCAATGGGAGCCGGAACGTCAAAGCAGGCCGGATTACGCGCGCCGCCATCTTGATGTTTTTCGCCATTGCGGTCGGCTGGCTATTGTTAAGCGATGACCTCGCGGACGAAGTGCACAAATACGATTGGGTATTCTCCAGCGCCGATTTCCCGCTCGGCCCCGATCGTGACTTACTGTTGGCGGCCCATGTCCTTGTCTTGCGTTGGGGTATTGTTGAAGTTGCGACGGGTCTGGTCCTGGCGTCCCGCATGGGAATCTGCCCGCTGGCCATAAAGAACGGACGCGCGGCAAAAATCGGAAATACGACGAGCCACTCTATACCCCGTTAAAATCCCGGTTTAACGGGGCTTAGTTCCTCTGCTATGGTGTCTTTAAGCGCACCCTAAACGATCGCGCTTTTAATAACAGAGATAGCTAGGGAGTATGTAATGACCCATCGTGTTTTAAAAATCGCCGTTCTTGCTGCCGCCGTCGGCAGCTTCGCTCTCACCTCAGGTTCCGCCGATGCCAAGCTCAAGCGGATTACGATCGGCACCAACCCTCAAGGCTCGACCTACTTTCTTCTGGGCAGCGGCTTTGCCAAGCTGCTTCAAGAAAAAATGGGCGTACGAGCAAACGCGCAGCCCCACGCAGGCTCATCGGTATATCTACCATTGATGCAGGCCGGCGAAATTACGTTAGGGCTCAACTCTTCGCTAGATTCTGGAATGGCATGGAATGCTGTTGAACCGTTTAAGTCTTCGCTAAAAAAGGTACGCTCGATCGCGAGGGTCTGGATCCTTCCATACATGTATATGACAAAAGAGGACTCCGGGATCAAAACCGTGGCAGACTTGAAGGGCAAACGCGTGGTGGTCAAATTCAAGACCAATGTTTCCCTGGCCCAGGCTAATAGAACGATTCTTGCAACAGCAGGACTGACCGAAGCCGATGTAATCCCAGTCGAGTCTGGTGGTGTCGTCGCCAGTATCGGTATGGTTGTTCAGGGGCGCGTTGACGCAGCACCGATCGCAACCGGGATGCCTCAAATGCGAAAGGCACACGCAACAGTTCCCAATGGCCTTCGCATCTTGTCTTTAGGACCGAAAGGCGATGACGAATTCATGGCAAAAGGAATGTCTGGCCTGTACACCTTGGTCGAAAAGCCCTCAAAACGTAAGCCTTTCGTCAGGCAGGAAACAAAGATTGCGGCTTTCGACTCATTCCTGAATGCAGGAAGCCAAGTATCAGATGAAGATGCCTACAAGATGGCAAAGGTAATATACGACAATTGGAAACAGCTGCAAAAAGATTACCCACCGCTCAGGGGAACTCAGCAAAAATATCTGGCTCCTTCTAATAATCCGATTCCATACCATCCAGGGGCGGTAAAGTATTACAAGGAAGTTGGCATCTACTCTGATGCCAATGCCAAGAATGACTCCGGCTTAATGAAGTAAAAAAGTAACATCACCGACATTCCACGATTGAACACGCAGGAGTAAGCCCGATGGAACGCGTTAACGGGATACTCTTGCGTGTTTGCCTAGCGGCGATTCCAGTCATCGGTATGGGATGGATACTGGCTATCACAGACTATTTCGGTGTCGCGCTTACTTTCCAACAGATCGTTGCCGTTATTTTAGGCCTAGCCTGCATGGCAGGTCTTCTTCGCTATCCATATTTCGACAAACCAGGCCTTCTGGAATTCGTGCTGTCCATCGCCGGTTTCCTGTGCTGGTTCTGGATGGCCTACAACTCGAGGACTGGATCGTCACGGCGCACGAGCGCACGCCGGACAAGTGGGTTCCGGGCCTCATCGCACTGCTCATATTAATGGAGGGCCTGCGTAAGGCCGCCGGCAGAATTATCGCCGGGCTTGTCTGGGTTCTGGTCGCCTACGCTTTCCTGGGCGACATGCTTCCAGGCGTCCTCGAGGCGACCGTTTTCCCGCCAACCAAGACCATCACTTACTACTACGCCGACAATAACGGCGTGCCCGGCCTCGTCCTGCAGGTCGTCGTGAACCTTGTCCTTGCCTTCATCATCTTCGGCAAGCTTATGGAGGTCAGCGGCGGCACGGGTTTTCTCACTGATCTCGCCATGGGCTGGATGGGCAATCGCCGCGGCGGACCGGCGAAAGTCGCCGTCATCGCGTCCAGCGCCTTCGGGACAATCTCCGGCTCGACCGTCGGCAATATCATGTCGACAGGTATCGTCACCATTCCGTTGATGAAGAAGACTGGCTTCAAGCCTGAATACGCCGGCGCGATCGAGGCAGTAGCGTCTAACGGCGGCCAAATCGCGCCACCTGTGATGGGCGCGACAGCGTTCATCATCGCCGAATTTCTCGAAATTCCTTACCAGGACGTCGTGATCGCAGCGGCGATCCCTGCACTGTTGTATTTCATTGTGCTGTTCATGCAGGTCGATGCGGTCGCGCGGCGTTTCCGGCTGCGCGGCCTTCCCAAGAACGAGCTGCCAGTCGTCGTAGATGTGGTCAAGACCGGCTGGATCTTCATCCTGCCGATCATCATCCTGCTCTACTTCCTGTTCTGGCTCGGTTATCCGCCGGGCGTAGCCGCGCTTTATTCGGCGGCGAGCCTGATCGTCCTCATGGTGATCCGCGACCGCCGTCCGCCGACGCTAGACCACTGGAAGAGCTTCTTCTTCGGCAGCGGCGAGATCCTCGTCCCGCTGATCCTGATAGCGGGCGCCGCGGGCATCATCCTGGGCGTCATGAATTCCACCGGCCTTGCCTTCCAGCTCGGCCTCGTGCTCGCGCACCTGGGCGAGGAGTACGGCGTCTTCGTCATGCTGCTGCTCACCTCGCTGATCTGCATCATTCTAGGCATGGGCATGCCGACGGCCACTGTCTACATTGTGCTCGTCGCGGTGATCGGCCCTGCGTTGATCAAGATGGGTCTCGTGCCGATCGGTGCGCATCTTTTCCTGTTCTATTTCGGCCTAATCAGCATGCTGACGCCGCCGGTTGCGATCGCCTCGATGGTCGCCGCCGAGATGGCCGGCGCGGACATGTGGAAAACCGGCCTGATCGGCATGCAACTAGCGGCGACTGCCTACCTGCTGCCTTATCTCTGGGCCTTTAATCCGGCCCTGCTTCTCGAAGGCACGACAGTCGCCATCCTGATCGGTATTTTCACCTGTCTCTCGGCCGGCATGCTGCTGGCGCACTCTGTCACCGTTATGGGCGCTGGCGGGTTTATGGGCTGGCTGTCCGCGTTGGGCATGTATGTCAGTTGCATCGCCGTCGGGTCGTCGACGATCTGGCTTGGATCTGAATCGCCGTTTGCCGTAATCGTGGGCCTCGGCGGGCTGTTCCTCGTCTATCTTGTCACCCGGCGCGTAAAGATGATCGAACCGGCGGCCGCCGAATAGCGCCCGATCGACTTGCCGATTGACGTATCCGGCGCCGCGCCCCATTTCGCTGCCATGGATCAGCAGATCAGCCTGAACGCCGATCTTTCGCAGCGCACGGTCGTGCGCACTGCCGACATGGACTGGCAGCAGAGCCCGTCGTCCACCGTCTGGCGAAAACGGCTCTATCTGGACGGACCAGCAGAGGCCGGCATCGTCACCTCAGTCGTGAGATATGACGCGGGCAGTACGTTCCCCCTTCACAAACATCCGGATGGCGAGGAAATCTTCGTGCTCGAGGGCACATTCTCCGACGAGCACGGCGACTATCCCGCCGGTAGCTACCTGCTTAATCCAGACGGGACGTCGCATGCACCGTTCTCGAACAACGGCTGCACCCTGTTCGTAAAGCTGCGCCAATACGTCGGGGAAGGACGGATGAAGGTCGAGATGAACACGAACGCGCTGAACTGGCAGGAACGTGCCGAAGGCACGATCTGGCAGAAGCCGCTCTACCGACAGGGCGGCTACAAGGAATGGACGATGCTGCTCAAGCTCGACCCAGGCGCAGAGAGCCAGCCGCACACTCACCCGGGCGGCGAGGAGGTTTTTGTCATCGAAGGCGAATTCGCCGACGACGACGGCATTTACCCTGCCGGCACCTGGACACGGAGTCCGCCAGGCTCGGGACACCGGATTTGGTCGAACGAAGGCGCAATCCTGCTCGTGTGGCTTGGCGGGATCGGAGGAAAACGATGACCGGCGAAGCTAAAATCGTTCACCATGAAGACGTCCCGCTCGAAGAGTTCCCTGGCGGTGCGACCTATCGCACCATCGTTGGAGACGATGCAGGCTCGACACCATTGCGCTGCGGGATTCAGGAATCTCCGCCCGGCTACGCGACGCCCAACCACGCGCATCCCTATGACGAGGTGCTGACCGTACTGGACGGCGTAGGCGAAGCTTGGATGGAGGGGCGCGACGGCACCGTCAACCTTTCGCCTGGCATGACCATCTTCTTCCCGGCCGGTATCGCCCACGGCTTTCGCTCGGCGGGCGAGACGCCGCTCATCACCTACGGCATCCACGCCTCACCCAAGCGGATAGTCGAGATCAAGAACTAGGCCGTTCGCGCCCTATTCCACTCCACGTCAGTCCAACTCTCTCCCTCGCCAAGGCAGTCCAGCGACTTGCCCATCGTCAAGCACATCACGGCGGCGGCCGCTCCGTTTCGCGGGCCTCGCCAATGACCGAAGCCTTGCCGAAGCTTTCCAGCTGCTTCGGCCTGATGCCGAGCGCTTCCATAGCCTGGCCACGAGCAGTTCACCAAGCAGCGCGCCAGCAGCCTGGAGCTTATACAAATCTTCGGTGTAGCGTCCGGCATAGTAGCCGGCACCTTAGCGCACTGGCGGGTCGGTCAATCGGCTGATCTCCGTCAACGGCTCCTCGACGACAGTGAGAATCATACGGATGGGAGTTGTCCGGCACGGCGTCCTCGCCTCGTGGCTCTGGGCAGACGATTATGCCATGATCGAAGTGTCGCACTTATAGCACCCTCGCATCGGAAATCCGCCTTGGACCAGTCGATCCGCACTTATCTCGCGAACCTCGAACAGCAGGGGGAGCTCGTCCGTTTCGCGAAAGAAGTCGATCCCCATGAGAACCTGACCGCGGTCGGCTGGCAGACATATGACAGGTTCGGCAAGGCGTCGCTGTTCGACAATCCGACCGGCTTCCCAGGCTGGCGCGTCTGCAACCAGATCATCACCGACCGGCGCAAATGGGCGATCGGCCTGGGCGTCGACGAGGGCGACGTTATCGAGGCGTTCAACACGCGGGTGCGGACGCCGATCGATCCAGTCGAAATCCCGCGCGACCAAGCGCCGGTGAAGGAGGTCGTACTCACTGGCAGGGACGTCGACCTCACCGCCGTCCCAGCCGCATGGACTTCGGAGCTCGACCCGGGCCCGTTCATCGCGTCGGGCATGGCAATCATCAAGGATCCCGACACAGGCATCCGCAACATGTCGATCCACCGTCAGCAGATCATGGGCTGCAACCGCACCGGCTATCTGATCTGCCCGCGCCAGGCGCTGCGCATCTACCAAAAATACCAAGAACGGAGGGAGGCGATGCCGGTCGCCATGGTCGTTGGCGCGCATCCAGCAATCTATTTCTCCTCGTCGTTCACCGCGCCTTGGGGCACGGATGAGCTGACCATTGCCGGTGCGCTGATGGGCGAGCCGGTGCGCCTCGTCAAATGTGAGACCGTCGACATCGAAGTGCCCGCCGAGGCTGAGATGATAATCGAGGGCTTCATCCCGCCCGACGCGATGACGCCCGAAGGACCGTTCGGTGAGGGCTCCGGCGGCTACGCGATGGAAGGCTTTACTCAGTATCTCGAGGTGACCGCGATCACGCGCCGCGCCGATCCCATCTTCTTCGCCATGCAGTGCGGCGCGCCGATGACTGACACGCAGGCTCTGGTCTCGACCGCCATCGATATGCTGCTTTGGGAGCATCTTAAGAACGTCGAGGGCGGGCTCGACCTTTTAGATCTCCGCTGTCTCGGCCTAGCCGGCATGATGGCCGTTGTGGTTAAGCTGCGGCCGCGCGTCGAGGGGCAGGCGAAGACAGCGCTGATGGCCACGTTGTCGGGCCCGCAGATGCACCCCAAGCTCGCCATCGCCGTCGACGAGGATATCGACGCCTCGGACATAGCCCAGATCTTCTGGTCGCTGACCACCCGGGTCGACGCGTCGCGCGACGTGATCAAGGTGCCCAACGCGCGCACATGGTCGCTCGACAACGTCTCCGACGTCGTGCCGGGCCAGAGCCCGATGCATCGCATCGGCACCAAGACATTGATCGACGCCACTAAACCAGCCGTCACGCAGGGGGGGGGGCGCGAACGTTTCGCCAAGGCGATGCCGATGAATTACGACAAGATCGATCTGGCCGACTTTCTGCCGGATTGACTGAAAAAACAGGCCAGAGGAAACAAAGATGCCAGAGCCGCCTAGAACGTACGCCTTCGAACCGCTCAACCTCCCGAGGGAGCAGCGCAACCCATATCCGCCGCCATACGACACGGTTCTCGATGGCCGTTACCGTCGGGCGCTCGGCGACTCGCACGGGCTGACCCATTTCGGCGTCAACATGACAGAAATAGACCCAGGCTCTGTCTCGGCGCTGCGTCACTGGCACACGGCAGAAGATGAGTTCATCTATATCGTCGAGGGGGCGCCCACGCTGGTGACCGACTCGGGCGAGCAGCTGCTTCAGCCCGGCATGTGCGCCTGCTTCCCGGCGAACTCGGGCGACGGCCACCGGCTCGAGAACCGCTCAGACGCGCTGGTGCGCTATATTGAAGTCGGCAACCGGTCGAAGGGCGAGGAAGTCCACTATCCCGACTCCGACATGGTGATGCACAAGACACCCGACGGCGAACGTAGCTTCCGGCACGTCGACGGCACGCCGTATTGATCCGATCTCCGCTCGAACGCGTCGCGGGCGCTGCGACGTGGCTGATGGCGGGCGCGCTGGTCATCGGCTACGTGCTGCCCGGCGTCGCGACTTTCTTTCGGCCGTTTATCCTCTATTCGATCGTCGTGATCCTGGGGGTGGCGATGATCCGGCTCGACACCGCCCGGCTTCGCGCTTATGCCCGGCGCCCCGCGATGCTTGGGATCGTCATTGCGCTCAATCTCGTGATGTCACCGGTCGTCGTCTGGCTAGTCGTGCAGGCGTTAGGCCTTCCGGAAGGTCTCGAACAAGGGCTTGTCTTGATGGGTGCGGCGCCGATGGTCAGCTCAGCCATCGCGATTGCAACTATCCTGGGCCTGGATTCAGCACTTACCGTCGCGGTCATGGTCGCGAGCTACGCATTCGTTCCTGTCACCCTGCCCGCTCTGGCGCTGTGGCTCCTCGGGCTCGATATCGGCGTCAGCTTTCTCGAACTGTTTCTGCGGCTGTTCGCAACAATCGCGATCCCGGCGTCGATCGCGTTCGTCGTGCGCCGTTGGTTGGTATCGGCAGAAACGCTCGCCCGCAATGGACGCGCACTGGATGGGCTCAGTGTGCTGTTCATCGTCGCCTTCTGCATTGGCATCGTCGACGGGTTGCCGGGACTGGTGGAGAGCCGGCCGGACTACGTCATCCTCGTCCTAATCGCGACGTTCATCGCTAACATCGGCCTGCAGATTTTCGGCGTATTGCCGTTTCTCGGACTCGGCCGGCGCGAAGCACTAACCATCGGGCTGGTGACAGGAAACACCAATCTGGGCCTCGTCATGGTGACGCTGGCCGATCGAGCGTCGCCCGAACTCGTCGCCGTATTCGTGCTCGGCCAGGTGCCGATGTATTTCTTGCCCTTGATCGCGTTGCCGCTCTATCGGCGGCTGATTCGGGCGGAACCCCCGGTGACGCTCGCGTGAGCACCGAATGATCTCGGGCACGCTGGAACTGATCGCGCGCCGCGCCACTTTAATGCTGGCCGTCGGCGTATTTGGCGGCATCGCGTGGCAGCCGCTC
This sequence comes from Alphaproteobacteria bacterium, assembly GCA_038131485.1. GTDB lineage: Bacteria > Pseudomonadota > Alphaproteobacteria > MPNO01 > UBA830 > JAYQUR01. The sequence goes on from JAYPPO010000021.1 coordinate 8,639, forward strand.
GCCCAAGCGCTGGCGCCATGGCTCGAAGCGCTGATCGTCATGAACTTGTCGCTCTCGATGATGCGGATCGAGCTGGAAGAGCTAAAACACTATCTGCGCCGTCCGGCGCTAATCGCCGTTATTTTTGTCTTTGCAATGGGCGTCGCGCCGCTTGCGCTCTGGCTCTTCGTGCGCGGGGCTGGGATCGAAGGACCTTTGGGCGCCGGAATGGTGTTTCACGGCCTGACCGTTCCGATCATGTCGGCCGCCGCGCTGTGCGTGCTGTTCGGCCTCGACGCGGCGCTGGCACTGATCATCACGGTACTCTGCTATGCACTGGTCCCATTCACGCTGCCGCCGCTAGCATTTCTCCTGCTCGGCATAGAGCTCGACGTAACGGTTGGGGAGCTGATGTGGCGCCTGGGCCGTATCGTCGGCGCAAGCTTCCTGGTCGCCTTCTTCCTGCGCAAGACCCTCGGCCCCGCCTTCCTCGCCCGGCAAGCGTTGCGAATGGACGGCATAATGGTCATTGGTATGGTCGGCGTCGCCGTCTCGCTGATGTCGGGGTTGCCGGCTTTCGCCGTCGCCGAGCCGCGGTATACCGCGCTGGTCACCGTGGCGACGTTCGCGACCAACATCGTGCTCCAGATCGCGGGCGCCGCCGCGTTCTGGCGGCTGGGGCGCAAGGCGGCGCTAACCGTCGGCCTTGTTACGGGCAACACAAACGTGGCCATCGTGCTCGCCGCGCTCGGCGACGGCGCACCATACGAGCTGCTAGTCTATTTCGTTGTTGGTCAGTTCCCGATCTACATGCTGCCGCTGGTCGCGGTGCCGATCTACCGGCGGATGGTGAGCGCGGCTAGCTGAGGCCCCACGGAGCCTCCGGCAGAAACGGCGAACAAAGGCGCAGGGCTAAGCGGTGCAACCAGCCCCAAAACCGGCGCTAAAAACGCGATCCATCTGATGAGCGTTGCAAACGTCACAATTCGTTGCGTCAGGGTAATTCAATGAGGACACTGACCAAGCCAGTATCCTGGAAATACTCCATCAGTTCGAAAACCGGGAACGCCAGGAGAAACCATAACAGATCGCGGAAGGTCGTGACGATGTTGGCCGGCCGGGTCCGAACCCAGTCGGCGTTCTGCCAGTTCGTCATCCGAGGGAGCCAGCGCGGCACGTGCGCGGCATAGTCTTCATAGGTCTGAGGAAACTCCGTCCGGAGAAAAGCCTCTTCGGAACGGACAACAACGTGAAAAACGGCAAGCGTAATGGCGGCGAATATAAACCCGACGACGATGCTACCACTCGTCAGACCTACGCCGGCGGCGCCCGCGGCGGAGAAGAGATAGAGCGGATTGCGGGTCACCGAATAGGGGCCCTTATCGACGATCACTTCCCGCTTATTGCCGGAGATATAGATCGAGCACCAAGTCCGGCCGATAATGCAGAAGGCAATGAGCGCGACTCCGATCCACTCCAGATATTCGTGAAAAGGCGCCCCGGACGGTGTCGTCGAGTGCGTCACGAACATTTGGATGGTCACGAAGACCACGAGCCAGAAGAGGAGCGATTTGCGCTTGCTCTGCACGCTGCGCAGACAGCGCCTCGATTCGGAATCAGTAAATTTTCTTCGGTCCGCAGCGGGGTGTATGGATGATGCCACGTCAGGCGATGTCCAGGACGCGGGTATTCTTCTTCAGCCACCGCAACGAGAAAAATATGACGAGCGAGGCGGCGAGGACGATCGACCATGCGATATCTTCCCAAGCCCAGGAGACGACATCCTGATGGTTCACAACCACGTCTAGAAGAAATTCGATCGCCAGGAACGACAGGGCAACCGCCAGGACGCCGTTGTATTCGCGCTTGAACACGGTCCGGATCGCAGCTCGGCGGCGGGACGGGCGCCAAAGCGAGAACCTGGGAAAAAATGCCGGCGTGGCCGTAGCCCAGGCGTTGAAGTCGGCGCCGAATTCAGCAGCAAGGAATTTTTCTTCCGCCGCCATGATTCGTTCGATGTAGAGCCAATAGGCCAGTGCCGAAACGAGGGCGAACCACCACACCATCAGCGACATCGCGATCCCCATAATGGCAACGAAGTTCCCGAGATAGAGCGGGTGTCGGACGACGGAATAGATGCCCGTCGTGTTAAGGGAGTCGGCGCGCTGCGTTTTGACGTTGCGCCCGGACGTGCCCGGCGCCGCCGTTGCCACAACGATCCATCGGATCGCTAGGCCGAAGATTGCGATCACGTAGCACGCGAACCCCCAGAGATCATGACCCGCCTGTCCGACGATATGCTCCACGTCCGCGGCATCGTCCAGAGCAAGGAAAAGTATCGGTAGAAGCCCGAGCGGGGCGTAACTGCGCCAGCGAAACAGGAACGTTCCGTCGCGTTGGAGGCTTTCGCAGATTTTCATGTCAAATCCCGATAAAGTTCGCGGCAAATAAACTGCCGGCACCTTACCCCCGCCTTACAAACGCGGATCGCCCGAATCGGCTAAAATTGCGCAACATTCCGCGCAACATCACGTTCCCGCCAGCGCAGCGGCGGCAACCTTCTCCGATATCATGATCGTCGGGATGTTCGTGTTGGCACGCGGCACGCACGGCATGATTGACGCATCACAGACGCGGAGCCCCTTGACGCCGTAGACCCGCCCGGACGGGTCGGTCACCGCACCCGGATCATCGGGCGCGCCCATCCGGCAGGTACAGGATGCGTGCCAGTGGCCGGTCACCGTCTTCTTCACCCAGTCCACGATGACGGAGTCGTCCGAAAGCAGCTCGGCCATCGAGGGGCCGTCTTGAATGACGTTCTTTATAAATCCGCGACGGATGGGCCCGCCGAGATCCATTAGCGCGGACGCTATGGCGGTGCGCACCCGGTTCGCGCCATTGAACTCGTTAAAGCGTCGGACGCGCTCGGAATAAGCGACGGGAAAGACGTCATGCACTACGCGGCGAATTGCCGGATCGTCGTGAAGTGCGGCAACCTTGCGCGTTGCAGCAACGAGGCGCATGAGATCGCGTTCGTCAGAACACATGTTGAAATCGACATTGGGCTCCACAGAGGGATCCGGTGAGGCCAGCGTTACTTCTCCGGTCGAATAGGATTTGTTGACCCATACCATTACCGCGCCGATTCGGTCGCCGAGCGCGTGCCACGCGGTCTTGTTCGTGGGAATCAGGAACATGTCACTCGGTTCACACTCCTCGAGCCCGGACGAGAACCGCAGGCCGGCGATCATCTGGCGGCGCATGCCGTCGGGCAGCCGTGCGGGACGCTTCATGTAGGAGGCAATGGAGACGCCGGGATGTTCCATCAGTTGCTGCCCAACCCCGGACCGGTCGGCCACGACGTCGATGCCAAGGTGCGACAGTGCCGCGGCGGGCCCAATGCCAGAACGCATCAGGATCGCAGGCGAATGTAGCGCGCCGGCACAGACGACCGCTTCGCGCGCGCGGATCGAGACGTCTTCGCCGTTACGGCGAACGGAAACGCTCCGCAGGACGCGGCCTTGGAAGTCGATTGTGCGCACCTCCGTCTCGTCGAGGATCGCGAAATTCTCGCGCGCCCGGACGTCGCGCGTTAGATAAGCGACATTGGTCGAAACGCGCCTGTCGTCGATGTTTGAGATCGTGACCGGAAAATAGCCGTCGGCGAACTCCCCGTTCATATCGTCGAGATAGTCGAACCCAGCCGCCTTGGCTGCATTCATCACCGCCTGGGTGTAACCCGGCCAAATCTCGGGAAACAGTCGGCGGATGCCGATCGGCCCATCGGCGCCGTGCAGCGGCCCGTCGAAATCGCGGTCGGATTCAAGCTTTCGGAAATAGGGCAGCACGTCTTGCCAGCCCCAGCCCCTGGCGCCGCGGTCGACCCATTCTTCATAGTCCAGTGGACTGCCTCGGTTCGCCATCATGCCG
>JAYPPO010000022.1:0-7767 GCA_038131485.1 Alphaproteobacteria bacterium
CCCCGCGTAGTGATCAGCCCAGTTACTGCGCCCGTTTTTTGCAGGATCGTATTGGACCCAACAGTCGTACCGTGGACGATCTCGCGCACATCCGACAGCTTGGCGCCGAGATCGCTTAAAAGGTCCGACAGTCCCCCCACGACGGCGCCCCCGGGATCTTCGGGCGTCGACGCAACCTTTCGAACATGGAGCGAGCCGTCCGGCATCTGGGCGACGAGATCCGTAAACGTTCCGCCGATATCGCAGCCGATCTGAATGCCGCGGGCACTATTGCTCATATCCAAAAACCTAACGAGTAATCAGAGGAAAAACGATCTCGCGCGACACCATTCGGCCGTTGTGTAGATAGCGCTCGTCGGTTCCGTCTCGCGCGGCGGTCATCAGGCCTGACGCTTCGGCCGGCACGTCTCTGCCCTCTGCTACAGCACAAAAAAACCTGGATGGCGACATCGGTTTTTTTATTACGGTTGTAGGTGCCAAACCCGCACTGGCGATCGAGTGCCTTATCGCCGATCCCAACGTCGGGAAGATTGATGATCCAGCAATCGGGGTCGAGCGGCCAGTGAGACGGAAGGGACGACCCACCGTCCAACGGCGCCTGCGCGACAGCCGCGGGTGCTTCAAAAAGAAAAGCAACGGAAAGCCGGGAAGGGAGAGACTCCGAACGAACAGTCATTTCACCTCTTCCGTCTCCTTGACACGCATCTCGTCGATCAGCCGGCGCGCGAGGACGACCCCCGCGTCCGCGACATTATTCATCATCAAGGCGCCGGGTCGCTTTTTGAGGTTCAATTGCTGGCGCGCTAAAATGTCCCGGTCTTCATCGAAAGTGAAAACAAGAGAGTCCGCGATCACACTGTCGAGCTCATCGTCGTCGAGCCTGAAATTGCGGGCGAACCCCCAATGTTGATCAACGGTGCAGTCGTCGACCGGCGTGAGAACGCTGATGATGCGCGTATCGATCCCGTTGTTTCGGTCGTTCGTCCCCGCTAGCATCGCTCCCGCGTCGATGATCACAGTAGACGGTGGATCTAGCCAGATACGATGCCAACGATCGACGTTTCCACCGAAGTCTTTGACCTGCCGGTAGAAATTCGACGGTTCCGTATTGTACATCATCCTGGTGACGACGACGGTATCGCCGTCCCGTTCGGCGCTAACCGGGGTGTCGGCAACATCATCGGTTCCGATAGTCGATTTGTGCACGAACGTCGCATGCGACAGGTCGATCAGGTTGTCGACCAGCAGCAGCCAGTTGCAGTCGTATCTCGTCGTACCCATCACCGAGCGCCAGCCAGGCGCATCCAGCCAGTGGACATCGGGTAGACCTCCCGGGTCGGCCGCCTCCACCTCTCCCGTCCAAACCCAGACGAGGCCGTTTCTCTCAATGGCGGGATAAGACCTGACCCTCGCCCGCGCCGGAACGTTCTTCTGTCCTGGTATCGCGGTGCAAACGCCGTCGCCGCCGAACCGCATTCCGTGATAAGGGCAGACGATCTCGCTAGCTTCGACGCTCCCCATCGACAGAGCCGCGAAACGGTGGGGGCAGCAATCCTCAAGCGCGGCAACGACGCCGGAAGCGGTTCGGAAAAGCGCAATTTCCTCACCAAGAACAACGCGTGCTAGAGGTTCATTTTCCAAATCGTCGGACCAGCAGGCGGCATACCAAGCATTTCGCACGAAGTCAGTCATAGCGGAATTCTAACCTCCCCGAGTGCCACCCTCTAGACCCAGCGCTAGATGGTCCTGTCCACGCCTTCCCAGAATGGATCGCGGAGGCGGCGCTTGGCGACCTTGCCGGGACCGGTCGTCGGCAACGGCCCTTCGCGGAACTCCACCGACTTAGGAATTTTGTAACCCGCGATCTTGCCGCGGCAGAAGGACAGCACGTTCTCTTCGGAGGCGGCCACCGCGCCCGGCCGCGGAACCACAATGGCATGAACCTGCTCGCCCCCCAGCTCGTGCGGGATGCCAATGTCGGCGACATCAAGAACGTCCGGGTGAGTAGAGATAACATTCTCAACCTCTACCGAATAAACGTTTTCGGCACCGGTAATGATCATGTCCTTCTTACGGTCGACAAGATAGAGATGCCCGGTCTCGTCCAGGTAACCCATGTCGCCGGTGTGGTACCACCCACCGCGCAGCGTCTCCGCCGTTACCTCGGGTTTTTTCCAATATCCAGCCATGATCTTCGGCCCGCCGCAAACTACCTCGCCGATTTCTCCGATAGGAACGTCTTGGTCGTCCGCATCCACCACCCGAAGATCGATCAGCGGCGATGGTGGACCGCAGGATGCAGCGCGGTGAATGCCGCCCTCGGAAACTGTCAGGTCGTGGTCCTGGGGATGCAGGCAGCAAGCGATGCCAGTCGTCTCAGTTATGCCATAGGAATGGAAGAATAGCTCTCGCGGAAAGAACTTCTGCGCCTTGCGCAGCACTCCAAGCGGCGTTGGCGAGCCGCCATATAGGATCTGCGTCAGGCTGGACAGGTCGTAGTTTCCGACCGAGGGATGGTTCGCAATCAGGGCAATCAGCGTCGCCGGAAGCGAGGTAATTGTTACTTCTCTCGCTCTATTAGTTCGAGCACCCGCTCCGGCTGGAAATGCACGCACACCTGGGTCCCGCCAACCATGGGCGTCGCCCAGAATGCGAGCGTCAGCAAGATGGAACATCGGGCCCGGAATGCAACCACGTGCAACCAAGTGCGAAATCCATCGTCGTCGCGCAGTCGACGCTGCAGCAGTAGACGTTGGCGTTGGTCAAACAAACACCCCTTGGGATCACCGGCGTCCCGGACGTATAGAAGATCTGGACGATGTCGTTGGGGTCACCGGTGATAGGCAGCGGATCCGCGGCCGCGGCCGCGATAATCCCCTCGTAGTCGTGCAACCCATCGGGCAGGTCTGATGCCCATCCCAACGGTGAATTCGAGCGACGGCGCCTTTTCCGAATTTTCCGTAAACCTCGCGGAACGGCGATGACAGCATCAAGACCCGTGCATCAGGTCGTTGAAGATGTATTCCAGCTCCGGGCGCGGCAAGGCGGAGTTAAGCGGCATATAGGTGAGGCCTGCCAGGGCGCAAGCGTAATAGCCTCGGCATAGCGATGCAATTCAGTCGCATCGCGACCCGGTCGCTTCGAGCCCCATCGGAGCAGGGGCCCTAGCCAACCGATTTACCCGGTTGCCGAGTTCCCGATGTGTTATCGGATGTCTCCGTCGACCAGCGCCGTTCTGTCCGGAAAAACCGGACGGCACGATCGAATGCGTGCTGGGATACATCCCTCCCCTCCATTTCGAGACCCAAGATTGGCGAGCGCGCCGCCCGAACGGCGCCGGCAGACCCGGCCTTGCGAGCGCTAGGACGCTTTCACGATCGGACCATCACCCTGGGAGGACGACGCGGCATACGAGGACATCACTTTCGACGTTCGCGAGGACGTATCGCAACGATGACGCTAAACCGGCCGGACAAGCTAAACAGCTTCACCCGAAAGATGTTCGACGAATGGCGCGACGTCTTCGCACAGTGCGCCTATCGCGACGATATCCGGGTCCTGATCGTCACCGGCGCTGGACGCGCCTTCTCGTCCGGCGTCGACCTCAGCGTTCTCGGCAGCGATAAGCTCAAGCCGCCGGCGTTCCGGTTCTATTACCGCCAGGCGCACCAGGCTTTCGACGATCTCGAAGCGCTAGAAGTTCCCGTCATCGCGGTGATAAACGGGCTGTGCTACGGCGGGCGGCGTGGAGTTGGCTCTCTCCTGCGACATCACACTTGCGTCCGAGAACGCAACATTCTGTCTCGTAGAGAACCAGCTCGGCGCGATCCCGGCGTCGGGCGCGTGCAACCGGATGATCCACCATATCGGACTGGCGAAGACCAAGGAGCTGATTATCTCGGCCGACCCTATCATCGCCGCGGAAGCAAAGCGCATCGGCCTTGTCTGCCAGGTTTACAAGGACGCGCAGCTGATGGATCGCGCTTATGCCTATGCTGAACGTTTGCTGAAAAATTCGCCGTACGCGATGGGCATGGCCAAACATGTGGTCCAATATGTGCGTCAACGCAGACATGCACACCGGCCGCGACATTGAACGGCTGGCTCAGTCTTGCCTCGTTTTGTCAGAGGACCATAAGGGAGGGAATGGCCGCCTTCTTCCAAAAGCGGGAGCCTCAGTTCAGGGCGAGTGAGGCGTAAACCTGGAGTGGCGGTCGGTCGACGCCTTCGGGCACGGGAACGTCAAACACGTTGAGCGTGAACGAGATCAACGTGTAATAGCCGCACAGGCCGACCAGCTCTACCATCTGCTCCTCACCAAGCACCTCGACGCCGCGCTTGTAGCTCTGCTCGGACAGACGCCCCGTCGTAACAATCTCGGTCGCAAGCCCATGAACCATCCGTTCGTCGTCGGTCAGCGGCTCAGGCACCTGCTTGTTTCGCAGTCTCTCCACCGCGTCCGCGGACACTCCCTCGTCGATGGCAATCGACGCATGGGCGTACCATTCGTATTGCGCTCCCCAGTGCCGGCCGATCGTGATGATGATCGGTTCCGCAGGTTTCCGGGCATCTTTCGAGCCATAGCGCAGAAAGGCTCCAACCTGCTGCGCGGGGTCCGCCAACCCCGGCGAATGCAACCAAACGCCGAAGGGGCCGCGAATGGAACCGCGCGTCTTGGTAACTGCGTCGGCGACGCGCTTTTGATCGGGTGTATAGTCGGCAGGTTCCGGCGGGTTTTAGACGCTGCATTCTTCGGTACTCCCTTTTCTGGCGCAGCACGAAGCCGTCGAGGGTTTGAAAACGTTTTGCAAAAACAGATCAATAAATTGGACCACAAAAAAGTGGAGATCAAGACGAGGGGATTCGGCAGGATCGCAACATTTTAAAAGTCAGTGAACCAGAAAACGCTGCCTCAACCTGGCGCTTGATCACGGTTTTTTGTTTTTGAGCGTCTACGGCGTGAACGCCGATTAGATGCACATCTCCACCTTTTCGGCTTCCTTGCCTTTGTTCTGATCGCGCGCGCCCTGTCCGGAGCGTTTCGCGAGGGTCGTGCTTCTGCCGCGATGCTTTTTCTTCTCGAACGGCGCGCACGCGAAAATATTTTCGCAAAATTCAGAAGGCGAAACTAGTTTCTCTGGTAACCGATTTTTACTCCGCGGCAACGCCGTGAGGCCGCTTGCTGTCGATGAACGTCCACCAGTACGTCGGGATCAATTCGTCGATCATGTTCCAGCTCCGCTCCAGTCGTCGTGCGCTGAAGCTCCTCCTCGGATCCGCCGGTCGATGAGCTGTATCCGCGATAAGCGGAAATCCTCGACGGACGGAGTGTCAATGCCTGGATGCTGGCCCCGGTGCCTATCGATGAAGTAGTGCACGAACCGCTTTTTGTCGGAATGATCAACCGAACGGCCTTTTTACCCTCCGGTTGAACGCCGCATAGGTATCGGCGTCGGGTTCGTCCGAAAGCCTTCTGTGCCGTGATACATGCTCGATCACGATCCGGCAGCCTTGCTTTTCGGCGAGCGTCAGGGTACGGTTCGGTTAGCGTCGTCATCGACCTCGCCGCTAACAGCTTCGTAGCGGGCGCCGGAACCATTGGGGGCGCGGCAGGTCTGGATCAGCTCACGGGGCAGAAACCCCTCAAGCATCTGGTAGGTGAGATAGTGCGTGCCAAAATAATAGGTACGGCCACTGTTTTGCCGGCTAGCTGCTGGGGCGAATAAACCTCAGGGTCCGGCGCTACCACAATCCCGGCCCAGACCATTATCGAACGGCGACCGAGCTGACGTCCGCGGGCGTCCGATCCTGGACGCGTCGGTAATGCCCCATTCGCAGGCGTTGTACATGTCCGCCCCCCTTTTCGAAAGGCCTCGCCGCTCAAAGCGCTCAGACCGTCGGGCGTCGTGATCTTGGTGTCGACTTCGCGTGGCGAGTTGGCGCGTTTCACCACTGATTTCAAGGCCCTCCTCGGCAACAGCCCCTCGTCGTCAGCAGAGCTCGGCAAGTCCTTGGAACGGAGAGGTGGTCTCAAGACGAAGCTTTTTCATGACGTCCTCCAGCTTAAATTTAGTTCATTTTAAGGCGGATGGGCGGCAGCCGTCACGCACGCATTTCAGCCACAATACGCGCCGGCGGACCCGATCGGCGGGGACGGCACTTTGCTTTTAGAGCAGAAGATGCAGCAATCGTCGGCAGCAGTCACCGAACCTGCCGATACACGCACTTAATTTGTGTTCGCCCCGCGCTTGACGGCTTCAAAGCACACGGCAATTGTGCGTCCATCAGGATAGAGAGGATAATGCCATGGCTTCATCGCGACAGCTTCACCTGAATGCGTTCATGCGCCCGACTACTATCCATACCGGTGGCTGGCGCTATCCGGGCTCCTACGCCGACGCGAATTTCAACTTTGGCCATATCAGCCAATTCATTCAGCGGCTGGAGGCGGCGCGGTTTGACGGCTTTTTCATGGCCGACCATATGGCCGTCCTGAACATGCCTGTGGAGGCCTTGCGGCGGTCCGCCACACCGACGTCCTTCGAGCCCTTCACGCTGCTTTCCGCGCTGGCTATGGTCACCAAGCATATCGGGCTGATGGCAACGGGCTCAACCACCTACGACGAGCCTTATCACCTTGCCCGTCGCTTCGCCTCTCTCGACCATATCAGCGGCGGTCGCGCGGGCTGGAACATCGTCACGACATCGAACCCCGATGCTGCAGCGAATTTTGGCAAAGACGAACATCTAGAACATTCCGTCCGCTACCGGCGTGCGAGAGAGGCCTATGACGTCGTCACGGGCCTCTGGGACAGCTGGGCCGACGACGCCTTCGTTCGTGACCAGGAACGGGGCATCTTCATGGAACCGGAGAAGATGCACGTGCTCAATCATAAAGGCGAGTTCTACAAGGTGCGCGGCCCGCTCAACATCGCGCGCCCCATCCAGGGCTGGCCGGTCATAATCCAAGCCGGCGGCTCGGACGCAGGCCGGCAACTCGCGGCCGAAACCGCCGAGGCCGTATTTGCCGCGCAGAGCAACCTCAAAGCCGGCCAGGCGTTCTACGCCGACGTGAAAGGCCGAATGGCTAAGATCGGGCGCAATCCGGACCATCTAAAGATCATGCCGGGCTGCCTCGTCGTGGTCGGCGACACGGTCGACGAAGCAAAGGCGAAGCGCGCCAAGCTCGACAGCCTCGTTCACGAGGAAAGTGCCATCGCATCGCTTTCGATCACCCTCGGCGTCGATGCCTCCAAGTTCGATCCTGACGGTCCACTGCCCAAGAACATGCCGGAGAGCAACGCCACCAAGTCGGGCCGCGACCGCGCTGTATCGCTGGCGGATCGCGAGGGCCTCAACGTCCGCCAGCTTGCACAGCGGCTCGGAGGCTATTCCGGCCTCGCGATAGTCGGCACGCCCGAGACGATTGCCGACCAGATGGAGGAATGGATAGAGACGCGCGGCAGCGACGGCTTCACCATGATGTTCCCCCACCTTCCCGGCGGGCTCGACGACTTCGTTGATCGCGTCGTGCCGGTGCTGCAAGACCGCGGCATGCTGCGAAAAGAATACGAGGGTACGACGCTGCGAGAAAATCTCGGACTGCCGAGGCCCGAAAACCGCTTCTTTGCGGGCCAGCAGGCGGCAGAGTAGATCCACAACAGCCGCCTTTCCCGTATACCAAAACAGACGATCGCCGCGATTCGCCATCGCGCTGTCGTTCGGATAGAAACAGGCTGCTTCGGCCTTTCTAATGGAGATACGACG
>JAYPPO010000023.1:0-3034 GCA_038131485.1 Alphaproteobacteria bacterium
CCTTTCCGTTTGTCACCTCGTCGAACACGGTCGCCGGTCAAGCTGCGGCGGGTAGCGGTATCGGCGCATCCCAGGTGGGATACGTCCTAGGGATCACAAAGGCCTATACGACGCGCGTCGGCTCTGGGCCTTTTCCGACTGAGCAACATAACGATATCGGGGCACTTCTCGGAGAGCGTGGTCACGAATTCGGCACTGTCACCGGGCGCAAGCGCCGCTGCGGCTGGTTCGACGCGGTCCTTGTGCGCCAGGCGCTGCGAATCGGTGGTGTCCATGGCATCGCGCTCACAAAGCTGGATGTGCTGGACGGTATCGACGACCTGCAGGTCTGTACCGGTTACCGATATTCAGGAACCCAATACGATTACCTCCCCGCGGACCGGCGGATTCAGGCTGAAGTCGAGCCGGTCTACGAGGTGCTCGAGGGGTGGCAGGAAAGCACTTTTGGCGCTCGGAGCTGGGCCGATCTTCCCGCTAAGGCAGTCAAGTACATCCGCCGCATCGAGGAGTTGATCGAGGTTCCAGTCGCGCTCCTGTCTACCAGCCCAGAGCGCGAGGACACGATCCTAGTCCGCGACCCGTTCGGCACCTGACGGCGCGTCAGCCGCCCAGGGTAGACTCCCGCTCGATCCGGCCTTCGATCGCGGCCGAGCGGATCGCCTTCTGCAGCTTCTCGAAAGCCCGCACCTCGATCTGGCGAACGCGCTCCCGCGAGATGCCGAATTCCTGGCTGAGCTCTTCGAGCGTTACCGGTTGCTCTTGGAGGCGGCGGGCGGCGATGATTTTGCGTTCGCGATCATTCAGGATGGACAGCGCCTCGGCAAGCATGCGCCGGCGGTCTTCCATTTCCTCCTGATCGGCAAGCAGCGTTTCCTGATTGTCGGAGTCGTCGACCAGCCAGTCCTGCCACTCGCCCTCGGAGTCGGCGCGAAGCGGCGCGTTTAGCGAATTGTCTGGCCCCCCCATGCGGCGGTTCATGCTGATCACATCTTCTTCGCTGACGTCGAGCGTCGTCGCAATTTTCTGGACGTTCTCCGGCGTCATGTCGCCTTCCTCGAGCGCCTTGATCTCACCTTTCAGGCGCCGAAGGTTGAAGAACAGCTTCTTCTGCGCGGCGGTCGTGCCGATCTTCACTAGCGACCATGAGCGAAGGATGTATTCCTGGATAGACGCCTTGATCCACCACATCGCGTATGTGGCAAGGCGAAAGCCCTTTTCTGGCTCGAACCGTTTGACGGCCTGCATCAAGCCGACATTGCCCTCCGAGATAATTTCGCCCATCGGCAGGCCGTAGCCGCGATAACCCATGGCGATCTTTGCGACGAGACGCAGGTGGCTGGTCACCATTTGGGCCGCGGCATCCGAGTCTTCGTGTTCCTTCCAGCGCTTGGCCAGCATGTATTCCTCTTCTGGCTCAAGAACCGGAAACTTTCGGATCTCTTGAAGGTAACGGGAGAGGTTGCTCTCCGGTGTCAGGCTCGAAACGGAAGGAAGATTGTTAGCCATTGGATTCCGTTTATTGATTTTATGAACGCTGCTGCCCCGGGGCGGGATTGCACGGGTCGGCGCCAGGATCTTTTAGTTATTTAAGAATTTAATCACGCTGGGGTTAGTTTCAGTAGACGACAGAAAATGCCTCAATTCCGCCATATTTTCTGGAAGATCGCTCTCAAAAACCAATTTTTTCCAGAATCTGGGTGGACAAAGCCCAGGCGTCGGGCATGCAGCGCCTGACCCTGCAATTTGGCGATGCGGTCGAGCGCATCCGTGGACAGTTTGCTCTTGCGGCCTTGGGTCGGGCCGCCGCCATAAACGGGATCACCCATTACCGGGTGGCCGATATGCGCCATATTCACCCTGATCTGGTGCGTCCTGCCGGTGGCTAGGCGGCATTCGACGAGTGCTGCCGCATCGCCGAACGCTTCCAGCGACCGGTAATGGGTGAGCGCAGGTTTGCCGCCGGTCGCGCGCACTGCCATTTTCTTCCGGTTGCGCGGGCTGCGCCCGATATTTCCCCCGATTTCGCCTGCCGAAGGGCGCGGCACGCCCCAGACCAGCGTCAGATAGGCTCGATCCACGGATCGTGATGAGAACTGATTAGCTAGTGACTCGTGGGCAGCAGCGGTCTTCGCGGCGACCAATAGCCCGCTCGTGTCCTTGTCGAGGCGATGCACTATACCTGGCCGACGTTCGCCGCCTATTCCGGTCAGGCTGTTGCCGCAACGTGCAATCAGCGCGTTGACCAGCGTGCCCGTCTGGTTGCCCGGTGCGGGATGGACGACGAGACCGGACGGCTTGTCGATTACGATCAGATGGGCGTCCTCGTAAACCACGTTGAGCGGGATCGTCTCTCCCTGCGGACGCGCCTCGGCAGGCTCCGGCATCGATACCCGAAACGTCTCATGCGGTTTGACCCGATATGAGGGCTCGACTATCGTCACACCGCTTCCGGCAACGGTGACGCAGCGGTCTTCGATTAGCCGCTTGAGGAATGAGCGCGATCGTCCGTCGAACGCAGCGGCGAGCACGCGGTCAAGCCTCTCGCCTGACGCCTCTTCCGGCACGGAGATGTCTACAGTCTCGACTATCGTCCGGGTGATCGCGGCGGCAGCAGTGTCGTTAGGAAGTATGGTGGTGGACATGCCGTACGCTAGCATAATTACACGCTGGCTGGAGCGCTAACAGGCACCAGGCTGCAGCTAAGGGAACGGGCACGGATGCGCGCACTCAAGGCTCTTGTGATCGGGATGGGCGCCCTTATCGTCGTCGGGATCGTCGTTCTGGTCTACGCCATCGTAGAAAAAGCCAGTGCTCCCGCGGCTGCGTCTTTCGCGCCCGCGGAAATCGTAATTCCGACGGGTGCCGAGGTGGTTGAAACCACGCTCGGCGACGGGCGTATCTCGCTACGTCTCAGACTTGCCAACGGAAGCGGCCGGCTAGTCTTGATCGACACGGCGACCGGGCGCGTCACTGGTACTATGGAGCTAAAAAGGCATCCGTGATCTGCGCCCGCGGACGCGCGAAAAAGACCTGC
>JAYPPO010000024.1:0-4148 GCA_038131485.1 Alphaproteobacteria bacterium
CTTGACGTCCTCGTCCGCCATCACCGCCGTGTAGACCTGCCTGAGATCCGCTAACTTTCCACACCGGAACGAAATCTGGTTGACAGTGGTCTGGTCGGTGTCCGGGCGCCGCCCCTCAGCAACGATAACCTGATGATGGTCACGCGGATCGGCGCTCATAAAGGCGTAACGATTGCCGTTGAGCACGCCTTCGTCAGCAATCCCAAAGCCGAACATCCGGACGTAGAAATCTTTCATCCGATCGAAATCCTGCACCCAAATTCCAACGTGCGAGAGCTGCATTTTCGGTAGTTTGGCCATGTTCTGGTATCCGACATTCCGGGCGAGAGCGATACCCGAGTTATAATATGCATGCGGTCGCGGAACCCGCAACGATGCGGGTTTGCTTCCGTTCTCTGAGGCGCTATTCATGGCCGATACAAAACTTTGGAGTTTGGGATGAAAATAACTAGTTTCGCGGTCAACGGGACCGAATCATACGGCGTCATCACCGACGGCGGCATCATCGACGCAAAGCCGCTGGCTGGCGGGCCACAAACGCTTCGCGGCGCGATCGCCGCTGATGCGCTAGGC
This sequence comes from Alphaproteobacteria bacterium, assembly GCA_038131485.1. Lineage (GTDB taxonomy): Bacteria > Pseudomonadota > Alphaproteobacteria > MPNO01 > UBA830 > JAYQUR01. The sequence continues at coordinate 574 of JAYPPO010000024.1, forward strand.
GTAATCGAGAAGGCTGCAGCGGGCAAGAGCGCCGACTACAGCCTTAACGAGATCGAGTTCCTGCCGGTCATCACCGATCCCGATAAGATCTTCTGCGTCGGTCTGAACTACCGCAGCCACGTCACCGAGGGCGGCAATCGGCCGGAGCCAGAATGGCCGATGATCTTCACGCGCTACCCCAATTCGCATGTCGGACAGGGCCAGCCGATGGTGAAGCCCAAGGTCTCCGACAAGTTCGACTACGAAGGCGAAATGGCGCTGATCATCGGTAAGACCTGCCGCCACGTACCGGAGGCCGATGCGCTATCAGTCGTCGCCGGCTACAGCTGCTATAATGACGGCTCTATCCGCGACTATCAGCGCCACACGGGCCAGTTCGGCCCTGGCAAGAACTTTTATCAATCCGGCGCTTTCGGCCCTTGGATGGTGACCAGCGACGTAATCACCGACCCCGCCTCGCTAACGCTCGTCACACGTCTAAACGGCGAGGAGATGCAGCGCGCAACGACTGACGATTTACTGTTCAACTGCAACCAGCTGATCGCCTATCTGTCGACCGTCACCGAGCTCTATCCCGGCGATGTGATCGTCACTGGGACCACCGGCGGCGTCGGCTTTTACCGCGACCCGCAGGTTTTTATGAAGGAAGGTGACACGGTCGAGGTCGAACTCGACAAGATCGGCGTTCTAAGCAATCCGATCATCAACGAAAAATAGAATGGTATCGTCGGCGCGGGCTATCCTGCCCGCGCCAGGTGCCCTTCGAGCGCCGCGTTGAAACGCTCCGGGTGCTCGATATAGATCATGTGCCCGATATCGGGCAGCTCTACCAGTTCAGCCCCCTCGAGCGCTGTCGCGATGCGCCGGACGATGTCCGTCGAAGCCGTCTTATCGCCCATCCCCGTGACCACCGTCGTCGTCGGAAGGTTTTCTCCAATCTCTGAAAAGATGTCTGCACGCGCCATCGCCCGCCACTGCGCCAGATAGCCCTTAGGCCGCGTCCATAACGACACCTCAATGCCCTTCGCGACCGTCGCCGCCTCGGCGGTCGATGCCACTGACATCGGCGCGTGATCGCGGGCGTAATCCTCGATGCTCATTTCTGCCAGCATCTTCTCCCGAGCGGCAACGATTTCGGCCTGGCGGGCCGGTCCTAACGGGCCTGAGTCGACAACAGGTTGCGCGGCAACCATGCTGAGCACTCGCGGGATGTGCCCTCTGAAAGCAGGCATCAGTGTACCACCAAAGGAATGGCTGACCATGTGCGCTTCCCTGATGCCTAGCGAGTCGAGAAACGCTCCGATCTTGCGCGTATAGTCGGCGACCGACGGCGCGTCGGTCGGCCAGTTCCTCCGAGCCGCCGTAGCCCGGCGCGTCCCAACCGATGACACGGTACCGGTCCGAGAATTGCGTGTACTGCGTCTCCCAGTTGCGGCTGTTGCCGCCCTTTCCGTGAACGAATACGAGTGCCGGGCCAGATCCGGCCCTCTATATCCTAGCGTCAAGCCGTCGACCTGGACATGACGAAGCTCAGGAGCGCCGCTCATCAAAGCCCCAGCAACCTCCGCGCGACGGCGAAAAGAGCATTGTCCTCTTCCGCCAATGCGCATAGCGCCGTGAAGTGATTGCGGCGGGGATTTCTAGGGTGTCCGCCGCCAAACCGGCATCACGCCAAACCGAGCAAGCTCGGCCGCCTGTCGATGGAACTCTTCCGACCTGTGCCACCATGGGCGACTATGCCCTCAATCGTCGTCGTCGGGGAGAGAAACAAAGGGCTTAGGCGTCTGACGTCGTCTGCCTCCAGCTTTACCGCATCGTTCAGCGGCGTCAGGCGGATCGGCTCGATATCATAGATGCCGCTGATCGGCAGCGACGCACGCACCAGGTTAGCGGGCAAACCGCCGCCGAACGCCGGCCAGTCGGTCGCTACCATCATAGCAGTCAGGTGCCTGCCTGCCGAGTGCCCCGAAACCACGATCCGGTTCCGGTCATAGCCATACTTCTGCGCCTCCCGCCAGAGATGCGCTAACGCGCGCCGGCACTGATCGGTCAACTCCTGCGAGCGTCACCGCCGGGCAAAGGGCGTACCGATGTTCGCGAATGCCGCTCCCGCCGCGTTAAACGGCTCTGCGAGGAACTCGAACCCCTCCTTGTCGTTCCACTGCCAGTAGCCGCCGTGGATGAAAGCGAATAGCGGCGCTCGCTCTGTCGCGGGAAGGAACACGTCTAGCCGTTCGCGCGGGTGCGGCCCGTAAGCAACATCGAGATGCTTGCGCGTGGCCGCGGCTCGGTAGGCTTTCGACCGCGCTGTCTGGTTGGCCTTTATAGCCTCCCGCTCCGCTTGGGGCGTCAGCGCCCGGTTGTTGTACTGGGCGTAAAGCGCTTCGGCGCCGTAATTTTGGTAGACGAGTTCGGCCATTTCACCTCCTGACGTGTCGCCCCAGTTAAACTTACGCTCAGCGGCGGACCAAATGAAAACAGCCTTAGAATGATCGAATTGTTTCAATGTAGGTTGGGGCAGCCCCAAAGGTCAGGCGTTAGCTGTGAAAATATCCGCCGACGAAGCAGCCTTCGAGCGCATAAATTTGCACTTGCAAATAAATTTATCAAAGGTTAACAAAATGCTCGATCAAGGTTCTAAAAGGCAAAGGGAGAGGCGCTATGGCAATTGATTTCGGCTATTTCACGCTGTCCGACAACCACTATCCGGATAACCCACGGTCAGCGAGCGACTTCGTGCTAGAGATCCGCGAACAGGCGATTCTCGCCGACAAGCTCGGCTACCACTCGGCCTGGATCGGCGAACATCACTTTGATCAACTTGGAGTCAATTCTCGGCCAGATATCCTGCTCGCGAGCATCATTCCGGAGACGGAAAACATCCGCTTCGCGCCTGCTGTGAACGTCTTGCCCCTGCACCACCCCATTCACGTCGCCGAAGCATGGGCCACCCTCGACCTACTGTCGGGCGGCCGCGTCGATTTTGCCACCGGCCGTGGCTACGATCAGGCCGAATACGAGCCGTTCGGTGCTGACTTTATGAAGTCTGCAGAGATGTTCGAAGAGGGCATGGACGTGCTGTGGAAAGCATGGACCGAGGAAGGCTTCTGGTCGCATCACGGCAATTACTACAACATCAACGAGATGTCGATCACACCCAAGCCGATCCAGAATCCGATCCCGTTCTACGTAGCGTCGTTCTCAGAGACGTCGTCGAAGATGGCGGCCAAGAGGGGGCACAATATCATTTACGCGCCGTTCGCCGCCTCGATGGTCTATGGCAGCCTCGATAAGGCCGTCGACAGTTACCGCAACAACTGCGTCACGGAAGGCAACGAGCCTGGCCGCGCCATGTGCAGCTACTTCATTCATATTGGCGACACGCCGGAGGAAGACGATCTCGGCCGCGAGGCAATGATCGCTTACTTCAAGCACCGCGTGCTCCGCGCTTTCCCAGACGACCCGTCAACGATGCCGCCGACCATGCACTACTTCCTCAAAATCAACGAGATCTTGCGGAACATGGAAAAGGACAAGTTGTCGTCGAACTCCGTCCTGCTCGGCAACTCTGCCCA